>DASVEE010000048.1:0-70264 GCA_036380735.1 Thermoanaerobaculia bacterium | reverse complement strand
CCCCCCCCCCACCACGATGGGGGCTTACGCTTTCTTCGCTTTCCACGCCGCCAGCACGGCGGCTTCGCGGTCGGCGGGGAGGCCGGCGCGCAGCGCTTTCTGGCGCTCCGCGGGGCGGGACTCGTGGAACGCCAGCGTGTCCTTCGCCGTATCGGCCAGCGGCCGGAACGTCAGGCCCGCGGCGATTGCCTTCTTGTTGCTGCGGCTTCCGAAGCCGGCGTATTCGCCGCTCGCGGGGAGCCACGCCGGCATGTCAGCCCAGGGGCGGACCTTCTGCTCTTCGAGGAAGTCGGCCGGCACCCAGGTGAAGCTGACCGGCACCGACGTGATGGCGCGGATGCCGTAGAGCATCTCCGCCATCGTCATACGCGACGCCGGTCCGATGGCGTTGAACGTACCGAACGTCTTGTTCTCGACGAGCCGGATCGTCCACTCGCCGAGGTCGCGCGCGTCGATGATCTGGACCGGATCGTTGGGCGTGCCCGGCGCGAGCACTTCGCCGCCGCGCGCGATGCGCACCGGCCAGTACGTGAAGCGGTCGCTGTTGTCGCCGGAGCCGACGATGAGGCCCGGGCGCACGATCGTGGCGCGCTTGCCGTAGGCGGCGAGCGTCTCGCGCTCGGCCTGCGCCTTCAGCGCTCCGTAGTGCTCCATCTTCACCTCGGTGGCGTTCGGATCGCCGCCTTCGATGATCGGCGCCGTCTCGTCCATGTCGGGCTTGGAGTTGTCGGCGTAGACGGAGAGCGTGGAGATGAAGATGTACTGCCCGGTGTTGTCCTTGAGGTAGGCGGCGGCATCGCGCACCCACTTCGGCAACGTCGTCGGGTTGTCGATGACGGCGTCGAACTTGCGGTCCTTCAGCGCCTCGAGCTTCCCGTTACGATCGCCTTCGATGTGCTCGACGCCCGCCGGAAGCTGGCCGGCGTTGGTCTTGCCGCGGTTGAAGACCGCGACCTTGTGCCCGCGGGCCATGGCGTAGCGCACCTGGGCGGGTCCGATGAAGCCGGTGCCGCCGAGGATGAGGATGGAGAGCGGCTTGGCGGCGGGGGTGATCGCGGCGTCGAGGCCCCGCGTCGCGGCGAGCGTGCCGGCCGCGGCCGATGCAGCGAGGAACGTGCGACGAGTCAATGGCATGGATTCTCCTTTTTTGGCGGGGCGAATGGTAGCCCGCACGTCAACGAATCTTTTGCGCCAAACGGTGAACAATGGCGCTTTCGCCGCCAACAAGGCGGTGAACGCGCTGGAGCTCGGGGATGGCCCGGGCATCGTAGCTCCGCTCCGGATCGTCCGGTACGAGAACCTGATATTCGATCCCGCGGAGGTCGCGCCCATCGCGGCGGATGAAGGCCATG
Organism: Thermoanaerobaculia bacterium; assembly: GCA_036380735.1. Taxonomy (GTDB): domain Bacteria; phylum Acidobacteriota; class Thermoanaerobaculia; order Gp7-AA8; family Gp7-AA8; genus DASVEE01. The sequence goes on along the minus strand of DASVEE010000048.1, from coordinate 68,912 downwards.
CCGGCGTCGTCGAAGGCGACGAGGGCCCACTCGTTCCGCGGATAGAGGACGAGGCTCGCCGCCATGCCGTTGATGGGCGGCTGGTAGGCGTCGAGCGCGGAGGTGATGCGGTACTTCTGCAGGATGCCGCGCCAGACGCGCGGGTCCTGCCGCGCCCGCGCGTATTCGGTGAGCAGCGTCTTGTGCAGCTCGTTGCGGCCGTCGTTGACCACGCGCCGCTCGCCGACGAACTGCCAGATCAGGTAGCCGCCGAAGTGCCCCGCGGCGAAGATGTTGCCGGGAGGCGCCAGCCGCTGGAGCTCCGCGGCGGCGTGCACCGGGAGGACGTGCTCGTCGATGCCGGTCTCGAGGTCGCGCGTGAGGAGCATCGTCAGCATGAACGCGACCGATGCGAACCCGAGCACCCGCCGCAGGAGCGCGGAGTCGAAGCGCGGCAGGAGCGGCGCGACGAGCAGCGGCCACGCGACGTAGAACACGGCCTGATTGCGCAGGTAGCGGATGGCCATGATGCTGAAGAAGAGGAAGAGGAGCGCGCGCGCGAGCTCGCCGCGCCGCCAGACGAAGAGCACCGCCCCGGCCGCGATCATCGCGTAGAGCAGCGGGAACATCGCCGGCGACGACGGCTGCCACTCGCGATTGACGAACGGCCCGGTCGAGACCCAGTGCACGAGCCGCTGCGGCGCGAGGATCGCTTCGATGCCGTACGGATTCACCAGCAGCGCCAGCGCCGAAACGACCGCCCGTACGATCCCCCGCCGGCTGTTCCACCCCACCAGCCCCGCGATCACCGGCGCCAGCAACGCCGAAGGATGAAAGTTGATCCACACGATCGTCAGCAGCGCGTACAGGATGATCTGGCGGTTGGTGGGACCGGGCGTTGTCCGTTGTCCGTTGTCCGTTGTCCGTGCTGCGCTCGGCGGTGCAGTGCGCAACACCATCCCCAGCGCCACGACGACAAACGCCGTGGCAAACGTAGCTGGCCGTTCACTGAAGAACCCCACCGCGCCAAACCACGCCAGCGTGCACACCGCCAGCGCGACGCCGAGGCTTTGCGTCGCGCGATGCGTCCACCAGAGCAGCAGCGTGAACAGCGCGCCGATGAACAGCGCGCGCGCCGCCACCATCGCGTTGACGCCGCCCCCCAGCCCATGCAGCGGATACAGGAGGAACTGGAACAGCCACTCGCCGTTGATCCACGGTCCGGGATCGCTCCCCGCGCCGAACGGATCGGTGCGCGGCAGCGCGCGGTGCTCGTGAATCCAGTGCCCCGTCGCCAGGTGCCAGTAGTAGTCGTAGTCACGCAACGCGCGCAACGGCGCCAGCGCGGCGAGCAGAAAGAAGGTGACGTACGTGGCGGGCGTCGCCAGGCGGCTGGTCAAGCGGCTGGCAGTTTATCCCGCACGTTGTCCGTTGTCCGTGGTCCGTTGTCCGTTGCCGGTGCGGCGCGCGCGGCGCTCACAACGGACAACGGACAACGGACAACGGTAAACGGAAAACGCCGCTAGTACGGCTCCTCCGGGCAGAACGTGTTGTTGCATGACACGTGGATCCGCCTCCACTCGTACGCGGCGGATTGGCCGTCGTGGACGGTGAGGAGGATGTCGTACGTCCCGGCGATCCAGTACGTGTTCGACGCCGTCACGCCCGTGGCGATGTTGCCGTCGCCAAAGTCCCAGGTGTAGGTCAGCGGCGAGCCGTCCTGGTCGGACGAGCAGCTTGCGTTGACCTGCACGGTGAACGGCGTGGAGCCGCTGGTGGCGCTCGCGGTGAAGCACGCGGTCGGCAGGTAGTTCCAGATGAAGTTCGTCCGTCGGATCAGCGTCGCGCCGTTGTTCCCCTCGTCGATCTCGGGGATGCTGTTCAGCGGATCGATGATCCAGCCGAGGTACTGGTAGTCCCACGGTCCGTTCGTGGGGATCGGCACGGAGAGCGTCGGCGTCGCCGACACACCTGCCGGAATCGAGAGCTGGGCCGTGCCGAGCAGCCGCGAAGACGTCGTCACCTGCCGCGTCGCCGAGGCGTAGAAGTACACCGGCACGTTCTCCGTGATGTTGCCGCGGTTTTCGACGGTGAACTGGAACGAGATGGTCTGGCCGCGGTAGAACGCTGACGGCGCGGGGATCGGCTCCGACGCGCGGCCATCCGACGTCGAGTGGCGATACGGAGTCGCTGCAACGTCGCGAACCGTGTACGGCGTCGAGGGCTTGTAGAGATTGCGCGCACCGGCCACGTCATCCGCATGCGGCTGCACCTGGTACGCCGTACCGACCACACCACCACCCGGGTAGTACTCGTTCATCAGCGCGAACGTGTCGTTCTCGTGGAGCAGCCCGAGGCCGTGGCCATGCTCGTGGGTCGCGACGATCGTCGAGTTGAACGGCGCGTCGACCGGCGCCGGGGGATTGGTCGACGTGTCCCACGTCTTGTTCGGATTGAAGAGCATGTCGGCTTCCTGCCAGTGGGAGCCGGTCGAGAAGAAGAAGCAGAACGGACGGCGCGTATACGTGACGGCGAGAGCACCACCGTCGCTCCAGTTGGACGGCATGAGGATGCTGTTCTTCCCGTCGCTGGTATTGGTCGAAACGTCGGTCGTCCAGTAGTAGCCGATGTTGAAGTTGTTGCCGGGCGCATCGTTCCACGCATTACGCGCCGTGTTGAGCGACGCCTCCCACGGGGTGCCGCCGAACGACGTCGACGACACGTTCCAGATGACGAGGTTCGACGGCCACTTGATGGGATTGCGGCAGACGTCGTACGTGTACGCGCCGGCCGGCGCCGCCGCGAGCGCGGCGATGAAGAAGGTCAGGAGCAGAATCAGTTTGCGCATGGGTCGGGTCTCCTACTTCACGCGGCCGTGCTCGAAGCGGAGCGAGGCCGGGACGTCGTTCTTCGAGGCGGATTCGGTGAACTGTTTGCCGCGGAACTGCGGCGACGACGCCTTGCGCTTCGCGATGTACGAGCGCAGCTCGCCGAGGACGCTGCCGAGCGGCGCGGCCTTCTCGCGGGCGTCGCCCGCCGTCTCCGGCTCCAGCTCGATGTGCACGCCTTCCTGACTGATGACGCGAACACCCTCGCGCGAAGCGCGCAGCGTTCCGTCACGATTCAACCGCAGCCCGCCGCGGCGCCAGCCGTTCTCCTTCACCCCGTCCACCGCGCGAAGCGCGTCGTCCACGACGATCGGCTCCTGCGTGTGCGGGTGCGGCACGATGTCGAGCTTCCCCTGCTGCCGTCCGACGAGCGGCACGGTGAGCTGATCGTTCCCCTCGACGAACAGCAGGTGGCGGCCGCGGTCCGCGAACCTCGGCGTGCCACTGACCTCGTAGACCGAATCGCCCGCCTGGCCGCCGGCGAACCGCAGCGTGATCGTCTTACCGGAGCGGGGGATCCCTTTCAGCGTCTGTTCGACGTCGAACGTGACGTAGGTATAAGCGAACGAGCCGTCGCGCACCGGGACCGACTCCATCCCGATGACGGTGCCGACGAAGATCAGGTCGGCGCCATCGACCAGCTCCGCAAGATCGACCGGTTTGATGGTGGCCGCGCTCACGGTGAGCGCGGAAAACAGCAGAGACACGCATAGCAACAGCCTGGACTTCGACATCCGAAAGCCTCCGTGGACAAAGTTGGACGACGCGGGAACCGTAGCATCCGCGTCTGATGGCCCGGCGTGCTTTGGTTCGAGGAGGCCCTCAGAGGTGACGAAGCGCTCTTTTTGAGTGTCGAGCCCGAGACGCTGAAACGTTTCCGCCACAACGCGCACTACTGGAAACGGAGGGATTCGCCATGCCTGAACCGACCACCGCACCCGCGCGGGGCCGCACTCTGCTTCCTGTCCTCACGCGCCGCGTCGACCTGCGGCCCGAGATCGCCGCGCTCGGCCTCACCGTCAAGAGCCAGGGAGCGCGCGGCACGTGCTCCGTCTTCGCATCCACGTTTCTCATCGAGTACATGACCTGCCGCGAGAAGAAGACGTCGCACCTCGACTACGCGGAGGAGTACCTCAATGCCGTGACGAACCTGGCGGCGTTCAACAACACGCCGGGCGACGGCGACTTCTTTCACGCGATCGCCGAGGGCTACCGGCAGTTCGGCATCGTGCCGGAGGCAGCGCTGCCGTACCAGGCCGCGTTCAACCCCGAGCTGAAGCCCGACGAGAAGCTGCTCGCCGCCGGCAAGGCCGCGCGCTTCCTCGCCGGCTTCACCACCGTCGGGGCGCACTCGCCGCGTGGACTCGACGACGACCAGCTCGCGGCGGTGCTCCAGCAACTGGACGATGGCGTGCCCGTGGCGATGGGCTTCCACGGCTCCAACACCATCGTCACGACGACGTTCGGCCGCATCGTGGCGCTCGATGGGATGAAGAATGAGAACAGCGGCGCCTTCGCCCACTCCGTCCCCATCGTCGGCTACGTCGCCCGCCTCGGGCTACCCGGCGGTGGCGGCTACTTCATCTACCGCGACAGCGGCGGTCCCGGCGCCGGAGACCACGGCTACGGCTATTTCACGTTCAACTACGCGCGCAAATACGTCTACGACTTCGTCGTCTACCGCCGCAAACCGGAGCTGCTGCCGAACCTGATCGCGCGGCCGATGACCAAGGTGCCGCCGGTGCGCTTCACCAACCGCGAAGATCTCACCCTGCTGGCCAGGAAGATCAATCCACGGTCCCGGGTGATTTGACCTATCTGGCCCGACGACCGCCGGCCTTACTGCACGAAGGTCCGCCGGGCGAAGCCCGGGGCTAGCAGGACTGCACCGTCATGCGTGAAGGGACAGACTGGCTAGCCCCGGGCTCTGCCCGGCGGACCTTCGCGCACAAAAGATGATTCTCGCCTCAGGTTGGCAGCACCACATAAAACGCCGTCCCCGCGCCCACTTCACTCTCGATGAGAATGTGCCCGCCGTGCTGCGCCACGATGCGGTGCGCCACCGCCAACCCGAGCCCCGTGCCGCCGCGCTTCTTCGCCGTGAAGAACGGTTCGAAGATCCTTTCCTGAGCCTCGGCGGAGATGCCGCAGCCGTTGTCTCGCACGTACACGCCGGCGAAACGCTCCGGCGCCGACAGGCGGTCGCGCAGGAACGGCACGGATGCCGCGGGCGCGGCGCCGATCGTCACGACGCCACCCGGCTCCGTCGCGTCGCGCGCGTTCGTCACCAGGTTCAGCAGCACCTGCGTGAGCTGATCCGCATCCGCGCGGACTCGCAGCGCCGGCGGCACATCGACCTCCAGGCGCCGGTCGCCCAGCACACCGGCCGCTTCCTCGGTGAAGTCGCGGATCAGTGCCCCGACATCCAGCCGCGTGATGCGCGGTTCCGCCGGATTCGTGTAGCGGAGGATCTCGTCCGTCAGCCGCTGGCCGCGCCGCACCGCGTTGAGCACGTGCTTCACCGGCTTCTCCAGCGTCGGGTCTTCCAGCGTCTTCCGCCGCAGCATCTCCGCGAACGGGCTGACGCTCATCAGCAGGTTGTTGAACTCGTGCGCCACCGACGCCGAGACGCGCCCCAGCGAAGCGACGCGCGCGTCCTGCTCGAGCTGCTGTTCGAGCTGCTTCTGCTTCGAGATGTCGCGGAATGTGATCACCGCGCCGGCGACGCGCCCCTGCTCGTCGACCATCGGCGCCACGGTGTACTCGACGCGCAGCGCCGTCCCATCCTTCCGCCAGAACACGTCGTCCTCGACGAAGCGGACGATCCCGTCCGCGAGCGTCCAGTGGATCGGAGACGCCGCCTCTGAGCGCGGCGTGCCATCGGGCAGCGAGTGGTGCATCGTCGCATGCGCCGCACACCCGAACATTTCCGTGGGACGCCACCCCAGCAGCGCCGCCGCGGCGGGGTTCTCGAACGTGATGTGGCCCGCCAGATCGACACCCTGCACGCCGTCGTAGATGCTGTTGAGGATCAACTGGTAGCGGCGGCGCAGTTGGTCGAGCGCCTCCTGCACCTGTCGCCGGCCGGTCACGTCGCGCACGTTGCCGACGATCGCGCGCACCGCCGGATCGAACAGCCGGTTCGCGCGCAGCACCTCCAGATGCCGCCACGTCCCGTTCTTGTGGCGGAAGCGGAACTCCGCGAGGATCGGGATCGACGTCTGCGCCGCCGGCGTGTGGAAGCGCTGCTGCACGTACTCCACGTCGTCGGGATGCACGAGCTCCATCGGATCGCAGCCGATCAGCTCCGCCGGCTCGTAGCCGAACATGCGCGTCACCGGCGGGCTCACGTACGTGAACCGCCCGGTCTCGTCGCACAGGTAGATGAGGTCCGAGGCGTGCTCGACGAGCGCGCGCAACCGGCGCTCCGAGGCGAGCCGCTCCTCCTGCCTCTCGCGCGCCGCGCGGCCGCGCTCCACCGCGTAACGGATCGAGCGCGCCAGCACGCTCGCGTCCGTGCTCCCCTTCACCAGATAGTCCTGCGCTCCCGCGGCTACCGCACGCAGCGCGATCGATTCATCGTTGCGTCCGGTCATCACCACCAGCGGAATCGCCGGCGCTTCGCGCATCAGCGTCTGCACAGTAGCGAGGCCGTCACTGTCGGGCAGCCCGAGGTCGCAGAGGACGACGTCGAAATCGCCGGAGCGGAGGGCCGTGAGCGCTTCAGAGAGACGTCCTGCGCGCCGGACCGCGAACGATGCGTGACGCAACACCGTTTCCACGATCCGTGCGTCTACTTCATTATCTTCCACAACCAGTACATGGACATCGTCGGAGCGAGGAAAGGGAGCGACTGACATTACATCGTCCAACGTACGCCGTGTGTACGTTACGGCCTATTCGTCGGACTACGTAGTCGCCGCGCGGTAAATACCTAATCCACCCCATACGACCGAAACGGGTGGACAATTCACCATTATGACCGGCCAGTTACGCAGGAGCGGGATTCCGCCGGTGGGCGGCATGCCGTGGGGAACGCATTTCTGCCTCTTCTTCGAGACCGCGGCCGACCTGCTCGAGACCTCGATCCCCTATTTCGTGGCCGGACTCGAACAGCGCGAGCTCTGCTTCTGGCTCTACAGTGAGCCGCTGACGGAAGCGTCGATCACGGAGGCCTTCGAGCGCGCCATGCCCGGCTATGCGAGCTATCGCGAGCGCGGCGCCATCGTCCTGCAGCCTGCGCGCGCGTGGTACTACCGCGAAGGAGTCCTCGACTGGCCCGGCCTGCGCGCCGCGTGGGAAAAACTGACGCAGGAGTCGCGGCAGAAAGGCTTCGCCGGCCTGCGCATCGCCGGCTGCAACACGTGGCTCGAAGAAGAGCAATGGGACACGTTCCAGCAATACGAGCAGGACTTCGACGACGCCGCCTCCGGCATGCAGATGATCGTGCTCTGCGCGTATCCACTCGCCACGACCGGAGCCGCCGGCATTCTCGACGTCGCGCACTCTCATGAGCTCGCGATCGCCAAACGCAAGGGTGTGTGGGACATGGTCGAGACTCCCGCTTTGCGGCTGAAGCAGCTCGCGCAGCGCAATCGCCAGCAGTTCACCATTGCGGAGCTCGGGCAGACCGCGATCCGTGCGCGCGAGCTCGACACCCTGCTGAACGAGGCCGCCACGTGCGCCGCCGAGACGCTCGGCACCGGCCGCAGCATCCTCTGGGAAGTACAACCGGAGCAGAACTGCATGTTCCTCCGCGCGAGCGCCGGCTGGCCCGAGCTGCCGTTGGGGGCGACCGTCCCGCTGGAGGATGCAAGCCCCGCCCTCCGGGCCGTGCAGCAGGATCGGCCGCTCGTCATCGCCGATGTCGCCAACGACACGCGCTTCACCAAATCGTGGGTCCTGCGCAACTACGGCGTTGCCAGCGTGCTCGCCGCCGTGATCCGCGGTCGCGAGCGGCCGTGGGGCCTGCTCAGCGTGCACTCCATGACGCCGCGCACCTTCAGCGACGACGACACCGAGTTCCTCCAGTCGATGGCCAACGTCGTCGCTCTCGCCATCGAGCGCGACGAGCATGAGCGCGCGGAGCGGGGCAAGGAGGATGAGCGCGTGCGGCTCCTCGCCCGCATGGAGGCACTGTCGCGGCGGCTCCTCCTCGCGCAGGAGGAAGAGCGGCGGCGCCTCTCCATCGAGCTGCACGACCAGCTCGGCCAGATCCTCACCGCCGTCAAGATCAACATCGGCTCCGCTCCGCCGCGTTTGGGCGATGCGATGGAGAACATCGACCAGGCCATGCAGAGCGTGCGCGATCTCGCCCTCGAGCTGCGCCCCTCCGTCCTCGACGACCTCGGGCTCGGCGCCGCCCTCCGCTCGCACGCCGACCGCTTCGCGCAGCAGGCCGGCCTCGAGCTGCACCTCTCCGTCGAAGAGATCCCGCGGCTCGATCCCCCGGTCGCCACCGCCTGCTTCCGCGTCGCGCAGGAAGCGTTGACCAACGTCGCCCGTCACGCCTCGGCGAAGAACGTCTGGCTCGAGCTGCACCGCGCCTCCGACGCGGTCGAGCTCATCGTGCGCGACGACGGCCTCGGCTTCGATCTCGACGCCGCGTCCGACCGCGCCGTCCGCGGCGCATCCCTCGGCCTCATCGGCATGCAGGAGCGCGTCTCCTTCGCCGCCGGTGCGCTCGCGATCCGCACCGCACCCGGACGCGGAACCGAAGTCTGTGCCCGCTTTCCCCTGCGAGGTGCCGCATGAGAACCATTCGTGTCCTGCTGGCGGACGACCACACCCTCGTGCGCGCCGGCATCCGCGGCCTCGTCGACGGACTCGATGGCGTCGAAGTCGTCGCCGAGGCGGGCGACGGTCACGAAGCGCTGCGGCTCGCCGAGAGCGTCCACCCCGACCTCGTCCTCCTCGACATCGGCATGCCCGGCCTGAACGGCCTCGACGCCGCGGCGCGCCTGGCGAAGCTCGATCCCGCCATCCGCGTCGTCATCCTCTCCATGCACATCTCCGAGGAGTACGTGCTGCAGGCGCTGCGCGCCGGAGCGGCCGGCTATCTGCTGAAAGGCAGCGCCGTCGCCGAGCTCGAAGTGGCCATTCGTGCAGTGGCGCGCGGCGAAACGTACCTCAGCCCCGCGGTGTCCAAACGCGTCGTCGACGACTACGTGAGCCGCACCGGCGGCGCCACGGACCCGCTGGCGGCGCTGACCCCGCGGCAACGCGAGATCCTGCAACTGGTGGCGGAGGGGAACACCAGCAAGGAGATCGCCCACCGCCTGAGCCTCAGCCACCGCACGGTCGAAGCCCACCGCAACCAACTGATGAAACGCCTCGATGTGCACGACCTCACGGGACTGGTGAGGTTTGCGGTGCGGGTGGGGCTGGTGGCGCGGGATGATTAGCGGACGATAGGACAGATAGGACAGATGGGACGAATTGCTCCGCGTAGCGTCCCATCTGTCCTATTTGTCCTATCTGTCCTATTTGTCCTATCGTCCTTCACAGGTCGTGACAGACAAACACCATGGTGAGGTGCGCCCAATGACCACCGGCGACGACGTCGCCCGGTTCCTTGCCGACTATCCGCCGCACGTGCAGCAGATCGCGGAACGCCTGCGCCAGGTCGTGCGCATGACGATCCCGGAGGCGACCGACCGCGTCTACCGCGGATGGCGCCTGATCGGCTACCGCCGCCCCAGCGGCCGATCGTCCAGATACTTCTGCTTCATTGCCCCGCTGGAGTCAGAAGTACGTCTCGGCTTCGAATACGGTGTCGCCATGCGCGACTCACGTCATCTCCTGACCGGCGACGGCACCCAGGTGCGCTACCTCACCTTCCGCGATACCGCATTCGATGAAGCGGTCGTGGGCGCCTACCTGCGCGAAGCCGCCACCGTCGCCGAGCTCCCGCCGGAACTGCGGAAGCCACCACGATAGAGCGCCACCGCGCGTTCACTCCCATAGGTCCTATCTGTCCTACAGGTCCGATTCGTCCTATCGTCCTCTACGCCGCACCGCTTCGCGCGGTCGCACTGCCTCGGTGCGGCGGCGCAGCTCGTCGATCTTCTTCAGCAGGACGGCGGTCGTTTCGGAGTCCACGTCGGCCTGCGCTTTCTGCCGCTGCAGATCTTCGCGCTGCCGGCGGAGATCCTCCGCGAGCCGTTCGATCTCGGTCAGGTTGCCACCGGGAGATTTTCGTGAGCCGGACGTCATGGCTTCGTGAATCGCGACAGGCGACGAAGCAATGTCACTGCCAGGCCCGCCGCGAGCGCAATCGGAGATTTTGTGCATGACCTCGCATCGATCGGCACCCTCAGTGCAGTACCGATAGTCCTCACACGCATGTGTGAAGGAGGACTCATGACAGACCGAACCAAAGGACTCGATCCCACCCCGGACTCCAATCCCGACCCGATCACCAAGGAACCGGGTGCCCATCCCGTCGGTGTGGCTGGCGGCAGCGCCGGCGGCGCGGCGACGGGTGCAGCGATCGGTGCCGCCATCGGCGGACCGGTGGGTGCACTCGCAGGCGGAGCCATCGGTGCCGTGGCAGGCGGATACGCCGGCAAGGCAGCGGGCGAGGCCGTGAACCCGACGGAAGAAGATGCGCACTGGCGCACGGAGCATCGCAACCGCCCCTACTACAAGAGCGATCGCGATTACGACTACTACCAGCCCGCCTACCGCTACGGCTGGGAGTCGGCCTCGAACCAGAGCTACGGCACCCGCCGCTTCGAAGAAGTCGAGCCCGACCTCGAGCGCGGCTGGAACACGTCACGCGGCGATTCCAAGGCCGACTGGCGCGACGTCCGTGACGCCGCCCGCGACTCCTTCGACCGCGTCCGTGGCCGCATGGGCCAGCCCCGCGACTACGAGACGAAGAAAACCTTCTAGCTCAATCCCGCTGTAAGCGCAGTGAAAGGACCGGCCGCGAGGCCGGTCCTTGTTTGCGTCGAGACTATCGCGGCTCTACGGCCCGCCTCCCCAGATCGACGCCTTCTTCGCCCACGCCGAGCCCGCATACTCGGAGCTCAGCCTCTTGTGCGTTTCCCCGAGCGCGGACGCATCGCCGCTCCGCTTGTAGCGCGTGACGCCGGCCCAGTACGCCGCTTCCGGCGCCGTGTCCGCGTCGCCGGCGGCGACTACTTCCTCGAACAGGCGCTCCGCCTCGTCCCACTGCTTGCCGGCGAACGCCGCCTGCGCCAGTCCCAGGCGCAATTGCGCGAGCAGCGCATCGGCCTCCAGGAAACCTTCGACGCGATGGCGCTCCTTACCGTCCCCGCCGACCACCAGGATGGTCGGCGTCCACTGCGCGCCCCACCGCTCCAGAGCTTCGGGATGCGTCTTCACGTGCTGCCGGACCGGAATGAAGTGATCGCTGACAAACCCCGCGATCTTCGGGTCGGGATAGACCTCGGCATCCAGCCGAGCGCATCCCCCTCACATCGGTGCTGCGCTGAAGTCGAGCAGCACCGGCCGTCCGTCGCGCTTCGCTTCCGCGAGCGCCGCGTCGGCATCGTCACGCCAGTTGATTTCCATGCTTTGCCTCCTGCCCTGGATGTGCAGGATCGGCACCCGCGGACCAATTCGTCCTATCTGTCCTATCCGTCCTACAGGTCCCACCGTTCCCTCCCTTCCACCGCCATCTTGCCGGTTCACTACTTTGCAAGGTAAAGTAGTATGCGCCGCACACGCACGCTCCACCGACGAGAGGCCGCCATGGAACTTCACATCCGCAACGTATCCAAAACCTACCCCAACGGCGTCCAGGCGCTGAAGGACGTCACCCTCACGATCCCCGCCGGTATGTACGGCCTCCTCGGCCCGAACGGCGCCGGCAAGTCGACGCTCATGCGCATGATCGCCACCCTCCAGGAGCCCGACCGCGGCAGCATCCATCTCGGCGAGCTCGACGTCGTCCGGCAGAAGGACGCCGTCCGCGAAACGCTCGGCTACCTCCCCCAGGAGTTCGGCGTCTACCCCAAGGTCAGCGCGGAGAAGCTGCTCGAGCACTTCGCCATCCTCAAGGGCATCGTCGACCGCCGCGCGCGCAGGGAAGTCGTGGAGGCTCTCCTCCGCCAGACCAACCTGTGGGACGTGCGCAGGCAGAAACTCGGCGGCTACTCCGGCGGCATGCGCCAGCGCTTCGGCGTCGCCGTCGCCCTCCTCGGCAATCCGAAGCTGATGATCGTCGATGAGCCCACCGCCGGCCTCGACCCCGCCGAGCGCGTGCGCTTCCTCAACCTGCTGTCGGAGTTGGGCGAGCACAGCGTCGTCATCCTCTCCACGCACATCGTCGAGGACGTGTCCGAGCTCTGCACCCGCATGGCCATCATCGATCGAGGCGAGATCCTGCTCGAAGCCGAACCGTTGCGCGCCGTCGAGGAGCTGAAAGGACGCATCTGGCGCCGCGTGATCTCGAAAGACGCGCTGCCTCAGCTCGAGCGGGAGCACCACGTCATCTCCACGAAGCTCCTCGCCGGCCGCACGCTCGTGCACGTCCACGCGGAAGCCTCTCCCGGCGCCGGCTTCGAGCCCGTCGAGCCCGATCTCGAAGACGTCTACTTCACCACCATGGCCGGCCGCCAGCGCGCGGAGCAGGCAGAGACGGCCGCATGAACATCGCCCTCAGAAAGTGGTTGGAAGTGGTGCGGTTCGAGCTGGTGTATCAGCTCGGCCGCAGGTCCACCTGGCTCTTTTTTGCCCTGTTCCTCCTGATGCTGTTCGGCCAGGTCAACGGCGACGTCCTCAGCGCTCGCGAAATCGGGGTCCTCTTCAACGCACCGCTCTTCGTCGCGCGCGGCGCCGCCTCCGCCGCATTGTTCGCGCTCCTGATCGTCGCGGCGATCGCCGGCGACGCGGCCACGCGCGACGTGCAACTGCGCATGGAGCCGCTGTTCCGCTCCACGCCTCTCGGCGCCGCTGCCCACCACGGCGGCCGCGCCGCCGGCGCCTTCCTCGTCGTGGCGCTCCTGCTGGCCGTCGTGCCGCTCGCGTTCATGCTGGCCAGCTTCATCCACCCAAGCGCCGAGGCAGAGCTCCTCGGCCCCTTCCGCCCCGCCGCCTACCTGCAGTCGTACCTGCTCGTCGGGCTGCCGAACGCGTTCATCGCCACGGGTCTCCTGTTCGCGCTCGCGTCGCTGGTGCGGCACACGCTCGGGAGCTACATCGGCGCCGCGCTCGTCTTCGTCGGATCGCTCGTGAGCCAGCTCGTCATCGGCGGGAAGCTGGGCCGGTGGGACCTGGCGAAACTGCTCGACTCCACCGGCACCGCCGCGCTCAGCGTGATGTCGCGGACCTGGTCCCCCGGCGACCTGCGCACACGCACGATCGCCACGGACAGCGCGCTGCTGACCAACCGCCTGTTGTGGATCGCCATCGCGCTGGCGGCGCTGGCGTTTGCGTATACGAGGTTCCGCGCCGGCGCGGTGGCGTTTAATGGGATGAACAGGACACATAGGACCGATAAGACAGATGGGACAAACCAGTCCTATCCATTGCAGCCGTCTTATCCTTCCTACAAGTCCTATTCGTCCCCTACATCGCATTCCACACGCACCCGCCTCCACCAGACCCTCACCATCGCCCACGATTCTCTCCGTGAGATCGCCACCGGCTGGATCTGGATCGTGCTGCCACTGCTCGTGCTGCAGACCGCGGCGAAGCTGCAGCTTCAGGGCATCCTCGACACGCCGCTCCTCCGCACGCCCGGCCCCATCCTCCAGGCGCTCGACAATCCGCTGAACACCGTCGTCGTCTTCGTGCTCCTCCTGGCCGGAGAGCTGGTCTGGCGCGAGCGCGACGCCAACATGCAGGCGCTGGCCGATCCCGCACCGGTGCCCGACTGGGTGCGCTTCGCCGGCCGTCTCCTCGGCATCGGCTTCGTCGTCGTGGCGCTGCATGCGCTGCTGATGCTCGCGGCGATCGTCTTCGACGTGCAGGGCGGCTGGGAGCACTTCCGCCTCGCGCCTTACCTTCAGCTGCTCTTCGGCATCGAGCTCGCCGGGACACTCGCCTTCGCCCTCTTCGCGTTCGCGCTCCACGTGCTGGTGAACCAGAAGCACGTCGGCCTCGTGCTCGGCATCGTCCTCTCGGCGGTGCTGCCGCAGGTCCTGCCCGACTTCGGCATCACGCACCCGCTGCTCGTCGACAGCCTCGATCCCATCTGGCGCTATTCGGACTTCAGCGGCTTCGCGCCGTTTCTGGGACAAGTTCTGTGGCTCGAGCTGTACTGGGGCGCATGGGCCCTCCTCTTCGCGATCGTGGCGCGTCTCTTCTGGGTGCGCGGCGTCCAGCCGCGGCTGCGGGAGCGCCTGCGCATCGCGCGGCGGCGCTTCACCGGTTGGACGGCCGGTGCGGCCGTGGCCACGTTCGCGCTGATCGTGCTCGCCGGCGGCTTCGTCTTCTACAACACCAACGTCCTCAACGCGTACGCCGCGCCGGCCGAGGGTCCGCAAAGACAGGCTGAGTACGAGCGGCGGTACGGCCGCTACGAGCACACCGCGCAGCCGGAGCTGACCGCGACGAAGCTGCACGTCGAGCTCTACCCCGAGCGCCGCAACGCCCACGTCCGCGGCGAACAACGCCTCGTGAACCACACGCCGCGGCCGCTCGACACCATCCACATCGCCGTCGCACCCGCCGCCTCCACCGACATCGACACGGGCGCCATCCAGTTCGACCGGCCGGCGCGCGCCACCATCGCCGACGACGCGCTCGGACACCGCACCTACGTCCTCGCCCAGCCGCTGCAGCCCGGCGAGTCGCTGCAAATGCGCTGGCAACTGCGCTACGCCCCGCGCGGGTTCCCCGCCCGGGGGATCAGCACCGACGTCGTCGGAAACGGCAGCTTCTTCGTCATGCAGGACTGGCTGCCGCGCATCGGCTACCAGCCCGGCCGCGCGCTCACCAACGCCGGCGAGCGCAAGCTGCACGGTCTGCCGCCGCGTCCCTTCGTCGCCTCACTCGACGACCCCAACGTCCGCCAGGCCTCGTATGCACGAACGCCTGTCGATCTCGACGTCACCATCGGCACCGCGGCGGATCAGACGGCCGTGACCTCCGGGGAGCTGCGCAGGAGCTGGAGCCACAACGGCCGGCGTTACTTCCACTACGCCACGTCGTCACCGATCGGCAGCGAGTACGCCGTCTTCTCCGCCCGTTACGCCGTGCGCAGAACGCGCTGGCGCGATGTCACCCTCGAGGTCGTCCATCATCCCGGGCACGCTCACAACGCCCAGCGCATGCTCCGCAGCATGGAGGTCTCGCTCGCCCAGTTCAGCCAGCGCTTCGGCCCCTATCCGCACAAGGTGCTACGGATGATCGAGTACCCCGCCTCCGGCAGCTCGGCGCACGCGGCGCCCTCCACCATCTGGTACAAGGAGCAGTTCGCGCTGCTCGACCCCGACCAGCATCCGCGGCAGCTCGACCTGCCGTTCGCCGCCACCGCGCACGAAGTCGCGCATCAGTGGTGGGGCGCGCAACTCCGGCTCGCACGTGCCGAGGGCATCATCCTGCTCAGCGAGAGCCTCGCCTGGTACAGCGCGATGGGCGTCGTCGAGCAGCAGTACGGAGACGCGCACCTGCAGCGCCTCCTCGGCGAGATGCGCCGCGCCTATCTCGATCCCCGCTCGCGCGCCGGCGTCCCCCTCCTCCGCGCCACCGAATGGTTCAACGGCTACCGCAAGGGAGCGTTCGCCATGTACGCGCTCCGCGAGTACGCCGGCCAGCAGAATGTCGACCTCGCGTTGCGGCGCCTGCTCGCCGCGCACTCCAGGCCGGAGCAGCCGCTGGCTCTCTCGACCGATCTCCTGCACGAGCTCCGGCAGGTCACACCCGCCTCGCTCCACTCCCTCCTCGGCGACCTCTTCGAGCGCAACACGTTCTGGGAGTTGAAGACGAACAAAGCCACCGCGCGCCCCGCGGCGAACGGCCAGTGGCAGGTGAGCCTCGACGTCGTCGCCCGCAAGGTCGTCGTGGACGCCGAGGGGAAGGAGACGGAGGTCGCGATGCAGGACCTGATCGAGGTCGGTGTCTTCGCCGGAGAAAACGAGCCGCTGTACCGGGCGATGCATCGCATCCGCACCGGCCCGCAGACGATCACCGTCACAGTTCCGCGCAAACCCGGCCGCGCGGGCATCGACCCGCGCCACCTGCTCATTGATGTGCAGCCCGACGACAACATGGTGACGCCCACAGACCGATAGGCCCGCCAACGCAAAGCCCGGAACCGCGTCCATAGGTCCTGTTCGTCCTATCCGTCCTCCAGGTCCTGTTCGTCCGATCGTCCCCCCCGTTACGGCGTGACCACGGTGACGTGATGCGTCTCGTTGTTGGTGATGCTGACGAACCCCCAGAGCCGCGGGCCGGATTGCAGCGGGCGCACGGTCACGCGCACGCGTTCGTACGTCCCGGCGGGGATCAGCGGTGTGAGATCGATCTGCGCCGTGGCTGGCTGGCCGGGCAGCAGCGCCGTCGTCTGCAGGAACTGAAAGGTCGCGCGGAGCGAATGTGTCGTGGTCGAGAACGGCTCATTCGCGTCGTCGCCGTACAGCGAGACCAGCACCGCGGTGTCGCGTCCGTCGTAGTCGTAGACGCGCAGCGTCGAGCGGAACTGCGGCGCGACCGGGATGCCGAGGAGCGAGACGCCGTTCGGCGAGAAATCGTCGTCTCGTGCGCTGGGCACGAATGCGCCGGCCGTCTCCGTATCGCGGGCGCTGTCGTAGACGCGCGTGTTCACGCGGAAAAAGTCCGCGTACTGCCGCGTCACGTAGATGAATTGCGCGGTGCCGCTGCCGATGACCAGGTTTTCCTCGCGCGCATCGAACGCTCGTTGCAGCGGCGGCGGCGAACACGGATCTTCCAGTCCGCCGCAGCCTCCCGGATACATGCGCAGGCCTTCGTCCGTGTCGATCAGAGCGGTGATCTCCGTCTTCCAGAGCGACCCGTTGGCGCCGGGTGTGTCCTCGATGGTCAGCGGCAGGAGGATGCGGGCCCAGTCGGACGCGTCGCCGGCGTGGACGGTGTGGGAGAGCTGCTCGCCCGTCGGATCGTCGTCGGAATGCGGCTGGTCGGCGTACACCGTGGCTTCGAGGTAGATGCTGGCGTCTACGTCGGGCGTGCCGAATCGCACCTCCAGCGGAGCCACCGTCCCGGCCGCGAGCGATTCGCGCTGGCACAGGGTGATCCCGTCGCGCGGCGCACACGTCCAGCCGGCGCCCTCATAGGTGACGGGGGGAGTCTGGCCGAAGAGCTCGAAACGGATTGGAAGGCGGATGTTGCTCAAAGCGTCCGGGCCGTCGTTGCGCACCCCGAACGTCACCGTGACCGGCGCGCCCGGCGCCACCGGATTCGGCGGCGCGCTCATCGTCATCGAGAGATTCGCCTGCCGTGAAGAACGCTGCAGCGCGATGGCCACCTGCCTCCGGTTGTTGTCGTGAACCCGGTCCGTCGCCGTGGCGGCGAAGAGCGTGACGGTGAGCGACGCCCCCGGCCGCACCTGCGCCGGCGCGAGCAGCGTCATCGTCATCTCCGCTTCGCTGCCCGGCGCTAGCTCCGGCGTCCAGCAGGTCGCAAAGACGGCCGAGCACATCCATCCCGCCGGCGCCGTCGCGCCCACGATCGCGAACCGCGTCCCGTACGAGTTGGCGACGTTCATGTTCACGTCGCGCGCGGCATCGGAGCCGTTGTTGCGCACCCGGAAGGTCAGTGTGAACCGGTCCCCCGAGAGGACGGTGGTCTTGTCGACCGACAGCGCCGCCACCTCCACGTCGGCGTTCGGCAACTGCGCGATGGCGGAGAGAGAGACGAGGCACAGCGCGAGGACGACCAGTACGTGTCTCATGATTGAATATGCCATTGAAGCATATTCTTATTCGCCACGCAACGCGCGCGGTGCGCCGGCCTCCGCGCACCACGCGAACCGGGGTCACACCTTCGTTCTTATGCGTCCTATAGGTCCGATTCGTCCTATTTCGTCCTATCGGTCCCATAGGTCCCATTCGTCCTCTCGCATCACGGATACCGCGTGTCCGAACACGCCGGCGTTCCACCATCCCACTTCGAGATCGGCAGCCTCGAGATGTCGGCGCGGAATTGGGTGAAGCCGGCCGCCGCCACGGCGACGCTTTCCGCCATCGCGCGCGCGTCGACGGCCTGCGGCGGGAGGAAGATCATCTGCCTGGGCAGGCTGGTCGGGATTCCGCCATGCGCGGTGAGGAAATTCAGCAGAAAGTCGAAGTCGCCGGAGCCCGGGCATTGAGGGCCGGTGTTGCCGATTGTGAGATGTCCCGTCTCGATCGGGATCGTGTAAATCTTCGGCTCGACGTCGCCGGGATCACCGGTCAGCGCTGTGACCTGCAACAGCGGAGTCCCCTTCGTCGTCACGTCGATGCGCGCGTGCGTCGCCTCGCCCTCGGACGCGCTATAGATCCGGCCGTGGAAAACGTCCAGATAGCAGCGGGCCCGGCCGCCGAACACCGTCTCCGCCGACGGATAGTAGCGAGGGTCGACGTCGGTGAGCTGCGGAATCCCGTCGTAATCACCTGTCCCGGGTGTGTCCACATACTGCAGCGGGCCCGTGGCATTGACGATCTCCAGACGCACGCCACCGTAGACGTGCCCCTTTTCGATGAGCCCTGGGATGCTGATGTCGGCACGTGGTGGCTCCTCCGGCGGCCCGGGCGAGACATACGCGATGTGCGGCAGGAGCACGTAGTCTTCCGGCTTCCCGTCGATCACGATCGTGCCGCGGCGTAGTGCCGAGGCATCCGGCAACACCACCCGGTGCGGAACGCCGGGGACGACTCCCCGGAAATGCGCACAAACCCCTCGGAAGTAAATGGTCAGCTTTTTCGCGTCGGACATGGTCTCTCCTCCATTCGCAGTATGTGCCGCAAGAGCGCTCGTGCCCTCTGCATTCGTTTGCGCAGCGCTGCGGGCGTGACGCCGAGCGCGCCGGCCAATGCGCCGTAATCCGCTTCACCGTTCGCGATGAGACACAGTGGCTCGCGCAATTCGTGCGGCAGCGCGTCGAGCGCCGTCCGCATGCGCCGCATCTGCTCGCGAGCCAGGTACTGGCGCTCCGGATTGCCATGGTCGAGCGCGAACGCACACTTGCCGGCGGCGCGCTCCAGTGCGTCGTCATCGACGCTGTCGATGCTGCCGCGCGACCGCTCGCGATGAATGTCGCAGCAGACATTGCGCGTGATCGTCAGGAGCCACGCGCGTGGATTGTCGATGTCGCGCGGCGTGCGCGCGATGCTGCTCTGCGCCGCGAGCGACACGCGCCCCAGCGCGTCGTCCGCCGCGTCGCGGCCGACGTGCGCGCGGCAGACGCGTAAAGCCGCCGCTGCGTGTTCCGTCCAGATGGTACCGAGGTCGTTCATGCCTCGATGGATGGCGGCGCGCGGCTGCTTTTCCAGGAAATCTTTTTCCGGTCACAACGCGGCGCGGCGGACGACTAGGTCAATGCGGAGCGCAGGAGCTCACGCAAATACAGAAGAGGAGAGAACCAATGCCAGTCGTCAATCCCGGAGACACCCTGCAAGCCCAGTGGTACAACACCCTCACCGCCAGCCTCGGTCTCAGTCCCCAGCGGTTCCAGTTGCTGCAGCCGTCCGCGCCGCTCGGTACGACGTCGGACGCGCTGTGGGCGTACTTCAACGACCTTCCGCCGGACACCATCTCCAGCGCCGTGCAATCGGGCGGCGACCAGTTCTACTCCACCTACGAGGCGGTGGTGAATCAACTGCTCAGCCAGGGCGGGAACCGCGTTCGGGCCGCGCTCGGCGACAGCTACGCGCCGTGGGAGACCTTCATCAAGGCCAATCCGCTGGCGGCCGGTCAGACCATCGTCAGCGTCTTTCGGACGTGGGCGATGACCAACGCTCCGGACAAGACAGGGCCGGGCTCGGTCGCGCTGCTGTCCGTGCAGAACGACCCGATCTTCCTGGCCCAGACGGCGGTGACGAACACGTCCGGCTTCATCAACAACACGCCCAACTTCTCGCGTACGATCGATGACCTGACCGCGGCGCTGCAGTCGGCGCCCTCTGTCTCGATCTCCTTCGATTCGAGCACCGCCAGCAGCGACATCAGCTCGACCTGGTCCGCACACAGCAGCGGCATCTTCTTCGGGGCCTACTCGGGGGATTCGTCGGAATCGACGTTCTCGCTGAAAGCGTCATCGGCGCGGTTCACCGTCAGCGGCACCTACAAGAGCGTCCTCACGTTCCAGGCCGATCCGGGCTCGTGGTACAGCTCCGCCGCGCTCGGCAACGCATACAGCCAGCCGGACAACACGCTCTGGAGCCACGGGACCCCGAGCTGGCTGACGACGTTCGGCCCGAACGGCAACATGCTCCACTTCACGGGCAGCATCGTCGTCGTCGACGGCGTCGATCTGACCATCACGTCCTACGCCTCGTACAACTCGGACGAGCAGGACCACTACCGCTCCCACAGCAGTGGCGGCTTCTGGCCGTTCTACTCGACCTCGAGCACGTACACCCGCGACAGCGACGTGAGCTTCGCCTCGAATGGGTCGCTGACGGTGCGCGTCTCCAGCCCGGCCGGCAACCCGCTGGTGCTCGGCGTGAACGCCGTCCCCGCCCGCCAATACCTTCTCGGCCAGGCCGCCGGCGCAAACGTCGTCAGCGCCGCCGCGACCCCGGCGCGCCGCGCCGCCTGATCCACCTTCCTCCTCGGGACGGCCGCCCGGCCGTCCCGACCTGCAGCCCCCATCCGTCCTATCCGTCCTATCCGTCCCATAGGTCCCATCCGTCCCATCGTCCCCCCCGAACAAAAGGACCCACTGTCGTGTCATCCGCGAATCAGACCGTCGCCGTGAGCAACGCCACCGATTCCCACGCACGCGATCCACTCCGCAGCCCCTCCAACTGCGCCGCGCGCACTGCCGCCGCGGGCGTTGCGCCCGCGGCGATGTGGCGATGCAGCGCGCGGAACAGCACGCGCGCCTCGCGATCGTGGATCGGCGTCAGCGTACCGACCACGTCATGCGCGCCCGCCGCCGCGAACGCCGCGCCGAGGCTGAGCGCGCGCGTGTGCGCCGCCTCGGGACGCCGCAGCGTCTCACACGCGGCCAGCACGACCAGCCGCGCCTGCAGCGGCGCCAGCGTGGCAATCGACTTCCACGACGCGCGGCCGTCGGCGAACACCAGCGCCTGCTCGCCGGCTCCCTGTTCGCGCATCGTGTGGCCGGCGACGTGCACGACGTCCGCGCGCGCGTTCCGCAGCTCCGCGAGCGTCGCTCGCGACGCACGCCGCGCGTGCGCATACGACGCGGCGACGTCGGCCAGCTCCGCCTCCGTCTCCGGCAGCCGCGCCATGTCGTTCGACGGCAGCGCCAGGTCGTCAGACGGCAGCGCAAGGTCGTCAGACGGCAGCGCAAGCGCTAGGGCCGTGCGCAGCGGCTCGATCTTGCGGCGCTGCAGCGAGGCGCCGCTCGCGGCGATGGCGATCTCGAAGCGCTCGATCAGCTGCTGTTTCCGGCGCGTGTCGTACAGCGCCGCGAAGGCCACGTTCTCCATCGAGCGGTCGGGAACGAAGATGATGCGCTCCGCGCCGGCGAGCAACGCCTCGAACGGCTCGACGAGTTGGTCATGGAGCGATGCAGACGGCGCCTTCCGCGCGACCGACGTGCCGTGCGCGGCGATCGCGAACGTCACCACCTCGCCCGGCAGCACCACCGTCTCGAGCACGACCGTGGCCGTTCCCGCGAGGCGCTGCTGCATCGCCGCGAGCGTGATCGCCGCGCCGCGTGCGCGCTCGGCGCAGGCGAACGCCCCGGCCATGTCGCCGCGGTCGAGCAGCAGCGCGATCGCGTCGGTGAAGAGCGCACGTTCCGCGCGCAGGACGCCTGTGCCGATCGCCTCCGCGCGGTGCCGCTCGAGCGCCGCGATCCCCGCGTGGAGGTCCTGCAGCGCCGCCGCCGGATCGCCCGAGCGCACCGCGGCGCGCGCCCGCAACAGCAGCGGCTCGGGCAGATGCAGCGTCAGCTCGTGACGCCGGTAGAAATCGATGGCCCCCGTCAACGCCGCCATCGCGCGCCGTGGATCGCGGTCGGCCGTCCCGCGTGCGACGGCGGCGTCGGCCAGGGAACGTTCGCGCAGCGCGGCGTCAGGGATCGTCCACGCCATGCTCTCCGCGCGGAGCACGCTCTGCAGCGCCGCCGGATCGTTGCCGGCGAGGCTCTCCAGCAGCGCGCGGTCGATCAGCACCGCGATGGCCACGACCGGACGGACCGAGTCGACGTCGAGCCTCGCCAGCGCCAGCGCCGCATCGTTGCGTCCCGAGCGCATCTCCTCGCGCAACGCCCCCGTCACCGCGGTAGCCAGCATGTCCGAATGCCCCTCGGCACTCAGCGCCGTGAACGCACGCACGCGCGCGCTCCAGGCTTCATCGAGCCGCCCCAGCGCGGTGAGCGCGTTCGCGTGCATCGCCTCGACGAACGACTCGCTCGCGCGCTCGCCGCCGCGGTGGAACATCCCCCCGGCCTGCTGCAGCACCGTCGCGGCGCCCGCCCAGTCATCTTCCAGGATGTGCGTGCGCGCCAGCTCCCAGCGCACGTGCGCGCCGCAGGCACGATAGCGCGGCTGCGCATCCGTGTCGGCGCGGATCGCCTCGAGCTCCGCGCGTGCGCCGGCCGTGTCGTTCTGTCCCAGGCGCGCGCTCGCCGCGTAGTAGCGCGCCAGCAGCGCCATCGGCGATGCCGCCGTGGCGAAGAGCCCCGCCGCGTTGCGCAGCTCGCGTTCGGCGGTCGCCTCGTCGTGACGGCTGTGCGCGATGCGGCCGCGCCGGTACGCGAGGTGCGCCGCGGCCAGCACGTCACGCTGCGCCGGCGCGGCCCCGTCGATCGCGCGCACCGCCTCCTGCAGCAGCGATTCGCCGGACGTCGCCGCGAGCGCCGCGCCGATCCCGCGCGCGATGCGCAGCCAGCGATCCGCCTCGGCATCATTCTGTTCGTGCAGCGCGGCCCAGCGGCCGAGGTATTCGGCCTCGCCGAACGTGCGCGCCTGCTGCGGATAGCTTCCGGTGAGCGCGAGCACGCGCGGCGTGTCGCCGTCCGCGGCGGCGCGCTCGAGCAGCGGCTGATCGCGCTCGAAACGTGACGAGCGCGTCGACGGCGGCAGCTCCGCCAGCCGCGCCCGCGCCTCCTTCGCCCACTCTGACGTTGCATCGACCGTCAGATAGCGCTCCCACGCGCGGCGGGCTTCGTCCGACAGGCCGAGCTTCTCCAGGATCAGCGCGCGGTTGAACAGCGCCTCCGCCGACTTCGCGTCGATGCGCAGCGCGGCATCCGTCGCGGCGAGCGCTTCGGAGAGCAGCGACGTCCGTCCCAGGCTCACCGCCGCGGAATAGCGTGCGGCCGCGAGGTCGCTCCAGATCCGCGCATCGTTCCCCGCGCGCGCCGCCGTCTCCAGTCGCGCCAGCGCCTCGGCCGGCTTGTCGACGAGCACCATCGCCACGCCGGCCGCATGCTGCGCTTCCGGCGAGCGGTCGCGCTCCGCGCGCTCCACCAGCTCCCCCGCCGCGCCGCCGAGCTTGAGCTGCTTCGCATCGACGCCGTCCGCTCCCGCGCGCGCCGGGCCGTGATACGGCGCCCACGCGAAGCCGCCGCTCAGCCGCGGCTCGACGGCGCGCGCCGAGCGCGGCGCCAGCGCCACCAGCGACTCCACCGGCGAGCGCCGCGACGACTCGCGCATGAACGGCACGAGCAGCGCGATGACGATGGCCGCCGCCGCCGCGTAGAGCCACGTTTTGCGGTACCACGGCCCGCGAAGCACGGGACGCCCGCGATCTTCCTGCCGCTCGTCTGCCCTCTGCTCTTCCTCGGCCGCCGTCATCGCCAGCGACACGTCGCCCATGCACTGGCGGCAGCCGGCGAGATGCTCGACGACGGACGCGCGCGGCGCCCCGTCGAGACGCCCTTCGGCGAATGCGGCCAGCGTCTCCGGCTCGGGATGCGTAGTCTTCACATTGCTCATGATGGATGCGCCTCGCCCGATTTCCCGTCGGCGAGCCCGAAATCGAGCTCCGTCTCCGCCGCGCCGATCAGATCGGAGACCGAAGACGCGTCGACACCCGCCTTCCGCAGCGCCTGCCGCAGCCTGCCCAGGAGCGTTTCGATGCGGCGGTAGAGCGGCCGCTGCTCGAGGCCGAGAGCGCGCGCGATGTCGGCGATCGGCCGGTTCAGCGCGAACCGCAGCTCGAGGATGACCCGGTCCTCCGCGCTCAGCGTCTCCATCGCCTCGCGCATGACGCTGCTGGTGTAGGCCGACCGCTGCCGGATCTCGCTCGCAACCGCGCGCTCGTCGGCGACCGTGGTGGCGGCGAGCTCGTACTCCGCGTCGAGCGCCACGAGACGCGGCTGCGGCGCGCGCTCGGCCAGCCCATCCGCGATGGCTTCGAGCTGCGCGCGCGTCAACTGCGGATGCTCCGCCGCCGCGATCGACAGCGCTTCCTCGCGCTCGCGCCGGTCGCGCCACAGCAGCCGCTCGAGCAGCACCGCCGCCTCGCCGCCGCGCCGCGCATCGGCGGACGGGTTCCAGCGTCCATCGGCGCGCCGCAACCCGGCGCGCATGCGGCGGATGACGATCGTGATGTACGTGGCGAACGAGGACCGTTCCTCGAACTTTTCCACGATCGCGCAGTCGTTGCTCAGCAGCGCGACTTTGACGGTGGACGCGAAATCGTCCGCGTCCGCCCCGCGCAGGTTCCCCTCGCGGCAGACACGCGCGATCGCACGATCGATCACATCGAGATTCGCCTCGAAGCGGGCCCGCGCTGACATGGGAGAGCCTCCATCATCCCATAGATCCTGCCGCCAACCGCGGCGCCGCAGCCGTCAGCGGATACCGTCAGTCCGTCCCATTGGTCCCATAGGTCCCGTTCGTCCTATCGGTCCCATACGTCCCGATGCTCGCCGGGGTCAGACCTTCGTTCTTCCAATGCCCTCACCGGATGCCTTCTGTCCCCCGCGTCAGCCTACGCAACTCCGTCCCATCGGCGTTCACAACGTAGACCTCCTCCACGCCGCCGCTCCGTCCCGAAAACAGAATGCGGGTGTCGTCCGGCGACCAGCTCGCCTGCGAGAACACCTCGATGCCTTCCGTCAGCCGCGTTACCGCCTGCGAAGCCACATCGAGCCGGTAAAGATCGCGTCCTCCTGCGCGCGTCGAGGTGAACGCGACGAAGCGGCCGTCGTGCGAGAACGACGGCGACGAGTCCGACGCTTCACTGCGCAGCAGCGGTTCCACGCGCGCGGTCTCGACGTCGAGCAGGAAGAGCTGATCGCGCCCGCCGGGGTTCGCCCACACCGCCAGACGTTTGCCGTCGGGACTCCAGCTCGGCACCTGCGTGCTCCACGCGTTCCGCGTCAGGCGCCGCTCATTTTTCCCTTCCGCGTCGACGAGATATAGATCCCACAGCCACTCGCCCTTCTCGTTCCGGACGCCGCGTTGAAAGGCGATCGAGCGGCCATCGGGCGACGGCACCGCGACGCCGTTGAAGCCGCCGGCGGCGAACAGGCGGCGCTGTTGCGTGCCGTCGCTGCGCATCGAATACAGGTCCACGCGATCGGCCACGCCGTAATCGCGCGGCGACTGAAACACGATCTTCGTGCCGTCGGCGGTGAACGCCGGGTGCGCGTCGCGTCCCGGGCTGAATGTGAGCCGGCGCTGCGCGCTCCCGTCCGCGGCCATGCTGTAGATCTCCCAGTCGTCGTCGCGCGTCGACGCGAAGACGATGCTCTTCCCGTCCCGATCCCATTGCGGCCACGCATTGTCGAACGTGCTGCTGGTGACCTGGCGCTGCGTCCCGCTGTCGACGTCGATCACGTACAGCTCGTAGCGTCCGGTCGCATTGTTGTAGTAGGCGATGCGCTTGCTGTCCGGTGACCAGTCGAGCTCATAGCTGATCGCTGCATCGTTCGTCAGGTTGCGGACATTGCTCCCATCGCGATCCATCACGTACACGTCGAGCTGTCCGCCGCGCGCGGAGTTGAAAGCGATGCGCCGTCCGTCCGGCGACACCCGCGCCCCGCCGTCGATCAGCTTCCGCGGGTCCGTGCCATCCGCGTTCATGATGTACGCGGCGCGATTGCCGTCGCGGCTCGAGCTGAAGACGAGCTGCTTGCCGTCGGGCGTCCACGACGCATGGCCATCGCCGCCGGGCGACGTCGTCAGCCGCTGCACATTGCCGCCGTCGGCGTCCATGACGTAAATCTCCTCGTTGCCGTCGCGCTCCGAATCGAACGCGATCCGCCGCCCGTCGGGCGACCACGACGGATGGCGCGCGAACATCAACGTCGCCGCTTCGCCGCGGTGCGTCAGTCGCTTCTCGCCCGTGCCGTCGGGACGAATGGTGTAGAGATGAAACGCGCCGTCGCGCGTCGAATCGAACACGATCAGATCGCCTAGAGGCGACCAGTCCGCGTGCGTATCGTCGGCCCCGTGGTCCGTGAGACGTCGCAGCCCCGTCCCATCCGCGTTGATGATGTAGAGGTGCGCTCGTCCGCCTTCACGCTCGCTCTGAAAGACGAGCTGCGTCCCGTCGGGAGACCACGAAGGATTGATGTTCAGGAACGGCTGCGGCGGCGTTTGCGCGGCGGCGGACCCCACATAGAGGATGAAGCAGCAGACCACCAGCGCGAGTCGCATCCAGCATTCCTCCGGTTCGTCGTTCAGGTTGTGGCTCCCATGCTAAACGCCGGCACGCGCGCAACCGTCTCACCGCGGCGAGGTTCTTGTGAACGGTTGAAACAAGACGTGGGCGCCGCTCGTCTGACGCTGCTGTTACCAGCGGCACCGCAGTCGGCAGGGTGTCCACAAGAAATGTTCCGATCCTGCGCGCAGCCTCGTAAACGTTGGCTGTCGATTGTCGCGATTCATAAGGAAATCGGCAGGTCGGTCACTCCCTTTTAGAGATGACCCACTCTGGTGCCGCACTCGATCATTCGCCGATTGGCGTGCGCCGGCGCAAGGCAGCAACGATCCAGCGCGTCCTGAGGCTCGGCACGGACAAGACGCTCATTCGCGTCTTTGCGCTCCTGTGCGGCACTACCCCGCAGGCCTATCGCGGGCAGATGAAAAAACGACAGTGGACGGGGCCCCCGTCCGGCCCTATTGTGATCTCATTATTACATCAAGACGGCACGGCGGACAAAATGTTACTCCCACGTGGCGCCGGCGCGCCGGATACGTCATTGAGTTCAATGCGCCATCGCGGCACCGCGATCTCGTCAAGTTCGCCGGGAGATGCCGTGCGCGGCTCAGCGTCATTGATATCCAACAGCCATTCAAAAGATTGATCGGAGACCACCGTCAATGAAGAACAGGATTTCCGGCCTCATGCTCCTCATGCTGCTGGCGTTCGGCGGCACGTCGTTCGCCTCATCGTGCTTCCAGCAGTACGAGGATGCCATCCTCAACTGCTCCAGGCTGCCGTGGGGCACTCGTGAGCTCTGCAACCTCGACGCCGCCGCGGACCTCGCCGGCTGCGTGCGCAAGGTCGTCCTCGAGGCTTAGGACAGCAAGGTGCGCACGCTGTTCGTCTCTCGATTTCTCCGGGCGGCCGTCATGGTCCTGGCGGCCGCCCCGCTCGTGGCGCAGCCGTACAGTGCCGCCCACCGCACAGAGGAAGGTGCGGCCTGCCTGTTGGAAGAGGGGCTCTCACGGATCATCACGTTGACGGGGGACGCTTCACACCGGCAGCAGACGCAGCTCGCGCCTCCGGCCGGCGGCCGGCGCCGCGACTGGACCGGCTTCGCGCGATTCCGAGGGGAGTGGTGGCTGGCTGACGGCACGCCGGCGTTGCATGTGTACGCCGCGGATGGGCGGTGGCTGCGACGCGTTGTCGCGGCGGCACCGGCCTCGGATCTCTTCGTCGCGCGCGGCAGACTCTTTCTGTACGACGCAACACCGGCGCCGACGCCGATGCGGCTGTGGTACTCCGATGACGGCCGGGCGTTCCATCGCTCGCAGGCGGCCAATCTCGTTCCACCGACGGTTCCGCCGCGGTCGCTGGTCATCGCGGTCCACGTACTCTTCGCCTCCACGCCCGACGGAGGGTTCGTCTGCGCTCCGCTCGTCGGCCCTCCGTTGCTGACCAGGGCCGATCGCAACGGCGCCAATCGCAAACAAGTACCACTCGCTTACTCCAGGAGGATCGAGCGCGAGAAGACCGCCGGCATCGGCCGCACTGATGTACCACTGGAACAGTACTCGGCGCCGGTCCGCGATCTGCTCGCCACGCCGGCGGGGGAGATCATCGTGCTCCGCAATCGTGAGGACGTCAGGGCAGCGAATGGACAGGTGGTGCCCGAACAAGCGCGCCGCATCGACAGGTACTCCCATGACGGCAAGCACCTCGGCACCGCCACCTTCGGCGAGAAGGTACGCTGGATCGTCAGCGCCAACGCCTCCGGCGTCGTGGCGATGACCGCGGACGGCGACATTGTGCGAGCCGTTTTCGCCGCTCCTCAACCGGCGCAGGTTCTCGCAACCATCAGGGCGGGAAAATGACGGAGCGTTTACCGGTCCGGCTCGCACGCGCCAACGCGTACCTGCGCATGGCCGGAGCATTTCCGGCGTGGGTCTTACCGGTGCTGGTGGCGCTTGCCGCTTATGCCGCGTTCGTCGTGCGGAGTGGCGGGGAAAGCCGCGATGCGCTGTTCATCGCGGGGCTGCTGCTCCCTTTCGCTGCCGGGACCGGACTGATCTCGCTGGCACGTGAAGGACGGCTCGATCTTCTCTTCGGCCGAGGGGTCAGCCGCATGGAAGCGTGGGGCGCCGCGGCGACTCGGACACTGATCCTCCCGATTGCAGTGATCGCGTTGCTGTCGCCGTTATGCGTCGAGGGAGCCACGCTCCTCACGCCGCTTCGCATCGCCGCCGCGCTCTTCATTCCAGGCGCGATCTGCTTTGCCTCGGGACTCGTGCAACCGCGCTATGCACTGGCAGTCGTCTGGTTCGCGTGCCGGGCGGTGTTTCTCGTGAGCGACGCCGGGCGCGGAGTCTATCTGCGCGTCGTCAGCCCTGAAACCGCGGGCCCGGCGTCGCCGAGCGATTCGCTGATCGCCATGTTCGCCGTACCTGAAGTCGTCATGTTCTCGGCTCTATCGACGCTCACCATCATTGCAGGCGTGGCCACGGCGGCTCTGGTTCTGATTGCCTCCGCGATGATGATGATTCGCTCCGACTTCGGAGGGCATCGCGCCGCATGAGTGACACCAGCCTGGCGGTACGCGGTCTCGGCAAAGCCTATGGGCGGATGCCCGTACTCAGCGAGGTCACGGCGACCTTCCGTGGGGGCCGCATCAGCGCACTCGTCGGACCGAATGGCGCGGGGAAGACGACGCTGCTTCGGACGCTCGCCGGACTACAGCACGCCGACGCCGGAACGATCGACAGCCCCAAGCCGATCCTCTATTACGGCGGCTTCGACACCCTGCCACTGCACGGCTCGGAGAACGACCTTCGCAAAACACTCGGTCTGCCCGCCGTGCCGGACGGCAAGCGGAAGCTCACGACGCTCTCGCGAGGACAACTGCACGCCGTGGGTCTTCGCGCCGCGCTTGATCTGCAGCCGGCCGTGCTGTTGCTCGACGAACCGTGGACAGCATTGGAGCCCGACGCCCGCGAGGAACTGAACCAAACGCTCGTCTCACTCGCCGCGGCCGGTCACCTGATCGTCTGCTCCACACACGATCTCGACGAAGTCGCACGCATCGGCGACGACATCCTCTTCCTCAAGCGCGGGGTGCCTCCGGTCTTGCGTGTCCGCGAAGAGCACGACTGTGCGCGTCTCGATCGCAACGAGCTTTTGCGCCTGTACCGGCAATGAGAGGAACCATGAGAACACTGCTGATCGCCTTCATGGTCACGGCCGCACTGGGCGTCGAAGTGGCGTCCCACGCCGCGGTGCCGGTGCCGGTCGACGCCACGATTCCGGCGCCGGTCGTCGAGACGTGGGACGTGTTCGAAGGCCTGAATGCACCGCCGTACGGACTCGCGGCAACGGACGGACTGCCCGGCCCGACGGCCGGCTTCACCGGACGAGCGGAGGCCGGAATCGTGAGGGTGGACGTGTTCCGCCGGGCGGATGCGCAATGGCACTGGGTCGAGGCGTACCTCCTGCCGCCGTCAGCGCGCTTGCGCCGGATGCCTGACGTGCGCTCCGCGGTGCTCGTGCGGCGCAAGGGAGACCGTGAGGGCTACTGGTGGGCGGAGGCCGGCAACACCTTGGAGCATGTGGTGCTGCAACGGCAGCGCTCCATTGTGGTGACGGGGCCTGACGTGCCGTTCGTTGCCTCCGTTTTCTCCGACGGCCGCATTGCGCCGCAGGTGCGCCATGCGCGCGGCGCCTCGCTCCGCATCGCGCATCTCCCGGTGCAATCGCTCGTTGTTTGCGCCACGGCGGCTGACCGGTCGCATTGTTCCGTGGTGCCGGCCGCCATTGACGCCGTATCGCTGCTGCCGCGCGCCGTGGATGTCGACCGGCTCATCGCTACCGGCGATGCAGTCGAGGTGACTGCTTCCGTGAAGGCGGAAGGGATGTCGGTGCTGCGCCCGAAGCAGATCGAGTCGAGCTCGCAACATGCTGCCGGTTTGCTGCTCGTCACCCTCCCTTCGACCGAGAAGACGGCCGTGGTCGACGTCCAGCGCAAAGGGTGCGCGACCGAGCGCATCGCTCTTTCCGCGCTCCCTCCGCCCCCTTCATTGACGGCGCTCGTGCCTTGCCGCGCACCGGGCGTCGCGATCCGTCCGCTGTTGCACGGCACCGAAGTCCCGGTCGAACCGGGGGCGCTCGTTGCTGCAACGACGGCGGAGGCGCCCGCGATCGCTCTCGAGCTGGCGGAGGTGGATGCGGAGGGCGTGTCCCGATTCACCTCCCTCGGCTCCGGCAACTACCTGTTCAAGCTGTTTTCCGCGCTCTCCAGCGGCAAAGTGGTCGCCAGCTCGATCATCGGCGCCGGCCCCGCGTCTGTTTCCTTCGGGGCCGGCACACTGGTGACCGGCAAGCTGCGGCTCGCGGCAGGCGGCGCGGCCGCGGTCTCTGCCGACGTTCGCGCCGTGCGTGCCGCGGATGTACCGTCCGGCGGCACTGGGGCAGCAGATCTGGCGGACTGGATGCGGCGAGGCGTCGTGACCCCCGATGGTGATTTCGCCATCGGCATCAACGTACCGGGCCCCTACACCCTGCAGGCGCGGTGGGGGCGCGGGCTCGCCACACGTTCGTTCGAGATGAAGGCCCCGCCGGAATCCATCGAGCTCGGCGAGATCGTGCTGGGCCAGTCGCCCACCGTACGCGGCTCGGTGACTGGTTGCGGCGGTGGGGAGCTGCGTCTGATCCCCCTGCCCGACCTCGCGAAGCCGGCGCGGCTCAGCCTCGCGGAACTGCAGCGCATCCCGCTGGATACGGACGGCCGGTTCTACACGGACGCGGTCACTCCCGGACAATGGATGGTCAGCGTGCAGTGCGCGGGCACCCGCATGCGGATTCAGCCCGATCGCCTCGTGCTTCATGAAGCCCAGGAAGCCATCGTCGATTTCGTAGCCTCCGGCACCACAGCCGCCAGCCTCGGGCAATAGCAGCGCCACGTAGTGGCTCGGTGGGACGGACAGGATCTATCGGACTTGCCTCTGTCCTATACGTCCCATACGTCCTATCCGTCCCATCCGTCCTATCGTTCCCCGACCACTTCCCGCCCGGTCAGCTCATTCCGGTACAGCGCGTCGAGCGCGGTCATCGAGCTTGCCAGCCCGATGGCCAGGATGAGGTTTCGGACCCAGTTCATGCGGCTCCACTCCGCCCACGTCCTGGTGAGCACTTCTGCATTCGCTTCCGCGCCGGAAAAGAGGATGTCATTTCGCGGGAAGAAGTAGCTGAACGTCAGGCCTTCGGCCAGCACCGCCATCAGGAACGCAATTCCGAAGAAGAGCCTCGCGCGTTTTCCGGATCTCCAGGAAATGATCAGCGCCGCAATGGCGAAGAGCTGATTCAGAGGGGACGCGACGCGCATGAACGTTCCGGGGTTGACCGCGCGGAAGTAGTTTCTGGCGGTCTCGATCGAATCAGGGATCGCGGTCCCCCAACTGATCGTGTCGACGGCGGAGTTGTACGTATTCACACCCAGCACCACCGCCATCAGGGCGATCGATACAAATGCGGCCACGGGTTTCATCTTCTTCATCTCCTCGATGCAGTTCGCTGTGCGATGGTGCTGTGGCGATCGCGGTTCAGGATGCGAGCGCCTTCAGTGCGTCATCGAGTGGCACGCCGGCGAGCCGGCTCGCGTACATGCTCATCGACAGTGCGCTGACCAGAAAGACGACCTCCAGCCCGTTGACCGGCGTGAACCCGGCCGCGAAGAACGCCGACTGGACGTCGTCGCTGACGGCGCCTCGCTCGACGATCACCTGACGGGTGAAGTCGCGTAGCGCCGCGAGGCGAAGGTCACCCAGTGGACTCCCCGCGCGGATGGCCGCGATCAGGCTCTGGGGTGCGCCGAGTCGTTTGAGCACGCCGGTGTGCATGGCGATGCAGTGGCGGCAGCCGACTTCCACGCCTGCAACGAGGGCCACCACTTCGCGTTCGAGCGCGGGCAGGGTCAGCGTTTCGGCGGCCTGGGTCAGTTGCAGGAACGTGTTGACCAGCTGGGGCACGGCAGCCATGGTCCCCAGAAGATTCGGAATTTTGCCCAGGCGCACCGCGGTGGCCTCGAGCGCGGCCCGGCTTTCGGCGGGGGCAGAGCCGGCGTCGTGGATCGGGTAGAGAGTGTTCATCGATTTCCTCCTTCTGCCCTAAAGGTAAACCCGGTTTACGAAATAGTCAACCGAGGCGACTATCATGGTGAGGTGAAGAAGAGTCAGAGGGACATTCGCGATACTCACGTAGGCCGGCTGCTCCTGGAGCTGAGCCGCGATTTCATCGACGAGGCCAACGAGCGCATTCGTAAACGTGGCTTTCCGTTCGTGCGTGCGGCTCACATTGCCGTGCTCGCGCAGGTCGACGAGAACGGCACCGAGCTCGCCACCGTCATCGACCGCGTCGGCGAATCGAAGCAGGCTGTGAACAAGATCATTCGCCGGCTGGAGAGCTACGGAATTCTCGAGTTGCACGTCCACGAGCGCGACTCACGGGCTCGCATCGTCACGTTCACGGCGAAGGGGCGCCGGTTCCTGACCATCGCACTGGACGCCGTGCAGCAGGTGGAGCAGTCGTACTCCGATCTCCTCGGCGCCGCCGAATTCGAGGCGATGAAGAAGCGGCTGGCGTTGCTCTGCAGCAAGCGCGGCTTGCTGTAGGTGGCGCCGGCCCGCCGGCAGCCTGAGGAGTTCAGCAGGAAGGAATGCAGTATGCACAGCCATCTAACCGTCTTTCGCAGGACCGGCGTCGAGATTTCGTTTTGACCTGTCTGGAGGAAAAAATGAGACGTATCGCTCTGTATGTGGCTGCCACGCTCCTCATCAGCTCGTCGGCTTTCGGACAATTGCAGCAATGCCCCGGTGTCGACCCCAACGATTGCTGGGATGAATACTCCACCTGTTACTCGGACAACGAAGGGAAGAACTGCGACTGGCGGACGTGCGCGGAGTATTGCGACAAGCAGTACAACGAGTGCATGTACGGAATGCAGGGATATACCTGGTGGGAAAACCCGGTGATCAGCCGCACCGTCGATACGTCGATCAACGATGGCGAGGACATCGGCTGCGTCGCCGGATGCACCGCCTGGGGTTGCCTGTGCATGGACAGCTGGGTCGCCTATCGCCGTTATCACACGGACTGGCAACGCGTGCAGAAGCAGAATCGCTCCTGCGCCGGCGGCTACTCCTATGTCGACACGCTGCAGGTCATCAACCAGTACGACGACCTCTGCTATCAGCACGACGACAGCTGCACGGCCTGGGAAAGGCACCAGGACTGTATGTCCCAGAGTCCCTGCACGTTCACCGCGGATGGCACAGCCATCGCCATTCCGTGACCGGAGCAACACGAACATGACTGCTGCCCGTCGTCTGCTCTGTTCGATCGTTCTCGTGGCAGTGACCGCGCCGTATTCCTACGCGGACGCCTGCGCGCCGGTGGATGCGGCGCAGGTCGGCGAAGCGGCCCGCGCCTTCCTCAGGGTGCCGCCTGGCGTTCCCTTCGAGCTCGTGGCCTCGGAGCGCGTGGGGACGAGCTGCTATGACCGGCTCATCTTCGAGACCGTCGACTCGCGGCAGATTCGCGAGTCGGTCGTCTACGTCTCGCCGGATCGGGCGTATCTGAGCCGCGAGGTGTTCGCGGTCGGCGACCGCGGAACGCCCAATGCCGGCCAGGCCGATCCGCTCACCGGCGTT
This sequence comes from Thermoanaerobaculia bacterium, assembly GCA_036380735.1. Lineage (GTDB taxonomy): Bacteria > Acidobacteriota > Thermoanaerobaculia > Gp7-AA8 > Gp7-AA8 > DASVEE01. The sequence goes on along the minus strand of DASVEE010000048.1, from coordinate 34,678 downwards.
TCGGCGAACGCGCCGGTGAAGGGAGCCTCGGACGCCCGGCTCACGCTCGTCGAGTTCTCCGATTTCCAGTGTCCGTATTGCCGCGGTGCCGCGAGCGCGCTCGGCGAGCTCGCGGCCGCCGATCCGAACGTCAAAGTCGTCTTCCGGCACCTCCCCCTGCCGAACCATCCGTGGGCACTGCACGCGGCGCGCGCTTCATCCTGCGCCCGCGGCGAGAGCTTCTGGAAGCTGCACGATTTCTATTTCGAGAAGCAGCGCGAGCTGACCCCCGAGAACGTCGCGGAGAAGACCAGGGAGTATCTCGCCGGACTCGGGTCGCTCGACCTCGCCGCGTTCGACCAGTGCGTCGCCGGAGACGAGAGCCTCGACGCCGTCCGTCGCGACGTGCGTGCCGCCGCGCTTCTGGGCGTCACCGCCACCCCGACGATCTTCGCAAACGGCAGGCGCGTACGGGGCTCATCCCTCGACGTGCTGCGCAAGGAAATCGAAGCGGCAACCGGAATCGCGGTGCGCGCTCCCCGGCAGAAGGCGACCTACATGGTCTTCCTGCGCCCGACCGGACGGAGCTCGTCGCCGGAGCTCGACAACAGTTCCGCGACGTTCCTCGCGCAGTTGAAAAAGGAGGGCGAGCTCCTGAACGCCGGCCGCGCCCAGGCCGCCGATGGCGCGTCAGCATTCGACATCCTCACCGTCCGCGCCACCGACGCCAGCGCCGCCCTGAAGCTCATTTCCCGATCGCCGCTCGTGAGCGGAGGGATCGTGAAAGCCGAAGTCGTGGAGTACCGGCCCGCCGCCGAGGCCGCGACTCCATGACGCGATGCACCGCAATGGTGTGCGGATAGGACGATAGGACGAATAGGACGAATGGACCAATAGGACAGCCTGACCCTGCCTCTGTCCCATTCGTCCCAATCGTCCCATTTGTGGAACACCCCAACGAACTTCCCGCCGGGTGTGCGGAGGAGCGTCGTCATCGCGTCAATCCTCGCGGGACAGACAAGAGTGTCTGTCCTCCACTCCGCATCGCCGGTGCGCGTGGTGCGTGCTCCGCGAAAGGAATGAGTGGACGATGCAACAGCACCGCGCCTGACGCGATGAACCCAAATGGAGGACAGACACTCTTGTCTGTCCCGCGCAGAAGTCCCTGCGCAGAGCGCTGCATCGACCAGCGAAACACGAACTTCCCGCCGGGTGTGCGGAGGGGGGGTCGTCATCGCGTCATTCCTCAGGGAACAGATAAGAGTGTCTGTCTCCACTCCGCATCGCGGCTCGGTGGGACAAATAGGACGTATATGACGGATAGGACCCGTCCGCGTGCCTCTGTCCTATTCGTCGGCTCTGACTCTCTCGCCCGACCGTCGTCCATCGCCACGCCGCAAACCATCAGCAGAGGCGGAAAGGCTTTCCGTCCGCACGCGTGTATGGGATGATGCTCGCGACCAGGAGCCGGGGGAGGGGGTTTTGTGTGGTTCATCGTCCATCAGTTGATTCAAGCCTCTGCTTTGTGCTCATGCCATTCCGCGACCCATTCAATGGCTACTATGAGCAAATTATAAAACCGTCGATCGTTGCGGCGGGCATGCGCCCGCTGCGCGCCGACGAGGTTTATGGCACGAGCGCCATCATGCGCGACGTCTGGGAGTCGATATGGCGCTGCGGCGTCGCAATCGCGGACGTGACCGATCGCAATCCCAATGTCAATTATGAACTCGGCCTCTGTCACGCCCTAGGCGTTCCAACCGTTTTACTGACCAAGCGAGCCGAAGATGTGCCATTCGACTATCGGCACAGGCGGTACATTCTCTACAACACTGAACAGGCTGGATGGGAAAACAAACTGCGCTCAGACCTTCTAAAGACGATCAACGCCGCTCAACGAACAAGCGTTGACAGTGAGCTTCCGTGGCCGTACGAGGCGGGCCCACAATTGAAGGCTGCTTTTCAGGCAGTGGAACTCGCCGACTCGCGGAGTCTCATCGTCGACGGCGTGCGGCAAGTGCGACAGACCTTAGCCCGCGCGTTCGGCCCTCGTGGTGGACCGATCGCGGCTCGCGATGCCGGCGCGGCGCTACTCCGGCGTGGCGTCGCGATTACTGAAGCAGTGGCCGCGGCCAACCCGCTGCAAGAACGGGGCATTGCGGAGATGCGTGCGATCGCACGTGAACAAATGCTCGCGGTCGGTGATGGCACAAAAACAGTTGTGCTAATAGGCGCCAAAATGATCGAAATTGGCGATCATCTGCTTCGCACCGGATTTTCGAAAGAACTGGTCCTCGCCGGGATGCGCGAGGCTACCCGCACCGCCTTGACCCTCCTTGAATCTAACAGAAAGTCAGCAAGCCAAGGGGAACTTGCGCGAGTTGCTGTCGGCGCGGGCGGCAACAGTGAGGCCGTACGACTTCTTGCTGATGCGGTGAGCCGCTTGGGGCCTGAATCCGACATCACGGTTAGTGAAGGCGACGGCGATGAGCCGTCGCTCGCCGTTTGGGATGGGATGCGGATCGATTCAGGATACGCATCGGAGTATTTTATAACTGAAGTGGAGAATATGGCTTGCGTCCTCGACAACTGCTATGTGTTGCTCGCCGATCAGGCAATCTCGAGTATGGCGGACCTATTGCCTATTCTGGAAGCTGTTGCCAAAAGAGGCGCGCCGTTGCTGATCGTAGCGCCAGCGATTGAAGGGGAAGCGCTGGCTACACTCATAACGAACAAGCTTCGCGGGACGATTACGTGTGCGGCTGTTAACCTGCCAACGGCCGCTCGCGACAACTCCGACTACTTGACCGACCTGGCGATTTACTGCGGCGCTACGGTCGCTCAGAAGCAATTGGGTACGACAATCAGGCATCTCAGTTTGGACGATCTCGGGCGTGCGGGTAGAGTCGTCGCCGATCGCTACGTGACACGCATAATTGCGGGAGGCGGTCACCCGGACGCGCTGGCCGGCCGTCTGCGAATACTCCGCTCCGAGATCGCCGACTGTCAGGATGTGACACTTAGAGCCGCACTTCGCAGCCGTCTTCTTCGACTGAAGGCGAGTGTCGCCGTTCTCTCAGTCGGCGGTCGCACGCGGCTCGAGAGTAGTGAATCACGCTCGCGAGCTCAGGCGGCGCTTGCGAGCTGCACTGCCGCGGCAGAGTATGGCGTTCTGCCCGGCGGCGGAGCGTGGCTCGCCGCTGCAGCGAACGTGGTACGCACGATGCCGCATGCCGATCGCGCGGTCGTGGCGGGGCGCGAGCTCGTAGCAGAATCGCTGGAGGAGCCGCTGCGCGTCCTCATTGAGAGCAGCGGCGGCGAGCGGGCTGCTTTCGATCGCCTGCGACGCCAGGACCTCGGCAGAATGGATCTGGTTTTCGATGCATCGAGTGGCATTGTGAATCCTCTTTCCACCTCGGTCGCCATCGATGCCGCCGCTTTGCTGCGGTCGGCCATCGAGCTTGCCTCGGCGCACGCCGACGTGATGCTTCAGACGGTGTCGTGGGACAACGTCTTGCAGTCGGAATGATTCGGTGATGCTGTACCGCACCAGCAGGGAGAACATTTCGCCACCGCCCACTGGCAAGGGAGGTCTGTCGTGTAAATAAAGAAATAGTTTATGGAGCACTTCCGCCGCCGACGGCTTCTCTCGATGAAGCGGAACTTCAGATCGCCGCGAGCGATGTAGCTTGACTTCAGATTTTCACTGAGGAGACGCGTCGCTGCCACCCACCGCGGCGCAGTGGTAACTTTGGCACGACGCCGACGCTGGCGAGCGCCGCGTCCTGAGTTGTCGTCCACGGCACGGAACGTGGTGATTCGGGGTAAGCGTCAGCGCCGATTGAGGCGTGCTGATCCCCCGCCACAAACCCGCTCCTTCCGTGTCTGTAAATTGTGCTGGAAATCGGGGGCGGTTTGCGTTGATGCTGCGGGACGATGATCGAGAGGGGTACTAACGGACGGCTTCATCCGGCGCAGCGGCGGTTTGCTGCTGAGGATCTGGTGCGGCTGCGCAGGTCGGATGAGCACCGGCGGTATGCGGCGCCGCAGCGGGCAGCGAAGGTTGATGCGAATCCGCATCAGATCGACGCCGTCATCTTTGCGCTGGCTCGGTTGCGCGAGGGCGGGTGCATTCTCGCGGATGAGGTCGGGCTGGGAAAGACGATCGAGGCGGGGCTGGTGATCGCACAGATGCGTGCTGAGGGAGCACGGCGGGTGTTGCTGGTGGCGCCGAAGCCTCTGCTCGGACAGTGGCGGCAGGAGCTGTTTCAGCTCTTCAACATCGATGCGGTGGAGGGAGAGCCGCGCATCGGCGGGTTCGACGGCGACGGGGTGTTTCTGATCGGGCGCGAGGCGGCGGGGAGCGTGAAGGGACGCGAGGCGTTGCTGCTCTCCGAGGGGTTTGATCTGTGCGTGATCGACGAAGCGCATGAGATGTTCGCCGGAATCTATAAGCGCTTCAGCCGCGAAGGGGAGTACCTCGAGGACTCCGTGCACGCGCAGACCGCGGGACGCTTACGCGACGTACTCAACGCGAACGACACGCCGGTGCTGTTGCTCACTGCCACGCCGATGCAGAACAGCCTCATGGAGTTGTGGGGGCTCGTGCAGTACGTCGACCCGCTGGGCACGCTCCTGGGCGATCTGCCGACGTTCAAGGATGTCTTCTGCGGCGTTGACGAGCGCCACATCGCGTCCGGACAGGAAGAGGAGTTGCGCACGCGATTGAAGGCGGTGCTCAAGCGCACGCTGCGCCGCGAGGCACGGGAGTTTCTGGAGAAGCCGTTCGTCGGACGCGAAGCGCGGCTCTTCCGCTACACCATGACACCGGCGGAAAAGTCGCTCTACGACGACGTGACGCAGTATCTGCTGCAGCCGGGCATCCGCGCCTTTCAGGGGCGACACCGGCAACTGCTGCTGCTCGGGTTTCACCGGCGCATGGCCTCGTCGACGCAGGCGCTGGCGGCGAGCCTGGAGAAAGTGGCCACACGCTTGCGGCGCATGATCGGCGGTGATGCGGCGGACGCGGTGGACGACGCGCGCGAGCTCTTCGACGACCTGGAAGATGACATCCCCACGATCGGCGCAGTCACTGAAGAAGAAGACGCGCATCGCGACATCGACACGCTGCGCGCGGAGCTGCGGCGCGTCGAGGACTATATCGCCCGTGCGCGCTCCCTCGGCGCGGAGGACAGCAAGTTTCGGGCGCTGCTGCAGGCGTTGCGGTACGTCTCCGAACGCGACCGTGCGGAGGGGACGCCGCAACTGGTGATCTTCACGGAGTCGCGCGTGACGCAGAAGTATCTGCGCGATTCACTCGTCGCCAGTCGGATCATCACTGATGACGAGATCACGCTTTTTTCCGGCACGAACGATTCGCCGCGCGCCATGCAGGCGCTCGCGCGCTGGATGGCCGAGGTGCCTCAGGAAGGAACGAAGCCGAATCGTGAAGTGGCGGTGCGCTTGGCTTTGGTCCACGAGTTCAAGACGCGCACGCGCGTGTTCATTTCCACCGAGGCCGGGGCGAAGGGGCTGAACCTCCAGTTCTGCGACACCCTCGTCAATTACGACCTGCCGTGGAACCCGCAGCGCATCGAGCAGCGGATCGGCCGTGTGCACCGGTATGGGCAGAAGAACGGCGTGACCGTAATCAACTTCCTGGCCACCGATAACCTGGCCCAGCAGCTGACCTTCGAGATCCTGATGCAGAAACTCGACTTGTTCGGGACGGTGCTCGACGCTTCCGACCAGGTGCTCCATCTTGCTTCCAACGACGCGCGCGGCGAGGTGCTGGTGAGCGTCCTCGGCGTTGATTTCGAAGCGGAGCTACGGCGGATCTATGAGCGCGCTCGCACGCTGGACGAGGTCACGGCAGAGCTGCAGGCGCTGCGCGATCGGGTGGCGGAGGAGCGGGCGCGATTCGAGAGCGCGCACGCGCGTGCTTCGGACCTGATCGAGACGCGGCTCGAAGAAGGGCTGCAGCACGTATTTCGCCGTCACAAGAATACGATGCCGCCGGCGCTGGCGGAGCTCGACCGACATCTGGTGTCGGTGGTGCTGGCGTGGCTCGACGCGTGTCAGATTCCGTACGAGCGGAGCAGTGAGACCGGCGAAGAGCTGCTGCATGTGGCGCCGTCAGCGTTGTTGCCCGAGCCGTTACGCGAGGGGATTACCGCTGCCATCGGACTATCGAAAGAACACCTCTCGCTGTACCTGAATCATCCGCTGGTGATAGCGGCGGTGGCGGACGCGCGGGCGTTGCCGGCGCGGTTGGCGGCACGCGTCGAGCTCACTGATGACGCTCACGAAGAGCTGCGCACATTGCGCGGCCAGCACGCGCGGATGCGCCTGATCCGCATGTCGTTCGACGGCTTTGAGAAGGTGGATCTGCTCGAGCCGATCGTGCTCACCGAAAGCGGCCAGGTGCTGTCACGGAGCGCGGCCGGCGCGCTGCTGCAGGGGGTGATGCACGACGGCGACGCACGAGCGGCGTCGATCGACGATGACGAGTTGCAGGATGCGGTGGACGAGACGCTCTTCGCCATTCAGTCGGCAGTGAACGAGAAAGAGCAGCAGCGTTTCGAGCGCGCCGCGCGGCAGGCCGACCGCTACGTCGAAGACCGTCTGCTGGTGCTGCGCAGGAAAAGGCTGTTACTGCTCGAAAAACTCGAGGCGGCGCGTGCGCGTCGCGATGGCGCGACCGGCTCGGAAGCACGGTCCGACGCGGAGAGCGCGGTCCGCAAGCTCGAAACCGACGGAGAGGAAGTGGACGGAGCGATCGAGCGGCTGGAGCGCCGCGAGGACGCGACGTTTCAGCGATATCAGGAGCACATTCATCGGCGGCGCTACACGCCGCCGCGCGTGGAACCGCTGTTCGATCTGGATCTGGAGCTCGTATGAGCACTGTGGGCGAGGACGACATCATGCTGAAGTTGGTACACACCGCGGACTGGCACCTCGGGCGGCAGTTCCGGACGTTCCCCGAGGAGCAGGCCCGGAAGCTGAGCCGCGCGCGGCTGGAGGTGCTCGAGCGCATCCTGCGCGCGGCCGACAGCCACGCCGTCGACGCGGTGCTCTGCGCGGGCGACCTGTTCGACGACGAGCACCCCGACAAAGAATGGTGGGAGCAGGCGGCGGCACTGCTGAAAAAGAGCACGCCGTCACGGCCTGTGTTCCTGCTGCCCGGCAATCACGATCCACTCACGGCGGAGTCGATTTATGCGAAGGGCTCGCGATTCCGCGAGCTGTTGCCGGCGTGGGTGCACGTGGTCGATCGCGCTGATTTCACGTACACATTTTCAAACGGCGCGGTGCTGTACGCGGTGCCATGCATGTCGAAAGCGGGACAGCGCGATCCAACGGAGTCGATCCCGAAACGCGAGGCAGGCGACGAGCGCATACGCATCGGGATGGTGCACGGCAGCACGTTCGACGAGCGCGAATGGCAGACGAATTTCCCCATCGATCGCGACGCGGTGCTCAACTGCGGCCTCGATTACCTGGCCATCGGTGACACGCACGGCTTCCGCTACATCCCGCCCGACCGCAAGCATCCGCCGACCATCTATCCCGGCGCGCCGGAAGCGACGGCGTTCGACGAGAAAGACCCGGGCTGCATCGCGGTGGTGTTCATCAACCGCCGGCGCGTGGCGAGCGTGCAGCAGGAGCGCGTGGCCAGGTGGATCTGGGAGGAGCGGGCGGTGACGTCGATGGATGAACTGCGTGCGCTGGTGCGTCGTTCCGATCTCGACAATCGCGTGCTGCGACTGCGGCTGAACATGACCGTGCCGGCACCGGAGTACGACGAGGCGGAGAACCTGCTCGAGGAACTGCAGGGAACGGTGGCGCGGCATGCGCGCGTAGGCGTGCTCGACCTCGACCGGCAGGGGCTGGAGCTCGAAACTTCGACGGTCGATCAGTACTGCACGGAGCTGCCGGCGGTGCTGCGCTCGGCGGTGGAGCGGTTGAAAACGATCGCCGCGGAGGACGCGACGCAGCGTGACGTTGCCACGCGTGCGATCTATCACCTTTACCGCGTTGCGACGAAGAAGGCCTCCTGATGCGGTTCGTGAAACTGGAGGTGGATTCGTTCCGCGCGATCCGGCGCGCCTCGCTCGATTTCGGAGCGGGCCTGAACATCGTCTACGGCCCGAACGACTCCGGCAAGTCGACGCTGGCCGCGGCCATTCGTGCGGCGCTGCTGGTGGTGCCGGGAACGGCGGAAGGCAACAAATACGATTCGTGGCATGCGGGCGACAGCCCGCGTGTGGAGCTGACGTTCATCGACGCCGAAGGGCATTACTGGCGCGTGCGGAAATGCTTTGGGTCGCCGGCGAAGGCGGAACTGCTGCATTCGAAGGATGGCCTCACCTTCACCCTCGATTGCAAAGCACGGGAAGTGGAGGAGAGGCTGCGGGCGATGCTGGCATGGGGCATCCCATCGCCGGGCAAAGGTGCGCCGCGCTCGATCGACAGCTTCCTTGCGAATGCGCTCCTGGCGGATCAGACCAGCACCGACGCCATCCTTCAGTCCAGCATCGTGGACGACCCCGATGACACGGGGAAAGTGCGCCTGACGAAGGCGCTGGCGTCGCTCGCGGAGGACCCGCTCTTCAAGAAGGTGCTGGCGGCGGCGCAGGAGGAGGTGGACCTCTATTTCACGGCCAGCGGGCAGCGCAAGCGCGGACGTACGTCAAAGTTCACGGCCCTCGGCGAAGAGGTGAAGAAGCTCGATGGCGAGTTGCAGAACCTGCGCGCGCAGCTCGAAAAGTCGGGCTCGATCGAAGAGGAGTTGCAGGCCAGCCGGGAGGAGCGTGCCAGTGCGCTGGAGCGTCTCAATGACGCGCGCATGCGGCTCGCGCGCGTGGAGGCGAGCGAGCGTCTGGAGATGTCGCGCGGACAGTTGCGCGACATCGATGCGCAGATTGCCGGGTTCGATGCGCGACGCGCTGAGTTGCAGTCGCTCGAAGGGCGCTTGCGCGAAAGCGACGCGGCGGTGACGGCGGCGAATGCGCGTTGCGACGCGGCCGAGGCCGCGGTACGGGCGGCGGAGGAGGCGCATCGCAAGGCCAGCAGTGAGGATTCGGCACGCGAGCAGGAGTTGCAGCGCGAGCGGCTCAGTGGTGAGGGGGCGAAGCTCACGTTGCAGGTGTCGGAGGCCGAGCGGCAGAAGGAGCGCGTGGATGCAGCCATTGCTGCGCGTGCTGAGGCGGCGCGGGCGCGAGCGGCGGTGACGTCGGCTCAGGCGACGCTGGAGTCGGCGGTGCGCACTCGCAATCAGGTGCGGGAGAAGAGCGAGGCCCTGGCAACTGAGGTGGAGGTTGCACGCGCGGTCGTTGCCTTTGCGCGGTGGCGTCAGGCGATGAACGCGGTCGAAGAGGCTGAGCGGGCGCGGAGTGAGGCGGCTGTATCCCGTGCGAACGCGGTCGCGAACGATGCCCGCGCGGTCGCACTCGACGGCGATGTTGGTTCGGCTACCGCTGCATTGGAGGAAACATCGAAGCGGCTGCCGTCGGCGGCGGACCTTCAGCAGTTGGAGCAGCTCGAGCGCGAACGCGACCTGGCCGAGGCGGCGCTGGGCGGCGGGATCAGCGTGACGGTGCGGCCGTCGGCGGCGGTTACGCTGCGGAGCCGCGTCGATCAGGAGGTGGTGGCGACCGCGGAGCTCGCGGCCGCCCGGGAGCTGGAGGCGGAGCGCACGATGCATCTGGCCATCGGCGAGCTCGTGGAAATCGACATCCTGGCCGGGAGCGCGGAGAAGCGGAAGCACGTGGAGTCGCTCCGCGTGCGCTGGCGGGAAACGGCGCAACCGGTGCTGGAAACGGCCGGTGTGCTCACGCTGGCCGAGGTGCGTTCGCGGCACGCTTCCGTCGCGACGGAACAGCAGCGCATTGCGGCACTGCAACGTGAGGCGGAGCAGTTGCGGAACGCGGCGCGGCAAATGCGCGAGCTGGCTGCCGTGCGCGAGAACGCGGCCGCGGGAGTGTCGGCCGAAGAACTGGAGCGGCATCGAGAAGCGCTCGGCGAGCACGATGTGCCGGCGCTCGAAAGTCACTTCGTCAATCTCGGCAAGCCGCCGGAGTCGAAGGCGAACGCGCAGCATCAGGAGCTGGTGAAGCAGCACACCGCGCTGGCCGCGGATCTCGTGAACGCTGATGCGGCCGTACAGAAAGCGGAGTTCGAGCTCGGCGATGCGCAACGGCGTGTAGCCGAGGCGGAGGCTGTGTTCGCGAAAAAGGTGTCGGACCTCGCCGAAGCGGGGAGCGATCTCGATGCACTGGCTTCTTCAACGTCGACCACGATCGGTTTGTTGCGCGAGGCGCAGACGGCGAACGCGTCCCAGTTGCAGGCGCTCACTGCCGCCACCGGACGTGAGATGGCCAAAGCCGCTGCTGCGCTTGAACGGGCGCAGGCGGCCCACGCGCGCGCCAAAGCGGAGCGCGACGCATTGGTCGCGAAGCACGATGAAGTGCGCAATGAGCACGGCCAGCAGATCGGCGCGCTGGAGGTGCTGCGCGACAACGTCACCAGGCTCGATCGTGACGGCGCGGCGGTGCTGGTGGTGAAACACGAACGGGAGCTGGCCGGGTTTCCTCACGACGACCGACCGCTGCCTGATGCCGCATCCGCGGCGCGCGAGGTCGAGCTCGCGCAGCGCGAGTACGACCTGGCGAAGGAAGAGCTCGACCGCAAGGATGGAGCGCTCACGCAGGTCGGCGGTGCCGCTCTGCGCGAAGAAGTGTCGCGGCTCGAAGAGGCACGCGCGGCCGCGCAAACGCGGTGGCACGCGGTGGAAGTGGACGCCGAGGCGTGGAAGCTCCTTCACGAAACGCTGCGCGCGGTCGAGAACGAAGAGGGCGTACACCTCGGCCGCGCGCTGGCCGTCCCGGTCGCGGCACGTTTCGAGGAGCTCACCGCCGGCCGCTATCGCGCCCTGCGTCTCGACGCCTCGCTGCAGGCCGAAGGTCTGCAGACAACTGACGCCAGCGAGAATGACGATGTTCTGGCCGCGCTCTCCGTCGGCACGCGCGACCAGCTGGCGGCGCTGATCCGCCTGACCATCGCCGATCAGCTGCGCAGCGCCGTGGTGCTTGACGATCACCTCGTGCATAGCGACCTGGCGCGCCTGCAGTGGTTTCGTGAGGTGCTGCAGAAGACGGCCATCAACGCGCAGGTGATCGTGCTGACCTGCCGAGCCGAGGACTACGCGCGGCCGGACGAGATGCCGATCGACAGCGCCACGCGCGATGTGGCGGCGGGGACGATCCGCACGATCGACGCGGTGCAGGTGGTGAGCCGCTACGGAACGTGAGTTTTCCGGGTGGGTTCAGGCACTTGCACCGGAGACGTTACGTCGGACCGAAAGCGCATTGCGGATTTGTTTGCTCGGGCCTATTGCAGAGGGATGGCCGGGTCGTGCTCATCCGATATCCGCCACGGTCACGGCACTCTCCTGCAGCATCCCGGAGCGGTGCCGTCTGCCTCATTCAAAATCATTCGAGTTACTGACGTGCAGGACGATCCAGCACACCCTGCGGCTCGGGGCGTTGAAGGAAGCGGGGCGATGGGGGTCACAGCTTCTTTCCTCCATGGCCACCGCAGCGATCCACCGGATGGTGCGAAAGCAATCCGCTCAATGCGTGACAGCAAAGCTCTGACGCTCGCGTCCCCTCACCCTCGCGTCCTTGCCCGGTCGTGCGGAGCAGCGTCGTCATCGCGTCATTCCTCGCGGGACAGACAGGAGTGTCTGTCCTCCACTCCGCATCGCGGGTGCGTGCGATGCGTGCTCCGCGAAAGAACGATGCAACAACACCGCGCCTGACGCGATGAACCGAAGTGGAGGACAGACACTCTTGTCTGTCCCGCGCAGAAGTCGCTACGCAGAGCGCTGCGTCGACGAGCGACAAACGAACTTCCCGCCGGGTGTGCGGACAGGACGATAGGACCTATCGGACGGATGGGACCAATAGGACAGATGGGACTAATCCTGCCTCTGTCTATCTGTCCCATTCGTCCCATTCGTCCCATTCGTCCTATACGTCCCATCGTCAATCCCCGTCCCCCTCCACCACCCCCGTCGCCAACTTCACCGAGAACCCAGCCCACTCCCCCCGTGCCTGCCACGCTTCGCCGCGCAGCTCGGTGCCCGTCAGGGTCATTCGGCGAAATCCTCCGCAACCCAGGGCCTCTGTTTTCCAGAGGCGGCCGCTCGGGCCGAAGGCTTCCAGGCGGATGTTGTCGTGACTGACGATGAACAACGTCCGCGCCGCGTCGCCCATCACGCCGCGGACTTTCGTGCCGCTCGTCTCCACGAGCGTTCGTGATGCCGCTTCGATGATGTAGCCGGCGCCGGCGGCGGAGACGAACAGGTGCTGGTCGCCGGGCATCATCGCGATCGTGCTGGCCGTCCCGTGGCCGCGCGCGAAGCTGCCGACCCACCTTTGGGCGCCGGTGCCGATCCGGATGAACACACGTCCCTGTCCGAAGTCGCTGCCGTCCGGCGGGATGGTGAAGACCGCTTCGCCCTCGGACGGTCCCGACGGCAGCACCTCGGCCGCCGACGCCGTGTAGCGTGCCTCGGTCGCGAAATCGCCGATCACCGGGATGCCCACCGGCACCGAGGCCTTCTTCCGGCGCTTCTTCATCAGGTCCTGCCGGCCGCTCCACCCCAGGAACTGCATGAACCGGTATCGTTGTGCGGCTTCACTGCCGGGACCACCCTCCTCCGCCAACCGCCGCGTCTCGTCGAGCACCGCCTGGATGGCGGGCATCACCTCGTCGCCGTTGGTGTCGAGGATGCGTTTGAGGTCCCGGGCGATGCGACGGAGATCGTTGCGCACGCCATCGAGGATCTCGTCGCGGCGGGCGGTCCGCTCATAGATGTCGGCGAGCTGCTCGGCGCTGTGGAGATTGACGTAGCGCGGCTGCATTTCTCCCTTGCGCAGACGCGCGGCCCCACGGCGGAGCTCGCGCCTCAGCTTCGGCGGTAAGGTCGTGTTGATCGGCGACACGGGCGCCTGTTCGGCGCGCTGCAGCACGTCTACGGCCTGGTGCACCAGCGCTACTGCACGTTCGGATGCATTTTCTCGCGTCATAGGACCGTGATGGAGCCCGGGCGCGCGTCGCACGCCCGGGCTCGCAACCTCCTCTACTTTACGCTTTCGGCGTCGTGGACGGGGCGGGGACCGGCGCCTGCGGTTGCGCGGCGCGCGCCCCCTTCCGGCGACGCGCGGCGCCCTTCAGCCGCTTCACTTCCTCCAGATGCGGCACGAGCACCGACTTCGCCGGATCCTTCGCCATCTGTGAACCGATCGTGTACGCCTGCCCCGCGATGACCGCGAGCCGCTGGCGGCGATTGAGGTTGGCTCCCTCGATGCCTTTCAGGAATGCGCGTGCCTCGTCGACGACGGCCTCCCAGCGCAGCGTCTCGGCCTGCAACTGGCGGACTTCGTCGAGCGGCTGGCCGATCGCCTGCGACAGGTTCTCCAGGACGCCGATGACGTTGATCGAAGCCTCGACGACGGGCTTCGGAAGGACCCGCAGACGCTGCCTGACCAGCTTGCGCTGCTCTTTGGACAGCGGCTCGACGGCATCGATCTGTGACCGGAGGGTGCGCAGTTGCGCGATGACCTCCTCCGGCTCCAGCTTCACCGGAATCGGATTGGACGGATCGGCGGCTGTGATGTTGTTGATGGGATTTGCCATGACATAGTCTCCTTCTGCGAGCGGTCAGGCCGGAGGTGACGTCACGACTCGTCGACGAGTGCGAGGCGGCCGCCGGCTGGAAGGTTCGGCGACGCGCCGACACTTCCGGTTGACGATTAGCGAGGTGTGTACACACCTCGAGTCCCCGCGGCAGGAGGAGCTCAGCTCTACTCCCGCACCGGTACAGGACTATGTGCTATCCAGCACGCCCATACCGCCGACAGCCGCCACGGCCGAAACCTTACGATTTCGACCGTGCAGCATTTATATGGCGGTCGACGCGGAAAGTCAAGAGGTCGCCAGAAACTTTTCGAGCCGCAACGCTGCAGCCCTCGCGGAGGCCCTTGCGCAGCTGGCGTGTGTCGTTGCCCCACCATGGGTGTGTCGTTGCACCACCATGGGTGTGTCGTTGCACCACCCAGGGTGTGTCGTTGCACCACCCAGGGTGTGTCGCTGCACCACCTAGGGTGTGTCGCTGCACCACCTAGGGTGTGTCGTTGCACCACCTAGGGTGTGTCGCTGCACCACCTGGGGTGTGTCGCTGCACCACCTGGGGTGTGTCGTTGCACCACCATGGGTGTGTCGCTGCACCACCTGGGGTGTGTCGCTGCACCACTTGGCGTGGGTCGCTGCGCCACCATGGGTGCGCACGCGCACATCAGGGGTGTCACTGCGCGCCGCGCCCGCTAACCACACTCGCGCCCGCCGCGCTTCTTCACCTGTTGTTTTGGAGCAACGCAGCGACCACCGGCTAACATCACGCATGCCCAGCCAGCCCCTTCGACTCCGGATCGCGTGCACGATCGCGCTCCTGCTCTGCACCACGGTCGCATCTGCACAGACGAGCAACTGCACCGCGGGCAGCAGCGTTTCGGCCAAAGCGGTCTGCAGCGCCGCGGAGAGTTTGCTCGCCACGCTCTCCGCGCAACAGAGGAGCGGCGTGCAATACGTCTTCAACCGCAGCACGGCCTCGACCAAATGGTCGAACCTTCCGTGCGGTGCTGCCTGCAACAACGGGCTGCAATTCAGCACGTTGTCGCCCGCGCAGCTCGCGGCCGCGCTCGGCGTCGCGCAGGCGGCGCTCTCCACCGCCGGCTACGGCACCTTCGACGGCATCCGCATGGCCGACGACGTCCTCGGCGGCCTCGGCGCGCCCAACGTCTACGACAGCGGGATCTACTTCATCGCGTTCATCGGCACGCCGTCGTCGACCGAGGAGTGGATCCTGCAGCTCGGCGGGCACCACTACGCGCTCAACTTCTACTATCACGGCTCCGTGGAGAGCCCGACGCCGTACTTCACCGGCATCAATCCGCACACCTTCACCCTCAACGGCCAGAGCTACGCGCCGCTCAAGCCGAAGACCGACGCGATGGTCGCGATGATCGCCGGCCTCGATACGACGCAGCGCGCGGCGGCGAAGCTCAACGGCACGTTCGGCGACGTGCTGCTCGGTCCCGGCGACGACAACCTCTTCCCGGCGCCCTCCGGACTGAAGGTCTCGTCGCTCTCCGCGACGCAGCAGGCACTCGTCGTCGACGCGATGGAAGCGTGGGTCAATGACACGCCGAGCGGCGTCGCCGCGGACTTCCTCGCCGCTTACACGAGCAGCAGCGCGTTCGAGAACACCTACATCGGCTGGGCGGGCAACAACCCCAACCTCACGACGCTGGGCTCGTACATCCGCATCGACGGCCCCCGCGCGTGGATGGAGATCGTCATGCAGGGCCCCGCGCCGGTCATCGGCCAGCTGCACTATCACGCGATCTGGCGCGATGAGACGCTCGACTACGGAGGTGACGGCACGCTCGTGCTCGAGCCCGGAACGATCGCGTTCGCGGAGACGAGCTACGAGGTCTTCGAGAGCGCGGGCGCCGCGACGATCCGGATTCAGCGCGGCGGCGGCACGACCGGAGCCGTGAGTGTCGCCTACGCGGTCGCCGGAGGGACGGCGACGGCGGGGAGCGATTTCGAATCGGTGAGCGGCGTGCTGACCTGGGCCGACGGCGACAGCGCCACGAAGAGCTTTCAGATCCCCATCCTCGGCGACCAGCTCGTCGAGCTCGACGAGACCGTCGTCTTCACGTTGAGCAGTGCCGCGGGTGGCGCGGCGCTCGGCAGTCCGGCTTCGACCGTGCTGACGATCCGCGACGACGATGGGCCGCGTCCCCCACGACGCCGCGCGGTCCGCCCCTGAAGATGAAGCCGATGCGGCTCGCCGTGCTGCTGCTTGCTGCGCTGCTGCTTGCCGCGCTGCTGCTTGCCGCGCCCGAGGCATTCAGCCATCCGCTGCCCGAGAGCACGATCTTTCTCGACGTCGAGCGCGAGCAGGTGATTGCGGAGCTGCGTCTTCCTGCCGCGCAGTTCGAGATCGGCTTCGGCAGGCCGGTGCCGCGCACCAGCGCGGCGCTCTCCCCCACCCTGCGGCGCGACCTCGCACGCTATGTCACCGATCATCTGACCGCTTCCGATCGCGACGGCACGGCGTGGTGCACCGAGGTGCGTGACCTCAGGATGGTGATGGAGCCGGGTGCCGGGCATGCGGCAGCAGCCGTCGCCCATCTTTACGTCACGGCGGTGCTGGTTCCCCCGTCACACGCCACGCCGCGCAACTTCGTGCTGCGCACGGATCTCGTCGTGCACGAGCTGCTCACGCACCGCCTCTTCGTCTACCTCCGCCGCGACTGGAAGTTGAAGGCGGTGAACGTCGACCCGTTCGTCCTCGGGCGCATCACGCACCGCACGCGCGAAGTCGCGATCGACCTCTTCGAGGGTGGCGGGTAACGGCGGGCGCGCCGGAACGATAGGACCTATAGGACCTATAGGACGAATAGGACGAATGGGACGGCGCCTGCTCCCATTGGTCCTATAGGTCCCATCTGTCCTATTCGTCCTATCGTTCTCCACCGTCGGACTGATCGCTACAGCGACCCGACCGCCGCATTCGCCACGGCCGTCACGATGAGCTGCGGGTTGCCGCCGGGCGGCGCGGGGAACGCATTCGTGATGACCGCAATGGCGATGTCCTTCTCGGGCAGATAGAGGAGGAAACTCTGGTAGCCATCGATGGCGCCGGAGTGCCACACGGCCGGTTGCCCCACCATGTTCTGCACGGCGACGCCGAGGGCGTAGCTGGAGGGGACGATGGCGTTGTTGTTGAGGCGTGCGGGGGTGGTCATCGTCGCGTACGACGCCGGCAGCATGACGCGGCCGGTGGCGAGGAAGTGCGACCAGCGCGCGAGATCGGTGGCGGTGGAGCAGAGCGTGCCGGCCGACAACAGGACCGACGTGTGCGGCGACGGCATGCGCTTCCACGTCCCCTGGGGCGACTGGCCGTAGCCCTCAGGCAGCGGCAGGTTCGACGTTCCGCAGACGCCGGTGTCGAGGAGCCCGAGGGGCAGCGCAAGCTCAGTGTGGATGAACTCCGCGTACGGCATGCCGGTGATCGATTCGATCGCATAGCCGAGGAGCTGGTAGCCGGCGTTGCTGTAGCCCCACTTGGTGCCGGGCGCGAAGTCGAACGGCTGCGAGTTGAGGGTGTTGATCGTGTGCTCGCGCGTGACCGGTGCGGGAGGCGCAAGCCCGGTCGGCGTCGGCGGGTACCAGTCGCGGCGCACGCCCGACGTGTGGCTGAGCAGGTGGCGGAGCGTGATCGTCGCGCCGCGGTTGTTGAACTCGGGCACGTACTTTTCGATGCGATCGTCGAGCGTCAGAGCGCCACGCTCCGCCAGGCGGAGGATCGCCGCTGCGGTGAATTGCTTCGTGACCGAGCCGACCTGCAGCACCGACCGCGGCGTCGCGGCAGCCGCACTGTCTTTGTCGGTGATGCCGAATGCCTCTGAATAGATGATGCGACCGCGGTGCGACACCGCGACCTGCACCGCCGGAACGCCCGCCGCCATTGCAGCGCCGGCGCTCTGCCGTGCCGCGGTCACGATGGCCGCCGGCGCAACCACCGGCACCGGATGATGCGCCGCGCGCCTGCGCGGCGCCGCCGCGACGGAAAACTGCCCAAGAATCAGAAGAACGACAAGAACTGCTCGCGTCATTTTGGTCACCCCGATCAACGAAACGCAGAAGTCAGAACGCAGAACGCAGAACGCAGAACGTTGAAAGGGGACCGTTCTCAATCCATCGTTCTGCGTTCTGCGTTCTGCGTTCTGACTTTCAGATCCTTCTTGCAAACGACCCCGCCAGCCCACTCCCGCCGATTCACTCCAAAGCGTCCAGCGCCACCTTCGCCAAGGCATTCGCGATCAACTCCGAATTGCCGTCGGCGGGAAACGGGAACGCATTCGAAATCACCGAAACGCCGATTTCCTGATCGGACAGATAGAGAAGAAAACTCAGGAACCCAGGCACCGCGCCGCCGTGCGAGACGGCGGGATGGCCGAACATTTTCTGCACGCCTACGCCGAGGGCGTAGTTGTTCGGCACGACGGTGTTGTTGGCCAGGCGTGCGGCGGTGGTCATGGTCGCGTACGACTCCGGCAGCATGGCGCGGCCGGTGGCGAGGAGGTGCGCCCAGCGCGTGAGATCCGATGCGGTGGAGCAGAGCGCGCCCGACGAAATCATCCCCGACGTGTGGAAGGAGTCCAGTCGCGTCCACTGCCCCTGGATGAAGCTGTACCCGTCGTGCAGCGGCAGGTTGGACGTGCCGCACACGCCGGTGTCGAGGAGCCCGAGCGGCAGCGCGAGCTCATTGTGAATGAACTCCGCGTACGGCATGCCGGTGATCGATTCGATCGCATAGCCGAGGAGGAGGTAGCCGGAGTTGCTGTAGCTCCATTTCGCGCCGGGGGTGAAATCGAACGGTTTCGTGTTGAGAGTCTTGAGGGCCTGCGCGCGCGGGAACGGCGCCATGACGGTCGCCGGAGTCAGAATGGCCGGGTACGGGTCGCGAGCGACGCCTGAGGTGTGAGTGAGGAGGTGCCGCAGCGTGATCGTCCGGCCGCGTGTGTCGAAGTCGGGGACGTACTTTTCGATGCGATCGTCGAGTGTCAGCTCGCCGCGCTCGGCCAGGCGAAGAATCGCCGCCGCGGTGAATTGCTTCGTGATCGAGCCGACCCGCAGCACCGATTTCGGTGTTGCGGCCGTCGCGCTCTGTTTGTCGGTCACGCCGAATGCTTCCGAGTAGATGACGCGGCCGTGGTGGGACACCGCGATCTGCATCGCCGGCACGCCGGCCGCCAGAGCCTTTTCCGCGGCCTGCCGAGCCGCGGCCACGATGGCCTCCGGCGCGACGACCGGTACCGGATGCAGCGCGGCGCGCCTGCGCGGCGCCGCGTCGACCGAAAACTGCGACAGCACCAGAAGCAGAGCGAGGAGTGCTCGAGTCATGTGGTCGTCCCCAATCCCGCGGCGCCAAAGCTTCGCGCCCTCACGTTGTCAAAATGTGGAGTAAGCGTAGTGGGTGAAGAAGGCGTGATCGTGACGATCCGGCAAACGAATTTCGCGTTGGAAACAGGACCGTGACGGGGGTGGGGCGCGAAGCGACGCTGCCTGTGAACGTATAGGACAAATGGGACCTATAGGACGTATAGGACAGATAGGACGGCTGCGCGCCGCGGCATTCATCGCCGCGGAGAATGCCGGCCGAGAACCACACCCCGCGATTCGCACGGCCCGCGGCGGCAGTTTGGACTGCGGCAGCGACGCTTCATCAGCTGCCGCTTTCCCCCAGTGGCAGCGGTCGAGCTGCCACCCTGCTGCACACCACGAGGGCCGCAGCTCGACGCCGCCAGCGCGCGGGTCACATCGCCCTCTTGTGTCATCCCGAATCCCTCCGTATGGGGGTGTGGGAGGCGCCCCCTCTTGTGTCATCCCGAATCCCTCCGTATGGGGGTGTGGGTGGCGCCCCTCTTGTGTCATCCCGAATCCCTCCGTATGGGTGTGGGTGGCGCCCCTCTTGTGTCATCCCGAATCCCTCCGTATGGGGGTGTGGGTGGAGGAGGAGGGTGAGGGATCCGTGCGGGGGGAACCACGGCACGAGGCGTTGCACCTTCCCCCACACAGATCCCTCACCGCCCTCCCCCACCCGAGCCCCCATACGGGCAGTTCGGGATGACACCCGGGGGGACGGGCGCTCCTGTATGTCATCCCGAATCCCTTTGTATTGGGGCTCGGGTGGCGCCCCTCTTGTGTCATCCCGAATCCCTCCGTATGGGGTGTGGGTGGCGCCCCTTTTGTGTCATCCCGAATCCCTCCGTATGGGGGTGTGGGTGGCGCCCCTCTTGTGTCATCCCGAATCCCTCCGTATGGGGGTGTGGGTGGTGCCCCCTCTTGCGTCATCCCGAATCCCTCCGTATGGGGGTGTGGGAGGAGGAGGAGGGTGAGGGATCCGTGCGGGGGGGAACCACGGCACGCAGTGTTGCACCTTCCCCCACACAGATCCCTCACCGCCCTCCCCCACCCGAGCCCCCATACGGGCAGTTCGGGATGACACCGGGGGGGGCGCCCCCACCCGGATGCTCCACCCGGCGCGCACGTCGCCGTTACCACGAACAGCTTCAAGGTAAGGCCATTGCGCCCTCAGCGTTGGGTAACAACAGCCGCTGGCTTCGCCAACTGGCCGGACGCGCTCCCGTCGTCCCCATCGTCCTCGCCGCTGATCAACGTGACGCGCCCCTGCTCCACCACCACGCGCACCCCCGAGCCGATGACGAATCCATGCTCTTCGAGCCACCGTCCCGACATTCGCAAATACGGCACGACCGCCTCGGGCAGTGTGCGCCGCACAACGCGCCGCGACGAGAGCGTGAGGACGTGCGGAGCCCGCGCCGCCCGCGGCTGCGGCTCTCGACGAGCCTCGACGGCCCGATCCACCGCTTTGCGCACGCGCCGCCGCCGCGGACGACGGAGCGCCGGAAGACGGCGAAGGTCATCAGACAGCCGTGAGGACATTGCGCATCACCTCCAGGTCAGTCGTTTCACGAGGCGCGGTCGCCCTCTGCAATATCCGGCCACGCCATCGCCTCGTCGAGTCCAGGGACGAGCCGCGCGAGCCGCTCCTGATTCAGGTCGGTCAGCTCCTCGAACATGCGCATCAGCATCGCGTCCACCGACTCCCGCCCATCATCCGCGAGCACCTGCAGCGCCCCGATCTGATACCGCGGCAGCCGCACGGTGAGCTTCCGCGTCCGCAACGCCGGCGGCAGAATCAACGTGGCATCCCGCCCGAGAGCCTCTTCGATCGCCGTCAACGGCCACTGCTGGAGCGCATACGCCGCCAGCTCCCGCAACTCGACCCGTTTCCCGCTGCACGTCTCGACGACCTCGATCTCCCCATCGCGGATGGCCGCACCCATCTCCGCGCGCGACCACCCGAGGAGCCCCGCCGCGTCGTCGATCGTGACGCGCGACTCATGATGTAGGAAGATGGCGCGGATGCGTTGGATGAGGGCTGGGTCGAGCATGATGCGGGGTCTCCTGATGTCGTGCTATAGCATAGCGCCTCCGCATCGCAAACGCAAGCGGCACGCACACGATCGGGGCCATGACGCAGCCTGAAGCGGAGCTGTTCGGCGCGCGGCTGCGCGAGCTGAGAGAGGGACGCGGTGAAAGCCAGCGATCGCTCGCAGCGCTGACCGGAATCACCTACGCCTACATCAGCGAGATGGAGCGAGGCCTGAAGGTGCCGAGCCTCACGACGATCATCCGTTTAGCGGTCGCGCTGGAGTGCGAGGTCGTCGAACTCGTCGACGTTTTCACCGGACGTGATCTACGGAAGCTCGTTCCGAAGCGCGAGTAAGGCGTATAGGAGCGGTGATCCTGTTGGTTTCATCCCACGCCGCGAAATGCGCGGCGGCCCCTTGCCGCGGCAGACAGAAGGAACGGCGGCGAGCGCGACTGGTGGGGGTGAGTAGTTGTGAGCACAGCAATCGTTTGCGACTAACTATCCGTGTGACGGTGATGTCTCGGAGGTTGAACGCCGTCAAAACTTTCGCCAAGCTCAGGTGGTAGCCATTCATGAAAGGTGTGCCTTGCTGGCGCGGGCGAGGATGAGCACCTCCGCCGCGCACCATGACCGAGTGTGATGACGGACACGGCCGTGGCTGGCGGTGGGGCGTAGAATCTGCACTGGATGTTATTGTTAGCTTCAAGGACGAGGCGGTGCGGCGTCGTAGCCTCGCTTTCGGCACCAACAGTTTGACAGCGACGCTAGAGCGCGTATGATCGCAACATTTTTTGCAGGCATGCCGAAGGAGTTCCGTTGATGGAATCACAGGAATTGAGGTTCATGTACATGGCTGATTACGCCAATCGTGATCCGTTTCGCGGCCTCCCGCTTTCCTTCGGCGATGGCCATTCGCGTTTCCCACTCGTCCCCTGTACGTCCTACGCTCATCTTTTCTTCGATGTCGCTTTAGGCGACAATGCCGCCTGTCACGAAGAACGTAATGCCGCAGCGACGGATGGCGAGCGGCTAGCTTGGCGGTACGCGATGATGCAGGCGCTAGGGGACCTCGTCGAGATCTCGCCGGTCTAGCCGTACCGACTACGGACGTTCTTCGGGCTTCAGCGCGACACCAAACACAAGCGCACGTGTGAGGGAACGCCGGTGCGACCGGCTCGATCGATATGACTTTGCGCCTGCGCACGTACGGCATTGCCACAGCATACGCGACCGTAGGAGTTGGAGACGTCGGTCCGGAGATCAAGGTCTCCCGCGCTGCCGCAAACGGCTACGACGAGCGTCTCGCGAGTTGCCAGGCAGAGGGTAAACGCCCGGTCAACCGCGAATTGTGGCCTCCGGAACTCCTGTTTCTTCTCGGACAGGCCGATGTCGCCACGATTTACAAGACAACAAACTTCAAGCGAATCTTCGAGCTTCGCTATCCCCGCGCCGGCTCGAAGGCAGGCGTGGTGAACTGGGTTTTCAGCGTGCCGTTTGATAGCAGCGGTCCCGATGACGCGAGCGGTCCGGCAGCGCTGCGATTCATGATCCACCTGCGGCTTCGTCGAGCCGTGTACGCCTATCCCGGGATCGCGGAGCAAATCGTCAAGAAGCTGACGACTTTGCTTGGTCCGAACGCCGCCGGTGCGCGAGTCCACGCCGGCTTGGGGTGGAACGATCTTATGGTCGAGGGCTACTTCGACGACACCACGTTCACAGCGCTAATCGACTTTATTCTGGCCGTCCATAGCCTGAAGATCGTTTCAGGACCCGAGCACGCACGGCGCTCGCTCCCCGTCTTGCAGCGGATACTCACTGTCTTCGGCTACCGGGAAACTGATCCTCCCGATCCCCCGGAGTTCAATTCCGACCGTCACCTTACATTTTTACGCGGTGCGCCGGGCGGATACGATGACGTACTCGATCTGTTCAGCAACGCAGACATTATTGACATCTTGGATGGCAAGGCTGATTTCATGGTCAGCAGCGGCCCGGCTCAACGGAACTGGTTACGCGAGCAGCGGAAGCTCGGCGAAAAGGCGAACAGACCTGTGGTGCGAAAAGTGGAGACGCACCTCATGTTTGTTAATGGGCGCGACTTCGCGGAGAGACAGAAACGTCTCGACCGCGTGATCGAGGCGGGCCCGATCGTTTTGCACGAGGATGACTGCGGGTGCGATACAGCTGCGGAATCGCTCATCCGCGATATTGACGCGACAATGGACGCACTCGCACGAGGACGCAAGCTGCCGATCGAGCAGCGGTACGCGATCGACAATGCGCTGTTCCTCCTCACCGGGACGCTACGCGATTCGAGCATCTGCTGCGATGTCCGCGACGCGGTAATGGCTTGCTTCCACGGTCTTCTACATATCCTGCGACTACTCAGTGCTGAGTGTGACCGTCCCGACCTCCAGTACCGCCAAGTGTGGGCACGCCTCAACGATTGGCATCAATTTAGTGAGCTACTTCTTCGCCAGCGAACGGTGGGCTCGTACGATGAGATCCTCGGCCAAAGCGACCGTTCAATAGCCTACAGCGGCGGTGTTCAGAAATTTCTGTATTTGGCCGATCAGTTGATGAAGGACTTTGCGCGACGTATCGAGCCGGTCGATCCGCCGAGTTTTGCCACGATCTACGATTCTGTAAAAACGATTTTCAGCTTCGTGCGCACGGCGCCGATCGTCCGTATGCCAACTTCGCAAATTTTCGGCTTTCCGCTTATCGTGCCCGATCTTTGGCACGAGGTCGCGGGGCGACTCTTTTTTCTTCGAACGACCGAGCCTCTCGTCAAAACGCTGAAAGCTCTCGGATACGATGGCGAGCTTCTGGAGGACTACGTCGCGAACCTCGCCGACCACTACGCCGACATCATTGTCTATCTCTTCGGCTTCAATGGCGACTTCCACAAATTTCTTGTCTCGCTCGTCCATGGCTGGAAGGTTGCATACCGCGGTGCACCAGAGCAGGTCGTCCGGCGGAGCGATGCGCACTTCCTCTTGCGAGCCTACTTGGTGTATGAACTCGACCGCGTCCGTACGGTGCGCGCCGACGCGCGAAAGACGCGCGACTTCGCGCGGTTGAAGGAATTCGCGGACCCGACTATCGCTGACGTGCTGGTGGCGGATCTCCAAGCGCAATTGGTCGCGCTGAAACAGAACGTTGCTGACGCAGCATGGGAACTGCTGAAGGGAAACGTCAGACGCGCGGATTTTTCGCACATCCATCGCCAGCTCTACCAGCAGTACGTCGATACTCAGGTCCAAGCGCGTTCAGTAGACCTCGCCCCTTTCGACGCTGGGAACATTGTCGACCTGCAAAACGTCGACATCAACGAGCTGTTCGGCGAGCTCGCACATCGGATGGCGAAGAACTATCCTGAAGCAACCGACTTCGTGACCACCGCCGCTCTTGGCGAAAGTGCCGCGCTCGAGTATCACCGGCGGCAGATGACGAGCCGACGGTTGAGCGGAGATCGTGATGCCGCCATTTGACACGAGGCAACCGCATGAGCTCTCGCCGGGAGACACGCTCGGCAGCTACACGGTTCAGCGTTCGATCGGGGCGGGTGGTGAAGCGATCCTGTACGCGGCGTACGACGAGAGGAACCGCAAGCGGGTTGCACTTAAGTTTCCGCGTGTCGCGAACGCCGAGAGCATTCAGCGTCTGCGGCACGAGGTGGCCATGGGCCACGAGATTCATCATCCTAATGTTTGCAAGAGCGAGCGGGTCGCGACGGAAGACGGCTTCACATTCGGCGTGATGGAATATGTCGAGGGCGAGAATCTGAAGACAATCCTCGGCCGACGGCGTGGCCCATTACCACGTAATACGGCGGAACGCGTCGCCACGGAGTTGTGCGCCGGCGTGAGCCAGATGCACCTGTCGGAACTCGTCCATCGCGATTTGAAACCCGCAAACATCATGCTCGACGACCAGGGCCACGTGAAGATCATCGACCTCGGCGTCGCGGAGTTTGAAGGTCGCGGCATCAACGAGTTCTTCGGTACGCCCGAATACATGGCTCCCGAGCAGCTCAGGTGTGAGGTGTTGAGGCGGCCGGTCGACATCTTCGCGATCGGCGTACTCCTCTACGAGATCTTCACCGGACTTCAGTGGCTAAGATGTGATCCCGCTATCGCGTCCGACCCTCGGTTGTCAGCTGCCCAGCGGTTCGCGATTCAGGTGCAGTCAGTCGTTCGACAACAGGCGGTCCTGCCAGCCCTGCCATCCGCTGTCAACCCTGAGCTCGACTTTAACGTCGACGATCTCCTCATGAGCTGTCTTAACACGCATCCCACGGAGCGACCTAAAGCAGATGTTCTCCGCGCCCGATGGGAGATCCTTGTCCAAGCCTGAGTCCGCGTCGGGCTTGGCGCGTCGGCGTGAACAGTTCGTCCGGCGCCTACAGTCTGCGAAATTGCTCAGTTCGGGTGCGTCTGGCGACGTTTGCGGTAGTCTCGCACCATGAGATTCAAGAAGAGTCGCTTCGGCCCGCGCCTCATCGACGCCGCGCGCACCGGCCGACATTACCGGGACGTTCACGTGTTCATCGGCGGCACGGGGGCTGTCGGTGGCTCGTCCGCGCTGCAGATGGTCGAGATGCTCGAGGAAATGATGACCATCAACCCGGCCGCCTCGCCGGAAGACGTGCCGGTGCTGGTAGTCACGGGACGCACTGACGACGAGGTGCATTCATTTGAGTCTCGACTGAAGCGCCTGACGCGCGCGCGTTGGGGCGCCGGCGTCACGCCGCGACATTTCGAGCATGGCTTCCTAACACCCGGCGGCGTCTATGTCGCAGTGTCGAAGTTCGAGTTGCGACCGATCCCGGGGCTTGAGCTAGTGACGGACGCTGACGTCCGCCGTCGCGCACAGGCTGTCGACGAGTTCCTGAAACGCGCGAACGTCGAGCGCGACGAAGAGAGCCTGCTGCGCTATGTGCGCAGCGTGAAGCCGATTACGACCTTTCTCGACGATCGGCGCGTCCGGCTTCGCGATTACGGCGACAAACCGTTCCGCTCCGTGCTCCTCGGTTTTCCGTTGGCTAGCATGCTCGCCTATCAGACGGGTGGCCTCGGCATCGTGGGTGCCGCGCTGGGCTTGACCAATGAGTTCACCACGCACATGAAGCGCGCTTTCGAGCAGACCTTCGCTGATGATCTAGCAGCCGTGCGTGAAACATGGGGCGCGCGAATGCTCGTAGCGCACACAACCGGCGTCGGAGGGATGTACGACGAATCGACAGACGGTGCAACGACGCTCCGCCTCGGTTTCGCGCATGCTGCGCGCGACGAGTTCCTCCGCACCAAGCATCACGAGGCCGTGAACCTCACTCGCGACTACGCCGAACGCGGCATCCTCATGCTCGTCACGGCCGCCGCCATCGGCATCGACGAAGTGCGCATGCACGAGCGCATCCCGCTACACAGCGGCATCGTCAAGGCGCTGCGCGACGCGCCGCACGAGATCTTTCGTGGCGCACGCGAGAGGAAGCAGTTCGTCCATATCGTAAAGCCGGCAACGCTCGCCTTGACTGGAGCGAAGAACGAACCGCTGCGCTTCAAGCGAGGCGAGGAGCTTCTTCCATACTGGGTCATCCGCAGCGGCGAGAACGGCTTCTTCAGTGTGGCCAACGCCGATGCGCTCTATCGTGTAATGAAGGTTGCGTCGGTGTCTGAGCTTGGGCACGTGCTCGCAACCACCGGTTTGCTCGGTGATGACCCGAACCTCCCGTGGTTCGAGAACGGCATCTGCTACTACACGGAAAGCGACAATTCCCGCGCCGTCTTCGACTTCCTTTACCAACCCCTGCTCCTCGAAGCGCAACTCAGCGGCGTTGAACCGCTCGCCCTGCAGGATCTCGGCTCGGCGAAGCATCAAGCCGAATTGCACACGCTCGGGCTGCTCATCCTGCTGCATCGCCTCCGCACCCTCGATGTCGAAGCGATCGAGGAGTACCCGGACGATACGTTCAATGCGAAGCGATTCTTTCTCGAGAACTCGCGTACGCTCACCTTCCGTGACTGCGAGTCGTGGAATGCGGAGGCACTCGCACGTGACCTTCGCACGCTCGTGACAGCCGACAAACCGGGGCACCTCCTCGCGCTCAAGGGCCTGGTCCACGCCGGCCAGTTTGGCGGGCGTGACGAGGCGCATCTCGCAGTAATGAAGGTAGTACTGGACGCGGTGTTCACAGTGCCGTCACTTGGCTCGCCGATCGTGGTCGAAGACGACTACGGCGCTCCGATTGTCCGCAGCGGCTACTGGATCGCGCCGCTCGGTACTATTGCGATCCATGAGGATTCGCTGCAGCAACTCCTGCCAGACGAAGAGTCACGCAACTTCCATTTCGCTGTAAACGGCTTCATCGACCTTCGGCCGCACGCGATCGTGGCCGACGCGAAACTCGCAGGCGAAGGGCGGGTCACCGTCCACCGCGATGAGAGATCGTTGCGCGAGCGGCTGTACGCGCTCGAACCGTACTCTTTCTTCGCTACGGGCGGACTGCTCGCGGTTCTGTACCGCCTGCGCGCGTTCGGCGCGATGCTGGCGCAGGCACGTACGGATCTCGGCACAATGCAGGACTGGGTCTGGACCATGCGCCGCGACGAGCGAGGCCATATATACGTCGTGCCCGGCGTCGTCGAGGCGTTACGCATGGTCGCCGAAGGCCAAGAAAAGACGACCGGGACGGAGTGGCTGGACGGGATCTGGGGCTACGAGCGGCGGCTGCCGAGGCAGCGTGTCGACGACATCGTGGCGGCGGTAGAAGCGAGAAGAAGGTCCAAAGTGTCTAGTCCGGAGCAATGAATCGCGAAGCAGTCGGCTGCACGTACTAAGCTGGGGAACAACATCAGGGGGCAGAGCTCTGCGCTTCTCGTGTAGGCGTCGGTTCTTAGAATGGTGGTGCTTGCGCGGAGGAAGCTCCGCGGAGCCGGGTTTGATCTACTCACCCCGCTTCTGCGCCAACGCGTAGTTCCGCTGCCATCGTTCCGCCAGCGCCTTCGGCATCGGCCGCGCGCGTAGCGCGATCACGTGCGGCGCTGCTCCGCGCATCACGGTGAGACGCACGGTCTGTCCCGGCCGGATCGCCGAGAAGAAGTCGAGCAGTGCGGTGTCGCTCGCGAACTGCAGCGGCTTCCCGTCGATGGCGATGACGACGTCCTGCAGACGCAGCCCGGCGGTTTGTGCCGGACCGGCGGGGTCGAGGCGATGGACATAGAGCCACTGCTTCACCTTCGCTTTCGGCTCGACGTGCCGCAGATAGCCGAAGCCGAGCCAGCCGGGGGGCTCTTTGGCGTTCGCACTCAGCGTCACGAGGAGGATCGCCATGGCCACGGTACAGCGGAACGGCCGCGCCGCGCTCATTGCAGATCCTCCAGCGGAACCACCGCTTCCCCGCCGGGTACCACCGACACCGGAACACAGCGCGTCTGGGTGCCGTCGGCGCAGACGGTGTAGTCGCCCGGCTCCAGCGTCAGGCGGAAGCCGTCGCCGTCGAACTCGCGCGGGGGGCCGGCGGTGCCGTGCGGCGCGAAGAGGAGGAACAGCGGGACGGCGGCGCTGCCGCGGCGCACCATCGGCGTTCGGCTCGGCCGCTGCAGGTAGAGCGAGCCGGCGGCGTGGCTCGTGCGGACGACCACCTCGTCCCGGCCGCCTGCCATGAGACGGATGATGTGCGCCGGCAGTCCGGGGGCGAGGATCGTCGCATCGATCGACGTCGCTCCGGCGGGCAGTTCCAGCCGGAAGATGCCGGACGGGCCGGTGACGCCCTGCACGGGACGGCCGGCGACGATGCCGCGGATCATGGCGCCGGCGACGGGTGTGCCGTTCGCGCGCACGAGCGTCCCTTCCAACCGCGTCCGCTCGTGCAGGACGAGCTTCAGCGTTTCGGTGACGTGCTCGCTCACCTCGTGCCGGACCGTGGGCCCGTCGATCTCGTCCGTCCACGCACGGATGGCGACAGGGCCCGGCTCCAGCCCATCGATGCGGAAGCGGCCGTCAGCGTCCGTGGCCGCGGCGCCGACGAGCTGCTCCGCACGCGTGATCATGATGTTGGCGTTCGGCACGGGACGGTCGTGCCGGTCGACGGTCAGCCCCTCGATGCGGCCACCCGGCAGCTCGAGGTCGAGGCGGACCGCGGACGCACCGTCGCGCAGGCGCACTTCGACTTTGGGGATGCGGAGCTGCTGCAACGCGTCGTCCGGCGTAATGCGCGCGCTCCACGTGCCTTCCTCCGGCAGCGTGCCGGCGAACGCGCCGCCGTCGTCCGACCGCAGCGTGACGCTGCGCCCCTCCGACTCGAAGGCCAGCTTCGCGGCGAGCGGCTCCTCGCCGAGGCGCACGATCCCTTCGATGGCGACACTGCCGATGGTGATGGTCACGTGCGGCTCCTCACTCCCGATCTCCACACGGCGGCTCGCCGCAACCGACCCGCGCGGATCGCTGATGACGACGTCGTAGTGGCCCCGCTCGACCCGCGGGTGCGTCCAGACGCCGAGGTCGTCGGTCGTTCCGCTGGCGGTTCGTTCGAGTCCGGGCCGCTGCGAAGTCACGCGCAGGAGCTGCGTACGCCAGACGCCCGCATCGGGCGGCGCCGGTGGTGTGACGCGCACGGTGAGCGTCGCCAGCGGCGGCAGCAGCACGGCGTCGCGCAGCACGACCTCCCCTGCCTCCACGCGCACGTCGTCGACGTGGGCTGTGGATGCGTCTTTCGCCTTCGCGACGAGCGTGTAGGTGCCGGCGGGAACGGCGCGCAACTGAAAGAAGCCGCGCGCATTCGCCTGGCCGGAGTGCTGGACCGGGTGCAGGCTCGCGCGGGCGCCGCGCGGCTCCTCGAACTGCGCCGCATGCAACTCGACCGTGACCGGCACTGGGACCGGCTCGTCCGACGGCCGCTCGCGCGCGATCCATCCGGAAACGGAGGCGCCCCGCTCGAGCTTCGCCGCGCCGAGATCGCCCGGCTGCACGTCCCAGTAGTAGAGCGGCGCAAAACCGTCCGCCGAGAGGCGCACGTCCAGCCTCGCCGCCGGCACCTCACACTGCCACCGCCGCTCCACGACCGGACACGCAACGCTCGCCTTCGGAATCGCCGCGCCGGATGGCGTGCCCGCCGGCGACTGGTATTGCAGCTCCAGCGCCGCGGGAGCCGTCGCCCCGGCCGGGAGCTGCAGCTCGCCACGAATCGGCTCCGTGGGCCCGGCGATGACCGTCAGCAGGAGGAGGAACATCGCGGCGTCAGACCTGGTAGCACATCGTCCCGTCGCACGTCGGCGCGGAGCAGTACACGGAGCCGTCGCGGTACTTGTAGCAGATCTGCTTTTCCGTGCACGACGCCATGTAGCCAGGACTCGGCGTGTTCACGTACTCATAGCAGAACGCGTGGCAGTTCTGGAAAGTCGCGTCGCAACCATCCTTGCACTCGTAGTTGCAGGCATTCAACGGCAGCGGCAGAACTGCGGCGGCGCACAGCACAACAAAGCAGACGACAGCAATCGGCGAACGACGCATGGCGATGCTCCCTGTAGTTATGGCAGGAAGTATCGCTCTCGGGCGGCGCGGCGGTCAATCGGACGGTGCCCTACGGCTTCTCAACGAACGCCGCTCATGACTCCACTTCGAAAAGAGCGCGCGGGAGCTGCGACTGACGAATGATCGACTGGAGCGTGCCGATGCGAAGCTCCCTGTGGTCCGGCACTGGGACGGTGATCGTCGAATCGACAGTTTTCTTCTGCATGACCACGTGGCTGCCTCGGCGGCGAACCTCGTGAAATCCGTGTTGTGCGAGCAGCGAACAGAGCTCGCCTCCAGAGAAGACGCGGAGTCTAGCCAGCCCTGACCTCCAGCGCCGCAAAGAAGACGTCGTCATGTGTGCGGGCGGCAACTTCCGAGGGGTCGGCCGATTCGAGGAAAAGCTCCACCGCCTCGCGTAGATTTGAGGAGGCGTCCTCAACCGAATCGCCCTGACTGGCCACGTCCAGTTCGGGGCAGAGAGCGACGTAGCCGCCGCCTTCGCGGTAGATCATCGCGGTGAATCGTCGCGTGCCGCTCATCGGTGTCCTCCTTGACTCGCGAGCTGGCCTTCGAACGCTCGATTGGCCGCTCCCCATCCGCCCTGACGCTCTAACAGCGGAATGGTATCGAAGTCGTCCCGGCCGATCGAGAGATTCCGCGTCAGCTGCTACTCCCGACCGTTCGATGGCCACACTTGATCCACGAGCGTTCGAAGCGGGAACGTCAGGCGTTGCGCGTCGGCGCCACACCTTCGCTCTTCCCCTCACTCCCCTCGACGATGTCCCAGCATCGCCTGTGTCGCGGCGGCTGGCATCCAGCCCACCGGCGCTCACGAATCACCCACGTTTTTTAGGCAAGACGCGACACTGGCTTACGAGACGCCACGCGACCGCCCGCTGCTTTGTTGCCCCTCTCTCCGGCCTTTGCGGGGAGAGGGAGACGTGAGCGAAGCGAACGCGGGTGAGGGGCCGCGGTGCACCACAAACGCTGCTTCGAAGCTGGCTTGGTGTTGTGCCGCGTCCCCTCACCCGATTTTTCGCTTCAGGCGAAAAATCACCTCTCCCCGCAAAGGCCGGGGAGAGGGGCGACAAAGCAGGGCCGGCCCATCCCGGTGACCGGAGTTAGTGCGTATGCTGCACGCCCCCGCCCCACGTCCAGCACGTTGTCCCTCCTTTGCCGCTCGAATCAGGTTGCTCGGGATCGACGCCGGCGCGTGACGGCTCCTGCGGGACGATGATGCGGAGGGTCTGTTGGCCGGTGCGGAGGCGAGCGACCTGTGAAGAACGGACCCGACAGTTGATGGTAATCTCCCTCCACAAGGAGAGAGAGATCCATGTGCAAGAACCTTTTCCCTGCGATAGCTCTGCTCATGCTCGTTACGGCTCTGCCCGTCATGGCTGAGGAGGAGGAAGATCCCGTCACTTCCGTCCTCAAGTCGGCTGGCGTGAAAGGCGGCGAGATCGCCGCAAAGGCGCTGGCCGGCCTTCTCTACGACACGAGCTGCGTGAACCGGAACAACGACAAGTTCACCGGTTACGTCTGCTCGGTGCTCGGCAGCGTCAGCGGGCGCACCGAGGACAAGTGGAAGCAGGAAGTCACCAACCAGCTCAAGGAGATCAACTCCAAAGTCGACAACCTCACCGTCGGACAGAGGGAGATCCAGAGGTCGCTGGCGGAGATGAAGTCGGACCTGAACAACAAGTTCAACGCCGTCGCGCAGAACGTCGTGGCGGTGCAGCACCTGGTCAAGATCGAAGGGCTGTGGGAGAAGTACCAGGCGCAGTTCGACAAGGTCGACGAGGACGTCACCCGCGACAAGATGCTCAGCTTTGCAAACGAGATCGTCGCCGAGAAGCCGCACACGATGCTCGCGGAGCTGAACGCCGTGCTCACGCAGGGAATCCCGGCCACGGGCGGACAGCCGCTCGTCCGCTATCCGTTGTCCGAGTGGCGCATCGCCCACGGGGTCGGCATGGTGAGCGATCACAAGATGATGGAGGCGTACGAATACGCGGAGAAGCGCTTCGTCGACTTCCGCATGCGGGAGCAGAAGGCCTACGTGATGTATCTCTGGGCGGCGAGCGTGCTCGAGACGCAATGCAACCTGAACCCGGGCCAGTGCACGCGGCCGCCCCGCTC
The DNA here is from genome assembly GCA_036380735.1 of Thermoanaerobaculia bacterium. Lineage (GTDB taxonomy): Bacteria > Acidobacteriota > Thermoanaerobaculia > Gp7-AA8 > Gp7-AA8 > DASVEE01. The sequence continues at coordinate 1,944 of DASVEE010000048.1, read as the reverse complement.
GACCGCGGAGTTCAAGGCCGACTGGAATCGCTATACGCAGCAGCAGGCGGCGGCGTTCAACTCGGCGGTCGACTGGCTCCTGCTCACGTACAGCCACTACCGCGTGACCATCAGCGGAAACTTTCTTCCGGAGAACCAGTCCCTCGACGTCCTGCAACGCGCGAACTTCCTGACCTCCACCATGCTCGGCGACGGAGAAGGATTCTGGGGACGTGTGATCTCGGCGGGCAATGCCTGGGACGGCTCACTGCAGGTGGCGTGCGGCGACCGGCCGCAGACGTTCATGCCGGTCCTGAAGTACGCGGTGCCCGCGGGGGGCGGCGGCGTTTACGCGGTCGACAAGCAGGACAGCGGTCCGATCGACTGGTGGGTCTCGACGCGCGGCAACACGGTCTACGACGAAGCGCACTTCGCGCCGGACTGGCAGAACTACATCTACTACATCCCCGTCGCGAAAAAGACGCCGTGCAGCGTGTATCCGAACCTGCCGAAAGGCGGCGTGCTGCCGTGGGTGCAGTTGCAGCGGAAGGTCGTCGAGGTGCCGGCGAAGCCGAAGCCGATCCTCTTCGGCAGCTTCGTCGCCATTCAGCGCGCGGGCGGCACGTACGCGCTCGTGAGCGGCGACTGGAGCGGCACGACCACGCCGTATTTCAACAAGGAAGGCGACGGCGAGCTCGTGACCCAGGAGGAGTACGGCCTCATCGAGCGTAACCGTCCGGCCGGCCCGCGCATCGGCATCTACCGCAAAGGACGCGCGGAATACAGCATGTCGCTCAAACGGCTTTCCAGCCGCATCCGCGTCGTGAGCAAGATCAATCTCAGCGCGGGGAAAGAAGTCCGCTTCCCCGAGGACTCGCGAGTCCGGCTCCACTTCCACCCCGGCAATTGCGAAGGGCAGTTCTGCAGCGGCCTCGGATACTCCTCGATCCTGGCGTACGACATCGAGAACAACGACACCGAGGACAAGAAGGGAACGCTGGAGGCGAAGGCGTCGGTGACGTTCGTCGATACGACGAACGAACAGAACGCTCCCGGAATGAAGGTGGACGGTTCCTATGGAAAGACGGGCGACCACAAGACGCTGAACGTCACCGGCGGCCAGTCGGCGCTCATGCAGCTCGATCCGCAGAAAAAGTATCGCCTGACGTACGGCATCCACATCGACATGTGGACCCAGGGACGCGGCACCGACGCCAGCGACTTCTGGTACCGCGCGCTCCTGGCGCCGGCGACGATGTATCTGACGAAAGGGAACTGACGCGAAGACAGTCAGCGAACGGCATCGCGGTGGAGAGCCCGGCTCGCCACCGCGATGCGAACGTCAGGCCTCGAAGCTTTAGAGCGGCGCGACGACGGGGGTTTTCGGGCGTGCGGAAAGAAATAGGACCGGCGGCGCGTGTGGCAACGGGGAACGATAGGACCTATGGGACGAATAGGACGGATAGGACCTATAGGACCGCCCACCCGAGGAAGAGCGCCCGCCCATAGCCATCAGGCATCGGAGCGGTTGCGGCGGCGAGGGACTGCCGGCCGAACTACAGCTACTCGCGCGTGACAACCGTGCGCTGCCCCGACCAAACCCTCCGTCTCTGCGGCTGTTTTGAACAGCCATGCGGAACCCTCCTTGGTGGCGGAGCGATCGCAGGCGTTTCTCGCGTACTACGAATGGCTGCTCACTGCGAGGAACGCGGAAGCTCTGACCCGTGGCTCACCCCACCCCCTCACTCCATATGCACTAACTTACGGTCACCGGGTTGGGGCGGAGGCCTGCTTTGTCGCCCCTCTCCCCGCAAAGGCCGGGGAGAGGGTGAACTCGCGGGGACATTCCTGACACTTCGACGGGGACATCCTTGACAGTCGCCTACAGGCAAGACGAAAGCAACCTCCCGGGTGGGCGGGCAGCCCCGTGGAGGTCTTCTGATCACTTCTCCGCGGGGGCGGTCC
>DASVEE010000047.1:0-168077 GCA_036380735.1 Thermoanaerobaculia bacterium | reverse complement strand
CGACCAGAGCTCCTGGACGCAGGAGCAGGACAACTTCGCGAACCGCAAAGGGGACAAGCAGAAGTTCACCGGCCACGAGCGCGACTACATCGACGACCAGCACGTCTGGAACCAGGAGTACATCGACTACATGCACGCCCGGTTCTACAGCCCGGCGTCGGGGCGGTTTTTGTCGGTCGATCCGGGGGAAGACTGGGACATGTCCAAGCCTCAGTCGTGGAACATGTACGCATACGTGCGGAATAATCCGATTAATGCTCGCGACCCCGATGGTCGAGCGATCGACGTCGTCATTGATGCTGGTTCCGCCGCGTGGGGCATCGGCGTCATGTGGAAGAAGGCCCTTAGTGGTGAACCGGTCACGTGGACTGACAATTTGGCCGTCGCTGCTGATCTCGGAGCCGCCGTTATTCCTGGAGTGACAGGCGCAGGGATTGCTGTTCGAGTAGCGTCGAAGGCGGAAAATGTCGCCGACGTTATCTCAGCTGGAAGTAAGGGCGGAAGAGTAGCGGACGACACGCTCCAGATCCTTTTCCAGGTGAAACGTAATAAGGGTAACTTTGGCCTAGGTGAGATGACGGCCTCGAAAGCCGAGAAGGTCGGGCGTGCCTGGGTGGGGGACACCGCGGTGCCTTTAATGAAGGGTGACAAGCAGATCGGGTTGATCAGCGAGGATGGGACCAAGGTATATCGCTTCGCCGAGCGCAAAACGAGATCAGGTAAGTATCAAGCGAATATCGAAGAGGTTACGACTAGTGCTGCCGGCAAAAGAACGGTGATTCGGAACGGACATATAGATGTGGTCGAATGAAGCCAATTCTTAAGGGTTTGTCGAGCATTGATCTGCCTGATGGCGCCTCCTTACCGCCCGACCCTGCCGATTGCTGGGTCGTGGTAACTGCTAGTATAGGCTTAGCGGGCGACGACGCGTCTGATAACTTTACGTTTTACGTCTGCACGGTGCGTCGACTTGAGCGCGTGGTGGCTGATGAAGCGCAGCTTTGGGGCCGGCATCTTCTGATCACAAACGAGTTTGACTGGGACGCCGTGCGTTCCGCGATCCAACGAATTTGCGACTCTGTAAGTGGCGAGACGTGGGAGTCCATCGCTACAGAAGTAGGTCGATATGCAGGATGGGAGTTCGAAGACTATCGGCCTGCTCGATAAGAGTCGCTGAAGGCGATGCGGGGAAGCTTCGTTGGGATCTGTGAGTTGTCACTGCAGTGCCTGGTTAGGCGCTGATGTTGCTCAAATCCGAGATCGGGATCGCTCGCGCTGCAGAAGAAGGTGACGACGATGAAGCGATCGGCGGCTTTGGAGCTTGCTCTTGCAAAGAACCGGCAGAGACCGGCGATCGAGAGGCTGCGACTCTCCATTCCGTAGCTCTTCGACAACCGCGAGATCGGCTTGGCTGTATGACTCAATTCGTGAAGGTCTTTTTCCCACTTGATGTTGACGAGGATGGGGTTCCGCCGATCGCGTCGGAGGCGTTGAACGCGCGCCGCGAGTCGCCAGGTTTCGTGTTGGAGAATACGCCGTTCTTTGCGACCGGCGTTGCGCTCGGCGACCGAGTCGAAGGAATATCCGTTGGCGGTTCCTCGGACGTTGAATTCATATTTTCAAGTCATTGAGCCCTCGATTAGTAAGGCGATCTCGATCATTTTCTTGGACACTGAAGTAGAGGAGATCGTCTATCAAGAGCTCAAGCGGCGCGATGCTACTGCGAGTATGGAGAATTTGGCAGAGACAACGTGCTTTATATGCTTGCGGTGTCGGTGCCGGAAAGTTGCGATTTCGAAGTTGTCGCGCGCTATCTCAGTCGGCATGAAGCTGATGGCCGCCTGAGTTACGCCGAGCTCGCGGTGTAGGTGGGCAATCAGGCTCCCCCTCCACTGGCCGGGCGTGCTTTCGCACGCCCGGCCTTTCCGGGGATTAGGACGACTGCTCGGTGGTGACGGACGGCTTGGGCGGGGGCGGCGGGGTGGTGGTGCTCTTGCGGCGTCCGCCTCTGTTCAGGCGGCGCATGTTGTCGACCAGCGGCAGCAGGTCGGCGTGGCGCTGGTGGCGAACGAGCTGCCGGGCGATCTGGTAGGCCTGCAGGACCGTCAGGCCGAGGCGGTGGCGGCGGATGAGGTTCGCCGCGGCGACGCCACGGTGCAGCATCTGCAGCTCCGCTTCGACGTCCTGCCAGCGGCTGACGTCGTCGCGCTCGCCGCGCAGCGACTCGCCGTCCTGGCCGAGGGCACCGGTCAGCGCGGGCGAGGCGCTGATGGCGGAGATCCCGGCCTGGACGAGGGCATCGTCGACGTTCGCGCCGCGCCGCAGGGTGATCGAGGTCGCAGTGGGCAGCGGTCCGAACTCGGGGATGTGCAGCTTCAGGGCGCGAAGCTGTTCCAGGATCTGTTCGGGCGTGAGGGGAGTGGTCCCATCGATGGCGATGGGTGCGGCTTTGGGACTGGTGACGAGGGCCATGGGTGAATTCCTCCGTGGAGCGCGCAGGTGGCTGCGCGCCCGCTGTTGACGGACGGCCAGGGCGGTCAGGCCGATGGCCGTCCGTTGGATTCCGCGGCCACGCGCCGCAGGATCCCGGTCCAACAAACCCGAGGTCGCGATCCTCGGGAGCCTCTGACGGCACGCGTCACGCGTTGACGCATGCCGGACTCCGTGGGGGCGACGGGCTGGAAGGAGCTCAGCTCAACTTCCATTCGTGCGGTTGGCCATGACACAAGCACTGGCCGCACTACTCGCCCGCGACCGGTATGTTGCTGCCACCGTGTCGCGACGCTCGGGTGGATCGACGCCATTGCACAAGCATCGCCTCTGCGTTGGGACAAATATAAGCCAAGTTCAGATCAAGATGCAACAGAAAAGTTGTTACAGTTTGGCTGGTCGGCTAAAAAAGCGGGCAGAGGGCCGCGCTTCGGGGTCCGATGGGGCGAGCGACAGATAGGAGATGGGCAAATCGGTGGTTCACCTGTCGAAATTGACAAGAGGTCCTGTCGATGTCGACAGAGGGCCTGTCGACGTTGACAGAGCGGCCTGTCGACGTTGACAGAGAGCCTGTCGATGTCGACAGAGGGGCCTGTCGATGGCGACAGAGGGGCCTGTCGATGTCGACAGAGGGGCCTGTCGACGTTCACAGCGGGCCTGTCGATGTCGACAGAGGAGCCTGTCGACGTTGACAGAGGAGCCTGTCGATGTCGAGAGAGGGCCTGTCGACGTCGACAGGAGGCCCTGTCGACGCCGACGTCACTCCTTGTCGATGGTGATGTTGCCGTTCGAGTTGACCAGCTCCAGGCGGCACCGGCCGTTGCCGATCCGGCCGATGAGGGTCTCGTCGCCGGCGGTCGTCGTCGTCACGGGGAAGTCGGTGGTGATGCGGCCGAAGCTCGTGCGGGCGTTGACGTCGTAGCCGGAGGAGGAGGGGAGGCCGACCCGGATGGAGCTGAAGTCGGTCTTGAGCACGACGGGGTGGCAGCCGGAGCCGCGCAGCCCCTTGACGCTGATCGCGCCGTTCGAGTTCTCCACGTTCACGCCGCCGGTGACGTTCTCGACGAACGCGGAGGCGAAGCTGGTGCGCACGCGGGCGGCGCCGCCGATGTCCTTGATCGTGACGCTGCCGTTGCCGTTATCGACGTCGACGGTCTGCTGAACGTGCTCGGCGCGGACGGGCCCGAAGCGCGTCGTGGCATTGAGTCCGCCGCGGATGTCCTGCGCGGTGATGCCGCCGTTGTTGTTGTTGATCGTCGTCGTGCCGCCGATGGTGGTCGCGACGACGTTGGCGAAGCTCGTGGTGATCGAGGCCTGGCCGCGGACGTCGCGGGCCTCGACGCGTGAGTTGTTGCTGGTGACGACGAGCGCGCCGCCGATGTTCTTCGCATCGACGGTCCCGTACGAGTTCTTGATCGTGGTCTTGTTGCCGATCTGGCGTGCGTCTACACGGCCGTTGCTGTTCGTCACGTCGAGGAGGCCGCCCACGTTCTGGACCTGCACGTTGGCGAAGGAGTTGACGATCGTGGCCGCACCGTCGACGTCGCGCACGTCGACCGTGCCGTTGGCGTTGCGCACGACGAGGCCGCGTTTGACGCCGCTCACCGTGACGCTGGCGAAGCGGTTGTTGACCTCCGCGCTGCCGCCGACCGTCTTCACACGCACGCTGCCGTTGTTGTTGCGGACGATGAGATCGCCCGTGACGCCCTCGACGTCGATCGCGCCGAAGGAGTTCTCGACGGTCTGCTTGCCGTCGGCACTGCGCAGCCGCACGTTGCCCATGCCGTTGGTGATCTCGCTCGGTTTGCCGAGGCCGGTGACGTCGACGTTGCCGAAGCGGTTGGAGAGCACGAGCGGCGCGTTCGCCGGCATCACTATGTCGAAGTCGACGGAGTAGGAGACGTTGTTGATCTTCTTCGGATACTCCGACCGGATGCTGACGCCGTTCGCCCCCTCGGTCGCATGGATGCGGATCTGCTGGCCGATCTCCGGCTTCGAGGAGCGGATGAGGGCGCGCACGGTGACCTCGGAGCTGTCGTGCGTCGTGATCTTCACGTCGCCGAAGCGGTTGTCGACGGAGACGCGTCCGCCGCGGAACTGCAGCGTGCGTCCAAATTTCACTTCATAGCGGTCGTCCGCGTGCGCGGCGACGGCCGCCGTGACGATCAGCGCGGCGGCGAGGCCGCGCCACTTATGGCTTCTCTGCATGGTTTCCCTCTCTGACGACTTCCTGGAGTGTCCGCTGCTTCTCCGTGTACATGGTCAGGAGCTGGCGGCGGAGGTGCGCGTTGTTGCGATTGCTGTCGATGCTGGCCTGGCACTCCGCGATCGCGTCATCGAGCAGCATGAGTTTTTCCTTGTAGCTGACCATCAGCGGCGTCTCGCGGTCGAGCGGCGCCTCGGCCAGTCCTTCCAGGCGCTGGATGGCGGCGACGTGCGCCTCCTCGGCGCGCTCGACGGCGTCGAAAGCGGCCACCGGGAGGATCTCGCGGTCGAAGGCGGCGCGCTCGCGCTTCTCGACGGCGAACCAGGTGCCGGCGCCGAGGCCGACGGTGAGGATGACGGCGGCGGCGATGCGCCAGACGTTGCCGCGGGTAGCGCGCGTCTCCTCACGCAGGGAGCGCTCGATGCGCGGCCACAGGAGGTCGTTGTCCCACGTGGTCTGCATGCTGCGCGCGGTGCCGGAGAGCTCGTTCCATGCGTCGAGCGACTCCCGGCACGCGGCGCAGCCGGCCGCGTGTTGCGCCGCGATCTCGAGAGAGAGGCGGTCGCCTTCGAAGAGGAGGTTGTCGAGCTGGTCGCAGTTGATGTTCATCGGAGGCGTTTCCACTTTTCCTGAAGCTCTTTCTTGGTGGCGAAGAGAATCCATTTGGAGTTCCCTTCGCTGATGCCGAGGATCTCGCCGATCTCGGCGTGGCTGAGGCCTTCGATCTCGAAGAGAGTGAAGACCGTGCGCCGCTGTTCCGGGAGCTCGGCGAGGAGCTTCCCCAGCGTCATGCGTTTGGCGTCGTCGACCGACATGGCGCTGCGCTCGACCGGTGCATCGTCGAGCGGCGCTTCCTCGGGACGGCGCTTGCGTTTGCGGAGGAGGTCGTAGCAGGTGTTGACCAGGATCCGGTACGCCCACGTGGAGAGGGCGGCTTCGCCGGTGAAGGTCGTCGCGGCCCGGTGGATCTTGAGAAACGTCTCCTGCACCGCATCCTCGGCGTCCGAGCGGTTGCCGAGGTGGTTGTAGGCGATGCTCTTCATCCGGTCGGCGAAGCGGCGGTAGATCTCCTCGAACGCACGCGGCTCACCGGCCGCGCAACTGGCGGCCAGCCGTCGGTCGTCGGTGTTCGCGTTGGTCGGAAGCACGGAGAGTGTGCCGGTCAGCGTTGCGCCCTGAAGCATTCTGCCGGGTGAGACGCCGCCGGGGCGGTAAGGTTAGAACGGGTGCGTTGTTTTGGCTTTATGGGTTTTCCGGGGCAGACGTTGTCCGTTGTCCGTTTTCCGTTGTCCGTGCTCCGCTTCGCGAGCGTGCAGCGCAGCACGGACAACGGACAACGGACCACGGACAACGTGCCCATCGGGCCTTACCCCCCTGACAGATCGTCGATCGACTTGGGCCAGTCGGTCTTCAGCAGGCGGGATAAGGCCCGATCGGCCAGTAACTTACCGCCGGTCTGGCATCTTGCGCAGTAGTTGGTCTCGTTTTCGGCGTAGACGATGCGCTGCACCGGGGTCTGGCAGACGGGGCAGGGCTGGTTGTACTTGCCGTGGACAGCCATTTCGGGACGGAAGGCGGTGACCTTCTCGGGGAAGCCGGCCTTCCTCTCTTTGCGCAGGCGGTCGATCCATTCGAGGAGCGTGGTCCGGGTAGCGTCGTAGAGCCGGGCGATTTCGTCCTCGTCGAGGCTGGTCGACATCTTCACCGGCGAGAGGCGGGCGCGGTGGAGGATCTCGTCGGAGTAGGCGTTGCCGATGCCGCTGAAGGTCTGGGGATCGGTGAGCGTCCGCTTGAGGGTGTGGCGCTCGCGCGTGAGGGCCTCGCGGAACTCGTCGAGCGTGGCGGTGAGCGGCTCGAGGCCGCCGCGGTCGTGCTCGCGGAGGCCTTCCTCTCCCTTGACGATGTGCAGCGACGCGCGCCGCTTCGAGCCCGCCTCGGTCAGGATCAGCGTGCCGTGATCGAAGTCGAAGGCGGCCAGTCCGAGCTTCCCGGGCAGCTTGGCGGCGGGCGGTTGCCACTTGAGGCGGCCGGCGATCATGAGATGAAGGACGATGAACAGGTCGTCCTCCAGAGAGAACACGATGCGCTTGCCGAGGCGGCGGAGCTCGAGGATGCGTTTGCCGACGAGGTCGCTCGGGGCGGGCTCGACGGTGCGTAGCACGAAGGGACTCCCAAGCCGCAGACGATTCAGGACTTGTCCACGGACGCGCTCGTCCAGCGCCTCGAGGTATACGGCGATGTCGGGAAGTTCAGGCACGCAACTCGGATTATCCCCCTCACATGAAGATCGTTGTGACGTTTCTCGCCGGGGCGGCCTTTGGCGCCGGCATGGTCCTGGGCATCCTCGAAGATGTCGGAGGCAGCCGTGCGTTGCTGCCGGTGCCGGTAGCGGCTGCGTCCGCCGCGGCGATAGCGCCTGCGAGCGACGACCGCGGCCACCGTGCGAAGCCGCGCGTGGAGACGGTCAGCATCCCCATGGGCACCGTGGCCACGGGCGTCGCGGCGATCGGCCCCGACAAGATCGTCATCCCGGTGGCCGGCATCGCGCCGACGCAGTTGAAGCGCGACTTCGACGACGCCCGCGGCGGCCGCATTCATCACGCGCTCGACATCCTGGCGCCGCGCGGCACGCCGGTCGTCGCCGCCGTCGACGGCACGATCCGCCGCCTCTTCCTCAGTAAGCCGGGCGGCATCACGATCTACCAGTTCGACGAGGCCGAAGAGAAGGTCTACTACTACGCCCACCTCGACCGCTACGCCGACGGCCTGCACGAAGGGCAGAAGGTGAAGCGCGGCGAAGTGATCGGCTACGTCGGCATCAGCGGCAACGCGCCGCCGGACGCGCCGCACCTGCACTTTTCCATCGACGTCCTGCCGCCGACCAAGGAGTGGTGGAAGGGCGCCCCGATCGATCCGTACCCGATCCTGGTGGAGCGTGGCGTGACGGTGCGGTTCTGATGCGGGGACGATAGGTCCTATAGGTCCTATCGTTCTCCCAGTTTCGCCAGCCGGCGGTCAATGACTTCCAGTACCGCGGCGATGCTTTGTCCCTGCAATCCGGCGCTGAACGGGTCCGCCACTTTCCCCGTCGTCATCCACACCGCCGGGCGGTAGAACGCGTCGCACGATTTCGCCGCGCCGCGTAACAACATCTGCAGATCGGTGACAGCGGCGCGTGCTTCGATGAGGCGCGCTTCCGGTTCGAAGATCCAATGCCGATACGGGATCTCACGCGCAATGAGCGCGTCTCGCCAGCGCGATAGCTCCGTGCGCGCTTCGGCGATCCACGTGTGCGGCGACTCGCACGCGGTCCGCGGCGGCAGCGGTGCTCCGGCGAGCACTTTCCCGGTGGCCTGCCGCTGCACGAGCAGCGCGCACGGCAGCCGTTCCAGGCTCGCCTCGTCATCGATCAGCAGATGGAGTTGCAGCTCGCCATGTCCTGGTTTGAACGGGCCGTGGCGCAGCTCCACCGAGGGAGCGCGGCCGGCTGAAGCGGCGAGCTGCGCGATCGTCGTTTCGGCCGCTGCGGAAAGTGCGAGGAACGCTTCGCGGTGCATGCGGGGAAGCACGACATGCACGTCGAGATCGCCCACTTCGTCGAGCGGTTTCTCGAGCGCCGAGCCGAGCAGCGCGACGTGTTTGCTGCCGAGCTCGCGCGCTGCATCCAGCAGCGGATGCAGGGAATCGTTGATAGGAATGACACCATTGACGAGTTCCATAATCGTACCCATATTAATGCGACACACTTATGGAGGGCTGGATCGCCGATGGATACGAATCCGAACGTCGCCGACCCTCTCCGGTACTCGCTGCTCCAGGCGATGTTCCGCCTTGCGGATGAGGAGCGCACGCGACGCCGTAGAGGAGCACCAAGCACCGAAGCACCCGAAGTGAGTCTGCAGTCCGTAGCCGCGGATGTTGCCGATGGTGACGCCGAGGATCTTGCGCTGACGCTGCATGAGTATGTGCGCGACCTCGATGACGCCGGCCTCGAGCAGTTCTTCGCCGAGTCTGCCGCGAACCTGCTCCTCGAGATCGACCGGAGCCTGGCCGGCGAGGGCGATCCGCCCGGCACTCGCGTCGACCCCGACGTCATTCCGCCGGAGCCGGCCATCGTGCACGCGGGGAAGGCGCCGAAGAAAGTCGGTCTCATCTCGCTGCCGTGGATGGCGCCCGCGCTGCCGTCGATCCAGCTCGCCACGCTGGCATCCGTGCTCGAGCGCGAAGGGATGGAGTCGGACGTCCACGAGCTGTACGTCGACTACGCCGCGCGCGTCGGTCTCAACCTCTACAACTACATGAGCAACATGCTCGGGTACTTCCCCGAGTGGGTCTTCTCCCGCCACTACTACGGGCCGGAGCGCGGCGATGACCTGTCGGCGATGCTGGAGGCCGATCCGCTCGCGGAGACGCGCTGGATGAACGTCGCCGACGTGCTGCCGAAGGCACTGGAGCCGGTGACGCGGCAGTTCCTCGACGACCTGATGGACGCCGTCGACTGGTCGCGCTACGACGTCCTCGGCTGTTCGCTGACGATCTCGCAGCTCGGCGCCTCGATGGCGTTCGCCCGCCGCATCAAGCAGCGCTATCCGGAGATGAAGATCGTCTTCGGCGGCTCGCAGTGCGCCGGCGCGATGGGGAAGGCGATTCTGAAAATCTGTCCCTACGTCGACGCCGTGGTGCATGTCGAAGGGGAGCTCGTCTTCCCCGAGCTCGTGCAGCGCCTCCGCTCCGGTGCCTCGCTCGCCGGGCTGCCGGGGACGAGCTTCCGCGATGAAGCCGGCGAGCTGCAGACCGGACCGATCGCGGGCCTGTACCGGCCGGAGAAAGAGCGGCTCCCGCTCTCCTACGACTCCTACTTCCGCCGCCTCATGCGCCTGGGCCTGATGAACAAGATGAGCCCGTGGCTGCCGTTCGAAGGAAGCCGCGGCTGCTGGTACGGGCAGAAGGTGCAGTGCACGTTCTGCGGGCTGCACGAGATCATGGAGTTCCGCGCGTGGGAGGCGGAGCCGGTCCTCGCCGAGCTCGAACGGATGTACGAGCGCTACCAGACCGGCCGCTTCTACATGATGGATCTGATCCTGCCGCGCGAGTACACCAAGACGCTGCTGCCGGAGATCGCCCGCCGCGGCCATGACTGGATGTTCTTCTGGGAGGTCAAGGCGAACATGAAGCGCGAGGAGCTCGAGATCCTCGCCAACGCCGGCGTGCGCTGGGTGCAGCCCGGCATCGAGAGCCTCGATCAGGACCTCCTCAAGCTGATGAAGAAAGGCGTCTCGCCGCTGCAGAACATCCTGCTGCTCAAGTGGTGTCAGGAGCTGTCGATCTTCAGCGGCTGGAACCTGATCTTCGGCCTGCCGGGGGAGACGCAGGAGCCGTACAAGCGGATGGCCGCGCTGATCCCGAAGCTTCACCATCTCAAGCCGCCCTCGGGTGGCGGATCGTTCCAGCTGCACCGCTTCAGCCCGTACTTCGATCACCCGGAGGAGTACGGCATCCGCTGGACCGGCGCGCATCCGATGTATCGCTTCGCCTTCGCCGAGCCGAAGGAGATCCTCGACGAGCTGGTCTATCTCCACGAGTACGAACGGGTGGACGGCTCGAAGGCCGCGAACACGGCGGCCGTCGAGATCGCGCTCCTGGAGTGGCGGCGCGCGTACCGGAAGGGCGCGGCGCTGACGCTGACGGTGCATCCCAGCGGCGCGAGCCACATCGCCGACACGCGGGAGCTCGACACGCCGAAGTCGTACGACCTCGACGCCGGCGAGACGGCGCTCTACCTCTTCCTCGACGCCGGCGCGAAGACGAGCGCGATCGACGCCTCGTTCCGCGAAGCGCATCCGATGCATGCGCAGGCGCTCGACAGCCGTGGCGGCACGGCGGCGGTGCTCGAGGAGTGGGAGCGCAACGACCTGGTGCTCTCGATCGACGGCCGCACGCTTTCGCTGGCGACGCGGCCGCCGCAGCCGCGTGCGGAGATCCGTCCGCCCGAAGAGCTCAACGCCGGCCCCTGGATCCCGAAAGCACCAGGACAGCCCGTCCTGCATGCCGAGTAAATCCAAAGAAAGGAGACGCTAGATGGAAATTGCGATCAATCCCCGGAATGCGGATGCCTTCGTGCACGATGCGGTGAAGACGTTGCGTGACGACCCCGAGAAGTACTCGGCCGTTCGCGCATCACTGCAGGCGGCGAAGGGCGCCAAGGACCGTGCGAAAGCATTGGTCAAGTTCGCGACGAAGGAAAGAGAGCTCGCGTCGCTGATGCCGTCGGTTGCGACGGACGTGGCGATCGTGACCGTCACCACCGTCACGGTGACGACCGTTCTCGTGCCTGACACCGCTTACTGATGATGCGCGGAGAGCCGGCGGCGGGGCCTGACATCCCGCATCCGACCAGCTTCTCTCTCCCTTACGTCGAGTCGGGCGAGTGGTTCGCTTGCGGGCCACCGCCCGGCACACGCCAGGGGTGGAAGCTCTACGTGCCGCTCACACTGCTGAACGCGCACCGCATCCTCGAGCGCGTCGTGCCGGTGGTGCGCGAGGCCGGACTGCATTTCAAGTACGTCCGCGACATGAAGCTGCTGCGCAAGCTGAACGCGGGGATGTTCGGCTACACGCAGATCGGCAAATGCTTCGTCATCTACCTGCCGGAGCCTCGCCCCGAGTTCCTGGCCGCTCTGAAGAAGGCGCTCGCACCGTTCCGCGACGACTGCCCTGCCGTGCCGTGCGCACGTCCGTTCGGCAGCCGGCTGCCGCTCTACTATCGCTATGGCGCGTATCGCGACGATCGGCTCGAGATCGGCGGCGCGGTGCGCCCGGACAACCGCGCCGAGGCGGTGCCGGAAGGGGTGCAGGATCTGCTGGCGCCGTACACGAAGCGCGTCCGCGACGATCCCGCCGTGCGCCGGTTCCTCGGGCGCTTCCCGGCGTTCGAGGCGCTGACGCAACAGGGGAAGGGCGGCATCTTCGTCGCGCTGAACATCGAAAGCGAGACGTACGAAGAGGTCATCCTGAAGGTCGGCTATCACCGCGGCCAGGTGCAGGTCGACGGCTCCGACGGCCTCACCTTTCTGCGCCGCGAGCTCGCGTTCTACCGCGAGCTGCAGGCGCGCGGGCTCGACGCGCTGGCGCCGCGCCTCGTCGACGCGATCGATACGCCGCGCAAGGTGATCCTCGCGCTGGAGCGGCTGCCGGGATCCCACCTGCTCTCCCGCAGGCTTGCCGGCACCCTGACGGTCGGGCAGCTCGAGCGCTGCTGGTCGCTGATGCGGCAACTGCACGAGGGCGGCGTGTTTCTCGGCGACGCGAAGATCGCGAACTTCATGGCCACCGAGGACGACGACGTCCGCGTCCTCGACTTCGAAGCCGCCGGCGTCCTGGGCGAAACGCCGCCGTCGATCTGCACGTTCTTCGTGCACCCGAAGCCGGCCGATCCCCGCTTGGCTGACCTCGCGCATTTCCTGGCTTCCGTGCTGTATCCCTATGAGAACGGGCGCTACAGCTGGGGCGACCGCCACGTCGACCTGCGCGCCTGGCAGGCGGCGGAGCCGCCATCAGAGACGGCGGCCTGGGCCATCGAAAAGCTGCGCGAGGTGCTGCCGCACGAAGCGCCGGCGCGGGTGGCGGTGGGGGTGGCGGTGGGGGAACGATAGGACGAATAGGACCTATAGGACGAATAGGACCCTGTGGACGCCCTCGTCGTGGGGGGGGCGGTGGCCTACCTATCTGTCCTATCTGTCCTACTCGTCCTATCGTGCCCTGCGGACCCCGCGCTACGGCACCCTCTTCAGCGCCTCAGTCACGTCCTTGGCGCCGGGCGCCAGCTTCAGGGACGTCTGGTATGCCTGGCGCGCTTCGGCTTTGCGGCCGGTCTTTTCGTAGATGCCGCCCAGCCAGTACCAGGCGCGGTGCGTCGGTGGTTCGGTGTCTTTGGGCGTGTACGTCAGGTATTTCTTCAGCGACTCTTCGCCCTTGGCGTAGTTCGATCCGGCCGTCACGGCGAGCTGGCCGAGGCGGAAGTGGGCGGGCATGTAGTCGTCGTCGATCCTGGTGAGGACGTACTCGAACTCGTGCTGCGCGTTCTTGTAGTCCTTCTGGTACGCGTAGAAGTTGCCGAGGTCGTAGTGCGCTTCGGCGGAGTTGGGGCTCTGGCGGACGGCGTCGACGTAAAGCTTCTGCGCGAGCTCCGGCTTCTTCTGGCCGATGTAGATGCGCGCGTAGGTGCGCCGGCCGCGGGCGGCGTCGCGTTTGGCGATTTCCGCGGCCTGCGCCAGCGCTTTTTCGTCGCTGCCGCCCATGAAGCCCGGGGCGATGACGTAGTACTCGACGAGGCCGTTGCGCGCGTCGAGATTGTCGGGGTCGAGCTGGACGGCGCGCTCGAACGCCACTTTTGTCTTCTTGGCTAAGCCCGCCTGCTTCAGTATGCTCGCGCGCGCTGCCTGGTTGCCATAGGCGTTGCCGAGCCAGAAGTGATACTCGGAATTGTTGGGCGAAGCTTTGACGGCCTGTTCGAAGAGCTCGGCGGCCTTTACGGGGTCGCCTTTCTTCATCGCTTCCCGGCCGGCCGCGAAGAGCTCAGCGTGTGTGGCAGCATGAATAGAGACTGCAAACAGCAGCGTGAGCAGCAGCACGGCAGCAGGTCGGTGCATTGTTACCCCTTGGAAATGAAGTTGGTTCCGAACTCGCACAGCGAGTTGGTCGATCTTGATACGGCTGGCTCCTGACCTCGGTTTCGCTAAAATAGCCGGCTCCGTATGACCGAGACCCTGACAAGAGAGGTCGCTGAAGTGAGAGCGACCATCCCGATCCTGAGCGCGGACGACGTCACGCGCTACGCCAACCGCGCGCTGGAGCAGGCGCGGCAGATCCTTGCGTCGATCGAGAACGTGCCGCTCGAAAGCGCCGGCGCGACGAACGTCCTCGACGTGTGGGACGACGCCGGCATCCTCCTCGAGGAGGCGTTCGGCCCCATCTCCCTGCTCAACAGCGTGCACCCCGACAAGACGGTCCGCGATGCGGCCGACCTGGCGCTGGTGCAGGAGTCGAGCTTCATCACAGAGGTTTTCCAGAACGAGAAGTTCTACGAGCGCGTCCGTGGCGTGAAGCCGCGCAGCGTCGCCGAGACGCAGTTTCAGAAGGACCTGCTCGAGTCGTTCGAAGACAGCGGCGTGTCGCTGCCGCCGGAAAAGCGGCATCGCTTCGCCGAGATCTCCGAGCGGCTGACGGAGCTGGGGCAGGAGTTCGCCAAGAACATCCGTGAGAACGAGACGCGGCTGCGCTTCACGCCGGCGGAGACCGAGGGGCTGCCGCAGTCGTACCTCGACCGCGTGCCGCGCGATTCCGAGGGGAACATCGTCGTCGGCTTCGACTATCCCGACTATCTCCCGTTCCTCATGAACGCGAAGAACGAGGAAGCGCGGAAGCGCTACTGGGTGGCGAACACGCTCCGCGGCACGTCGCGCAACCTCGAAGTGATGGACGAGATCGTCGCGCTGCGCAAGGAGATCGCCGATCTCTACGACGTGCCGAGCTACGCGCATTACGTGACGAAGCGGCGCATGGTGGAGACGCCGGAGACGGTGTCGCGCTTCCTCGAGGAAGTGCGCAGCGTGGTGACCGAGGCGGAGCGGCAGGACCTCGAGGAACTGGCACAGCTCAAGGGCAGCAAGATCGAGCGGTGGGACGTCTCGTACTACCGCGAGCGCCTGCGCGAGCAACGCTACGCCATCGACCAGGAAGAGCTGCGCAAGTACTTCCCGACGGCATCGACCGTCGAGTGGATGCTCGACATCAGCCAGCGGCTGTACGGCGTCCGCTTCGAGCGCGTGACCGTGCCGACGTGGCACGAGGATGTGATCTACCTCGACGTGAAGGACGCCGCGACGAGCAACTTCATCGGCGGCATCTACCTCGATCTGTATCCGCGCGACGGCAAGTACAAGCACGCCGCGGCGTGGCCGGTGCGCGGCGTCAGCCTGCGCGCGGGACGCAAGCCGATCAGCGTGCTCGTGACGAACTTCAACCGTCAGGGGCTGACGCACGACGAGCTGGAGACGCTGCTGCACGAGTTCGGTCACGTGCTGCACGGCGTGCTCTCCGCGACGCACTACCTGCATCACGCGGGGACGACCGTGGAGCGCGACTTCGTCGAGGCGCCGTCGCAGATGTACGAGGAGTGGGCGAGCCGCATGGAGTCGCTCTCGCTGCTGGCGTCGCACTGCGACGGCCCGCAGGTCGACGAGTCGCTCGTGCAGCGCCTGCGGGCGGCGAAGAAGTTCGGCGCCGGCATCGACTACGGCCGGCAGCTGCTCTACGCCGCCTTCGACATGGCGCTGTCGAGCGAGCGCACCGATGCGTGTCTCAAAGTGTGGGCGGAGATGGAAGGGCAGACGCCGATGGGCTACGTCGAAGGGACCGAGTTCCCGGGGACGTTCGAGCACATCGCGAGCGGCTACGCCGCCGGCTATTACGGCTACATGTGGGCGAAGGTGATTGCGCTCGATCTGGTGTCGGCGTTCGGCGCCGACCTGATGAACCACGACACCGGCCGCCGCTTCCGCGAAATGATCCTCGGGCGCGGCAGCGAAGAACCGGCCCGTGAACTGGTGGAACGGTTCCTGGGGCGCCCAGTGTCCAGCGACGCCTTCTTCGCGCACATTCGCGGCGAGTAGCGGGGCACGATAGGACGAATTGGACCTATGGGACGTATAGGACCTATGGGTCCTCAGGTTGCGCCCGCGCTGCCGAGGAAATGCCGCCCAGAAGTCCTGTCAGTCCCATTCGTCCCATAGGTCCGATCGTTCCCTGCTGGGGCGACGATCACCGTGTCGTTGTGTAAAGCACAACGACGCCTCCGCGGCCGCCATGCGTTCGACTGGTTCTCTTTGTCCCATCTGTCTTGTCTCACCGTCATGCTTGAAGTGGAGGTCCGTGGATTGATCGGTTTTCTTCGTGCAACTCACTCGCTGGCGCGCGTTGCCGGCTTCGTGCTCTGTTTCGTCTTCTCCCTCGTCGGTGCTGCGCAGGCTTTCGCCGACACGGTCGACTTTCCTCTGTTTCCCGAATCGGAGTACTCCAAAAATTTCTTGTCGTACTCCTGGTCATCGACCGCCCCGGGCGTGCCTGGGTACACGCTGTCGGTCAGCGGGGGCCGTTTCGATCCTGAGTATGTTTACGCAAATGGCACCAAGACCCTCGTCGGCACGCGCTGGTACAACGACAACCAGATGTGGCCGCACGGCTCGACCAGGGACAGCTTCGAGCTCCAATTCGGCGGCGCCTGGGTAAAGGATGTGTCCTTCGAGATAGTCGGCTCGACACCGGCTGCGGCCGAAGTATGTGGCTACGGCCCGGTGTCGGGTTGCCGGCTCGTCAATCTGGACCCCGCAACGCTCGGGCCGACGCGGCGCCTCACGGTTTCGGGGCCCACGACCAACGTATATATACGGCCGCTCTATACCGGAGCTCAGTACTCCAGCATCATCATCCGTGGCCCGATCACCTTCACGCCGGCCGTCGTGAACCACAACCCGGTGATCTTCGTGCCCGGCATGGGCGCGAGCGTGCTGAGCGAGGGCTCGCAGGTCGTATGGCCTGCAGTGCTGGTCGACTGGCAGAAGCTTTCCCTCGCTCCCGGGGCGGCGCCGGCGAACATCGTCCCGACCGACGTCATTCGTCAGCTCCCGCTCGTCGGGGCCGACGTCTACGGCAAGTTCCTGAACATGCTGCACGCGAACCTCTTCGTCGAGTACGGCAATCATTACGATCCGAATCGGCTCACGGCAAACTGCACGGTCCAGCCGGCCGGGGTGAAGCCCACGCTCTTCCCGTTCCCGTACGACTGGCGTCGATCCAACGTGGACAACGCGAAAAAGCTGGCCGGTTTCGTCGAATGCGTCAGCCGTCAGAACCCCGGCAAGCCGATCGACATCGTCGCGCACAGCATGGGTGGTCTCGTCAGCACGAGGATGCTCCTCACCGAGCCGGCCGCCGCGGCGAAGGTTCGCCAGCTCATCACGATGGGGACGCCTTACCTCGGCGCGCCGAAATCGATCGGCACGCTCTACAGCGGACTATTCCTCGGCCCGCCGATGGACAACCTCGTCGGCGCCGACATTCAGCGGGCCAACGAGTTCTATCCGGCCTCGCACGAGCTGCTCCCCAGCCGTCCGCTGTTCCCGCCGGTTTCGACCGCGCCCCACGGGTCACCGTTCCACGTCGATCAGTGGGTCGGGACCGATTGGGATCTGTTCTACGACGCCTACACCTCGTTCCTCGATTATGACTTTCCCCGCTCCGCGCCCGGCAGCGTCAACAAGCGGTTCCACGACTACCCCGGCCAGGGTTCGTCGACCGTGTCCGTGCCGGTGACGTCGATCGTCGGCGTGGAGACGTATCCCGAGACGGTCGTCCGCGCCCGGCGCGTCGAGCAGGTCATCGTCGATCGCCACACCGGCCGTGTGACGCCGTTCTGGACCACGTTGTACAACTACGGTTTTGGGGACGGCACGGTTCCGACCGAGAGTGCGGCGCGCGCGCAGGCGATTGCGCCTCACGTCCGCGTCGTGACCGTCAAGGAAACCGCCAGGGGCAACGCCGCTCACGGCCGACTCCCCGCAAACCCGGAAGTGCAGAGAACGATCGTCGACCTCCTCGTGAATGCACCCTCGGCCACGAGTCTGGAGTCTGAGCCGGTCAGCAACTCGTCCGGTACACGGTCGCTGCGCACCGAGGCCGAGACTGTTTATCCGAGTGCCTTCACAACGGTCCTTGGTGTCGCCAGTGTCTGGTTCGTGAACGAGAACGGTACGCCGCAGCAGGAGAACCCGTACTTCCCGCCATTCGTCCGCGTAGGCGATGCGGTGTGGTCTTTGATGACGAAACCCTTGGAGGGCCGTCAATTCGCCTTCGCCGCGCCAGCCACTCCCTTCACGATCGAGGTCGTCATCGGACCTACGGATCTGCAGCCGGCACGGGTCGTCCGCTACAAGGACATGCTGTTGCCCGCCGGCTCGAAGATGCGATTCACCGTCTACGGTGGCGCGAACGTTCGCCCGAGACTGGAGATCGACGACGACGGCGACGGTTACGTGGATGGCACGTTCGAGCCGACACACGACGTCTCCGGCGCGGCGGCCGCGGACCTGACGCCGCCGCGAGTGACGGTCTCGGGCTCGTCGCTCGTGCAGATCACCGCCACTGACGCCTCCGGCGTTCAGGAGATCCACTACTCGCTCGACGGCGAGGTGTTCACGCCCTACAGCGGGCCCATCGCCGTTCCCGCCGGCACGACGACGCTGTTCGCCTTTGCAGGCGACGTCGTCGGCAATCGCACCGGTCTGGTGCGCCACTCGCTCGCGGCTTCCGCGGAGAAAGAAACGAAGATCGCGTACACGGGACAGCTCAACGCGATCGCAGGCGACCAGGTGACGCTCGCCGCGCGTCTGCTGAGCGCCGGCGGCGTGCCGGTGCCGGACGCGCAGTTGCGATTCGAGCTCGCCGGACAGACTCTCGTCAGCACCACCAATCCCGAGGGGCAGGCGTCGACGACCTTCAACGCGGCGCAGGCGGGAGACCTCGCGGTGACGATCGCCTTCGCGGGAGCCTCGGGGCTGAAGCCCGCAACCCAAACCGCGACGATCAAAGTCGCGCCACGGCCCGCTCCTGTCCCGCCGGTCATCGGCTGGAGCCACCCGGCCTATTTCGTCCGGGAGAACGGCGGCACCGTCACGCTCTCCCTGACGCGCAGCGGTGACGTCTCGGGCGTCTCGACGGCCGGCTTCTCCACGGTCGATCAGACGGCGACCGGCGGCGTCCACTACACGGCTGCCGCCGCGGTCAGGACCTTCGCCGCCGGCGAGACGACCCTGACCGTCGTCATCGACGTGCTCTCCGACGGCCCGTTCAACGGCAGCAAGCGCTTCAACGTGACGCTGGCCGGCGTCTCCGGCGCAACGATGGGCAATTCCTCCGCGTCGGTGACGATCGCCGACGCCGGCGTCTCCGGGAGCCTCGACGGCGATGGGCGCGCCGATCTCGTCTGGCGGAACAGCAGCACCGGTGCAACGTGGCTCTGGCTGATGAACGGCGCCACGCCCACCGCGCAGGCCTACGGCCCGACGTTCGTCAATGCGGCCATCGCGGCCGTCAGCGACTTCGACGGCGACCACCACGCCGACCTCCTGTGGCACGACACCGCCAACAGCGATGTCTTCATCTCCTTCATGAACGGCACGAACGTCGTGGCCAGTACGGTGGTGACGAAGGTCCCGGCCAGCGCCTGGGAGATCATCGGCAGCGGTGACACCGACGGCGATGGTCTCAGCGACATTCTCTGGCGGAACCGCGGTACAGGCGCGGTGGTGGTGTGGCGGATGAACGGCGCGGCGATCCTCTCGACCGCGACCATCGCCACGCCCGCGCTGACCGAATGGGCGGTGTCGGCGCTGCTCGACGCGAACGCCGATGGCAAGACCGATCTGCTGTGGCGAAACCTCCGCACGAACGAGTCGCGCCTCTGGCTGCTCGACGGCTCCGTGATCACGCGCAGTGCCGCGATCGCCGTCCCACCGGGCGACTGGGTCGCGGCCGGAGCCGGCGATTTCGACGGCAACGGCACGGGCGACCTGCTCTGGCGGAACAGCAGCACGTCCGAGACGGTGGTGTGGCTCATGGCCGGTGAAACGATCCGCCAGACCAGCTACATCGCCAGCCCGAATCCGAGCTGGTCGGTCAAGAGCATCGGCGACTTCGACGGCGACTCCAAAGCCGACATCGTGTGGCGCAACGCCGACGACGGCCGCAACGTCATGTGGCTGATGAACGGCCTCGCCATCAAGTCCGCCACGTCGCTGCCGCGTGTCATCGAACCGCAGTGGACGATGGTCGGGCCACGCTGATCCAGCCAGACCTGAGGAGAGGGCGGCGCATTGCCGCCCTCTCCGTTGCCTGGACGTTCGATAGAACGATAGGACGGATAGGACTGATGGGACGGATAGGACCTATGGGTCTTCAGGTTGCGCCCGCGCTGGCGAGGAATGGTGCGGCAGGTGACGCTACTTTGATGTAAAGCACACTTGACAACCGGCCACGTCGGTCCCATCTTATGTGTCAAGGAGACTTGACATGGCGGCAAACGCACTCACCCCCCGGGATGCCATCAACATTCGTCACTTCTATCTGTGGCTGCTGGCTGCGGCGGCGGCGTTCGTGGCGGCGACGCTGCTCTTCGACGGGCGGTTTCTCAGCGGTCCTCCGGCCTGGGCGCTCGCGGCGACGGTCATCGTCCTGCTGCTCTTCACGCTGCGGGCGTACCTGCGCTTTCTTCGTGCGGCGGACGAGCTGCTGCGGAAGATTCACGTGGAGGCGCTGGCGCTGGCGTTCGGCGCGGGCTTCATCTTCATGACCGGCTGGCGGCTGTTCGAGCGGCTCGGCGCGTTCAAGCTCGACGTGAACGATCCGGTGCTGGTGATGATGCTGTTCTTCGCGCTCGGTCTCTGGCTGGGCACGCGGCGCTACGAGTCATGAAGAACGCCATTCGGGAGCTGCGCGTACAACACGACTGGTCGCAGGCCGAGCTGGCGGATCGGCTGGGGGTGTCGCGTCAGACGGTGAACGCCATCGAGACCGGCAAGTACGATCCGAGTCTGCCGCTGGCGTTCGCGATCGCGAAGATCTTCCGGCTGCGCATCGAGGAGATCTTCGAGCCGTGACGGCTAATCGGCCACGCCGGCGAGCGGCTCGCCCTGCGCGATGCGGACGATCAAGTCGGAGAGCGGCAGGGCTTGGTTCGAGTACGGAGAGGTCGTCCGGATGCGCGTGGTGTGATCGCCGGAGATGATCATCGCCGCTTCGGTCTCGCCTTCGATGACCAGCGTCCCGTGGGTGTAGTGCCCCAGGATGATGCCGGCGAGGCGGGCGTCGCGGGTGACGTGGATGCTGGAGCCGCCCGCCACGAGATGCCGCGCCTGCACGCTGCCGAAGACGACGAGAAACGCGCCGAAGTTGCGCTCGCCGTTCATGATGTTGCCGCTGACCGTGAGGTTGCCGTTGACGACCATCCCCACGTCGCCGCCCCACGCGCGGCCGTAGTCGAGATCGAGGTTGCCTTTGACGTGATGGTCGCCGTCATAGACGCGGACGTAGCCGTCGGCATCCTCCCGGTCAAACACGTTGGAGTAACGCCCGACGTACTTGTGCAGTGCGAAGCGGTCGATTGCCTCCTGCGCGGGAATCCTGTTCATGAGTGGACAAAATCTAGCGGAGAGTGAGGGGCCCGAACGTGAGCTGGCGCACGGGGGTGGTTTTTTGGTTGTCGGTTGTCGGTTGTCGGTTTTCGGTTGGTTCAGGCGCCGCCACCGAAAACCGAAAACCGAAAACCGAAAACCAACACCCCCCCCCCCCGTCCTACTTCAACTCCACCTCGGCGGCGCCGGTGGCAACCACCCGGATGGACAGCACCTCGGCCAGCGCGGTCACGCTGACCGGTTGGATCGAATCGACGCGGCCGCGCAGCTGGACGCCGGGGGCGAGCGTCCGCGTCAGTGCCTTGCCGACGTCAGTGCGCAGCGTCGTCAGGCGCGGGCCGAGGGCGAAGCGGGCGCGCTCGCGGAGGCGGGCGCGGAGCGTGTCGTGCGCGAACCGCTCCGCGGTCCGCACGAACAGGTTCCCTTTGGCGCGGTCGATCGCGTACTCGAGATCGGGAACGATCACACTCGACGTCAGCGGGTCGAAGCGCGGCGTCCCTTCGAGGAAGACGGGGCCGCGGTACCGCTTCAGCGTCCCGCCCTTGTAATCAATGGAGGCTTCGACCAGCAGCTTGCCGCCGCTCGACGGCATCACCCGGATCGTTTCGATGGTGATGTTCTCGAACGTCTTCCCGGCGAACTCCGCCGAGACGAGCTGCGAGGCGTCGTCGTACGACAGCTCGATGTCGAGCGGCACGCGCATGCCGGTGCCGTCGAGGGCGCCGGTGCGCAGCGGCGGCAGCGGCTTCGGCGTGACGGCGGGCTTCTCGCCGACGACCACGCGCGTATGGGCCCGGAGCGTGAGCGTGCTCGTCACGTTGGTGCCGGAGCCGCTGATCGGCGCCAGCGCTACCTCCATCGGGTCGAGGACGAGCCAGGTGCGCGGTCCGATGGCGGCGGGCGTCTGGAGCGACGTCCAGATGCTCGTCGCCTCCTTGCGGATGCTGATGGTGTTCTCGTCGATCGTCTTCACGACCTCAGCCAGTTGCTGCCGCACGGCGGGGGCGATGAAGCGGTCGGTGACGTCGAAACCGAAGGGTTCACAGCGAGTCGGGAAGTGCAGAGGGAGCGCACGGGTTGTCGAACGCAACCGCCAGGTCGCGTCCCACTGCAGTTTCGAATGGAGCGTGATCTCGGCTTCGCGGCGTGCTTCACCGAAGCCGCACGAAACGCAGGGGAAGCGGCCGCGACACGCCTCGAGCGCGTAGTGGGCCGTGGTCGTGGCATGCAGACCGGCGCCGATCATCTGCAGTCGAATGGGATCGCGCGTCACCTCGTAGCGGAAATCGAGACCGCGCTCGTGCCGCGTTTCTTTCGCCGTACGAGGCACGCGTCGCTCGATGTCGGCGACGATGGGAGTGAGGCTGGCGCGGATCGGCACGACGATCGTCGACAGCTCGGGCGGTGGGGGAGCGAGAGGAACGGGCGCGGCCGGAACACCGGCAGCGGCCACAGGGGTCTCGGATGGCGTCGTGCACGAGAGAGCAAACACGATCGCGACGAAAACTGCGCGCGACTTCATGCGCAGTTAATCGTCCCAATCGGTGGGATAATTTCGAAACCAATGTCCAGCACCGTCACACGCGGCATCCGCATCGACGTCCAGACCGAGTACGTCGCGGAGCGCAGCGAACCGCGCGCGAGCTACTACTTCTTCGCTTACCACGTGACCATCACGAACGACGGCGGCGAGACGGCGCAGCTCCTTTCGCGCGAGTGGATCATCACCGACGGTGATGGGAAGGTGCAGCGCGTGGAGGGACCGGGCGTGGTGGGCGAACAGCCGGTGCTCGACCCCGGCGCCTCCTTCGAGTACACGAGCTTCTGTCCGCTGCAGACGCCGCACGGCACGATGCACGGCGCGTATCTGATGCGCACCCGCGCGGGGGAGTCGTTCCGCGCCGAGATCGAACCTTTCACGCTCGCCATGCCGGGCGTCGTCAACTGACATGCCCCGCAAGATCCCGTTTCTCCCGCTCTTTTTCACCGCGCTCGGCGTGATCTTCGCCGTGCTGCTCTTCTTCCGCGTGCGCGAGTACGGGGCAGGGGAGGCGGTCGCGGCGGACCTGCCGGTGACGACGTCCCACGCGGAGCTGCGGACTCCCGCCTACGACGACAATCCCGGCACCATCGTCCCGATCGCCGACGGCGGAGCCGCTAACGACGGCTCATCGACGATGACGCAGTCGGCGCGCGAGCAGCGTTACCGCGAGCTGCTGGCGGCGCCGCCGCCACCGGCGCCGGTGATCCCCGCGCCGGTCGAGAAGCCGTCGCTCTTCCAGCGCATCGTCGCTCCCATCAGCAACGCCCTCGGCGGTGGCGCACCGAAGCCGCAGGTGCAGCAGCCGCCCGGCACCCGTCAGCCACAGCAGCAGCCTCCTCCGCCGCGGCGCGATCCGCCGCAGCCCGGCAACGGCAACAACGGCGAGCCCGGAAGCGGCGGCAACGAGCAGCCGGAGGACGATCCGACCTCCGACCGGACGCCGCCGCAGATCGTCACCATCGAGTTCCAGCCGCCGCAGGTGCGCGACGGGGAAGAGACGGTCCTCATCATCACCGCGAGGGACGACAAGTCGGGCATCCGCAGCATCAGCGGCAGCATCGCCAGCCCGACGAACGCGCTGCAGGGCTTCGCCTGCCAGCGCGAGCCGGAGACCGAGCGTTACCTCGCGCGCATCTCCATCCCCAAAGATGCCGCCGAAGGGGCGTGGCACATCAACTATCTGACGCTCACCGACAACGCGAGCAACAGCATCAACCTCTCCTGGGCTCAGGGGATGCTGCCGCAGACCGCCGCGTTCAAGGTGGTGTCGTCGCGTCCCGACTCCGCCGGACCGACGCTGAAGGCGGTGTGGCTCGACCGCAGCGCCATGCGCTCCGGCGAGAAGAACACCGTGTTCATCCAGGCCGAGGATGACAAGGCGGGGGTGAACCTCGTGAGCGGCGTGTTCCAGAGCCCGAGCAAGCATGCGCGCATCGGCTTCGGCTGCCGCCTGGGCGGCACGGGCGCCTGGGAGTGCGAACTTTCGGCGCCGGCGTGTCTCGACTGCGGCGTATGGCAGCTCGAGCAGATCCAGTTGCAGGACAAGGCGAACAACATGGCCACCGTGCGGATGGAAAATCCGCTGGTGTCGCAGGTGAAGCTCGACATCGCCGGGGGGCAGTGCGACGCGCTGCCGCCGGAGATGATCTCGGTGGAGCTCGATCAGACGGTGGTCAGCAACGCCGAGCCGACGATCATCAACGTCCTCGCCCAGGCGGAGGACAACCTGTGTGGCGTGGCGAGCCTCAGCGGCCAGGCGCTCGGGCCCGCGGGCGGCGGCACGCAGGCGCGGATCTACTTTTCGTTCACCAACGCGGGGAGTCCGAATTCGTGGGTCGGACGGCTGCAGGTGCCGAAGCTGGCGGCGAAGGGGACGTGGACCATCTCCTGGATCCAGGTCCTCGACCGCGGGCACAACCTGAAGACGTATTCGTCGGGCGATCCGGCTCTGGCGGGGGCGCGGTTCAGGGTGCAGTGACCGCGCCGCGGGGAGAGTGGTTGTCGGTTTTCGGTTTTCGGTTGTCGGTGCTGCGCTACGCGTAGAGCCCCGTAGAGCGCAGCACCGAAAACCAAAAACCGAAAACCGAAAACCACCCCACGCCCCTACGCCCACTCCTTCGACAACCGCCGGGTGGCGACTTCCGGTTCGTTGGCGTAGTGGGAGGTGTCGTTGAAGACCATCAGCCTGGCGTGCGCGCGATCCTTGAAGTCGAGGATGTTCAGCGCGGCGGGCTGCATGTCGAGGCGGTCGCGGTACTCGCGTGGATCGAAGCCCAGCAGCGACGACAGCATCAGGCGGATCGTCGCCTTGTGGGAGACGACGAGCAGCCGCCGCCCTTCATGCTGCGCGACGAGCGCCAGCAGCGCCGGCAGCGCGCGGGCGGTGACGGCGAGGCCCGTTTCGCCGCCGGCGGGAGCGAAGGTGTAGGGATCGTGCTCCCAGTGGCGGTACTCCTCGGCGAATTCGACCTCGACCTCGGCGCGCGTCTTCTGCTCCCAGCGGCCGTGATGGATCTCGCGGAAGCCGTCGACCGGAGTGATTTCTTTCTGGTGCGGCTCGGCGATCAGAGCCGCGGTCTCGAGTGTCCGGCGCATGGGGCTGGCGTAGAAGGCGTCGATGGTCTCGCCGGCGAGGCGCCGGGCGAGCGCGCGAGCCTGGTCGCGGCCGGTGTCGGAGAGCAGGACGTCGGTGGAGCCGGCGAAGCGGTCCTCGGCAGTGAGGGTGGTGGCGCCGTGGCGGACGAGGTAGACGCGCGTGATCACGACGGACACGGTAAAACAGAAAAGCTCGCGGTCTCTGATCCCGCGAGCCAGTTTCTCGGTCCGTTAGCAGCCACCAGAGGGCGTTCGAACCGACTGCTCCGAGAACCCACTGCGTCGCGGAGCCACTTGCGATCCGTTGACAGCTACAGGGAGCATCCGGATCACTTCGCCTCGGCATCCATGCAACCCCGACGCGTTCCTTCCGATCGTTGACAGCGTGCGTGGCGCATCCGGTCTGAAGGTAAGAATCAATGTGCGTTCGGGGTGGGGCATCGTCAAGGGAGGGGAGAACAAATCTTCGGTCCGGGTCGCTAAAATTTTTTGTGCCGACCCACCGTTCCGCCATCGCCGGTCCTCGTGACGACGCGCGCGACTTCGGTTACTATACGCACCCCAACCGTTCTCGTGGACCGAGAGCTAATCACTGAAAGGTACACACACCCCCATGAGCCAGTCGAGAGAAAACGCCGAGGCTACGTCCTTTGCCGAGGCGATGGAGAATTTAGACCTCAAAACTCCCACCCAGGGAGAAATGCTTCGCGGGACGATCGTCTCGGTGTCGGGCGACAACGCGTACATCTCGTACGGCGGGCCCTCCGAGGCCGTGATGGACACCGCGGAGCTCGAGGGTCTCGACGTCGGCGACACGATCGAAGCGACCGTGGTCAAGACCGGCGCCGAGATCCGCGTGTCGCGCAAGCTCATCAAAGGAAAGGCTTCGCTCGATCAGGTTCGCCAGATGTACGAGAACCGCCTCCCCGTCGAAGGGAAGGTCACGGGCCGCAACAAAGGCGGCTTCGAAGTGAACGTCAGCGGTCTCCGCGCCTTCTGCCCGCTGTCGCAGATCGCCCTCGGCAAGATCGACAACCCGGACACTTTCCTCAACCAGACGTACGAGTTCCGCGTGACCGAGCTGTCCGATGACGGCCGCCGCATCGTCGTCTCCCGCGCCGCCCTGATGAAGGAAGCGGCCGCGCAGCGCGCCGACGAGACGCGCCACCGCATCGTGCCCGGCGCCGAGCTCACCGGCCGCGTCAAGACGCTCACGCCGTTCGGCGCGTTCGTCGACCTCGGCGGCATCGACGGCCTCCTCCACGTTTCGGAGATGAGCCGCCGCCGCGTCACCAAGCCCGAAGAAGTCGTGCAGGTCGGACAGGAAGTCCGCGTGCGCGTCATCAAAGTGGAGAACGACGGCAAGCGCATTTCGCTCTCCATGAAGGATCAGGAGCCGGATCCGTGGTCGGATGTCGCCGACCGTTACCCCGCCGGCACGCAGTTCACCGGCCGCATCGTCCGCTCGACCGACTTCGGCTACTTCGTCGAAGTGGAGCCGGGTCTCGATGGTCTCGTGCACGTCTCCCAGCTTCCGCTCGGCGTCAAAGCCGGCGACGAGCAGGTCCAGATCGGCTCGACCGTCGAAGGCTGGGTGCGCGAGGTCGATCCCTCCAAGAAGCGCCTCTCCCTCTCCCTCCGCGCCGTGGCCATCAATGATCCGTGGGAGACCGCGTATCAGAAGTACCCGATCGGCAAAGTCGTGGAAGGCACCGTCGACCATGGCGCTGCGCCGGGAATCTTCGTCGAGCTCGAGCCGGGCCTCACCGGCCTGATCCCGAACTCGGAGATCCAGGTGGAGCGCGGCGCCGACCCGTCGCAGGCGCACCAGGCCGGCGAGAAGGTCATGGTCCGCATCATGAGCGTCGACCCGCAGCGCAAGCGCATCTCCCTCAGCCACGAAGCGGCGAAGGCCGCCGCGGAGCGCGAGGAGTACTCGCAGTACATGGGCGAGCGCGATGCGGAAGGCGCCGGCGAAAGCGCCATGGCTCTCGCGTTCCGCCGCGCCATGGAAGGCAAGCGCAACCGGTAGTCGCAGCAACACAACAGCCAGTCAGCGAAGGGCGCTGCCGCAAGGCAGCGCCCTTTTTGTTGGCGTTTTCCGTTGTCCGTTTACCGTTGTCCGTGCAGAAGAAAAACGGACAACGGACAACGGACAACGGAAAACGGGCTGTCGGCGGATGGATTGCTAGAATCCGCGTCATGCGAATCTTCATGACCGGGGCAACCGGCTATATCGGCGGCGCCGTCGCCGCTGCTCTCACCCATGCAGGCCACGAGGTGGCCGCGCTCGTCCGTCCCGATGCCGAAGCCCGCCACCTCCGCGACCTCGGCGTGTTCATCGTGACGGGCGATCTGTCCTCGCTCCCGGAGATGGGGGAGACGCTCGCGAATTACGATGCTTACGTACACACCGCGCAGCCGTCGAAAGACGCCGAGCCGGCCGTGCGCGCTGCCATCGACGCCTTCACCGCGCAGAGTGGTCATCTCGTCTACACCTCCGGTGTGTGGGTCCTCGGCAACACCGACGGCGCCGACGAGAACGCGCCGGTGAATCCGCTGACGATCGTCGGCTGGCGTCCGGCGATCGAGGAGATGGTGCTCGGCGCCGGCGGTGCCGTGCTGCGTCCGGGATGCGTGTATGGAGGCAAGCAGTCGCTGCTCGCCGACTGGTTCGCCTCGGCCGAACAGCAGCAGCCGCTGCGCCTCGTCGGCGACGGCACGAACCGTTGGGCGATGGTCGACCTGCACGAGCTGGCGGACCTCTACGTGAAAGCCGTCGAGCAGCGCGCCACCGGCGTCCTGCACGGCATCGACGACAGCGACGCGACGCTCGAAGAGTGCGCGCGCGCCGTCGCCCCCGATGCCACGTTCCAGAAGACACCGCTGGCGGACGCGCGCGAGAAGCTGGGACCATTCGCCGAGGCTCTGGCGGTGGACCAGCGGATTTCGTCCAGCTACACGCGTCAGAAGCTCGGCTGGAACCCGCGCCGGACGTTCGTCGGTTCGATCAACGGCCAGTGGCAGGAGTGGCGCGAAGCGCAACGGGCGGGGTAGCGGCATGGCAGCAGTACGAACGGTGACGCATGCTATAAGTGACCGTTATGACTGCCCCTCTCGGCGCGCGGTGCGCCGTCCTGCTCGCGCATCCGGGGCACGAGCTCGTCATTCACGAGCTCGTCGCCCGCTCCCGTCCCCTCGTCGCCATTCTCACTGATGGTTCCGGCAGCACCGGCATCTCGCGTATCGACTCCACCACGCGCATCCTCGACGCCGCGCAGGCGCGGCCGAGCGCGTTCTATGGCTCGTTCACGGACGCGCAGTGCTACGCCGCGTTGCTCGCGCACGACGCTGACTTCTTCATCGGCATCGCCGAGCAGGTGGCGGACATGCTGGTGGCTTCGCGGATCGAGACCGTCGCCGGCGACGCCAGCGAAGGGTGGAACCCCATTCACGACATCTGGCGCAGCGTCGTCGACACGGCCGTGCAGCTCGCGGCCCATCGCCTCGGACGCGCCATCCGCAACTTCGAGTTCCCGCTCTTCACCGCGCACGCCGCGGCTGCCGCGACGTGCTCCGGCGAAGCAATCGTCGTGCAGCTCGACCAGGCGGCGTACGAGCGCAAGATCGCCAGCAGCGAGGCATATCAGGAGCTGCACGCGGAAGTGGCGGCAGCCATCAAGGGAACGACGTCGTCGATCGTCGCGTCGCCCGCGCTCAGCGCGGAGCTCGACCGCCGTCTCGGTGGCCTGAACGGCGAGTCGTATCGCGTGGAGCTGCTGCGTCCCGTGCGCGCCATGGCGGCGAGCGCGCGGTCATCCGAGCCTCGCGTCTACGAGTTGTACGGCGAGATGATGGTGGCGGCAGGACGGTATCGCGAAGCGATCCGCCACGACCGGCATCTCGCGCCGATCGAAGCCGTGCTGCGGCGGCATGTCCTTCACGAGACCGGGAGCGGCGCTTGCGCATCCTCATCAACAGCCATGATCTGACCGGCCTGGGAGGAGTCCAGACGTTCGTCCGCGATCTCGCCCGCCAGCTTCTGCGGTGGGGGCACGAGCCGGTCGTGCACAGCCCGTGGCTCGGAGCGGTGGCGAACGACCTGCGGGCGTGGACGATCCCCGTCACGTCCGATCTTCGGACCATCAAGCTTCCGCCCGACGTCATCATCGGAAACTATCACCTCGGTACGATGACGGCGCTGCAGCAGTTCCCGCAGGTGCCGGCGGTCTTCGTCTGCCACGGCACGCAGGCCAGCGTGCCGCGCGCGCCACGCATCCGGCGCTACGTCGCGGTGGACGACGCCTGCTGGTCGCACATGGTGTACGAGAGCGGCATCGAGCCGGAGCGCGTCGAGATCGTGCTCAACTCCGTCGATCTGGCGCGTTTTCAGGCGCGGCCCGCGCTGCCGGCGACGCCGCGTCGGGCGTTGCTGTTCGGCAACGAGTTCGCCGGTCAGGGACCGTGGCGCGCCATTCTCGCGGCGTGCAAGACCGAGGGGATCGAGACGGAAGTCGTCGGCAACGGCGCCGGCAGGCAGGAAACGCATCCGGAGAAGGCGCTGCTCGACTACGACGTCGTCTTCGCCCGCGGACGCTCCGCGCTGGAGGCGATGGCCACCGGCGCCGCAACGATTCTCGCCGGGCCGAACCGGATGGGAACACTCGTCACGCCGGAGGAAGTCGCACGCTATCGCACGCAGAACTTCGGCAGGCGGGTGATGACGACGCCGATCGATGCCGCCGCGGTGCGCCGCGAGCTGGGGCGTTACGGCGCCGCGGATGCGGCCGAGGTTTGCCGCATGATCCGCGACAGCGCGTCGCTCGACCTCGCGGCGGGGCAGTTCGTGCGCCTGGCGGAGGAAGCGGTCGCGGACGCGGAGCCGTTCGACGTCGCGCGGGAGTCCGCGGCGATGGCCGCGTATCTCAGCAGCCTGGAGGCCGATCCGATGCAGCGCATGTACCGGCTGCATCTCTGGGCCACGCGCGTGCCGTTCGTCGGACGCCTCGCCGCCTGGACCGGCCGGCGGCTCATGCGCGCGCTGCGCTTCTGACGCGCCGCAGGCGAGCGATCGCGCGTCGCGGCTGCAGCGTCAGACGCGCGTCGAAGCGGATGTCGTGCGACCGGCAGTCGAAGCGCCAGTCGCGTGCGAGCAGCGAGAGGACCATCGAGCCAACCATCGTGGCGAACGATTCGCCGATGCAACGCCGCGCGCCGCCGCCGAACGGGAAGTAGGCGTTGCGGTCGGGGAGTGGCTGCTCCCAGCGCGACGGAGCGAAGCGGAGCGGGTCGGCGAAGTAGCGCGGGTCGCGATGGACGACGTACGGCGACGCCAGAACGAGTGCGCCGGCTGGCACGTCATGGCCGTCGAACTGGTACGGGGCGATCGTTCGCCGCCCGATCATCCACTGCGGAGGGAAGAGGCGCATTGATTCGAGGAAGATCGCCTCGGCCGGGTCGTTGCGCGTCTCCGGATGTTTGCTCAGCATCAGCCACGCCCAGGTCGTGGCGATGCGGATCGTCTCCTGGCTCGTCACCAGAAACGTCGCGAGCTGATCGTCGGTCAGGCTGGCGGGCGTGAGCATCCCGCTGCCCGACGCGTGCGTGCGGACGTGGCTGACCAGATCGAACAGCTTCGCGCCGCGATCGCTGCGACGGCGGAAGCGATGCGCGTGCGGGAACATCACACGGCCGAAGCCGCGGCCGAGCGTGTCCATCGCCTCGTGCGCAACGCCCGGATCGATCGGGCAGCCGAAGAGCACCCGCGCCGCAACTGCCGAACCGATGACCGACATCTCGCGAAAGAGGTCGATCTCCGCTCCGTCGCGCTGGCGTGCGCTCCATGTCTCGATCTCCGCGGCGACGGCGGGACGGCATGCTTCCACCGCCTGCCGCGCGAAGATGCGGCTGAAGTCGATGCGCTGCGCGCGATGCTCCGCCCCTTCGCTCGTCAGCAGGCCGTTGCCCAGCGGCGAGGCGCCGCGCCGCGGTCCCCAGTCCTTCTCGAAGTGCGAGTAGGAGTCGCGGAACATCTGCTGGATCAGGCTCGGTCGCGAGACCAGCACGACGCGCCGCGGACCAACGTTGAAGAAGACGAGGTCCCCGTACCGGCGCGCGAGCTTCAGGAAGGTCTCGGGGTGACGGCGGACGAAAAAGAGGTTGCGCGGGCCAGGGACAGGGACGGGCATCGAACGGCGCCATGATAGACGGCATCGCGCGGATCAACGGGGATGAGAGCGATAGGACCAATAGGACGAATGGGACGGATAGGACGGATAGGACAGATAGGACGAAACCCCGTTGGCATCGGCGGACCGTCCAGCAAGCTGCCGGTCGACCGAACGGCCATGCGCGCCATGAAGCGTGGCGCCGCCGCAGGGCGCGGCCGCGTGGGTGTTTTGTCCTATTCGTCCTATCTGTCCTATCTGTCCTATCGGTCCTATCGGTCCTATCGGTCCCCACGTCTTTTACTTCGCCGCAAAGCTGACGCGCACCACGTTTTCGCCGCTCTTGAGGGTCAGTTGGACCGGCGCGGCCAGGGTGGTGGCGCTGGCGCGCAGCGCTTCGGCTTCGTTGTCGGTGCGGTAGGGCCATAGCTCGTAGATGCCCAGGGGGAGCTCGGGGAGGGTGGCGGTGCCGCCGTCGTCGGTGGCGAAGCGCACGCCGTGCGTGCGCTCCAGTGCGCGCACGACCTCGGCCGGCACCAGCTCTCCGTTGTAGCGGACGAGCAGCCGCACGCCGCCGACCGGTGCGCCGTCCGTGCGCTTCGTGACGAGTTGCAGCAACCCCGTGGCCGACGGCACGGCGATGCGCAGCGTGCCGGTGCGCTCGAGCTGCGCCGCATTCGTACGCACCACCGCGAACGATCCGTCGCGGGGGATGACGTACAGCACGCTGGTGGCGTTCGCGGTGAGCGGCACGACCGCGCGTCCGTCATCCGCGGTGACGCTCATCGAGCGCAGCTCGTCACCGACGGACGAGAAGAGGCGTGCACCGCGCAGCGGCAGCCCGGAGCCATCGACGACCAGCACTTCGGCTGGCGCGCCGCTGTCGACGCGCAGCTCCAGCTCGCGCGAAGCGTTGTCGCCCGTCAGCTCGAACGTGACTGGCGCCGGATAGACGTAGTGGTCCGCGCGAACTTCGAGCGTCTGCTTTCCTGCGAGCACGGCGCGGTAGACGAAGCGGCCATCGGTATCGGTCGTCGTCTGCACGATCCGACTCGATTCATCGCTCTCGGTCCGAAGCAACACGATGGCGTTGCTCACCGGAGTGGCATTGGCTGCGTCGATGACGCGCCCGGTGATGCGGCGTTCCGGCAGCGTGATGTTCCAGTCGCTTGCCGTGTGGATATACGGCGCGGTCATCGCAGGCGCACGGACGCTCATCGCGAAGCTGCCGGGCTGCCACGACTCCTCGATCGCGGTGCCGTTCGCGTCAGTCCTGACGGTGGTCTTCCAGCCATGATCGGTATTCGTCGCTTCGAGGGTCGCATCGGGAAGGGGCTTGCCACCTAGCGTGACGCGGACGTTGGCCACCGTGGGAACGATCTTCACATTACCCTGACGGCGTTCTCCGGCGCCGACCTCGAACGTCTTCGCGCGTTGCTGCAGCGGTCCTTCGCCGCGGGTGATGACGCTGTACGTGCCGGGAGCGAGGTCGCTGAAGGCGATGCGTGACTTCTTCGCCGCCAGCGTCGTCCGCTGCAGCGGGCGCAGCGCGCCGCGCTCGCGGACACTCAGCTCCACTTCGAGCGGCATCGCGCGTCCGGCCGGACGGTGAATCGCAACGTCGAGCAAAGATGCTGGCCCGAGCGTCACCGGCGGCAGGACGGCTCCGGCTTCGCCTTTCGGGACGGGGAGCGCGCGGGTGCCGTGCTTCGGGAAGCTTCATGAGAGTCTCCTTTTCTCCCGGCGGGAGTCACGGGGAGATCGTTATGGAATTACGTCGCGGCGTGTAGTGTCATTGCTTGCAGAAATCGATCAGCAACTCGTTCACGCGATCCGGTGCGTCGGTCTGCACGAAGTGGCCGGCGCGCGCGATGCGCTCGACGCGCAGGTTCGGCACCCAGTCCTCGAAATTCTCGGTCGTTTCCCGCAGGAACACCGGATCGCGCTCGCCCCAGATCAGCAGCGCCGGCATCTCGATCTTTTGGATCTGGCTGCGCATCTCTTTGCTGCCGCGCGGCACGGCGCGGTAATAGTGGATCATCGTCTTCAGCGATCCGCGCCAGGCCTGGCGATACCGCGCGATGTCCTCGGGTGTGAAGCGGCCGGCCCGTTTCAGCAGGATCGGGCCGTACGTCTTCATCACGAATTCCGGCAAGGCACGAAGGCGGAAGAAGAGCTGATACGAGAGCTTCAGCTTCTGCCGCGTGCTGCGGCGGACTTCGCGCTGCAGCGGTACCGGGTGCGGCACGTTGAGGATGACGAGCTTGCGGATCAGGTCGGGGCGCGTCATGGCCAGGAACCAGGAGACGAAGCCGCCCCAGTCATGGCCGACGAGCACGCAGCGCTCGTTCAGCGATTCGATGAACTTGGCGACCTCCGCGGCGACGCGGGGAATGGTGTACGCGTCGATCTCCTGCGGTTTCGGCGATTCGTTGTAGCCGGGGAGGTCGGGTGCGACGGCGCGGAAGCCCGCCGCGGCCAGGGCCGGCATCTGCTTCCGCCACGAGTACCAGAACTCCGGAAACCCGTGCAGCAGGACGACGAGCGGGCCGTTGCCCTCGGATTTGTAATGCAGCATGTAAATGGAGGGGCGGCGCCGAAGCGTCCGCCCCTCGCGCGAGTTTACGGCCGATTGCGGTCGTAGCCGGTGGGATTCGGGTCGTAGCCGGTGGTCGTGCCGTAGCCCGAACCGGTCGTGGTCGATCCCGCCGTGCCGCCCGTCACCGTCGCATCGAGGTCGCCCTTTTCGCGATTGAGTGCCGCGTAGAGCAAGCCTGCACCGACGGCGAGCGCCGCGACACCCGCGGCGACCGTGCCGGGGTTTTCCTTCGCGTAGCTGGTGGCCTTGTTGCCGGTGTTCTTCAGGTAGTTGCGCGCGGTGCTCAGGTACTCATCGACGTCGACGTTCCCGAACTGATTCTTCAGGTTGCCGATCATTTCGTCGGTAATGCCGATGCGCCCGAGGAACTGCTCGAGCCCGCCGCCCTTGGTGGTCGACTGACCACAGGTCGGGCAGTACTCGTGCTGCGTTCCGTGGGTTTCGGTGCCGCCGCTCGTCGCGTTGCTGCCGACGCCGGTGTCACCGCTCGGGATGCCGCTGCTGCCGCCGCCGAAGCTGCTGGCGCCGCTGCCGGTCGTCCCGATGTCAGTACCGCTGGTCGAGCCGTAGCCGCCGCCGCTTCCGCCACTGCTGCTGCCGCCGCCGCTGCCGGCTCCGCCTCCGCCGTATGGGGTGTCCGTCATACTCATACCTCCTTGTTGCTCGTGTTGCTTTGAGGGTCCTCAGCTGCGCGATTCGTCGCGCGACTCGCCAGGCTCATACGTGCGTCCGTGCGTACCGATGCGCGGATCGCCCGATTTGTTGGTGAAGCGGTCCTCGTCCTTCCAGCGCGTGTTGCCGCTGCCGTTCGCGAACTCCTGGTCCGCGTGATGGTCGGCACCGTCATCACGGAAGGAGCTCTTCGAGCTGGTCGAGGGAGTGTAGGTGTTGGCAATGACGTCGATGCCGATGTCGGACTGGCGCCGGGTGGAGCGCTCCTGGACCGGCTGCGCGTTCATGTCGGAAGGATTCGGGGTGGCGCGAGACGTCGCCTCCATCGAGGGCTGCTGCTCGCTCTGCTCATGACGACCGAAGAGGTGGCGGATTTTCGCTGCCGCACGGCGGATGGGTCCGCCGAGGTTGTTCGTTTTGTTAGGCATTGCTGAGTCCTTTCCTGCGCTGGTCGCGCAATGTCTTCCATTGCAAGAAAGGGGCTCATCCGGGGGCTGGCGGAGGGGAGTGGGATAAATAGGACGAATGGGACCGAATAGGCCCTACGAAGCCACGTTGTTGTCCGCTATCGATGAGCGAAGCGGTACTTCGCCGCTTCTTCTCGCACAGCATCGGCGAACTGGGGATTGACCCAGCGGATCCAGGAGCGGTCGAACCGCGCCTCTTTCAAGAACTCCGCGACGGCTGTCCGTCCTTCATCGTCCGCGGATGCCTCGATCGTCAACGTATGCGTCTGTCCTATTCGTCCTATTCGTCCCATTCGTCCTATCGGTCCCATCCGCGCTGCCGCTCCTCCGGTGTACTCTCTTCCACCGATAAAGGAGATTCGATGCGCGCTCGTGTTTTTGTCGGGGTCGTGGTCGTGCTGCTCTCGTCCTTTTCTCTCCTCGCTCAGAAGACGGCCAAGCCGCCCTTGCATGGGAAGCATTGGGTGGCCATCACCGGGAAGCCGCTGTCCGCCACCGCCGGGTCGATGATGTTCGCCAAGGGGGGCAATGCGGTCGATGCGGCCTGCGCCATGCTCGCCGCCGGCGCGACGATGTGGGACGTGCTCAGTTGGGGCGGCGAGACGCAGGCGCTCATCTACAACCCCCACACGAAGAAGGTCATCGGCATCAACGCCCTCGGCGTCGCTCCGAGCGGCGCGACCCCCGCGTTCTACAAAGGGAAAGACATGAAGTATCCGCCGGAGTACGGGCCGCTCGCGGCCGTGACGCCGGGGACGCCGGGCGGTCTGCTCGTGATGCTCGCCGAATACGGGAAGCTCTCGCTGAAGGACGTCCTCACGCCGGCGATCCAGATGGCCGAGGGGTACCCGATGGAGGCGGAGGCGGGGGATCGGATCGAGAAGGAGAAAGCGCGCATCAAGGAATGGCCGTACGCCAAAGCCACGATGCTGACGCACCCCGGCGAGACGCGCGAAGCGCCGGAAGCGGGCGAGATCTTCAAGCAGCCCGACCTCGCCGCCACGCTGCGGAAGATGGTCGACGCGGAGCAGCAGGCGCTCAGGCAGGGGAAGAACCGGAAGCAGGCCATCCAGGCGGCGTACGACCGCTTCTATAAAGGAGACATCGCGCAGGAGCTCGTCCGCGGGACGAAAGAGCAGGGTGGCCTCATCGAGCTGGAGGACCTCGCGAAGTGGAGCGTCCGCATCGAAGAGCCGGTGCGCACGACGTACAAGGACGTTGACGTCTACAAGCTGACCACGTGGACGCAGGGACCGGTGCTGCTGCAGGCGCTGAACATCCTCGAGAACTTCGACGTGAAGCCGATGGGCTACAACAGCGCGCGGTACATCCACACGGTGTATCAGGCGATGAACCTCGCTTTCGCCGATCGCGACTTCTACTACGGCGACCCGTACTTCCCGCCGGAGGAGCCGGTGGCGGGGCTGCTCTCGAAGGAGTACGCGAAAGAGCGCGCGAAGCTCGTGAAGCCGGACAAGAACGATCCGGAGATCGCGCCGGGCGATCCGTATCCGTTCCAGAGCTCGCTGAATCCGTTCCTGGAGAGCCTGCGCAACTGGAAGAAGTCGGAAGTGCGGCCGGCGAAGACGGCGCTGGCGGCGTTCGAGGAATCGTTCTACGCCGGCACGACGTCGGTCGTCTCCGCGGATGAAGAAGGATGGATGGTCTCGATCACGCCGAGCGGCGGCTGGACTCCGGCCGTCATCGCGGGGAAGACCGGCGTCGGGCTCTCGCAGCGGATGCAGAGCTTCCACACCGACGACACCGAGAGCCCGTTCAACGTCGTCACGCCGGGCAAGCGTCCCCGCGTGACGCTGACGCCGTCGCTGGCGCTGCGCGGCGGCAAGCCGTACCTCGCCTTCGCGGTCCAGGGGGGTGACTCGCAGGACCAGAACCTCCTGCAGTTTTTCCTCAATGTCGTGGAGTTCGGGATGACGCCGCAGGAGGCGGCGGAGGGGGCGAACTTCAACAGCTTCCAGATGCGCAGCTCGTTCGGCAAGCACGAGACGCAGCCCGGCCGCATCCTGCTCCACGAAGCCACGCCGCCGTGGGTGCGCAAAGAGCTGAAGGCGATGGGCTACGACCTGCAGTTCGGCGAGCGCACCTCAGGCCCGATCAACGCCATCATGATCGATTGGAAGCATGGGTCGATGTGGGGCGCGTCCTCCAATCACGGAGAGGATTACGGGATCGCCTGGTAGCTCGAAGGACCAATAGGACAGATCGGCTCTACCGCCCGTCCTATTGGTCCTAATTGTCCTATTAGTCCTATCGGTCCTGTTGCCGCCCGCGCAGCAGGCTGTCCAACTCTTCCGGCCGGGTGGACCGCACGCGCGCATCTTCCGCGCTGATGAGCCCCTGCTGCATGAGGCGCGACAGCGAATCCTCCAGCGAGATCATCCCCTGGCGCTTGCCGAGGGTGATCTCGGTGGCGAGGTTCTGCAGCTTTTCGGTGCGGATGTGGTTGCGCACCGCGTGATTGGCCAGCAGCACCTCCACCGCCACCGCGCGTCCTGGTCCCTCGGTTCGCGGGATCAGGTGCTGGACGACGATCGCGTTGATGCTGAGCGCGAGCTGCTGCTTGATCTGCGTCTGCTGCTGCGGCGGAAAGACGTCGACGATGCGGTGGATGGCCTGCGCCGCGTCGGAGGTGTGCAGCGTGGAGAGGATCAGGTGGCCGGTCTCCGCCGCCGTCAGCGCGATGGCCACGGTCTCGAGGTCGCGCATCTCGCCGACGAGGATGACGTCGGGATCCTGACGCAGCCCGGCACGGAGCGCGGAGGCGAAGGACGGGGCGTCGCGCCCGACCTCGATCTGCTCGATGATGGAGCGGGCGTTGCGATGCTCATACTCGATCGGGTCTTCGATCGTGATGATGTGCCTCGCCTCGGCGCGATTGATCTCGCCGACCAGCGCCGCCAGCGTCGTCGACTTGCCGGAGCCGGTCGGACCGCAGACGAGGACGAGCCCTCGCGTCGGTTTCACCAACTCCGCGAGTGTCGGGGGGAGGTTGAGCTGGGCCAGCGTCGGAACTTCCGTCGGCAGCGCGCGGATGGCCGCGGCGAGCGAGCCGCGCTGGCGATGGACGTTGATGCGGAAGCGCCACGCGCGCCGGTCCTCCTCGCCGGCGGCACGCTCCAGCCGGAGCGAAAAGTCGACCGCGCCGTCGTCGTCGAGCCGCTCGCGCAACTTCGCGGTGAGGAAGTTCGCGAAGAACGAGTGCACGTCGTCCGCCGTGAGCGGCGCGTCCGCGGTCTTGTTCAGGCGACCGCCGATGCGGAACACCGGCGGTACGCCGGCGAGGATCAGCAGGTCGCTCGCGTCGCGCTGGGCCATCTCGATGAGCAGCCCTTCGAGCGGATTGCCGGCCGGCACCGCCGCCGGCGGCCACGCCGCGGACGCACGCTCTTCGCTGGTGGCGGGCTCGGTTTCGTTCAGTTCCCGGACGAGTTGCGAGAGCTCCGGATCGGGGATCAGCTTCTTCGTCATTCGGCTGGATCTACGAATGAACCATGCCACGGGTGTCGGCGCACCGCGGAACGTCAAACCAGCAGACAAGGCCGGGTGGTTTGTTGACCCTGCGGTCATCTTCTGACCCATTGCGAATGTCATGCATGGGTGCAAAGGTGACCCGATGCCGCCCTTAAATCACGAGCTTCTCAATAGAATCAACGACTTACGCTGTGGCAGTGGCCTTGCGATTAGGCGGCGCACCCAAACAAGGAGAAGGATGTTCATGAAGAAAGTCGTCGCCACCCTCGTGTTCCTCGTCGCGACCGTCGCATTCGCGAAAAACCCGGTCGCGGAGAGCAAGATCCAGATCAAGGATTCGGACTCCAACGGTTCCCCTACGTTCGTCACCGGCGAGCTTGGCCGTCTGGCCACCGTCTCTGACAAAGCCGCCAAGGACTTCCTCAAGGCGCAGAAGGACCTGCTCAAGATGCAGGGGACCGAGGACTTCGACGTCATCGGCACGCACAAGGATGGCCTCGGCCAGACGCACTTCCGCCTCCGCGAGAAACTGCGCGGCCTCCCGGTCATCGGCGGCGAGTACATCGTCCACGTCGATGGCACCGGTAAGGTCTTCGCCATGAACGGCCGCTTCGCCGCCGACAAGGACCTGCCGCGTCATGCCACCGTCGACGCGTGGGGCGCCCTCGCGCGCGCCGCGGCGCAGGCGGGCATCAACAACCCGTCGTGGCAGGACGTCAAGGCCGAACTGGTCTACGTCATCAACGAGCGCGGCAACGCGTTCCTGGCCTGGATGGCTCGCGCCGCCCACGTCGACGAGCAGGGCACGCAGCTCGACAAGATCTACGCCGACGCCACGAGCGGCGATCTCGTCATGAAGGACGCGACGATCCACCGCGCCCGCGACCGCCGCACCTACACGGCGAACTTCGGCACCTCGATCCCGGGGACGCTGATCCTGTCGGAGACCACCGGCACGACCGCCGACCTCTCGATCAGCAAGGCGCACGAGTACGCCGGCGTCACGTACGACTACTTCAAGAACGTCCACAACCGCGATTCGTACAACAACGCCGGCGCGGCGCTCGTGTCGACGGTTCACTACAGCTCCAACTACAACAACGCCGGCTGGACCGGCTCGCAGATGATCTACGGCGACGGCGACGGCATCCAGTTCGGACCGTTCTCCCGTTCGCTCGACGTCGTGGCGCACGAGCTCTCGCACGCGGTGACCGACTTCACCGCCGACCTCGTGTACTCCTACGAGTCCGGCGCGCTGAATGAAGCGACCTCCGACATCCTCGGCGCCGCCGCCGAAGCGTGGAAGTACGGCAGCGTCAGCGCGCTGACGTGGAAGATCGGCGAGGACTGCTACACGCCGGCCACCGCGAACGACGCCCTCCGCTACATGAACAACCCGACCGCCGACGGCTACTCGAAGGACTACTACCCCGAGCGGCTCACGGGCAGCGCCGACAGCGGCGGCGTCCACGGCAACTCCGGCATCGGCAATCTCGCCTGGTACCTCATGGTCGCCGGTGGCTCGCACCCGCGCGGCAAGACGACCACCGTCGTCCCGGCGCTCAACGCCACGGCGATGACCTCGGTCGACATGGGCGCGAAGATCTGGTATCGCGCGCTGACGGTCTACATGACCTCCACCACGAACTTCGCCGCGGCGCGCACCGCCACGGCGCAGGCGGCGACCGACCTTTACGGCGCGGCCGCGGCCGACTCGGTCAACAAGGCGTGGGAAGCGGTCGGCGTCGGTGGCACCACCGGCGGCGGCACGACGACGCTGTCGAACGGCGTGGCGCTCACCAGCCAGTCCGCGTCGACCGGCTCGTGGAAGCACTACAAGATCGCGGTCCCGACGGGCCAGTCGAAGCTCGAGATCGTCCAGTCGGGCGGCACGGGCGACGCCGACCTCTATGTGAAGCGCGGCGCGCAGCCGACGTCTTCGGTCTATGACTACCGTCCGTATCTCAACGGCAACAACGAGACCGTCACCGTGACCAACCCGGTCGCCGGCGACTGGTACATCTCGATCTACGCGTACTCGAGCTTCTCGGGTCTCTCGATCAAGGCGACGTACAGCGCGGCCGCGCAGTGCACCTCGGTCACCGGCAGCCTCTCCGGCACCGGCCAGCAGAGCCTCCAGCCGCAGTACATCTCGGCGGTCTCCGGCTCGCACACGGGCAAGCTCACCGGCCCGAGCGGCACCGACTTCGATCTCTACCTGCAGAAGCTGAGCGGCACGACGTGGTCCGTCGTGGCGCGCGGCGAGACGTCGACGTCGACGGAGAACGTGACGTACAGCGGCACCGCCGGCACCTATCGCTGGCGCGTATACGCCTACAGCGGCAGTGGCTCGTTCACGCTGTGCACGACCAAGCCGTAATCACGCAATACCAACGAACCACGAAGGGCGGACCGCAAGGTCCGCCCTTTTATTTTTGGGGAACGATAGGACGTATAGGACGGATGGGACCTATAGGACTGATAGGTCCTATCGTTTGCCCCACGCAACGTCGAACAACCGCTGCAGATCGTCGGGGATGACGGCACCTTCCAACCAGGACGTGGTGTGGCCATTCACGGTCAGCGTGTAGCGCACGCGATCCGCGCCACGGGCGGAATACTCAGGCGCCCATTCTTCCGGGCGTGCGCCGGCGATCGTGGTGCGCAATTCGTCGTTCATTTCCGCGTCGTCGATGGTGACGCTGCCGATGCCGCGGCCGGTGAAGCCGCCGTCGGTGGTGATGGTGATGCGCATGGGTTGTTCACCTCTTCGTTTCCGCCCGTGGTTTCGCTTTCTCCCTCCTCTGCATCGAACGACGCATAAGGAAAAGGAGGAAGCCCATGTTCGAGACTTCCGTCGTTCAGGCCCAGGCAGCAGCGGTGAAGAGCCGCTTCAGCCTCCTCACAGTATCGCTCGTCCTGCACTCCGCCGCGATCGTCGGCGTCGTCGCCGTCAGCATCGCGTCGGTCGAGTTCCCGACCAGCGCTCCCCATCAGTTCGCGCTGTTCCAGCAGGCGATGCCGGTCGTCGTGCCGCCGCCGCTCGGCAATCCCAACGGCGGCAAGCAGCCCACGAAAGCGCTGGAAGCACCGAAGCCACAGCCCGCAACGGTCCTCCAGCCGACGCAGCCCACCGCGCCTTCCACCATCCCCACCGACGTCCCCGACGTCGCCAGCAACGCCACGACCACGTCATCGGACGCGGGCCCGGGCAACGGCACTGTCGAAGGACCCGTCGGCCAGGAATGGGGAGAGCCCGGCAGCATCGGCCCGCTCGACGGACCGCCTGCGCTTCCCACGACGCAGCCGGTCGTGGAAGAGACGATCTACCGCGCCGTCGGTGAAGTGAAGCCCGCACGCGTGCTGCGCCGCGCCGAGCCCGCGTACCCCGAGGTGATGCGCCGCGCCGGTCTGGCCGCGACGGTGCGCATCCGCTGCATCGTCGACAAGAACGGCAACGTCCGCGACCCCGAGATCATCATGAGCTCTTACCCGCCATTCAACGACGCGGTGCTCGGTTCGCTGCGCCAGTGGCGCTTCGCCCCGGGCACTCTGCGCGGACAGCCGGTGGAGACCTGGTTCGAACTGACCGTGCAATTCAAGACGCGGTGACCGAGAGAGAACCGCAGGCCCCGACGGATGGGACCGTGGGACCGATGCATGAAGCATCGATCCCATAGGTCCCATTCGTCCTGTCGCTATCACCCCCATCCCACATGACATAATTCGCCGCAGGTTGTTCGTCCCCAAGTCCATCGTTGCCATTCGTGAGGGGATGACGCGCGAGCAGGTCGTGCGCGATCTGATTGCCGGCGTCGTCGTCGGTATCGTTGCCCTTCCTCTGGCCCTGGCGTTCGCCATCGCGTCGGGC
Source organism: Thermoanaerobaculia bacterium (assembly GCA_036380735.1). Classification (GTDB taxonomy): domain Bacteria; phylum Acidobacteriota; class Thermoanaerobaculia; order Gp7-AA8; family Gp7-AA8; genus DASVEE01. Next base: position 125,731 of record DASVEE010000047.1, on the reverse strand, counting down.
GTGCCGCCGGAGCGCGGGCTCTACACGGCCATCGTCGCCGGCTTCCTCATCTCCGCCCTCGGCGGCAGTCGCGTCCAGATCGGCGGCCCCACCGGTGCGTTCGTCGTCATCGTCTACGGCATCGTCTCGCAGTACGGCTATGAAGGCCTGGCCATCTGCACCGTCATCGCGGGGGTGCTCCTCATCGGCATGGGACTCCTGCGCATGGGTGCGCTCATCAAGTTCATCCCGTATCCGGTCGTCACCGGTTTCACCGCGGGCATCGCCGTCATCATCTTCTCCTCCCAAGTCAAAGACTTCCTCGGGCTGAAGATGGGTGCCGTGCCGCCGGAGTTCGTCGAGAAGTGGCTGGCGTACGCCACACATCTGCCGTCGATCGACTGGACAACCGCGAGCATCGCGCTCGGCACGCTCCTGCTGCTCATCCTCTGGCCGAAAGTCTCGCGCCTCGTCCCCGCGCCGTTCGTGGCGATGATCGCGGCGACCATCGTCGTCGCCGTGTTCGACCTCCCTGTGGAGACCATCGGCTCGCGCTTCGGCGGCGTGCCGTCGACGCTGCCGGCGCCGGACTGGCCCGACATCCCGTGGTCGCGCATGCGCGAGCTGATTTCACCGGCCGTTACGGTGGCGCTGCTCGCGGCCATTGAGTCGCTCCTCTCCGCGGTCGTCGCCGACGGCATGATCGGCTCGCGCCACAAATCGAACATGGAGCTCGTCGCGCAGGGCATCGCCAACATTGCCTCGCCGATCTTCGGCGGCATCCCGGCGACCGGCGCCATCGCGCGCACGGCGACGAACGTCCGCACCGGCGGCCGCACGCCGATTGCCGGCATGACGCACGCCGTCACGCTGCTCCTGATCCTCGTGTTCGTCGGCAAGTGGGCGGCGATGGTGCCGCTGGCGTCGCTCGCCGCGATCCTCGTGGTCGTCTCGTATCACATGAGCGAATGGCGCGCGTTCGCCGGACTGCTGCGCGCGCCGAAGAGCGACATCTTCATCCTCATCATCACATTTGCGCTGACCGTCTTCGTCGATCTCACGGTCGCCGTGCAGGTCGGTGTCGTGGCGGCGTCGCTCCTCTTCATGAAGAGGATGTCCGAACTGACGAACGTCGAGGGGGTGACGAACGAGCTGCGCGACCGCAATGAAGATCCGAACGAGATCACGCAGGTGCGGAAGCGGAAGCGCCTCGTCGCCGGCCACGAGGTGCCGCAGGGTGTCGAGGTCTACGAGGTCAACGGCCCCTTCTTCTTCGGCGCCGCCGACAAGCTGAAGGACGTGATGTCGGAGATCGCCAGGCCGCCGAAAGTCTTCATCCTCCGCATGCGCAACGTCCCAGCGATCGACGCCACAGGCATTCACGCGCTCGACCAGATGCGCCACAAGACGAAGGCGCAGAAGACGGCGCTGATCCTGACGGAAGTGCGCGAGCAGCCGGCCCGGGCCATTCACGCGTTCGGTGCCGAGTTCGAGCTCGTCGAGACGTTCGACGACGCGATCGAACGCGCACGAATCCTGGTCGCGTAATCCGCTAAACTCCGTCGCACACACTCGTGACCACCCCGATCACCCGGCTGCTGCTGCAGTGGAGCGACGGCGATGCCGCCGCGCTCGACGCGCTCGTTCCGCTCATCGCCGACGAACTGCACAAGCTCGCGCGTGCGCACCTGCGGCACGAGCGTCCCGACCATACGCTCGAAGCGGGCGCGCTCGTGAACGAGGTCTACCTCCGCCTCGTCGACCAGCGCAAAGTCTCCTGGCGTGACCGCGCGCATTTCTTCGCCGCCTCCGCCACGCTGATGCGCCGCATCCTGGTCGACTACGCGCGGCGCAAAGGCTCGCAGAAGCGCGGCGGCGACGCCGTGCGCGTCACGCTTAGCGACGTCAGCGCCACCAGCGCCGAGCCCGACCTCGATGTGCTGGTCCTCGACGCCGCACTGGAGAAACTGGCGGAACTGGACGCCCAGCAGAGCCGCATCGTGGAGCTGCGCTTCTTCGCCGGCCTCGACCTCGAAGCAATCGCCGAGGAGCTGCAGGTCTCGACGTCGACGGTCAGCCGCGACTGGGCCATGGCCCGCGCCTGGCTGCGCCGCGCCATGGTCGAAGGAGTGCGCTGACCCGCATGAGGCGCCGACGGGAAAACGATAGGACAGATGGGACCTATAGGACGAATAGGACCTATAGGACGGATAGGACCTGTAGGACTTCCGCGAAGGCAGTTATCTGCGCCGCGCCTGCATGCACTCACCGGCAAGCTGCCGGTGGACCGGCCGGCTGGCAGGCTGCGCGCCTTGTCCCATCTGTCCCATTCGTCCCATACGTCCTATTAGTCCCATCGTTCCTCCGCGGAGTCTCCGCCTGATGTGGCCCGAAATCCGGCGCCTCTTTCAGGCCGCCATCGACCTGCCGCCGCAGGAGCGCGCCGCCTGGCTCGATCGCGAATGCTCTGACGCGGACATCCGCAAAGAGGTCGATGCACTGCTGGCCTCGCACGACGCCCCCTGGGAAGCGGTCGACCGCCTCGAGCGCCGCAGTTTCCGCCCCGGCGAGCGCATCGCCAACCGCTACGAGATCGTCGGCCTCCTCGGCAGCGGCGGCATGGGCGAGGTCTACGAAGCGCGCGACGCGTACCTCGAAGAGAACGTCGCCCTCAAGATCGTCCGCCCGGAGCTCGCCCCCGACGACCGCGCGCTGCTCCGCTTCAAGCGCGAGATCCAGCTCGCGCGCAAAGTCACGCATCCGAACGTCTGCCGCATCTTCGACGTCTCGCAATCCGAATCGTCCATTGCCTTCGTGTCGATGGAGCTGCTGAGCGGCGAGACGCTCGCCGAGCGCCTCGACCGCACTGGCCGCCTTCCCGTCGAGGAAGCGCTGCCCATCGTGCGGCAGCTCGCGGAGGGACTCGCCGCCGCGCACGACGCCGGGATCGTCCACCGCGACTTCAAGAGCGCCAACGTGATGCTCGTCGGCTCGCGCGCCGTCATCACCGACTTCGGCCTCGCCTTACAGACGGGCGAACGCTCCGCCCTCACCGATCCCGGCACGATGATGGGGACGCCCGACTACATGTCGCCCGAGCAGGTCGAAAGCGGCGACGTCAGCGCCGCCAGCGACGTCTACGCCCTCGGCATCGTCATGTTCGAGATGGTCACGGGCAAGCTGCCGTTCCACGGCAACACGGCGTACGCCACGGCGATGAGCCGGCTCCAGAAAGCGGCGCCGACGCCGCGCACGCTCGTGCCGGCGCTCGATGCAAAGTGGGAGTCGGTGATCCTCCGCTGCCTCGAGCGCGATCCATCGCGGCGCTTTACCAGCTCCCGCGAGGTCGTGCGCGCGCTCGAAGAGGGAGGCCCGAAGTTCACCCGTTCGACGAGGCAACGCTTCGCGCTCTTCGCCCTGCTCGCGCTCATCTTCGCGACGGTCGTCGGCGTGGCGAAGTGGTGGCCGCGCACGCTCGAAACGCCGGCAGCCGCGGTCAAGGCTTCGTTCGCACCGCGGCGCGCCTTCGCCGTCACCGGCTTCCGCAACCTCTCCAATCGCGGCGAGGGCGCGTGGCTCGGCGACGCGTTCGCGGAGATGCTCGCCAGCGAGCTCGCGGCAGGGGAGAAGCTGCGCGCGATCCCGAGCGAATCCGTGCAGCAGCTCGGGCCGAAGAACCTCGGCGCCGACCTGCTCGTCGGCGGCACGTACGTCGTCCTGCCGGACGGCAAGCTGCGGCTCGACGCGCGCGTCCAGGATGCCGGCAGCGGCGAAACCGTCGCCACCGTCTCGGAAGCCGGCAGCGAAGCGGAGCTCATCGACGTCGTCTCGCGCGCCGGTGCGCGGTTGCGCACGGCTCTCGGCGTTGCCGACATCTCCGACACCGCGGCCGTGGGGCTGCGTGCGTCGAAGCCGTCGAATCCGGAGGCGGTGCGCTTCTACACCGAAGGACTGGCGAAGCTGCGCCGCTTCGACGCGCGCGGCGCGCGCACGCTGTTCGAGCAGGCCATCGAGCGCGAGCCCGACTTTCCGCTCGCATACGACGCGCTGGCGCAGGCCCTCTGGGTCACCGGCTACGAAGCCGAAGCGCGCGACGCGGCGCGCAAGGCGTTCGACCTCTCTACGCACCTCGAGCGCGCCGAGCGGCTGCAGATCGAAGGACGCTACTACCACTACAGCCGCGAGTGGGAGAAAGCGATCGAGATCCTCGGCTCGCTCCGCACGTTCTTCCCTGACGACCTGACGTACGGCCTCGCGCTGGCGCAGGTCCAGATCAACGCCTCGAAAGCGAAAGACGCGCTCGACACCGTAGTGCGGTTACGCGAGCTTCCGCCGCCGCTGCGCGACGATCCGCGCATCGACTTGGCGGAGGCGGATGCGGCGCAGTCGTTGACCGAGTACGAGCGCGAGCTGCGCGTCGCGCGCGCGGCGGAGGAGAAGGGGAAAGCGGCCGGCGCGCGCCTCATCATCGCCCGTGCGCGGATGAACCAGGGCTTCGCCTTCAGCGGCAGCGGCAATACCGATCTCGCACTCGCGTCGCTGCGCGGCGCCGAGGAGATGTTCCGCGCCGCTGGCGATGAAGGTGGGCGAGGACGCGCCGTCGGCAACATGGCGAACATCCTCATGAACCGCGGCGAGATCCCCGCGGCCGAGGTGCAGTTCACGCGCGCCCTCGAGATCCAGCGCCGCATCGGCAACCGCGCGCAGGAAGCGCAGACGCTGACGAACCTCTCGATCCTCGCCTTCATGCGCGGTGATCTCGCGGAGTGCGAGACCATCGCGCGCGAGGCCTACGAGCTCGCGCGCGCCATCGATCACCGGCGGATCATGGGAAGCACTCTGACGAACATCGGCGCCGTCCAGCAACTGCAGGGGCGCCTCGACGAGGCCACGCAGACGTACGCCTCCGCCGCGGCGGTGGCGAAGACGATCGGCGATCAGGCAACGCAGCTCGATGCCGTCGTGAACACGGCCGAGGTGCTGCGCTGGCGCGGGGAGCTCGCCGCGTCGCGTGCGAGGTACGACGAAGGAGTGGCGCTCGCGAGAAAGCTCGGCCGCAAAAAGACGCTGGCCTACGCGCTCGCCGGCCTCGGCGAGCTCGCGTTCGCCGAGGGGAAGCTCGCGGAGGCGCGCGCGCGGTACGACGAGTCGCTGGCGATTGACGCCGAGGTGAAGGACGCGCTGAGCGCCGCGCTCGCGCGGCTCGCGCTGGCGTCGCTCGATCTGGCCGAGGGACGTGCGGACGCGGCGGCGAATGCGGCGCGTGCGGCGGCGGCGGACCTCCGCGCGCGGAAGGCGAAGGATGGCGAAGCCGCGGCGATGGAGCTGCTCGCGCGTGCCCTGCTGGCGCAGGGAAAGCGCGCCGAGGCGGAAGCGGCGATCGCCGCCGCGCCGGCTACCAGCGACGTGAATCTGCGCCTGGCCATCTCCATCACCCAGGCCCGCATCCTCGGCGGCGCCGCCGGCAAAGCGCTGCTGCGCCGCGCGGCCGAAGAAGCGCGCACGAAACAACTGGCGTTGCCCGCCTTCGAAGCGCGCCTGGCGCTGGCGGAAGTGACCGCCGACCAGGCCGCCAGGGCAGCGGTGGCGCGTGACGCGCAGGCGCGCGGCTACGCCCTGATTGCCCAACGGGCACGATAGGACGAATGGGCCATAGGACCGATAGGCCGTCCTATTCGTCCTATTCGTCCCATCGTCCCCCGATGACAACTTTCCCCCGCCCTTTGCGCGATGTCGTGGAACGCGAAAGGAGCTTCCGCCATGACACGACTTCTCGCCCTGCTGCTCTCTCTGGTTGCTACGCATTCGTACGCCGGCCGCTGGATCGTTCCGGCCGCCGCGCATGCCACGGGCGGCGCGGGCACCAACTGGAAAACCGAGCTGCGCCTCGTCAATCCCTCGGGCGCGCCTGCCACGGCGTGCATCACGCTCCTGAGATCGAACAGCGACAATCGCGGCGCGACCAGCGTCGCGATCGACGTCCCGGCGGCCGGACAGGCGATCGTCGCCGACATTCTCGAGACGAAGTTCGCCACGAGCGGCACCGGAGCCCTGGCCATCGACTCGACGAGTGCCCTCGTCGTCAGCAGCCGCACCTACAACGAGGTCGACGGCGCCACCTACGGGCAATACCTGCCGGGCGTGCGCACAGAAGACGCGCTCGGGGCGGGGGAGACCGGCCACCTCATCTACCTCACGAAAAGCGACGCGTTCCGCACGAACGTGGGCTTCGCCTCGACGACCGAACAACCCGCAACCGTCACCATCACCCTCTTCGACGCCGCCAACCTCAACCTCGGCACGCGCAGCCTCGACCTCGCTCCGCTCAGCCACATGCAGCTCAACGACGTCTTCGGCGTCGTCGGCGCGCCGGCCGCGAACGCGGCGCGCGCGGAGGTGAAAGCGACCGCGCCGATCGTGGCGTACGCCTCCGTCGTCGACAACCGCACCGGCGATCCGGTCGCGGTCATGGCGCAGCGCGCGAACGCCGCCGCGCAGGAGCTCGTCATCGCCGCGGCGGCGCATCTCGACGGCGCCGGCGGCTCCGCCTGGCGCTCCGACGTCCGCCTCTACAACAGCGGCGCGAGCACCGCTACCGTGACGCTCGCGTTGCACGCGCGCGGTGCGAGCGGCGCCCCGTCGTTGACGACGACGCTCGCGATTCCGCCGCGGCAACTGCTCGTGCTCGACGACGTCATCGCGAAGACGTTCGGCCAGATGAGCGCGATGGGCGGCCTGCGCATCACGTCGAGCCAGAAGCTCCTCGCCGTCTCCCGCACCTACAACGACACGCCGAACGGCACGTACGGTCAGGACGCCGCAGGCGTGGCCATCGCATCCGCACTCACCATCCGCGACGATGCCCGCTTCGCCGGCCTCACCACCCACGGCTACCGCGCCAACCTCGGCATCTTCAATCTCGCCGAAAGCGCCGCCGAGCTCACGCTGACTCTGCGCGGCAGCAACGGGACGGTGCTCGGCACGCGCGGCGTGACGCTCGAAGCGTCGCAGATGACGCAGCTCGACGACGTCTTCTCCTACGTCGGCGTCCCCAACGCGGAGAGCGCGTCGCTCGCGATCACCACCACCGCGCGCGCCGCGTCGTACGCCGCCTACGTCTCGCAGATCGACAACCGTTCCGGCGACGCGATCTACATCCCGGCCGTCGTCGCGGCGGCGAATGCGGCCGGAGGCGACTGCGTGACCGTGCCGTTCATGCGCGCCGGTCTGAAGTTCACGTACGTCACCACGGCGAACGACGGCGGCACGAGCACGCGCGTGGGCACGTTCCTCACCGATACGGCCACGCGTCAGGAAGCGACGGAGAAGGTGACGACCGCCGGCTTCGTGACGGAGATCGACTCCTTTTTCGACTTCACCGTCGCCAACGATCTCCGTCAGATCACGCGCGCGATCTCGAAGTCGACGACGTCCGTATCCGGCTTCGTGGTGAACGTGAATACGGACTCGACCTTCACGCCCGCGATGCCGATCGCGCCCGCCTCGACGTGGTGTGCCGGACAGACGTGGTCGATTCCGGCGGTGGCGCAGCGCGTGATCGTGACCGGCATCTCGCCGTCGGAGAAGACCATCAACCGCCCGGCGGCGACGGGAGAAGTGCTCGCGGTGAACGAGAGCGTGACGACCGCCGCCGGTACGTTCCTCACGGTGAAGGTGCGCGGCGTCAACGGCGCCACCGATCCGGACCTGCAGCAGAGCACGATCTGGTACTCGGTCGAGCACGGCCTCGTCGTGAAGGAAGAGAGCGCCGGAGGACGCATGGAACTGACGCAGTTGCAGTGAGCCGCCGGTCGTAGGCGATGGGACTTATGGGACCAACGGCAATCCCATAAGTCCCATTAGTCCCATACGTCCTATAGGTCCTATAAGTCCCATTTGTCCCATCAACTCTCCGGCGCCACCTCATCCGCGGCCGCCACCACGCGCTTGCTCAGTGAGGTTACGTAAACCACGCCGATCACGCCGCCAATGGTCAGTGCAGCACCCACGGCGGCCATCGCCGTGATGACTTCGCCGAGGAACACCGCGCCCAGCGCCATCGACACGATGACGGCAAGCTGCGAGATCACCCCCACGGTCATCGCGTCGACCCAGCGCAGGCTGAACGTCAGCAGGATCTGCGCGAAGACGGAGAAGACCGACGTCGCCGCCAGCGCCAGCCAGTCCGACGCGGTCGGATTGCGCCACTGCCAGAGCCCCATCGGCATGGTGGTGATGAGGCCGAGGAGGCAGAAGCTGCCGTAGACCGACCAGGAGTTTTCGCCGCGCCGCGCCGCCCGCATCGCGGTTACGGCCGCGCCGGAGAAGATCGCGGAGACGACGCCGATCAGCTCCCACTGCCCGAACCCGAGAACGTCGCCGGGACGGGCGTGGGCGCGCACCACGAGGAAGATGCCGGCCAGCGCGACCGGCAGCGGCAGCAGGACTTTCCAGCTGATCTTCTCGCCGATGAACAGCACCGAGAAGATGCCGCTGAAGATCGGCGCGGTGTAGTTGAGCAGCGTGGCCACGCCGACGCTCGTGTGCTCGATGGCGATGAAGTAGCACAGCACCGCGATGCCGCCGAAGAAGCCGCGCATCAGCAGGAGGTCGACGCGCTTGAACGCCATGGCCTTCTGCCGGTTCTGCGTGACGAGGATGACGGGGAGGAGGCCGGTCGCGAAACGGATCATCGCCACTTGCGCGCCCGAGAGGTTGCCGGCCGCGAGCTTCGCCGCGAAAGCCATCGCCCCGAAGAGGAGGGCCGAGGCGGTCATGAGGAGCAACGCGCGCTCGGTGTCTGATATGTTGCGCCCGCCCAAATCGGGCGCAAGGGTATCAAATGACCGAGCCTCTCTACCGCGAAGCCACGTTTGCCGACGCCGCCGCCATCATCGAGTTCCAGCAGCTCATGGCGCGCGAGACCGAGGAGCTCGAGCTCGACCGCGACGTCCTCACCCGCGGCGTCGAAGCCATCTTCGGCGAACCCGCGCTCGGCCGTTACTTCGTGGCCGTGGTCGACGGGCGCGTCGCCGCGTCGCTGATGATCACCTACGAATGGAGCGACTGGCGCAACGGCAACGTCTGGTGGATCCAGAGCGTCTACGTCCATCCCGACTACCGCAAGCGCGGCATCTACGCCGGCCTCTACGAGCACGTGAAGCGCATCGTCGAAGCCAGCGACGTTCGCGGCATCCGCCTCTACGTCGACCGCCGCAACACCGCCGCCCAGGAGGTCTACCGCCGCCTCGGCATGAACGGAGAGCACTATCAGGTGTTCGAGTGGATGAAGTAGGGCCCAGGGCCCAGGGCGCAGGGCTCAGGGGCTGCGCCACGCCAAAAGTCACGCGCCTGCGGAGCCCCCTGAGCCCTGGGCCCTGACCCCTGAGCCCTTCCTGGCTACCATCTCCGCCACATCCTCATCCTTCGCCTGCAGCACTTCCCAGTCCGCGAAGCGCGCGGCCAGTTCCCCTGGCTCCACGCAGAACGCGGGGTTGATGCCGCTGGTGCGGATCACCGCCACGGCGAGGCCGCCGGGGCGCAGCACGCGGCGGATCTCGTCGAAGAGGGGACGGTGCAGAAAGAACGTGAGCACCGCCAAATCGAACGTGGCGTCGTCGAACGGCAGCGGCTCCGCTTCCAGATCGTGCAGGCGCGTCTCGATCGCGGTGACGCCGGCGAGCTCGCGCACGATGCGCAGCGCTTCCGGCGAGCCGTCGAGCGCGACCACGTCCCAGCCGTTGCGCGCCAGCCAGATGGCGTTGCGGCCGGTGCCGCAGGCGAGGTCGAGCGCGCGTCCCGGCTTCACGCCGCGCACTGCTTCGACGAGCAGCCGCTCCGGCTCCCGCAGCTCCACGTCGCCTGCCTCGCGGTACCGCTGATTCCACTCTTCGATCGTCACTGTCACGAACTGTAACAACGAACCTGCAACCACGACAGGGTTCCGCACGTTTAGAGCGTCAAGCACCTGGAGGTTGAACATGAGCGCACCGAAGCGGAAACGGAAACTGACGATCGTCTCCATCATCGTGGTTGTTCTTCTCGTCGTTGGCGGAGTCGTCGCGGCGAAGGCGAAGGGGAACGACAAGAAAGCACCCGAGTCGCCCGTGAAGACGGGGAAGGCCGAGGTGGCGGACATCCAGGTCAAGGTGACGGAGGTCGGGACCATCGAGCCGGAAGTGAAGGTCGACGTCAAGTCGCCCATCTCCGGCAAGGTCATCGAGGTGCTGCGCCGCGACGGTGACGCCGTCCGCCGCGGCGACGTCCTCGCGCGGGTCGAGCCCGATCTCGCCCAGGCGCAGTCGCTGGCCGAGACGAAGAACTCGCTCGCCGCCGCTGAGATCCGCTTCAGCGAGGCCAAGAAGAACTACGAAGCCGACCATTCGCTCTTCGGCCAGGGGCTGCTCGCCACCAAGTCGCATCGCGACAGCGAGACCTCCTACCTCGAGGCGAAGCAGTCGTACGAGAAAGCGCGCGAGCAGTACGCGATCGTGCAGAAGAGCGGCATCCCCATCCACCAGTCGCCGCAGAGCTTCCAGGGCTCGAACATCGTCGCGCCGATGGACGGCATCGTCCTCACCAAGAACATCGAGATCGGCGAGTCGATCACCTCCGGTGTCTCCTCGTTCAACGCCGGGACGGTGCTGTTCAGCGTCGCCGACGTCGCGAAGATGATCGTGAAGGCCGGCGTCAACGAAGTCGACATCGGCAAGATCCGCGTGGGGATGCCGGTGAAGGTCACGCTCGACGCTTATCCCAAGATCGCGTTCCACGGCCGCATCGACCGCATCTCGCCGGCCGTCCGCCTCGACGACAAAGTGCGCGTGTTCGACGTCGAGGTCCGCCTCGACGCGCAGGGCCGCGAGCTCCGCTCCGGCATGACCGCGAACATCGAAGTCGCCGGCGAGAAGAAGACCAAAGTCCTCAGCGTCCCCGTGGAGTCGGTCTTCCAGCGCGACGAAGGAGAGATCGTCTTCGTGAAGAAGATGATCGATCCCAAGGCCGTCGCCGCCCCGAAAGCGGAAGGGGAGAAGAAGGAAGGCGACAAGAAGGACGACAAGGACGCCTGGAAGCAGTTCTTCGACAAGCGCGTCGTGACCACCGGCCTCGCCGACAACTCCCGCGTCGAGATCCTCACCGGCCTCGAGCCAGGAGAGGAAGTGGCCCTCGAAGACCCGACGCTGCCGAAGGACAAGAAGGACGATAACGACGACTAGGGCTCAGGGCTCAGGGTCCAGGGCTCAGGGAAACCCTGAGTCCGAAACCCTGAGCCCTGCGCCCTCGGCGCTCAGTTCCTGGGCCCTGAGCCCCGAGCCCTGAGCCCCAAGGACAAACCATGAGTGCACTGCTGCAATACGTAGCGCCCGCCGATGCCGCGCCGCAACGCGCCCTCATCACGCTCGACAACATCACCAAGACTTACGACTCGGGTGAGAACGCGGTGCAGGCGCTGCGCGGGGTGAACGTCCGGATCGGCGGCGGCGAGTTCGTCTCGATCATCGGCCCCTCCGGCTCCGGCAAGTCCACCCTCATGCACATTCTCGGCTGCCTCGACTCCCCGAGCAGCGGCGAGTACTGGCTCGACGGCGAGAACGTGGCCGACCTCTCGGCGCGGCAGCTCGCGCGGATTCGTAACCAGAAGCTCGGCTTCGTCTACCAGACGTTCAACCTCCTGCCGCGCGCCACCATCTGGAAGAACGTCGAGCTGCCGCTGCTCTACGCCGGGATGGGAAGCAGCGAGCGGAGCGAGCGCGCCATGGAAGCGCTGAAGCGCGTCGGCCTCGACAACCGCGCGAAGCACCGCCCGAGCGAGCTGTCCGGCGGCCAGCGCCAGCGCGTCGCCATCGCACGCGCGCTGGTGAACAACCCATCGCTGATCCTCGCCGACGAGCCCACCGGCAACCTCGACCAGAAGACGGGCGGCGACATCATCCGCATCTTCGAGGAGCTGTCGACGGCGGGCCAGACGATCGTCCTCGTGACGCACGATCCCGCCATCGCCGAGCGCACGCACCGCCGCATCAAGATCGTCGACGGCGAGATCGTCGCCGGCGACACGATCGATTAGGAGCGGTTTTCGGTTTTCGGTTGTTGGTTTTCGGTGCTGTGCTCAGCCAGCTTTCGCGCCGCGCAGCACCGAAAACCGAAAACCAACAACCGAAAACCACCAGCGGCGGCGGCCCGCCCTGCAACCCCAACCCTCCTCCCAACGAATACACCTCCTGTGAGGCTGCGCCAATGATCCTGCTCGAATCGATCATCGACGGTATCCGCGACATCAAAGACCATTTCGGGCGCACGTTGCTGCAGCTCGTCGGCATCATCCTCGGCGCCGGGTCGATCGTGGCCACCTTCTCCCTCTCCACCGCCGGCAAAGAAGCGTCGATGAAGTTCTACAAGGTCAGCGGCGGCATCGAGCGCATCTGGATCGGCAACAAGTCGACCGGCAAAGTGACGCTTGATGCCAAGGCGCTGGCGTCGAAGGGGCTCACGTACGCCGACGCCGTCGCGTTGCGCCGCGAGGCGAAGGAGATCGACCTCGTCTCGCCCGTCGCGAACGAGGACATGACCATCCGCTACCGCACCATCGAGAAGCCGCGCTCCGTCATGGGCATCACGCCGGCGTACTCGCCGATGAACATGTTCCGCGCCGACCGCGGCCGCTTCATCACCGATCACGACCTCACCAGCGCCGCGCGCGTCGTCGTCCTCGGCACCGATCGCGCCCGCGAGTTCTTCGGCTCCGAGAATCCGCTCGGCAAGACCATGACGATCAACGGCGCCGGCTACCAGGTCGTCGGCGTCATGGAAGAGAAGTACTTCAGCTTCGACGGCGAACGGAACGCGCTCCGCTGGATGAACCGGCAGATGTACATCCCCATCACCACGATGATGACGCGCAAGGGGGAGCCGCTGGAGCAGGGGCGCATCTCCTTCATGCACACGCGCATGAAAGACGTGAAGCGGCACAAGGAAGCGGTGGGGGAGCTCGAGGCCGTCCTGCAGCGACGCCACGGCGTGAAGGACTTCGAGGTCTTCTCGCGCGTCGCCAACCTCCGCCGCAACGAAGAGAACAACCGCATGTACGACATGACGTTCATGATCTGCGGGATCATCTCGCTGCTCGTCGGCGGGATCGTCATCATGAACATCCAGCTCGCGTCGTTCAACGAGCGCGTGCGCGAGATCGGCACCCGCAAGGCGATCGGCGCGTCGCCCGCGCAGATCTTCTTCCAGATGCTGACCGAGTCGCTGATCGTCTCCATCTTCGGCGGCATCATCGGCATCTTCGTCGGCAAGTTCTTCACCGCCGGCATCGCCGCGCTGACGCGCGAGCCCGCCATCATCAGCCCCAGCGTCATCATGAACGCCCTCATCTTCGCCGCCGGCACGGGCCTGCTGTTCGGCATGTACCCCGCGATCCGCGCGGCGCGGCTCAATCCCATTGAAGCGCTGAGGACGGAGTAGAGCCATGCAAATCGGCGAAGCAATGCGCACCTCCTTCGAAGAAGTGAAGGGCCACCCCCTCCGCTCCTTCTTCACGCTCATCGGTGTCATCCTCGGCACGCTCGCGCTGGTCGTGGTCATGTCGGTCCTCGACGGTGTCAAAGCCGCCGTCTGGCAGGGCATCGAAGACCTCGGGTTCGACGGCGTCCTCATCATGTCGAAGAAGGATCCGGCGGATCGCGTGGAGCGCGCCAAGGTGCATCTCTCCCGCGGCCTCCGCGTCGAGGACATCAAGCAGTTCGCCGATGCCGAGAACATCCAGGCTGTCGCACCGGTCGGCGAGACGCGCGCGGTCATCACCGCGGGCACGATCACGCGGCGCGTCGACGTCTACGGCGTCACGCCCGAGTACGCGCTGATCAAGAACCGCAAAGTCGCCGCGGGCCGCTTCATCAGCGAACGCGATTCCAACGGCAGCGCCCCCGTCGCCGTCCTCGGGCACAAGCTCGCGCAGCAGCTCTTCGGCGGCGAGGATCCGGTCGGCCAGAAGGTCAACGTCGGCGGACGCCGCCTCACCGTCATCGGCGTCGGTACCAAGTTCAACATGGAGTTCGTCAACGACGACGACATGCGCAAGGAGACGGGCGGCCTGTACATCCCGTGGACCGTGTACCGCGACATGTTCGGCCGCGCGAACGCCATCTCCTACATGCTGGCCAAGGCGACGGAGCCGGAGAAGTCGGTGGACGCCGAGGACGAGGCCGCGCGCGTGTTCAAGCAGGCGCACAACGGCATCGGCGACGTCCGTATCGACAACATCGGCAAGGAGATGATCAAGGAGCGCGGCGAGGTCCAGACGATCATCCGCAACTGGCGCATCGTCTTCTTCGCGATCGCCGGCGTGTCGCTCCTCATCGGCGGCGTCGGCATCTTCTCCGTGCTCAAGATCTCCATCTCCGAGCGCCTCTTCGAGATCGGCCTGCGCAAGTCGATGGGCGCCACCGACGGCGAGATCTTCCTCCAGTTCCTCATCGAGTCGGTGACGCTGTCGGTCGTCGGCGCGGCGCTCGGCCTCGCCGGAGGCATCGGCCTCGTGAAGGTGATCTCCGGCTTCTTCCCGGCGGGATTGCCGGTGTCGATGTTCGGTTTGACCGTCTCCAGCGGGTTTGCCATTGCCATCGGGCTGTTTTCCGGGTTGTACCCGTCGTTGACGGCATCGCGGATGGAACCGGTTGAAGCGTTGCGCGGCTAAGGGGGACTTCTGCGCCTGTGGGTGCAAATAGGACCTATAGGACGTATAGGACCTATGGGACCCCGCCCGGCCGTTTCCCCCCACCCTTCTGTCCTATAGGTCCTATTCGTCCTATCTGTCCTATTCGTCCTATCGTTCCCTGCCGCTTCTGGCATCATCCCTTCCCATGCGCACCTTCCTTCTCGGACTTGCTGCCATCGCCGTCGCTGCTGTCGTCGTGGTGGCGGTCACCGCGCAGCCGCGGGAAACGCCGAAGCCGGCGGATGACGACCAGCGCTTCGAAGTGCAGATCACCGATGAGATGCGCCGCCACAGCCGGCTGCGCGACACGCTCTACTTCGTCGGTACCGCGTATGGCATCGCCGTTCCGCTGATCCTTCTCGCCAGCGGGTTCTCGCGGCGCATGCGCGACCGCGCGCAGCAGATCGCGAAGAAGCCGTTCCTCACGGCGATGCTCTACATCGCGCTCTTCATCGTCGCCACCGAGATCCTGTCGTTCCCGCTGGCGTACTACTCCGGCTTCATCGTGCCGCACCAGTTCGAGCTCACGAAGCAGACGTTCGGCGCGTGGATGGGGGAGAACCTCAAGGGGCTGATCGTCTCGATCGCGCTGAGCGCGCCCGTCGGTGCGCTGGCGCTCCTCGCCATGCGCCGCTTCAAGCGTTGGTGGCTGCCGCTCTGGCTCGGCGCCGTGCCGCTCGTGCTGCTTCTCGTCGTCGTGCAGCCGGTGCTGCTCGAGCCCATCTTCAACAAGTTCGAGCCGGTCAAAGACACCGTGCTGCGCCAGAAGCTGCTCGACCTCGCGTCGCGCGCCGGCATCGAGGGCGGCCGCGTCTACCAGGTCGACAAGTCGAAGCAGACGACGACGCTCAACGCGTACGTCAATGGCATCGGCCCCACGAAACGCATCGTCATGTGGGACACCATCATTGCCAAGATGACCCACGACGAGCTCCTCGGCGTCATGGGCCACGAGATGGGGCACTACGTCATGCATCACATGTGGAAGGGGCTCGGCCTTTCTCTGGTGGGGATGCTCATCAGCTTCTTCCTCACCCAGGCGGCGTTCGATCGCGTCTCCGCGGAGCGCAAGCGGCGCTGGGGCATCACCGAGGCCGGCGATCCCGCCGCGATCCCGCTGCTGATGCTGATCGGCTTCGTCATCACCTTCGCCGCCACGCCCATCGGCGCCGCGTACTCCCGCCACCAGGAGCACAACGCCGACATCTTCGCCCTCGAGCTGACCCGCAAGAACGAAGCGTTCGCCACCGCCTTCCGCAAGCTCGCCGAAGAATCCAAGCGCACCCCGGCCCCGCATCCCATCATCAAGTACTGGCGCTACACGCACCCCCCCATCGCGGAACGCATCCCCTTCGCCCTGAGTTACCGCCCCTGGGAAAAGGGCCAGCCCAACCAGATGTGGACAGGGACCAAGGGCTCCGGGCCCAGCGCTCAGGGCTCCGGGCCTGCGGTCAGTCGACAAGGGTCCCCGGGCGCAGCCCCCTGAGCCCTGGGCCCTGAGCCCTGAGCCCTGGGCCTTCTGATTGCACTTATTTGCAGCCAGGAGGTAACACCTGATGGCTGACAAATCACTGCAAGGACGGCGCGTTGCCGTGCTTGCTGCAGATGGCTTCGAAAAGGTCGAGCTCACCGTTCCGTGCAAGGCGCTGAAGAAGGCTGGCGCCGAGGTCGAGGTCGTTTCGCTGCGCCACGGACGCATCCGCGGCGTCAACGTGCACGAGCCCGCCGGCAAGGTCGGCGTCGACCGCACGCTCGATGAAGTGAGCCCCGAGGAGTACGACGCGCTGCTCATCCCGGGCGGTCTGATCAACCCCGATCTCCTCCGCCAGTCGGCGAAGGCGCGCGAGTTCGTCCGTGCGTTCGATGAGGCGAAGAAGCCGATCGCCTCGATCTGCCACGGACCGTGGGTCCTCATCTCCGCCGAGCGGCTGCAGGGACGCACGCTCACGTCGTGGCCGGGTATTCGCGATGACGTCGTCAACGCCGGCGCGACATGGCTCGATGAGGAGGTCGTGCGCGACGGCAACCTCGTCACCAGCCGTGGCCCGCAGGACCTGAAGCCGTTCTGCGCCGCGATGGTCCAGCTCTTCGCGCGCACCTCGCCGCAGCACGCCACGAACGCGCGTCACGCCGTGTCGGCGCCGCAGGCCGTCGAGCCTCCGGCCGCCATGCTCAAGACGATGAAGTGGATGCCGCGGCCGTCGTTCCGCACCGCGATCGCGCTCGGCGCCGTCTTCATCGGACTGGCCGCCATGGCCAGACGCCGCGGGATGCTGGTCAGACCCGGCGAGCAGTATCTCTGAGCCGTTCGACGAGGAGCTCGCACATCGCCACCGCGAACTTCGCCAGAAGCTGCGGTTCGAACGCGAGCGCCTCGCTGAGCGTCTTCCGCTCCCACGCGCGCACCTGCGCGTCTTCGCCCGCTTTCACCGAAACGGTCCGCGGCGAGTCGTCGATGAAGGAGACTTCACCGAGGACGTCGCCCGGACCCACCGTGGCGACGACGGTGGGACGCCCGTCCCGCATCGCCAGGATGTCCAGATGCCCGTCCTCGATCGCGTACAGCGTCGCGTCGGTTTCACCCGAGGTGATGAGGTAGTTCTCCGCCGGAATCGAGCGCAGCTCACCAATGCGCTCCACGCGGTCGCGCTCTTCGTCCGTGAAGTAGCGGAAGAGGGGATGGTCGGAGTGGATGGGGAAAAGCGTGTTCATGCGCGGAGCATGATAGTCGGAGAGGAACGGCAGAAGGAGGAAGGTGGAAGGCGGAACGCAGAACGCAGAACGCAGAATGCAGAATGCAGAACGCAGAATGCAGAACGCAGAACGCAGAACGCAGAATGCAGAATCTGCGCGCCGCGCGGCTTCTCAGTTCTTCGTTCTGCGTTCTGCGTTCTGCGTTCTAAGTTCTGCTCTCCCGCCCCCCCCTCACTCCCACCGCACCCTCCACTGACAATGCGCCGCGCCCTTCGCAAAGCACTGGCTGTGCTCCACCTTCACGTTCTTCACGCCGGTCAGCTCCGCCAGCCGTTCGATCCAGCCGCTCACGCGCGCGCAGCCCGCCGCCTCGACGGGAAGCTCAGCAGCGAGATCCGTGCGGTCCACGCCGTCTGGTCGTCGACGCGCAGCACGCCGCTGTTATAGAGGTTGCCCCACATCTGCGACGCCTTGGACAGCAGCGCTGCCGGCGTCAGCACCAGCGCGAAGAAGCGGTAGATCCCCTGGATCGCATCCTCGGCGGCGCTCCGTCCGGCACGGCGCGCGAACTCTTCCAGCGGCTGGCCGGCCGCCCGCGCCGCTTCTTCCGTGAAGCGGTTCAGCATGTGCACGGGAATCGCTTCCGTCGGCTGGATCGGCACGCGGAAGCGTTCCGCGAACTCCGCCGGAAGACAGCTCAGCACCGACTCGCGCTGAGCGGGCGAGAGATTCTCGTCCACGAATTTCTGCAGACTGCGAACCGGAGAGCCCTTGACCGTGAGAGTCTCGACCTGCGTCATCACCGCCTCCACGCACCACCCCGAGATCAGCCGAATGTGACGAGTATAATCCGCTTCCCCTGACGGCAGGCCGCTCAGGGCAGGAGGTCAACGATGCAAGACGAGAAGCGTACGCCTCAGCCGGGCAGCACTGCTGCCGAGGGAGCCGCCGCGATCGCGGTGGCCGAGGCGAGCAACGAGCCGGCAGTCGGTAAGAAGGATCGGCTCGAAGAGCTCTGCGTCAACACGATCCGTTTCCTCGCCGTCGACGCCGTCGAGAAAGCACACTCCGGCCACCCCGGCACCCCCATGGGCATGGCCGACATGGCCTTCGTCCTCTGGACCGAGTTCCTCCGTCACGATCCCCTCGATCCGCAGTGGAAGAGCCGCGACCGCTTCATCCTCTCCGCCGGTCACGCCTCCATGCTCATCTACTCGCTGCTGCATCTCACCGGCTATCCCGAGATGACGCTCGACGAGCTCAAGGCCTTCCGCCAGTGGGGCTCGCTCACCGCCGGCCATCCCGAGTACGGTCACGTCGCCGGCGTCGAAGTCACCACCGGGCCGCTCGGCCAGGGTTTCGCGCACGGCGTCGGCCTCGCGCTCGCGCAGAAGATGATGGCCGCGCGCTTCAACGGCGCCGATGTCTTCAAGCCGGTCGATCACTTCATCTACGCCATCTGCTCCGACGGCGACCTGATGGAAGGCATCAGCTACGAATCCGCCTCCCTCGCCGGCCACCTCGGGCTCGGCAATCTCATCTACCTCTACGACGACAACAACATCTCCATCGAAGGGGAGACGCGTCTCGCTTTCTCCGAGGACGTCAAGAAGCGCTTCGAGGCCGACGGCTGGCACGTCCAGTCCATCGACGGCCACGACCGCGCCGCGATCCGTAAGGCCATCAAGCGCGCGCAGAAGGAGACCGACCGTCCGTCGATGATCATCTGCAAGACGATCATCGGCTGGGGCTCGCCCAAGTTCCACGGCACGGCGCGCGCGCATGGCGAGCCGCTCGGCGCCGAGGAAGTGAAGGCGACGAAAGCGGCCCTCGGCTGGCCCGAGGAGCCGACGTTCCTCGTCACCGACGACGTCCGCGCCGAGTTCGAGCGCCGCACGAAGAAGCTGTCGCGCGAGCGCAAAAAGTGGGAGAAGGAATTCGAGGCGTGGCGCGTGCGCAACCCCGAGCTCGCCGAGCAGTGGGACGTCTACTGGTCGCAGCGCTTGCCCGAGGACTTCGAGACGTCATTGCTCGAAGCCGGCAAGTCCGAGAAGGCGATCGCTACGCGCGCGCTCTCCGGCCAGGTGATCCAGCGTCTCGCCACACTTGCACCGTTCGTCGTCGGCGGCTCCGCCGATCTCGCGCCGTCGACCAACACGCTGATGAAGGAAGCGGGCAGCATCGAGCGCGCGAAAGGCGCCGAGAAGAAGCTGCCCGCCGACGACGTCTTCGCCGGCCGCAACCTCCACTTCGGCATCCGCGAGCACGCCATGGGCGCCATCGTCAACGGCATGACGCTGTACGGCTCGTGGCGCGCGTACGGCGCGACGTTCCTCATCTTCAGCGACTACATGCGCCCCGCGGTGCGTCTCGCGGCGCTGATGAACATCCCCTCGATCTTCATCTACACGCACGACTCTGTCTTCCTCGGCGAAGACGGTCCGACGCACCAGCCGGTCGAGCATCTCGCCGCGCTCCGTCTCATCCCCAACCTCACGCTCTTCCGCCCCGCCTCGGGACCGGAAGTCGCGATGGCCTGGGCCTGGGCGGTGGGGCAGGCGAAGGGGCCGACGCTCATCGTCCTCACGCGCCAGAAGGTCGAGCCGCTGCCGCACGGCGCCGCGTTCGATCCGAAGGATGTCTGGCGCGGCGCGTATGTGCTCGACGGCTACACCGAGGGCGACCTCACCCTCGTCGCGACCGGCTCCGAAGTGCCGCTCGCGGTGAAGACCGCCGATCTGCTGCGCGGTGAAGGCGTGAGCGCGCGCGTCGTTTCCGCGCCGTCGCTCAGCCTCTTCGAGCAGCAGCTGACCGCGTACCAGGACGAAGTCCTCGGCGACCGCGACCGCCTCGTCTGCATCGAGGCCGGCCGCTCCGACGCCTGGTACCGCTACACCGGCCGCAACGCACTCGTCATCGGCATCGACCGCTTCGGCGCGTCGGCGCCCTACGAAACCATCGCCGAGCATTTCGGCTTCACCCCGGAGAAGGTCGCGGAAAAGATCCGCGCCTGGCGCCAATAGAACGGAGGGACCATGGGACGTATGTTTTCTTCGCGGCGGTTTTCTGTCGTCTCCGTCCTGTTGGTCTCGTTCGTTCTATTCGTTCCTTCGGCGGCCACGGCGCAGGAAACACCTGCGCCGCAGGCTGAAGTCATCCGCGGGTTGAAGAATCTGGAAATGCTCATGGGCGGCATCCAGATGATGGAGACGCTCAGCACGCGCGGCACGGTGCCGAACCAGACGATCGCCGATCCGTGGGGCACGCCCTACCGCCTCGATGTGATGGCGACCGGCTACCGCATGATCGGCGCGGGGAGTGACCGCAAGTTCGACGAAGCCAGTTGGACGGCGAAGCAGCAGTTCACCGGCCTCGAAGGCGACGTCATCGCCGAGAACGGCCTCGTCGTCCGCTCCAACCGCAACTGGCTGCACACGCAGGCGACGACGGCCGAGGCGGCGGCCGCGGAGAAAGAGCTCAGCGAGATGGAAGCGCGCGTCGCTGCGATGCGCAATCCGCTGTTCCGCAACCTCATCGCGCTCGAGCTGACCATGAAGGCGATGCCGAACGTCGCCGCGCTGCAGTCGCCCGACGCCGTGGATGGCTGGGGCACGCCGTACCGCATCGACGTCGACGGCCACAAGGTGCGCGTCGTCAGCGCCGGCTCCGACCGGCAGTTCGCGCCGGAGAGCTGGTCCCAGCCGGCGAAGGCCGACACGGCCGAGGATGTGATCTACGACGAGGGCCGCTTCACCCGCCGCGTCGATCGCGAAGCCGTGTGGAAGGCGTCGAAGGACTCGCTGCAGGGCGAGCCGATGCCGCAGCCGGTCGACGAGCGCAATACGACCACCACGGCCAGGCGCGTCGGCGGCGAGGTGAAGGCGCCGGTCGTCATCAAGCGCGTCGATCCCGTGTACGCCGAGGAAGCGCGGAAAGCGCGCATCAGCGGCATCGTCATCGTCGAAACGATCATCACGGAAAGCGGCGACGTCGGAGACATCCGCCTGCTCAAGAGCATCCTCCCCGCTATCGATCTCGCGGCGATGGACGCGGTGCGCCAGTGGAAGTTCCAGCCCGGCACGATGGATGGTGTGCCGGTGCCGGTGATCTTCAATCTCACGGTGAATTTCAAACTGAACTGATGAAGAACGTGTGGCTGTCTGTCGCGCTGACCGCGGTGCTGTTCGGCGCGGTGCCTCTCTCTGCCGATTACCGCGAGTTTCTCGCGGTCCCGAAAGATCCGACGCTCGAAGCGCAACTGCTGCGCGCGGCGGAGCAGTCGCTCGCCGCGTATCCGGCTCTCGAGGCGGAGGATCTCGCGCTGAGCGTCATCGACGTGACGGACGCGAGCCGCATGGCGCGCGCCGACGTGCGCGGCGACGTCAACTTCTACCCCGCATCGGTCATCAAGCTGTTCTTCATGGTCGAGACGTACCTGCAGCACAAGGAAAACGGCCCCGACGTGCCGCGCGCGCTGAAGGAGATGATCGTCGTCTCCGACAACGACGCCACCGCGTACATCGTCGACATCATCGCCGGCATGGCGCCGGCGCCGTCGCTGGAAGGGCGCGCCTTCCGCCGCTTCCTCGAGCGTCGCCGCGTCGTCAACCGCGATTTCGCGAAGCTCGGCTACGACATCAGCGGCGTCATCAAAGCCTGGAGCTTCGGCCCCTTCGGCATCGAGCGCCAGCTCCTCGGCGAAAACCGCGAGAACCGCAACCGCCTGACCGCGAACGCCACGGCATCGCTGATGCTCTGGATCGCCCGCCGCCGCGCCGTCTCCCCGAGCGCGTCCGAGGCGATGATGACGCTGCTCTCCCGCCGCATCAGTCCTGCGCCAACCGAGGAGGAAGGCGGCCAGGTCACCGAATTCATCGGCGAAGCGCTGCCCGCGGACGCGAAGCTCTGGTCGAAAGCCGGCTGGACCAGCGAAGTCCGCCACGACGCCGCCTACCTCGAACTGCCGAACGGCCGAAAGCTGGTCCTGGTCGTCTACACCCGCGGCGTAGCCGCGGACAAGACGCTGCTGCCGGCGATCGCGCGCAACGTGCTAGGGGAGTTGGGCGGGGGACGATAGGACCTATAGGACGAATAGGACCTATAGGACAGATAGGACAAAGCTAGCGACAGCCGCGCGTACCCGTGCAATCACCTGCGCGCGCTACACCCGGCGCATAGGTCCCATAGGTCCTATCCGTCCTATAGGTCCCATCCGTCCTATCGTTCCTGTGGCTACTCACTCACAAAAACCAACTCCGCGCCCGGGTGATCCAGCCAGTCCGGCGTGTCCAGCTGCGCGTAGCGCTTTCCACCGAACCGTTCCTGCAGCTGCGGCGGAAAGGTCGTCGGTACGGGGACGTGGACTTCCGGTTCGTCGAACAGCTCGTATTGCAGCTCCGGCAGCTCGACCAGCCCCCACGCGGTGGGGTCGGGGTTCATGACGGTGATGATGTAGCTGGCGTGCTGCTCGAGCGCCAGCTCGCGGACGACGGCGTCCTCGTCGAGCACGGTCGTCAGCGACGTGTGCAGGTGGGTGTGGCCGTCGTGGTGCTCGAGGGTGTACGTCCCCACCGCCGCCGGGCGGGCCGCCGGCAGGTGGCGCAGGCCGCGGGTGCGGGTGCCGTAGGTGTGGGCGTCGAGGGCCGCCGCCATGTCGCGCGGGTCGTGCAGCACCAGGTCGACGAAGCCCCAGAAGCGGTTGCGGCCGGCGCGGGGGAGGCGTTTGCGTCCCATGGCCAGCAGACGGAACAGCGACTCGCCCGCCGGGGCCAGCGCCATCAGCAGCCGTTGCACGTCGCCCAGCTCCGATGGCTGCCGTTCTTCCACTCGCGGCCGGTACCAGAAGGAGAGATCCCCCTCCTCGATCACCAGCCGCTCCGCCCGCTCCAGTGCATGCCCCATGAGTGTCACCGTTGCAGTGCGCGTACCGTCCCGGGTGTCCGACCTGTGACAAGCGGGCTCATTGCACCGCCCTCCGCCGCGCTTGGACGCGTTTGCTCCAGACGCCGGCGCTCGTACCGAGGTGAACCGTGCCGCCGGAGAGCTCGAGGCGGTGGATGCGCACCGGCGGGAGATTGTCCGTCTCGTCGCGGAACGTCCCTCCCTCCGCCGGCCGCAGGACGCGCCCGCGGGCGGTGGCAATCCAGAGTCCCGAAGGGTTGTCCGCTTCGACCCCCAGATCGGTGACTTCTTCGAAGAACGGCGCCACCTCCGTCCACGTCGCTCCCGCGTTGTCGCTGCGCTCGACCACGTTGGCGACAGGCGGCGCCAGCCGCACGCGGACGCGGTAGACGGTCGTCGGACGCGACGGCGCGATCGCCACGATCCTGGATCTCGTCTCGTCGAGCGTCCGGACCGTCTGGCCGTCGTCGGTGGTGATGGCGAAGCCGCCTTCGCCCGCGATGTATGCGACCCCGCCGTTCGGCGCGAAGGCCATGTCGAACGGCAGCGCGGCGTCCCTGATCGTCACGCCCGCCGGCGACATCCGCCGCAGCCGGCTGACCTCGAGGCTCCAGATCTCGCCCGCCTTCACCGGATGCGCGACGAGGCGCCGCGAATCCGAGATGATCCACCCCGTCTCTTCCCAGACGCTGCTGCCTTTGGGCAGGCGGTACACCGGCGTCTCGAACGTCGAGGCTCCCGCGTAAAGATCGCCGCGCGCGTCGACGGTGATCCGGTTGCGCACGGCGCCTTCGTAGATCGTCTCCCACGACGCGCCGCTGTTCGTCGAGCGGAAGATGCGCCCGCGGATGTCGCTGCTGCTCGTCATCCACTCGAACGTGGAGGTGTAGAGCGTCGCCGGATCGGTCGGGTCGACGGCCAGGTTCTCCGCGCTCACCGCGTGATCCGGCACGTCGAGGCGGCTGAACTCTCCGGTGATCCAGTTGGCGCGCTGCAGGCCGGACATCGTCCCCACGAGCAGCGTGCTCGTCGCCGGATCGAAGAGCAGCGACAGCACCTGCAGCGGCGAGTTCGCGATGCGCGCCCACGTGTTGCCGCCGTCGCCGCTGCGGAAGATCCCTTCGCTGGTGCCGAGGAAGAGGCGGCCGGTGGCCGGGTCGACGGTGAGCGAGGTCGAGTTGCCGGTGATGCCCGTGCCGGCCGTGCGCGTCCACTGCAGCCCGTCCGCGCTGGAGTAGAAGGTCGCGCGGAAGTCCCCGGTGAAGCCGTAGCGGATGTTCGTGCGGGGATCGACGACGATGGCGTGCGTCGCCAGCGGCGCCGTCGAGCGCGTCCACGTCTGCGCGGCATTCGTCGAGATCGCCTGCCCCCCTTCGCCGTAGGTGGCGGTGACGAAGATCCGGCCGCTCACGAGCGGATCGACGCTCATCTCCTGGACGCAGATGGCGAAGCCCTCGAGCCCCGCGTTCGCCGCCGTCCACGTCTCGCCGCCGTCGGTCGAGCGGTACGCGCCGGCCAGCTCATGGAACTCCGGCTGCGCCGTCTTGAAGAACGGCGCGCAATGCCCCACCGCGTAGACCAGGTTGCGGTCGACCGGATCGATCTCGACGTTCGTCGTCATCGCCTGCAGCACGGTCCGCCAGGTCCGCCCGCCGTCGGTCGACTTCGAGACGACCCCGCCGTACGAGGCGGCGAAGACCACGTCCGGATCGACCGGATCCACCTCGACGATGCGAATGTTCGTCAGCCCTCGGTCGCTCCAGGTCACGCCGTTGTCATCGCTGTGGAAGACGCCACCGGCCGAGGCCAGATAGATGACGTTCGGCTGCGACCGCGACCGTTCCACTTCATGCGCCGGCCCCCCATGAGGGCCGTTGGTGGTCCAGGCGAAAAGGGCAGGGGAAACCAGGAGCAGGAAACCGAGGAGAAAGGGGCGCATGTAGTCAGTGATACGGGGGAGGGAAGGGGGGTGTTGGGGAAAGGGGCGTGGGCAATGATTGGATGTTGAAAGGCCCCGGGGTGAATTAAGAATTTCGAATTTCGAATTTCGAATTCAGGCGCGGCACTCCCGCGCTCAAAATTCTTTATTCCAAATTCGAAATTCTTAATTCACCTCCGTCCTCCCGTCCCTCTCCCCCCGCGCTCAAACTTCTTAATTCTCAATTCGAAATTCGAAATTCTTAATTCACCCTCGTCCTCCCGTGCCCTCTCCCGCACCCACCCCCCCCCCCCGCGCCAAAATTCTTAATTCGAAATTCGAAATTCTTAATTCACCTCGTCCTCCCGTCCCCTCTCCCCCCACCCCGCCCCCCCCCTGCCCCCCCGCCCGAGCCCGCCTCCGCTATACTCCGCCGCCATGACATCGAAGATGGTCACCGTGCTCGCTGTGGTCGCGGTGGTGGTCCTGACAGTGGCCGATGCGTTCGTGGTTTACCGGCTCGAAGATCCCACCCGATTTGTTGCCCATGCCACCCTCCGCGCCGTCGCTCTGGGGCTGGCCGCCGTCGCGGCGGCGCTCACCGCCTCCCGCTTCGGCGGCTTCTCCGAATACGTCGGGCGCGGCTGGACGCTGCTCTCGATCTTCTATGCGCTCCTGACGATCTCGTATGTACTCAACCGTGCAGGGATCAAGATCCCGGCGCTCGCCGATTCCATGACCATCGCCGGCAACCTCGCCGCGATCGGGGCGTTCTGGCTGTTCGGTCAGGCGCTGCGGAGAGCCGGGCTGCAGTTCTATGGTCCGGCGGGCGTGAAGGTGGCGGTGTTCGTCGCGGCCGTCGCCGTCGCCGCGCTCGTGGTCACGCCGACGATCCTCGACATCGTGCGCAGCAACGCCGGCGGCTTCTCCCGTACGGCCGATTTCATCTCCGCGTTCGCCGACATGCTCACGTTCATCCTCATCGCGCCCTTGCTGCTGACCCTCTGGTCGTTGCGAGGGGGACAGCTCTCCTGGGTGTACGGCCTGCTGGCCCTCTCGACGATCGGCTGGATGATCAATACCGTGGCCGACGACCTCCTGCCGCGCATCGCCGTGCGCGACGCACAGATGACCGGCCTGTTCCTGGCGTGCATGGCCGTCGCCGCCGCGGCGTACTCGCAGCTCGCCGTCTCTCGTGTGGAGGCCGCGAGTGTCTGACCCCACCTCCGTCGCCGCCGTCTTCACCCGCCACCTCGCCGCCTACCTCGGGCAGCACACGGCGCCGATGGCTCTGAAGACCTTCGCCAAGCAAGCCCTCGGCGTCGCCCCGGATCAGCTCAAGCGCCCGGACACGGCCAAGCTCCTCGAAGCCATGCGCCCCATGCTGAGCACCCTCGTGGGCAAACAGCGCGCGGAAGAAGTGGCCGCCCTGATCCAAAGGGAGCTGGCGTAGCGGGAGCGCCCCACGCTCATCGCTGGCACTGTCGAACCTGTACGCCGTAGTCGCCTGGTCCTCATCCGGCGACGTCGACGGCACGTGGATCGCGGCGGGCAGCGTGGGCGCGTGACGTCTCAGTACTGCGTCAGATGAAACGCGAACGCCGCTTCCAGCGCGTTCGCCGGCGCCAGCGCGTTCTTCTTCCGCTCCAGCGGAGCGAGGGTGCGCGTGAACACCCGCTTCCCGTTGATCTCCGTGTCGACGTAGATCACGTACACGCTGCCGCTTTTCGGATTCTCCTCCCGGCTGTACCACGCGCGCTGATGCTCCTTGGCGGCGAGTGAGTCGAACACCGCGCGGTCGGCCAGCGAGTGGCCCGTGCCCGGCGCCGGCGGCGTATGGCTGACGCCGACCCCTCCGACCGAAGCAATCCCCACCGCCAGCGCCTGCGACTGCCCCTCGGCCTGCCAGTTCAGGTAGACCACCAGGTGGTGCACCGTCAGCTCGAGCGGCTCGCCCAGCTTCTCGAACGCGCGATGCTGCAGCAGCCGGATGGGGGAGGGGCCGCCGGCGTCCTCCGCGACCCGGTAGATCCCGTACGCGCTGCTGGTGACCAGCCGGCTGAACGTCTTCGCCTGTTTTTCCTCCGCCGGACGCAGGTCATGCACCCGCACCGCCGCCGATCGTTCGATCCCTTCAATCTGCAGCGGAACCGGCCGGACCGTACAGCCAGCCAGCACGAACCACACAATGAGCAACAGGTTGGCTTTCATGGAGCTTCACTATAGGACGAATGGGACCCAGGCCACGCCGCGGAAGGCAAAAAAGCGGCAGCGTCCTATTCGTCCCATTCGTCCTATAGGTCCCATTCGTCCTATCGTTTCCCCCCAACAAAAAAAGCGGGCGCGCCCACCCGGACGCGCCCGCTCCCATTACCGCACTGCTACGCCTACGCCGCCTTCACCGCCGCCGCGTCTGCCGCCTTCTTCGCCGCGCGGCGCTCCACCGCCTCCGCCGTCAGCTTCCGCACCCGTCCCAGCGCACGGCGCATGTCGGCCACGTGCGGGACGAGGTGGCCGTTCTCCGGCCGCTTGGCCAGTCTCCGCGCCGTCGCGTAGACCATCAGCGCCTCGCTGCCCGCCTTGTTCCGCGCGGCAACCACGCTGTGGCGGAGGAACTGCGCCATTGCCTCCATCTCATCGGCCACCGGCTCGTAGGCCTCCGCGTACTGCATCAGGTCGCGCAGTTCGTCCGCGCCGGAACCATCGACGCGCGCAATCCCACGCTGGTTCACGAGCGCCACCGCCGCCAGTTCCACGAAGGGCGGCGGGACCGATGCGGCGTTGGCCAGCCGCGACGTTTCCTTCGACGACCCCGGAATGATGAAGCGGGGAATCGCGTCGCGCATGTTGCGCAACTCCTGCAGGCGCGCCTGCGCGTCTGCCGTATAGGAGGGAGTGATCTCGACTTCCACTGCAACCTGGGACACACCTTTCTCGTTCACGCTCATAGAGCCTCCTTTGGCTCATGGGCTCCCATAAGTCCTATGAGTCCCATAGGTCCTATCGGTCCCATCGTCTCTTTCCGATCGATGCCCTAAGGCAGAAAGGCAGATCAGAAAGAAACGGGAGGCGCACGCCCTTGCGAAGCACGGCCTGGAACGCGTACGGCGGCCGGGCGCGGAGCCCTTCGCCGCCGTTTGAGGACTGAGGCGATGCGATCGACCACCCGGGGCTGTCGGGCGACAAGGAACGCACGAAAGAAGGTCGCGCGCGGCGCCAGGATGATGCGCGGCCGGCGCTCGTTCGTGCGTTCCGGCACCAGCACCCCGGAGCGCAGCCCGGCGAGCACGTTCTCATGGAACGTGAAGATCGCCCCGGCGGCCGATTCGACCGACCGCTGCATGGCCATCCAGCGCTGCGACGCCTCCATCAGCAGCTCCGGCGCACCATCAGCCGCTTCCGGCTCCCGCTCCAGACACGTCGCGGTGGCGGCAAGCTCCTTCGCCGCATACGCCAGCCGGGCCGACGCCAGTGCCAGCCGCCCCTCGGCAAACTCCAGCTTCCGCGAGCTGTCCAACGGCCGCCGCGTCATGCAACGTCCCGACTTGGCCGCCGTAGCCAGCCCCGCATTGAGCAGCCGCATGGAGGCATCGAGCGCCTTCTGCACCCGCCGCAGGGGACGAACCCACTCCGGCCGTCGCCCGGCCTGAGGCCGGCGACGATTCCGGCATTTGCCGGTAGCGCCTCGCGCAGCACGTGTTGAATCTTGTCTATTCATATCGCAACTGACAAGAGTATGCGGCATGCATGTGCAGAATGCAATAGGCAAGTGGTGGGGAGGTGCCGACGTTCGTGCCGCACGACCCGAAATTGGGACCCGGAGCCGCGAAATTCGCGCCCGAACCCGCGAAACTCGCGGTCAGGCCCGCGAAGTTCGCGCTCGAACCCGCGAAGTTCGCGCTCGAACCCGCGAAGTTCGCGCTCGGGCCCGCGAAGTTCGCGCCCGAAC
This sequence comes from Thermoanaerobaculia bacterium, assembly GCA_036380735.1. Lineage (GTDB taxonomy): Bacteria > Acidobacteriota > Thermoanaerobaculia > Gp7-AA8 > Gp7-AA8 > DASVEE01. The sequence continues at coordinate 96,571 of DASVEE010000047.1, read as the reverse complement.
CCGCGAAGTTCGCGTCCGGGCCCGCGAAGTTCGCGTACGGGACCGCGAAGTTCGCGCACGGGACCGCGAAGTTCGCGCACGAAGCCGCGAAATTCGCGCACGAACCCGCGAAATTCGCGCCCGGACCCGCGAAATTCGCGCACGAACCCGCGAAGTTCGCGCTCGAAGCCGCGAAGTTCGCGCACGAAGCCGCGAAGTTCGCGCTCGAAGCCGCGAAGTTCGCGCTCGAAGCCGCGAAGTTCGCGCACGGGACTGCGAACTTGGGTTCAGTGAGCCGAGTCTTCGAGCCGCGCCTGCACGTCAGCCAGCGTCTATTCGACGGTGCGACGTGCCTCCTCGAGGTCGCGGATGCGGCGGTCGAGCTCAGCGTGCGAGAACTTGATCATCGCCTGAGTCTCGGCGAAGCCTCGACGCATCTCTTCGCGAGTCTCCGCCGTGTCGCGTGCGAGCATCTCCCTCGTACCAGTGACGCTCTCGGCGACGAGTTGGATCTCGTGGCGCAGCTCCTCCGCGGTCGTGTCGAAGAGGTGGCGGCCTTCCTCGGCTGCTGCTGCAAACTGCTGGCGGTTCTCAGCCGACATCGCCTCGAATTGCTGACCGAAGCGCCCCGACATCTCCTGGAATTGCTGGCGGTTCTCCACCGACATCGCCTCGAACTGCTGACCGAAGCGCCCCGACATTTCCTGGAACTGCTGGCGGGTCTCCACGGACATCGCCTCGAACTGCTGACCGTAGCGCCCCCATATCGCCTGGAATTGCTGGCGGTTCTCCACCGACATCGCCTCGAATTGCTGGCGGTTCTCCGTCGCCAGCGCTCTAGTTGCCGCTTCGAAATGCTGGCGGATCTCCGCCGCATGCCCGTCGAGCAGCCGTTTCAGCTCGTCGTCCGTCATCGCTACGATCTTACCTCGGTCAGCCGGACATCTCCGCCAGCCATTGCTGGACGGCACCGGCGAAGCCAGGAAAGTCCGTCTCCAGTTCCGCCACGTCGCGCAGCGTGATGATGTTCACCAGCTCCGACTCGACGTAGTCATTCAGCGACGCCAGGTCGTCCATCGGCGCGCCGACGTTCGCTTCAGCGACCCGCGATTCCAGAGCGCAGAGCAGAAACTCCGGCAGCTCGAGTTGCACGATGCGCCGCGCGGTGAGGTCGCGCGAGCGAGGCATCGGAACGATTCTTCCGGACACGGTGGCGGCAGTGGTGGGCGAGTCATTTTTGCGTGGCATCGGCATCATCGTCCATTGAGCCATCTTCGCCATGGCTACGTGACAATGTAAGTTAGCCATGGCGAAGATGCAAGAGGTGCCGCGCAAGGATTCGAAGGACCCGATCGGCGTCATTTTCGGCGCGACGGTGCGGCGTCTGCGCGAAGAGCACGGCTGGACCCAGGAGCAACTCGCCGAGACCGCCGAGATGAGCGCCACCTACCTCGGCTTCGTCGAACGGGGAGAGAACGTCCCCACCCTCACCATCATTTTCAAGCTGGCCGACGCACTCGACGTTGCTCCCGCGGAGTTGATCGATGAGGCGGCGCGGAGGCGGTAGGGACATCTTGATCGGTCACCTTTGCAACCGAGCAATAGCGTGTAGCCACTGGGATACTGAGTGAACGTTGTAGGGTGGGTAGGGAAAAGCATTGGTGCGACACTCCCACGTACGGGAGGAGCATGTGTCTCAGAAAGATATTCTCGAGGTACTCGATCATCTGAACGCACTCTACTCGTCGCTATTCGGAACGCTGCTTACTGTAGTGACTGTCGTTCTCGCAGTTGTAGGTGTCGCATTGCCGATGCTCCTGACGTGGTATCAGAACCGAAAGTTGCAGGTTGAGTCACAGTCGCTTGCCCAGACGATCCGGCAAGGTCTCGAAGACGAGATGCGGAAGTCAGTCGAGGCGCGATTAAGCAGCTTCCAGGCCGAGCTGAGGCAGTTTCTTGGACGTGAGCTTGACGATGTCCGTACGCAGATGACAATAGTGCACGGTGAAGCCGCCGCAGCGGCTTGCCACACGCAGGCCGCCGCAGCGTATAAGGCTACTGAACTCGTGGATGCGTTGGTGAACTACTGCATGGCCGTGTACTACTACCTGAAGATCTCCAACCATCTTAACGCGCAAAGAGCGCTTGCCGAACTGCGACAGTGCGCCGAGCAGGTGGCGAAGACCGACAGTATTGCAATTGAACGACACGAGTCACGTGACATTCAGAAGTTCATCATCGCATTACGCTACTATAACGAGGACTACGGCAATATCTACTTGGATTCTTATAACGCGATAAATAGGTTCTACGACAAATTGGTCCGTTACCCTCTGCCGGTCGATGAACTAGGCCAGTTCCGCATAATCCGTACTACCTGATCAGGCGACGAAGGTCTGCACGTGCAGGCGGATGATGCAGCGCGTCGGTGAGAACGGCAATCGGAAGACTCGGCGGCCGGGCGTTCATCACTCACCGCCTCCCGGGTCGAAGAGTTGGGCATACGTACGGAAGGCGAGGATGCGACGGCATGCGTCTGTGATCGCGACCATGAGAGCGCGTGTCGGTTCCCAGCGGGCGTAGCGCAGGCGGCAGAGATGCTCTCCGCTGGTCCGGGACTGTGGGCGAGGAGCGGTGGCGGACGCGATGGTCATTCAGAAATCTCCCCAGCCGCACCAGCCCGCGACGCGCGTCAGGTCTCGCATCTTAGGCTCCACTCCTCTCCGCCAGTGCGTCGCTGTGCGGGCTCCTCGTCTCACTCTCATCCTCGCGCAACGACAACCATTCGTTCCTCGTTGACGGCCGTCACAATCCCGATCCATAAAGCTGCAGCGCAGCCCACTCCGACGGCGAGCTTGCTTTCGTCTTTGAACCGATCATCGACAATTGCGCAGCGCGCAATGCCGCTGCCGGTGTCTCTCCGCTGCGGAGCACGCGGTGGATCTCGATCGACATCTCACGAGTGATTGCGTCGTCGATCTCCCATAGCGCTCCGATCACGCTTCCGGCGCCGGCTGTCAGAAACGCATCCACGAGGCTGCGCGTTTCCGGCCGCCCAGGAGTGGTCACTGCGGTGTGGCAGCCGGCGAGGACCACCGTGCGAATTCCGTCGAGGCGCAGCTCCGCGATCTCGGATGCTGAGAGCCTTCCGTCGTCCTCGCCAGACTCGGAAAGGAGCAAGTGCGGCGGAGCGACGTCATCGAGCGCGACCACTGCATGCGCCGCCAGATGCGCAACGTCGCAATAGGCGAGCGCGCTCACGACCCGCTGCTTCGTCGCGTCGGCGCGCACGAGCAGCGCGCGCGATGGGTACATCGCCGCGATCTTCTGCGCTTCTGCCTCCGCTCCACTCAGGGAACCGAGCCGTCTCAACCCCTCGCCGAGGAGTGGATTGCCGACGGCGAGCACCGCGCGTGAGGTCGCCCGTTTCGTGCGAAGCGACTCCAGGTACGAGGCGATGCTCGGGGCGACCATTACGGCGTGATCCTCGATGAGGTAGCGGCCGTTGGACTGAATCAGCGCGGCAAAGGGGATCTGCCGCATGGATGGATCCGGCACTACGACGATCGAGTGTGCCTTGGCAACGATGGTCGCAACAGGATCGATGAGCGCGCGATGCAGGGTGGTCCCGGGCATGGGCGGCGTGCGATCGCCGCGTTTCTGAAGCGCCTGACTGAACGACACGGTCAGTCGCTCGACGTCGGGCGGCGAGAACGCGCCGGACGCGCGTTCGACACCGTCAGAATGCGCCGCATAGATGACGAGTTGACTGTCGAATACGCCGTAGCTGATCAAGACCGTATTGCGCGGAATCTCGCGGAACCAGCGCTCGGAATCGAGCCGCAGGATGCTGGCAGACCGGTCCTGCAGCCGATAGAGATCCAGCGACCGGATCGCCTCGAGCGTCTTCCCGGCTCGATCCTGCTCGGCCGCGAGCAGACGGAAGGAATCGAATGGCTGCGTGAGAAAGAACTGGCGAACGAAGTGCCTCGACAATCCGCCGAGGGCCAGCGACCCCTCATCATCGTGCCGGTCTCGTTTGGCTTCGAGAAAGCGGTCGAACAAGCTCGCCGCGCGTTTGGGGTCGCCGTCGATCAACCCGGCGACGAACGACACGTCGGCCAGCAGATCCTCTCGTTTGTCGGTCCTGATCCGCAACACGCTCTGCGCCCGGTCGAGATGCCGGCGCGCCGTCCGTTTCAGCCCGGCGCTGTTGGCGGCGGCCGCGCGCCAGATGAGCGCTTCGTCGCGAGTGCGGTCGAAGACCTCCGTATCAACGACCACGTTCAGCAGTGAATGCGCGAGATCGGGGCGATTGCCGCGCAGCGCGTCGGACGCCGTCAGATAGATCGCGTACGCGAGCTGTCTGTCATTCTGCCGATCGGAGATCCATTGGAATCTCCCGGATCGCAGTCGCCACGCCTCGGCAGCATCCCCCATCGAGCCGTACACCGCCGCCAGGGCGTCGCGTGTCCTCTGTGTATGCCACTCTTCGCCCAGTTGCTGATAGGCAACATGAGCGGCATGCAACGACGTCAATGCCTCGCGTGCCTGGCCGTCGCGAATGAATGCAGACGCGCGCAGCGATTCGATGTGCGCTGTGAGCAACCGGTATCGAGCCGGTGTCCGTCGTGACAGCTCCTCGATCAGTCCTCGGCGCACGTCTGCCGAACCGACGGCTTCCATCGCCGCCGCGTCATAGCGCGCAACGAGCGCCATCGGGCTGTCATGCGCCGCGAAGAGGCGTTCCGCTTCGCGCAGCCGTGCCGCCGTGGTGCGGGGAGACGGCGTGAGACCTTCGCCGTGCGCCACCTGGTGCAGGGACCACTCTACAACGTCTCCGAACCGCACCTTGGTGCCTTGACGCGCGGCGAACTCCGTCGTGAGCCACGGGTGTTGCAGGGACAGGTTCCCGACGTCGCCGCGAGCGACGTCGTGCATGGACAGGTGACGAGCTTCACCGAGAGCGACGTGCGCTTTCGCCAGCGTCGCCGGATTTTTCGCCGCATCGATCGCGCGGACCGTCTCCGCGAGGAATCCATCGCCGGCCTCCTTCTCGAACGATGTACCGAGAATGCGCACGAGGTTGAGCATCTCCGCTGCACTCGCGTCGCCCGCGACTGTGCGCCGGCCCCATTGCAGCAGCGCCCCATCGGCCATGCGCCGCATTTGCTGCGGTGCGGTGATGGCCGCGTCGTTGATGAAGAGCACGTCGCCCGACGCAGCTGCTCGCAACAGAGCGAAAGGATCGATGGACTGCGGCCGTGGAGCGGCCGACGGCGCGCGAAGTCTCTTCAGCCGGTCCTCCACTTCGGTCACCCAAGGAGACTCCGGGTCGGCCCTGAGATACTCATCGTAGGCAGTCGCGGCAGCGGTGCGAAAAGACAGAGTCTCCAGGATCACGCCACGGTTGAACAGCGCTTCCGGCAGACGCGGTTCGATGTCGAGCGCGTGATCGGCCGCGGCGAGCGCCGTGGTCAGCGTAAATGCGTCCCCGGGTGCGGCGCTGTCGTGAAGCAATGCGGCGTAATCACTCCATGCTGCTGCCGTTGCGTCTTTGCGCGCTGTCATCTGTTCGAGGCGGCGCTTTGCGCCGTCCCGATCACCGATCAGCACGAGACCGGCGGGGGAGCGGCCGGTTCGCCCGACGGCCACTATCCGTAGCCTCACAAGTTCGCCCACCCGAGGCGGTGGCGCGTATGGCAATTCCGAGAGGCGACCCTGCAGCGGACGGACGGAAAGCTCGCGAATGGCGGCGCTCAGATCCGTGCCGTCGCTGGACCGTGCCCAGAGCATGGCGATGATCGCCGTGCACAGCACCGTGATCGCGCCGGCAATTGCGGCGTTCCTTCGTCGCATTCGCAGATGTCTCTATGGCTAGGAGGGACGCGACCGCGCAATTCCCTACCTGAGCCTGAACACCGCCGCTCAGCGTCGTGAATCGTTCTGCAGTATTGAGATCCTTCCGCCTCCGACCGAGATTGAGCCAAACCTCCAGTTCAGCGGCGGAGGTGGCCCATGCGGTCGCGGTTCCTCTTCCTTTTGGTGACCACGATCGTCACCGTGGCAACCCCTGTCCGCGCGGGCGTGACGGTCGAGCAGTGCGGCTCAGCTGCTGCACGTCGGCGGTCAGCGCGAGGATCAGAACACGACCGTTGGTGCTGGCGACCCCGCGAACACAGGTCAAATCAGTGATGCAGTTGCCAAGGCGTGCAGTTGAGTCCATATTCGAGGAGAAGCCGATGCTGACTCGACGATTTTCGTTGCTCCTGCTGATCCTGCTCACCACGCCGCTTGCCCAAGCGGCGAAGCCGGCGGCGGAGCGCTGCGTGGCTGCCGTCGCTACCTTCGAACAGTCGCTCGGAGAGGACGGCGACGACGCGCAGTTCGCTGCCTACAAGCGGCTGGTCCGCGAAACCTACAACGTCTGCCGCGCCTCCGATGCGCCGACCGAAGCGAAAATCGCGGCTTATAAAGCGTGGGCGATCGTAGAGCCTGACCAGAAGAAAGCGATCGCCGGCCTCTTCGCTGGCGTGGATGAGCTGGAGAAGCGCCACGGCAAAGACGCGCCCGAGCTGCTTCCGCTCCTCCTTCATCTCGGCCTCACCGCCGCCGCCGAGAATCGGGAGGAGGGGGAGGCGTTGCTCGAACGCGCACTGGCGATTCAGAAGAGCCACTATGGTGAGAGCTCCGAAGCGGTGGCCGAGGGGTATATGCACCTCGCGGTGGTAGCGTTGGTGGCGGAGGACCTCACGCTCGCCGAGCACCGCTACCGCATCGCGATCGACATCGCACGCAAAGCCTGCGGCCCGGAGTGCTCGACGCTGGCCACCGCCATTCTGGCGTTGGCCGATATCGTCAAACGCGATCCGAAGCGTGTCGCCGAGCTCGAGGCCCTGATGCAGGACGTGGACGCGGCGACGCCGAAAGAGCCGCGGCGCAAACGGAAGCAGGCGTCCTGAATCGCGACAAGGTTCTTAACGGCGCGAGCCTCTGGCGACCGTCGGGTGTGCGGGGGTTCCGCTCCTGCGCCATTCCTCGCGGGACAGACAAAAGTGTCTGTCCTCCACTCCGCGTCGCGAGTGCGTCACGGTACGTGCTCCGCGAACGAGCCACGACCTGACAACCATCCGTTCCTTATTGACGACAGTGGCAGGTGTGCCTAAGTTGCTGGTAGCGCGTCCCTAATTCAGGCGTGCGTTGGGCCGAGGGGAAGTCGATGCTTGTCAGCCGATTGTCGTTGCTGCTGCTGCTCCTGTTCGCGGCGCGCCTCGCGCAAGCGGCGAGCACGGCGGCGGACGGCTGTGTCGCCGCGGTCGCTGCCATGGAGCGAGCGCAGTCGCGGTTGGAGAACGGGAACAAGGCGACGTTCGATGCCTTCGATGAAGAGGTGCGGCAGGCGTACGAAGTTTGCCGCGCCGCCGATGGGCCGCCGGACGCGAAAGCCACGGCTTACAAGATGTGGGCAATCGTGGGTCGCGACCGGAAGAACGCCATCGCCGCGCTCTTCGACGGTATCGAAGAGCTGGAACAGCGGCATGGGAAGGATGCGCCCGAGATGCTGCCGCTCCTCCTTCACCTCGGGCTGATGGTCGCCGGTGAGAGTCGGGAGGAGGGCACGGCGCTGCTCGAACGTGCCGTGGCCATCCAGAAGCAGCACCGCGGTGAAAGCTCCGAACAGGTCGCGGAAGGCTACATGCATCTCGCCGTCGTGGCGGAGGGGTCAGGCGACTTCACGCTGGCTGAGCACCACTACCGCACCGCCATCGACGTCGCGCGCAAAGCCTGTGGCCCACAGTGCCGGACGCTTTCCACGGCCATTCTGTCGTTGACGGACATCATCAAGCGCGATCCACGGCGGGCTGCCGAAGTGGCAGCGCTGCAGCGTGAGTGGGAAGAGGCGTCGCCGAGAGAACCGCGGCGCAAGCGGAAGCAGGCGACGGAGTAGCGCAGTCGCGCTGATGCTAGGCTGCCGGGCGCTATGTCGCGATGGGGATTCCTGCTCTGCCAGCAATGCAATGCTCGGCCGGGAGCCTACGACCGCAGGCGTTCTGAAGCTGCTGGCGTCCAAGCCGTGGCGATGAAGGGTCGCGGACATATCCGCACTTGGAGCAAGGTGGAAGCCGTGCGCGTGCCCTCCGGCTGAGCTGAAACCTCGCTCCACCCCCATGCGTCATCAGCGCATGCAAAAACTGATTGCGGTGCTGGTGCTGCTGGTTCCGTTGTTTGCGCAGGCGTCGTCGGAGATCGGGGGGCGTGTGGTCGATGCCGCGGGGGCTCCGGTGGCGCAGGCGACGGTGCATGTCTATGAGGCGTGGCCGCGTGTCGGTGTGAACACGGTCTGCCCTTCCTGTTATCGCGATTGCGGGAAGCAGGTGGCGACGGGAGACGATGGGGCGTTCCGGCTTCGCGAGCTCGATGATGCGCTCGTTTTCCGGCTGCTGGCGGTGGCCGAAGGGTATGAGCCGGCGTTTGCGGGGAAGGTGGATCCGCGCGATGGGACGGTCACGATCGCGATGAAGAAGCGCGCGAGCGAGGGCATCCTCATTCGCGGCCGCGTCGTCGATCCGGAGGGGAAGCTCGCTGGATGGGCCCCGAGGAGATCGGGACGGACGAGGAAGGACGCTTCGTGATGACGGGGCTGCCGACCGGTTTCGAGTATGTCGTCCATGCGAAAAACGAAACTCTGACCCCGTTTGCAGGGCAGGCGAAGGTGGTCTGCACAGCGAGCGACGGGGCAGCCGTCGACGCGGGGACGATCGTCGTGCAGCGCGGTCGCACGGTACGCGGACGCGTCGCCGGAGGCCGCGAAGGAATGAAGATCTTCCTCTCCACGGAGTACTCCTTCGGCACGCGCGTCACCCGCACGGATGCGGAAGGACGGTTCGTCTTCGAAGGCGTTCCCGCGGAGCCGGTCAGCGTCTGGCGCGATCCCGCGGAGCAGGAACGGATCACCGCGGAGGGCGATGTGGTGGTGGAGTTGGGTAACAGGGAACGATAGGACGAATAGGACCAGGGGACCTATAGGACGAATGGGACCACGCGCCCAACCCGGAGCATTGATCTGCGTTCCGCGCGATCACGACGCACCGTCCTATCAGTCCTATCCGTCCTATAGGTCCCATCCGTCCCATCCGTCCCATCCGTCTCATCGTTTCCCCCCTTGCCAAATCGCCGCGCCCGACATAGTGTATGAATGACACTAAGGAGGCGTGATGCATCCGTCCCGGCGCGATGTGCGGTCGATGGCTTTGCTGACGGACCTGTACCAGCTCACGATGGCGTATGGCTATTGGCGGGCGGAAAAAGCGGCCGAGGAGGCGGTCTTTCATCTCTTCTTTCGGGAGAATCCGTTCGAGGGTGGGTATGCCATCGCGGCGGGGCTCGAACATGCGATCGAGTACCTGGAGCACTTTCGTTTCACGGACGACGACCTGGAAGACCTGCGCGCGATCCGGGGGAACGATGGGGCGCGGCTCTTTCCCGACGACTTCCTCGCGTACCTCCGCGATCTCGAGCTGACGTGTGACGTCGATGCGGTGCCGGAGGGGACGGTGGTGTTTCCGCACGAGCCGCTGGTGCGCGTGCGGGGGCCGATTCTGCAGGCGCAGCTCGTCGAGTCGGCGCTGCTCAACATGATCAACTTCCAGACGCTCATCGCCACGAAGGCGGCGCGCGTGGTGCTCGCGGCGGACGGTGATCCGGTGCTCGACTTCGGGCTGCGCCGCGCGCAGGGCGTCGACGGCGGGCTCGCGGCCAGCCGCGCGGCGTACATCGGCGGCTGCACCGCGACGTCGAACGTGCTCGCCGGTGCAATGTACGGCATCCCGGTGCGCGGCACGCACGCACACAGTTGGGTGATGTCGTTTCCGTCGGAGCTGGAGGCGTTCCGCGCGTACGCCGAGGTGATGCCGAACAATGCGCTGCTGCTGGTGGATACGTACGACACGCTCGACGGCGTGGCGCACGCGATCGAAGTGGGGCAGCAACTGCGCGCCGCGGGACACGAGCTGGCCGGCATCCGGCACGATTCGGGCGACCTGGCGTATCTGTCGATCGAAGCGCGCAAGATGCTCGACGCGGCCGGCTTCCCGAACGCGCGCATCTCCGCGAGCAACGACCTCGACGAGCACCTCATCACCAGTTTGAAAGCGCAGGGCGCGCGCATCGACGTCTGGGGCGTCGGCACCAAACTCATCACCGCCTTCGACCAGCCCGCCCTCGGCGGCGTCTACAAGCTGACGGCGATCCGCCCGGCCGGCGGGCCGTGGCAGTACAAGATCAAGCTGTCCGAGCAGGCGATCAAGATCTCGAATCCGGGCATCCTGCAGGTGCGGCGCTTCGTCGTCGACGGCGAGGCCGCGGGCGACATGATCTTCAGCGAAGACGGACCGCAACCGACGGCGACGATCGTCGACCCGCTCGATTTGACGCGCCGCAAAGACTTTGACGCGTCCGCGACCAGCAGCGACCTGCTCGTGCCGCTGTTCCGCGGCGGTGCTCGTGTCTACGACCCGCCGCCGCTGGAAGAAGTGCGCGCGCGCCGCGAGCAGCAGCTCGCGCTCTTCCATCCCGGCATCAAGCGCCTGGTGAATCCGCACCGCTACCCGGTCGGGCTCGAACAACAACTGTTCGACCTGAAGACGCGGCTGGTGCTGGAAGCGCGCGGCATGGGAGCGTGATGCCATTCACGTACGAGTATCCACGACCGGCTCTGACCGTCGACTGCGTGGTCTTCGGTTTCGATGAAGGCACGCTGAAGGTGCTGCTGATCACGCGCGCGAACGCACCGTTCCGCGGCCGCTGGGCGCTGCCGGGCGGCTTCGTGGAGATGAACGAAACGCTGGAAGAGGCGGCGCGGCGCGAGCTGCGCGAGGAGACCGGCATCCAGCGCGTGTTTCTCGAGCAGCTCTACACGTTCGGCGCGGTGGATCGCGATCCGCGCGAGCGCGTCGTGACCGTGGCGTACTTTGCGCTGGTGAAGCTGAGCGATCACAAGATCGTCGCGGCCACGGATGCGTCGCGCGCGGCGTGGTTCGCGGTCGACGACCTGCCGAAGCTGGCGTTCGACCACGCGGAGATCCTCGACACGGCGCTCGCGCGGCTGCAAGGGAAGGTGCGCTACCAGCCGATCGGCTTCGAGCTGCTGCCGCCGAAGTTCACCCTCTCGCAGCTCCAGCATCTGTACGAGACGGTGCTCGACCGGGAGCTCGACAAGCGCAACTTCCGCAAGAAGATCCTGAGCATGGATTTCATCATCGAGCTCGACGAGATCGAGCAGGACGTCGCGCACCGCGCGGCGCGGCTGTACAGCTTCAACCGCCGCAAGTACGAGCAGCTCGTGCGCGGCGGCTTCAACTTCGAGATCTGATCAAGGAGAACCTCATGAAGAAAGCGTTACTGCTGGTCGATATCCAGAACGACTTCATTCCCGGCGGGTCGCTCGCCGTGGCGGACGGCGACGCCGTCGTGCCGGTGGCGAACCGGCTGCAGCCGCACTTCGACCTGGTGGTGGCGACGCAGGACTGGCATCCGGCCGACCACGGCAGCTTCGCGTCGAACCACCCGGGTTGCAAGCCGGGCGACATGACGGAGCTCGGCGGGCTGTCGCAGGTGTTGTGGCCCGACCACTGCGTGCAGGGCTCGCACGGCGCGGAGTTTCATCGCGACCTGGACATGAGCCGCGTGGCGAAGGTCTTCCGCAAGGGAACCGACCGCACGATCGACAGCTACAGCGGCTTCTACGACAACGGCCACCGCAAAGCGACGGGCCTGGGCGACTACCTGCGCGAGCAGCAGGTGACCGACGTCTACATCGCGGGGCTGGCCACGGACTATTGCGTGCGCTGGACCGCGCTGGACGCGATCCAGCTCGGGTTTCGGACGCACGTGGTGGAAGACGGCTGCCGCGGCGTGGAGCTGGCGCCGGGCGACGTGGCCGCCGCCATCGATGAGGTGCGGCGGGCGGGAGCGGGGATCGTGCGGAGTGGGGAGGTGGTGGGGGGAGGGTGAGGCGGACGGCGGAGGGCGGAGGGCGGAAGGCGCAAAAGCGAACGCAGAACGCAGAACGCAGAACGCAGAACGCAGAACGCAGAACCAGAACGCAGAATTCAGAATTAGAGACGGAAAGGCCCGGCCGCGGTTTTGTTCTACGTTCTACGTTCTACGTTCTGCGTTCTGCGTTCTGCATTCATGTTTTGTCCCCTTCGTCCCATCTATCCACCACCATTCGCCCCCCCCCACCCGTTACACTTTCCCCACCCATGAACCTCTGGCTTCCGATTGCTCTTGGCGTGGCTGCGCTTGCGTGGCTGGCGGGGGTGGCGTTTGGGAAGCGGCATGCGCGGCGGTTGCAGCATGCGCGGCGGATCAAGATCGATCGCTTCAAGCTGAAGCGGCGGCATGCGGAGATCGAGCTGGAGGTCTTCGGCAGCCGCGAGGTCGTGCAGGCGGTGCAGGGGTATGCGCGCGAGCATCACGTCTCCGTCGAAGCCGCCACGAAGCAGGCGCGCGTCTATCTGCGGGAGATCGTGCCGAAGTTCAACCTGCTGGCGTACTACCGCATCGGCGCGCCGATCGCGCGGTCGATCATGCACTTCCTCTACCGGCCGGTCGTCGAGCGCAAGCCGCTCGTCGACTTCAACGAGTCGGCGCCGAAAGGGGCAGTCGTCGTCTACGTCATCAACCACCGCTCGAACGCGGACTACGTGCTGCTGGCGTACATGCTGTTCAAGTTCATCTCGCTGTCCTACGCGGTCGGGGAGTGGGCGCGCGTCTGGCCGCTCAATCACCTCTTCAAGTGGTTCGGCGGCTACTTCGTGCGGCGCCGTTACCGCGAGCCGCTGTACCACGCGATCCTCTCGAAGTTCGTCCAGACGATCACGAAGAACGGCGTGACGCAGGGGATCTTCCTCGAGGGCGGCCTCACGCGCGACGGCGCGTTCCTCAAACCGAAGCTCGGCATGCTCGACTACATCGTCACCTCGAAGCGCGATCCGGAGTTCACCGCGCCGCTGTACCTGGTGCCGACGGCGGTGAATTACGACCGCGTGCTCGAGGACCGCAACCTGACCGAGGAGCTGCTGGGACGCGAGGAGCGCTCGACGAAGCTCGAGAAGCTGCGCACGACGTTCGACTACCTCTTCCGCAACACGTTCCGCGGCCTCTTCCGCCGCTTCAAGCGCTACGGCTACGCGATCGTGACGTTCGGCACGCCGATCTCCGTCGACGACTTCGTGCGCGCGCATCCCGACGCGCTGTCGCCGTCGTTCGAGACGCGCAAACCGGAGCTGACGCGCATCGCGGAGCAGGTGATGACGGAGATCTCGAACGCGCTGCCGGTCACACCGGTCACCGCGGTGGCGCGCATCTTCGCGCAGCACGACGGCGCGACGCTGTCCGAGGAGCGACTCATCGCGGCGCTCGACGAAATGCGCGGCGACCGCGTCTGGCTGATCCGGGAGAAGACGGGCGCCGAGGTGTGGCAGGCCGCGCAGATCGTGCTGGGGCTGCGGCACCTCATCGAAGAGGTCGACGGCGGCTGGCGCTGGAACCCGGAGCAGAAGATGCTGCGCGACTACTACGCGAATTCGCTGCTGTCCTTCGAAGAAGTGAAGCGGCGGGGGTGGCCGGAACGGAAGCCGCGGAAGAGTGCCAGCGGTGTGGTGGCCAGCGCCACGTAAGGGGGCCGGGCGGTTTTCGGTTGTCGGTTGTCGGTTTTCGGTGCTGCGCTAGGCGACCCTCACCGCGTAGCGCAGCACCGAAAACCGAAAACCGAAAACCGACAACCCACAACCACCAACCCGCCTCAATGCGCCAGCCGCTTCAGCGGCGTCGTCAGCTCCACGTAAACCGTGGCATCCAGCTTGTCCGGCAGCACCTCGGTCAGCACCCAGTCGGCGCCTTGCGCGCTGGGGTAGGTCGACGCCACGCGCAGCGTGCGCGGGGCCTTCAGCCATTCCGGCGCTTCGCGGCGGAGGGGGATCAGCAGGGCGGGTTTGCCGGCGGCGCGGAAGTGGGCTTCGTGCGACTCCTCCGTCGCGGGGCGGAAGGGGTTGACGATGCGGCGGAACTTCTGCTGGTCGGCGCTCCAGAGGTACTGCTCGAAGCTGCCGCTCCAGGCGCAGGTGCCGATGACGACGTAGTCGTCCCCGAGCGTGTTGGCGAGGAGCCGCCCCATCGGATTGGAGCCGTCGAGCTGGATGACGGTGCGCCCGAGGTGCTCCTGGTGGCCCCAGAGGATCAGCTTGGGGCCGCGATGCTCCTTGATCCAGCGGACGTTCGCGGCCATGGCGGCGTCGCGGTGGTCTTTGCTCCAGGGATTTCCCTCATAGGCGCGGGCGGCGATGCGCGCGTTCTGCAGCGCGTCGTCGAAGGCGCGCGGGGAGGTGCGGGCGACGAGCTCGTCGCGCCGCGCGGCGAGACGGTCGTAGATGGCGCGCATCTCCGTGCGGCACGCGGGTGGCGTGGGCCGCTGCCCACGGCACGCGCCGAAGACGCGCGTCGCCTCCTGCGCGGCGGCGGCATCGAGCGCGGTGAGGTACCAGATGAGATCGGAGGCGGCGCCGGCTTCCTCGAAGAGATCGAAGCCGGCCAGCTCGACGGGCGGCTTGTCGCCGCGCGTCGCGTTGTACTGCCGCAGCCACTCCACCACCGCGAGGAACTCCTCGGAATCCCAGAAGGAGTAGCCGAGCAGCCCCGCGCGGAGGAGCAGCTCGCGCGGATTGCCGTTGCCGTGGACGACGTACTCGTTGAGGCGGTTGAACGTGGGGAAGGAGCCTTCGACGGCGAGCGTCTGGAAGCCCATCTCCTGCACCAGGAACTGCACCATCCGCAGCTTGACCGCCATGAACTCGTGCGTGCCGTGCGTGGCATCGCCGAGAGCGACGGTGGTGGCGTCGCCGACGATGTGGCGCAGCGCGGCGAGATCGGCGGTGGAACCGTTGGGCTCCACGCTGATGGCCGCGGCGTGCTGCGCGAGCCAGCTCGCGGGGACGTCGGCGGGTTCCGGGGCGGCGGCGCGGTGGCGCTGCGCCGTGGCCGTCGTGGCCAGGAGGAGAAGGGCAATCAGGACGCGTTTGCGCATGGGGGCGAGGGCCCAGGGCCCAGGGCTCAGGGCTCAGGGGCTTCGCTACACGATGACGATCGCACAGCGGAGCCCCCTGAGCCCTGGGCCCTGGGCCCTGAGCCCTGAGATCAATTCACTGCATCGAGGAACTTGTACAGCGCGGCGCAGGTCTGCGCGGCGGCGGCTTCGGCCTGGGTGGCCTTCTCCGGCGTGTCGCACAGGTTGCGGAGGAGGTCGCGCGACGTGCCGGAGTGGACGACGTCGGCTTCCATGTGCACGGTGAAGAAGGCGACGTCGCGCGGCTCGGTGATGCCGAACCACTGCGCGAGGCCGTCGACCTTGGCCTTCGCGACCGACGGCTGCTGCGACTCGTACGCGTAGAGCGCGGCCAGACCCTCGTGCAGCGCGCCTTCACGTGCCAGCGAGCGCATGGTGTCGATGAGGTTGCGGGTCGCCTCGTTCGGCGTGCCGGCCTTCACCTCGTCGCGGTCGAGCCCGAGGGCGTCGCAGAAGCGGAGCCAGAGCTCGGGGTGGTTCTCTTCGCCGCGCTCCTCTTCGATGAGGTTCTCCAGCAGCATCTGCCGCGTGGCGATGTCTTCGGTATGCATGTGCATCGAGCTGAGGAACGTCGGGAAGGCGAGCGCGTAGTGGAAGTACTGGCGCGCGTACTCCGCGAGCTCCGGCTTCGACAGCGTGCCGGCGTTCCAGCGCTGATAGAAAGGATGGTCGAGCAGATGTTGGGATGCGACGCGTGCGTCGAGAGTTTGAATCGGGTCCATCGAAACCTCCGTACTGATTTGTGCCGCGAGTTTACGCCAATCCTGCCGCCATGCCGCCGTCGACTGTCATGATGGGTCCGGTGACGGCTCCGCTTGACCCGCCTCCACGCGGTTAATAGACTCCGGCTCCCACGCACCCGACCGTTTCCGGTTGTCGGTTTTCGGTTGTCGGTCCTGCCCGGCCAAACCGAAAACCGAAAACCGACAACCGACAACCATAAAGGACTTCAATGCCGCACAACACCTTCAACACCCTCGACACCTTCGAGCTCGGCAACGGCCAGAAGGCGCAGTTCTACTCGCTGCCGAAATTGGAACAGGCAGGCATCGGCCCGGTCTCGAAACTGCCGGCCTCGATCCGCATCGTGCTCGAGTCGGTCCTGCGCAACGTCGACGGCAAGAAAATCACCGAGAACGACGTCCGCACGCTCGCCAACTGGAGCCCGACCGCCGAGCGTGAGGAAGAGATCCCCTTCATGGTCGCGCGCGTCCTGCTGCAGGACTTCACCGGCGTGCCGCTGCTCGTCGACCTCGCGGCGATGCGCACGGCGGCGCAGCGCGCCGGGAAGAACCCGCAGATCATCGAGCCGCTCGTGCCGGTCGATCTCGTCATCGACCACTCGGTGCAGGTCGACTTCTCGCGGCGCGACGACGCTCTCCAGCTCAACATGGAGATCGA
Organism: Thermoanaerobaculia bacterium; assembly: GCA_036380735.1. GTDB lineage: Bacteria > Acidobacteriota > Thermoanaerobaculia > Gp7-AA8 > Gp7-AA8 > DASVEE01. The sequence continues at coordinate 80,067 of DASVEE010000047.1, read as the reverse complement.
GTTCAAGCGCAACCGGCAGCGCTACCAGTTCCTCAAGTGGGGGACGCAGGCGTTCAACGGCTTCCAGGTGGTCCCGCCGGGCATCGGCATCGTCCATCAGGTGAACCTCGAGTACCTCGCCCGCGGCGTGCTCGAGAAGGGGGGCGTCTGGTATCCCGACTCGCTCGTCGGCACCGACTCCCACACCACCATGATCAACGGCCTCGGCATCGTGGCCTGGGGCGTGGGCGGCATCGAGGCGGAAGCGGGCATGCTCGGCCAGCCGGTCTACTTCCTCACGCCGGACGTCATCGGCGTGCACCTCACCGGCTCGCTGCGTGAGGGCGTCACCGCGACGGACCTCGTCCTGCGCATCACGCAGCTCCTCCGGCACGCGAAGGTCGTCGGCAAGTTCGTGGAGTACTTCGGACCGGGGGCGGAATCGCTCAACGTCGCCGACCGCGCCACGATCGCCAACATGTCGCCCGAATACGGCGCGACGATGGGCTACTTCCCGATCGACGAAGAGTCGTGCCGCTACCTGCTGCTCACCGGACGTTCCGAGGAGCAGGTGGCGACGTTCCGCAACTACTACAAGGCGCAGGGGCTGTTCGGCATCCCGAAGAAGGGCGAGGTGGAGTACACGAAAGTGCTCGAGCTCGACCTCTCGACCGTCAGCGCCAGCGTCGCCGGACCGAAACGGCCGCAGGACCGCATCGAGCTCGACGCCCTCAAGTCGACGTTCATCAACATGCTCCAGGCGGAGCAGCCGAACGGCTACGGCAAGAAGGCGAACGAGATCGAGCGCAAAGTGCGCACCGCGACCGGCCTCGGCGACGGCGGCGGCACCGTCGGTGGCGGCGGCAACCAGCAGATGGGCACCGTGCCCGGGCCGCAGGACACGCGCAACACGAGCGAGCTCACCGAGTACGAGATGTTGAACAACCGCCCGACGCCCGATCGCGTCGAGGCGAGCGACGCGGTGCACGAGTTTCCGAGCGCCATCGCCGAACTGCACCACGGCGACGTCCTCATCGCGGCGATCACGTCGTGCACGAACACGTCGAACCCGTCGGTCATGCTGGCCGCCGGCCTCCTGGCGAAGAAGGCGGTGGAGAAGGGGCTGAACGTCGGTCCGACGGTGAAGACGTCGCTCGGGCCGGGCTCGCGCGTCGTCACCGAGTACTACCGCAAGTCGGGACTCGACACCTACCTCGACCGCCTCGGCTTCCAGACCGTCGGCTACGGCTGCACGACGTGCATCGGCAACTCCGGCCCGCTCGATCCGCTCATCGAAGATGCGATCACGCGCAATGACCTCATCGGCGTGTCGGTGCTCTCCGGCAACCGCAACTTCGAAGCGCGCGTGCATCAGTCGATCCGCGCGAACTTCCTCATGTCGCCGCCGCTCGTCGTGGCGTTCGCGCTCGCCGGCCGCATCGACATCGACATGGCCAACGAGCCGCTCGGCCAGGGGAAAGACGGGCAGCCGGTCTACCTCCGCGACATCTGGCCGACGATGGAGGAGATCCACGACCTGGTCCGCGACAACGTGAACCCGGAGGACTTCCGCCGTCTCTACTCGAGCTTCGCCGACCAGAACCCGCTGTGGAACGAGATCCCGTCGTCGACAGGGCTCGTCTACGACTGGGACCCGTCGTCGACGTACATCCAGGAGCCGCCGTTCTTCACCGACTTCGGCATGCAGGCGGGGAAGGCCGCGGACATCCGCGCCGCGAAGCCGCTGGCGATCTTCGGCGATTCGGTCACCACGGACCACATCAGCCCCGCGGGCTCGATCAAGTCGACGTCGCCGGCCGGCCGCTACCTGCAGGACAACGGCGTCACGATCGAGGACTTCAACAGCTACGGCTCGCGCCGCGGCAACGACCGCGTGATGACGCGCGGCACGTTCGCCAACGTGCGCATCAAGAACCTGATGGTGCCGGGCGTCGAAGGCGGCGTGACGGTGCACTACCCGTCGGGCGAGAAGCTGGCCATCTACGACGCCGCGATGCGCTACATGCAGGAAAAGACGCCGCTGGTGATCCTCGCCGGTCACGAGTACGGCACCGGCAGCTCGCGCGACTGGGCCGCCAAGGGCACCAAGCTCCTCGGCGTCAGCGCCGTCGTGGCGCAGAGCTTCGAGCGCATCCACCGCTCCAACCTCGTCGGCATGGGCGTCCTGCCGCTGCAGTTCGAGGAAGGAACGTCCGCCCAGACCCTCGGCCTCGACGGCACGGAGACGTTCGACGTCACCGGCATCGAAGGCACGCTGCGCCCCCGCCAGAAGGCGACGCTGCGCATCACGAAGAACGGAGCGTCGCAGGACGTCCCGGTGACGGTTCGCATCGATACGCCGATCGAAGTGGACTACTACGAGCACGGCGGGATCCTGCCGTTCGTCCTGCGTCAGTTGATGAGCGCCTGACCACGGGAGGCCGCCGGCGGCCGGGGCCACGGGCCCCGGACCCCGTTGGTTGGCCCAGCCTCCACGCGACAGTCGTCGCCGTGAAGGCTGAGCCAACCAAGTGGGGTCTGGGGCCCCGCGGCCCCAGCCGCCGGAGGCCTTTCGTCGTTCCCTCGTCCGTGGACGCCCATCGCGACACCGCGACCGCCCACCCGGACCCTTCCCCCATCCACCACGCAAGGCAATCCGCCGGCTCCCATTCGTCCTATCCGTCCCATAGGTCCCATTCGTCCTATCGTCGTCCCTGGTCGCGAAACGCGAAGGCCGGCACCTGCGTGCCGGCCTTTCGCGTAAACCGCTGACTGGTGAGTGGTTCCGGATGCTGCCGCCGCTGATCGTCTGCGGAGACCACCGGCACCCGCCCGGACACCTCGGGCGCCCGCCCGGAATCCTCGAGCTGCGCACTGGAATCCGCGAGCTGCGCACCGGAATTTTCGAGCTGCGCACTGGAATCCTCGAGCTGCGCACCGGAATCCTCGAGCTGCGCACCGGAATTCTCGAGCTGCGCACTGGAATCCTCGAGCTGCGCACCGGAATCCTCGAGCTGCACACAGGAATCCTCGAGCTGCGCACTGGAATCCGCGAGCTGCGCACCGGAATCCTCGAGCTGCGCGCTGGAATCCTCGAGCTGCGCACCGGAATCCGCGAGCTGCCGACTGGAATCCGCGAGCTGCGCACTGGAATCCTCGAGCTGCGCACTGGAATCCTCGAGCTGTCGCTCGGACACTTCGAGCGCCCGGCGGTCATCAGCGAGCGCCCGCCGGTCAACTGCGAGCGTCCGCTGCGACACTGCGAGCGCCCCCTCCGACACTGCGAGCGCCCGCTCCGACACTGCGAGCGCCCGCCGGTCATCAGCGAGCGTCCGCCGGTCATCTGCGAGCGCCCGGCTGTCATCAGCGAGCGCCCGCTCAGACACTGCGAGCATCCGCCGGTCAACTGCGAGCGCCCGCCCAGACCCTGCGAGCGCCCGAGCGGATCCTCCCGCGCCCGCTTCGACACTCGCAGTGCCGGCCTGTACGCTCGATCCGCGCGACGCTCCCTGGCCAGTGGGGAGCAGCGACTAGAGAAGAGGCGAAGGTTTGCCCTCGAGCTCGTCCCCCTATGGTCGGGTTATTCGCACCATGCGCCCGCTCAGTGCGGCGATAATGGCCGGCAATCCGTCGGTCAGGACCTCAACACATGGGCAACTACGACTTCACCGGCCTGTCGGCGCGGTCGTTCGAGAAGCTGACGCAGGCGCTCGCCGTGCGCGTTCTCGGACCGGGCACGATCGTCTTCGGCGATGGCCCGGATGGTGGCCGGGAGGCGACGTACGAAGGGCGCGTCAGCTACCCGTCGCCGCCCGCCGAGCAGTGGAACGGCTATGTCGTGCTGCAGGCGAAGTTCCGCCAGCGCCTGACGGACAAGGCCACTGATTCCGACTGGGCAGTCGCGCAGCTTCGTGAAGAACTGAAGAAGTTCGTCGAGCGGAAGGGTGGCCGGCGACCACCTGAGTACTACATCTTCGCCACCAATGCCGTGCTCTCACCGGTTCAGGACAGCGGCGGGAAAGATCGCGCGGCGGAGGTGTTCGCCGAATTTTCAGGACAGCTTCCGCTGCGCGGGTGGGCGGTGTGGGACTACGACCAGCTCTCCACGTTCCTCGACACGGAGGAGGCGGTGCGGAACGCATACGCGGCGTTCATCACGCCGGGCGACGTCCTGGCCGCGGTGATGAAGTGGCTCCAGCCGGGGCGGCAGGACTTCATCGAGGTCATGACGAGCTATCTCGCGCAGGAGTTGAACGCGGCCAAGTACGCGAACCTCGAGCAGACCAGCGCCAGCAAGATCCTGCTCGCGCGCGTGTTCGTCGACCTCCCGATTTCGAAGCGGCGTCTCGCCGATCCGCCGGATGAATCGATGGATCGGCTGGCCGGCTTCGTCGGCACGATCATCGAGGCGGCGCGCGAGCGGCTCGATCCGGCAACGCGGGAGCTCGGCGAGTCCGGACCGGCACGGTACGTCCTCGTCGGCGGTCCGGGTCAGGGGAAGACGACCGCGGGCCAGTTCGCCTGCCAGCTTTTCCGCGCGGCGATTCTGAAGGACCGGCCGCGCCACCTGCTGTCGCCCGAGGTGGCAGACGCGCTCAATGAGACGAAGAAGGTCTGCGATGCCGAAGAGATCGAGCTGCCTTCCGCGCGCCGCTTTCCGCTCCACGTCGTTCTCAGCGAATTCGCCACCGCCGTCAGCCGGCGGAAGACGGCCGTAGCCAGCGGCCAGCCGCTGGGCGAGCTGACGCTCTTCACCTATCTGCGCGAGAAGATCCGCACCCGCACGAATCGCGACGTGAAGGACGACGACTTCCGGGCCTGGCTCGGCGCCTATCCGTGGCTGCTCGTGCTCGACGGGCTCGATGAAGTACCGTCGTCGAGCAATCGGGCGGAGGTCCTCCAGAAGATCGAGGACTTCTGGATCGAGGCCGCGCAGGCGAACGCCGATCTGCTCGCGGTGGCCACGACCCGACCTCAGGACTATCACGACGATTTCTCGCCGCAGTACTACAGCCACCGTTGGCTCGTTCCGCTGTCGACGGATCGCGCGCTGAAGTACGGGCAGCGGCTGGTGCAGATGCGCCACGGTGAGAACCCGGACCGGGTGGCCCAGCTGTCCGAGCGGCTGCGCGACGCCGCTTCGTCCGAAGCGACGGCGCGCCTGATGCGCACGCCGCTGCAGGTCACGATCATGGCCACACTGGTCGAGCAGGTCGGCAAGCCGCCACAGGACCGGTGGAGGCTGTTTGATGAATACTACGGCGCGATCTATCGCCGCGAACGCGAGCGGACGCAGTCGGAGCTCCTCGGACGGCACCAGAGCAACATCGATGCGATTCATTACCGCACCGGTCTCGAACTGCAGATCCTGTCCGAGGCCGAGGGCGGAACCGATGCCCGCCTCTCCGCCGGCCACTTCGAGGCCATCGTCCGGCAACGGCTCGAGAACGAAGGACACGAAGGCGCGGCACTGGAGCGGTTGACCAAGGACATCGTCGACGCGGCGGCGTTCCGGCTCGTCTTCATCGTCGGTCTCGACATCGACTCCGTCGGGTTCGAGATCCGCTCGCTGCAGGAGTTCATGGCCGCGGAGGCGCTTCTGGCCGGCGAGACGACCGTCGTACAGAAACGACTGCGGGCGATCGCCGGCGTGCCGAGCTGGCGCAACGTCTTTGTCTTCGCCGCCGGCCGCTGCTTCGCCAAGACGGAGAGCCTGATCGACACGATTCACGCGATCTGTCAGGAGCTGAACAGCGAGGGGACGCCCGCGCAACGCGCGGTGCAGGCCGGCTCGGTGCTGGCGCTGGAGCTGCTGGAGGACGCCGCGGCTGCCCCCAAGCCGAAGCATGCACGCCTCCTCGCCAGGGCGGCGCTCGCGCTGCTGGATGCAGCCCCCGACTACGTGCACGCACGCCTCGCCGCAGCGTACACGGCAGCATTGGAGCCGGTTTATCGAGAGGAGATCGACCGGCGCCTGAAGAACAGCGCTCCGGAGGAACAACTCGCCACCTGGAGGCTGCTGGTCGGACTGATCGAGCGAGACGTTCCGTGGGCGCTGGAGGTGGCCGAACGGTACTGGCCGACCAGTCCCGCGAACGAGGCCGTCGTGATCACGGCCGGTGGTGTGCAGCCGGACCGACATCCGTGGCTCACGGAAAAGGCGCGGTGGTGTCTCGCGCGAATCGGTCCAATTGGCGAAGGCGCACAGCATCTTCCCGAACTGGTACATGCGGCGGCCGGTCGAAACTCATCCCTGTGGGACCTTTTGGTGGAGCGATATCACTCTACTCGCGAAGCACAGCTACACCTCGCGAGGGGAACCACCGCGTCGCCGTTCGCGTTCACCTTTGTCTCGATCGAAAACTGGCGACCGATGGAGTGGCCCGACTGGCTGAGCGGCGGAGACAATCTTCATCCGACGTGGAAGTTCTACAGCATCGTAGCGCGTGAATCCGACGCGCTCGATCGCGAGCAGGCCGCCAACATCCTTCAGGAGATCGCGGAGACGAACTTCGACTTCTCCTGGATATCGGAAATGTTGCCCTGGCCGCTCGCGGCGGCACTCACGGAATGCACCACAGTCACCGGGCTTCGAGAGATGAGCAGCAGGTTTCGGTCGGGCGAGCTCGCCGACCGTACCGAATGGCTGGAAGCCGAACGCCGGTGGGAGCGCGATGGAGTTACACTGGAAGAGTTGCGCGACATGCCCCGGCCGTGGCCGCAGGAGATCGCGACCACTGGGTTCCCGTACCAGATCGGTAGCCTGGTGCCAGCTTCCCTAGAGGATAGCCGGCTGTTCGCTGAGGAGGGCGCGCGCCGCTTTGCGCAGGAGTCCGATCCGCGGCTCAAATCCGCCATTGCGGACTGGCTTGTTACCATGATCTGGCTTTCCACGGAGACAGCGGCCAAAGCCGCGATCGAGCCCGAAAACCTCATCGCAGCATTGACCGTATCGGAATCGTGGACCTCTGCCACACTTGCCGTTCTTGCTTTGAAATACGACCGAGAGGAAGCCACACACGTTCTGGAGACGCTGGGCCGCCGTCCGCAGCTGGGTGAAGAGGGCCTCTCCGGCGCGTCGTTGGATCTCGCGATGGCCATTCTCAAAGATGATCCGGCGCTGCTCGGCGTGGCGCGACTGATCGCGACGTACGTAGCGTACGAACCTTCGAAGATTCGCGCGGAGCTACCGCCGCTCGTCCTCCCCGACAGTGAACCGCCACATGTCCGCTCCGCGGTCCTGACACTCATGGCGTTGACTCACGACAGGCAAGCAATGACCGCAGCGGAGCTGGCCAGGACGATTTCGAGCGAGTTCCCGGATGCAGCCGTAGAGATCGGGTGGGCGTTCAAGTTCGATCACCGCGCTTCCGACGAAGCGATCCTCCTTGCCCTGCACCGCGAGTTGCAGGCTGCCGCTTGGAACGCGCGCAGCATAGTTCGTGACGCGCTGGAGAATGTCATCAACGCCAACCCCGGCCCGCCCCGCGGCACCTCGTTCTGGCGCGAGCTCGGCTTCGACGACCTGCACCTGAGCAGAACGCACGCAGCCGGGCAAAGGAAGGCCGACTGAACGCGCGGCGTCCCGCCACTTGGTCGAGAGACAGCAGCCGCGGGGCTGCCATGGCTATCAACCGGGCGATGGCTGGCCTCGCCGCCGGGAGCACCCGCGCGGATGCTGGAACGTGTGAGGGTCATTCCGGTGGAAGCTTCGTAGTGTCGCCTGAGCACCAGATCTCTACTGTGCGTATCGATTTGCCCGACGAACTCCACAATAGGTGGAGCGAATCGTCCTCGGGGCGAACACAAAGCTCGGACCCCGGCGAGCCGATACTAGGCAGCTCACGAGCTCCTTCAGCGTCAGCAGCGCGCTCGCGCCGTGATACTCCGGCTTGAGCGCTCCCACGGCGGGCCGAAGCCGGGCCGCATCAGCTTCATGCCAAAGCTAGCCTGCCCGATCACGACGGGGTATTACTCGATTTCCACACAGCTAAGCGCGGGGTAAGTGCGCGCGAGCTCGGCAATGAGCACGCCGCGATGACAGTTCGCGGTGTGCGACTCGTAGCAAAACAGCGCCGAGCGCTTCGTCAGCATATGCAGCAACGTCGTTAGCACCTTAGGGTTGTTGGTGAGATACGACTGGTAGTTACTCAGACACTCCTCACGGTCGATAGTAGTGCCGCCGCGTGGCCGAAAGGGATTGCCTGCGTCGCGTATATGTTGGTATTCGATGCCAGCGGCCGCCAGCTTCTGCGCCAGCGCCGTCTTGCGAAATTCCGGACGGTTTGACCACGCACGTTCACGGACGTCGATGAGCACTTCGACGTCGCGTTGGGCCAGTTCTTCACATAGACCTTGCACAGAACGGCCCTGATACCCAATGGCGAAGAGCATAGTCATCTCCACCACTCGTCTGGCGCTTCATCCGTGACGCTCAGGCCCAAGGTCAGCTGAGCCGTCTTCGAGAAATCGTGCGCGTCCATTAGGCCAAAATTGTTTTGAATCGCCCTAAACGTTCCTAAGAAGAAATAGACATCTCGTTGCGACATGTCGAGGTGTTTCCGCATAGCGTCACGAATCTTTTCGCCGCCTTCCGGATCCAGCCTTAGCTTTCGGTAAAGCTCATGAATGCCCCATTGATGCAGCGACATCGCGTGGGGCTTCGTGCATCGTGAATCGTCGCAACGCCAGCTCACGAAAAACTTCGCTTCGGGAAAGTCGAGGGGTTTGCTCGGCTCACCGAACAACAGAAGCTGCTGCGTTACCTCAAATTCCTTCTGGGCCCAGTTTTCACGCTCCGTTTCCGAGCGGGGTTCGAGCCAAACATCAACGATCTCACGAGGCCGCACGATGCCAAGCGAGATGCTTTCGCCGCGCGAGCGTTCGCGTAGCTCTTCGACGGAGCGGCACATGTGCGGCGAACGCTCCAGGTGTTCGCGTGCCTCGGCGCGGCCGAGTCGGCGTTCATACTGAATGGATTTGAAGCGGATCTTATGACTCTCCGGCCTCGGGTCACTGAGATCCCGCTGAATGTCGGCCGTGATTACCTGATACGGCTTGAGAGCGTCGGAACCTTCAAGATATCGGTAAGGGATGGGGTAGATGCGCAGCATCTCGAACGTGTCATACCGCATTGCGCCCGTGCATGCAGTCTCGCGATACTTTACCGAATGATTCGGATACGTCTTGCCGATGATCAGCAGCTTCGTAGAGATGAATGGTTCATCGACCACCAGCGCGCATCCTCCCGATCCACGTCGTGACGACTATTGTACGTCCTATGCGGCGGGAATGGTGCGTAGCCGCGGTAAATGAGCGCTGAAACCGCGTGTAGCGCGGTATTCCAAGATCGAAGCGTGTCGCATTGCGCGGACTTGGCCGCGCACCGCGGACCACATTTCAGCGGTGTCGGAAGCGCGGAGCTACATCGTGTCGAGGGGACTCGTACGTCGCGGGCGCCGTACTGGCGGAGGTGTGGCACGGGAATCAGCGGGGTCGCAGCTTTTGCTTCGCCCGCGCCTCTACACCGGGTGGATCGCTAAGACGGTCGCCGGCCATGGCGGGCGCCAAGGCTCTGACCCCCCAAGCTCGGGGGACTGCCGTTCGTCGCGGTGGTCCGTCTGCTTTCAGGCGGCGGTAGTCTTCAGCCGCGTGTTTCCGAGGCGCGACTACCTCGACAGCAACGCGGACAAGTCCTCGTGGTCGAACGCCGCCATCAGCGTGCTCACCTTGCAGTTCAACGCCTGGGCGAGGCGGAGGACCGTCTCGACGTTCGGCACGCGCGTGCCGTTCTCGATCGCGCTGATCCGGCTCTGCGGCACGCCGCAGCGCTCGGAGAACTCGACCTGCGTCAGACCTCGCTTCTTTCGCAGCTCTCGCACGCGTTCGCCCAGCACGCCGCCGATCGTTCGCTCTACGTCCAAGCGTGCGTCTCCCGCTTGACAAATGACGATAGAAAATATATAAAGTTGGGCATACGCGGCGAGCGTAGATCCGCGCGAGAAGGGACGCCAGCCATGCCCGACCAAGACCTCATCAACCGCATCCGAACCATTTTCCTCCACCAGCGCCCGCACGTCACGATCGCCGAGGCTACGGTACTCCTCGGGTGGTCCCGCGGGGAAATGTCGCGGGCGATTGCGGCGGGGGAAGTGGAGGTCGCGTCGACCTCCGTCGAGAAGTGGCTCTGGCGGGAGGAGTTGATGGCGAAGGCGCTGGAGCTCTGGCCGACGGAGACGATCGAGGACGCGCTCGGGGCCGACGCGGACGGCGTGTTGCCGGAGGCGGTGCGGCTGATCGATCTACACGTGCGGCTGCCGCGGCATCAGGTGGCGATGCTCGCGCATTTTGCGGAGCGCGAGCAGACCACGGTCAGCAGCGTCCTGGCGCGGGAGCTGGACGGCCTGGCCAGCGCGCACGCTGACGAGCTTTCGTCGATCGTGGCCGGGTTCGCGGACGCGCTGGCGTGGCCGGATGCCGACGCCACGCAACTGCCCTGCTGAGCGATTCGTTCTGCCGGCTTCACCGCCGGGCGGCTTGAGGGCCAGAGCTTTACCGTTTGCTCCGATCCGGCGGCTCTACAGAGCGTAGGCGACGTCGATTTCCCGACATAGCAACGCACTGCCCGCTGCTCCCGTCTGTGGCACCTGCGCCGTAGCGAAGCCGGAGACCGGATGTCAGAATCACGCGGCGATGGCGGTCCGACCTGAAGAGCGGCTGATCTACCACATCACCGACGTGGAGAACCTTCCGGCGATCCTCACCGACGGCGGCTTGTACTCCGACGCCGTCATGTCGCAGCGGCACCCGACCCTCATCGGCCACAACCACATCAAGGAACGACGCCTGACGGAGATTCGCGTCCCGGAGTTGCAACGAGCGGTACGTCGGTGAGTTCGTGCCGTTCTACTTCTGCCCGCGGTCGCCCATGCTGTACACCATCAACCTCGGCAACACCGGCCGGCCGCCGGGCTGCCAGACGACGATCGTTCACCTGGTCAGCCGCGTGAGCGATGCCGTCGATCTTGACGTCCCATGGGCAGTCAGCGACGGAAACGCCGGCGCGTTTCACACCACCTTCGAGTCGACGCTGCAGGCGATCGATAGCCTTGACTGGAAAGCCATCGAGGCAAGCTACTGGGCCGATAACCGACACCAGAAACAGGCTGAGTTCCTCGTTGCGGACTTCTTCCCCTGGACGGCCATTCACGAAGTTGGATGCCACAACCAGGGCGTGGCGGATGATGTCACGCACTTGCTGGCCGATCAGAATCACCGTCCGAAAGTCTCTGTTCGGACCGGGTGGTACTACTAGAATGGCCTGAGATGATCGAGCTGGCGAAAGGGAACCTCCTCGCAGCGCCTGCCGAGGCGCTCGTGAACACGGTCAACACCGCCGGAGTGATGGGTCGCGGCATCGCGCTGCAGTTCAAGCAAGCCTATCCGGGCATGTTCCGCGCGTACGAGGCGGCCTGCCGGACCGGTGAAGTGACGATCGGAAAAATGCACGTCTTCGACCGCGGCGGACTGGCCGGCGGTCCTCGCTGGATCATCAACTTTCCGACGAAGCGGCACTGGCGCGCGCCGAGCCGGATTGCCGATGTCGAGGCTGGGCTGGAGGATCTCGTGGCCACGATCCAGCGCCTCGGGATTCGCTCGATTGCCATTCCACCGCTCGGTTGCGGCAACGGGGGCCTGGACTGGCGCGATGTTCGTCCTCGGATCGAAGCGGCGTTCGCCAGGCTGCCGGACGTGCGCGTCCTTCTGTACGCGCCGGCGCCAGCGCCCGAGGCGGAAGCGATGCCGAATCGAACGGAGCGGCCGAAGATGACGATGGGCCGCGCGGCGCTCATCCTCCTGATGGATCGTTACCTCAAGGGGCTTCTCGATCCGTTCGTGAGTCTTCTCGAGATCCATAAGCTCATGTACTTCCTGCAGGAGGCGGGGCAGCCGCTTCAGTTGAACTACGAGGCGAAACCCTTCGGGCCGTACGCGCCCAATCTCCGGCAAGTGCTGATCCGCTTGGAGAGGCATTACACGGAGGGATACGGCGACGGCAAAGACAAGCCGTCGACGCCGATCCACCTCCTGCCCGGTGCTGTCGAGGAAGCGGCGGCGTTCCTTAGCAACGACCGGGAGGCATTGACGCGAATGGACCGGGTCGCGTCGCTGATCGAGGGATTCGAAGATCCGTTCGGCCTCGAGCTTCTGAGTACAGTGCATTGGGTTACGCGCGAGAACCCGGATGCCCGTAAGAACGCGGAGATTGCCGTAAGCGCGGTGCAGGAGTGGAGTCCACGGAAGAAGCAGCATTTGAAGCGTGAACATCTGCTGCGCGCCTGGCAACGCCTGAAGGAACAGGGCTGGATACTCGACGCGGCGTGATCGGGTCGCGTAAGGGTGCGCTACGGATCTGCCAGTCAACCGCGTGACGCCGTCACACTCGGCCGCGTGGTGGCTTTGCTCCCGCAGTCCCAGATCAGATCCGGCGGCCCCTGCGGTATCTTGCGCGCGGCATGCAACGCATCCTGGCCATTGCCGCGCTGGCGGCGTTTTTCGTTCTGGCGATCGGGAACATCGTCGCGACTTCGCCGACCTACGATGAGACCACGCATCTGGTGGCCGGCTATTCGTACCTGAAGACCGGCGACTACCGGCTCAACCCGGAGCATCCGCCGTTGCTGAAGATGCTGGCGTCGGTGCCGCTGCTGACGATGGACGTGTGGTTTTCCGAGGCGGGGCGCGGGGCGAGCACGTATGCGATGCTGCGGGAGGCGTGGGCGATGGCCATCGTCAACATCGATGCGCAGTGGCGCGCGAGCCAGCTGGTGCTGTACGGGCTCGATGACGCGACGCTGCAGCGGCTCGGGGCGACGCCGCTGGCGATCCCGACGACGATGCCGATCGCGAAGGGCTCGTTCCTCAACGACAGCGACGCGATGTTCGTTCGCGCCCGCATCATGATGGCGCTCCTCGGCGTGGCCCTCGGCGCGCTGATCTTCCTCTGGTCGCGCGAGCTGTGGGGCGCGTGGGGCGGCGTCGTCTCGGTCGTGCTGTTCGCGTTCGATCCGAACTTCATCGCGCACAGCGGCCTGGTGACGACGGACGTGGGGATCGCGCTGCTGATGTTCGCCTGCGTCTACTTCTTCTGGCGCTGGAGCCGGAACCCGACGCGGCTGCATGCGGCGGGCTTCGTCCTCGCGTTCGCGCTGGCGCAGGTGGCGAAGTTCTCGGCCGTGATCCTCATCCCGATCGTGATCGTCCTGGCGTTGCGGCAACAGCGCAAAGTGAAAGCAGCCATCGTCGTCGGGATCGCGGCGGTGGTGACGCTGCTCGCGATCTGGGGCGCCTACTCGTTCCGCTACTCGGCGGCGAAAGATCCGGAAGCGGCGGCGAACGAAGAGCAGGCGGTGCGCACGATGCTGACGCAGCGCGAGCTCGACGCGCCGGAGTCGTTCCCCCGTGGCTATTTCCCGCTGCGCGAAGTGGTGCAGGAGTGGGCGGCGAAGGAAAAGCTCGCCGACCGGTACCCGAGCGGCGTGCCGGGCGACGTCCTCGTGCGCGAGCGCAACAACGTGCAGCTCGGCTTCGCGCGCTCGATGATGCTGACGGCGGCGGAGAAGAAGCTGTTGCCGGAGGCGTATCTCTTCGGCGCGGCATGGGTGGGCTCGCTGTCGGTGTTCCGCTCGAGCTACCTCGACGGGGAGTTCTCCGACCGCGGCTTCAGCGGCTACTTCTTCAAGACGTTCCTCTACAAGACGCCGCTTGCGGCCATCGTGGCGATCGTGGCGGGACTGTACTTTGCGCGCCGCAAAGCCGGCCCCTTCCTCTTCTGGCCCGTCGTCATCTACCTCGGTTTTTCACTGCTCTCCAACCTCAACATTGGGCACCGGCACATCCTCCCGATCTTCCCGTTCCTTTATGTGGCGTGCGGCTCGCTGGCGGAACCGCTGCTGAAACAACGCCGCGCGGTGGCAGCTGTCGCGGCGCTGCTCATCGTCATCGCGCCAGTGATAGCGTGGGGGCACCACCTCTCCTACATGAACGTCCTGGGCGGCTGGGACAAGCTGTCGGACTCGAACTTCGACTGGGGACAGGACCTGCCGCGCCTGGCGGAGTGGACGCGCGCAAACAACGTGACGGAGCCGATCAACCTCGTCTACTTCGGCACCGCCGATCCGAAGTGGTACGGCATCCGATACCACAACCTCCGCACCGCGGCCTTCCCGGAACCGCAGCGGCCCGGGTATCTGGCGATCAGCTCCGTCGATGTGATCGGCCTGATGTTCCCGCCAGAGCGGCGGGGGCACTGGCGGACGTGGCTGGACACGCACAAGGCGCAGCAGGTGGGGACGGCGGGGAAGACGATTTTCATCTACCGCGTGCCGTAGAGGGGGACGATGGGAGGCGTGGTTGTCCGTTTTCCGTTTTCGGTTTTCCGTGCTCCGCCTTGCGAGGATCGCCGTGCAGCGCAGCACGGACAACGGACAACGGACAACGGAAAACGCAACACCGAGCCTTGCGCCTATCTGTCCCACAGGTCCTATAGACTCTGCGCCGATGAAAACGCTGAAGATCCTGTTGCTGCTGCTGGCCGCCACCACCGCCGTCGCGCAGAAGAAAGTCCTCACCCTCGATGCCGTCTACGATCCGACGAACAAGGTCTACTTCAGCGGCGCGGTGCAGAGCGGCTTCGAATGGCTCGATGACACGACGCTCCTCTGGCCGCAGCAGAACGAGCGGCGCGAGCTGCTCGGGTGGACGGTGTTCGATGTGAAGACCGGCCGGCAGCGGCCCTACTTCGAGGCGGCGAAGATGCAGAAGGCGCTCGAAGCGGCGGGGCTCTCCGCGGACGTCGCCAAAACGGCGGCGAAGGCGAAGAGCTTCGAGTTCGACGCGAAACGGACGGCCGTCGTCCTCGATCTGGCGGACGATCTCTACGTCTACCACTTCGGGCGCAACACCGTGGCGCGCATCACCAGTGCGCCGGGTGCCGAGGAGCTGGCGGAGTTCAGTCCGGACGGGCAGAAGGTGGCGTTCGTCCGCAACAACAACCTGTACGTCACGGACCTGAGCGGGCGCGAACGGCAGCTCACGACCGATGGCAACGCGCGGCTGCTCAACGGGAAGCTCGATTACGTCTATCAGGAAGAGATCTACGGCCGCGGCGAATGGCGCGCGTTCTGGTGGAGCCCTGACTCGTCGCGCATCGCCTTCCTGCAACTCGACGAGTCGCGCGTGCCGGACCACACCGTCGTCGAGCACCTCACGCCGCGCGAGGGATACGAGACCTTCCCGTACCCGAAAGCGGGCGAGCCGAATCCGCTCGTGAAGCTGTTCGTCGTCCCGGCCAGCGGTGGCGCGCGCGTGGCGATGGACACCAGCCGCTACGCCGGCGAGCATCTCATCGTCAACGTCTCCTGGGCCGGCGACGCGCTCACGTTCCAGGTGCAGAATCGCGAGCAGACGTGGCTCGATCTGCTGCGCGGCGATGCCGAGAGCGCGACGACCGTGCTGCTGCGCGAGACGACCGCGGCGTGGGTCGATCCGCTCGCGGCGCCGGTGTTCCTCGCCGACGGCTCGTTCCTCTGGCAGAGCGAGCGCTCCGGCTTCCGTCACCTCTATCACTACCGCAATGGCGAGGCGCGGCAGGTCACGAACGGCGAGTGGGAAGTGCGCGACTTTCACGGCATCGACGAGAAGACGGGCACGATCTACTTCTCCGGCACCGAGCGCAGCGTGCGCGATCTCGACGTCTACCGCATCAACCTCGATGGCAGCGGCCTCGCGCGCATCTCCGGCGTCGCCGGGACGCACGCGGCGCTCTTCAACCCGTCGCTGACGCATTACGTCGACCGCTGGAGCGACGTGCGCACGCCGGAGCAGGTGCGCATGCATCGCGCCGACGGCCACGTCACGCACGTGCTGGAGGAGAACCGCGTCACCGCGCTCGCCGGCTACGAGATCGCCTGGCCGGAGCTCATGGAAGTGCCGGCGCGCGACGGCGTCGTGATGGACGCGATGATGATCCGCCCGCCGAACTTCGATCCGTCGAAGAAGTACCCGGTCTACCACTACGTCTACGGCGGGCCGCACGCGCAGGAAGTGCGCAACAGCTGGCGCGCGAACCGCTCGATGCAGCACCACCTCATCGCGGCGCAGGGCGTGATCGTCTGGATGATGGACAACCGCACCGCGAGCGGCAAAGGCGCCCGCTCCGCCTGGGGCGCCTACAAGAACCTCGGCGAGCCGGAGCTGCGCGACATCGAGGACGGCATCGCCTGGCTGAAGAAGCAGCCGTACATCGACGGCGACCGCATCATGATCGGCGGCTGGAGCTACGGCGGCTTCATCACCGCGTACGCCCTGACGCACAGCAAGACCTTCATCGGCGGCGTCGCCGGCGCGCCGGTCACCGACTGGCGGAACTACGACACCGTCTACACCGAGCGCATGCTCCTCATGCCGCAGAACAACCCGGAGGGCTACCGGAAGAGCTCACCGCTGTTCGACGCGAAAGACCTGCACGGCCGGCTGCTGCTCATCCATGGCACGACCGATGACAACGTCCACCTGCAGAATACGATTCAGTTCGCTTACGAGCTGCAGAAGGCGGAGAAGCCGTTCGAGATGATGCTTTACGCCACCCAGCGGCACACGTTCATGGATCCGAAGATGATCAAGCACATGCAGGCGACGGTGCTGGATTTCGTGCGGAGAGTGTTGTTGGCGCCGTAAACTGCCTTGGGTGTGCGGGGAATGGGTTATGGGACCTATGGGACAGATGGGACGAATGGGCCTGGCGGACCCTGGGTGCTGTTTGGGAGTTGACGCTTCGCTCTGCGGTCCATTCGTCCCATTTGTCCTATCCGTCCTATAGGTCCCATAGCGGCATGTCCTTCGCACTTATCACCCCCATGAGCAAACAGAACAACCAGAACCGGAACTCCTACCAGACGGCCGGGCGCGAGCCTACCAACGGGCCGGACAACGGCGAGAATCGTGAGGCCGAGAAGCACCAGATGGGTCAGGCGCAGGCCAAGATCAGCGGGAAAGAGAACCATCCCGCGGTCATGAGAGCGAAGAAGAAGTAATGACGTTGCACGACATCGACCTGGAGCGCGCGCTGACGCTGTCCCGGCGCGCGCTCGAGATGCCCGCGTCCCCGATCCGCAAACTCGCTCCTCTCGCCGAGGCGGCGAAGCAGCGGGGGACACGGGTGTATCACCTGAACATCGGGCAGCCCGACATCGAGACGCCGCAGTGCATGCTCGAACGGCTGCAGCAGATGGACTCGAAGATCCTCGAGTACTCGCCGTCGACCGGCACGCCGGAGTTCCTGCGGAGCCTGCAGACGTATTACGAGAAGCGCGTCGGCACGCCGCTGGCGCTCGATCAGATCCTGGCGACGACCGGCGGCAGCGAGGCCATCCTCTTCTCGATGATGGCGTGCGCGAACGAAGGGGACGACGTCCTCGTCGTCGAGCCGTTCTACGCGAACTATCGCGCGTTCGCCACGATGGCAGGGCTCAACCTCGTCGCCGTGACGAGCCGGGGACGCGACGGTTTCCATCTGCCGCCGCGCGAGGTCTTCGACCGTGCGCTCACGCCGAAGACGAAGATGGTGCTGCTCTGCAATCCGAACAACCCGACGGGAACGGTCTACGAGCGCGAAGAAGTGGAGATGGTCGCGCAGTTCTGCCGCGAGCGCGGCCTGTTCCTCGTTTCCGACGAGGTGTATCGCGAGTTCGTCTATGACGGCCGCCGCGCCGTGAGCGCGCTGGAGCTCGAGGGCTACGAAGAGCTGGTGATCGTCGTCGACAGTCTCTCCAAGCGCTACAGCGCCTGCGGCATCCGCCTCGGCGCGCTCGTCACGCGCAACGCGCAGGTTTACGACGCCTGTTTGCGCATGGCGCAGGGGCGCCTGTCGCCGCCGGGCATCGCGCAGTTCATCGCCGTCGGCGCGGAGTGCCTCGACGACTCGTACACGACGAACGTGATCGCCGAATACCAGCATCGCCGCGACGTGCTGCATCGGGGGCTGACGTCGATCCCCGGGGTCGAGCTGGCGAAGCCCGAAGGGGCGTTCTACTGCGTGGCCCGGCTGCCGATCGAAAGCGCCGAGGACTTCGCGGTGTGGCTGCTGACCGACTTCGAGCACGAGGGCGCGACCGTGATGGTGGCGCCGGCGAATGGGTTCTACCTTTCGCCGCTCGGCAAGAGCGAAGTGCGCATCGCGTACGTGCTGAAGGAAGAGGCGCTGGAGAAGACCGTGGAGTTGCTGCGCATTGCGCTGGAGAGGTATCGGGCGCAGGCGGCAGGGCAACGATAGGACGAATGGGACGGATGGGACCTATAGGACGGATGGGACTATGCGCGTGGCGCAGATCCCATGGGTCCTATAGGTCTTATTTGTCCCATTGATTACCGCTTCATCGCCAGTTCCACGATTTCGCCGATCGTCTGCGTGTAGGACCGGCCCGATTCTTTTGCGGCCATCGCGAATTCCGCGGTGGGATCCAGCCAGGGATTGGGGTTGGCTTCGATCACGTAGACGCGGCCGCTCTCCGCGAGGCGCAGGTCGAGGCGGCCGTAGTCGCGCAGCTTGAGCGCGCGGTACGCGGTGACGGCGGTCTGCTGGATCGTGGCGACCGTCTCCTCGTCGAGGTCGCGCGCCGGGGCGGACTTGGTGTTCTTGTACGCCTCGGTGCGCACGTCGAACTTCACCTCGTAGCCGGCGATGTGCGGCATGCCTTCGGGGAGTTTCGAAAGATCGAGCTCCACGAGCGGCAGCGCTTCGGGCTTGTCGTTGCCGATGACGGCGGCGTAGATCTCGCGGCCCTCGATGTACTCCTCGAGAATGGCGGAGGAGTCGAACTCCTCCTGCACGTAGGCGATGCGCTCGAGCAGTTCCTTCAGCGAATTGACGACAGAGCCGGCGTCGATTCCCTTCGACGCGTCCTCTGCCGCCGGCTTCACGATCACGGGGAAGCGGATGTCCTGCGCGTGATCGACGCGGCCGCGATCGACCACGGCGGAGTAGGGCGTGTAGAGGTCGTGGAAGCGGATGATCTTCTTCGCGATCGCCTTGTCCATCGCGAGGAACGAGCCCGCCGGGCCGGCGCCGGTGTAGCGTTTGCCGATCAGGTCGAGGTACGCGGCGAAGTGCATCTCCATCGTGTCATTGCCGGCGTACGACTCGACGAGGTTGAAGAAGAGGTCCGCGCCGGCACGGGCGATCTTCGGCAGCGTCTGCGGCCGGCCGTCGACGGCCATCGTGGAGGGCTCGTGGCCGAGGTCGCGGAGCGCGTCGGAGATCGCCTCGATGTCCGTCTTCTTCTTTTTCTTCTTCTTTTTGGGGCCGAGGGATTCTTCGATGTTGGCGCCGGGATAGTCTTCGTAGCCTTCCCAGGTGGCGTGGAGGATCGTCACTTTCATGATTTGCGATGCCGGACCGGTTTGTTGCCGATGAGGAACGTCATCGCCAGCGACGAGACGTAGACGGTGAATTCGACGATCTGCGGCGGTTGTGCGAGGAGCGCGAGCTCCGCGACGCGCTGCTCGATGCGTGTGACCAGCGCACGCACGAGCGTGCGGCGGACGCCGGTCCAGTAGTTGACGCGGTCGACGAGCTCGCGGCGGTGTGTCGCGATCAGCTCCGCCGCGGTGATGTACGCGAGGCTCGCGTCGCGATGCGCTTCGTCGATGAAGATGTCGGTGAGGTCGGCGTCGAGGGCGAGGCGGGCGATGAGCTCCGACTCGTCGACGTGATACTGCGCGAACATCTCCTCGACGGTGTGCTCCATCTCATCGACGGTGATGTCGGTCTCGCCGGTCGGCCGCAACGGCGGCTGATCGCCCACTTCCTGCGCGATGCGGTCGACGTAGAGCAGCTTGCGCATCGCGCCCCATCCTTCGTAGCGGCGGCGCCAGTGCGAGCGCGGATCGAGCCAGACGGCGAACGTCTCGGCGAAGTCTTCGTCCGGATGCTTCTGCGCGTACCAGCCGGCGATGTGACGCACGTAGTCGCGCGAGAAGGGGACGAAGGGATAGTCGTCGCGATAAGCGCGCCGGAACGAGCCGAACAGCTCGTGCCACTCGTCGGTGCGATAGAGCTCGTACGCGTAGTTGAAGGCGTGGCCGGCCTCGTGGCGCAGGTACATCATGATCTCCCGCTCCCCCTCGACGTCGTTCGCCGCGTCTTCGAGGTGCGTGACGCGCGGATCGCCGAGGTAGAAGGGAACGCCGATGACGGGCTCGCCGGAGGGGCAGCCCCACTCGTCCGAGAGGTAAACGAGAGGCCGGAAGTGATGCAGCCCCTTCGCTTCGAACTCGTCGTACAGCCGCCGCACCAGCGGCGCGATGGGGGAGGCCTCGAGCGACATCCGCAAATCGCGAATCGGCACACTCAACACCAGCCGCGCCTCGGGCGGCGCTTTCTCGAAGGCAACCACGACCGTATGGATGAGCAAGCTTTGTTCCGCGGTGGGCGGCGATAGGACCTATAGGACGAATAGGACCGATGGGACGGATGGGATGAGGAGTCCCATCTGTCCCATCCGTCCTATAGGTCCCATACAATCCGCCCATGAAGTATTGGCTGATGAAATGTGAGCCTGCGGCCTACACCATCGACGATCTGGAAAGTGACGGCACGACCAGTTGGGAAGGGGTGCGCAACTATCAGGCGCGCAACTTCATGCGCGATGAGATGAGGGTCGGGGACAAGGTGCTGTTCTACGCCTCGAATGCGGATCCGTCGGGCGTGACGGGGCTGGCGAAGATCAGCCGGGCCGGGTATCCGGACCCGTTCGCAACGAAGAAGGGGCACAAGTACTACGACGAGAAAGCGACGCCGGAGAACCCGATCTGGACCATGGTCGACATCGGCTTCGTCGAGAAGTTTCCGCACATCGTGTCGCTGGAGACGCTGAAGGAAGCGCCCGGCCTGGAAGACATGGTGGTGACGAAGAAGGGCTCGCGGCTGTCGATCCAGCCGGTGACGAAGAAGGAGTACGACATCGTGGTGAAGCTCGGGCGCAAGCGATGATGGAGGTCGTCCGCGGCGACATCACGAAGCTGGACGTCGACGCCATCGTCAACGCCGCCAACAGCTCCCTCCTCGGCGGCGGCGGTGTCGACGGCGCGATCCACCGCGCGGCCGGGCCGGAGCTCCTCCACGAGTGCCGCCTCATCGGCGGTTGTCCCACGGGCGAGGCTCGCATCACGGGCGGCTACCGTCTGCCGGCGCGTCACATCATTCACACCGTCGGCCCGGTCTGGCGGGGCGGGACGAACGGAGAACCGGAGCGGCTGGCCTCCTGCTATCGGAACAGCTTCGCGCTGGCGGTGAAGCACGGCATCCGGTCGATCGCCTTCCCGGCGATCAGTTGCGGCATCTACGGCTACCCGGTGGAGGAGGCGACGGCGATCGCGGTGCGCGAGACGCGTGCGTTCCTCGAGGCGTACGAATCCATCGAGCGTGTCATCTTCGTGGCCTTCGGTCAGGACGTCTACGACGCCTATCAGCGCGCGCTGGCGTAGGCTTTGCGGAGCAGGAGAGATGCAATGGCTGTAGAACCGAGTTGTCCAGTATTCGTGATTCATGAAGATGACGCGTTTCGGCGGACGCTGATCACGGCCCTCGACCGCCACGGCTTCACCGTGACGTACGCCGCTCCCGACGAGGCGATGTCGCTCCTGACTACCGCGCGCAAGTTCCGCGTCATCATTCTCGGACTCGACCTGAAGTCGGAGCGGGGCGTGAACATGCTCGAACAACTGCGCACCCACCGCGACGTCGCCAGTTGCGGCGTCATGATCCTCGGCGATCCCGACCCGGCCGTACGCACGATCGCCCCCTGGGCGGACGAGACGCTGATGAAGCCGGTGGACGTCGATTACCTCGCCAAGCGGGCACGGTCGTATTGCA
This sequence comes from Thermoanaerobaculia bacterium, assembly GCA_036380735.1. GTDB lineage: Bacteria > Acidobacteriota > Thermoanaerobaculia > Gp7-AA8 > Gp7-AA8 > DASVEE01. The sequence continues at coordinate 58,157 of DASVEE010000047.1, read as the reverse complement.
GTTGCTAATCGAGCGTTGAGTGCATCCAACCTGATGTGAGACCGCTCCTCGTCGTCATCCTGCTCCTGGCTTCCTTCGCCTGCCGTCAGAAAGAGGCGGCCGTCGTCGTCCCCCCCAATCCGCCGATGCGCACGGCGACGATGTCGATCGTCGTGACCGACACCCCTACTGCCGTCGAGCAGCTCATCGCCACGGCCGAACAGACCGGAGGCCGGGTCACCGCGGCCCACGTCTGGCGTGAGAACGGCCGCGTCCGCGCGACGCTGACCGTGCGGGTGCCGTCACCCGCGCTGACCGAAACACTGTCCGCGGTGCGGAAGGTGGCTTCGTCGGTGGAAGAGGAAACGATCGAAGAAGAATGACGATGGGACAGATCGGACCTATAGGACGGATGGGACCTATAGGACAAAGCGAGGTGTCCTATAGGCCTAGCCGTTTCTACCGTCCCGCCGCGCGCCGTTTGGGGATGGTTAGAGTTTCCAGCAGGACCCGGGTGGTTTGGCCGCCGGCTTTGGGGATCTCGATCGTGGTGGCCCGCACGCCCGCCGTCGCCTTGGCGCCGGTGGCGCGGTAGCGGCCCGGCACCGTGATGCGCAGAACGCCGGTGGCGCCGGCGTTGGGGTCGGCCACGGAGAGGTTGATGGTCTTCGCGGTCGACGTCATGTAGACCACGGCCGGGGCGTCAGAGGAGATGCCGTCGATCGAGGCGGCGCTCCAGAAGACGATGCCGAGGGCCCAGGTGCGGCGGTCGCGGACGGCGGAGACGGACGTGGTGTTCGCCAGGATGTCGAACGGGCGCGACGCGGCCCACGTGCGCATCGTTGTCGCGGTCACGTTGGGTACGATCACGTACTCCGCGGTGGCGTTCGTCGGTGAGGTGCCGTGGTCGATGATCGTCGTGACGAAGGTGCGCGTGTGCTGCGTGGTGTCGGAGGAGCCGCCGAGGTCGGCCCAGGCGCCGCTGCGGGTCTCGCGTGTGGTCTGCACCGGCTGCGCGGAGGGATACCACGTGCCGACGCCTTCGAGCACCGACCAGTCGGAGCCCGACGTCACCTGCGACGCGTTGCTCAGCAGCGGCCACTGATTGACGACCGTCTCGACGCGATTGCCCATCGGCGCGGTGATGCTGTTCGTCAGGAAGACGATGGCGTCGTCGAAGAAGAACCACGACTTCTTCGCGAAGAGCGTCGAGTTCAGCGGCGACAGCTCCATCGCGGAGACGCCGTTCTGCCCGTCGCCCGTGCCGCCGGCGAGACTGCGCGTGCCGTAGCCGTACGAGGCGTCGGCGGTCGTCGGCTTCTGCTCGACCGTGGTGCCGGGAAGGCGCGTCCAGTCGAGCGCCGGCCAGACGTTGCGGCCGAACCATTCGTCGCCGCGCAGCGAGAGGTAGAAGCGGCCGTCCGACTGACGCGCGCCGCGGAGGTTCTCCTGGTTCGTGCTCTCGCCCGACTTGGTGCGCGTGGAGAACATCTTGATGGAGGCGAACCAGCCGTCGCGGCGGTGCACGGTGTAATCGGAGTTGTAGTAGTGCCGGTGCCCCTCGGGCCACTCCGGCGTCCAGCGAGAGCGCTCGGCTATGACGGCGAGGCCGGCGAGCTCCGTCGGCAGCCCCCACGTCCACGTCTGCAGCATGCGGCGCGTGGCGGAGCGGATCTCGGCCGCGCGCGGCGAGTCGAAGGTCGACGCCTGCAGTAGCGCGGCGATACCGTTGTACCCGGTGGTCGATTCGCGGGCGACCTCGCGGCTGATCACCGAGACGTCGAAGTAGTTGCCGTAGAGCGACCAGGCGACGCCGTCGGCCATGTAGTCGCTGAACGTCGCCAGCGACGACGCCGGAAGGCCGTACTGCGTGTTGCGCGTGAAGAGGGCGTACTTAGCCACGTCGTTGGCGAACGAGCCGCCGTAGCCGCCGGTGTAGAGCTGCGCGCCGTGCTGATGGAACGAGGCGTCGGCTTTGATCCCTTCGCCGGTCGCCGGCAGCGTGACTTTCGCCATCGCGTCGCGGACGAGCCCAAGGCGGGCGACGTCATCCTTGAGGAGGGCGAGGCAGAGATGCGTGTAGGAAGACCAGGCGAGGTTCTGTCCCGTCGGCGTCGGTCCGATGATGCCGCGCGACGTGGGCGAGGGGCCGATGCGGAGCTGGATGGCGAGGACGAGATCGTCGTAGACCTGCTGGCTGATGTCGCCGCGCATGAGCACGAGCGTCGGTGCGAGGTCGAGCGGAATGCCGATGGTCCAGAACCACCAGTTCCCCTGGGGGAGGATTGTGGCGCCGTAGAAGTTCTTCGTGTAGGCCAGCGCGCTCTCGATCTGCGCGCGTAGCGTGGCGTTGCCGTACAGTGGCTGTCCGGGCGTGCGGTACGCCTTGGCCATGACGATCAGGCGGCGCGAATGCTCCCACGGCGACCAGCCGCCGTCCGGCTTCTCGGCGTAGTTGATGTCGCTCCAGCTACCGTCGCTGAGGAGGAAGCCGGGAGCCGTGATCTGGCGCGCGTGACTCTCCAGCCCGCCGATCGCTTCGGCCATGCGCGGAGCGCTGCGATCCGCGCCGGCGGCGGTGTAGTAATCGATGAAGTTTTGACGGACGACGTCGATATCCGCCGCGAACGAGACGGTGGCAAACAGGGAAAGGACGAGGGCGCCGAGGAATCGCACGATTGTCCGAATAAGTGTATCGGGCGCGACGGGTATTCCTTGGGGGGATTTTGGGGTGGGCTGTGGGGACGGGGTGGGGGGACTGGGTGGCCTGTGGGGGCGAATAGGACGAATAGGACAGATAGGACGGATAGGACCCCGCCCGGCCGCGTAGCCACCCGCCCGATCGCTTCGTGGGACCGGTTTTGTCCTATTCGTCCTATCGGTCCTATTGCGTGACGGTCTCCGTGGATACCTCGATGTTGTCGAACTGCGCCGCCAGTAACTTCACGCCCAGCCACACCTCCGCGGAAAGCAGCGCCACGGCGGGTGTGACGGCCATGGCGTACAGCGGCGCCCCCACGGCGAAGCGGGAGGCCACGAAGAACCCCAGCGCGGCCAGCAAACCGGCTGGCGCCAGGACGAGGCCGAGGAACACCAGGTTCAGGAACAGCCCCAGCAGGCGCTGGCCGCTCATCACCAAGCCGCGCTGATCTTCCTTCGAGCGGAGGATCCAGGCCGGGAAGTAGAGCGGCACCGCGTTACGCAGGACGAGCTGGGCCGCGCAGACGGGGATCGCGAACAACAGCGCCACGAGGAACGTCACAGGCGACGCAATCTCGCCGAACTTCGAGCCGGTCGCGTTCGTGAGGATGATGCCGGTGACGATCAGCATGCCGATCTCCACCACGGAGACGATGGCCAGCGGCGCCGCCAGCTCCCCCATGACCAGCCGGTCGCCGCGGACGGGCCAGCTCTTCAGGAGGTCCAGACGGGTCACGTCGAGCCGGAAGTCCTGTTGGAAGATCGCCGCGCCGATCAGCGGGAACATGACACAGCCGGCGATGGCCATGATGCTGATCGTGGTGAGCGCCGCCTCCGACGTCATGACGAACGACTGCACGAGGAGCGCGCCGAACAGCACGCCGATGAGGAGTAGCCACGGCGACGCGATGCGCATCGACGCGATCAGGTTCTTCCAGAGGATGGCCAGCTCCGGACCGGCGTCGTCGCGCAGCCGGAAGAGCGGCGGGAAGCGCCGCACCGAGACGGTCGTGCCGGCGCCGCGGCTCTGCATCTTGGTGCGCAGTGCCGCCGTCGCCTGCGACGCATTCGTCGCCAGCTCCTCGAACGGCACGCGCAGCTTCGCCGCGGCGAAGAACGCCACGAGACCGATGGCCGCGACCGGCAGCCAGTAGAGCGGTGCACTCGCGCCGATCAGCGCCTTCGCGAACAACGACGGAATGAAGAGGATGACGCGTGAGGCGGGGAGGTCGAGACCGCCTCCTCCTTTGAAATCCGTCCAGAAGACCCACGTCAGCACGCCGCCGATTGCCGCGCCGAGGAGGCCTTGCACGAGCGGATGGAACCCGGCACTGCGCAGCCGCGGCCGCGCCAGCGCGACGAACGTCATGTAGATGTTGAGCGTATTCGCCACCAGCCACAGCCCTACGCCGTAGCCGTTCGGGAACCGGAAGAGGGAGAGGATGCCGACGGTGAGCAACACCTGCGGCTGCGCGCGCAGCAGCTTGTACAGCAGGATCTGGGCGCGCGACAGCGGACCGCTGAAGAGGAACTGCTGCTCGCCTTCGCTGAACTCGAGCGCGGCGCGGCCGGGCGAGAGCCAGGCCAGCAGCATGAAGACGAGAGGCAGGAGGCTCAGCACGTCCTCCGGAATCCTCCCCATCATGTCCGCGCGCCGCCCCGGACCGCCGGGGCGGAAGAAGATGAACCCGAAGTACGCGATCGCAAAGAGCGCCGACACGAGGTAGCGCGGATTCTTCAACTGCTTCGCGCGCCACACCAGCCGGTTGATCCACGACCGTGTGGTGACGAAGAGAAACGCCCGGATCACGCCTCTTTCCCCGTGATCTGCAGGAAGGCGTCTTCGAGCGACACGTTGTCGCGTCCCTGCGCGATCTGCCACTTCAGGTCGTCCACGCTGCCGTACGCCACCCGCTTCCCCTTCTGGATGACGAGGATGCGGTCGCACAGCTCTTCCACGAGATGCAGGAGATGCGAGCTGAGGATGATGGCCGCACCGCTTTCGGCCCGGCGCGCGATCGATTCCTTCATCCGCCGGATGCCGAGGGGGTCGAGGCCGGTGAGCGGCTCGTCGAAGATCATGACGTCCGGCGTGTGCAGAAAGCCGCACGCGATCATCAGCTTCTGTTTCATCCCGCGGGAGAGCTCCGACGGCAGAGCTTTTCGCTTGTCGAGCAGCTCCAGCTCTTCGAGCAGCGGCTCAATGTGCGCGCGGAAGCCCTCGACGCGATACAGCGCGCCGACGAACTGGAGATGCTCTTCGACGGTGAGGTAGTCGAAGAGCCGCGGCTCATCGGGCATGAAGGCGAGGCGCTGCTTGGCGGCCACCCCTTCGGTCTGAATGTCGAACCCGCCAATGCTCACGCGTCCCTCGGTCGGCTGGTGGATGCCGGCGAGCGCGCGCAGCGTCGTCGTCTTTCCGGCGCCGTTGGGGCCGACGAGCCCGAGAATCTCGCCGGGGGCGACGGAGAAGGAGAGGTCGCTGACGGCGGTGAAGGAGCCGTACAGCTTCGTGAGGGAGACGACTTCTACGGCTGGCGCGACCATGTGTGGGAAATGGTACGTGGTTGCGGCGCTTTGGTTGTCGGTTTCTCCCGCGTGTCGCCTGCCGTGGCTTTGTTTCTGCAGCCATGCAACCGCATGCGCTTCATCCTGATGCTGGTGCTGACGATGGGGACGCTCACCGCCGCCGCGCAACCTGCGCTGACGTACGTCATCCTCGGCGACAGCACCGCGGCCGGCGTCGGCGGCGACTACGAGGTGGGGATCGCGCTGTCGACGACGCGCGTGCTCGAGCGGCAGTACCGGGTGTCGATGACGAACCTCGCCGTCTCCGGCGCGCAATTCTCCGACGTGCGGAAGAAGCAATTGCCGGAGGCGGAGATGCTGCGGCCCGATCTCGTGCTGCTGGCGGCGGGCGCGAACGACGTCACGCACCTCACGCCGCTGCGGTCCATCCGCAATGACTTCCGCGAGATCGTGAAGCGGCTCATCGCGGCCAACCCGAAGGTGAAGATCGTCATCACCGGCTCGCCGGACATGGGCTCACCGCCGCGTGTGCCGCGGCTGCTGCGCGGTCTCGCGTTTCGCCGCACGACGAGCCTGAACAGAATGCTCGTAGCCGAGGCGGCGCCGTACGGGATCGTCTTCGCGCCGATTGCGCAGCGAACGGGGCCGCTGTTCCGCGCCGACCGGTCACTCTTCGCCGATGACGAGTTCCATCCGAACGACCGCGGCTACGCCACATGGCTGCCCGTGCTGGAAGAAGCGCTGGCGCAAGCGCTCCAGGGACCTTGACAGCGCTCCGCGGCGGACCTACGTTGACAAGGCTTACAACGATCTCGATCTGGATCGGCCCAACGGGCAAAGCCGTTCGTCACTCCGTGATTGAACTGCCAACCCCCGCGGGCCGTTCTTTTTTTTGCGGCTCTGTGTACTTGTGAGAGTTCGTTACGAAGTCGAGGCGACGGCGGAACGTTCCCATGGCCAGCTTTGCGCGAACGTTCGGCGGCATCTTGTTCGGCCAGCCCTTATCCTCGGCCGAGGTGATGATGTGTGCCGGATCGAGCGTGTCGACCAGCGCGTGAACCACGGCGCCGTACTTCAAGACCGAGTGCCGGCTCGTCGGGTCACGACCGGTAGCGACGAGCAGATCATGCAGCGGTGTCAGCCAGTGGCGGAACTTGTCGTCGGATTCGTACCGGCTGGCAAACTCGAAAAGATTCATGGGCCGCGGCGGTGCCGGACCTTCCCGCACAAGGATCGCTTCTCCGGCCGCACGCTGCCATGCGCGATCGAAAACCCGGATGGCGCGCGACTCGAGCTCCTGGATGAAGGTTTGAAGCCGGCCCCCAGCTGAGTCGGCGGCGACGACGGTCGCGCCGCTGTCGAGCCGCATCAGTTGTACCTGACACCAGAACTGCACGAAGTAGAACATCGCTGCCGCGCGGCGGACCTCAAGGAAATCGCCGGTCGACTCGCGAAAGTCGGCGAAGTCCGAGATCGCCAGGGAACGAATGCGCCCCACGAGCTCGTCCGCGGCTTTGAGGATGGGGTCGTGATGCTTGACGAGGAGGTCTTTGGCGGCTTCGCGGCGCGCACGACGCCGCGTGTACTCGCCGTGTGCGTAGTCGAGGAACTTTACGACGACACCGCCCCCGATGGAGCTGATGACGAGCGCCAGCCAGTTTGTCTCAGGCATGCAGTCATTATGCGCTTCGGCACAAAAACAAAAAGGACGGCGCGCACGCGCCGTCCCCGGTAGTGATTCACGTTCGATGGATTAGAGAACGTTGACGTTCGAAGCCTGCAGGCCTTTGGGACCCTGCACGAGATCGAACTCCACGCTCGCACCCTCGGGGAGCGTGCGGAAACCCTTCGCTTGAATCGCGCTGAAATGAACGAAGACGTCTTCGCCGCCGTCCATCGTGATGAAGCCAAAACCCTTCGCGTCGTTGAACCACTTGACTTTGCCGGTGCTACGCATTTCCTGGTGCTCTCCTTCTGCTTCTCTCTGCGTTGGACGCAGTCGTGGCACTGTTACCACTTCCCAAATCTCCACAGAGTGTCGTGCGTGGTCTGCGCAACGAACCCTACTTACATATAATTTCCGAACCTTCCAGCAGGCAGGCGCGTCGAAGCCTATGTACAAAACGGAGGTTTTTGATGCGGAACTGGCTCCTGGCTCTGGCCCTGCTGACGGCGACATCCCCCCTTCTTGCATCCACGGCGCGCGAATGGAACGACTCCACGCGCGATGTCTGGATCGACGGCAAGCTCGACCGCAGTGTGCAGGCACTGTCGACGACGTCTCCACGCATGCTCGCGCTCGTCTGTGGCGACGAAGTCGTAATCCTCGATGCGGAGGCAAAAAACATATCTCGTGCGAAGAAGCGGGACTTTACCTTTGCCGCGGATCGAACGAAAGCAACCTCGGCCGAAACGGCACGCGAGCCGATCGGCACCTTCGCCCGCCCCGACAATGCGACGTACTTCGCGCAGGTCGACGGGAAGGCGATTCTGGTGACGGCACATCAGAGTCCGGCCGGTCCGTTGTCCATGGAGCAGTTGTGGGAGACCGTGCCGGTCTGGCGCGCCATCGCAGACGCCTACAAGCCTGACGAAAAGACGATTGCGCGTCTCCGCGCCATTACAGAGCCGGTGAAGCTGGAGGTGGTGCTGGCGACGTGGTGCGGCGACAGCAAGTACCACGTGCCGCGTCTACTGCGCGCGGTCGAGCTGGCGAACAATCCCAATGTGACGGTGGCGCTGATCGGTGTCGGCCCCGACTTCACCACGCCGATGAGCGTCGTGCAGACGCAGAACATTACAAACGTGCCGACCGTGATCGTGCATCGCAACGGCCGGGAGCTGGGCCGGATGAACGAAACGCCCGCCGCGGCGACGGTGGAGGAAGACATCGCCGACATCATCGCCGGCACGCAGAAGCCGCATCCGGGACGCATCGCGCGCCGCAACAAGCTCGTGGAGGGGACGTACGTCTGGCGCGGCCGCCATGCTGCGCGTGAGCGCTTCGAGCTCTATGACACGGACAAGGACGGTCTCGTGGCGCACAGCGTCATCCGCCGCGGCAACGACACCATCGAGACGTGGGCGTCGCTGGATAAGGACCGCCGGCCGGTGTATGCCGAGGTGACGTATCGCGTGAACGGAGAACTGACGCGCGTGCGCAGCCGCCGTAATGGCGACGAGTGGACGTCCACTTCGCGCGGCGCCAACGGGATCATCGAACAGACGCTGTTGGCGCCCACCGCGTTCCTGACGCCGGCGACGGCGCTGTATGGGTTTGCGTCACAGGAGGCGTTTGTCATTCGTGATGACGTGGCCCATGGGATTGGCAGCATGGCGCACGTGGCGTTTTCCGTGAAAGGCGATGGCAGTGCGCTGCGCCTGCCCAAGGTGGTGAAGTTTGCGGATGGCAGTTCCCGCAGGTTGGTGGAAGTGCGGCGGTAGCAAGAGGGAACGATAGGACCTATAGGACAAATGGGACGGATGGGACGAATAGGACCACGACCACCCGGAGGCTGCCACCACCGGACGCTGGCGGGTGCCAAACACCTTAATACCGCAAGGTCCGCAGGCCTATCCGTCCTATAGGTCCTATTCGTCCTATGTCCTATTTGTCCTATCCCGTCTAATTGCCGCAACGCTAGCTGCGCCGGGATTTCGGCGCAGCCCACGAACACACTGGGCAGCCTTCGTAATCATGGCTTCGGGCGGGGCAGTACTCCCGCCCGAAGTAGATGATCTGCAGGTGGCGGCGGCCCCACGTGTCGCGTGGGAACAACTTTTTCAAGTCTGCCTCCGTCTGCTCGACGTTCTTGCCGTTCGACAGGCCCCAGCGATACGCCAGGCGGTGGATGTGCGTGTCGACGGGGAAGGCGGGGACGCCGAACGCCTGGGTCATGACGACGCTCGCGGTCTTGTGGCCGACGCCGGGGAGCTCCTCGAGCGCAGCCAGCTTGCGCGGCACTTCGCCGCCGTATTGCTCCACGAGCGTCTGCGCGAGCTTCTTCACGTTCTTCGCTTTCGTCGGCGAGAGGCCGACGCTGCGGATGTAGCCGAGGATCTCGGCTTCGCTGAGCGCGACCATCGCCGCGGGGGTCGACGCGCGTGCGAACAGCGCCGGCGTCGCTTTGTTCACCTGCGCGTCGGTCGTCTGCGCGGAGAGCAGCACGGCGATCAGCAGCGTGAACGGGTTCTCGTGGAGCAGCGGGATCGGCGGGGTGGGGTAGAGGTCGTCGAGGATCGCGCCGATGCGCTGCGCTTTCTCGGCCCGCGTCACCGCAGCGCCTCCGCCTCGTTCCACTTCGCCACGTACGGGGGCATCGGCGGCGACGGCTCGTCGTGCATCCCGATGACCGCGAGCGCCTCCCGTGTGGGAATGCTCCCTTTCGGGCCGCGCAGCAGCGCGCGCATGGTGCCGGAGGCGCAGAGCTCGCCGCGCGAGTTCTCGATCACGTGCTCGAAGTAGAACCACTTCTCGTCCCAGCAGACGATGCGCGAGCGGAGGCTGAAGCGCTCGAACGGCATCACCGACTTGCGGTACTTCAGGATCGAGCCGCCGGCGATCGGGCGCCACTTGCGGCGGATCATCGCGAGCATGCTGCCGGTGCGCGCGATGAACTCGACGCGCCCGAGATCCATGAAGCTGACGTAACGGCCGGCGTTCATGTGGAGATTCAGGTCGCAGTCGGTGGGGAGCGCGACGAACCGCAGATGCGACGTGTCGAGCAGTCCTACGCGCGCCCGGAAGAGCGCGCGCAGGACGCTGAAGATGAAGCGGAAAACTAAGACCATCAGTTCAGATCGAACAGCAGCACTTCGGCGCCGTTCCCGCGAATCGTAACCGACGATTCGTTCGAGATCGCCGCGCCGTCGCCGGCCACGAGCTTCTGTCCGTTCACCTCGGCCTCGCCGCGCGTGACCTGCAGCCAGCCGTAACGGCCGGGGCGGAACTCGTGAGTGACTGCCGCGTCGCCGTCGAGCAGCGACGCGTAGATCTCGACATCCTGGTGGATCGTGACGGCGCCATCGCGCCCGTCGCGCGCCGCGACCAGACGCAACTGCCCGTTCTTCTCCTCGGGTGCGAAGTACTTCTGCTCGTAGCCCGGCGTGATGTTCCGCTGCTCCGGCAGGATCCAGATCTGGAGGAAATGCACCGGCTCCGTTTCGGAGGGGTTCATCTCGCTGTGCAGGACGCCGGTGCCGGCGCTCATGCGCTGCACGTCGCCCGGCTTGATGACGGAGCCATTGCCCATGTTGTCGCGATGTCCGAGCGAGCCCTCGAGGACGTAGGAGACGATCTCCATGTCGCGATGTCCATGCGTACCGAAACCGACGCCCGGTTTCACGCGGTCCTCGTTGATGACGCGGAGCGTGCGGAAGCCCATGAACTCCGGGTCGTGGTAGTCGGCGAAGGAGAAGGTGTGGTACGTGTTCAGCCAGCCATGGTCGGCGTGGCCGCGGTCGTTGGCTTTGCGGATCGTGATCAAGGGGACTCCTTTCGCCTGGTGAAAACAGCGGCGCATTCCCGGACGCGGCAACGCGATATCATCACCCGTCCAATGCTCCGCGATGAACCCACGCCGCGCAAGCTCGGTGAGCGCACCGGCAAACACTACTGCGTGAAGTGTCTGGCCGAGGTACCGGCCGAGGAGTATCTGCGCAACGACCATATCTGCGACGCGTGCGCCAGCAGCGACGAATACCCGCTGAAGTCGACCCCCGGGCCCGAGAAGAAATCCTGACATGCGCGCGGCCGTCATCCACGACTGGCTCACCGGCATGCGGGGCGGTGAGGCGGTCCTCGAAGGCATTCTCGACGCGCTTCCGGACGCCGAGCTCTTCACGCTCTTCCACTTTCCCGGCAGCGTCTCGCCGAGGATCGAGGCGCGCACGATCCACACCTCGGAGCTGCAGAAGCTCGCGCTGAAGACGAGCGATTACCGCCGGCTGCTGCCGCTGTTTCCGCGCGCGGTGCGCAAGTGGGACCTCTCGCGCTTCGACGTCGTCGTCTCCTCCAGCCACTGCGTGGCCAAGGGGGTGGACGCGCGGCGCAAGCCGCACCTCTCGTACTGCCACACGCCCATGCGCTACATCTGGGACCGCTTCGACGACTACTTCCCGAAGTCGAAGCCGTTCCAGCGCGCCGCGATGATGTCGCTCGCGCCGTGGCTGCGGCGGTGGGATGTGTCCACCGCGAGCGAGGTGACGCGGTTCGTCGCCAATTCGACGTTTGTGCGGGACCGGATCCACCGCTATTACGATCGTGACGCCGAGGTGATCCACCCGTTCGTGGATGACCGTTTTCTGGCGGCGCCGGTCAGCAGCGGGCGGGACGACTACCACCTCATCGTCTCCGCGCTGGTCCCGTACAAGCGGATCGAGCTGGCCGTCGAGGCTGCCAATCGCAGCGGGCGGAGGCTGGTCATCATCGGCAGCGGACCGCTGGCGGCGACGCTGGCGAAGACTGCCGGCCCCAACGTCGAGCTGCTGGGGCACGTATCGAGGGATAGAATCGTCGAGCGCCTCTCTCTCGCGCGCAGCCTGATCCTCCCGGGAGTCGAAGACTTCGGCATCACGCCGCTGGAAGCGATGGCCGTGGGGACACCCGTCGTGGCGCTGGGGGAGGGGGGCGTGCTCGACTCGGTAGTGAACGGCGTAACTGGAATTTTCTTCGACCGGCCGGAGGTAGACGCGCTCGCCATGGCGCTCGAACAAGTCGAACGGCATCAGTGGGATCGCACGGGCATTCGCGCCCGGGCGATGGCGTTCTCGCGCGCACGGTTCGACGAGCAGTTCCGTTCGGCCATGAATCGCCTCATCGGATGATCGAGAAGAAACACAAGACCCTCGCGTCGGTATACCTCGTCAACGACGCCCTCGCGTCGAACCTGGCGATGCTCGCCGCGTGGATGCTCCGCTTCGAGCTGGAGATCATCCCCGTCACGAAGGGTCTGCAGGACTTCGCCACGTACGTGAAGCTGCTGCCGATCATCACGGTCGTGTTCCCTCTCGCGTTCGCGGTGCAGGGGCTCTACCGGATCCGCCCGACGCGCGGCAAGGCGGAGGAGTGGATCTCGGTCGCCATCGGCTCGGTCGTGGCCACGGTCATCCTCTCCGGCGTGCTGCTCTGGGTCCGTGTCGGCGACCCGGGCGTCCTCTATTCCCGCGCCACGCTGGCGATCTTCATGTTCTGCGCGATGCTGTTCGTCATCGCCGGCCGCACGCTCGTGCGCACGGTCGTGGAGGGACGCCATCGCGCCGGCAAGGATCTCGACCGCGTCCTCATCGCCGGCAACGGCGAGCTCGCGCGCGCCGTGCTGGCGCGCATGCAGGCGCATCGCGAGCAGCTCGGCTTCCGCATCGTCGGCTACCTGAAGAACGGCGACGACAGCGAGCTCCCCGGCCTCGAGTGCCTCGGGCGCGTCAGCGACGCCGAGGAGATCGTGAAGGCGCAGAAGATCGAGCACGTGTTCGTGGCGCTGCCGCACGCGTCGTCCGACGCGATGATGGCGCTGCTCGACACGCTGCAGCGCAACGTGGTCTCCATCCACGTCGTCCCCGACCTGCTGCAGTTCATGGTGCTCCGCTCGCGCGTCGAAGACCTCGACGGCCTGCCCACGATCAACCTGTCGGAGACGCCGCTGGAAGGGTGGAGCCGTTTTGCCAAGCGCGCCTTCGATCTCGTGGTGGCGCTGGCGGCGCTGATCGTGCTGGCGCCCGTCATGGGCGTGATCGCGCTGCTGATCTGGCTCGAGGACCGCGGCCCGATCTTCTACCGTCAGGAGCGGATGGGGCTCGACGGCCACTCGTTCGACATCATCAAGTTCCGCTCGATGCGCGTGGCGGCGGAAGCGCAGACCGGCGCCGTCTGGGCGGAGAAAGACGATCCCCGCCGTACGCGCATCGGCCGCTTCATCCGCGCCTGGTCGCTCGACGAGCTGCCGCAGCTCTGGAACGTCCTGGTGGGGGAGATGAGCGTCGTCGGTCCGCGGCCCGAGCGCCCGCAGTTCGTCGAACAGTTTCGCGCCGAGTTCCCCCACTACATGCTGCGCCACAAGGTGCGGGCGGGGATGACGGGCTGGGCGCAGGTCCATGGCTGGCGCGGCAATACCTCGATCCGTATGCGCATCGAGCACGACCTCTACTACATCGAGAACTGGTCGCTGATGCTCGACCTGAAGATCCTGTTCCTGACGGTCACGCACGGGCTGAAGCACGAGAACGCGTACTGAAATCGAACGCAGAACGCAGAACGCAGAACGATGAATGAAGAAGTTTCTCGATTCTTCGTTCTGCGTTCTGCGTTCTGCGTTCATATAATCCGCGCTGACCATGGGTAAGCAATCGGAAGCTCTTTTTCAACGTGCACAGGAAACCATCCCCGGCGGCGTGAACTCGCCCGTGCGGGCGTTTCGCGGCGTCGGCGGCTCGCCGCTGTTCATCGAGATGGCGCAGGGCGCGCGCATCTTCGACGCCGACAACCTCCAATACATCGACTGCGTCGGCTCCTGGGGGCCGATGATCCTCGGACACGGCCATCGTTACGTCGTCGAAGCGGTCAAGAAGGCAGCCACGCGCGGCTTCTCCTTTGGCGCGCCCACCTCGGGCGAGATCGAGCTGGCGGAGATGATCGTGCAGGCCGTCCCCTCGATCGAGATGCTGCGTCTCGTCAACTCCGGAACCGAGGCGACGATGAGTGCGCTCCGGCTGGCGCGCGCGGCGACGGGACGCAAGCGAATCCTCAAGTTCGAAGGCGGCTATCACGGCCACGTCGACTCGCTGCTCGTCAAGGCGGGATCCGGCGGCGCGACGTTCAACACGCCAGACTCGGCGGGCGTCCCGGCGGAGCTCGCCGAGCTCACGCTGATCGCCACGTACAACGACCTCGAGGATGTCCGCGCGAAGATGACCGACGAAGTCGCGGCGATCATCGTCGAGCCGGTCGCCGGCAACATGGGCTGCATCCCGCCGGCGCAGGGCTTCCTCGCCGGGCTGCGCAAGATCTGCGACGACCGCGGCGCGCTGCTGATCCTCGATGAGGTGATGACCGGGTTCCGTGTCTCGTACGGCGGCGCGCAGTCGCTCTACGACATCCGTCCCGACATCACGACGCTCGGCAAGATCATCGGCGGCGGCATGCCGATCGGCGCGTACGGCGCCTCGCGCAAGCTGATGGAGCTGGTGTCGCCGCTCGGCCCGATGTACCAGGCGGGTACGCTTTCCGGCAACCCGGTGGCGGTCGCCGCCGGCCGCGCCACGCTGAGCGTGCTGAAGAACTCCTCGATCTACAGCGACCTCGAGGAGCGCAGCTCCGAGTTCGAGACCGGCGTCCGCGCCGCCGCGGAGAAGCACAACGTGCCGATCGAGTTCAACCGCGTCGGCTCGATGTGGACGCTCTTCTTCACCGATGCGCCGGTGACCGACTGGACCTCCGCCGACAAGTCCAACCGCGAAAAATTCGCCCGCTTCTTCCACCTCATGCTCGGCGAAGGGGTGTACCTCCCGCCGTCGCAACTGGAGGCCGCGTTCTTCTCCGCCGCGCACGCGAAGAAGGACATCCTGCAGTTGATCGAACGCGTCGACCGCGTGCTGAAGAAGATCGCGTGGGAGTTCGAGAAATAGGATCGAGGGGACGTGGGGGACCTATGGCATTCCCATAGGTCCTCGCGGTCCTATTGGTCCTATCGTGTCGCGAAGACTTCCAGGAACAAGCGGGCGGCCAACTTCGCGGTCAGCCCGCTGACATCCCACGGCGGCGACAGTTCGCTGAGATCCGCCGCCAGAAACTTCGTGGAACCGGCGACTTCCCGCATGATGGCGATCGCCTCGCGCGAGGTCAGCGTCCCCGGCGCCGCCGCCGAACTGCCGGGCAGTTCCACGGCATCGATGTCGATCGATAGAAAGATCGCGTCGCAAGAGGCTTCGAGCGTCCCCCGCAGCTCGGCCGCAATGTCGCGCGCGCCGCGTGCGTCGAAGGTGTCGATCGGAATCGTCGTGACGCCCTGGTCGTGCAAGTAGTGGTCGTAGTAGGAGGAGTTCGCGAACTCGCGCGTGCCGAGGATGAACGTGCGGTCGCCGCTGCAGATGGGGGTCTCCAGCGCGCGGCGGTAGGGCGTGCCGCTCGAGAGCGAGTCCTCGTCGTCGTACTCCCGGACGTCGTAGTGGGAGTCGATGACGACGAGCCCCAGCTTCAGCTCCGGCCGCGCTTCCGCCAGTCCGCGGATCAGGGCGCCGGTCAGGCCGTTATCACCGCCGATGAAGAAAGGTGTGGCCCCGCGCGCAAAGATCTCCCGCGACGCCGACTGCACCCGCTCATGTGCGCGGCGCACCGAGGTGGGCGGCAGATCGAGATCGCCGAGATCGCGGCAGACGCGCCCCGCGAGGTCCACGCCGCGACCGAAGGTGGTCAACGAAGGCAGCGCGTCCCGAAAGCCCTTCGGTCCCAGCTTCGCCCCCGGCCGCGACGGGATGGAGCTGTCGAACGGCAGCCCCAGGAGGACGAAGTCGCCGCGGTCGAAGGAGTCGGAGGGCACCAGCAAGGATGACGCGCGCGGATCGCGGGGGTCGGGGGATTTGCGGGGGAAGGCGGACTCAGTCATCGGCAGCGACGATAT
This sequence comes from Thermoanaerobaculia bacterium, assembly GCA_036380735.1. Taxonomy (GTDB): domain Bacteria; phylum Acidobacteriota; class Thermoanaerobaculia; order Gp7-AA8; family Gp7-AA8; genus DASVEE01. The sequence goes on along the minus strand of DASVEE010000047.1, from coordinate 42,336 downwards.
CGCGCGGGGGAACGATGGGACAAATAGGACCTATAGGACGAATAGGACCTATGGGACCCGGCCCCCACCCCTGCAGCCCACCCGACGCCGCGCAGTACGAACCGAAAACCGAAAACCGAAAACCAACAACCCATCGGTCCCGCCGTCCCCCGCCCCTACCGCAACAACCGTCCGCCATCCACCGCCACCGTCACGCCGGTCACGTAGTCACTGCCGGCCAGGAACACCACCGTCCGCGCTACTTCCTCCGCGGTGCCGGGCCGTTTCAGCAGGGTCGGGGCCACGGCTTGCTGCATGTCGACCGGGTCGAACTCCTCGGGTAGCAGGACCGGGCCGGGGGCGACGGCGTTCACCAACACCGCGGGGGCCAGGGCTTTGGCGAGGCCGCGGGTCAGGGCGACGATGCCGGCTTTGCTCATGCTGTAGGGGAGCCACGCCGGGAAGGGGATCGTCGCGGCGACGTCGGCGATGTTGATGATGCGGCCCCAGCCGCGGTCGCGCATGCGCAGGCCCAGGGCCTGGGAGAGGAAGAAGGGGGCGCGGAGGTTCAGGGCGAAGGTGTCGTCGAAATTCTCCCACGTCACTTCTTCGAGCGGCGCGCGGATGAAGTTGGCGGCGGAGTTGACCAGGATGTCGATCCGCGGCAGTTGCGCAAGCAGCGATTCGACGCCGTCACGCGTCGCCAGGTCAGCCCGGATCCCTTCCGACCTCGACGTGATCAGCACCTCGGCGCCTTCCGCTTCGAGAGCACGCACGATCGCGGCGCCGACGCGTTTCGCGCCGCCGGTGACGAGCGCGGTGCGTCCGGCGAACGCGGTCATGCCTGCTCCGGGCGCTCGCGCACCGACAGCCAGCTTCCGAACCATCCCGCGATCGTGCCGCCGGCGATCAGCGCGGCGATCTTCCCCCACGGCAGGAAGCCGCTGAACAGGAAGCCCCACAGCAGCGAGCTCGATGGGTCGAGCGTTCGCCGCGCGGTCTCGTAGACCACGTAGAGCAGGACGACCGACATGATCCCTCCCAGCGTGCCCTGCACGAAACCTTCGATGAGGAACGGTCCGCGGATGATGCGCTCCGTGGCGCCGACGAGCCGCATGATCTCGATCTCTTCGCGGTAGAACATCATCGTCAGGCGGATGACGTTGGCGATCGTGAACGCCGCCGCCACCGCCAGGATCCCGCCGGCGATGAGGCCTACGAGGTTGATCAGATTAATGAGGCGTTTCAGCCGCTCGAGCCACTCCCAGTCGAACTGCACCTGCTCGACGCCGCCCTTGCCGCGCAGCTCCGCCATCTGCTGCTGGAACTGCGGCGTCTGCACGAACTGCGGCGTGACCTCGATCTCGTACGACGGCGGGAACGGGTTCTCGTCGAGCTGGCCGACGACTTCCGTGAGGTTGGCGAAGTACGAACGGAAGCGGACGAGCGCCTGCTCGCGCGTGATGAACGTGCGGCGCGCCAGCGGCGGACGCGTGGCGAGGTACTGCTCGACCGCCGCGATCTGTTGCGGCGTCGCTTCCGGCTCGAAGTAGACGTTGACGCGCGAGCGCCCCTGCCAGCGCTCGACGGCGCGCTCCAGATTCTCCGCCACGAGCATGAACGAGCCGAGGATGAGGAGCGAGATCGCGATCATGACGACGGCGACGAAGCTCGTACGCTTCGAGACCCAGATGCGACGGAACGCCTCGCGGACGAAGTAGGCGAACGTGTTGGAGGGAGTTTCGGGCTCGCGGCGTCCCGGGATGAAGTCGGTCTTGCGCGCCATCAGGAACCGATTCCGAAGATTCCTTCGCGAGCCAGGACGCGTGACGGTACCGAGGCCTTCTCATCGATGATGCGGCCGTGATCGAGCACGATCACGCGCCGGCCGCTGCTGCGAATCAGCTCGCGGTCGTGCGTCGCCAGCAGCACCGTCGAGCCGCGGAGGTTCGCTTCGGTGAAGATCTGCAGGATCTCGGTGGAGAGGTCGGGATCGAGGTTGCCGGTCGGCTCGTCGGCGATCAGCACGAGCGGATCGTTGATCAGCGCCCGGGCGATGGCGACGCGCTGCTGCTCGCCGCCGGAGAGCTGCGGCGGATACGCGTTGAGCTTGTGGTGCAGGTTCACCATGCGCAGCGCCGAATACGCTTTTTTCTTGTGCTCTTTCGGCGGGACGCTCAGCACCGTGAGGATGAACGAGAGGTTCTCGAACACCGTCATCCGCTCGATCAGCTTGAAGTCCTGGAAGACCATGCCGATCTCGCGGCGGAAGTAGGGGAGCTGCGACTGCTTCATCGCGTTCAGGTTCCGGCCGTTGACGACGATCTGCCCTTCGCTGGGCATGATCTGCCGGAGGATGAGCTTCAGCAGCGTCGATTTCCCCGCGCCGCTCGCGCCCGTGAGGAAGACGTACTCCCCCTTGTCGATGTGGAACGTCACATCATGCAGGGCAGTCGAGTAGCGGTCGAATTTCTTGGTGACGTGATAGAAGTGGATCATCGGGGCGCCGTGTCATGATAACGCCGCGTGACGCGTTTTCTCCTCGTCTGTCTCGGTGGCGCCCTCGGTTCGGGGATGCGCTATCTGGCGGCCACGACGGTCCCGCACGGAACGCTGGCCGTCAACATGGTGGGATCGTTTGCCATCGCCCTTGCGTTCGAAACGATGCGCGCTTCCGATCTGCGCCTGATGCTGATCGCCGGCGTCCTCGGCGGCTTCACCACCTACTCCGCGTTCAATCAGGAAACCCTGCAGTTCCTGCGGGACGGCGCGTGGGGCAGTGCGGCAGCCAATCTTGGCATGACGGTCGTGGGCTGCCTCGCGGCGGGCTTTCTGGGGTTCTGGGCCGCGCGCTTCTTTCGGTGACGCAATAGGACCAATAGGACTGAAGGAGCCTTGGACAGATGGTGTCGTGCCATCTGTCCCGTGCGTCCCATTCGTCCTATTGGTCCTATCGTTCCCTGTTACCTCTCCCGCAGCGCCATCGACACCGGCAACCTCGCCGCGCGGATCGCGGGGAAGATGCCGCCGATCAGACCGATGAACATGGCGTAGACGGCGGCCAGGATCATCAGGCGCGGGGTCACGTCGAAGGCGAAGGCGACCTGGCTGAACGTCTGCCAGTTCATGGTGGCGGCGCGGTAGCCGTCGAAGGCAACGAACGCCAGCAGCGCGCCGACGATGCCGCCGACAAGCGCCAGCAGCAGCGACTCGAGGATCACCGAGACCATCACCGCGAAGCCGCCGAAGCCGATCGCTTCCAGGGTGGCGATCTCCCGGGCCCGCGCGGCGACGGCGGTGTACATGGTGTTGAGCGCGCCGAAGATCGCGCCGAGCCCCATGAGGCTGCAGACGATCACCGCGAGACCGTTGACCAGGCCGCGCAGGGTGCGTGACTGCGACTCGTAGTACTCGGTCTCGTTCTGCACTTTCAACGACACCTTGGGATCGGACGTCAGCGCGTCCTTGAATTGCTGATACGAGCCGGCCGAGGCGAGCTTCGTGATGACGATGGAATGGGAGTTGCCGCGCTGGTACGCCGGGCCGAGGACCGCCGCGTCGGACCACAGCTCCGATTCGGAGATCGAGCCGTTCGCCTCGAAGATGCCGACCACCTTCCAGACGTTCGTGCCGAAGCGTAGCGTGGCGCCGACGTCGGTGCCGCCGAACTCGGCGTGCGCGCCTCGGCCGACGATGACCTCGTTCTTCCCCCACTCGAACGTGCGTCCTTCGACGATCTTCACCTCCGGGCGGATGGCGAAGCCGCCCGGCTGGATGCCGCGCAGCGGCACGTTCGCGGGGGTGTTCGTCGAGCGTTTCGGCAGGTCGACGATGACGTAGAGCTCGGGCGAGATCAGCGGCTTGCCGTCGGCGCCGCGCGCCACGCCGGGCGCGTCGGCGACGGTGTCGACGTCGGTGCGCGCGAGCACGGACGACATCTCGTTGTCGGCGCCGGCGCGCAGCACGAGCGCGGTGTCCGGGCTGCCGGCGACGACCATCACGCGGCGGAAGCCTTCGCCGATGGAGAGGACGCCGACGAGCACGGCCACGACCCCCGCGATGCCGAAGACCGCGGCGCTGGCGGAGCCGAGGCGGCCGCGGAGCGTGCGGATGTTGAAGATGAAGAGGGCAATCAGTTGTCGAATGGCGTTCATTACTCTCTCCGAAGGGCGTCGACGGCGTTGAGGCGCATCGCCTGGATCGCCGGCAGTGCCCCGGCGACCGCGCCGAGCAGCACCACGAAAATCACGGCGAGCACGCGCGCGTCCGGCGTGAAGTAGAAGATCGGCAGCGCGCCGCCTGTCGGGTCGCCCTGGGAGACGAAAGCCCAGCCGAGCGCGATGCCGGCGAGGCCGCCGACGGCCGCGATGAGCAGCGACTCGAGCATCACGAACGACAGCACCTTTCCGTCGCTGAAGCCGATCGCCTTCATCACGCCCAGCTCACTGGTGCGCTCGCGCACGGCCTGGGCCATGGTGTTGCCGGCCACGAGGAGAATCGTGAAGAAGACCGCGGCGAGGATGGCCTGCACGATCGCGCCGATGTTGCCCATCTGTTCGGCGAAGCCTTTGATGAACGCCTTCTCCGTTTCCGCCTTCGTTTCGGCGGGGGAGTTCGCGAACGCCGCGTCGATGTCGCGGGCGACGCGCTCGGCGTCCTTCGGGTTCTCGACTGTGACCGCGTACCAGCCGGTCAGCCCCTTGCCCCAGGCGCGGTTCTCGTCCATGTAGTCATGACGGAAGTAGAACGCGGTGGTGTCGGTCTCGGGGAACTGGCCGCTGTAGATGCCGACGAGGTCGAACGTCCAGAGATTGCCGCCGCCTTTCGGCGTCATGAAGGTGGCGGTGAGCGGAATCTTGTCGCCGACTTTCCACCCGTAGCGCTCGGCCGTGGTGCGGCCCACGATCGCGCCCGTGCGCGTCTTCATCAGCGCCTGCTTCTGATCTTCGGGCAGCAGGATCTCGGGATACATGGCGAAGAACTCCTGCGGCACGATGGCGATCTGCCCCCATGGCACCTGCTTGTCCTTGTACAGGCCGCCAAACCACGCCTGCTGTGACGCGTCAGCGACTCCGGGGACCTGCTCGATGCGGCGCTCGTAGCTCTGCGGGAGCGGCTGGATGAGCGTCACGCGATGGCGCACGACGAGGCGGTTCGCGCCGGCGACGCTGGCGCCGAAGGCGAAGGCGTTCCGGATCGCCGACAGATACGCAAAGAGGATGAAGGCCACGGCGATCGACAGGATCGTCAGCACCGTGCGCACCTTGTGGCGCTTGAAGTTCGAAAGGATGAGCGCTACGTACTTCATGCCGCCATCTCGCTCGAGAGTTGTCCGTCCACCATGTGCAGCCGGCGCGACGCGCGCGACGCCGCGTGCGGATCGTGCGTGACCATCACGATGGTCTTTCCATCGCGGTTGAGCGCCTGGAGAAGATCGAGGATGCCGTCGCCGGTCTTGCGATCGAGGTCGCCCGTGGGCTCGTCGGCGAGGATGAGCGTCGGATCGGTGACGATGGCGCGGGCGATGCCGACGCGCTGCTGCTCGCCGCCGGAGAGCGTCTGCGGCGTGTGCTTCGCGCGATGCTCGAGGCCAACGATGCGCAGGGCCGTCTCGACGTGACGGCGCCGTTCACTCGAGGAGAGCGACGTCAGGAGCAGCGGCAGCTCGACGTTGCGCTCGGCCGAGAGCACCGGCAGCAGGTTGTAGAACTGGAAGACGAAGCCGACGTGGCGCGAGCGCCAGCGCGCCAGCTCCTTGCGCGAAAGGCTGGCGATGTTCTTGTCCGCTACCTGGACCGTGCCCGTCGACGGGCGATCGAGGCCGGCGAGGAGGTTGAGCAGCGTCGACTTGCCGGAGCCCGAGGGGCCCATGAGGGCGAGAAACTCGCCGGAGGCGATGTCGAGACTGAGGTTGCTCAGCACGCGTACATCCTCGCCACCACGGCGGAACACTTTTTCTACGTTACGAACCTGGACGAGAGCGGTCATTTGGTCTCCTTCACTTTCACGGAATCGCCATCCACGAGCTCGGGCCCTTCCACGATCACCTGCTCGCCATCGGACACACCGGAGGCGAGGCGGGCGACGTCGCCCTGAGTCGATTGCACCTTCACGGCGCGGCGTTCGGCCTTTTGATCCTTCACTACGAACACGATGTCCTGCGTCCCGTCCTTGCGGAGGGCGCTCTTCGGCACGTCGATCGCCACCGTCCCCGCCGGCGCCGCCTCGTTCGTGATGAACGAGACCTTCACGCCCATGTCGGGGAGGATGCGCGCGTCCTTTTCGTCGAACGCGATGCGCACCCTCACCGTCGCCTTCTGGCGGTCGGCGGTCGGCACCGCGGTGATGACGTGCGCCGGAATCTTCCAGTCGGGATAGGCATCGAGGACTGCCTCCACGCGCTGGTTCGGGTGCACGCGGTTGATGTAGGCCTCGTTGACGTCGACCTCGATCTCCAGCGACGCCATGTCGACGATCGTGCAGATGCCGGTGCGCGTGAAGCCGCCGCCGGCGGAGACGGGGGAGATCATCTCGCCCGGCTGGGCGTCTTTCGACACGACGACGCCGTCGAACGGCGCACGGATGATGGTGTCGTCCACGCTCTGCTGCTGGATGCTCATCTGGCTCCGTGCGACGTTGAGCGATTCCCGCTGCGCGGCGAGTCGCGCGCGCAGTGAATCGACCTGCGCCTTCGCGCGATCGAGATCGGCGCGGCTGGAGATCTGCTGCGTCGCCAGCCTGCTGGCGCGCTCGTAGTCGAGCTGCGCCTCGGCGATGCGCACGCGCGTCTCTTCCAGCGCGCTCTCCGCCGCCGCGGCCTCGGCTCGCGCCAGGTGGAGCGACTTCGAGGCGTACGCCTCGTCGAGCGTCGCGAGCTGCTGCCCCGCCTTCACCGCCATCCCTTCTTCGATGAAGATGTCGACGACCTTGCCGGTGACCTTCGAGGAGACGGTGGCCCGCCGCCGTGGCGTGACGTAGCCGCTGGCGTTGAGGACGGCACCGCGCGTCGTGCCGGCGACGCTGCGCGCCGCGGCCACGCGCACTTCCTTGCTGCCGCCGCGCAGGGTGAACCACGCGGCGAGGGCGACGCCCGCCAGGGCGAGGATGACGACGGGGATGACCCACCGCGGACGTTCCCGGCGCTCGTCATCGCGCCGTTCGATACGGAGTCCTTCGATTGCTGCTTTGTCGATTGTCATGGGTGGCCGCCATTATCGGATGGATGGGCGGCCGGGGCCATGACGTTTGTCAGCAGATCGGTGAACGGCGGTGGGGGACCGGTGAAGGGGGAACGATAGGACGAATAGGACCGATAGGACGAATAGGACGAATACGACCCCACCCAAACCCGCGGAGAACTTAACCATGCGTCTCGTGGGTGTCCTATTGGTCCTATCCGTCCTATCCTTCCTATCGGTCCTATTCGTCCCATCGTTCACCCCGCCGACACACCATTCACTTCTTTTCACAGCGTGTCACTTCGCGGGGAAGACTCCACGCCCGGTAGAGCGCAGATTGCCGGGCATGCATCGTCCGTGGCTTCTTCTTTTCTTCTTTGCGGCCTCTCTGTCCGCCGCACCCGCGCCGCTGCGCATCGAGAAGCTCGCGGGGACGCCGATCGTGCTCGATGGCGATCTGTCCGATGCCGCCTGGCAGCAGGCGATTCGCATCGACGACTTCTACGAATACTTCCGCGGCGACAACACCAAGCCGCCGGTGCGCACCACCGCGTACCTCGCGTATGACGCGGAGGCGCTGTACGTGGCGTTTGCGGCGGAGGATCCGGCCCCGAAGCAACTGCGGGCGCCGTTCGTCGACCGCGATCAGGTGCAGAGCGATCAGGACTACGTCTCCATCCTCATCGACACGCAGAACGATCGCCGCTCCGGCGTCGAGCTGCGGGTCAATCCGCGCGGCGTGCAGTCGGACAGCGTCTACAACGACGCCGATGCGACGGAGGACTTTTCACCCGACTTCTTCTTCGAGAGCGTGGCTTTGCCGACGCCGTCCGGGTGGCAGGCGGAGCTGCGCATCCCGCTCTCCTCGCTGCGCTACCCGAACCGCGAGGCGCAGACGTGGGGCGTCATGCTCATGCGCAACTATCCGCGCGAGTTCCGCTACGTCGTGGCCAACGCGCCGGTGCCGAAGAACAGCGGCTGCTTCGTCTGCCACGCCTCCGCCCTCACCGGCTTCGACGATCTCCCCACCGGCACGCAGCATCTGACGCTGGTCCCCTACACGACCGTACAGAACGAGTGGCGCTACTCCGGCGGCGGCGTTTCCGCTCCGCGCGGCTCGCGCTCGCAGTTCGGCAACGACGTCGGTCTCGATCTCAAGTGGACACCGTCGTCGAAGCTCAAGATCGACGGCACGCTGAATCCCGACTTTTCGCAGATCGAGTCGGACGTGCCGCAGCTCGCGTCCGATCCCCGCTTCGCTCTTTCGTACCCGGAGAAGCGGGCCTTCTTTCTCGAGGGCGTGGACCTCCTCGCGACGCCGATTCGCGCCGTCTACACGCGCTCCATCACCTCGCCGGCGTGGGGGATGCGCGCCACCGGCAACGCCGGCGCGACCGCGTACACGCTGCTCGTGGCGGAGGACCGCGGCGGCGGGTCGATGTTGCTGCCGGGGCATCAGGGGACGGAGTTCGCGGCGCAGGACTTCCGCTCCCGCGTTCTCATCGGCCGCGCGCGACGCAGTCTCGGCGATCACTTCGCGGCGCTCCTCGTCAGCGCGCGCGAGCTCGACGGCGGCGGCCACAATCGCCTCATCGGTCCCGACTTTCTTTGGAAGGTGAACGAGACCGACCGCGTCGTCGGGCAGCTCCTCTTCTCCGACACCGTCAATCCCGACCGGCCGGAGCTCTCGCCGCAGTTCGACGGCCGCTCCTCGACCGGCAACGGCCTGCGCATCCTGTTCACCCGCGACGCAGAGCGCTACGACATCTGGAGCGTCCTCCTCAACTACTCGCCCGAGTTCCGCGCCGACAACGGCTTCGTCGCGCAGAACGACGTCCGCAAAGGCGTCTTCGAGATCGGTCTGCGCCGGTACCCGAAGAAGTTCTTCACCTACCTCCGGCCGCACCTCGGCTTCCAGTATGACCAGCGCAATACGACGGGCGAGAAGCTCTTCAGCCGCGCCTACCAGACCGTCTACTTTCAGGGGCGCTGGGGGAGCGCCGGCTGGCTGAGCCTCGTCGAGGATCAGCAGCGCGTCGGCAATCGTCTCCTCGGATACAAGTGGGTCGACTTCAACGTCGAAGCCGCGCCGCGCCGCTGGTTCCCCACCCTCGGCCTCGGCTTCAAGGCGGGGGAGAAGGTCGACTACGCGAACGCGCGAGTCGGCACCGGCGCCATCGTGAACCTCAACGTCTCGCTGCGCCCCACCGATCGCCTGGAGACGGAACTGCGCACCAGCCGCGAATGGCTCGAAGCCGGCGGCCGCCGCCAGTTCACGACGGACGTCGACTGGCTCAAGTTGACGTACACCTTCACCGTGCGCTCCATGGTGCGCGTCATCGGCGAGCGCATTGCCGAAGAGCGCCGCGGCACCCTCGACCGCAACCTCGGCCTGTCGGCGCTGTACGCCTACAAGGTCAACTTCCAGACGCTGGTGTACCTGGGATACGGCGACGCCCGCATCACCGGGGAGGAACAGCGCATGGTGCCGGACCGGAAGAGCGTGTTCATGAAGGTGTCGTACGCGTGGCAGCGCTGAGGGGGAACGATACGGACCTATGGGACGAATGGGACCTATAGGACCTATGGGACCACCACCCAAACCCGCGGAGAGCTTACCCACGCGTCTGCGCCGTGTCCCATAGGTCCTATCTATCCCATAGGTCCCATAGGTCCCATTTTCCACAGGTCCCATTGCCTTTGCCTGAGGTAACAATTTGTGCCAAACGAAACGCCCCCGTTACCGCATATGGAAACGCCGGCCGCGCACGTGCGACCATTGGCCACTTCGCCCATGCGCCGTCTTTTCCGCCGTTCCGTTCTCTGGCTGCTGCCGGTCGTGGTCATTCCGGTGATCGTGCTGCTGGTCATGCAGTACCAGACGCTGCGCAAGCTCGAGCAGACCACCGCCTCGGCCGAGCAGAACCGGATGCGCAACGCGCTGTCGGCCGTGACGCAGGAGGTCGAGGCCTATTACCGGCGGGCGGCGCTGGCGGCTCTGGACGTCGAGCCGGCGATGCTGGCCGATGCCGCGCGCTTCGGCGGGCACCTCGCCGCGAACCGCGTCGGCGGAACGCGCACCTACTTCACGGGCAGCTTCACCACCCAAGGCGCGCACATGGAGTGGTTCGACGGGAAGGGGAAGGTGGCGCCGCTGCCGCCGCAGCCCGAGCGTGAGGCCGTGAAGCTCGCCGCGGTTTCCTGGTGGCACGCGCACAAGCTGCAGCGCGTCGTGCCGAAGCCGGAGCTCGACGTCGACGAGCGCGATCCCCGCAACCGGATCATCCTCATGCCCATCACCGACGAGTCGATGCACGTCGTCGGCGTGACGGGACTGGTCCTCGACGAGCAGCTCGCCAAAGCGCACATCACCACCCTCGGCGTCGGCGTGATGCATCCTGGGACGCGGATGCCGACGGAGCTCGCGCTCCGCGTCGGCACCCGCTTCCCCAAGATGGCGGATGGCCGCGATTTCATCACCCAGTCGCTCGGCTTCGTCTTCACCGACTGGCGCATCGGCGTGCGCGATGCGTGCGCGAGCCCGGAGGAGATCGCCGCGTGCAACTTCCGGATCAACATGCTCTGGACGGGCGGCGCCGGGGTGATGCTCCTCGGCGGCGTCTTCCTCGCCATCAGCGGCGTCTTCAAGCAGGCCAGGCTGTCGCAGATGAAGAGCGACTTCGTCTCCAACGTTTCGCACGAGCTGCGGACGCCGCTCTCCTCGATCCGGGTCTTCGGTGAGTACATGCGCCTCGGCCGCGTGCAGAAGGAAGAGAAGATCCGCCAGTACGGCGAATACATCGAGGTCGAGAGCCGCCGCCTCACGCAGCTCATCAACAACATCCTCGACTTCTCCAAGATCGAGTCGATGGAGAAGAAGTACCGTTTCGCCGAGACCGACGTCGTGGAGCTGGTCGAGCAGACCGTGGAAGCGCTTGCCATGCCGCTGCGCGACCAGGGCTTCGTCCTCCGCTACCACGCGCCGGAAGTCGCGGTGCCGGCGGCGCACGTCGATCGCGACGCGCTGGCGCAGGTCATCGTCAACCTCGTCGACAACGCCGTGAAGTACTCCGGCGAGCGGAAAGAGGCGGACGTCTCCGTCAGCGCCGGCGACGGCGTACTGCGCATCGCGGTGCACGACCGCGGCATCGGCATCTCGCCTTCGGAGCAGAAGAAGATCTTCGAGAAGTTCTATCGCGTCGGCAGCGGTCTGGTGCACGACGTCAAAGGAAGCGGCCTGGGGCTGGCCATCGTCAAACATGTGGTCAAGGCGCACGGCGGACGCGTGGAAGTGACGAGCGCGCCGGGCGAAGGAAGCACGTTCACCATCATTCTGCCGGCTGCCCGCGGGGAGTCGGTCCCGATTCCGGGAAATACGGAGTTCGCATGACCAGGATCCTGATCGTCGAAGACGATCCCGCAATGAGCGTCGCGCTGCGCGACGGGTTCGAGTTCGAGCAGTACGCCGTGGAGATGGCCAACGACGGCGAGGAAGGTCTACGCCTCGCGACGCGCGGCGACCACGACATCATCATCCTCGACGTCATGCTGCCGAAGAAGAGCGGCCTCGATGTCTGCAAGGACCTCCGCAAGAACGGCAGCCAGACGCCGGTCATCATGCTGACGGCGCGCGGCCAGGAGATCGACAAGATCGTCGGCCTGAAGCTGGGGGCCGACGACTACGTGACCAAGCCGTTCTCATTCATGGAGCTGATCGCGCGCGTGGAGGCCGTGATGCGCCGCAGCACACGCGCCGTCGCCGGCGACGAGGTCGAGTTCGGCGGCGTCCGCCTCGACTTCCGCACCTACCAGGCGACGCGAGGAGAGGAGGCGCTCGAGCTGACCCCCCGCGAGTTCCGCATCCTCCGCTACTTCATCGACCACTCCAACGAAGTCGTCAGCCGCGAAGCGCTGCTGAACCACGTCTGGGGCTACGACAGCTCCGCGTTCACCAGGACGGTCGACACCCACATGGCCCGCCTGCGCCAGAAGATCGAAGTGACCCCCGGCGAACCGCGCCACCTGATCACCGTGCACCGGGTGGGGTACAAGTTCGTGCCGTGAACGGGGCGATGAGACGAATAGGACCTATAGGACGGATAGGACAGGTGCGGAGCGATCAGACGGCACGATTCAGTGCTGTAGTCCACTGATCACCGACATCGAGCGCTTCGACCCACTTCTGGATATACGCAAGGTCGAGCGCATCTCCCTGCATACGAATCGCCGGCTGCGTCGTTGATCTGACGCTCAGATTCCCCGAGTTTCGACCATACCAGCTTCGCAATGACAACATCTTCCGGGGTGGCGGCGTAGACGTTCACCCCGGCGATCTCAGTGACTCTGCGGCGCGAGAACCGTGTCCGGTCGAACGGTGAATCGCTGCTGACGATGAAGTCGATCTTCCAGAGCGTTGCGTTCTCGATGACGTTGAACTTTGAACGGCGGCGCAGCGCGTCGAACGCGTCGTCCCGGTCGGAGTAGTATTCCGGATCGGGCAACTGGTCCATGAGCGCGCTGAGTTGTTGGCGCGTCGGGGCGATGATGATGTCGATGTCGTTGGTCGACCGAGGTATGCCATGGGTCGAGCTGACGAACGAGCCCGTGACGAAATACGGGGACTCCAGCGGCTTCGAGTGCGTCTCGTATCTTCTCGAATACGTCGGAAACGCTCATCGATCGAGGTCGATCCGATACACGACCTTGACGAATGCGCGGCAAACGTCGGCTTCCGAATAATCGGGATGACGTCGCCGGATCGCGGCTAGTGCCGTCTGCCGAAGTGTATCGCTCAACGCGGCAGCGATCCGCGAGCGCCCGCTCGCACCGAGTTGGCGGTAGCGTTCGATGTGGTGCGCGAACGCCTCGGCGGAGGTATCGGCTGGTCTCATTCCGAAAAAAAGATACCACGCGCCCTCAGGCGGAGCGTGTCACCGGGCCATCGCATCAAGCTGGGCCAGCGCGATCGGCACAAGTGTGATCGCCGATCAAATGAGTGTGATGCTGGATCATACAACTGTGATTGACGGTCACACAGGTGTGATTCGGCGATGGGTTTATCGCCCTGCGGTGTGGATGTGCGTGTCGACGAAGGCTCCGAACTGCGCCAGGAGATCATCGATGGACGTGTTTTCGTGCTGCGGGGGCTCCACGATCGTCGCCGTGAGGTTCCAGCGCCTGTCGACGAGCGCCGTGTAGAAGAGGATGCGCGCATTGGCGTTGCGAGCGAGCTGCAGGAGCGGCGTCGCGACCTGCATGACGCCGCGTTTCGTCGGCACGGGCACGGTGCGGCGCTCCGGTGCCGGGCGATCGATCATCGCGAAGACGTGCTGGCCGGCGGCGAACAGCTCGCGCACCTTCAGCAGGAGGTTGCGGTCTGCCAGCAGCACGCGCACATTCGCCGTGGTGCCCACGACCTTCATTCCCGCGTCGACGGCGGCGGTGGAGACCGCGACGCCTCGGTCGTGGAACTGGCGGGGCAGCGTGCTGGAGAGCATGGTGTGCGCGGAGACGACCAGCGTTGCCCGGCTGCTCGCCTTCGTCGGCAACAGCTCGGCGCCCACCACCTTCATGCGCGGCTCGAAAGCGACGCCGCGGCACGTCAGCGTCGTCAGCACGGAGTCGAGCGCGATCTCACGCGGGCTGTCGAGCAACTGCGGGATGCGCCCCTTGTAGACGTGGCTGGCGTGGATCAACGGCTGGAGCGCCCGCGCGGCAAGCACCGCCAGGGTGAACCGGTACCGAGGCCGAACCAATCGGATGAGGAAACAGAGAGCCAGACCACCAAGGCGCCAGAAGATGCGCGCATCATAAGGCGGCGGGCTCGCCGGCGCATCATCTTTTGGGATGGAAAGGCGGACTTGTACGTCCGGATAGGCGAGATCGGACAAACAGCGTCAGACCAGCGATCTCAGCCCTTCGGCAGCGCCGCCAGAATCCCCAGCACCAGCGACGTGAACTCCTTCTGCACGCGCGTGGTGGTGTCGATGACTTCCTGGTGCGACAGCTTCTGCTTGAGGATGCCGGCCGCCATGTTGGTGATGCAGGAGATCCCGAGCACCGGGATCTGCATGTGCGACATGGCGATGACCTCGGGCACGGTGGACATGCCGACGGCGTCGGCGCCGAGGACGCGGAAGGCGCGGATCTCGGCCGGAGTCTCGTAGGTCGGACCGGAGAGCGCGAGGTAGACCCCTTCCTGCACCTTGATGCCGAGGCGGGAGGCGACCTCGCGGGCGATGACGCGGAGGTGCTCCGGGTAGGCCTCGCTCATGTCGGGGAAGCGGACGCCGAGCTCCTCGACGTTCGGTCCGCGCAACGGATTCACGCCCATGAAGTTGATGTGATCGGAGATCAGCATCAGGTCGCCCGGCGCGAACGATGTGGTGACGCCGCCCGCGGCGTTGGTGACGATCAGGTTCCTGATGCCGAGGCGGCCGATGAGGCGGGCGAGGAACATGACCTCGTCCATCTCGTAGCCTTCGTAGAAGTGCACGCGCCCCTGCATGACGACGACGGGGCGGCCTTCAGCGCGGCCGAGGAGCATGCGCCCCTGGTGGCCGACGACGGTGGAGGCGCGGGCGCCGGGGATCTCGCTGTACGGGATCGACGCTTCGACGTCGATGGCATCGACCACGTTGCCGAGGCCGGAGCCGAGAATGACGCCGGTCTCCGGCTGGATCTTCGACTTGCTCCGGACGTAGGCGACGGCATCGGTCAAAGCGCTCATCTTGTTCATGGCGCGCGAAGTATAGGTGCAACGAGTCGTTGACACGACACCGTTCATCGGGGACCATCGCCGCGGTTCACAAACCATCACAACGGAGCGTCGACATGGAGCGGTTCGTAGCGCTGATCGGTCTCGGTCTCATTCTCGCGATTGCGTATGCGATGTCGAACAACCGGCGTGCCGTGCGCGCGCGCCTGGTGTTCTGGGGCCTCGGACTGCAGTTCGTGCTCGCGGTAGTGGTGCTCAAAGGGCCGCTGCTCGCATCCCTCTTCGCGCCGGTCGCGCCGCCGCTGGAGACCTGGGGCGCCGCCCTCATCTTCATCGTGCTGGCAGTGCTTGCCGGCCAGATCGCCAAACGCGCGCCACATCTCGCAAAGTCGATCTGGATCGCGTTCGCTGTCGTGGGCGGTTTCTTTCTGCTCGCGTACAACCTGGCGGCGTACCTGTTCGAGACGATGCGCGTCGTCATCGACGGCTTGATCGGCTACACGGCGGAAGGCGCGAAGTTCGTTTTCGGCGAGGGCATGACCGACGCGGAGGGGCCGATCGGCTTCGTATTCGCGGCCAAAGTCCTGCCGACGATCATCTTCATCGCCTCTATTTTCGCCATCCTCTACTACATCGGCGTCATGCAGGTCATCGTCCGCTTCTTCGCCCGCATCATGACGAAGACGCTCGGTGCCTCGGGTGCCGAGTCGACGTCTACGGCCGCCTCCATCTTCATGGGACAGACCGAAGCGCCGCTGACGATCCGTCCGTTCATCCCCGACCTGACCATGTCCGAGCTGCTCGTGGTCATGGTCAGCGGCATGGCCACCGTATCGGGCGGCATCATGGCCGCATACGTGATGGTGGCCAAGGTCGACATCGTTCACCTGCTCACCGCCTCCGTCATGGCCGCTCCGGCGGCGATCATGCTGGCGAAAATCATCTATCCGGAGACCGAAGAGCCGAAGACGGGAACTAACGTCAACTTCGAAGTGCCGCAACTCGACGTCAACGTCATCGACGCCGCCGGCCGCGGCGCGATCGAAGGGCTGCATCTCGCGCTGAACGTGGCCGGCATGCTGATCGCGTTCATCGCGCTCGTGGCGCTCGTCGACGGCGGTTTCGGCTACGTGCACGGCTGGCTCAGCGGCGTGGCACCGGGCGTGGCGATGTACTTCCCCGAAAGCCTCGGCGTGCTGCTCGGCTGGTTGTTCCGCCCGATCGCTTGGGCCATCGGCGTCCCCTGGAACGACGCCGCGGCGGTGGGCAACCTCCTCGGCACGCGCATGGTGCTCAACGAGCTGGTGGCCTTCGTGGAGCTCGGCAAGATCAACGCGACGCTGTCGCCGAAGAGCGTCGTCGTCGCCACCTACGCCCTGTGCGGCTTCGCGAACTTCTCGTCGATCGCGATCCAGATCGGCGGCATCGGTTCCCTGGCGCCGACGCGCCGCAGCGACCTGGCCCGCCTCGGCCTGCGGGCGATGATCGCCGGAACCATGGCGAACTTCATGACCGCGGCGATCGCGGGGATGTTGCTGTAGCGGCGGTCCAACTATGGGACCTATGGGAAGTGGGACCGATGGGACCTATGGGCCTAGCTGCCCTTCGGCTGGGCGAGTCCTCTTCGTCCTGTAGGTCCCTATTTGTCCTATTCGTGCCCTTCCCTGAGGGACATTCACCCGCCGTTGCGCGATATCTCAGCAAGCAGATGTGCTACGTCCGTCGCCAGGGGGGACTCGAAGGTCATCGTCTCACCCGTGCGCGGGTGCTGGATGGTGATGCGCGCGGCGTGAAGGGCCTGCCTCGGGAAGGTCGACAGCAGTTTCTGAAGGCGCTTGTCGGGAAGGCCGCGCCACTGGGGGCCGGAATAGAGCGGGTCGCCCACAATGGGGTGGCCGCGGTATTTCATGTGCACGCGGATCTGGTGCGTGCGTCCCGTGCGGAGGCGGCAGCGGATCAGGGAGACGCCGCGCATCGGCTCGAGGACCTCGTAGTCGGTGATGGCGTGCCTGGCGCCGGCGACGATGGCCATGCGCTTCCGGTCGCGGGGGTCGCGGCCAATGGGTGCCTCGATGGTGCCGCGCGGCGGATCGGGGGTGCCGTAGACGACGGCGAGGTACTCCTTGCGCACGGCGTCGCTGTTCCACTCGGAGGTCAGCTTGCGGTGCGTGGCGTCGTTCTTGGCGACGAGGAGGACGCCGCTGGTGTCCTTGTCCAGCCGGTGGACGATGCCGGGACGGAGCTCCCCGCCGATGCCCGAAAGATCGCGGACATGGAAAAGGAGGGCATTGACGAGCGTCTGGTCGGGATGGCCGGCGGACGGATGGACCACCAGGCCGGCCGGTTTGTCGATGACGGCGAGGTCGTCGTCCTCGAAAAGGATGGTCAGCGGAATCTCCTGCGAAGCAACGGTGGAGGGGGAGGGATCGGGAAAGTCCACTTCGATCGTTTCGCCGCCGTCGATCCGGTGCGACACTTTGGCCACGGCTTCCGTATCTACGCGCACATGGCCTTGATCCACGAGTCGGGCGAGAAACGACCTGCTGTGATCGGGGAACAGCTCACCGAGAACACGATCGAGCCGCAGGCCGGCAAGCGTCTCCGGAACGATGGCCGTCCGCGTCTCGTACATCGCGCGAAGTATACGTTCGGAACCCGCGTGACGAATCTCACCCCACGCGCGTATTTGTTCGAAGAAAGTTTGTTTTGCCTCGGACGGATTCGTTTATTTAGAATGCAGCTCCAGATTTCAGAGAGAAGTTGATTTCAAATCTCACGCAGTATCGATAAGGGGAACATATGCTCAATGTGAAAAAGCTTGCTGCAGCCGCGGCGCTGTCGCTCTGCGCCGTCAGCGCGACGGCCAGCAACTTCCGCGCTGCCGACCAGGTGTACATCCCGGTGGCCGGACATACGGCCGGCGGCTCCGGCACGTTCATCTCGGACGTCTTCATCTCCAACCTCAGCGATGATCCGGTCGAGATCTCGGTCATCTACTCGTCGGGCCAGAACGGCGCCGTCACCGAGTACGAAGACCTCATCCGTCTCGCGCCCCGCGAGCGCGCCGAGTACGTCGACTTCTTCGTGAGCAAGCTGAACGTGTCGAGCGGCTTCGGTCAGCTCATCTTCAACGCCTGCCGCGCTGACGCCGATTGCGGCCCGGCCTCGCAGGACGAGAACGGCAACAGCCCGAACTTCCGCAACATCTCGGTTTCGAGCCGCATCTACTCGATCCCCCCGGGCACGAACCTGACCGACAACCCGGCTCCGCCGACCACCGGTCAGTTCTTCGCCGGCACCCCGTGGTATCACTTCGTGACGCAGCTCCAGGCCGCCAACGGTCTCGACCGCGTCTTCATCCACGGCCTCCGCAACACCGGTGGCGTCGGCACGGCCGGCACCTACCGCTCGAACATCGGCCTCGTGAACGCGTCGCAGTTCTCGACGACCGAGCTGGTCGTCCGCCTCTTCAACGGCCTCACCGGCCAGCAGGTTGGCTCCGACTTCGTCCAGCCCCTCGGCCCGCTCGGCCAGGTGCAGGTCAACGTCGCCGCGGCCTTCCCGTCCTTCACCGGCGCTACCGCCACGAACGGCTACATCACCGTGCAGCAGCGCAACACCGTGAAGACGCAGGACGCCCCGGCTGCCTGCAACGACGGCTGCCCGGCCTTCCTGGCCTACGCCTCGGTGCTCGACAACCGCTCCGGCGACGCGACGACGCTCGAAGCCGTCTACGAGCGCGCCCTCACCGGTGCCGCGATCGACGTGATCTACCCGAACGGTTCGGGCAAGAGCACGCTGCGCCGCTCGGTCGGCCGCTAAGTCTTACCTTTGCTGTGATTTGAGGGAGCCGCAAGGCTCCCTCTTTTTTTGCGGAGCCATGGGACAAAGCCGCGCCCGTTTGTACGTTTCGGGCGACGGTTGCTATCATTCCGGCGGGTCACCGGAAAATGCAGGTTCCTCGCAATCGACGTGTGCAGCGCGTGCACCTCGCGCAGCCTGTCGTCGCCCGACTCGGCGCGACGCAGGTGATGCTCGTGGACATCAGCGTGCTCGGAGCCCGCGTCGAGCATCACATCCCTCTCCTCGCCGGCGGTCGTTCGCGCCTGGCGTTCCGGTGGAACGATGAGGACATCATCGTCGACTGCCGCATCGTGCGCTCGCGGCTGGAGCGCTTTTCGGTGGGAGGCGACGGCCTGACGGTCTACCACTCGGGCCTCGAGTTCGAGAACGTCGCGCCGGAGATGAAGGGGCGGCTCAAGACGATGATCGCCCTCTTCATCAGCCGGGCGCTCGAGGAGCAGAAGCTCAACGCCCGCGGCGTCATGCCGCAGCACGACGTCAACCGCATGCCTATCTTCCGCTTCGGCGGCCAGCTCACGGCCAACTCGAAGGAAGTGCGGGAAGCGATGGGCACGTCGCTGCTGCCGACCTCGCGCATGGCCGCCGAGAGCGGCTACGTCTGCTACGCGCTGGAGAACAACCAGTGGCGGAAGAAGCGGACCCACGACCCCGGCCAGCCGCTCGAAGGCTTCACCATCTCCGCCCTGGAAGACCACGAACAGGCGGAGATGCTCTGCGACGCCTACCAGCGGTCCGACCGGGAGGGAAGGCGGATGATCCAGATGTTCGCCCAACTGTCCCTGGTGGAAGGGGATAGCGCCGCCGCGGCAGGTGCCAGTGCGGCGCGGTTTCAGCCGTAGCGCCGGAGAACGATAGGACGAATAGGACCTATAGGACCCACCCACCCAAAGACGGTAACGGTCGTAGGGCCGGGTGAAACAGCCGTTGCGCGGGCACGCCACCGACCCATAGGCCGCAAGGTCCGCAGGCCTATCCGTCCTATGAGTCCTATCCGTCCTATTTCCTATCTGTCCTATCCGTCCTATTGGTGCCCACCCGCAGCCGCCACTTTCCGTTTCACCCCATCCATGTGATGCAACTGGTGGTAGGCGGTGAAGCACAGCATTTCCCGCACGGTGAGCTTGCCCAGCAGCGGGTGCGGCATCTGGTGGCGGTCGAGCGATTTGTCCGGCCAGCGCGTCAGCGCGGTGCGCAGCTCGCGGTTGGCGGTGGTGAACTGCTCCATGATCTGCGTCCGCCACGCTTCCAGATCGGTTTCCTGGCGCTGGGAGGGCGCAAAGCGCCCGGCGTTGGCGCCTTTCTCGAGAATGGTGGCGTAGCGGGCGCGCAGCTCCTCGTAGCTTTCGGACGGGCGCCGCGGCGCGCCGAAGAGGAAGCGGACCACAAGGCGGGGCATCTTCAGCCCCTTGGTCACCGCGCGGACCGACTTGGCCAGATGGCGGACGTTCTCCGCGGGGGACCAGCCGCCGCCGAGGGGGGCGAAGAAGGCCTCGGTCGCGAAGGTGTTCCAGTAGGCGACGCTGTCGTTTTCGATCTGCTGAAGAGCGGCGTCGAGGCGTTCGCGGGTGGCGGGCGCGGCGATGGTGAACATGGGCGAATGGTACGCCCGATACCGGGCCGTGGTGGCCGTTTCGGCCTGTGGAAAACGGGGAATCCGCTTGAGGCTGCACGCGTTGTCCGTGCTCGCTGTGGTGTGTTAGTATTCGACGGCTTTCGAGCAGTTCTTTATCGAAAGCGGCCGTCCGGCCGCTTTTTTTGTTGATCAGGACAATGAGCGGGATTCCCGAAAAAGTGGAGCACGAGATTCAGAAGATTGTCGCATCGGAAGGGCTGGAGCTCGTCCACATCGACTATCGCCGTCAGGGGCGCAGCTTTCTTCTCCGTATCGATATCGATAAGGAGGGGGGAGTGACGCTCGAAGACTGCTCGCTCGTTTCCCAGCAGGTATCGACGTTCCTCGACGTCGAAGAC
Source organism: Thermoanaerobaculia bacterium (assembly GCA_036380735.1). Taxonomy (GTDB): domain Bacteria; phylum Acidobacteriota; class Thermoanaerobaculia; order Gp7-AA8; family Gp7-AA8; genus DASVEE01. The sequence goes on along the minus strand of DASVEE010000047.1, from coordinate 21,627 downwards.
CCGATTCCGGCGGAGTACGAGCTGCAGGTCTCGTCGCCCGGTCTCGACCGCAAGTTCTACAAACCGGCCGACTACGTGAAGTTCATCGGCCGCCTGGTACGGGTGAAGACGTCGAAGGCCATTCGCGGATTGCATGTGATCGTCGGCAGGCTCAAAGCGTTCGACGGGGAGACCGTCGTCGTGACCGACCCTGTGATGAAGAAAGACCCCGATTACTCGATTCCGCTCGCCGACATCAAAGAAACCCGCCTGGAAGTGGAAATCTGACTCGGCAGCGGGCCGCGTCAACCCCGAAGTTTTCGAAGGATCAGATAACGATGTTCAACGACAAAGACATCAAGGCGCTCGCGTACGAGAAGTCGATCGACGTCGATCGCGTCTATAAAGCATTGGAAGATGCGCTCGCGACCGCGGCGCGGAAGTACTACAAGACGCGCGAGCCGCTCGAGGCGGTCCTCGACCGCGCCGGCGGCGGCGTGAAGATCTGGGCCATCAAGGAAATCGTCGAGAACGAGGATCAGATCGAGGATCCGCAGGCACAGTGGACGCTCGACCAGGCGCGCAAGGTCGAGCCGGAAGCGGAGAACGGCGGCATCATCCGCCTCGAGTACATCTCGAAGGAAGTCGTCGACGTCGTCCGCGATGCCAACACCCAGATCCGCACCTACGAGGCGCAGAAGATCGATCCCGAGGTGGAGCAGGGCGATGAAGTGAAGATCCCGCTCACCAAGCCGCCCGACGAGCTCGGACGCATCGCCGCGCAGTCGGCCAAGCAGGTCCTCTACCAGAAGGTCCGCGAGGCCGAGCGCGAGAAGGTCTTCAACGAATTCAAGGACAAATACGGCGAGCTCGAAAACGGCTACGTGAAGCGTTTCGAGCGCGGCGACATGATCATCGATCTGAACGGCAAGACCGAGGGGATCATCCCGCGCACGCAGCAGTCGCGCGCGGAGCGTTACTCGCAGGGCGATCGCATCAAGGCCGTCATCGTCGACGTGCACACGCAGCCGAAGGGACCGCAGGTCGTCCTCTCGCGCACCGACCCGAAGCTCCTCATCAAGCTCTTCGAGATGGAAGTGCCGGAGATCTACGACGGTACCGTCATCATCAAGGGCGCGGTGCGCGAGCCGGGCGAGCGCGCGAAGATCGCCGTCACCTCGCGCGAGCGCGACGTCGATCCGGTCGGCGCCTGCGTCGGCATGAAGGGCTCCCGCGTGCAGTCGATCATCCGCGAGTTGCGCGGCGAGAAGATCGACATCATCCCCTGGAGCGACGACATCGTCACGTACGCGCAGAACGCGCTGGCGCCGGCGAAGATCACGCGCGTCTCGGTCACGAGCGACGAGCAGGCCCACCGGCCGCACCTCGACGTCATCGTCGACAACGACCAGCTCTCGCTCGCCATTGGCAAGCGCGGTCTGAACGTTCGTCTGGCGGCCGAGTTGATCAGCGCGAAGATCGACATCAAGTCGGAAGAGGAAGTGAAGGGTGAGGTCGCGGACGCGCTCACCGCCATGCTGCAGGAAGCCATGGCCGAGTCGCGCTCGCAGACGAATGTCCACGACATCGAAGAGATGCCCGAAGAGTGGGCGGACAAGCTCGAAGCGGCCGGCTACGACGATCTCGACTCCGTCATCAACTCCTCGGTCGAGGATCTGACGGCGATCGAAGGGATCGACGAGGACACCGCGCGCCAGATCATCGAAGTCGCTCGCAAGCACGAGCAGGTCGATGAGATGGAAGAGCGGTCCGACGAGGACGAAGACGAAGACGAAGATGCGGGCGACGCGGTCGCCGGCGATGACGACGACGAGGAACCCGAGTCCGAGGCGTCGGAAACAGAAGAGGAAGCCAAGGTGGAGTAAGCCCTACTCTCACCTCGCACGGACCCACCCCAAGGAGATTGAATGGCGGCAGCAAAGATTCGAGTGAGCGACATCGCAAAGCGGATGAACATGACCGAGAAGGACATGATCTTCCGCCTGCAGTCGCTTGGCGCGGAGGTCAACGACGCGACTCAGGTTCTGGAACCTGAAGTCATCCAGGCGTTGATCACCGGCAAAAAGCTGACGACGCGTGCCAAGAGCGTCATCATGCGTGAGGACAAACCGCTCGTCGAGAAGAAGAAGGAAGCGGTGCGCCCTCCGCGGCCGATTGTTCAGCCTCCGGTGAGGAAGAAGGCCGAAGCTCCGAAGGAGGAGCCGGTCACGACGCAGCCGCCTGCCGTGATCATCCCCGAGTTCGAGCAAGCCGCCGAAGCCGAGGAGAGAGCAGCGAAGGAAGCGCCGTCGCCGAGGGTGACGGACGCTCCGGTGTACACCGAGGAGCCGGCCGCCGCTGCCGCGCCTGCCGCCGCCGCGTCCGGAACGGAAGCTCCGGCCGCCCCCGCTGCACCGGCGCCGGCGCCATCGCATCCGGCTCCCGCCGCGCCGCCAGCCGCCGCCCGTCCGTCGGCGCCTCAGCAGCCGCACAATCCGAACGATCGCCGTCCGACCGGCCCGACCGGTCCGCGCGCTCGTGCTCCGCAGGGTCCGCGTCCGAATTACGCCGGCCAGCAGCAGCCGCCGATGCCGCAGCGTCCCTCCGGACCCGGCATGGGTGGGCAGCGTCCGCAGCAGCAGACCAGCGGCCCGGGTGGCGCCATGCGTCCCTCCGGTCCGGGTGGCCCGCGTCCGGGTGGACCGGGCGGTCCTGGTGGTCCGCGTCCCGGTGGTCCGGGTGCACCCCGCCCCGGTGGTCCGGGCATGGGTGGTCCGCGTCCGGGTGGTCCCGGCATGGGTGCGCGTCCTGGCGATAACCGTCCGGGCATGCGTCCGACCGGTGGACCGGGTGGTGCGCGTCCCGGTGGTCCGGGAATGGGCACGCGTCCCGGTGGCGGCCCTGGCCGTCCGATGGGCGCTCCTCCTCCTCCGATGGGCGGCGGTCTCGGCACGCGCCGCAAGACCGACGACCGCGGTCCGAGCGACGATCGCGAGAAGAAGAAACCAGCCGGCAAGGGCATCAAGAAGGGCCGTGAGATGGAGGTCGATCAGGAGCTCTTCACGAAGGGCCCCTTCTCCGGCACCCAGATCATCAACGACGACCTCGGTCCGGACATCGTCATGCCGGAAGGTGAGGACGAGCCGCGCCGTGTCTCGACGCGCCGCGACGCCCGCAAGCAGCTCGGTCCAGTGACCGGCCGCGTCCTGAATTTCCAGCGCCCGACCGGCAAGATCCCTCTGACCGAGGGTGTCACCGTGAAGGAGCTGGCGGACAAGCTCGGCCTCAAGGCCAACGACCTCATGAAGCACCTTCTGATGAAGAAGGGCGTCATGGCGTCGATGAACCAGCCGCTCGGCGCCGATCTGGCCCTCGACATCGCCCGCGACCTCGGCATCGAGGCGGAGATCGTCTCCTTCGAAGAGGCGGTCGAGCTCGAGGCCATGGAGCGCATCCCGGCCGGCGGCACCCTGCCGCGCGGTCCGGTCATCACGGTCATGGGTCACGTCGACCACGGCAAGACGTCGCTGCTCGACGCCATCCGCGAAGAGAACGTCGCGGCGGGTGAAGCCGGCGGCATCACGCAGCACATCGGCGCTTACCACGTCGAGAAGCGCGGCCGGAAGATCGTCTTCCTCGACACGCCGGGTCACGAGGCGTTCACGATGATGCGCGCCCGTGGCGCGAAGGTCACGGACGTCGTCATCCTGGTCGTCGCGGCCGACGACGGTGTCATGCCGCAGACGAAGGAAGCCATCGACCACGCGCGCGCCGCCAAGGTGCCGATGATCGTGGCCATCAACAAGATCGACAAGCCGAACGCGAACGTCGACCGCGTCCGCCGCGAGCTCGCCGATGCAGGCGTGCTCGTCGAGCAGTGGGGCGGCGACGTCGTTTCCGTCGAAGTCTCCGCCGTCAAGAAGCAGGGCATCGACGACCTCCTCGACATGATTCTCCTCACGGCCGACATGCTCGACCTGAAGGCGACCCCGGAGCTCGGTGCGAAGGGTGTCGTGCTCGAGGCGCGCAAGGAAGCAGGCCGCGGCATCGTGGCCACGGTCCTGGTGCAGGACGGCACGCTGCGCGTCGGCGATGCGTTCTTCTCCGGCACCACGTGGGGCCGCGTTCGCGCCATGACGGACGAGCGCGGCGAGCGCATCAAGGAAGCGGGTCCGGCCACGCCGGTCCAGGTCACGGGCTTCGAAGACGTCCCGAACGCGGGCGATTCGCTGCAGGTGATCGACGACGAGATCCAGGCGCGCAACATTGCGAACACGCGCCAGGACAAGTCGCGCGAAGCGATGCAGACGAAGGGCGGGCGCGTATCGCTCGACCAGCTCTTCCAGCGCATGCAGCAGGGTGCGACCAAGGAGCTCAACGTCATCGTCAAGGCTGACGTGCAGGGCTCGGTCGAAGTGCTCAACGAGACGCTGCGCAAGCTCGCCACGAACGAGGTCAAGGTCAACATCATCCACTCCTCGGTCGGCGCGATCTCGACGAACGACGTCCTGCTCGCGACGGCTTCCGACGCGATCGTGGTCGGCTTCAACGTCCGCCCGCAGCGCGACGCGGCCGATCTCGCCGACAAGGAAGGCGTCGACCTCCGCCTCTACACCGTCATCTACAACCTCGTCGACGAGATGAGGGCGGCGATGACGGGTCTGCTCGACCCGAAGTTCCAGGAAGTCTTTCAGGGCCGCGCCGAAGTGCGCGACACCTTCAAGGTTCCGAAGATCGGCACCATCGCCGGCTGCATGGTCACCGACGGTGTCATCCCCCGCACGGCCAGCGTCCGCCTGCTGCGCGACAACCGCGTCATCTTCGAAGGGAAGCTCGGCTCGCTGCGCCACTTCAAGAATGATGTGGCCGAGGTCCGCCAGGGCTTCGAGTGCGGCATCGGCATCGAGCGCTTCCAGGACGTGAAGGTGGGCGACATCATCGAAGCCTTCAAGACCGAGAAGCTGGAAGCAACCCTCTAAACATTCATGGCCCAGGGTTCGGGGCTCAGGGCTCAGGTTCCCCCTGGGCCCTGAGCTCTGACCCTGAGCCCTTTACTCATGCTCGTCGTCGTCGCGCTCTTCGAACTGCACATTCCGCACGCGCAGTCCCTCAAGGAAAAGCGCATGGTCGTCAAGAGTCTGCGCGACCGCCTGCGCAACCGGTTCGAGATCTCGTGCAACGAGGTGGCGCTGCAGGACGTGCATCAGAGCGCGCGTCTGGCGCTCTCGTTCGTCACCGGCGACAACGCGTCGGCAGACGCTTTGCTCGACAAGATCACCGGCTTCGTCGAAACGAACGCCGAAGCGATGGTGACGGGGTGGACGACCGAGAAGCTGGACTTCGACGAAACGGCGTCCCTTACCTGAGAACGGCCCCTGAGAGTGAGCGACGACAGATGAAGAAAACACGCAGAACCTCCCGAGTCGGCGAGAACGTGCGCAATGCACTCGTCGAGGTATTTCGCAGCGACCTGAAGGGCGTCGATCTGGGGCTTTCCTCAATCACGGAAGTGGAGGTCAGCCCCGACCTGCACTACGCCCGCGTCTACATGAGCGGCCTGAAGGAAGAGGACACGCGCAAGACGGTCAGCGAGCTGCAGGAAGTACGCGGCCGCATCCGCCACTACCTGGGGCAGCGGATCCACCTCCGCCACACCCCGGAACTGGACTTCCGCTACGACGAGACGACCATGAAAGCCAGCCGCATCGAAAGCATCCTGTGGGACATCGCCCAGCAGGAAAAGCAGCGCCTGGCCGAGGAGCCGCCCCCGGAAGAGGAAGAGAAGCCGGACGGGGAGTAGCCGGCAGGGCACGATAGGACGAATAGGACCTATAGGACCAAAGCGGTCTGCCTCTGTCCCATAGGTCCTATTTGTCCTATCCGTCGTATAGGTCCTCGTTCCCTCACGGTTTGATGAAGACCGTCCGCCGGTAGTAATCCAGTTCCGCGATCGATTCTTCGATGTCGGCCAGGGCGCGGTGCAGTTCCTGCTTCGGTGGCGGCTCGTACTTGCCGCCGTACCACTTGGTGGCCAGCAGCTTGATGGAGCTGACATCCACCACCTTGTAGTGGAGGAACTCGTGGAGGGTTGGCATGTACTTCACGAGGAACCGCTTGTCCTGGCCGATCGAGTTCCCGCACAGCGGAGCTGTCTTGGCGTAGCAGTAGCGCTTGATGAAGTTCAGCGTCTGCTTCTCGGCCTCGGCCAGCGGCACGCCTTCTTTCTTGACCCGTGCGGTCAGGCCGCTCTGCCCGTGGGTGCGCACGCACCAGGCGTCCATCGCGGCGAGCTTGGCGGGCGTCTGCTTGATCGCCAGCACCGGTCCGCGGGCGACGATCTCGAGGTCGTAGTTGGTGATGATGGTGGCGATCTCGAGCAGGACGTGCTTCGCCGGGTCGAGGCCCGTCATTTCGCAGTCCATCCAGACGAGATGCTCTTTGCTCTTCTTCGAGGTGGCAGCCATGCGCGCCATTCTCGCACGGCACGTGCCGCTCTTTATTTTTGAACGCATTCAAAAACAGCTTGACTCCTGAGCGGCGCGGCCCGATATTTTGAACATGTTCAAGATCGTGCTCCCCGGCGGCTCCGGGCATCTCGGCTCTCTCCTCGCGCATCACTTCCAACGTTCCGGTGACGAGGTCGTGATCCTCTCGCGCACGCCGCGTCCCGCGCCGTGGCCCATGGTGCGGTGGGAGCGCGCCGCCCAGGAGCTGGAGGGCGCCGACGCGGTGATCAACCTCGTGGGGCGGAGCGTCGACTGCCGCTACAATGAGCGCAACCGGCGGGAGATCCTCACCTCGCGTGTGGACTCCGTGCACGCGCTCGGCGATGCGATCCGGCAATGCTCCACGCCGCCGCGCGTCTGGCTGCAGTCGAGCACCGCCACCATCTACCAGCATCGCTACGATGCGCCGAACGACGAGCACACCGGCATCCTCGGCGGCGACGAGCGCGATGTGCCGGAAACGTGGCGCTTCAGCATCGACGTGGCCACGGCGTGGGAGCGTGCCTTCGACGCGCAGGTGACGCCCGCCACGCGCAAGGTGACGATGCGCACCGCGGTCGTGCTCGACGCCTCGCAGGGCGGCGCGTTTTCGCCGCTGGTGAAGCTCGTGCGCACGGGACTCGGCGGCCGGCAGGGGGACGGGCGGCAGTTCGTCTCCTGGATCCACGGCGACGATTTCGTCCGCGCGATCCGTTTCCTCCTCGAGCGCGACGACCTCTCCGGCATCGTCAACGTGGCGGCACCGCATCCGTTGCCGAACGCCGCCTTCATGCGCGGGTTCCGCGAAGCGTGCGGCCGGCGCCTCGGGCTGCCGGCGCCGGCGTGGCTCCTCGCGCTCGGTGCGTTCTTCGTGCGCACCGAGTCGGAGCTCCTCCTGAAGAGCCGCCGCGTCGTCCCCGCGCGTTTAATGGAGGCGGGGTTCACGTTCGACTATCCGGAGTGGAGCGAAGCGGCGCGTAATCTCTGCTCGCGGTGGCGCGGCGACGGAGTGAGATACTGACGGTGCGTGGCGAAAAAGTCTGAAGAAACACGGGAACGCATCCTCGACACGTCGCTCGCGCTCTTTCGCGAGCGCGGCTTCGACGCCACGACGATGCGCGACGTGGCCAGCGAGGCCGGTGTCGCCACCGGCGCCGCGTACTACTACTTCCGCGCGAAGGAAGACCTCGTCCTGGCCTTCTATCTCCGCACCGCCGACGAGGCGCGCGAGCTCCTGCCGGAGCAGCTCGCCGCGACGAAGGAGCTGCGCAAGCGCATCCTGGCCATCGTCAACCTGAAGTACGAGCAGTTCGCCGAGCACCGCGAGCTGCTCACGGCCATGCTCAAGGTCGGGACGGATCCGCGGCATCCGCTCTCACCGTTCGGGAAAGAGACGAAAGCGATCCGGGAGGAGAGCATCGACTGGTTCGCGCGCGCGCTCGAAGGCACCTCCGTCCCGAAGGACATCGGCCCGTATCTGCCGCGCCTCCTCTGGCTTTGGCAGATGGCGCTGCTGATGTACTGGCTGTGGGACGAGACGCCGGGGCAGCGGCGCACGCAGAAGCTGACGGAGGCGACGCTCGACCTGATCCTGCAACTGCTGAAACTCGGGTCGCTGCCGCTCATGGGGCCGGTCCGCAAGCGCGTGGTGAAAGTGCTGCGTATCGCCGAAGAGTGACGCGATACACTCCCGCCGATGAATGAAAAGAAGCCCGTCGACGGCGTCGTGCTCGTCGACAAGATCACCGGGATCACCTCCCACGACGTCGTGGAGCGCTTTCGCCGCCGTTCGCGCATCAAGAAAGTCGGTCACACCGGCACGCTCGATCCGCTGGCCACGGGACTGCTCGTCCTCTGCGTCGGCAAGGCCACGCGCCTCCAGGCGTATCTGATGGGGATGGAGAAGACGTACGAGGGGACGATCCAGTTCGGCTGGGCCACCGACTCGTACGATTCGGTCGGCACGCCGGCCGGCGATCCGGTGGAGCAGAGCATCGAGCATATCGACCTCCAGCCGCACGTCGCAAAGTTCCTTGGCGAGATCGAGCAGATGCCGCCCGCGTTCTCCGCCAAGAAGATCGATGGCGTCCGCGCATACGAGCTGGCCCGCAAGGGTGAGGAAGTGAAGCTGACGCCGAAGCGCGTCACGGTGTACGAGTTCGAGATCACCGGCGTGCAGGGCTCGACGGCGACGTTCCGCGTGCGCTCCTCCGCCGGCACGTACGTTCGTTCGCTGGCGCACGATCTCGGCATCTCGATCGGCGTGCCGGCGCACCTCAAGGCGCTGCGCCGCACCGCCATCGGCACCTTCCACGTGAACGACGCGATTCCTTTCGACACGATGTCGGAAGCGTCGCTGGAGAAGCTGCTCGCGCCGCCGCACTTCCAGTTGCTGTCGGACGTCGACCTGCCGCTGGCGAAGCTGCGGATCGACTGGCCGCAGCAGGCGAAGCTGATGCGCGGCCAGAGCGTGATCATGACGCCGTCCGTCGCGGTGACGCAGGGAGAGCTGCTCGCGCTGGGGAATCCGCACGATCAGTTCGTGGCCATCGGCGAAGTGGTGAACGTGCTCCGCGAAGGCGGCCCGGTGGAAGTGAAGCCGAAGGTCGTGCTGGCGGGATAGCAGGGTTCCGCCGGCACGCACCTGCTTTCCACCATTCGCGGATTCGCAGGGTCAGTTCACACCGACTTCACATACAATCGACGCAATTGATGTCCAAAAGCGGAGGTCTGATGAAACTGGTTAGATCCAGTGTGCCCCTCGTTCTTCTCCTCCTTCTTCTCACCCCTACGCTCCTTTTCGCACAGGCCACGACCGGTACGCTCGTCGGCACGGTGACGAGCGACGGCAGTGCGCTCCCGGGGGTTACCGTCACGGTTCAATCACCGGCGCTGCAGGGCACGCGCTCGACCATCACCGGTGAAGCGGGCGGCTACCACCTCCCGGCGCTCCCTCCCGGACGCTATACCGTCACCTTCAGCGTCTCGGGCATGCAGAGCGTCCAGAAGACGGTGACGCTCGCGGTCGCGCAGAACGCGCGCGCCGATGCGGAGATGCGCGTCGCCGCGATCGAGGAGGCGATGACCGTCACGGCCACCGCGCCCGCCGCGGCGGAGGTGACGGAAGTCTCCACGAACTTCACCTCGACCACGATCAACGAGCTTCCGGTCGGACGCACGGTGGATGACACGGTGCGCCTCGCCCCCGGCGTCACCGAAGCCGGGCCGAACGATCAGATCACGATCTCCGGCGCGAACTCGTTCGACAACCTCTTCCTCGTCAACGGCGTCGTGGTCAACGAGAACCTGCGCGGTCAGCCGAACGCGCTCTACATCGAAGACGCGATTCAGGAGTCGACGGTCCTCAGCGCCGGCGTCTCCGCGGAGTTCGGCCGTTTCACCGGCGGCGTCGTCTCGACGATCACCAAGTCGGGCGGCAACGACTTCACCGGCTCGCTGCGCGACACGCTCGACAATCCGAGCTGGGTGTCGAAGACCGACTACGCCGCGCAGGCGGAGCCGATCGATGACCTCAACAGCACCTACGAAGGAACGCTCGGCGGCCGCATCATCCGCGACCGGCTCTGGTTCTTCGGCGCCGCCCGCATGCAGGATCGCGAGCAGACGCGCCAGACGGTGCAGACGAACATCCCCTACGTCTTCAGCTCCGAGGATGAGCGCTTCGAGGCGAAGCTGACGGCGCAGCTCACGCAGAATCATTCCGTCATCGGCTCGTACATCAAGAGCGACGAGGGCCGCGACAACTATGTCACCAGCGGCCGCGTCATCGACCTCCGTTCGCTCACCACGTACGAGCGTCCGAAGTCGCTCGAGGCGCTGCACTACACGGGCGTCCTGACGAACAACTTCCTCATCGAAGGGCAGTACGCCCGGATGCAGGACGAGTTCACCAGCGGCGCCGAGTCGCGCGACCTCATTCAGGGGACGCTGCTCCTCGACTCCGCTACGGGCAACCGCATGTGGTCGCCCACCTTCTGCGGCACCCCGTGCCCGGCGAAGGAGCGCGACAACGAAAGCTGGCTGGGCAAGGCGTCGTACTTCCTCAGCACGCGCGCGGCGGGCAACCACAGCTTCGTCGGCGGCTACGAGGAGTTCCACCAGATCCGCAACGAGAACAACTTCCAGTCGGGAAGTGACTTCCGTATCCACGGCAACATCCAGCTCATCGGCGGCCAGGTCTACTTCGGCGTCGATCCGAACCGCTCGGAGATCGAGTACGACCCGGTGCCGGCGCTTTCGTCCACGTCGGACTTCGCCGTCCGGTCGGTGTTCCTCAACGACAAGCTCGAGCTGAACCAGCACTTCAACTTCAACATCGGCGTTCGCTACGATCAGGCGTTCGGCACCGACCAGGCCGGACGCAAGACGGTCGACGACAGCGCCTTCAGCCCCCGCCTCGCCGCGCAGTACGATCTGAAGGGCGATGGCCGTCATCGCTTCAGCACGAGCTACGGCCGCTATGTCTCCAAGGTCGACCAGGGACCCGCGGACAATACCGCCACGGCCGGCCGCTACGCGTCGTACTACTGGGATTACAAGGGACCGGCGATCAACCCGATCGGCACGCCCGCTGGCCAGATGGTGCCGATCGAGCAGGTCATCCGCCAGGTGTTCGACTGGTTCAACTCGGTCGGCGGCACGCGCAACACCGAGTTCCTCACCAGCGCGCACGTCCCCGGCGTGACCACTCGCTTCGATCGTTCGCTCAGTGCGCCGTTCATGGACGAGTGGACGCTCGGTTACGCGATGACGTTCGGTTCGCGCGGTTTCGTTCGTGCTGACTTCATCAACCGCAACTGGGGCGACTTCTACGTGTCACGCCGGACGATCGAGACAGGCAAAGCCGTCGACGGCAATGGCACGACGTTCGATCAGTCGGTCATCGAGAACAGCGACGACGGTCTTTCGCGGAAGTACCAGGGCATTCAGTTGCAGGGCAGCTTCCGAGCGTCGCCGGCGCTGAACTTCGGCGGCAACTACACGTGGTCCAAGCTGCGCGGCAACGTGGAAGGTGAGTCGGCGAGCTTCGCCACGACTCTGACCGACTACAACTGGTACCCCGAGTACACGACGTTCGACCGCTACGCGCCGGTCGGGTATCTCGGCGCCGACATGCGCCATCGTGCGAACCTGTGGGCGCAGTACGACCTCAGCACGCCCGTGGGCCGCTTCAACTTCTCAGCGCTGCAGGGATACCACTCCGCGCTGTCGTACTCGGCGACGGCGACCATCGATATCCGCCGCGGCGTCGCCAACGGTCCGGCGGACGGCATTACGAACCCGGGCTATCAGACCCCGCCGACGTCCGTGAACTACTTCTTCAGCGATCGCGGTGAGCTCCGCCTGGACGACATCTTCACCACGGACATCGGCATCAACTGGTATTCGCCGACCTTCCGCGGCATCGGCTTCTTCGTCGAGACCGACATCCTCAATGTCTTCAACCTGCAGGGCGTCGAAGATCCTGATTTCATCAACAAGACGGTCACGACGCGCCGCAGCGGTTGCCGGCAGGGTGCAGGCACCGCGGCAGACCCCCAGTGCGTTGCGTTCAATCCTTACACCACGGCGCCGGTCGAGGGCGTCCATTACCGGATGAACGCTGCCTTCGGGCAGCCGATCAACGAGTTCGCCTACCAGACGCCGCGGACCTTCCGCGTGTCGCTGGGTCTGAAGTTCTAAAGTAACGGTTCGATCAATGAAGCGCGCGGTGTGCCGGTGGGCATGCCGCGCGCTTTTGTTTTTGGCGGTGTTGATAGGACCGATAGGACAAATAGGACTGATGAAGTGGTCCTATTTGTCCTATCGGTCCTATCGTTCCCCGGCCCGCTACTCCGCCATGGCCGCACGCGTTCGCGCGGCCATTTCGCGCGCTCCGCGGTGCGGATTGCGGCGCACCATTTCATCCAGCGTGCGGTCGGCTTCGGCGGGGTTGCCCTGGATCAGGTGCACGATGGCCAGGTTCGCGTAGGACTGCAGATGCTGCGGGAACGCGGCGATTTCGCGGCGGTACGCTGCCTCGGCTTCGGCGGGGCGGTCCATGCGCGCGTACAGATCGCCGCGCAGGTAATCTGCGCCGTAGAGCTGTTGCACTCCGAGCTCCGCCGCGCGCTGCGTGGCTTCGTCGACCGTACGCAACGCCTCGGCGTATTGACCGGCGGCGCGTTGCACGTCGGCCAGCAGTAGCAATGATGACGGCTGGCGGTCGCCGAGGGCGATGGCGGCGCGTGCGTGCGACTCGGCCTCGGGGGCGCGGCGCAGCTCGATCAATGCGCGCGCGAGGAGCTCGTGCGCTTCCCGCGGACTGGCTTTGAGCGCGACGTCCGCGTGCTTCAGCGTCTCGGCGGGACGCCCGGCGCGCAGCAACGCCAGTCCGAGACCGAGGGCGAGGTCGGGGGAGAAGCGGTGGGCGTGAGCGATGGCGGTCTGGTACGACGTCACCGCTTCTTCGTAGCGGCCGGAGTCGACCAGTACTTCGCCGAGCTTCGACGCCACGTCGGCGTTGCGGGGGTTCTGTGCGAGGAGCGCGCGCAGCGCATCGACCGCCTCGTCGTAGCGGCGCGCGTCGGCGAGCGCGAACGCCTGCTTGATCTCGCGGAGGCTGCCGATCATGTCGCGCGGGTTCGGGAGTGGCCCGCTGCGGTCCTGCGGACTGCCGACGTAGCCGAGCGCGGCGAGCTTCGCCGCTTCCTCCGGATCGACCGGCGCGAGCGCGGCGATCTCTTTCGGGTACGCCGCGATCTTCTGGCGCATCGCGGCCGTGACACGGCGCTGCTCGGCGAGCACGTCGCGCGTCTCGCGTGGATCGGCGGCGATGTCGTACAGCTCGGGACGCGGACCGTCGATGTAGTGATGCTGGTCGTCGATCAGCGAGCGCAGCTCGCTCCATCCGAGGTGGATGCGGGGGTAGAAGGTCTCGGCGTAGATGGGGGCGGCGGGGGCTTTCTCCTGCGGCTCGTCGAGCAGGGAGCCGGGGAGCCCAAGGATCGTCTGATAGACGGAAGCGAGACCGACGGGCCGGGCGACCTTGGTGCCGGCACGCTCCTGCTTCGGCAGCTTGACGAAGAGCGGCACCTGCAGCGACTCGCGGTAAAGGAGGATGCCGTGCTGATCTTCGCCGTGATCCCAGAGCCCTTCGCCGTGGTCGGAAAGGAGCACGATCAACGCGCGGTCGTAGACGCCCAGCTTCTTCAGGTGTTCGAGCAGCCGGCCGACGATGGCGTCGGAGGCTGCCACTTCGCCGTCGTACGGGTCGGCGTACTTGCTGAACTCCGCCGGCGGTGTGTAGGGGGCGTGCGGCTCGTAGATGTGGAAGAAGTAGAAGAAAGGTTGGGACGCGTTTCCGTCGAGCCAGGCCGTGGCGCGGTTCAGCGTGTCGAAGCCGGAGCGCTGGTGCGAGCCGAGCGCGCCGGACGCGACCGGGATCGAGTCGTCGTAATCGGCGAAGCCGCCGGCGATGCCGGTGTCGGAGCGGAGGACGTAGGACGAGACGGCGGCGCCGGTGCGGTAGCCGCGCTCCTGCAGCGTCGCGGCGAGTGTGCGGTGGCGCGAGGCGTCGAACGAGTAGCCGACATTGTTGCGCACGCCATGTTCGGTCGGCAGGAGGCCGGTGAAGATCGACGCGTGCGAGGGGAGTGTCATGGGGCAATGGCTGTACGCGCGCTGGAAAACGACCGAGTCGCGGGCTAGAGCGTCGAGATGCGGCGTCTCGACCTTGTCATAGCCGTAGGCGGGGAGGCGGTCCGACCGCAGCGTATCGATCGAAATGAGGATGACGGGGGCGTTCGGGAAGGACGCAGCGGAGGAAGCGGTTTCCGGAGCGCGCCCACAACCGAGCGCAGCCACAGCAAGCAGAAGATGGAAAACACGGCGCACGGCGCGCAGTGTAACGTCCCCGCGGGATTGATTTTGCGCGGGGTGGCTGTTATGGTGTCGCGATTTACCGCGATACGTGTATCGATTTTAAGGGTTCAACTTTTTAGGAGACTGGATTTTGTCGACCACCAAGCAGCAGAAGACTGACCTCATTTCCGAGTATCGGGTCCACACGAACGATACCGGCTCCCCAGAAGTGCAGATCGCACTCCTCTCGAGCCGCATTACCTATCTGACCGAGCACTTCAAGACGCACGCGAAGGACCACCACTCCCGCCGCGGCCTCCTGAAGCTGGTCGGCCGGCGCCGTCGCCTTCTCGACTACCTCAAGAAGATCGACCTCGAGCGCTACCGCCAGATCATCGAGAAACTCGGTATCCGCAAGTAAGCCATCCATCCGCAGGGCCGGCGATTTCGCCGGCCCTGCGTGCTTCAACGGGCTCGAAGCCTGCACACATCTTTCTCCTTCCGGCCGGATCCCATCGTTCGGCCCCAAGCGGACATCAACAGCGTGAGGTGATGAGTGGTCTCACGCACCACAACGAAGGAAACAATGGCGTTCAAAAGAGAATTGGAAATCGGCGGGAAGACCCTGTCCATGGAGACAGGTGCGCTCGCCAAACAGGCCCATGGGGCCGTCGTCATCCGGTATGGCGACACCGTCGTCCTCGCCACCGCCTGCTACAAAGAGGGCAACGTCATCGGCGACTTCATGCCGCTGACGGTCGACTACAAGGAGTACACCTACGCCGGCGGACGCATCCCGGGTGGCTTCTTCAAGCGTGAAGGGCGCCCCACCGAGAAGGAAATTCTCACCTCCCGCCTCATCGATCGCCCTCTCCGCCCCTCGTTCCAGAAGGGCTACCGCCAGGAGACGCAGATCATCGCGCTCGTCCTCTCGGCCGACGGCGAAAACGATCCGGACATCCTCGCCATCAACGCCGCCTCGGCCGCGCTGGTCTCGTCCGAGATCCCGTTCCTCCATCCGATCGGCGCCGTCCGCGTCGGCTATGTGGACGGGCAGATCATCATCAATCCCACCAACGCGCAGCGCGACCTCTCGGACCTCGACCTCGTCCTCGCCGGCACCGAGTCGGCCATCGTCATGGTCGAAGCGGGTGCGCGTGAGGTCGACGAATCGGTCGTCCTCGACGCGTTCGACGCCGCCCACGCCGAGATCCGCCGCCTCTGCACCCTGCAGCAGCAGCTTCGCGGCGACGTCGGCAAGGAAAAGCTGAACGTCGACTACAAGCCGAAGTTCACCCCCGAGCAGCTCCACGAGCTCATGGAGCAGCACGGCGAGTCGTTGAAGACCGCGATGCAGACGACCGGCAAGCATGCCCGTTACGACGCCATCAAGCAGGTCAAGAACGGCATCATCTCCGCCATCCCGGTCGAAGAGACGGAGCGCATCGCCGCCACGTCCGCGGCCTACGGCGAGATGGAAGTCGAGATCTTCCGCAGCCTCGCGCTCAACGAGCAGAAGCGCGTCGACGGCCGCCGCTTCAACGAGATCCGTCCGATCTCGGTCGAGCTCGCGGTCCTGCCGCGTACGCACGGCTCCGCCGTCTTCACCCGCGGCGAGACCCAGGCGCTCGTCACCGTCACCCTCGGCACCCCGCAGGAAGCGCAGAAGATCGAAGACTTCGAAGGCGAGACCTTCCAGCGCTTCATGCTGCACTACAACTTCCCGCCGTTCTCGGTCGGTGAAGTCAAGTTCCTGCGCGGCCCCGCGCGCCGCGAGATCGGCCACGGCAATCTCGCCCGCCGCGCGCTCGCGCCGCTCCTCCCGCCGGAAGACGAGTTCGCGTACACGATCCGTATCGTCTCCGACATCCTCGAGTCGAACGGCTCGTCGTCGATGGCCTCCGTCTGCGGCGGCTCGCTGGCGATGATGCAGGCAGGCGTGCCGATGCGCGCCGCCGTCGCCGGTGTGGCGATGGGTCTGATCAGCGGCGACGGCAAGACGGCCGTCCTCTCCGACATCGCCGGCATGGAAGACCACGAAGGCGACATGGACTTCAAGGTCGCCGGCACGCGTACCGGCATCACCGCGCTGCAGATGGACATCAAGGTGTCGGGTCTGTCGCGCGAAGTGATGGCCCAGGCGCTGGCGCAGGCCAAGGAAGGGCGTCTCCACATCCTCGACAAGATGGATGCGGCGATCGCCACCCCGAAGCAGGAGCTCTCCGAGTTCGCGCCTCGCCTCTACACGATCCTCATTCCGAAGGACCGCATCCGCGACGTCATCGGCTCCGGTGGCAAGACGATCCGCTGGATCGTCGAAGAAACCGGCACGAAGATCGACGTCGAGGACGACGGCAAGGTCACGATCGCGTCGACGGACGCCAAGGCGGCCGAGCGCGCGATCGACATCATCAAGGGGCTGACCGCCTCCCCGGAGATCGGCAAGAACTACAAAGGTACGGTCAAGCGTATCGAGCCGTACGGAGCCTTCGTCGAGATCCTCCCGGGTCAGGACGGCCTCCTGCACATCTCCGAGATGGCGCACACGCGCGTGGGTCAGGTCACCGACGTCATGCAGATGGGCGACGAGCTCGAGGTGCAGGTCGTCGGGATCGAGCCCGACAGCGGCAAGATCCGCCTGTCGCGCAAGCCGCTGCTTCCGCCTCCGACGGAGGAGGAACTGGCCGCGGCGCGCGCCAGCCGTCCGCCGCGTGAAGGCGGCGACCGCGAGCACCGCGGCGGCGATCGCGATCGTGGCGGAGACCGCGGTGGTTACCGCGGAGGCGACCGCGACCGCGGACCGCGCCGTGACGGCGGCGGTGGTGGCGATCGTCACCGCAGCGGCGGCGGCGACCGTGGACCGCGCCCCCCGCGCCGTGATGGCGGCGGCGGTGGCGGCAATCGCGAAGGCGGCGGCAACACCGGCGGTGGCAATCCCGGTGGCGGCGGCGGCGAACAGTAAGTTCAGTGAAGGGCCGGCGAAAGCCGGCCCTTTTTGATTTGGGGCAGGGGACGATGGACCTATAGGACGAATAGGACGAATAGGACGAATAGGACGGATAGGACCTATAGGACCCCACCCACCCGTGTAGAACGTTCCTCTCGGGGGGGCGGCGTCCTATTCGTCCTATCTGTCCTATAGGTCCTATTCGTCCTATCGTCCCCCTCAATCCTCCTCGCAACGAATATCTCCGCGTGGGGCTTGGTTCTGCCTGCCACATCGTTCCGATACGGAGGGAATCATCAAAATGCGCAGCACGATCACCCGGTTCGCACTCGCTCTCACCCTGATCGCGGGGGGCGTCGTCCACGCCGCCACCACCAAGCTTCCGGTCGTCGCCGAGAAGAGCTCCATCGGCTTCCATGGCGAGAAGATCGTCGGCTCCCATGACGGCACCTTCGGCAAGTTCGACGGCTCCGTCACCGTCGACGGCCAGAAGCCGACCGCCGTCGAGTTCACCATCGACCTTTCCACGGTCAAGACCGACAGCGGCCGTCTCGATGGCCACCTCAAGTCGGCCGACTTCTTCGACGTCGCCAATCATCCGAACGCCACGTTCAAGTCGAGCAGCGTCAAGGATCTGGGCAACGGCGAATACGAGGTCTCCGGCCTCTTCACCCTCCGCGGCGCCACGAATCCCGTCTCGTTCCGCGCCAAGACCGAGCGCGCCGGCGGCGAAGTCCGCGTCCGCTCCGACTTCAAGATCGACCGTCAGAAGTGGGGCGTCGCCTACAAGGGCGCTCCGGACAACCTCATCAAGGATGACGTCGAGATCAAGCTCGACCTGACGTTCCCAGCCCCGGCGGCCAAGTAAGACCCCTTCCTTCAGCGTGGCCGGTCATCGGTGGCGATGCTCGTCGCCGGCGACCGGCCCGCCATCGCCGGCCTTCGTCCCCGCCAGCCGGTCGTTCATCCTTCCAGCAGCCGTTCCCGGTCCCTTTCTGTACAGCCGAGACCGCGGGTGCGACGCCTTTGCGTGTCACAGCCTAGTGTCATTATTTTCGTTACGGACTGCCAAATTGAAGTGTGGACGGAAGTTGCTGGTGTGCCTTCCGTGGCCACCGGCAGTTACGGAAAAGCACCCCTATCATCCGGCCATGCTGGACAGCCGAATGTTGAAGGATCTCGCGGACCGCTACGTCCGCGACTGTTTCCGACAGGAGTCCGCGCCACGCGCGTCGGAGCTCGCGTATCGCCTCGGAATGTCTCCCGTGCAACTCTCTCGCGCCTTCCGCGAGCTCCTCGGCATCTGCCCTTCGGACTACCTGAAACGGCAGCAGGTCGAATTCGCCAAGCAGCTGCTCTCCACCACCAAGCTGAGCACCACGCAGATTGCGTATCGCGCCGGCTTCGGCACTCGAGCGACCTTTTTCCGCCTCTTTCGTAAGCTCGCCCAGGCCACGCCTCGCGAATATGGAGAGTCGTGACGGTGCGTTGATCGATCGGCAACATCGCACAGACGCCGCGGAGCGAAGATCAGGCATGCTCGACATTCAACTCAAGCCGGTCGAGAGCCTGCTCTTTCGCGGTGACGTCGTTGCCGTCGGCAGCTTCCGCTGCCCGGCCACGCATCCGCTGTTCCGCGACTCCGGACCGTGCAGTCACCACACGTTCGTCTTTCCTCGGACGGTGACGCGCATCCGCCACGAGGAAGGGGCGGCGTTCGTCGGCAACCCGGCGGGCGTCGCGTTCTACAACCAGCACCAGCGCTACACGCGGACCCGGGTCAGCGAGCTCGATGCGTCGGACTGGTACACCGTCGCGGAGGACGTCCTGCTCGACGTGCTGGGGCCGCACGACGCCAGCGTGACGCCGGAGCGGCCGTTCCGCTTCGCCGACGCGCCGAGCGACGCGAAGAGCTTCCTCGAGCAGCGGCGCCTCTTCGAAGCGTTGTCGAAGGGGATCGCCCTCGACGCACTGCACGTCGAGGAGACCGTGCTGCGCGTGCTCGGCCGGCTCGTCGCGCGCACGTACGCCAAGAAGCTGCCGGCGCCGCGGCCGTCCGATATCGAAGCAGTCGAGCGTGCGAAGGAGCTGATCGCGACCGACCCGGCGGCCAACCTGCCGCTGCGCGAGCTGTCGCGAGCGACGCGCCTTTCGCCGTTCCACCTCTGCCGCCTGTTCCGCTTACGGACGGGCGAGACGATGACGCGCTACCGCCACACGCTGCGCCTGCGCATGGCGCTGCCGCGCCTGGGCGAAGATCTGTCGCAGCTCGCGCAGGAGCTGGGCTACGCCAGCCACAGTCACTTCACGGCCATGTTCCGGCGCCACTTCGGCGTGACGCCGTCGGCGTGGCGCGCGATGGGGTAGGGTGGCGGCGGAGAGTCACCCCACCGTCACCCACCGCCCTTCACGCGCGGATGCACGCGCGGCATCCAGCACGCGCTGCTGCGCCAGGCCGTCCGCAAAGGTGGCCGCCGGGGCCAGCGCTTCACGGTCGCCGGAGAGGGCCGCGCGCAGGGCGCGTCCCAGGTGCACGGTGCCGCTGCCGAAGGCGCCGCCGGGGGAGTTGCCGGGACGCTCTTCCAACTCGCCGCCGGCGATGCGCGCGAACGGTTCGTTGCGGCGGGCCAGCAGCACTTCCTCGCCGGCGAACCGCATGGCCGCGTCTTCGCCGTGGATCGTGAGGACACTCGCCTCGTCCGGACCGGAGGCTACGGCGCTGAACGTCAGCATGGCCACCGCACCGCCGCGCAGGCGTAAGTGCACGGCCGCCACGTCATCCGCGGTCACTGGCTTGCCGCTGCGGGTGTCGATGGCGGTGTGCAGCATCGCCTGCACCGCCTCGATCTCCATCCCGAAGTAGCGGAGCGCGTCGACGAAGTGCGAGCCGACGGCGCCCCAGATGCCGCCGCCGTGGCCGGCGTCGCTCCACCAGTTCCACGCCCGGTTGCGGTCGCCGCGGCCGGGGCTGGCGTAGCGCGCCTCGGCGTAGCGGATCCCGCCGAGCTCGCGCACGCGGTCGCGCGCCTCGCGCCAGCCGGGGAGGAAGCGGAGCTCGTGGTCGATGATGGCGATCTGGTCCGGCGCGCGCCGGGCGGCCTCCACCAGGCGCTCCGCCTCGGCCGCATCGAGCGCGGTCGGCTTCTCGCTCAGCACGTGCTTCCCGGCGGCGAGCGCGGCGGTGGCCATCTCCAGATGCTCCGAGGGAGGCGTGACGATGGAGATCAGGTCGAGATCGGGCGAGGCCACCAGCGTGCGCCAGTCATCGAAGGGGGTGACCTCCAGCTCCTGCGCGAGCTTCTGCGTCTTCTCCGCATCGCGGCCGGCGAGGGCGACCACTTCCAGTCCTGCCTCGCGGAACGCCGGGACCTGCACGCGTGCGCCCCATCCCGTCCCGATAATTCCCACTTTGCTCATAAGTTCCTCCCTGTGAATCGTTTAGCACTTGGCGCGTGGCTTGCGAGAACTCGACTCATGCGAAGCTCCAAGTCCCACCTCATCGTCCCGATCCGGGACCGGCGGCAGCGCAAACGCTATCTCACGAAGCGCAATCTGGGGCTGACGACCCTGGTGCTCATCGCCCTTTTCGCCATCATCACGATCCGTTCCGAGATGTTCCGACCCGAGAGCGGCTTCGGCCGTCTCTACGAGCGAGAGCTCCCCGCCGCACCCGTCGCCGCGCCGCCGATGGAGGTCGTCCGCGAGACCCCGTCCATCGCCGAGCAGGAAGGCGCCGATCCGTTGCTCATGGAGCCGGCAGTCCGGGCGCAGAAGTATCTCGACACCGTCTCCCCGGTGACCCCGGCGCAGATCGTCGACGTGCCGCAACCCGATCCACCCGTCGCCCCGGGCGGCCGCGTGGTCATCGTCGGCGGCGCCGAAGGCGTCGCCGTGGTGAAGGAAAAGCCCACCGAGCGCCGCCTGCTGACCGGCGGCTTCGGCCGGCAGTAACAGCCCGGTGCAGCCACTCTACCCAGCGTAGAGCGGCGGGGAACGATAGGACCTATAGGACGAATAGGACAAATAGGACTTATAGGACAAGGTCACCGGTCAACACGACCAGCCGGTCCCTGGCTTTGTCCTATCTGTCCTATTTGTCCCATAAGTCCTATAGGTCCTATCGTTTCCCCGCTACCACCATCGATGAAGTCCCCACCGTCGACGTTGACGGTCCCTACGTCGACGTTGATGGTGCCCCACGTCGACGTCGATGGTCCCCCACGTCGACGTTGATGGTCCCCCACGTCGACGTTGATGGTCCCCCACGTCGACGTTGATGGTCCCCCACGTCGACGTTGATGGTCCCTCACGTCGACGTTGATGGTCCCCCACGTCGACGTCGATGGTCCCCCA
>DASVEE010000046.1:0-25971 GCA_036380735.1 Thermoanaerobaculia bacterium | reverse complement strand
GCGAATCGCCTGTGGTCCCGTCGTCGCTGCACGTGTACAAAAGCGGCAGCTCGTCCGCTGCCGCAGTCCAAACTCACGCGGCAGGCCAAGTGATTGCGAACGGTGTCGCTGGGCCTCCCGTCGACACAGCGACGCCGTCCTCCAGGCTTGGCCCCTGGCGATTGTTTGGACTGCGGCAGCGGAGCTGCCGCTTTTGTACACGTGCAGCGATGCTGTGACCACAGGCGATCGCGGCCCCATCGGGCTTCGTCGCGCCCTTGCTGGTCCGTCTCGGGCGAAGGCGGAGGCTCGTCCGCCTCCGCTGGGGGAAAGCGGCAGCTCGTCCGCTGCCGCAGTCCAAACTCGCGCCGAAGGCCACGTGGAATGCGAACGTCCTCGCTGGGCCTCCGGGCGTGCAGCGATGCCGTCCCGATAGGCTTGGCCCCTGGCGATCGTTTGGACTGCGGCAGCGGACGAGCTGCCGCTTTTGTACACGCCCAGCGACGCTGTGACCACAGGCGATCGGAGACGCGTGGTTGCTTCGTTGCACCCTCGCTGCTCCGCCTCAGGCGAAGGCGGAGGCTCGTCCGCCTCCGCTGGGGGAAAGCGGCAGCTCGTCCGCTGCCGCAGTCCAAACTCGCGCCGAAGGCCAAGCGGGATTCGAACGTTTGAGGTCGGCGGGACGATGAGGCGCCGGCTGCGCGCTACTCCTCGCCATCCTCCGGGCGCCAGGTAGAGTCGAAGACCCACTTCGCGAAGGCGCGGGAGAAGCCGGGGACGGCGGATTCGAGGCTGGGGAGCTCTTTCACGGAGAGGGGGGAGACGAGGTACCACTCGATGACGTCGTTGAGGGTGACGACTTCGTCGGGCTCGGCGTCTTCGTTCGCCACCTCGACGCGGTGCTGGAGGGCTCGCACCACGAACTCGGGCAACTCCACCTCCACCGGCGTTCGCCGCATCAGAGCTTCACTCTGGCTGCCGGCTAGCGAGATGACGTTCGACATCGCTTCGGTCTCCTTCCCTGCGTCCATCACCACCAAGACACTCACAGGATACTGTGTGGCCGGATTCACAGTCAAGTGTGAGACTGCGAGAGCATGGCCGCATCGGCGCTGGAGCTTCTCGGCAGGAAGATTCGCGAACGCCGCCTGGAGAAGGGGCTGACGCAGGAACGGCTCGCCGAGCTCTGCGAGATGCACCATAACCACATTTCATCGGTCGAGCGCGGCCTAACAAATCCGACCTTCTTAGCCCTCCTACGGATGGCTCGCGCACTAGACACTTCGGTTCTCGACCTGCTGGATGATTTCACGCCCGCGGTCGTGCGGCGAATGGTGTTGTGACGTCCCTTGGACCGGCAAGATCCGGCAGAGAGGAGCGTCGAGAACAGAACGCTCAGCTAGACTTAGCGTGTGACATTCGATGCGCTTCACCAAATAGCCCGCCTATTGGCGCTGGCAGGTGGGGGAGTCCTCATTTACGGTGGCCTCTTCCTTCACGAAGATGAGGAACGCCAGGTCGACAACATTCTTGTCGACTGGTGGGTACGAATCCACGACCTGCAGCGCACCGCGATAGCGCGACATTTCGCGCTTATGCAAGGCGCAGCGAAACTTGCGACCGCGGCGATCGACCGCGTTTTCGGTCGATCACTATTCTCGCGGCAGGCAATCGCGGCCTCCGTTTGTTTGTCATTCGCTTCAGTGCACTTCTCCGCCGCGTACATCCTAAGTCGCGCAGTCGAAACGATCGACCGGCCTCTCACGAGCAGCGCCGATGCAATCTGGCCTATAGCGGCGCTTTTTCTCGAGATCGCTGTCCCTATGACGCCTTCCCTTCTCCATCTCGCCGCAATCGTAGCAATCGTCGGCGTCGTCGCGGCCGCCGTGAATGAACGCCTTCGCCATGCGCCAGTTGTGGGTCTGACCTTTACTTTGGCCTTCGTGACCACACACTTCGCTGTCATGATGATGTGCTGCAGCCCGGGCCGAGGACGCTTCATCGCACTGGTTGCAGCTGTCGTCGTGGGTACGGTCACAGACGTAGTAGCTACGGCTGCAACGCGAAGACTCTTGAGGTGGCAAGGTGAGTCGGAGCGATTCTCATCGCTCATGCTTCTCGCCGCGGCGCAGCTCTCTCTCGGAATGGCCCTGATATTGGGCCCTCCGGCCCTTCTATTGGTCGCGATAAAAGCTGACGTAGGACCAATTGCCGGGTTGACAGCGTGGACTGTGGCGATCTCCACGCTGACCAATATCTTCAGTGCTGCGCTCACCCTGGGCCTTTTCATCGCGATCCTCACGTTACTTGTCCACCGGCTGATCTGGCCGCTGATCGAGCGCCCGCTCTACCGATTAGCCAGGTTCGGGATGTTTAGAAACGCAATGATGCGGGGAGGAATGATTGCGATAGGCGTTGAGGCAGTAGGCGCCGGAGCCGGCTACAGTGGTGCCGTTCTATCGCTGATTCTCCGACTGGTGCGCGGTTCATAGAGCGTGGCGCATTACGACTCACGTCATCTTGTTCCACTTTTTGATGGCCCCAACTATCTCACTAAGCCTATCTTGGAGATCAAGCGTCGCAGCAACGTTGTTAGCCGTCAGCAGGGGTACAACGCGGCGGGCTAACTTCACTTTGTCCGTCGGCAACCTCACCACCGCTTTAGCGTTGCGCATCCGAATATATTCAATCGCATCGGCATAGGGTTTCGGGACTGAACCGATGGTAGATTGATAGATCTCTTTGGGAATGTAATGTTCAACTGTACGACCTGCGGTGACCCAAGCAAGGCCACCGCTTCTCACTATCTCATCGGACATGCGGACAACGGCTGTCTTTAGCTCGTCGGTAGCGGCCGCCTTATCGCTGTCCATAACGATTGCAGCGTTCCGGTTCACCGTAAGAATGGCTATCGCCGCGCTCTCCGTATCGGGCAGACCGGCCGTGAGATGCGCTAGCAATGCCCCGCCATATTGCAGAACCTGATAGTGCGCGCCCTCTCGCAACTTGCCATCAGTCCAAAGTTCAATCCACTTATTCAGGTATATACGGTCACTCGGACCCTCGACCCATATGATTCCGTTGCTCTGCAACATGTCGCTGGCACGAATATCAAGATCGTCTAGCATTGCCTTACCGTGGAGATACCCGCTAACGGGCGTCACGGTCGCACATTTCTGGTCATGTTGCACATACAACACCTGAGCATCCAGATCACGCGCGAAATAGTCGATCTCAACGGGAGAATGGGTCGTGATGAAGAAGTGGCAGCCGTGGCGGTGGCATCGATCGCGGAGATAGCGCAGCAACCGCCTCTGCACTGCCGGGTGAAGGTTGTTCTCGATCTCTTCGAATGCAAAGAAATATTGTTCGGTTCTCGCCCGGTCGACAAGTGGCGTCAGATGCAACACAGCGAGAATCAGAATGACAGTCTTCAGGCCCGAACCGGAGTGCGACAGAGCAACCCGGCCTTTATCCGCCTCGTCCAGGTACACTTCCCATTGCGTTTCTGTAGCAGTTGCTACAGGGTGCCGAGCATTTATCTCACGGGTATCGATTCGAGAAAAAACGCTATCCGGCGCGAAGATCTCATTCAGATCGTTCAACATCACCCTTTCGACAATAGTGCTGTCTCGATCTGCACTACTGCGGAAATGATGGATCGTTCGCGTCGCACCTTCCCCATTCGCCGCGATTCCGGGGGGGCCTGCCGCCTCCGGCACAATATCCCGATCCGCCGCCAAGCGCGCCGTCCGGAAAGTGTCGAGTGGATTGCGACGATTGGAAACTAGCGACTGCCACAGCTCGCGAGGTACGGCCTGCCAACCGGGTGCGTCAACGTCACGCACGAACTTCGCTTTGTCCTGGACGGTCCATGTTAGCGCTCGACCAAGAAATGGCCGATAATCACCCCAGTCGCCACTAACGATACGTGTTATCTCCGACTCTTGTACCGGGGCGGTCAGCCACACTGCCGCATCACGGCTCAAAGGAAGTGGCTGTTTATGTTCCAACGTAACGGCGTGATCAAGCAGGTCTAGGAGTGCCGACTTGCCCGTGTTATTTCGTCCGATAATGATGTTGAATCTTCGAATTCCGTCGAAGCCAGCAGGCTTATCGCCAAACGACTTGTGGTTACTAACTTTCAGGCCGATCTGCGTTAAATCTATGCCCATCTTGCACCGTGCGAACGCGGGCACCTCAGCATATGCCCACAGGAAAGAAGCGCAAAAGGGCGGCCTCTCGGCCGCCCTTCGCGCTGATCGGGTTAATTGTTAGTTCTTACGAGCAACCACTCGTGCTGCCGCAATTCAAGCACTTGTAGCACGCACCATTGCGCACCATGATCGAGCCGCAATCCGAGCAGCTGGGCGCGTCCTGCTGGTAGCGGAACGTGGCCGTGCCTTTGGTGTTCGGACCATCCGCGTCCTTCGGCGTCGCGATGAAGCCGATGGGCTGGTTGGCGGCGGAGGAGACGCTGCTGATGAAGGCGGTGTCGTCCTTCGTCAACGTCGTCACGTTGGCGACGGGCTTGGGCTGGCTGGCGATCATGGAGCTCGACGGGGTCGAGGGCTGGGTGGACTGCGGCTCGTCGCGCAGGATCACGCCGGCTTCGGCCTGGTGGTCGCGGTCGAGGAACTTGGTCGCGAGCCACTTGAAGATGTAATCCATGATGGACTTGGCCATCGGGATCTCGGGGTTCTTGGTGAAGCCGCTCGGCTCGAAGCGGGTGTGGGTGAACTTGTCCACCAGGAGCTGCAGCGGCACACCGTGCTGCAGGGCCAGCGACGTCATCGTGGCGAAGCTGTCCATGAGGCCGGAGATGGTGGAGCCTTCCTTGGCCATCGTGACGAAGATCTCGCCCGGCGTCCCGTCCTCGTACTTGCCGACGGTGATATAGCCCTCGTGGCCGCCGATGGAGAACTTGTGGGTGATGGACTCGCGCTCGTCCGGCAGCTTCCGGCGCGTTGCGGCCGCACTGACGCCGAGCTGCTCGAGCTGCTGCTTCTCCTTGCCCGTCGAAAGGGGCTGGGAGCGCTTGCAGCCGTCGCGGTAGATGGCCACGGCCTTGAGACCCATCTTCCACGCCTCGTAGTAGGCCTGCTCGATCTCGTCGACCGTCGCGGCGTTCGGCATGTTGATGGTCTTGGAGATGGCGCCGCTGATGAAGGGCTGCACGGCGCTCATCATCTTGAGGTGCCCCATGTAGTGGATGGAGCGCGTGCCGTTAGCCGGCTTGAAGGCGCAGTCGAAGACGGTCAGGTGCTGCTCGAGGACATGCGGCGCGCCTTCGATGGTGTCGTTCTCGTTGATGTACTCGACGATCTCTTTGACCTGCTTCTCGTCATAGCCGAGGCGCTTGAGCGCGACCGGGACGGTCTGGTTGACGATCTTGAGCATGCCGCCGCCGACGAGCTTCTTGTACTTCACGAGCGCGATATCGGGCTCGATGCCGGTGGTGTCGCAATCCATCATGAAAGCGATGGTGCCGGTCGGGGCGAGGACGGAGATCTGGGCGTTGCGGTAGCCGTGCTGCTGGCCGAGGGCGTAGGCCTCGTCCCAGACGCGGCAGGCGGCGTCGGCGAGATCGAGCGGCAGCGCGCGGTTCTTGATGCCGTACGCAGCGCGGCGGTGCTTGTCGATGACGCGGAGGAACGGCTCCTCGTTCTCGGCGTAGCCGGCGAAGGGACCAACCCGCTCGGCGATGCGCGCCGACTGGGCGTACGACTCACCGGAAAGGATCGACGTGATCGCCGCGGCGTACTCGCGCCCCTCCTCGGAATCATAAGGAACGCCACGGGCCATGAGCAGGGCGCCGAGGTTGGCGTAGCCGATGCCGAGGGGACGGAAGGCGTGGGAGTTCTTCTCGATCGCCGGCGTGGGGTACGAGGCGAAGTCGACGACGATCTCCTGGGCGGTGATGACGATGCGCAGCGCCGCGCGGTAGGCCTCGACGTCGAACGCGCCGGTCGCGCCGCTGTAGAACTTCATGAGGTTCAGCGAGGCGAGGTTGCACGCGGAGTCATCGAGGAACATGTACTCGGAGCAGGGGTTCGAGGCGTTGATGCGCGCGGTGTTGGGGCACGGGTGCCAGTCGTTGATGGTGGTGTCGAACTGCATGCCGGGATCGCCGCAGACCCACGCGGATTCGGCCATGCGGCGCATCATCTTGCGCGCCTTGTAGGTCTCCATCGGGCGGCGCGGCTGCGTCACGCTGTAGGTGGTCCAGTCGCCGTCCTTCTCGTACGCCTGCATGAACTCATCGGTCACGCGGACGGAGTGGTTGGCGTTCTGGAAGTGGACGGAGTCGTACGCGCCGCCGGGGGCGTTGAAGGCGCCGTCGTAGCCGGCCTCGATGAGCGCCCAGGCCTTGCGCTCCTCGGTCTCCTTCGACTCGATGAAGTCGAAGACGTCGGGATGGTCGGCATTGAGGATGACCATCTTGGCGGCGCGGCGGGTCTTGCCGCCGGACTTGATGACGCCGGCGAAGGCGTCGTAGCCGCGCATGAAGGAGACGGGGCCGGAGGCCGTGCCGCCGCCGGCGAGGAGCTCGCGCGAGGAGCGGATGTTGGAGAGGTTGGAGCCGGTGCCCGAGCCGTACTTGAAGAGCATCCCCTCGGTCTTGGCGAGGCCGAGGATGGAGTCCATGGTGTCCTGGACGGCGTTGATGAAGCAGGCGGAGCACTGCGGCTTGGGCTCGATGCCGACGTTGAACCAGACGGGCGAGTTGAAGGCGGCCATCTGGTAGAGAAGGATGTGGGTCAGCTCGTCGCGGAAGGTGTCGCCGGCGGCCTCGGTGGCGAAGTAGCCGCCTTCGCGGCCCCACTGAGTGATGGTGCGGACGACGCGGCCGATGAGCTGGCGGACGGAGGTCTCGCGCTCGGGGGTGCCGAGGTGGCCGCGGAAGTACTTGGAGACGACGACGTTGGTGGCCATCTGCGACCAGAACTTCGGCATCTCGACGTCTTTCTGTTCGAAGACGATGCCTCCGCTCTCGGAGGAGATGCCGGCGGAGCGCATCTCCCATTCACAGGTGTCGTACACGTCGACGCCGGGCTTGGTGAAGTAGCGGTCGATCTCGATCCCGCCCGCCTTCGTATCCTTGCGTGCGGCTTTGCCGTTCTTCGAGGCGGACGTGCGTGGGCGGACCGAGTAATCGATGGACGTCATGGTTCTGCTCTCCCCTTCTCAAATGCGTTTTACAGAGGAGGAAATCCGGATTGCAGGAGCTCGCGTCGGCTCCCGCGCGTGTCGTTCTGTCCGGG
Organism: Thermoanaerobaculia bacterium; assembly: GCA_036380735.1. Taxonomy (GTDB): domain Bacteria; phylum Acidobacteriota; class Thermoanaerobaculia; order Gp7-AA8; family Gp7-AA8; genus DASVEE01. The sequence goes on along the minus strand of DASVEE010000046.1, from coordinate 18,727 downwards.
TGACTTCCCCTGTTCGTTACTTAACTCAGCGAGCCGACCAGCGGGCCAGCGGCGAGGTCCTGAGAGGCTGAGGGACACTCGACCGCACCTTCACCGTCACCTGATAATCGCGTATCTGAAGTGATACCGAATGAATCGTGGAGCGGTTACCAGAACGAGACTGGTCCTTCAGTTCCTTCATACATCCCCCTCGCATCACATCGAGTTGTCTGTGGTGCGAGAGACTCTACGCCCGCTGGCTCACACGAGTCAACAACATCTTGTGGTCGGGTACGCTTCCCACCACAAGGGATGGTACAAGCGGCTGCATAATCAATCACTTACATCGAGGTCTCCAGTGATGGAAAGTGGATGTCTTCCGCTGCTTTTCAAGATCTTATCCACCGAGGATCGACAGGATTTCCACAGGGTTATCAACAGGGTGAGAGTTGCGTGATTCCACAGGATTCCGCAGGGTTTTCCTCCGGTTCTGCACATGATTTCCGTACACTTTTCCGGTGTTGATTGCGTTTTGATTTCAGCAGGTTTTCCGGGGCTTATGAGCAGACTCGACCGGAAAGAAAATGGGCGAAAGTAAGGCGGCACTGCCGCCAGCGAATTGAGAATGGTGAATTGAGAAGGGAGAAAGGGCGCGGCGGGTGTGGAAAACGGCGCGCGGGGGGCGTGAGGGTACTGCCGGTAGTGGTTGTGGATGGGGTGCACACAAAATGTGGCACGTGGAACAGTCGGAAGAGAGGATTGCCACAGAGGGACGATGGGACGGATGGGACGGGTGTTGCGATGGGGGCCTTTGTGGTGCGCCGCGGCCCCTCACCCGATTCCTTCGCTGCGCGAAGAATCACCCTCTCCCCGCAAAGGCCGGGGAGAGGGGCGACGGGGGGCGAAGCGCCGCCCCGTTGAAGGCAAACGCAACCGGTTCCGGGACCACAAGGTCCTGGATCCATCCGTCCTATTGGTCTTATTGGTCCTATAGGTCCTATCGGTCCTATTGGGCCCATCGGTCCTATCGGTGCGGGTGCTTACACCAGGTACGCCGCGGCGAAGCCGATCTGGGCGGCCATCATCATCAGGTACATGTGGCGCCAGCTGGGGTGGTTCTCGGTGGAGGTCAGCTCGTCGGGGTTTCGGACGATCAGCCAGACGGTGTAGGCGCCCCACACCGCCAGGCCCACTCCGAGGATGGTGAGGAAGGTGGGGTTGCCGGTGAGGATGCCGCGCTGGGCTCCGTAGGGGATGAGCAGCCAGGGGAAGACGAAGAAGGGGGCGATCATCCAGGCGGCGTTCTTCACGCCGTAGCGGATGGGCAGCGTGCGGCAGCCGCCGGCGGCGTCGCCGGCCATGTCGCTGAAGTCCTTCGTCGATGCGGCTCCGATGAGGAAGAACATGAAGATCGAGCCGATGAACCACGGCTCGAGGTGCGACCAGCGCGCGACCATGCACCAGCCGGCCACCTTCAACAGACAGCCCCTCGGGATGGCGATGGTGAGGTTGGCCAGGATGGCGTGGCGCTTCGTCCGCCCCAGGACCGGCGCGGAGTACATGAAGGTGAAGACCATCCCCGCCAGGTAGATCCAGAAGCACTCGTGCGCGGAGAGAGGCGCGAACAGCTTCGACGTCCATGAGGTGTAGGGGTAAACGACGACGAGCCACGTGGGAATGATGGCCAGGGCGTAAGTGACCCAGGTGAAGATCCACGCCTGGTGGAGGGAAAGCTCGCCCGTCACGAGAGGGCGGCCCGGCTTGTTGATGCGGTCGATCTCCAGGTCGTAGATCTGGTTGATGGCGTTCGAGGCGGCGTTGAGGAACGACGCGCAGAGGGAGCCGAGAGCCACGGTGAGGATGACGCTGAGCGTCACGCTGCGCGACGGATCGGGGTTGTGCGCGGAGCCCCAGGCGCAGACCGCACCGGAGATGATGCCCAGGAGCGGGGGGAGAAGGGTGAAGGGGCGGGCCAGGGCGAGGTAATGCTTCACGGGGAGGGAGTTTAGAACGGATGGGTGCAGGGGGACGATGGGACGGATGGGACCTGTGGGACGGATGGGACGAATGGGAGGAGGGGAAAGGGGCTATGAGATGCAGGGAACGAAGGAGAGGACGGGAAAGGGGACTTGGACGATGGATCTATGTGCGCCCGGCCCGCCCAGGTCCCTCACGTTCGTTCGGGATGACACCGGGGGAGGTTCGGCGAGGACACCGGGGGGAGGTTCGGCGGTAACACCGGGGGGTGGTTCGGCGATGACACCGGAGGAGAGGGGTCGGCGCTGACACCGGGGTCACTACTAGATTGGATGACAGGCGCACGGCCGCGTGTGGTAGTTTTTTGTCTCCACACGGAATTTACATTTGGGGGTGCGGATGCGTCGCTTGGTCCTCGGGTTCCTCCTCTCTCTTTTCGCGGTCCCGGTCATGGCGCAAACGGTCACCGGGACGATGAACGGCAACGTCTCGGATCGGTCCGGGGCGGCGTTGCCGGGAGTCACGGTCACGATCCGCAATGCGGAGACGGGGCTGGAGCGAATCGTCGTCACGAATGAAACGGGCTTCTTCAACGCGCCGTTTCTCCCCGCCGGCATCTACAACGTGCAGGCGGAGCTGTCGGGGTTTGCACCCATGCGGCGCAGCAACGTGCGCGTCGAGCTGAATCAGACGACGGTGCAGGACTTCATCATCGATCCTGCTCTGTCGGAAGAAGTCACGGTCACGGCCGATGCGCCTCGCATCAACGTCAGCGACGGTGAGATCAAGCAGACGATCCGCGCCGAGGAGATCATGACGATTCCGCAGGGGAATCAGACGAGCTTCCTCGGGCTGGCCGCTACGCTCGCCGGCTACCAGGAAACGAATCCGGGCGGCGGCATGGACAGCGCGACGCTGTCCGCGGGCTCGTCGGCGAACTTCAACGGCGCCGGCACGCGCGGCACGACGTTCCAGATCAACGGCGTGAACAACGACGACTCGTCGGAGAACCAGCACCGCCAGGGCGTGGCGCTGGCGACGATCAAGTCGTTCCAGGTGCTGACGAACAGCTACAGCGCGGAGTTCGGGCGCGGCTACGGCGCGGTGGTCCTGGTGCAGACGAAGTCGGGAACGAACACGGTCGACGGCGAGCTGTATGGCTACGGCCAGGACGCGCAGTGGAACGAGAAGAGCTTCTTCGCGCGCTCGCAGCCGAAGCCGGAAAACTTCCGCCGGCAGTGGGGCGCGACGGCGGGCTTCCCGATCCTGCGCGACAAGCTGTTCGCGTTCGCGAACTTCGACATGGTGCAGTTCAAGGGGACGACGATCGTCAGCCGGCCGCTGATCCTCGCCTCCGACATGAACCTCCCGCGACTGACGCTGGGCAACGACACGCCGGCAAACCGGGCGTGGCAGGACGCGATCCTGGCGCGCTTCCCGAGCGGCCTCACGCCGAACGCGCCGCAGCTCTCGAACCGCGCGTATCAGTATCCGCAGTTCGCGAACAACCCGGACCGCGACTACTCGCTGCGCCTCGACTGGAATGCGAGCCTGAACAACGCGGTCAACGCGCGCTATCAGCGGAGCTCGCAGGTGCGCGAGAACGAAGAGCTGATCATCGGCGAACAGACGCTCCAGGACAACAAGCAGTCGAACTTCGGCATCACGTGGACGAACGTCCTCGGCTCGAGCACCGTGCAGGAAGCACGCTACGGCCTCGGGCTGCGCAGCACGAACGTCGACATCCTCGCGGGCAACGACACGCCGGTCGTGCGTTTCGCCGGGCTGACGCCGGGCACGATCCTCGGCAACGCCGGCGCGTATCCGATCAACCGCGATCAGCGCGACCAGCAGTTCGTCTACAACCTCTCGACGACGCACTGGAACCGGCACACGCTGAAGGTGGGCACGGACGTGCGGCGCTCGAAGCTGAACGACCGCGCGTCGAACAACAACCGCGGCTTCTGGAACTTCACGGCAACGTGCGGCGGGGTGACGTACCCGAGCGGCCTGCACGCGTTCTTCGCCGGCTGCGTCTCGACGTTCCAGAAATCATTCGGCCCCGACTACCTGGAAAACGAGCTGAATGAAGCGAACATCTACGCGGAAGACGAATACCGTCCGTGGGACAACCTGACGCTCAACATCGGTGTGCGCTACGAGAAGATCGACGCACCGGTGGAAGCGGAGGGGCGCCTCGACTACGGCTTCTCGGACAATCAGTACATCGATCCGCGCCTCGGCTTCGCGTACGCACCGAACTGGGACAGCAACCGCTTCCTGCGCGCGGTGACGGGCGGCAACGGACGCTTCTCGATCCGCGGCGGCTACGGCGTCTATCACGGGCGCGTGTTCCAGTCGGTGTTCTCGCAGGGCGGCGCGAACGTGCGCTACAACCCGCCGAACGCTACGGCGCTGAGCATCCCGAGCAGCACGAACATCTCGGATCCGACGAACGGTTTCGTCTTCACGCCGGGCGTGCCGCCGACGCAGCGCGTCTCGCTGACGCTGATCGACGAAGGGCTGGAGATGCCGGAGACGCGGCAGTGGAACCTGACGTTCGAGCGGCAGCTCTTCACGCAGGCCCGCATGCGCGCGAGCTACATCGGCACGCTCGGCAAGAACCTGCTGCAGTACCGCTTCGAGAACCTGCCGGTGCGCGCGGGCGCGCCGGGCTCCGGCTGGCGCATCGCGCAGGACTGGCGCTGCGCGGGAACGGGAACGCCGGGCGTACCGGTGAACGCGACATGCCCCAACGCGGTGCCGATCGCGGCGGACGAAGTGAGCCTCCGTCTGCCACGCACGAATGAGCGCCGCCCGGATGCGCGCTACACGACGAACCTGGTCGTGGACAACGTGGCGGAGAGCTCGTACCACGCGGGGCAGCTCGAGTTCGAGACGGGACTCATCGGCGGCTTCCAGGGACGCACGACGTACACGTTCAGCAAGACGATCGACACGGGCTCGGAAGCGACGGCGACGGGCGCCGGCGACATCAACATCTTCCCGCCGGAGTACGAGCGCTACAAGCGCGGGCTCGGGCGCTTCGACACGCGCCACCGCTTCACGGCGACGGCGTCGTACGCCCTCCCCTTCTTCCGCGAGCGCCGCGACTTCCTGGCCCAGGTCCTCGGCGGCTGGCAAGTCTCGACCGTGCTGCGCCTGGCCTCCGGCACGCCGTTCACGGTCATCGACACCGGCGCGGTCGACATCGACTTCGACGGCGTGGCGAACCAGCGTCCGATCGCGGTCGACCCGCGCTTCCAGGGCGGCTACCACGTCAACGACCCGAACGAATCGCAGACGGAGCTGGCAGCGGGCGGCTTCCGCCGCGCCACGCCGGACGACGACATCAGCGACCTGATGGGACGCAACACGTTCTTCACCGACGGACGCGAGCAGCTCGACCTGGGCGTTTACAAGTCGATCTCGGTGCTGCGGAACACGGTGGTGCTGCGCCTCGACGTGTTCAACGTGACGGACCGCGTGACGTGGGGCGTGCCGGTGAACGACTTCGCCAGCGCGAACTTCGGGCGGATCATCGCGACGCACCCGGATTACGTGCCGCGCACGTTCCAGATCGGGATCAGGATTCTGTACTAGGGCCCAGGACGCAGGGCCCAGGGCTCAGGTGGGGCGCGGCGCGCGTGAGTGCGCTGCGCCCCACGAACGACAGGGAACGATGGGACGAAGGGGACACCGCCCGCCCAGCTGGGCACGCTGAGCCCTGAGCCCTAAATCAGCTAGACTTCGCGGCGCATATGTCACGTAAGCCCGTTACCAACGACGACGACGCCGATTACGGCGGGAGCAGTGCCCCTTCCAACCGCAGGATGACGGAGAGCAAGCTGGCTCTCTTCATCGACTTCGAGAACCTCGCGATCGGCGTCACGGACGCGAAGTACAAGAAGTTCGAGATCGCGCTGCTGCTCGAGCGTCTGCTCGAGAAAGGCAAAATCGTAGTCAAGCGCGCGTACTGCGACTGGGACAAGTTCCCGGACTACAAGCGCGAGCTGCACGAAGCCGCCATCGAGCTGATCGACATCCCGGCCCGCAAATACTCGGGGAAGAACTCGGCCGACATCCGCATGGTCGTCGACGCGATGGACATGTGCTGGTCGAAAGAGCACATCGACCTGTTCGTCGTGGCCTCCGGCGACTCGGACTTTTCGCCGCTCGTCTCGAAGCTGAAAGAGAACGACAAGTACGTCATCGGCTGCGGCGTGAAAAACTCTTCGAGCGACCTGCTCATCGACAACTGCGACGAGTTCATCTTCTACGAAGACCTCGTGCGCGGCGTGCAGAAAGCTCCCGCCGTACCGATCCACGACAAGAAGAAAGCCGAAGTCTTCAAGCTGCTGATCGACTCGATCAAGGCACTCATGCGCGAGAACAAAGAGATCCTCTGGGGCTCGATGGTCAAGCAGACGATGCAGCGCAAGAAGCCGACGTTCAACGAGGAGTACTACGGCTACAACACGTTCAGCGACCTCCTCGAAGACGCGCAGAAGAACGAGATCATCAAGATCAAAAAGGACGTGAAGTCGGGCTCCTACGTCATCACCGGCTTCGCTCAGCCGGCTGCCTAGTCGCGGTTGGCCACAGGGAACGACGAGGGGCCTCCGGCGGGCCGGTACGACCGGCGGCGCTTGGGGGCCAACCCCACACCAGGTGGCGCCGCTTCGATCGTGTTCGAGCGAACCCTGCGGCCGAGGCTTTGCCAACAAGCGCTGCCGGTCGTACCGGCCCGCCGGAGGCCTCACGGTCGTCTCTCTCTGTTGCTAGTGCGTTCAGGGCTCGGCAGAACGAGCCGGGTAGAATACGCCGCGTGTCGACGTTAGAGAACCGAGGGCATTATCCCGCGCTCGTCATCGGGACCGGGATTGCCGGTCTCACCGCCGCCTTCACTCTCGCCAGCGCCGGGATCCGCGTCCTGCTCGTGACGAAGGCGCAGGACCCGAAGGACTGCAACACGTTCTGGGCGCAGGGCGGCATCATCTACCAGGGGGAAGACGACTCGCCCGCGATGCTGGTCGAGGACATCCTCCGCGCCGGCGCCGGGATCTCGAATCACGAGTCGGTACACTTCCTCGCCGAACAGGGGCCACGCGTCGTCAAGGAGCTGCTGCTCGACGAGATCCACGTCCCCTTCTCCACGACGGACGAAGGTGAGCTCGACCTGACGAACGAAGGGGCGCATTCGGTCTCGCGCATCATTCACGCGGGCGATGCGACCGGACGCGCGATCGAGGTCTCGCTGCTGAACCGCGTGAAGCAGGAGCCGAACATCACGCTCGTCACCGACGTGACGGCCATCGACCTGCTGACGACGCACCACCATCCGACCGACATCCAGATCCGCTACCGGCTGACGAACGAGTGCATCGGGGCGTACCTCCTCGACAACCAGACGAACGAGGTCTACACGATCTTCGCGGACTACACGGTGCTGGCCACCGGCGGCATCGGGCAGGTGTTCCTGCACTCGACGAACACACGCAGCGCCATCGGCGACGGCGTGGTGATGGCCTCACGCGCCGGCGCGCGCATCATGAACGCGGAGTACGTGCAGTTCCACCCGACGGCGCTGGCGGACAAGAAGGCGAATCACTTCCTGATCTCGGAAGCGCTCCGCGGCGAAGGCGCGCGGCTGCGCAATCACAAGGGTGAGTACTTCATGGCGAAGTACGCGCCCGAGCTGAAAGACCTGGCGCCGCGCGACATCGTGGCGCGCGCGATCGTCGAGGAGATGACGAGCAACAAAGAGGAGTTCGTCTACCTCGACCTGGCGAACTTCTACAACGGCCATCAACCGATCGCCGAGCGCTTCCCGAACATCCGCAAAGCGTGCGCGGAGATCGGCGTCGACATCGAGCGCGATCCGATCCCCGTCGTCCCGGCCGCGCACTACTTCTGCGGCGGCGTCCTGGTGAACACGCACGGCGAGTCGACGCTCTCGCGGCTCTACGCCATCGGCGAAACGTCGTGCTCCGGCCTCCACGGCGCGAACCGTCTGGCGTCGACGTCGCTGCTCGAAGGACTGACCTGGGGCTACTACGCGGCGCAATCGATCCGCGCGAAACTGGAGAGCGGCAACTCGAGCGCCTCCCCATCCGTGCAGCGCGCGTTCTCTTCGTTGCCGGCCGGACGCGGTGTGGTGCCCGACGCGATCTTCGGCTCCATCCCGGACTGGATGATGCCCGGCCGCGAGAACCTGGAAGACCCGGCGCTGATCCTCCAGGACTGGACGAACATCCAGCACTCGATGTGGAACTACGTGGGCATCGTCCGCACCTACGAGCGCCTGAAACGCGCCGTGGCCGACATGCGCAACCTGGGCTCCCGCCTGACGAAGTACTACCACGAGGCGCTGATCAGCAAATCGATCGTGGAGCTGTTCCACGGGCAGCAAATGGCGACCCTGGTGGCCGAGGCGGCGATCCGCAACCCATCGTCCCGTGGGGCGCACTATCGGCGCGATTGATTCACAGGGGACGATAGGACGAATAGGACCTATAGGACAGATAGGACCTATAGGACGCGGCGCGGGGTGTGCGTCCTATTTGTCCCATAGGTCCTATCTGTCCTATTGGTCCCATACAATCCGGGCGTGACTGAAAACCGCCTGCACATTGGGTGTGGCCCCAACCGCATGGAGGGGTGGATCAACATCGATGTGGCGCCCTATGAGGGCGTCGATCGGGTGCTGGATGTGACGGCGGGATTGCCGTTTGAGAACGTCCGCTTCATCTACGCGGAACACTTTCTGGAGCACCTCCCCTACCCCGCGGCGGTGGCGTTTCTGCGCGAGTGCCGGCGCGTGCTGGGTACCGACGGGGTGTTGCGGCTGTCGACGCCGAATCTGGATTGGGTCTGGGCGTCGCACTACAAGAAGGTGATGACGAAGGAGGAGGAGGTGCTGGCCTGCTTCGCCATCAACCGGGCGTTTCATGGGTGGGGGCATCAGTTCCTCTGGAACGAGGGGACGCTGCGAGCGTCGCTGCTGGACGCGGGGTTCGCCGAGGTCACGCGGCAGGAGTATGGGGCCAGCGCGCATCCGGAGCTGACCGGCATCGAGCGTCATGAGTGGCAGCCGGACTTTGACGGGCTGTCGCACATCCTGATCGTGGAGGCGTCCGGGCGCGGAGGGGAGCCGCCAACGTTTCTGGAGGCGCCGCGGGAGATGTTTCTGCGCGACGTGGCCGCGAAGTAGCGCGCGATCAGAACAAATCGCGCTGGTTACGCGCCGTGTGCAGCGGGTAGCCGAGGTGTTCGTAGGCGGTGCGGCTGGCGACGCGGCCGCGCGGGGTGCGCTGGAGGAAGCCGATCTGGATGAGGTACGGCTCGTACAGATCCTCGATCGTCCCGCGATCCTCGGCGATGCTCGACGCCAGGGCGCTGACGCCGACGGGGCCGCCGCCGAAGCGCTCGATGATCGTCGTGAGGAGCTTGCGATCGATCTCGTCGAGACCGTACTCGTCGACTTCGAGCATCTGCAGCGCTTCGCGCGCGATGGCGACGTTGACCTTTCCCTCGTGCCGCACTTCGGCGAAGTCGCGCACGCGTCTCAGGAGGCGGTTGGCGATACGCGGGGTGCCACGCGAGCGGCGGGCGATCTCGTGCGAGCCTTCCTTGTCGATGGGGATGTCGAGGATCTCGCTGGAGCGGCGCACGATGATCTGCAGGGCGTCGACGTCGTAGAAGTCGAGGCGGTGGACGATGCCGAATCTCGCGCGCAGCGGCGCGGTGAGCAGGCCTGCGCGTGTGGTGGCGCCGATGAGCGTGAAGCGCGGCAGCTCGAACTTCATCGTGCGCGCGGCCGGCCCCTGGCCGACGACGAGGTCGACGTGGAAGTCCTCCATCGCCGAGTAGAGCACTTCCTCGACGGTGGCCGGCAGGCGGTGGATCTCGTCGATGAAGAGCGCCTCCCCTGCTTCGAGGTTCGTGACGATGCCGACGAGGTCACCCGGCTTTTCGAGCGCGGGGCCCGAGGTGATGCGGATGTTGGCGTTCATCTCGTTCGCGATGATGTTCGCGAGCGTCGTCTTGCCGAGGCCGGGGGGGCCGAAGAGGAGGACGTGGTCGAGCGTTTCGTTCCGCTTGCGCGCGGCGGCGATGGAGATGTCGAGGTTGGCCTTGACCTTGTTCTGGCCGATGTACTCGCGCAGCCATCTGGGGCGGAGGGAGAGCTCGGCCTGAAGGTCTTCGGGCTCGAGCGTTGGAGTGAGGATGCGATCGTCCACGCGCGTGCAGTTTAACGGTTATGAGGCCACACGCACCGTCGCTTTGAGTGGCAGCGAGACGGTGATGGACGAGCCGACACCCTCGCGCGACTGCACGTCGATGCGGCCGCCGTGCTCCTGGACGATGCGGTAGGAGATGGCCATGCCGAGGCCGGTGCCGGAAGGGAAGTTGGTGCGGAAGGGCTGGAAGAGGCGGCGGAGGTCGGCGTCGGACATGCCGCGGCCGTTGTCGGTGAAGATGATGTTGTACTCGCCGTCCTGCACCACGGTGCGCACCGTGAGCACGCCACCGTTCGGCATCGCCTGCACGGCGTTGCGCGCGAGGTTCCAGAACACCTGGCGGATCTGGTCGGCGTCACCGACGAGCTGGAACGACGGCGGGTCGATCTCGCGCTGGATGGCGTGATCGGCGCGGAGCTCGGCGGAGTGCTCGAGGAGGTCGAGCGTTTCGGCGATGCTCGTGGCGACGTCGAACTCGAGGGCACGCTTCTCCTGCGGACGGACGAAGCGGAGGAACTCGGCGATCGACTTGTTCAGCCGCTCCGACTCCTTGAGGACGATGTTCATCAGCCGCTGCTCCTGCGGCGACAGGGCGCTCGACTTCTTGAGGATCTGCACGGAGCCGGCGATGGCCGCGAGCGGATTGCGGATCTCGTGAGCGATGCCGGCGGAGAGCTCGCCGACGGCGGCCATGCGGTCCTTGAGACGCAGCTCAGCTTCGAGCTTCTTCATCTCGGTGAGGTCCTGGAAGATGAGCGTGAAGCCGGCGGAGGTGCCTTCGAGCGTGTTGAGGGGGCTGATGGCGAAGCCGATGCTGCGCTCTTCGTGCTCGACTTCGACCGTGGTCTCGGTGCGCACGACCTTCCCCTCCGCAAGCTGCGGACGCACGCTGTTCCACTCCTCCGCCGCGAAGAACTGGAGCTCGGTGATGTGGCGTCCGAGGATGGCGTGCGGCATGAGTTGCAGGATCTGCGCGCCGGCGGGGTTGACGAACGTGGCGGTGCCGTACGGCGAGAGCGTGATGAGGCCAGAGGGGATGGACTCGACGACGTTCTGGTTGAGCGCCTTCAGCTCGGCGAGGTTCTGCCGGTTGGCGTCGAGCTCCTCGGACGTCTTCTGCAGTTTCTCGGAGAGATACGACGTGAGGAGCGCCGTGGCGTAGAAGCCGGCGAAGTTCGTGGCCATGTTGAAGTAGAGCCGTGAGGAGGTCCACTTCGTGGGGAGGAAGAGCGACTGCTCCGCCATCGGGATGACGCCGTAGTACATGAGGTCCGCGAGCGCACCGTAGAGGATGACCGCGCCCGACGCGGCGAGGAGGCCGCCGCGGCGGTAGAGGAGCATCGCCGCGGTGATGATGGAGACGAGGTAGAGAAACGAGAACGGCGAATCGAGCGCGCCGGTGAAGTAGACGAGCAGCGTCTCGACGAGGAGATCGCCGCCGATCTGGATCATGAGGTTGATCTGCCGCGACGGGATGAGATGCCCGAGCGCGATGTAGATCAGCGTGAGGCCGTAAGTGATGGCCGCCGTGATGTAGAGGTAGTCGATCGGCAGGATGTCGCTGACGGTGTACTGAATGATCAGCGACGCGAAGAGCAGCGTCGTGATGACGATGACGCGGACCGCGATCAACAGGCGGGTGTCGGAGGACATGGCGTTGCTGGGAATGATAGCGGTTGCGGAGGGTGGAACGGGCAAAGTGGCGGGCTTAGGGGCGGCTGGGGCGCGCAAGGTGGCGGGCTTGGGGGAGGGTGGGGCAATGGGACATGGGACCTATGGGACCTATGGGTCAGATGGGTCAATGGGACCTATGGGTAGAACGGCTGCGCGTAATTGGGGTGGGCCGGGTCCCATCTGTCCCATAGGTCCTATTCGTCCCATTCGTCCCATGAAACAGAAAGGCCCCGGTTTCCCGGGGCCTTCGATGAACGCGTGATTGTGGTGCTTAGCCGACCTGACCGATGAGGGCGAACATCGGCATGTACATCGCGATGACGATGCCGCCGATGGCGACGCCGAGGAAGGCGATGAGGAGCGGCTCGAGGAGCTTCATGAGGCCGGCGACGGCGGTGTCGACTTCGTCCTCGTAAAAGTCGGCGATCTTGGAGAGCATGGTGTCGAGGGCACCGGTCTGCTCGCCGACGGCGATCATCTGCACGACCATCGGGGGGAAGACTTCGGTGTCGCCGAGCGGCTCGGAGATGGTCTTGCCTTCTTCGACCGACTTGCGCGTGGCCATGATCGCGTCTTCGACGACGGAGTTACCGGCGGTACGCGCCGTGATGGAGAGGCCGTCGAGGATGGGAACGCCCGACGCGGTGAGCGTGGAGAGCGTGCGGCAGAAGCGGGCCACCGCGATCTTGCGGAGGAGCATGCCGAGGATCGGTGCACGGAGCATGATGCCGTCGAGGACGCGCTTGCCGCGGTAGGTCTCGTGGTACTTGCGCAGCGAGAAGACGGTCACGAAGCCGAGGCCGCCCATGAGCCACCAGTAATCGCCGATGAAGTTCGACATGGCGATGACGATGCGCGTCGGCATCGGCAGCTCGGCGCCGAGGCCCTGGAAGAGGGAGGCGAAGACAGGGATGACCTTCCAGAGAATGACCGCGACGACGATGACGGCGATCGAGATGACGGCGACCGGATAGATCATCGCCGACTTGACCTGCGAGTTGAGCTTGACGGCCTTCTCGATGTAGGTCGCGAGACGCTGGAGGATGGTGTCGAGAATACCGCCGGCTTCACCCGCGGCGACCATGTTGGTGTAGAGGTCGTTGAAGACCTTGGGGTGCTTCTTCATGGCGTCGGCGAGGTTGGAGCCCGACTCGACGTCCTGACGGATCTGGATGAGGGTGCGCTTGAAGACCTTGTGGTCCTGCTGCGCGGCGAGGATCTCGAGGCACTGCACGAGCGGCAGGCCGGCGTCGATCATGACCGAGAACTGGCGGGTGAAGATGGCGACCGTCTGCGGCGGCACCTTGCCGCCGAACTTCGGGACGGCAATCTCTTTCCCCTTCTCCTTGACGGCCGTGACGATGATCTGCTGGCGCCGCATCATGGCGACGACAGAGTCTTTCGACTCGGCGACGAGCAAGCCCGTCTGCACCTGACCGTTGCGTGCTGTTCCCTTCCACTCGAAAGTCGGCATTTTTCTATCCTCCGAAGCTTCCAGCGATCCGCTGTCGGCTCTCAGGCCCTACCACCCCGCACAAGGTTAACGCATCACGCCGGACGCGGCCGCGCCACGCCGCCTGCCGCCGGGGGAGGCCCCTGCGGAAAGAGCGCGCCCGAACCGCGCGAGATCATTTCCTGCAACTCATCCGGGTTGCCCGAACGGGACAACGCCGTCTGCAGCGTAATCAGTTTTTTGAAGTACAGCGTCGCCAACGACTGGTTGAAAGTCTGCATTCCGTATTTGCTCTGTCCGGTCTGCATCATCGAGTAGATCTGGTGGACCTTGTCCTCGCGGATGAGATTGCGGATGGCGGCGTTCGGAACGAGGATCTCCATGGCCATGACGCGGCCTTTGCCGTTGGCTTTCGGCAGGAGCGCCTGACACATGATGCCCTCGAGGACGAACGAGAGCTGGGCGCGGATCTGCGGCTGCTGGTGCGCCGGGAAGACGTCGACGACGCGGTTGATGGTCTGCGCCGCGGAGTTGGTGTGGAGCGTGCCGAAGGTGAGGTGGCCCGTCTCGGCGATGCGGAGCGCGGACTCGATGGTCTCGAGGTCGCGCATCTCGCCGATGAGGACGACGTCGGGATCCTGGCGCAGCGCCGACTTGAGCGAGTTCGCGAACGAGTGCGTGTCCGCGTGCAGCTCGCGCTGGTTGACGATGCAGTTCTTGTGTTGATGGAGGAACTCGACCGGATCTTCGATCGTGATGATGTGCTCGTGGCGCTCGCGGTTGATCTTGTCGATCATCGCGGCGAGCGTCGTCGACTTGCCGGAGCCCGTGGGGCCGGTGACGAGGATGAGGCCGCGCGGCTTGTTGCACAGCTCTTCGACGACCTGCGGCAGACCGAGCTCCTTGAAGCCGAGGATCTCGTACGGAATCTGACGGTAGACGGCGGCGGTGGCGCCGCGCTGGTTGAAGATGTTCGCGCGGAAGCGCGCCAGCCCCTTGATGCCGAACGAGAGGTCGAGCTCGAGCGCTTCCTCGAAGCGGTGCTTCTGCGCGTCGGTGAGCACCGAGTACGCGAGCTGCTTCGTTTCCGGCGCGGTGAGCGGCGGCATGTCGAGCGGTACCAGCTTGCCGTCGATGCGGATCTGCGGCGCCGAGTTGGTGGTGACGTGAAGGTCGGAGCCACCACGCTCGACCATGGTCTTCAGAAGCTGATGCAGGGTAACGGGCATTGAGCTCTCCTGGGGGATCCCTTACAGCACGGTCTCGCGAACAACCTCTTCGATTGTCGTGATTCCTTCCTTGATTTTAATCAGTCCGGAGCGCCGGAGGCTGATCATGCCGTTCTCGATCGCCTTGCGCTTGATGTCGATGGCGGTGCCGCCGGAGAGAATGAGCTCGCGAATCTCGTCGTCGATGCCCATGACCTCGATGAGGCCGACACGCCCCTTGTAGCCGGTGTTGTTGCACTTGTCGCAGCCGCGTCCCTTGTGGACGGAGAAGGTGCCGATCTCTTCCTTCTTGTAGCCGATGTTGATCAGCGCCTGCGGCGTGACGTCGACGACCTCGTTGCAGGCGCTGCAAATGCGGCGCACGAGACGCTGCGCGGCGATGAGCTGCACCGAGGTGGCGACGAGGAACGGCTCGATGCCCATGTTCATGAGACGGTTGATCGTCGACGGCGCGTCATTCGTGTGCAGCGTCGAGAGCACGAGGTGGCCGGTGAGCGCCGCCTTGATCGCGATCTCGGCGGTCTCGAAGTCGCGGATCTCGCCGACGAGGATGATGTTGGGGTCCTGGCGGAGGAACGAGCGCAGCGTGGCCGCGAAGTTCAGTCCGATCGACTCCTTCATCTGCACCTGGTTGATGCCCGGCAGGTTGAACTCCACCGGATCCTCGGCCGTCATGATGTTGACCTCCGGCGAGTTGACCTTCGCCAGAGCGGAGTAAAGCGTATTCGTCTTGCCGGAGCCTGTGGGCCCCGTCACGAGGACCATGCCCCACGGCTTGAAGATGGCCTCCTCGAACTTGACCAGCGACTCGGGCTCGAAGCCGAGCTTCGTCATGTCGAGGCGGAGGTTGTCCTTGTCGAGGAGTCGCATGACGATCTTCTCGCCGAAGAGCGTCGGGAGGACCGAGACGCGGAAGTCGAGCTCCTTGTTCTTCTCGTTGAGCTTCATCTTCAGCTTGATGCGGCCGTCCTGGGGGAGGCGCTTCTCGGAGATGTCGAGCTTCGCGAGAATCTTCATGCGCGAGGTCATGGCGTCTTTGAGCTTCAAGGGCGGATTCATGATCTCGTAGAGGATGCCGTCGACGCGGAACCGGACGCGGTACTCCTTCTCGTACGGCTCGATGTGAATGTCGGAGGCGCCGCGCTTGATGGCGTCGGTGAGGATCAGGTTGCACAGCTTGACGACAGGGGCTTCCTCGGCGGAGTCGGCGAGCGACTCGAGGTCCATCTCCTCTTCGTCCTCGAGGACCTCGAGGTCGGCGCTCTCGGCCTGCTGAAGGTCTTCCATGACCTTCTTGAGCTCGAGAGAGGAAGTGGTGCCGTAGTAGTTGTCGATGGCCGCCTTGATCCCGAGCTCCGAGGCCACGACCGGCTCGACGTTGTAGCCGGTCATGAACTTGATGTCGTCCATGGCGAAGACGTTCGTCGGATCGGCCATGGCAATGGTGATCGTGGCGCCGGTCTTGTTGACCGGGAGGATGTTGTATTTGCGAGCGACGTCGGCCGGGATCAGCTTGATCACGCCGGCGTCGATTTCAAAGTGGGAGAGGTTGATCGACGGCACGCCGAACTGCTGCGAGAGGCACTCGGTGATGTCCTCCTCGGATACGAATCCGAGCTTGATGAGGGTCTCGCCGAGCTTTCCGCCGGTCTCTTTCTGGACTTTGAGCGCTTCCTTGAGCTGGTCCTGAGTGATCAGGTTCGCTTTCGTCAGCAATTCACCGAGGCGAACGCTCATACCTTGATTCTGCTCCGTTTCTGGGGACGTAGGTCTGACTGCGGACTTTACGAGGCAGGCGAGTTTACCACCCGCTGCTGTACTCGCGAAGAGGTTCGGTTATTTGGACTTGGTGACGTCGGTGGTGGGTGGCTCTGTGGACTTGACGCCGGAAGTGACGCTTTTGAGGGAGGCGGTGATGCTTCCGACTTTGACGTCTGTCCGGACCCGAACCGGCAGGCGCCGCTCGTCATCGGTGTACCAGATGAAGAGTTTCTCCTCGCGCTCGACGCCCTCGGCTTCCATCATCGGCTCGACGACGACCGTCTTGAAGACGCCGGCCTCGGTGTGGATGGTCTCACGACGGACGACTTTTGCATGCACGTTGTAGCGCTTGCCATCGGCCAGGAGGCGCAGCTCGTACTTCTTCCCCGGGGTGAGGTCGAGCGTGCGCATGTAATAGATGACCGAGATGGGGTCGAGGATGGGGTTCTGGACCTTGAACCGGCGCGGCTTCGTCCAGGTGGACTTGATCCGGAGGACGTTGCCGTCGGCGTCGACGTGCGTCGACTCCTGTTTCTTGTCGCCTCGCTCGTCGAGCTTCTTGGCGTACGTGACGGTCGAGAACTCTTCACGGGTGACGTGGGTCTCGATCTCGTCGCGGAAGCGGAAGAGGCGGAAGCCGCGGTTCGACTTGGCGATGGAGGTGATGCGGAACTGGTGATCGCTCCCTTCCAGCGGGGCGATCGTCATCCGGGCGCTGCCGCCGGTGATCTTGAGCCAGGTGATCGAGTAGTCGAGAGTTTCGCCGGTGTTGAAGGCGTCGATGACGGGGGCTGGGGCGCCGGTGAGCGTCGCGGCGAGAAACGCGGCGAGGAGGACGCTCACCAGGAGCGGACCCTTTCACAGAGAGTCATGACCTCTTCAACAGATATGGATTCCATTGATTTCGTGCTGTTGAACTTGTCGACGACGTGTGACGGCTGACTGTAGGGCCCGTTACGCTTCGGGTTGGTCGGACCGTACAGGCCGACGACCCTGGTCCCGAGGGCGTCGGCCAGGTGGAGCGGCCCGGTGTCGCCGCCGACCACGAGGCTCGCGTGCTGGAGGAGGAAGGCGAGCTCGCGGAGGGTGGTCGGGGGCGCCACCGAGACGCCGATGCCCTCGGCGAGGTGCTGTTCCCCCGGGCCCCACGCGGCGACGACGCGGTTCTTCCCGAGGCGGACGGCCAGCTCCCGGAAACGGTCCACCGGCCACAGTTTGTTGGGTTTACCGGCCCCGGGCAGGAAGACGATGGCGCCGCGGTATGCGGTGAGTTTCCCTTCCGGGTCCTGGGCGTAGGGGGCAAATTCGATGGGACCTATGGGACGAATGGGCGGTCGGTTTGTCCCATCGGTCCTATTCGTCCCATCCGTCCTATTGGTCCTATCGTCCCCCGCCGCCTGCGCCAGTTGGTAGTTCCAATCGACGACGTGGCGCGTTTGATCGACCGCCACCGGGCGGTTCACGGCCCAGGCGGCCGGCTTTTCGCGGATGGCGCTGGCGTCGAAGCCGTAGCGCACCTTCGCGCCGGACAGCCGGGCCAGCGCGGCGGATTTGATCAGCCCCTGGAAGTCGATGCTCTCCTCGACGGTGCGCATGGCCTTCAGCGCGGCGCGGATCTCCTGGCGCGAGGTCCACGGCGATTTGCCCCACCTCTTCATCCGCACCGGCACCGTCTCCACGCCGGCGACGATCTCCACCAGTTCGCGGTAGGCGGCTTCGACGACCCAGAGAAGGGGGGCGTCGGGACGGGCCTGCCGCAGGGCGGCGACTGCGGGGATCGTGTGGATCACGTCGCCGAGGGCGGAGAGGCGGAGGATGAGGATCGAGGTCACCGGCCTCGCATCTTCTCGAGAATGGCCGTCGTGGAGTGGTCCTTCGGATCGCCCGCAATCACGACCTTGCCGCCGTACGCGCGGACGACCTCCGCTTCGGGCACGGAGTCGGGCGTGTAGTCGGTCCCCTTGCAGTGGAACTCGGGCTTCAGCACCTGCAGCAGCCGCGAAGGCGACTTCTCGCGGAAGATGGTGACGTAGCCGACGCCGCGGATGGCGGCGATGAGCTCCGCGCGCTCCTGCTCGTTCATGACCGGGCGCCCCTCCCCTTTCAGCTCGCGGACCGAGTCGTCGCCGTTGACGCCGACGACGAGGACGTCCGCCACCTGCGCCGCATCCTGCAGATAGCGGATGTGGCCGACGTGGAGCACGTCGAAGCAGCCGTTGGCAAAGGCAACCTGTTTGCCTTCGGCGCGCAGACGGTCGAGGGTTTCGGTGAGTTGGGCTTCGGTGAGGATGGGGGCGTTCATAGTGTAGTGGACGGTGGTCGGTGGGTGGCGACCGGGTATCGGTTTTTGGTTTTCGGTTTTCGGTTTTCGGTGCTGCGCTCGGCGGCGAATTCCGCAAAGCGCAGCACCG
>DASVEE010000045.1:0-169612 GCA_036380735.1 Thermoanaerobaculia bacterium | reverse complement strand
ACACCCGGCGGGAACTTCGTGCATTGCTGGACGATGCAACGGTCTCCGTAGCGACTCCTGCGCGGGACAGACAAGAGTGTCTGTCCTCCACTCGGCGTCGCCAGTGCGTCTTCGTGCGTGCTCCGCGCGCGGCGGCGCGGGTGCCGCGGGTACAGCGCTGGCGACGTCTGTGGTGTGCCGCGGTCTCCGGCAAAGTGTGGTCCACGCCGGTGGCGACGGTGAACCCGGTATTCTCACTACGAAACCGCACCTTCTCCACGGTGAGCTGCAGCGTCTCCGGCATTGCGCCGAAATCGTATGGGACCGATGGGACGAATACGACAAATAGGACGGATGGGACGGATAAGACAGAGGCAATCTGATTCGTCCGGCGGTGTAGACGGCAACCCTGCAGGCCAGCGCGTTTCCGCCAGGAACGCCCACGCAGACCCATGTTGATCGACACCTCCCATCCGTCCTATCCGTCCCATCTGTCCTATTCGTCCTATCGCCCCTGCATCCCCTTTGCACCATCCTTACGTCATGCGGCTTTTCCTCTGCCTGGCGCTCTGCCTGACCCTTGCCGCGGATGAGCCGCCGCAGCACACCGCGACCGTTGACGTCGTGGGGGTCACGCCCATCGATGGGATCGGGCTCGATCGGGCGAAGTTTCCGACGAACGTGCAGCGGATCACGCGTACGGACGAACGCGACGTCGCGGAATCGCTCGTACGCGGGACAGCAGGCGTCGATGTCAACGATCCTCAGGGCGGGCCGCTGCAGTCGGATCTGCACTTTCGCGGGTTCAGCGTGTCGCCGCTGCTCGGGGCACCCGAGGGGTTGGCGATCTTTCAGGATGGCGTGCGGCTGAATGAGCCGTTCGGCGACACGATCTCCTGGTCGACCATCCCCTCCTCCGCCATCGACAGCATCGACATCATGCCCGGCGCCAATCCCGTCTTCGGCCTGAACGCCCTCGGCGGTGCACTGACGATGCGCACGCGCTCCAGCGCCGATGAAACGACGGCACTGCTGCGCGGCGGCTCCTTCGGCCGCATGGAAGCGGAGCTCGCGACCGGCGGCGCGCGCTGGTTCGCCTCGGTCGCGCATCTTCGTGATGGCGGCTGGCGCGACTTCTCGCCGAGCGACGCCACCCACCTCTTCGGCAGCGCGCGTTTCGGTTCCAGCGACGTGCGGCTGACGCTCGCTCGCGCGACGCTGACCGGCAACGGGGCGGCGCCGCTCGAGCTGCTGGCCGAAGATCGCGCGGCCGTGTTCACGCACCCCGACGAGACGCGCCACGAGATGGCCATGCTGTCGACCGCACATCAGCGCGTGCTCGGCGATTCGCTCGTCGTCGAGGGGACGGCGTACGCGCGGCGCACGCGGACGCGCACGTTCAACGGCGACGACTCCCCTTACGAGCCATGCGACGATCCCGACGCCGCGGGGCTGCTCTGCCTCGAAGATGACGTCGTGCTCGATCTCGCCGGAGCGCCGGTGGCTTTGCGCCCCGGCGACGAATTCGATGCGACGAACAACCGCTCGCGGCTCGCGCAGACCGCGTTCGGCGCCGCGTTGCAGCTCGATCGCAGCGGCGCCATTCGCAGCCTCGCGAACCGGCTCATAGCCGGCGCGTCCATCGACGGCGGCCTCGCGCGCTTTCAATCCTCGACCGAGCTTGCGGAGCTCGACGACGATCGCGGCACCAGCGGCTCCGGCATCGTCACCGCCGAATCCCTCGTCGAGCTGCACACGCGCTCCACGACGCTTTCCGCCTTCGCCGCCGACATCCTCACGGTGACGCCGCGACTCACGATCACCGCCACCGCGCGCCTGAACCACGTGCGCCTGTGGCTCGACGACCGGATCGACACCGCGCTCGACGGCGAGCACGCGTTCACGCAACTGCACCCGTCGCTCGGCGCCGCCTTCGTCCTCTCTCCCCGCCTCGGCTTCTTCGCCAACGCCGGCCTCGGCGGCCGCACGCCAACGCCGGTCGAGCTGAGCTGCGCCGATCCCGAGGACCCGTGCCGCCTGCCGAACGCGTTCGTCTCCGATCCGCCGCTGCAGGCGGTCACCGCGCGCACGTTCGAAGCGGGGCTGCGCGGCGCCACAGCCAGCGTGACATGGAGCGCGGCCGTGCATCGCTCGACCAGCGAAGACGATCTTCTCTTCATCAGCAGCGGTCCGCTCCGCGGCGAGGGGCACTTCGCCAACGTCGGCACGACGCGCCGCCAAGGCGTGGAGCTCGCCGCCGACGGCCGCGCCGGCACGCGCATCCGCTGGTCCGCCAGCTACGCCTTTCTCGACGCGACGTTCGTCACGCCGTTCGTCGTCGCCGCGCCGAATCATCCTGACGCCACGAACGACGAAGTCGCGGTCGAAGCCGGCGACCGCCTGCCGCTCGTGCCGCGACACGTCGCCAAAGCAAACGCCAGCGTGCAGCTCACCCCCCGCTTCCGCCTCGGCGCCACGGTCCGCGCGACCTCCGAGCAGTACCTTCGCGGCGACGAAGGCAACCTCGCCGAACCGCTGCCGTCGTATGTCGTGACCGACGCAAGGCTGGACGTGGCCCTCGGCGGCCGCGCGATGCTGGTCATCGAAACGCGCAATTTGTTCGACGCGGACTACGCCACCTTCGGCATGTTCGGCGATGCCGAAGACGTCCTCGGTGAAGACTACCGGCGCTTTGTGACGCCCGCCGCGCCGCGCAGCGTCAACGTCGGCGTGCAACTGCGGTTTTAAGACGATAGGACGAATAGGACGGATGGGACAAATAGGACAGAGGCAATCCCATTCGTCCTATCGTCCTTAAATCCGCGCCCGCCGCAACCGCAGCGCGTTCCCAATCACCGACACCGAGCTGAAACTCATCGCCGCGGCCGCAATCATGGGGCTGAGCAGCACACCAAAGAACGGGTACAGCACGCCGGCCGCGATCGGTACGCCGAGGGCGTTGTAGATGAAGGCGAAGAAGAGGTTCTGGCGGATGTTCGCCATCGTCGCGTTGCTCAAGCGCCGCGCGCGCACGATGCCGCGCAGGTCGCCTTTGACCAGCGTCACATCCGCCGCTTCCATCGCCACGTCCGTCCCGGTGCCCATGGCGATGCCGACCTCCGCCTGCGCGAGCGCCGGCGCGTCATTGATGCCGTCGCCGGCCATGGCTACGACGCGTCCCTGCTGCTGCAGGCGCTGGATCGCGTCCGCCTTCCCCTCCGGCAGCACCTCGGCGATCACCTCGTCGATGCCGAGCTTCTTCGCCACCGCCTGCGCCGTCGTCTGGCTGTCGCCCGTGAGCATGACGATGCGCAGGCCGGTCGCGTGCAGCTCGCGGATCGCCTCCGGCGTCGTTTCCTTCACCGGATCCGCAACGCCGAGGAGCCCCACGGCGCGGTTGTCGACGACGACGAACATCACCGTCTGCCCCTCGGCACGCAGCGTCTCCGCGCGGGCCGCGAGCTCGCCCGCATCCACCTTCAGCTCGTCGAGCAGCGCGCGGTTGCCGAGCGCCACGCGCTTGCCGTCGACGACACCGCGCACGCCTTTGCCGGTGAGCGACGCGAAGTCCGTCGCCGCGCGCACCGTCACGCCGCGCGCTTCCGCGCCGCTGATGATGGCGGCGGCGAGTGGATGCTCACTCGCTCGCTCCACGCCGGCGGCGAGACGCAGCAGCTCCGCTTCGTCGAAGCCGTTCGCCGTCACGACGGACGTCAGCTCCGGCTTGCCCAGCGTCAACGTGCCGGTCTTGTCGACGACCAGCGTGTCGACGCTCCGCAGCACCTCGATGGCCTCGGCGTTGCGGAACAGCACACCGGCGGTCGCGCCTTTGCCCGCGGCGACCATCACCGACATCGGCGTGGCCAGCCCGAGGGCGCAGGGGCAGGCGATGATGAGGACGGCGACGGCGTTGACGATGGCGAAGACGAGGCGCGGCTGCGGCCCGACGAACGCCCACACCGCGAACGTGAGCAGCGCGACGACGATCACCGTCGGGACGAACCACGCCGAGACGCGATCGGCCAGCTTCTGGATCGGCGCGCGGCTGCGCTGCGCCTGCGCCACCATGTTCACGATCTGCGCGAGGAGCGTGTCGGCGCCGACGCGCTCCGCTTTCACGAGCACGGAGCCGGTGGTGTTCACCGTCGCCCCGATCAGGCGATCGCCGGTGGTCTTCTCGACCGGCAGCGGCTCCCCCGTCACCATCGATTCGTCGACGTTCGTCGTCCCTTCGACGACCACGCAATCGACCGGGATCTTCTCGCCCGGACGGACGCGCAGCAGGTCGCCCGGCTGCACCTCTTCGAGCGGCACGTCGTGCTCGTGACCGTTCGCCGCGACTTTGCGCGCGGTCTTCGGCGCGAGGCCCAGCAACGCACGGATCGCGGCGCCGGTGCGGCTGCGTGCGCGCAGCTCCATCACCTGCCCGAGGAGCACGAGCGCCACGATCGCGGCGGCGGCTTCGTAATAGACGCCGACGTGCCCCATCGCATCGCGGAACGAAGCGGGGAAGAGCTGCGGCGCGACCGTGGCCACGACGCTGTAGATGAAGGCCACCGACACGCCGAGGCCGATGAGGGTGAACATGTTGAGGTGGCGGTTGACGAGCGAGGCCCAGGCGCGCTTGAAGAACGGCCAGCCGCCCCACAGCACGACCGGCGTGGCCAGCGCGAGCTCGAGCCACGGCGCCCACTGCAGCAGCGTGTGCCCGAGGAGGTCGTGTGCGGCGGGAAGATGGCGCAGCATGGCGAAGATCACGAGCGGCACCGTCAGCGCGGTGCTCACCCAGAACCGCCGCGTCATGTCCTTCAGCTCGGGATTCTCGTCTTCGAGCGTGACGCTGCGCGGCTCGAGCGCCATGCCGCAGATCGGGCACGTGCCCGGCGCATCGCGCACGATCTCCGGATGCATCGGGCAGGTCCACTCCGTCTTCGTGGCCGGGGCGGCGACCACTTCCGGCTCCAGCGCCATGCCGCACTTCGGGCAAGCACCCGGCTTCGACTGCCGCACCTCGGGGTCCATCGGGCAGACGTACATCGTGCCGGCCGGCGCTTTCGCGGCGACGGCCGGTGCGTGTGTGCTGGCGTGCGCTGCGTGATCGTGGCCTGCCGGCGCCGGGTCCTTGGCGCGAAGGTACGCCGTCGGGTTCGCGTCGAACTTTGCTTTGCAGCCGGGATTGCAGAAGTAGTACGTCTCGCCGCCGTACTCGGACGAGCCTGCCGCACGCGCCGGGTTCACTTTCATTCCGCAGACCGGATCGATGGCGCTGCCGGCGTGTGCGTGCTGATGTTCGTGATGATGCTCCATGGTGGCGTGCATTAGATCTCCTTCGATGGGGCTAACGCATCCCCCGCGGCGGTCTTACACTGCGCTCGGCTCATGAATCCCGAACTCACGCTCCAGCTCGTCGACAACCACCGCCAGTTCCTCTCCTTCCTCGAGCGCCGCCTCGGCGACCCCGCTCTGGCCGAGGACATCCTGCAGGACGCGTTCGTGAAGAGCCTGGAGAAGCCGGCGGACGAGCGCGACGAAACCTCCTCGGTCGCCTGGTTCTACCGGACGCTGCGGAACGCGGTCATCGACCACTACCGCCGCTCCGGCACACGCAGCCGCGCGCTGGAGTTGCTAGCTCGCGAAATGGAAGGGGCCGTCGAGCCGCCGCCGGAGCTGCACGACGCCATCTGCGGCTGCGTCACGCGGCTGGCCGCCACGCTGAAGCCGGAATACGAACAGGCGCTGCGCCGCATCGACGTGGACGGCACGCCGGTGCAGGATTTCGCCGCCGAGGCGGGGATCACCCCGAACAACGCCTCGGTGCGCGTGTTCCGCGCCCGCGAAGCGCTGCGCAAACAGGTGAAGGTCTCGTGCGGGACCTGCGCGGAGCACGGCTGTTTGGAATGTTCGTGCGGGGGCGGCGGGGGACGATAGGACAGATAGGACAGATAGGACAGATGGGACGGGCTAAGCGCGACCCTGTCGCCAGTACGGCCCCCTAGGTGTCATCCCGAATCGCCCGTACGGGGGCTCGGGTGGAGGAGGGCGGTGAGGGATCTGTGTGGGGGAAGGTAGCGGCACCACCATGCCATGGTTCCCTCGCAGGCGGTCCTATACGTCCTATCGGTCCTCTTCGTCCTATAGGTCCCATTCGTCCCATCGTTCCCCTGCCCCTGCGGCCCCATTCGTATACTGGCGGGCCATGCGTGCCGCCATCCTGCTGCTGTTTCTGACCGCCTGCACCACTGTGACCCCGCCGGCGCCCGCGCCGGTGCCGCTTGCGCCTCCCGCACCGGCGCTGCAAAGCTTCGATGGCTTCGTCCCGCTCCGCTGGGATGCGGCCAACGGGAAGCTGCTGATGGAGCTCACCCGCCTCGGTCAGGAAATGATCTGGCAGGTGTCGCTGGCGTCCGGCGTGGGCTCGAATCCCGTCGGGCTCGATCGCAGCCAGCTCGGGTCGACGCACCTCGTGCGCTTCGACCGCGTCGGGCCGCGCGTGCTGATGACGGAGCTGAACTCGTCCTACCGCGCGCTGAGCGACGATCCGGCGGAGCGGCGCGCGGTCGAGCAGTCGTTCGCGCAGTCGGTGCTCGCCGGCTTCAAGGTGGAAGCGGAGACGCCGAATGGCGTCCTCGTCGACGCGACCGACTTCTTCCTCAGCGACGCGCATGGCGTGGTGCGCAGCCTGCGCGACGCGGAGCAAGGGAGCTACTCGCTCGACCGCAACCGCAGCGCCATCTACCTGCCGCGCACGAAGGCCTTCCCGCGGAACACGGAGGTCGAAGCGACGCTCACGTTCGTGACCAACGACCGGCCGGGACGGCTGTTGCGCGGCGTGGTGCCCACCGCTGACAGCATCACCGTGCGGCAGCATCACTCGTTCGTGGCGCTGCCGGAGCCCGGCTATCAGCCGCGGCGGCAGGATCCGCGCGTCGGCGTCTTCGGCATCGAGTTCTACGACTACGCTTCGCCGTTCACCGGCCCGATCACGAAACGCTGGGTGGCGCGCCATCGCCTGCAGAAGAAAGATCCGACGGCGGCGCTCTCCGATCCCGTGCAGCCGATCGTCTACTACGTCGACAACGGCGTGCCGGAGCCGATCCGCAGCGCGCTCGTCGAAGGCGCGGCGTGGTGGAACGCCGCGTTCGAAGCGGCCGGCTTCCGCAACGCCTTTCAGGTGAAGGTGTTGCCGCCCGACGTCGATCCGCTCGACGCGCGTTACAACGTCATCAACTGGGTGCACCGCTCCACGCGCGGCTGGTCGTACGGCGCGAGCATCGTCGATCCCCGCACCGGCGAGA
Source organism: Thermoanaerobaculia bacterium (assembly GCA_036380735.1). Lineage (GTDB taxonomy): Bacteria > Acidobacteriota > Thermoanaerobaculia > Gp7-AA8 > Gp7-AA8 > DASVEE01. The sequence continues at coordinate 162,338 of DASVEE010000045.1, read as the reverse complement.
TCATCAAAGGCACCGTGCTCCTCGGCTCGCTGCGCATCCGGCAGGATGTGCTGCTCGCCCGCGGCCTGATGGCGGAGTACGACGCGCTCGATCCGAAGAGCAGCCCCTCGCTCATGGCGCTGGCGCGCATCCGCCAGCTCTCCGCGCACGAGGTCGGCCACACGCTCGGCCTCGACCACAACATGGCCGCCTCCACCGTCAACCGCGCCTCGGTCATGGACTACCCGGCGCCGTACGTGCGCATCCTCCCCGACCGCACGCTCGATCTCTCGCAGGCGTACACCACGAGCGTGGGCGCGTACGACATCGCCGCGATCCGCTACGCGTACGAACAGTTCGCCCCCGGCGCGAACGAGGAGCAGGAGCTGGAGCGCCTGGCGCGCGCGACGCCGCTCTTCGTCTCCGACCCCCACTCGCGCGCCGTCGGCGCCGCGCATCCCCTCGGCTCCGTCTGGGACAACGGCGGCGATCCGCTGGAGATGCTGCGCCACGAGATGCAGGTCCGCGCCATCGCGCTCGAGCAGTTCGGCCTGCGCAACATCGACGCGGGGCGGCCGCTCTCGTCGCTCGAAGAAACGCTGCTGCCGCTCTACCTCCACCATCGCTACCAGACCGAAGCCGCGGCCAAATCGATCGGCGGCGTCTCCTACACCTACGCCGTGAAATCGGCGGACGGCGTCGCGCCGGCGACGATCCAGCAGGTCGTGCCGGTGCAGCAGCAGCGCGAGGCGCTGAAGCTCGTGATGCAGACGCTGGAGCCGTCGTTCCTCGCGATCCCGCGCCGCATCGTCGACCTCATCCCGCCGCCGTCGTACGCTCACGGCGACGCCAACACGGAGCTCTTCCCCCGCCGCACCGATCCGGTGTTCGACCCGATCGCCGCGGCGATGACCTCCGCCGACATCACCATCTCCGCGCTGCTCGACCCCGCGCGCGCCGCGCGCCTCACGCAACAGGAGGCGAATCTCACGTTCAGCGACGTCACCGACGCGTTGCTCGACGCGGCGCTGCAGTCCGGCCCCATCCCCCGCGCGACGCGTACGCTCATCGCGACGAGACTGGCCGCGCTGGCCGACGATCGCGACGCCGCGCCCCAGGTCCGCGCCGAAGCCACCGACGCCCTCCGCCGCCTCCACGACCGCCTCGGCACCACCGGCGCCGACCGCGCCGAAGCCGCCCACCGCCGCGCCACCCGCGACGACATCGCCAGGTTCCTGGCGAGACCCGCCGCGCCGTGGCAGGCGCCGGTCATGCCGGCAGTGCCGCCGGGGCCGCCGATCTAGGAAACGATGGGACGAATAGGACCGAGGGGACGGATAGGACAGATGGGACTTTGCACGATGACCGTCGTGCAGATCCCATAGGTCCTATTTGTCCTATCCGGCGCCGGTCTCCGCCACCACGGCCAGGAAGCCCTGCATGGCCGGCGTCATGCTCCGGTCTTTGTGCCAGACGACGTGCGTGTTCATCGTCAGCACGGCGCCGCGCCACGGCAGCGGGATCAGCGTCTTCCTCGCGAGCTCCGCGGCGACGACCACTTCCGGCAGAAGGGCGATGCCCATGCCGAGTGTCGCGCATTGTTTGATCGCTTCGACGCTGACGAAGTCGGCGACCGACTGCGGCTGGACGCCCTGCGCCTGCAGGACACGCTCGAACTTCTTGCGGTAGGCGCATCCCTCCTCGGTCAGCAGGAGAAGCTGCCCCGCGAGATCGGACGGGCGGATCGACTTGCGCGCGAGCACCGGATGTTCCGGCGCGGCGACGAGCAGGATGCGCTCGCTGCCGAGCTTCTGGGAGCCGAGCGATTTCTCGCGCACCGCATCGGTGAGGCGAATCGCCAGGTCGAACGTGCCGTCCTGCAACGGCTGCGCGAGCGGCGTGTCGACGTACGGCCGGAAGATCAGCTTCACGTGCGGGTAGCGGTGGCGGAAGCGGCGCAAGGCGACGGGCAGCCGGTACGTCAGCACGCTCTCCGGCGCGCCGATGCGCAGCGGACCGGCGGGCTCTTCGCCGTGCCGCACGCTCCGCGCCGCCTCGTCCACGGTCCCGAGGACGCGCCGCGCGTGCGGCAGGAAGCGCGTGCCCGCCTCCGTCAGTGCCACGCTGCGGGGGAAGCGATCGAACAGCGGTGCGCCGAGCTCCTCCTCGAGGTGGCGGATGTGCGAGGTGACGTTCGACTGCACCGTGTTGAGGCGCTCCGCCGTACGCGTGAAGTTGAGCTCTTCCGCGAGCGCGACGAACAGTTGCAACTGGCGTATTTCCATCGGCCGAACGATCTCCCGCAACGATCGCTGGCATTCTAGCAATCTATTGGACAGCTCACCGCGGCCACGAGAGACTGCTGCTCATGAACTGGGCAAGCGAATGGTTCCCCATCGACGACGCCGTCTACCTCGACAGCGCGGCGCACGCGGTCATGCCCCGCGCCGCCGTCACCGCGGTCGAGGAGGCGGTCGCGGCGAACATGCGGCCGTACCGCATCGACGATGCAATCTTCTTCGACGTGCCGGTCAGGCTGCGCAACTCGCTCGCAAAGCTCATTGGAGCGAGTGCGCGTGAGATCGCGCTGACGACCGGCGCCAGCAGCGGTCTGCAGACGCTGGCGCTGCACCTGCCGTGGGAGCTCGGCGACGAGGTCGTGATCGCGGCCGGCGACTTTCCACTGCAATACGCCATCTGGAAGCCGATGGAGCAGCGCGCCGGCGTGAAGCTCACCATCGTGAAGGCGCGCGGGCGCTTCCTCACCGCCGATGACCTCATCGAGGCGATGACGCCGAGAACGCGTGTGGTGTCGGTGGCGCACGTGCGCTTCGACGACGGCTCGGTCCTCGATGCGAGGCGTCTCGCCGACGCGTGTCACGCGCAGGGAGCGCTGCTGGCACTGGACGTCAGCCAGTCGTGCGGCTCGATCCCGATCGACGTGGAGGCGCTCGGCGCCGACATCGTGGTCTGCGCCGGCTACAAATGGCTGCTCGGACCGTACGGGACCGGCTTCTTCCGGCTCAGCGAGTCGATGGTCGAGGAGCTACTCCCCGGCCCGTTCAACTGGTGCGCGCAGCCGGGCGAGACGTTCGCCACGATGAACTTCGTCGCGCCCGAGCCATCGCAGGACGCACGGCGGTGGGATGCGGCCGAGGCGGCGACGCACTTCAATCTGAACCTGATGGCGCTGGCCGCGGGCGTCGACCTGGTGCTCCAGTTCGGACCGGAGTCAGTGCGACAGCACAACGCGATGTTGATCGACGCACTCCTCGAGCGGCTGCCCGCCGGATACGCTGCCGCCAGCCCAGTGGACGCAAGCGCGCGCGGCGCGTTCGGCTGCATCACCGCCGGCGACGCGCAGCGCACCACCGCGGTCTACGAGCGCCTGCGCGCCGCGGGCTTCTTCCTGAGCCTGCGCCAGGGGCGCCTCCGCATCGCGCCCCACCTCTTCAATTCCATCGACCAGATCGACCGGCTCATCGAGGCACTATGACGACCATTAAAGAACGTCTCACCGCATTGAACATCGCCCTCCCCGACGCCGCTCCGCCGGTGGTCAGCGGCTACACACCCAGCTTCGCCCCGTACGTGCGAAGCGCCAATCAGATCCACCTCTCCGGCCGGCTGGCCAAGCGCGACGGCGAAATCCTGCGCGGAAAGCTCGGCCAGGAATGGACGGCGGAGGACGGTCAGGAAGCCGCACGCGGCATCGCCATCGAGCTGCTCGCCGTCCTCCGCGACGCCCTCGGCGACCTCGATCGCGTCAAGCGCATCGTGCGCATGCTGGTCCTCGTCAACGCAACCCCCGACTTCGAAGCCCCGCACGTCGTAGCCAACGGCGCGTCAGAGCTGTTCGTGCAGCTCTTCGCCGAGCGCGGCGCCCACGCCCGAACAGCGTGCTGCGTGGCCCAGCTACCCTTCGGCGCCTGCGTGGAAATCGACCTGATGGTGGAAGTGGACGGGTAACGATAAGACGGATGGGACCACGAATAGGACAGATGGGATGTGACCTATAGGTCCTATAGGTCCCATCCGTCCTATCGTTACCTGCCGCAACCGCCCACCAGCGCGGTCGATCAGTGAGGCAGCGTCGTTTCCGCGGCGATCGAGTCCGGCGACGCGGCGAGGAACAGCGACAAGGGCCGGTCCCTACGTTACGCCCGACATCACTTGGCGTTGCTGACGCACCTGGCGGTAATCTCGCGGATCAGGTAGTCCGAATCGGTGACGGGGAGCAGTCGGAACGCGGTCGCGTCTTCGGGATTGAAGCGATATGTCGCACCCATGTACGCACGTTCGTACGGCGTGATGTCATTCACCACCCAATCACCGGCGTTTCCCACGGTGTCATACAGGCCGAAAGGGCTACGCTGCCCGCGATGCACATCGACCGGCGTCAGAGCCAGCGGCACGGCGCCTTTCTCCGGCAGACCTCGGACATTGGCGCGGGTGGGGTCGAAACGGTTGCCCCACGGATACACGCGTCCATCGACGCCGCGTACGGCAAGCTCCCACTCGACCGCTGTAGGCAGGCGCATGCCGCGGCTGCGACAATAGACCTCCGCTTCATGCCGGGTCATCGGGGCTGGGCACGTGTCACACGGCAGCGCCACGAGGCCCACGACGATGTCCCCGGATGCCGAGACGTTCGTCGAGGTCCCCTGCGCAATCACTCCAAATACCGCTCCGAGGTCCTTTCCCAGAGAGCGAATTTGGCCGAGCCCCGTGGCATCGACCGCTGCTGATTGCTGTCGTGCCGTCAGCACGAACGAGCTGTCGCGACTCAACTCTCCACTGTTGAGTAGCCGGTCGGCAACGGACAGATACTCGCGCACGGTCGGCGGCCGGACATCGATCCAATACGGACGTGCATTCGTGCGCATCTCGGCGTCGTGACCATGGACCCACGTGGTGGCAGGAATGTGCGCCATACCGGGATGCGCGAGGATCTCTCTCGTAGAAGGAGCCACAAGCTGGATGCGCTTGCTTTTGAGGCTGAAGCCCGGATTGAGATCGAGGTGCCATGAAACACTGCGGTCAGCACCGTCGCGATACGTACCGGCGACGCGGAGGACAACGTTCGACGCGGGGATCCATCGAGTCACGTTCGGGCCGTTAGCCGCTTCGTCCAGGAACACCTTCGATCGATTTTCGTCCGGCAGCTCCTCTGTCACGACGATGCGCACATCGTCTGCGGCAGCGAACACTGAGCCGAGTTCCACGCTCACCATCGCCCGGGTCCGATAAAGATTGCCGAGCGCGATCGCCGCGACAACCACCGCCGCGACAGCGGCCACCTCGAGGGTCCTGAGAACACGGCGGATGCGCTTCCGGCGCTCCTCGCCCTGCCACAGCTCATCGAAACGCACACCCAGGATGCCGGCGATGAGCCGGATCAGCGCTCGTTGCTCTCCATCGGCACCGCCATCCTTGATCGGCCTGAGATCGGCTGCGAGTGGCGCTTCGGCCCGACCGTCGGGGTGTGTCGTCAGGAGCGCTGGCGGGAATACCTCCGGAGGAGTGCCGGCGCCAATGACAGCGTGAATGGGACCGTCGGGCCGCCGCTGCCGGAACAGCGCAATCTCGCGTGGAACCCACGACCCGGGCGCGACGGCATTCGGCGTACACAGAACGAGCAGATGCTGTGATTGGGACAGCTCTTCGGCGATCACGTGCTCGATATGTTCCGCCGACCGCACCTCATCGCGATCACGAAAGATCCGTCCAAGCCGGCGTGGAATGGTTCCGTAGTCACCGCGTGTGCCGGCGAGAGATCGCGGCACGGCGTACGCTTCCAACTTGCGGTGGAGCCATGCGGCCTGACGCGCGTCAGCCGCGCGATAGCTGAGAAACGCGCGATACTTGAACTGCGGCTCTCGAGATTCCGGCATGCGCCAACCGCCGCCCTTCCTAATATCACGCCGCCCCAAGCTTGCGGCGGATCGCGTTGAGGCTGACTCCCTCGTTTGCCTCATACTCGCCCGATCCGTGCAGACGCTTCGTCGTTGAGGACCCGGCATGGTGCAGTGCCACCACCTCCCAGCGCGAGGTGAACACCGGGCTGCCGGAGCTGCCCGGATCGGTCGGCGTCCGGTAGTGCACCAGTCGCTCGTCGTCGCACACGTCGAGGAGCACACTGTCGTGCAGAGAGAACTGCAGTGCACCGGAGAGCGGGTGACCGACCACGAATGCCTTCGTTTTCGGCGATGGCAGAGGAACGTTCGCGGCAGCTTTCAGGCCGGCGACGTTCGCCGGCACGCTCTTCAGCGACACGATGGTGACATCGAGATTGTCCAGCGCCGGCGACCGCTCCCCCAGTGCTCCCGGGTTCGAGGTGAACAGCACGTTGCCCACCGCGTGGGCGACCGGGGCTCCGGCGGCTGCTGATTCCACCTCGAACGTGACCTTCGCATCCGCGGGCTTGATCGAGCCGTCCCACTCATCGCTGATGACGTGAGCGTTGGTGACGAAGACGAGGGGCTCGGATAAGTTGAACGTGCTCCCCGCCATCAGGAAACCCGTACCGAGCCGGGCCCCCGTCGAATCGATGACGCAACCGATGCTCGGGCAGAGGCCGAGCATCTTCCGCAGCGTCTCGATCGTGAACGTCTTCTCACCCGAGAAGTTTTTTTCCAGGACCTCGGGATGCTCGCGGATCTCCTGCACCCTCCGCGCATCGACCGCCCACCGGCGTTCTGTCCGTCGGACATGCCGCTCGATGATCTGGGTAAACCGATCGGCGCAGCCCAGCCCGCCGAGCGGATTGCCGCGCCAGATCTCACGCAACTGCCGGCTGTAGCTTTCCACACTGAACGGATCGGTGTTGGGATGGCTCAGAAAACGGTGCAGCCACAGCTCACCCCTGTCGCACCACTCGGGGCCATAGTCGAGGAAGTGGAGCGCCAGACATGCCTCGGACGCCGTCGCGAGCGCCCAGTGGTCGTTGCCGTCCCTCGCCTGCGCGTCTACGGCGAGCGCCAGTACCTGGCGCGCGAGCTCGGTCACAGTGGCGCCGGGACGGGGATCGAGGAGCGCACGTTCCTCGGCCGTTCGCAACGCGACGATGTTGATGCCGTGCCAGTACTGTCGCTTCGCCGCGTACTGCTGCAGATACTGGTCTGTCGCGGTAACGAGTTGATTGACGTCTTCCGACTGCACGTGCCGCTGCTTGTAAATGCGGCCGAGCAGGCCGCGGTACTCGGGCCGCTCCGTGTTGAACTGCAGATCGTTCGACGCTGCCGCCGCCGCGAGCGCGTCATTCAGAAGCGTCTCCGCCTCATCGAACGCGCCGAGCTCGATCGACGCCTGCGCAAGCTGCTTCTGGACGGTGGGATCGATGCCGCGCCGCGAGTGCCACGCCTCGCCGATCGTCTTACTGTGCTCGAAATGCCGCGCGCCGTTCAGCACCTTGAGCGCGCCGCGGATCTGCGGAGCAGAAGGACCGGCCTCGCTGGTGATAGAGCTCGCGATCTGACGCGCCGCCCTTGCGAGCTCCAGCGGCTGCGCCTCCGGCAGCGTGCCTTGCAGAAGGCGAGCGACGATCTCGTCGACGTCGGTCGGAGTCATCCGAGCTCCACGCCAAGGGCCTCGGCCAGTTTGGAGCGAAACGTTTTTCCCGCGAAGTAGTGGCTGATCGAATGCCGCCAGTTTCCCCAGTTGCTCTCCTTGACGTCCTCCACTGCACGGCCGTCGACGGCTGCGAAATCGTTCCCGAGAATCGGGTCCGCTCCGCAGACGATGTCGAGCGGGTCGTAGACGTTCACCCAGCGGCGCAGTGTGGCGGCCGGAAAATCGACTTTCTTGCGATCGGCCGCGACCAGCTCTTCCTGGACCTCGCGAATGCCGAGCGGCGAGCCGAGGGTGAAGAGGGTGTCGATGGGCGGACAGTCAGCACAGTTGCGTAGGACGTCGTAGGCCACCATCGTGCCCATGCTATGGGTCACGAGGATCGTCTTCTCCGCTTTCTCGGCCGCGGGGCGCAGCACGTCGAGCAGCCGCCGCCGAAGCTCGTCGCGCACCTTGAATCGCGCGCCGTCCCGGCGGACGTACTCCTTGTCGAAGAGGAAGTAGTAGGCCTCCATGGCCGCTTTCCTGATGATGGCTTCCCTCACGGGCCCGGGGAGCCACGCCGCAATTTCCAGTTCACCCGGAGCCTGAGCCTTGGGTCGCGGCCTTGCCGACGGCGGCACTGGTGCCGCCGGCTGTTCCCGGAGCTTGCGCTCGAACTCCTCCAGGAACCGCTCTTCGCGGGGCGTCTCGGGGTGCGGGGGCGTGATTTCGCCAGTGACCTTCGTCGCGTTCTCCGACGGCACTTCTGTTTCGTTGGCTTCCAGCGAGCTCGATTCGTAGTACGACTGGAGCTCCGTCTCGTAGTCTTCGCCGTAGAACACGTCGGCGTAGTAGTTGAACGCGCCGGGGATCCCGTCAACGTCCAGGTCGATGCCTGGGTTCGGATTCGGGAAAACATCACCCTTGGGATCAGGGCGGCTGAGTGCCCATCGCCAGATTTCTTCGAGCTTCGCCGGCGCCGGCTTCTTGGCGAGGCCGTGCACGAATACGACGCTGTATTTCTTTTTCGGGCCCATCGCTAGTCCTCGTCTCCTGCTGTGTGGTGGCACCGCTCTCGTGCGCGGCCGCCACCTCGGTTTACACGTTCCATAGCTTTCGCGTGTCGATCCACGTCACGCGACCGGTTCGCTTTTTGACTTCGTCGTGCATATGCGCGGTGCCGCCGGTGCCATCTCCGCCGCCGCCGTTCCACAAGCAGACGAAGCGTGCCTTGTCCAATCCGCAGGCGAGCGTCGTGTAGAGCAACCACAGGTTGCAGCGCTCGAACGGGTCGACGCCCGATGGAGCGTCACCCAGTTGGTCAGGCATGATCCGGATCGAGTCCTGACGCTGTTTGGCGTCGAACTGCCGCTCCTGATCCTCGAGCTGTTGCTTCATCGCGTAGTACCGGTCGCGCCAGCGGTCGCCCCCCTCGGACGGCAGAATGGACTTGGAGATGAACGCGGCTTCAGGAAACGGCAGCAGCACCTGACAGCGCACGCCGCGCCGGCGGCATTCTTCGAGGAACAACAGGTCTCCGCCGGCGGCCGCCTGGCTGAGCGCGAGATCCCCCGGTCCGGCGCCGAGCGCATCGAGCGCCTCGCCAATCTTCTGCGCGGCGATCGCCTCTTTGTCGTAGGGGAAACGGGGGCTCGGGCGATCCGGTGCGTCGATCATGTGCCCGCTGAACAAAATGACCTGGCGCGGTTGCCAATCGTCAGGGCGCGAGAGCTTACTCAGCGCACGGTCGAAGACGGCCAGCCCCGCTTCGACGTGCTCCGGATGGAATTCCAGAGCCTGGAGCAACAGAAGTTGATCGCGGCTCGAGTTGAGGGCGAACCAATCCTTGTCGTTGCTCGCAACAGCGTTCTTATAGGCGGCCGTCGCCTGTCCGGGAGTACCGACGAGCACTTCCAGATCGCCGAGGGTGGCCCTGGCCCAGAACACCTGATTCGGATCCGTCTCGCACTCGGCCGCGAAACGGACCGCCCCCGCCATGATTGCCTTCGGACCGTCGTAACGATTTTCGCCCGTCAGATGGTCGTGGAGGTGCATCAAGGTGAGCGCGTTGATCCCGGAGTAGTAGTGTCCCGGGTTGAATCGGTACGCGGTCGTATAGCTGTCGATCGCCGCACGCAGGAGTGCGTCCTCGTAGGTCGCTTCCTGACGCTTCTGCGCCGGCGTCAGTCCGTCGCGACTCCATGACTGAGTCCACGCATCCTTGTCGATGCGGCCGAGGAGAGCCCAGGTTTCGGCGTCGCGCGGATGGTCTTTGAGGATGTCCCGGTAATGCTGCCGGGCGCGGTCGAGCGTGAACCCCGGCGTTGCGGCGACGGCCAGCCGCTGGAGGCAGATCCCCTTCTCGCGCAGGAGATCCAGGTTGAGCGGACTGCGTTCGAGGCCGTGTTCGAGATGCTCGAGTGCGAACTTGAAACGAGCGGCTCTGCGCAGCGCCTTCCCGGCAGCGATCCACGCATCGACCCGGAATGCCGCAACCGGAGCCTCGTTCGCGAGGACGAGAACATCACCAATCAGGCCGGATTTTCGCGCGAGGTCGACGTGCCGTTCCCACGCGTCGTGCTGCTCCCAGAACTGCCTGGCCTCGCCGATTTTCAGCGTCTTCCAGTCCGGCTCCTGCAGATTGGGCAGGTGGTAGTACACCGGGCTGATTTTGCGGCCGTGCCAGGCATCCATCGTCGCGCCGACCATTTCGGCCAGGCGGCTTTTGTCTTCCTCGAGCACCGTGGGATCGGCGTCCCACTTCTTCATCCGATAGATCAACTTCCGGTTCGTGTAGAGATCGAACGCCGGCGTGAGCCGGCCGCTGACGATGACGACCCCGCGGCTGCGCAGCGCGTGCCGGACGCCCAGCTCGTACCACACGTTCGGGTTGTCGATCGTCAGGTCCGCCACGACCATGTCGGCGACCAGCAGCTCCTGAAGCATGTCAGGAATGATGTCGCCGCCGCGCACTTCCATGTCCGCTCGGAATGGCTCGAGCCCCGCAAGCTGCAGCGCCGGTTCGATGTAGACGCGGTAGACCCGGTTGAAGTCGATGAATCCGTCTCGCGAATCCGCATCCGCGTTGGGATCTTCAGGCGCAGGCTTGGAGCCGAACGGCATGACGACGAACGCGTGCGGTCTGACGGGCATGCGAACACTCCGAAACCAAGGAATGGTGAGGGATGGCGGACATATTAACAGGAGGACGAGCCGGTGCCGTGCTCCTGTACTGGACCGGAACGCCCTCTGCTTCAACGACCGGATAGGACGCATGGGACCTGTCCTATCCGTGCCATAGGTCCTATCCGTCCCATCGCCGCCCTGCCGAAATCACCCAAACGCCAACGAGCCGCCTTGCGGCGGCTCGTTGTGGATTGGGAACGTGTTTGGTGGAGCTGAACGGGATCGAACCGATGACCTCCTGAGTGCGATTCAGGCGCTCTCCCAACTGAGCTACAGCCCCACATTCGTGAGTACCCGCGATAAACGGGCGCCGGGGGAACATCATTCCAACCGGCCGGGGCGCGGATTATAGGGGTGGGGGTACATCGACGCAAGCGAAATCGGCGGCCGCATCCGTAGGAGGAAAGATGGCTCGGGGACCTATGGGAAATGGGACTTATGGGACCTATAGGACCTATCGGACCAAGTCGTGGGACTGCTGCGCCTGTGGCGTCTTTACCTGTCCCATAGGTCCCATTCGTCCTATAGGTCCTATTCGTCCCATCGTTCTACATGGCCGCCACGCTGCGCGCCACTTCCGCATCCCCCGCGCGCACGTCCTCCTGCGGGTGGGCGAAGTAGTAGCCCTGGATCAGGTCGATGCCGAGGTCGCGGCAGGTTTCGTATTCCTCGTGGGTCTCGACGCCTTCGGCGAGCGTCTTCGCGCCGATCTTGCCGGCCAGCTCGACGAGCATCTTCACCAGATCCTGCTTGATCGGCTCCTCGGCCAGCGTGGAGACGAGGCTCTTCGTGATCTTCAGGTAATCGGGCGCCAGCGCGGCGATCGCTTCGAGCGACGCGTAGCCGGAGCCGGCGTCGTCGATCGCCACCTCGATGCCCTTCGCGCGGAACTCGTTGAGCAGCTCGCGGAAGACCGCGTAGTCCTCGATGGCCGCGCGCTCGGTCAGCTCGAAGACGAAGTGCCCGCGCTTCTCCGAAAAGTACGACACCATCTCGTGAATGCGGAACTCCGACTCGACGAACATCTCCGCCTCGAGGTTCAGCAGGAACTTCCGGTCGAGCAGGTCGATCTGCCGCAGACGCTTGAGCGCTCCCTCGAGCGCGATCGCTTCGAGCGCCCACGCCAGCTTCGCCTCGCGGGCGAAGGAGAAGAGCATGTCCGAGTTGCGGAACGACGAATGCGCCGGACCGCGCGTGAGGATCTCGTAGCCGAAGACGCTGCCGTCCTTCGCGTGCACGATCGGCTGGAAGAGCGTCGTGATGCGCTTGCGGCGGATGATGTCGCGCAGCTCGCGCGTCAGTTGTTTCTTGCGCTGCTGCTCGGCGTCGCGCACCGCGTCGGCGGCGACGTGCATCCCGTGGTAGATCTGCCGCTCGAGCCGGATCTGCGGCCGGTAGTCGATGCGGGCGGCGCCGACGAAGAAGCCGACCTGCTCCGCCTGCATCTTCGGGAAACGCTGGCGGACCTCGTCGATCAGCTTCTGCCGCAGCTCGTTCGCGGTCGTGTCGAACGCGTTCTCCTGCGTCAGGTCCTGCCCCTTGGTCTCGAAGAAGAGATAGAAGCTGGAGCCGCCGATCCCGCGGCAGGCCACGAGAGCGTTCGGGAAATGCTTCGCCGCCTCGTTCTTCACCAGCTCCCCGACCTGCCGCAGCAGCTCGTCGAAAAAGGCCCAGCCGTACTCGACCTCGATCGCCTCGAAGTGCTCGATGTCGACGAAGGCGATGCCGATCTCCCCCTGCTCGATGAGGCGTTCCTTGATGCGGTCGAGGATGAGAGGGACGGTGGCCAGGCCGGTGGCGCGGTCGACGAGCGTCGCCTCCAGCAGCGAGCGTCCCGCCTGCGCCGCCTCGGCCAGGTTGCGCTCCCGCTCGAGGAGGATCTGGCAGCGTTTGACCACTTCGTCGCGGTTGAAAGGCTTGACCAGGTAGTCGTCCGCGCCGACCTGCAGGCCGGTGAGCCGGTCCTTCACGTCGCCGCGCCCGGTGACGAGCACGACCGCGATGCTGGACGTCCGTTGCACCGCTTTGAGCGCCTGGCAGACTTCCCAGCCGCTCCGCTTCGGCATCATCACGTCGAGCAGCACGAGGTCCGGCAGGCGTGCCTGTGCGACCGCCAGAGCTTCCTCCCCATCCCGCGCGACGACGATCTCGGCGTCGAGCGGACGGAGGTAACTCTTCAGCAGGAGAACGACATCGTCATTGTCATCCGCGATCAGGATGGTCGGGCGGGCCATACGTCGAGCCCGGATGATTGCGGAAAACAGGCCAGTCCGCAAGGCGCGACGTTGTCCGTTGTCCGTTTTCCGTTGCCCGAGCTCCGCTGCACGGCGGGCCGCCGAGCGAAGCACGGAAAACGGACAACGGACAACGGACAACGCACTGATACGATCCCCGCCGCATGCAGTGGAAACGCTACATCCTGGCCACGCCCTCGACGGAGGCGCTGGCCGCCGCGGCCATCGTGGCCGGCGGTCTCCTGCTCATCTCCATCATCCGCGCCGTCGTCCGGCGCAAGCTGCGGCACACGCACGCGACCACGAAGGGCGACATCGACGATCTGATCTTCGACCTCGCCGGGCGCACCAAGATCTTCCTGCTCCTCTTCCCCGCCATCTACCTCGGCGCCCGCGCGCTCGATCTCTCGCGCGAGCTTTCCCGTGGCATCTCGCTGGCGGCCGAGCTCTCGTTCGTGGCCCAGGTGGCGCTCTGGATCATCGGCTTCGTCGAGTTCTGGCTGCAGCGGTACCGGCGCAAGCGGATCGAGAACGATCCCAGCGCGCTGATGACGGTGAACATCTTCCGCCTCGGCATCGTCGTGACGATCTGGCTCATCGCCGCCGTCGTCATGATCGACAACCTCGGCTACGACGTGACGACGCTCGTCACCGGCCTTGGCATCGGCGGCGTGGCCGTGGCGCTGGCGACGCAGAACATCCTGGGCGACCTCTTCGCCTCCCTCTCCATCGTCATCGACAAGCCGTTCATCATCGGCGACACCATCATGGTCGATTCGCTCAGCGGGACCGTGGAGCACATCGGCCTCAAGACCACGCGCCTCCGCGCCGCCGGCGGCGAACAGCTCATCTTCTCCAACAGCGACCTCCTCAAGAGCCGCATCCACAACTTCAAACGCATGGTCGACCGCCGCATCCTCTTCCGTCTCGGCATCTCCTACGAGACCACGCCCGAGCAGCTCGAGCGGATCCCGGCCGTCATCCGCCAGGCCATCGAGAGCCGGGAGAAGACCCGGTTCGACCGCGCCCACCTGCTCACCCTCGGCGACTCCGCGCTCGAGTTCGAGGTCGTCTACTTCGTCACATCCCCCGACTTCAACGTCTACGCCGACATCCATCAGGCCGTGAACCTCACGATCGTCCGGGCGCTGGCGGCGGAGGGGGTGGAGCTCGCCCCGAAAGTGAGGAGGAACGTGTTGTGCTAACGTTCCTCGCGACTTGCAGTGGAGAGTGTGTGCTCAATGATCAAATTCGGGACGTCCGGCTGGCGCGGCATCATCGGTGAAGACTTCACTTTCGAAAACGTTCGCGTCGCCACGCAAGGCATCGCCAACTTCCTCAAGAAAACCAAACAGCAGGGCTCGGGCATCATCGTCGCCTGGGACACGCGCTTCCTCTCGGAGAAGTTCGCCCTGGAAGCCGCGAAGATCCTCGCTTACAACGGGATCCAGGCCTTCCTCTGCACGCGCGACGTGCCGACGCCCTGCGTCTCGTACGAGACCGTCCGCCGGCGAGCGATGGGGGCGATCAACTTCACCGCCTCCCACAATCCGCCGGAGTACAACGGCCTGAAGTTCTCCACGGCCAACGGCGCGCCCGCCCTGCCCGAAGTGACGAAGGCGATCGAGTCCGAGATCCGCGACGTCCAGCAGAAGAACGAGCGTCTCGACGTCTACGAGAAGACGGAGCTCATCGAGGAGATCGATCCGAAGGACCGCTACCTCGACGAGCTGCGCCGCAAGGTCGACGTCGAAGCCATCCGCAAGAGCGGCCTGCGCATCGCCATCGACTCCCTGTACGGCACCTCGCGCGATTACCTCGACTACTTCCTCCTCGAGGCGGGTCTCGAGGTCAAGATCATCCACAACTATCGCGATCCCTACTTCGGCGGCTTCTCGCCCGAGTGCAGCGAGAAGAACCTCGCCGAGCTGCGCGGCGTCGTCTCGGCCGAGAAGTTCGACATGGGGCTCTCCACCGACGGCGACGCCGACCGTTTCGGCATCATCGACGACCGCAACCGCTTCGTTTCGCCGAACACGATCATCGCGCTGCTCGCCGTCTACCTCAAGCGCGTGCGCAACATCCCCGGCGGGCTCGCGCGCTCGGTGGCCACGACGCATCTCATCGACGCGATCGCGAAGAAGCTCGACGTGCCGGTGTACGAGACGCCGGTCGGTTTCAAGTACATCGGCGAGCTGATTCTCGCGGACAAGATCGCCCTCGGCGGCGAAGAATCCGCCGGCATGTCGATGTACCGCCACCTCCCGGAGAAAGACGGCATCCTCGCCTGCCTTCTCGTCGCCGAAATGGTGGCGCGCACCGGCAAGAAGATCAATCAGCTCGTCGACGAGATGCACGAGGAGTTCGGCTACTTCTACTCCAAGCGCGTCGACCTGAAGCTGACGCCGCAGCTCAAGGAATCGCTGGCCCAGAAGCTGGCCAACCCGCCCACGGAAGTCGACGGCATGAAGGTCCGCGAGGTGAACACCACGGACGGCGTGAAGCTGATCTTCAACGACGCCAACTGGATGCTGTTCCGCCTCTCCGGGACCGAGCCCGTCGCGCGCGTGTACGCCGAGGCGTGTACGCCGAAGGACCTGAAGCACGTCATCGATGCCGGGAGGAAGTTCGTCGCGTAGCCCTTCGCCCGGCGTTGTATGAATTACCCCTTCGACAAACTGTTCCTCGTGTGTGCCGGCAAACGCTGCCGCGGTGAAGCGATTCAGGAAGAGCTGAAAGCGCTCAACAAACAGCTCGGGCGCAAGCCGGACGTGCGCGTGGTGCAGGTCTCGTGTCTCGACCTGTGCGACCACGGACCCAACATGGTCGTGCAGCCGGGAGGCGCGGTGTACTCGCACCTCGACCACCTCACCGCCGCGGAGGTGTACCTCGGGGAGATGGGCGACGGACCGCGCCGCGACGACCTGCTGCTGTCGGAAGAAGAGTTCCGCGCGGGAAGCAGTGCCGCGGCGCTAACGTCCAGGTTGCCAAAGCTGTAGGACACGCCTTCCGGTCGCGGCGGGTAAACTTCCGCCGTCGTTCTAGTACCAGGAGGGGTCCGGGTGCTCGAGAAGATACTCATTCTGTTCGTCGTCCTGACGATGGCGGCAGCTCCGGATGCTGCCGCGCAGCTCTTCGACCGTCCCAATCGCATCAACGTCCATCTGACCGGCGGGAAGAGCATCACCACGTGGCACGGTCAGGCCGACTATCAGGCGCTGAACGTCGAGACCAGCCGGGCGATCTCCAACCGTACGGAGCTCGGGATCGTCGTTTCGCCGATGCAGTTCTGGCGTCCGCGAAGCTGGTTCGGCGACCAGTACGGCGACGGCAACGAGAAGGTGTACGGGATCGCCGGCTCGCTGCTGGGGCGCTATCACTTCGGCAGCGACAGCAGCGCGATCCGCCCCTACGTCGAGCTGGCCGGCGGGCCGATGTGGACGACCAAGCAGGTCCCGGCAGCGACGTCGCAGCTCAACTTCATCACCCAGCCCGGCTTCGGCGTGACGCTGTTTCCGCGGGAGCGCTACGCGCTGGTGGTGGGCTACCGATTCGCGCACATCTCCAACAGCGGACTGGCATCGCGAAACCCCGGGCTGAACGTGCATTCGTTTTTGATTGGGACCCAGTTGCGGCCGATGCCGGGGAGACGATAGGACGGATAGGACGGATAGGACACGGACCTATAGGAAGTCCTATTCGACCTATTGGTCCTATCGTCTCCCCTTGCGCGGCACGGCGCTGACGCGGTAAACCTCCGCCATGGCGTACGCCATCGAACCGCACGAGACCATCCCCGGCGCCGTCAGCCGCATCCTGCTGGAGCAGCTCGACCGCGCGGCGGAGCAGCTTGCCGATCGCGCCGAGCCGGCAGAAGAGCGCGTGCACGACGCGCGAAAACGCTTCAAGGAGATCCGGGCGCTGCTGCGGCTCACGCGTTACGCCTTCGGCGAGCACTTCGCCGTGGAGAACGTCTGGTTCCGCGATGCCGCGCGCGAGCTCGCCGCGGCGCGCGACGCGCATGCGGTGCTCGAAGCGCTCGACCAGCTGCGCGCCTGGACGAGCGACAAGGAGGAGCGGCGCGTCATCAGCCGCGCGCGGCGCAAGCTCGCGCCGGCGAGCGAGGCGCTCGACCTCGACGCGCGCATCGCCAACACGCTCGAGCAGCTCCCGGTGGCCAGGGCCCGCATCGCCACGTACGCGCCGCTCGACAACCGCTTCGCCATGATTGGCGACGGGCTCGCACGCACCTACCGTGATGGCCGCCGCGCGTATCGTGAGGCGCTCGACTCCCCCACCGCGGAGCGCTATCACGACTGGCGCAAGCGCGTGAAGGATCACTGGTACCACGCGCAGCTCCTGCGTCACGTCTGGCCGCCGATGATGAAGGCGTACCGCGACGTCCTCGAACAGCTCTCCGGAGCTCTCGGCGATCACCACGACCTCGACGTCGTCCGCGCCCGTATCGGCGACGACGCCGCGCTGCTGCCCATCCTCGACCGCCGCCGCGAGGAGCTCGAAGACACCGCCCTCTCCATCGGACGCCTGCTCTACGCCGAGCGCCCCCGCGCGTTCCGCGCGCGGATGCACGCGTGGTGGACCGCCTGGCGGCAGTGACGCACGAGCGGAAAAAGGGCTCGCGCGAGGCGGTCTGGATCGCCGTGGAGGCGGTTTGGATCGCCGCGGAAGCGGAAAATCCGCTCGCCGAGGCGGTTTGGATCGCCGCGGAGGCGGAAAAAACCGCTCACCGAGGCGGTTTGGATCGCCGCGGAGGCGGAAAATCCGAGTCCGCGGCGTTCCAAACCGCTCACGCGGCGATCCAAACCGCTCGCGCGGCATTCCAAACCGCTCGCGCGGCGTTCCAAACCGCTCACGTGAGCGGTTAAACAGACAGCGCGGCGTTGCTAACAGCTCGAGCGGCGCCAGGACTGCCAACGCCGAGCGCTGCGCCATCCGGTGAAAACGGTGATTGTGGTGCGGCGCTACGGACGCACGTCATCGCTCTTTCCGTTCCGCACAACGGTTTCGTCCGCTGGCACGCGCATTGGAATAGACTCTGCTGTTTCCAGAAAGGGTCCATGCTTCGCGTCCGTGTGCAGTCGCCTCTGCCGCTCGCACTCGCATTCGCAGCGGCAAGCGTGCTTTGGATCGTCGTCAGCGACCATCTGGTTGAGAACTATGCCGGACCCGGCACAGCTCATCTCCAGACGGCCAAAGGTCTCTTCTTCGTTCTCGGCGCTGCGACGGTCCTCTACTTCGTCATGCGCAGGAACGCACGTCTCGTCGAACGATCGGTGGAGACGACACATCGCGCGGCGCTCCAGATCGAGAGCGTCTTCGAGGCGTCGGCCGACGCGCTCGTGATCGCGGACCGCGAGGGGAAGATCTTCGGCTGGAACGCGGCGGCGGAGCGCATGTTCGGGTGGCGGTTCGCCGAGGTCTCCGGGCGTCGCGTGTCCGAGGTGCTGGTCCCGGAGGGACTGCGTGAGAGCCACGAAAGCGGTCTGGCGCGCGCCGCACGCGGTGAAGGAGGCGCGCTCCTCGGGAAGCCGCTCGCCACCTACGCTGTGCGCCGCGACGGCTCCCAGTTCCCGGTCGAGCTGACCATCATCGCTGCCGGCGAAAACGATGCCCTCATCTTCAGCGCCGTGATCCGCGACATGACCGAGGCCATCGCCAACAGCAAGCGCCTCCGCGACAGTGAGGCGTTGTGGCGCAGCGTGCTCGATCAGAACCTCGTCGGTATCTACCTCCTGCAGGAATCGAAGTTCACCTATGCCAACGCCCGGGCGCAGGAGATTCTCGGCTATACCCTCACAGAGCTGCAGCAGCTCGAGTCGGCGCTCGAGGTCGTGGTCGAGACCGACCGGGAGCGTGCCCGGACAGAGCTGTCCCGGCGGAACGAGACCGACGCTTCCTCGCAGTACACATTGCGCATCCGCCGCGGGGACGGCCGTATCGCGGCCGTCGAGGTCTACGGCTCGCGTGTCCTCACGGCGAACGGCGTCGTCCTCACCGGCACGCTCCTCGACGTCACGGAAAAACTCGCGCTCGAAGACGAGCTGCGGCGGAGCGAGGAGTGGTTCCGCAGCCTCGTGGAGAACGCCTCCGACATGATTGGTGTCATCGACCAGGCCGGCCTCTACACCTACCTCAGCCCCTCCGTCGTGCCGCTCCTCGGGTACGAGCCGGCGGAGCTGCTCGGCCACAGTCCGCTGGAGTTCATCCATCCCGGCGACGTCGCGGAGGTCCGGACCGTGATGCAGGCGCTGCTCGAAGGATCGGTCGAACAGGTCACCCTCGAGCTCCGCTTCCAACACCTGCGCGGCGAGTGGCGGATCATTGACGTCGTCGCGCATACCGCGTGCCGTGAAGGGCAGCGGATCATCATCGTCAACTCTCGCGACGTCACGGCCGCCCGGGAGCTGCAGAAACAGGTCGAGAGATCGCAGCAGCTCGCTGCCCTCGGGCGCGTCGCGGCGAGCATGGCTCACGAATTCAACAACGTCCTGATGGCCATGCAGACGTTCACCGAAGTCCTCGACCACCGCAGCACGACCGACCTCCAGCGCGAAGCGGTCGAGCACATTCGCGACGGCATCGCGCGAGGGAAGGCGGTCACGGCGCAGGTTCTTCGCCTCTCGCGTGAGGTCGTTCTCGACCTCAAGCCGGTCAAGGCGGCCGCGCTGCTGCGCATGCTGGCGCCGGAGATCCGCGGATTGCTCCCCACGAACATCGACGTGCGGACGGAGCTCGAGGACGACGTCACGCTGCTGGCGGATCTGAGCCAGTTGCAGCAGGTCGTCGTCAACCTCGCGCTCAACGCACGCGACGCGATGCCCGCCGGTGGCTCGCTCGTGCTGAGCTGCAGGCGGCTGCCCGCAGGATCGCTGGCATCCCAGCGCGTTGCCGATCCGGCTGCCTATGCGCAGCTTTCGGTGATCGACACCGGCAGCGGCATGCCGCCCGAGGTGCTCGAACAGATCTTCGAGCCGCTCTTCACCACGCGCCGGGGGCGCGGAGGCACGGGACTCGGGCTGACCGTGTCGCACCAGATCATCGCCGCCCACCGCGGGGAGATCGTCGTGGAAAGCGAGCCGGGAAAAGGCACGACCTTCCACGTCCTCCTTCCAATGACGGCGGAGGAAGCGTCCCCGCGGCAGCGGCGGGATGCGCTCGATCCCGCCGTCAGGCACGTCTTCATCATCGACGACGAGCCCGCCGTCAACGAAGGGCTGCAGATGCTGCTTACCGTACTGGGCGTGGCCACCACCTCGGCGCTCTCCGGCGCGGAAGTGCTGGAGCTTCTGCCCGGCCTCGAACAACCTCCGGACGTGATCCTGCTCGACTACCGCCTGCGCGACATGACCGGAACCGACGTGCTGCAGATCCTCCGGTCGCGCGGCGTCACCGCGCCTGTGATCCTCATGTCCGGGCACGCTGATGAACGGGTGATCGGCGAGCTGGGCGAAGAGACGACCATCCTGCAGAAACCCTTCAATCTGGAAACGCTCGTCAAGGCATTGAACAAGACAGTGAAACCGTCGGACTGACTGCGGGAGACGGACGCGACGCTCGTGCTGGCCGGCCGGCACTCCCAGTGGAGGAAAGACACTCCGTCGCCGCGGAATGCGCGATCTCGCGGCAGCATCTCGCACGGCTTCGTTCGGGCCACGATACGCCGCGGGTGCAGACAGGCCCGAATCCAGGCGCCCCGGCGTGACAGCTTTCGTTGCTCGTGAGATGATTCACGGTCCAGTTCACGTCCTTCATGTCCGGTCTCCTCGACTCCCGCGAATCGCTTGCTGCGGGCACGGTTTCGCTGCTCGACGCCATCCAGGCCTGCGTGGCCATCATCGACGCGCAGGGGCGCGTGCTCCATCGCAACCGCGCCGCCATGAGCGTGCTGCACGATGGTCTCGATTTCTGGGATGCCATCGGCGCCGTCGGCGAGGGCCACCGTTTCCGCGAGACCGTCGCGCGCGGCGAAGCGCCGGCCGGCGCCCTCCGGAGCTCCATCGTCATCGCCGGCGGTGAGACCCGCACCATCGACTGGCTCTTCGCCACCGACGACGCCGGCCGCATCGTCGTCACCGGCGCCGACGTCACCGGCGAACAGCAACTGTGGGAGTCGGAACAGCACTTCCGCAGCATCTTCGACAACTCCCACGACGCGATCCTCGTCCTCGATCCGGTCACCGAGCGGGTCCTGGAAGCCAACGCCCGTGCCTGTGAGCTCTACGGCGTCACGCTCGACCAGCTTCTCGGCACGTCGATGCTCGATTTCTCCACCAATCCCGAAGAGCTGGCCCCCGTCGTCGCCCGCCTCTTCGAGCGCGGCGTCGTGGAGTTCGACACGACGCAGCGCCGCGCCGACGGCACGCTCCTTCACCTGCAGGTCCGCGCCTCCCGCATCGACTACTTCGGCCGCGACGCCATCCTCTCGGTCAACCGCGACGTGACCGCGCAGCTCGCGACGCTCGACGCTCTGCGCGACAGCGAGCGGAAATACCGCAGCGTCGTGGAGAACGTCCCCGACCTCCTCTGGATCGTCGACGCAACCGGCACCGTGCACATGCTCAGCGCGAAAGTGGAAGAGGTCTACGGCTTCACCGGCGAGGAGATCGTCGCGCGCGGCCCGACCTTCTGGTTCGACCAGATCCACCCCGACGACGTCGCCGCGGTCAACCAGAACTTCATCGCCCTCTTCCAGGAAGGGAAGCCGTACAACGCGGAGTACCGCTTCCGCCGGAAGGACGGCGACTGGATCTGGCTCTCGGACCGCGCCGCCGGCACCTACGCGGTCAACGGCGTCCTCCTCGCCGACGGCATCACCCAGGACATCACCGGCCGCAAGCTGGCGGAGGAAGAACAGGTCGCGATCGCCGACTTCGGCTTCAGCGCGCTCACCGAGCACGACATCGACGCCCTCGTGGCCGAGGCCTGCCGCACGATCAAGCGGCTGACGAACAGCGAAGCAGTCTTCATGCTCCGTCACGTGCCGGAGGAGCAGCGCTTCGACATCGAAGCCGCCGTCGGCGACACCGAAGCGTTCGCGGATCTCATCATCGCCGACGAGCCGGGCCGAGTGGCCCGCGAGGCACTCGACTCCCACGAGCCGATCGTCATCGACGACATCGACTCCGAGCCGCTGCTGACCGCGCCGGGGCTGAAAGCCGCCGGCTTCGTGAGCAGCGTGTCGATGGCCGTCAACGGACCGTACGCACCGTACGGCGTGCTCGTCATCGCGTCGTCGCGCCGCGCGGCCTTCTCCGATCGCGACGTTTCGACGATCCGCTCCATCGCGAACTTCCTCGGCGCCGCCATGGCCCGCCGGGCCGCGGAAGACGAGACGTTCCGCGCGCGCCGCGACTACGAAGCGCTCATCGAGATCGCCCAGGAAGGCGTCGTGGTCGTCAACATCGACGGCACGATCTCCTTCGCCAACGCCAAAGCGGGCGAGCTGCTCGGCCTGACGCCGCCCACGCTCGCGGGACTCTCGTTCCTGCAGCTCGTCAGCTCCGAGGACCGGCCGGAGCTGCTGCGCAACGCATACATGCAGCTCGACGGGCGCGCCACCAAATACGAGGTCCGCCTCCGCCGTCCCGACGGCGCCATCCTCAACACCACCGTCGCGGCGAGTCCGGTCTACGGCGACAACACGGAAGTATCGGGCGTGCTGATGCTCATCAGCGACATCACGGACCGCGTGCGCGCGGAGCAGTTCCTGCGGCGCAGCGAAACGCAGCTTCGCGAAGCGCAGGCCCTCGCCCACCTCGGCAGCTTCGAGCTCGACCTCGACGACAGCGAAGAGGGCCTCTTGTGGTCGGACGAGCTGTATCGCATCGTCGGCCTCGAGCCGCAATCGCAGCCGCTCACGCGCGACTTCGTGTTCCGCACGATCCTGCCGGAGAGCATCCGCGTGCTGCTCGACCGCCGCGAGACGATCGACATGCGCCACGAGCTGACGCGCGTCGACCGCGCCCGCCGCTTCGTCCGCGTCCAGGCCCGCATCGTGACCGACTTCCTCACCGGGCGCCGCCGCATCGTCGGCACGGTGCAGGACATCACGGAAGAGCGCGCGGCACAGCAGGAGCTGCTCGATCGCGAAGCGCGCCTCCGCCTCATCGTCTCGCACCTTCCCGTCATCCTCTGGTCGAGCGATGCGGAGCTGCGCATCACCTCGATGATCGGCGCCGGCGCGGAGGCGAACCTCACCGCGATCGATCTCGATCTATCCGTCGAGGACCTCTTCGGTGCCGTCACCTCAGGCGCCGATCCGGCGGGCGCGCTGCAGGGACACCCTCTGACGTTCGAGACCACGCGCGACGACCGCGATCTGCGCGTGCACATCGAGCCGCTGCGCGACGACCGCGGCGACATCGTCGGCACCGTCGGGATTGCGTTCGACGTGACGGAGCGCAACGCCGCCGAGCGCGCGCAGCGCGACCTGCTCGACATCGTGCACCGCGCCGCGGCGGAGTGGAGCGAGACGTTCGACTCGATCTCCTCCCCCATCATCATCCTCCACCACGACCGCACCATCGCGCGCCTGAACCGCGCCGCGCTCGCCCACACCGACGCGGCGCATTTCCGCGACGTCATCGGCCAGCCGGTCGGCTCGCTCAGCGGCTCGTGGCTGTGGGGACACATCGCGGATGCCGAAGGGCCGTTCGCCACGCGCGTCGTGACCGAGGACGGGCGCCAGTGGGACGTCGTCGGCAGTCCGTGGAAGAGCGGCGAGCGCACCACCGTCGTCGCCTCGGACGTCACCGACATCGCCCGCATGCAGGAGAAGCTGCAGCGCAGCGAGCGAATGTCCGCCGTCGGTGCGCTCGTCGCGGGCGTCGCGCACGAGGTGCGCAATCCGCTGTTCGGCATCTCCGCGACGCTCGACGCCTTCGAGGCCGTCTACGGCGAGGAGCAGTTCCGCCCCTACACGTCCGCGCTGCGCGAACAGCTCGATCGGATGAACGAGCTGATGCACGACCTGCTCGAATTCGGCAGACCGATGCCGACGGTGCTCACCGCCGGCGCGATCGGTCCGGTGCTGGTGAGCGCACGCACGTCCGTACGCGCGCTGGCGCAACAGGCAGACGTGACCATCACGATCGACGTGCCGCAGGAGCTGCCGAACGTGCGCATCGACCGCCACCACATCCTGCAGGTGTTCGAGAACCTCCTCAAAAACGCCATCCAGCATTCGCCGAAGGGAGCGCAGGTCGAGATTCATGCGGCCCGCGCGGCAGCGGAGAACGCAATCGTGGTCACGGTGGACGACCGCGGACCCGGCTTCCGCGAACAGGACCTCGGGCGCATCTTCGAGCCGTTCTTCACCCGGCGCCGCGGCGGCACGGGGCTCGGGCTCTCGCTCGTGCAGCGCATCATCGACGACCATAACGGCGCGATCAGCGCCCGCAATCGCGAGGGCGGCGGAGCCTCGATCACCGTCACGCTGCCCTGCGCGGAGGAGACCCATTGAGGAAACAGATCCTCACCATCGACGACGACGCGACGATCCGTAACGCGGTCGCGCTGTTCCTGCAGGCCAAAGGCTACGACGTCCTGCAGGCAGGGGACGCGGCGCAGGGACAGATCGTCTTCCGTTCCAAACGTCCCGACCTCGTCATCGTCGATTACGCGCTGCCGGACGGCGACGCGCTCGAGCTGCTCGAACGCTTTCGCGCCGTCGACCCGGCCTGCCCCGTGATCGTGCTGACGGGCCACGCGTCGATCGATCTCGCTGTGCGCGCGATCCAGGAAGGGGCGAGCCACTTCCTCACCAAACCGCTGGAGCTGTCCGCGCTGCTGACGGTGATCGAGCGCGCGCTCGAGAACCAGGCGCTGAAGCGCAAAGAGACCGCACGCCGTTCCGGTTCCGCAACCGCCCCGCCGGCGAACCCCTTCGCCGGCGAGAGCCCGGCCATCCGCGCCCTGGAGGCGCACGTGCGGAAGGTGCTGCAGTCCGACAGTCCGATCCTCATCAACGGTGAGACCGGCACCGGAAAAGGCGTGCTCGCGCGCTGGATCCACGAGAACGGCCGCCGCAGCGACGGACCTATGGTCGACCTGAACTGCGCCGGCCTCAGTCGCGAGTTCCTGGACACAGAGCTGTTCGGCCATGAAAAAGGGGCGTTCACGGGTGCGGTCAATACGAAACAGGGGCTTTTCGAAGTCGCTCACGGAGGGACGCTCTTCCTCGACGAGATCGGCGACGTCGATCCGCAGCTTCAGCCCAAGCTGCTGAAGGTGGTGGAAGAGAAGCGGTTCCGCCGCCTCGGCGACGTGACCGATCGCGTCGTGGACGTCCGGCTGATCGGCGCCACGCACCGCGACCTCGCGGCCATGTCGCGCAGCGGCGACTTCCGCAGCGATCTCTTCTTCCGCATCAGCACGTTCCCGCTGATGGTGCCTCCCCTGCGGGAACGGACCGAGGACATCCCGATCCTCGCCGACCGGGTGCTGGACGACCTCGCACGGACGATGGGACGCCGGAAGCCGGCCGTCGACCCGGCGACGCTGCGCGTCCTCTGCAACTACCCGTGGCCGGGCAACGTGCGCGAGCTGCGCAACGTCCTCGAGCGCGCCGTCCTCCTCATGGACGGTGACACGCTGACGCCGAACGATCTCGTGCTGCAGTTCGACGCCGCCCCGGCGGCGAGCCGCGGCACCGCCACCGCGGAGATGAACCTGACGCTCGACGAGATGGAGCGTCTGCACATCGAGCGTGTCCTGGCCGACAGCAACGGCCGCGTGGAGACGGCCGCCGTGCGCCTCGGGGTCCCGCGCAGCTCTCTGTACCAGAAGTTGAAGCGGTACGGGTTGACCGCTCCGCGGCAATAGCCCGCGGCGGCCGCTGTAGGCCGCGTCCTATTTCCCATTCCCCGCACACCCAAGGGCCTGTTCACACCCGTTCCCGCACGGCACCCAGGGTCCGCAGACCCATCCGTCCTAGAGGTCCCATACGTCCTATTTCCCTTCCCCGCACACCCAGGGCCCGTTCGTGCCGTCCGTTCAGAATTCGAACAGTGTCGTCCCAGCTTCAGACTGACGGCTGCCGCCTCCTTGTAAACCATTGATTTCATTAGGCCTGTTATGGCACCGGCGTTGCGGTAATAGGGCTCGGTCCAAGAGGGAGCCGCCCCAGAATGCCCAAGTCCGAGTCGCTGCACGCAGTCCAGCCATTTCCCGTCGTGATCGCTGCGCGCGACGCCGCTTACGAATCGCTCGCCGATCTGATTGCACTGTCGTGCGATGCCGCCGTGGCCATACTCGTCCTCAGCGGCGACGAAGCGCGGCTGAAAGCTGCGACGGGCGTCGAGCTGTCGCAGATGGCGGCCGCGACGCAGCTCTGGAGTCAGGTACTGCCGAAAGAGCGGGTGTTCCGCGCCGGCTCGCCGCGCGATCTGCACCTTCGCAGCCATAGCGGCACGCCGCTGCAGGCGTTTGCGTCGGTGTGCGAGCACACGGCCGATGGCGGCAAGGCCCATGTCGTGCTGCTCGACGCCGCACCGCGCGAATGGGGAGCAGTGGTCGAATCGATGCTGGAGCTCTCGGCGCGCCAGGCCGCGGAACTGGTCAACAGCCGCCGCGGTCCCGCGATGCACGTCGTTCAGCAGCACGAAACCGAACGGGCGCTGAAGCTGGCGCACCTGCGGCTGCAGGCGCTGCTGGACAACATGCCGGATCTCGCGTGGATCAAGGATGAGGAGTCGCGGTTCGTCGCCGTGAACACGGCGCTGGCCAATTTCATGGGACGGACTCCCGCGGAGATCGTCGGGCGTACGGACCTCGACCTGTTCCCGCCCGAATACGGGACCGCGTACCGGGCGCTCGACCAGCAGGTCCGCCAGTCGCGCAAAGCGCACAGACTCGTGGAGGCGATCCGCTCGCACGCGGGTGAAGAACGTTGGATCGAGACGGTGAAAGCGCCGATTACCGATGAGTCGGGACGGATCATCGGCACCGGCGGCATCGCCCGCGACATCACGACGGAGCAGGAAGCGGCGCGGCGGAACGCGGAGCTGCTGCGCGATCTCGAGCGCGAGCGTGCGCGCCTCAACGACATCATCGAGAACGTTCCCGGCGTGGTCTGGGAGATCCTCGGGAATCCCGCGAAGAGCGGAGCGAAGGTCGCGTACGTCAGCCCCTACGTCACGCACCTCGTCGGCGCGGATGTGGAGACCGTCTACACCGGCTCCTACGAACGGGCGATCCACCGCGACGATCGCGAGCGTGTGCTGCAGGAGCTCGACGCGAGCTACACCGCCGGCAGAAGCTGCCGCATCGAGTTCCGCATGGTCACGCCGCATCGCGGTGCGGTGTGGTGCGAAGCGCACTGCAGCGTCATCCTCGACGAGGAAGGGCTCCCCTGCGGCATGCGCGGTGTCCTGGTCGACGTGGAGGAGCGCAAAGGCAACGAAGCGCTGCTGCGCGAGAGCGAAGAACGATTCCGCTACATGGCCGACAACGCCCCGGTGATCATCTGGACCACCTCGGACGCGGGCGTCTGCCAGTTCATCAACCGCCAGTGGACCAGCACCACCGGCCAGACCGTCGAGGAGGCGCGCGGCCTCGGGTGGCTCGACTGTCTGGAGCCGTCCGACATCGAGCGGATGCGCGCCACCGTACGCAATGCAACCGGGCGCCGGGACGCGTACACCGTCGAGTACCGGCTGCGCGACCGCAACGGCGAGCTGCGCGAGACGCTGACGAACGCCGCTCCCCGATTCGACGCCTCCGGCCGCTACATCGGCTACATCGGGATCACCTTCGATCTGACGGACGTGCGCCGCCTGGAGCGCCAGCTCGAGAACGAACAGCGTCTCTCCGGCCTCGGCCGCCTCGCCGCGACCATCGCCCACGAAATGAACAACGTGCTGATGGGCATCCAGCCGTTTGCGGAGCTGATTCGCCGCCGCGGCGAAGCGTCCATGGCCGACGCGGCTACGCGGATCATCGCCGCGGTGGAGCGTGGCAAACGGGTAACGCACGAGATTCTCCGTTTCGCCCGTGCGAGCGAGCCGGTCCTGCGTCCTCTTTCGGTGGCCGAGTGGTTCGCCGATCTCGCGCCGGAGCTGCAGTCGATCGGCGGCCGCGCCGTCGAGCTCTCCATCTCCATCGCCGACGATCTGCCTCCCGTCTCCGCCGACGCGTGGCAGTTGCAGCAGGTCTTCGTCAACCTGGTGGCCAACGCACGCGACGCGATGACCGCAAACGGTACCGTCCGCGTTGCCGTACGCCGATACACCGGCGGCGGGTTCCCGGCGGCATCCCACCACGAGACTCCGGCGGGCATGCTGCACTTCTCCGTCACGGACACCGGCTGCGGAATCGCACCGGAGCTGCTCGACCGCATCTTCGAGCCTCTCTTCAGCACGAAGCGGAACACCGGCACCGGCCTTGGGCTGACGATCGTCCACCAGATCGTGACGAAGCACGGCGGACGCATTTTCGTGGAGAGCACGCCGGGAAAAGGCACCACCTTCCATCTGCTGCTCCCCACGGCCGATCCGAACAGCGTCGCGGCCGCCGCTCCGGTGAGCGTGCCTGTCGTGCCGGCGCACGTGAACCGCGTGCTGCTCGTCGAGGACGACGTGTTCGTCGCCCAGGGCATCTGCCACCTTCTCGAAGCGCAGCACCTGCGAGTCGAAAGTGTCGAATCGGGCGCCGAGGCGCTGGCGCTCCTGGCGGGCGGCCCACCGGACGTCGCCATCCTCGACGTCGGACTGCCGGACATGAACGGTATCGAGCTGTTCGAGATCATCCGCCGGCAGTACCCCAACCTCCCGATCGTGTTCTCCACCGGCCACGGCGACGAGCGGATGCTCGAGCCGCAACTCACGACGCCCCGCACCACGTCCCTGCTCAAGCCGTACCGTCTCGATTCGCTCATCGGCGCGATCGCTCGCGTCGCCACTCCCGTCGCCTGCACGGAGGTCTGCTCATGAATCCAGCGATGAATGCTCCCGCTTCGCCCGTCACCTGTGTCACCTGCCGCGTCCCTTTCTCCGCCGCCGACGTGATGTGGTGCAAATGCCTCAGCCGCGAGCACTCCGTGGTCTGTCCCCACTGCTGCAACTGCCTCTGCCGCGTGACGCCGGCCCGCCGTTCGGAGTTCTGGGCCAACGCACCACAGGTCCTTTGGGAGGAGAAGCTGCGCCGCCTCCGCGACGAGCGGCAGAAGGGCGGCGCGGCTGAAGAAGCCGCCGCCGCCGACGCACGCCCGGTGCTGCTGCTGGTCGACGATTCCCGCACCGTGCGCATGGCCGTCCGCCAGTCGCTGAAGGACTTCGACTGCCGCTTCATCGAAGCCGGCAACGGCCAGGAAGCCCTGGAGCTGGCGCGCGTGCACAAACCGGTCGTCGTGATCTCCGACGCCTTCATGCCGAAGATGGACGGCCGCGAAATGTGCGAAGCGATGAAGCGCGACCCGGAGCTCTCCGCCACACGCGTCATCATCATGAGCGGTCTCTACACGGCCGCGCGCTACAGCACCGAAGCGCGGAAAAGTTTCGGTGTGGACGAGTACCTGGCCAAACCGGTCGACGTGGCGAAGCTGCGCGCGGCCGTGGTCCGGTTCCTGATCGAAGCAGCACCGGCGGACGTGAGGGCGACAGCATGATGACCGCGGAACACACGGCTCTCCTGCTGGCCACGTTCCTCGAAGAAGCAGCGCAGCGGCTCGCGTCGATGCGTGAGGACACGCTGCTGCTGGAGACGAGCCCCGGCTCCCGCGAAGCGGTCGAGAACCTGCTGCGCGGCTTTCACTCGTTCGCCGGAGTGAGCGGCGTGCCGGGAGCCGAGCTCCTGGTCATGGTAGCCTCGCGCGGTGAACATGCATGCCGGCGCCTCGCCTCCTCGGGCGACGCACCGGCCGCCGCGGATCTGGTCCGGCTACGCAACCTGCTCGACGTCGTGACCGATGAAGTCGGCGGCATCGCCACTCGCGGTGCGGTCGTTGTTCCTTCACGACCGGAACCGCGGTCGGCGAGAGAGCACGACCTGCTGCTCATCGAAGACAATCCACTGCAGCGGACGTGGCTCGCCACGGAGCTGCGCCAGCACGGGTTCGCGGTCCGCACGGCCTCGAACCTGGCGGAGGCACGGTCTGAAGTGCTCGCCCGCCTGCCGGAAGCGATCGTCGCCGACATCTGCCTCCCGGACGGCTCCGGCCTCGAGCTCATCGCCGCGATCCGCAAGTCGCCGGACGGTGCCAGCGTCGTCGCTGTCGCTGCGAGCGCCCTGGACGACTTCATCGACAAGGTGGACGCGATCCGCGCCGGCATTGACTTCTATGTCGAGAAGCCGGTGGACGCAGCCACGCTCGCGGCGAGACTCAGAAGCTCGATCAAAGCGCGGCGGGCCACCGGCTCGCGCATCCTGTGTGTGGAGGACGACGTGCACCAGACGCTCTTCCTGCGCACGTTGCTCGAAGGCGAAGGTTACGAGGTGACGAGCTGCCGCAACGGCGAAGAGTTCCAGGTTGCACTCGAAGAGTGCACGCCCGATCTCGTCCTGATGGACATTCTCCTGCCGGGGGTCAGCGGCTATGAGCTGGCGCGCTTCGCCAGGCAGCAGGACGACTTTCGCGCGACGCCGATCATCTTTCTGACGACGGAAGGAGCCATCGACGCGCGCCTCGATGCAACGCTGGCCGGCGGCGACGATCATCTCGTGAAGCCGATCGATCCGGCCGTGCTCCTTCCGGTCGTGCGTGCGCGGCTTTCGCGCGCGAAGCTCCTGCGGCAGTCGCTCGACTGCGACAGCCTCACCGGTCTCTTGAATCGCGCGGCCTTCAGCCGCCGCCTCTCCGCGGCCTCGGCCGCCCGCCGCAAAAGCGACACGGCCTCGGCGCTGGTCCTGATCGACGTCGACCATTTCAAGGCCGTGAACGACGGCTACGGCCACGCCGCGGGCGACGCGGTGCTGATCAGCCTCGCGTCGCTGCTGCGCGAGCGCGTGCGCCCCTCCGACGCCGTGTGCCGCTTCGGTGGTGAGGAGCTCGCACTGCTTATTCATGACGTGACCGAGGCAGATGCCATTCGTCTGGCGGACCGCTTGCGCTCCGAGTTCGCCGCGCTGGGGCATGGGGCGATCCTGGATGAGAGCCGGCGCGTCACATTCAGCGCCGGCGTCGCGAGCGTCGACGACGCGTCCACGCTCGACGCCTGGATCGCCCGCGCCGATCGGGCACTCTACGAGGCAAAACGGCGGGGCCGCAACCGCGCGGTCGGCGCGTCCACGCCGATGCTGCGGACGGTCGCACCACCCGTGGCTTTGTCTTCACAGGCCCGCGGCGGATAATCCACCGATGCGTATGCTCGTCGTCGACGACGAAGATGTCATCACCTTCGCGTGCCGCAGCTACTTCACGCTGACGGGCTTCGAAGTCGACACCGCCTCGCGCCGCGACGAAGCGATCGAGCTGCTGTCGACGCGCACGTACGACGTGCTGATCGCCGACGTGCGCCTCACCGGTTCCGAGGAAGCGGAAGGGCTGGAGGTGGTGCGCTTCGCGCGAGGCCAAAGCGAAACGATGGTGATCGTCGTGCTGACCGCCTACCGCGCATCCGCCGTCCAGGCCGACGCCCGCGGCGCGGACGTCCTGCTGCAGAAACCGAAAAGGCTGCCGGAGATCGCCGCGACGGTGAATGAACTGTTGGGGGCGCGGCGGTAGTTGTTTTCGGTTGTCGGTTGTCGGTTGTCGGTGCTGCGCTACGCGTAGATCCTCGCAGGGCGCAGCACCGAAAACCAAAAACCGAAAACCGACAACAACCACGCGCTAAAAGCCACGATACTCCGCGCGCCAACGACACCCACGCACGGTGCGCCGCCTACCCCTGCATCATCCTCAGTAGCGCTGAAGCGATCTGGGGCAGCGGCAGCACTGCCTCCACGGCGCCTTTGCGAATGGCTTCGCGGGGCATGCCGAAGACGGCGCTGGTGGATTCGTCCTGGGCGATGGTCGTCGCTCGCGCGGTGCGCATGTCCAGCAGGCCGGCGGCGCCGTCGGCGCCCATGCCAGTCAGCAGGACGCCGATGGCGTCGGCGCCGAAGCTCTCCGCCACGGAGCGGAACAGCACGTCCACGCTCGGGCGGTGGCGGGAGACCAGCGGGGCGTCGTGCAGCTCGACGAACATGCGCGGGCCGTGCGTGTGCACGGTCATGTGGCGGTTGCCGGGCGCCACGAGGGCGCGGCCGGGGTGGATCTCGTCGCCCGCCTCGGCTTCCTTCACTTCGATCGCGCAAAGCTCGTTCAGGCGATTCGCGAACGATCGCGTGAACGGCGCCGGCATGTGCTGGACGATGACGATGCCGCACGTCGAGACCGGCAGCGGCTCGAGGATCTCGCGGATCGCTTCCGTGCCGCCGGTGGAAGCACCCAGCGCGATGACGCGCGGCGCACGACGGCCGATCGCCGGAGGACGTGTCGGCACGATGCCGGCGTTCCGGCGCACCGGGAGGCGGTACTCCGAGGCCGCGCGCACGGCGTCCACCAGGATCACCGCGGAGTCCGTGAGGAAGCTCTGCACGCCGAGGTTCGGCTTGGCGATGAGCTCCACCGCGCCCGCTTCGAGGGCACGCACCGCTTCGCGGCTCGCGTCGCCGACGTGACCGGAGCAGACGATCACCGGCAGCGGATCCTCTTTCATCAGCTTGCGCAGGAACGTGAGTCCGTCCATGCGCGGCATCTCGAGGTCGAGGATGATCACGTCCGGACGATCCTTCTTCATCTTGTCCATCGCGATGAACGGATCGGCCGCCGCGGACGTGGTGATGTCCGGCTGCGTCTTGAGAATGGCCTGAATCGTCTGCCGGACTACGGCGGAGTCATCGACCACGAGGACGTGCAGGTTACTTGGCATAGACGGTGGGCATGACGGTGCGTGGGCCGTCCGCGAGTCCGCTGAGCGTTTCGGCGTGCCCGAGGAAGAAGTAGCCCCCGGGCGCGACCTGCGCGAGCAGATTGTTGACCACGCGCACGCGGAGCGCATGGTTGAAGTAGATCAGCACGTTGCGGCAGAGGACGAAGTCGTACGGACCGTCGACCGGATACGCATCGTCCGTGAGATTGACACGGCCGAAGCGGATGATGCGGCGCAGCTCGTCGCTGGCCTTGAAGTAGCCTTCCTGCGACTGCGTTCCACGCAGCATGTAGCGGCGGAGGTATTCGCGCGGAATCTCCGCCGTCTTGCGCATCGGCCACGTGCCACGGCGCGCGGTGTCGAGCACGCGCGTGGAGATGTCGGTGGCGTCGATGCGCATGTCCCACTCGCCCGGATCGAAGTGGTAGAGCAGCAGCATCGCCAGCGAATACGGCTCCTCCCCCGACGAGCAGCCGGCACTCCAGATCCGCAGCTTCTTCGCACGCTCTCCGTTCGCCGCTTCCATCTTGAGCCTCGGGAAGACTTCGCTGTCGAGGAACTCGAAGTGCTTCGGCTCGCGGAAGAAGCGCGTCTCGTTCGTCGAGATCGCGTCGAACATGCGGATGCGCTCGTCCGGATCGTTGCCTGCCACGACGTGGTCGTAGTAAGCGCCGAACGAGCCGAGACCGAGGTGGCGGAGCCGCTTCGACAGGCGTGCCACGAGCAGCGGTTTCTTGGCGTCCGACAGGTGGATGCCGATCTCCTGCTCGATGAGCTGTTGAAAGCGGACGAACTCCGCCTCGGTCAGGTTGTTAGTCATGGGTCTCTTCGATCGCCGCGAGCAGCTCGTCGGGCGTGAGAATGCGCGTGAGATCGAGAATGAGCGTGTAGCGTCCGGCGATGCGCGTCATGCCGGAGAGATACGCCGCTTCGACGGCGGCGCCGAACGCCGGCGCCGGCTCGATGTCCTTCGGCGAGAGCATCAGCACGTCCTGCACCTCGTCCGTGATGATGCCCATCGGCGCGCGCACGCCGTCCGCGTCGATGTCGACGACGACCGCGCACGTATGCATCGACGTGGGCGTTTCGCCGAGGCCGAGCTGACGGGCGAGATCGACGACGGGAATGACGGTGCCGCGGAGATTCATCAGGCCGCGGATCGACGGCGGCATCGTCGGCACCCGCGTCAGCGGCTGCAGCAACACGATCTCGCTGACCGTCGATGCCGGCACAGCGTACAGCTCCGCTCCGACGCGGAGCGTCACGTAGGCGGTGTTCATGCCGCACCTCCAAACATCTGGTCGAGATCGATGACGACCGAGTCGTCCGACACCTCGGCAATGCCCTCGACGCCGTCGACGAGCATCGCGCCGCGTCCTTCGACGAACACGAGGCAGTTGCGCTCGTCGAAGGTGAGCTGGCGGCCGTGGCGGCGGGCGGCATCGACGACCTGCGTCGCGACGCCCTCACGCTCGATCACCCCGCACACCCAATCGGGCGAGCCCGGGATGCGCGTGGAGCCCTGGTGCACGCGCACTTCGAGCACGCGCTCCATTGGCACCGCGCATCGCAGGCCGCCGATCGTGACGATGAGCATCTCGGCCGTCATCGGTCAGAACCTCTTGTACTCACTCGTGTCACCGGTGGGATGGGGCGGCTGAAAGACGCCCGCCGACGCGGCCAGGCGTGCAGCGGGCGTCTTTGCCCTGGGGGTGGTGGTGAGGCGCGGACCAGCGGGAACGGAGGTAGAAGAAGGCAGCTCTTCGCCCGCGCCATTGACGGTAAAGAAGGCGATCGCATCCTGCAATGTGGTCGCCTGGGAGTTCATTTCTTCAGCGGTGCTCGACAGCTCCTCGGCCGCAGCAGCATTGCGCTGCGTGACCTGATCGAGCTGCGACATCGCGCGGTTGATCTGCGAGACGCCGGAGGCCTGCTCGCTCGAAGCGGCGGCGACTTCCTGCAACAGATCGGACGTTTTCTTCGTGGTGCCGACGAGCTCCTGCATCAGCGTGCCGGAACGCTCCGCCACTTCGACGCTGGAGCCGGCGAGGTTGCGGATCTCTTTCGCGGCGCTCTGGCTGCGCTCGGCGAGCTTGCGGACTTCCGAGGCGACGACGGCGAAGCCGCGTCCCATCTCGCCGGCGCGCGCCGCTTCGATCGCGGCGTTGAGCGCGAGGAGGTTCGTCTGGAAGGCGATCTCCTCGACGATGGAGATGCGCTCGGCGATCGACTTCATCGCCACGACGGTCTCGGTGACGGCCTTGCCGCTCTGCTCCGCGTCGCGCGCGGCCTTGATGGCGATCTGCTCCATGATCCGGCTGTTCTCGGCGTTCTGGGCGATCGAGGCGGACATCTCTTCGAGGCTGGCCGTCGTCTCTTCGACGCTCGACGCCTGCTGGCCCGTGGCCTGTGACACTTCCGTGGCGGAGGAGAAGAGCTGGCCGGCGGCCGAGGCGAGCGTGTTGGCGCCGCCGCGGACCTGGCCGATGATCATCGACAGCTTGTCCGACATCTCCTGCATCGCGCTCATGAGCTGGCCGGTCTCGTCGGCCGATTCGACCTCGATGCGGCTGGAGAGATCGCCTCCGGCGACCGACTGCGCGACGGTGACGACGCGGTCGAGCGAGCGGGTCACGAGCTTCGCCACGTGCATCGAGACGAAGACGAGGCCGATGATGCAGACGAGGACGACCGACGACATGATGATCGTGGTCATGTTCTGGGTGCGGCGCGTCGTCGCGAACGCGGCGTCGATGGCCTTGGTGTCGGCCGCCAGGTCGGCCGCGAGCAGTTGCTCGACGTTGTTGTAGCGCGCCTTCATCGTCTGCATCGCGGCGAGCATGGCGTCGCCCGATTCGCCGTTGATCATGCGCAGCGTGGTCGGACGTGCAATGGCGTAATAGTCGTCCAGCGCCTTCTTCAGGGCGTTGTGCTCTTCCGCGTCGACTACGGGGTTCTTCAGCGACTCGGCGATCTGCGCGTTGTACTGATCGCGGATCTTGTCGACCTCTTCGACCGCCGCGACGTCCGCGGCGGCGACGGCATCCTGCAGTCCGCGCTGGATGGCGGCCAGGTCCTGCGTCAGCACTTCGGAGCCTTTGAGGGCGGGGTAATAGCCGGTCTGCACGAGCGTCAGCAGGTTGCTGTTCTTCATGCTGAAGAAGATGCTCACGCAGAGCACGACGACGAAGCCGACGGCGGCCAGGAGCGGCAGCAGCAGCAGCTTGTGACGGAATTTCAGGTTGTTGAGGAACTTCGCTCCGAAGTTCGCTCCTCGCGACTCGACCATGGTTTGTCTCTCTTTCGAATTCGGTTTCACGCCGCGGCTCCTCTCGTCGCACTGCGCACCAGAGCCGCGACGTCGAGAATCAGCCCCACCCGTCCATCCGGAAAAATCGTTGATGCAGTAACGCCCGACAACTGGCGGAAGACTTTGCCGAGCGGTTTGATGACCGCCTGCATTTCGCCGACGAGATCGTCGGCCACGAGGCCCACAGTCATCCCCTCGGCCTCGACCAGCACCATCTGCTCGACGCGCGTGACGGCCGCGGCGTCAAGTGCGAAGAACGGCGCCAGCCGGATGTACGGGACGACGCTGTCGTTCACGTCGAGCAGTCCGTACGCGGCCTCGCGCGCTTCACTCTTCGGAACGACCAGGCACTGCCGGATCGCGCCGATCGGAACGACGAAGCGCTCCCCTGCCGCCGCAACCACGAGGCCGCTCAGCATCGCCAGCGTGAGCGGCAGGCGCATGGTGATCGTCGCGCCGTAGCCGGCCACGCTCGACACCTGGACGGTACCGCGCATCGCCGCGATGCCGCGGCTCACGACGTCCATGCCCACACCGCGTCCGGAGATCTCGGTGACGACATCTGCCGTCGAGAACCCCGGCGCGAAGACGCAGCCGAAGATCTCGTCGTCCGCAGGCGTGGCGTTCGGGGCGATCATGCCGCGCTCGCGGGCACGGGCGAGGATGCGCTCGCGATCGAAGCCGCCGCCGTCGTCGATGACGTCGACGACGACGCTGCCGCCGTCGTGGCGCGCACGCAGCGTGATCGTGGCAATCGGATCCTTGCCGCGCTCCCGGCGCACTTCCGGCTTCTCGATGCCGTGATCGACGGCGTTGCGGAGGATGTGCGTGAGCGGATCCTTGAGCTGATCGACGAGCGAGGCGTCGACTTCGACGTCGCGCCCTTCGATGACGAGCCGGATCGGCTTGCCGGCCGACTGCGCGAGGTCGCGGATCGTGCGGCGCTGCTGTTCGAAGCGCGGGCCGATCGGCACCATGCGCACGCGGGTGACCTGCTCCTGCAGCTCGCCGAGGATGCGCTCCACGTCGACGAACGCGGAATCGATGCGCTCGCGCTCGCGCTCCGGCAGCGACGCCAGTCCGTCGGACAGACGGCCGGAGGCGATGGAGAGCTCGCTCGTGAGATTGAGGATGACGTCCAGGCGGTCGAGGTCGACGCGCAGTTTGCGCCGCGCGTTCACATTCGCCGTGTCGGTCGTCTCCTGCTCGACCACGTAGGACGCCGTCTCCGTGACGAAGCCGACTTTCCGGGCGGCTTCGAGTGCTTCGATGATCTGCGTGGCCGTGGCGGTGAGCTCGTTCGAGCCCGCGACCGCGGCCGGGATCATCTGGCGGAACGCGTCGCCGGAACGGAGGAGCAGCGTAATGAGGCCGCTGGTGACGCTGAAGCGTTTGGCGCGCGTCTCGTCGAGGACGTCCTCCATCGCGTGAGCGAGGCTCGTCAGCGCGTCGAAGCCGAGGGTTGCCGCGTTGCCTTTGAGCGTGTGCGCCGCGCGAAAGATCGCGTTGATGACTTCATCGTCATTCGGACGCGTCTCGAGGATGACGAGCATCTCGTCGAGGAGCGTGAGGCTCTCCTCGGCTTCCGCGAGGAACACGCGGACGATGTCGTCTCTGTCGATCTCGAACTCGCTCATGGTTACACCTGCTTGATCAGGGCGGTGCCGTCGCCGGTGAGGAACACGAGCTTGCGCCCGCGCAGACCGCCGACGTCTTCGCCGAGGATGGGAATCTTTTCGTTGGCGAGGTGGAGCCGCGCCGCTTCGATGTTGCGCATGCCGAGGTCGCTGCCGGTGTCGCCGCCCATCTTCAGGACGGAAGCGCCGCCGAAGATCTTGGCTTCGAGGCGCGACCTGCTCGCGCCGAGGGCGACGAGCTGCTTGATGAGCATTTCATTGGCGTGACGGGCGTAGCGAGGGCTCGGCGTGGCGCTCTCGGTCGGGAGCATGAAGTGGTTCAGGCCGCCGACGCCGCGTGCGCGGTCGAACATGCAGACGGCGACGCACGACCCGAGGATCGTGACGATCTCCGTAGGCTCGGCCGAGGCGTAGAGCTGGCCGGCGTGCAGGTAGACCTTGCGCGCGTTCGCCTCTTCGCCGCGGGGGAGCCCCGACGTCTTCAGCAGTTCCTCGATGCTCGTCATCCGGCGACCCGTTCGTGGAGCGAGGTGCAGTAGAGGGCGGTGGCGGCGTGCGTGGCGAGGAGGTCGAACAGCTCGTGGTCGAGCGGCTCGAGCTGCATTTTGTGCGACAGGAGGCTGATGATGACGATGACGCCGATGACGCGGCCGTCGAGCTTGAGCGGCAGGCAGACGAGCGGCTCGGTGGGATTGCGGTCGATCGGGCTGGTGATGTGCGGCACGCCGCTGGTCACGGCATCGCGCACGCACGGCGTGGCCATCGTCACGCTACGGTCCTCGAGACCGACCGAGGCGAGCAGCGTCAGCGCCTCGTCCTCGATCTCGCAGATCGCGAACTCTTCCGAGCCGACGAGGTTGACGATGATCTCCTGCATGGAGTTGAGCACCGTGTCACGCTCGAGCGTGCCGTGGAGCTGGTAGCTGGCGACGTAGAGGTTCGCCAGATTGGCGTTGTGCATCTCGACTTCGGCGAACTGCGCCATGTACTGCTCGCTCTCGGCGCGGATGCGCTCGACCGCGAGCTGCAGCTCGTGCTCGACGACCTGGCGCTGCGTCAGCTCCTGCTTGACGCGGCCGATCTCGGACTCGAGCTGCGCGATGGTGACGCGAAGCTGTTCGTTCTCGCCGAGGAGACGGCGAACGTATTTCTGCGTGTCCTCGCGGACGCGGTCGACGTACGAGGTGTGGTTCGTCTCGTTGCTCATCGGCGTCAATCCCCCAGGAACGTCTTCAGCTTCGCCATCAGCTCGGCGCCGTTGATCGGCTTGGTGACGTAGTCGTTGCAGCCGGACTCGAAGCCCGTCTCGACGTTCTGCACCTCGCCGCGCGTCGTGACCATGATCACGGGCGTGTCTTTGATGGTGGCTTCGCTGCGGATCTTCCGGCACGCGTCGAAGCCGTTCATCTTCGGCATGACGACGTCCATCAGGATGAGGTCGGGGCGTTCGGTGAGGGCTTTGGCGACGGCCTCTTCGCCGTTGCTGGCGGTCAGAAGGTCGTAGGGTCCTTTCGTGAGGATCATCCGTTCCATCATCAGGATGGTGTTGGAGTCGTCGACGAGGAGGATCTTCTTTCGGGACATTGCACTTCTCTCCTTCATGCGGTGATGAGCTGTTTGTAGGGTGGAATGACTTCGGCGAGCGGGCGTGGACGGCTGAAGAGATAGCCCTGGGCGTACGGGATGCGGAGCTCCCGGACGACGGCGAAGTCCTCCTCGCGCTCGACGCCTTCGGCGACGACGACCGCGCCGATGTCGGACGCCAGGCGGCGGATGGAATCGACGATGGCGCGGCGGCGTACGTCGCCGGCGCAGCCGTCGATGAAGCAGCGGTCGATCTTCAGGACGTCGGGAGCGACGTCGAGGATCGTCCGGTAGTTGCAGCGGCCGACGCCGACGTCGTCGAGCGCGATCGTGACGCCGAGCGAGCGGACGTCCTGCACGGCCGCGCCGAGAGCCTGCGAGCTCCAGTAGCGCGACTCTTCGATGATCTCGAGCGTGATGCGGTGCGCGTCGAACGACTCACGCGCCAGGACGCTTTCCAGGAAGCCGGCGAACTGCGTGTCGCGCTCCAGTGTGGTCGGATGAATGTTGATCGACACGTGCTCGACGCCGCCGTGCTCCGCGACCGCCTTGATGGCGGCGGCGACGCAGCGGCGGTCGGCGCGGATCTCCTGCTTGGTCTGGCGCAGGTATTCGAAGAAGACGCCCGCGTCCTCGAATTGCGTTCCCCGCGGACCACGCGTCAGCGCCTCGACCGAATGCAGCGCCAGCGATGCATCGGTTTGGACGATCGGTTGAAAAAGCACCGTGACGGCGTCGTCATGGAACCAGCGGTCGAGAGTGTCGTGGATCATTTGAATGAGTGGCCCTAGCGCAACGGAAGTGCCATGAGATGGCAGCGCGCTAAATACTGGCGGCACTGGAGTTACGCGATTTGAGCGCGTTGGCCGGCAGTCTGGATTCCCGATTTCAGACAGTGATTGTCTGAATCCCGGAGAGTGGCTTCGTTCGTTGTCCGTCTTCCCTTGTCCGTTGTCCGTGCTGGTGCTGTACGCCGCGCGCAGCACGGACAACGGACAACGGGAAACGGACAACGCGCGCACTCCAGATCTCAGACTGAAATCCAGACTCCAGACACGGAGAGACGTGCTTCCTCTCTACAGACGCGTGGCACATCCGTTGCGCAAGGGCCGCTCTGTCCAAGTCGTTCAGATAGGAGAAGCACGTATGAAACACGCGATTTTCGCGGCGTCTGTTCTGCTGCTCGCGCTGGCACCCGTTTCCCGCGCGGACGAGCCAGCGACGCAGGAAGATGCCCGCGCCCTCAGTGAGCACCTCATTTACTCGGTGAACCGCGTCCCG
This sequence comes from Thermoanaerobaculia bacterium, assembly GCA_036380735.1. Lineage (GTDB taxonomy): Bacteria > Acidobacteriota > Thermoanaerobaculia > Gp7-AA8 > Gp7-AA8 > DASVEE01. The sequence continues at coordinate 121,708 of DASVEE010000045.1, read as the reverse complement.
GAACGCACCTTTGATACGGCACGCGCCGTCGAAGTCATCACTCGTGAGGAGATCTGGCGCAAGAACGCCACCTCGCTCAGCGACATCCTCAGCGATGAAACGGGGTTCGTGAAGTACCGCACCTCGTCGAGCAACGCGGCGCCCGTGGTGCGCGGCCTCCTCGGCCGGCAGGTACTGGTGCTCATCGACGGCGTGAAGGTCAACAACGCCCTCTATGGCGACACGCCGAACCTCGACCTCATCGACATCAGCCAGATCGAGCGCATCGAGATCGTCCGCGGCGCCGTCTCCGTCTTCGGAACGGAATCGCTCGGCGGCGTGATCAACATCATCACGCGCAAAGGCTCCTCGACCAGCGGCAACTTCGGCGCGAGCCTCGGCATGCAGTACTCGAGCGCCGCCGAAGCGTTCTCCACGCCTTTCCAGGTGTACGGCCAGAGCGAGAAGATGCGCTGGATCGTCGGCGCGAACTACCAGAGCTTCGGCGAGATGCGCGGCGGCGAAGGCGTCGGCACGCAGCGCTTCACCGACTACTCGCAGCGCTCCGCACACCTCGGGTTCGACTACTTCGTCTCCACCGAGAAGACGCTGACGTTCTCCTATCGCGGCTCGGAGCAGGATGACGTACGCACCAACTCCACGCTGGTCAGCGGCTCGGCGCTGCGCGCGGACACCACGCCGATCGATCTGCAGCTCGCCACTCTCGCCTACCAGGACCTCACCGATCGCGGCTGGGCGCAGTCCATCCGCGCGACCGGCTACTGGAACCGCCAGAGCACCGGCTCGATCGGCATCTCGCGGACGACGCCCGATCTGCAGACGACGTTCAACGAGCGCGACACGCTCCTCGGCCTGAACGTCGAGCTCGGGTCGTTCTTCGGCAAGCACCATCTCGTCTACGGCGCCGACGCCACGCGCGACGCCGTCGATTCTTCGCGTGAGGACCTCACGCTGAGCACCGGCGCGATCCGCAACGTCCGCGGCCGCTATACCGACGGCACCACGTACGACACCGTCGGCGTGTACGTGCAGGATCACGTGAAGCTGACGAACCGCCTCACGGCGTCGGCCGGCCTGCGCTACGGCTTCTTCCGCACCAGCGGCAGCGAGACGCTGCCCAGCGGTCCGGTCGATCTCGACTCCACCAAGAGCGATCTCACCGGCGCGGTCAACCTCATCTTCCACGCCACGTCCAACTTCAACATCATCGGCAACGTCATGCGCGGCTTCCGCGCGCCGAACCTCCGCGACGTTTCCGCCGCGAGCTTCAGCGCCACCACGGCCACCATCCCGAATCCGAACGCGGACGCGGAAGAGATGATCAGCTACGAGGGCGGCGTCAAGTTCGAGAACGAGCTGCTGTCGGCTTCCGCGTTCTACTTCCACAACAGCCTCTCGAACCTGCTGGTCGTGACGGCGTCCACCTGGAACGGTCTTTCGTTCATCGACTTCAACGGCAACGGGACGCGCGACGCCGGCGAGCCCACCGTGCGCCAGAACCGCAACCTCGGCGACGCAACGATCGACGGCTACGAACTCGAGCTCGCGGTGCGCCCGGCCACCTGGCTGTCGCTCTTCGCCAACTACACCTCGACCTCGGGCGAGACCGACGACACCGACCAGGTCGCGTTCGTCCAGCGCGTCCCGCCGCCGTACGGCGCGCTCGGCGTGAAGACGTCGTTCCGCGGCCGCTTCTCGCCGTGGGCCGAGGCGATCTACTCGTTCAACCAGCCGTACGAGTCGAATGGCGTGGAACTGACGCCCGCCTCCGACGAGGTGAAGCTGCGTGCCGGCTTCAATCCCACCGACTGGCTGCGCATCGCCGTCAGCGGCGAGAACCTCACGAACGAGCGCTACATCCCCCGCTTCACCAACACGGCGCACCCCGGCCGCCGTTTCGTGCTCACCACCGAGTTCCGGTTCTAACTGGAGGTACCGATGAAGAAGTTTCTCGTCGCACTCGCCCTCGTGACGATGACCCACAGCGTGGCCTACGCGGCCGGCTGGAAGGTCATCGTCAACACGGCGAATCCGACCGATTCACTAACGAAAAAAGAGCTCGCTTCGATCTTCATGAAGAAGACCGCGAAGTGGGAGCACGGCACGCCCGTCGTGCCGGTCGACCAGAACGACAAATCCGCGGCACGCGCCGGCTTCACGACGGACGTGCACGGCAAGAGCGTGTCAGCAGTGAAGAGCTACTGGCAGCAGCAGATCTTCTCCGGCCGCGACGTCCCGCCGGTGGAGAAAGCGTCCGACGCCCAGGCCATCGCGTTCGTCAAAGCTAACGCCGGAGCGATCGCGTACGTCTCAGATACAGCCGATGCGACTGGAACCAAGACGCTGGTGGTGAAGTAAAAACGAAAGACGCGCGCCGGCTGCGACGGCGCGCGTCTTTCTGTTTTTGTTTAGCTGGGGCTGATGCTTTACTCGAACAGAGTGTCGACGTAGGCCTGCGGGTCGAACGGAATCAGATCCTCCGCCGCCTCTCCCACCCCGACGAACTTCACCGGGATGTCGAACTGGCGCATGATCGAGAGGATCACGCCGCCCTTCGCGGTGCCGTCGAGCTTCGTGACGACCATGCCGGTGATCTTCGCCGCTTCGAGGAACGCCGCGGCCTGACTGACGCCGTTCTGTCCCGTGGTGCCGTCGAGGACGAGCAACGTTTCGTGCGGTGCGCCGGGCAGCTCCTTCTCGATCACCCGGCGGATCTTCGTCAGCTCGTTCATGAGGCCCGTCTTGTTCTGCAGGCGTCCGGCGGTGTCGATGATGACGACGTCGGCGCCGCGCGACTTCGCCGCGGTGACCGCGTCGTGCGCGACGGCGGCCGGGTCGGAGCCGGCGCGGTGCTTCACGAGCGGCACACCGACGCGGTCGGCCCACATCTGGAGTTGCTCGATCGCGGCGGCGCGGAACGTATCGGCAGCGCCGAGCATCACCGACTTCCCTTCGCCCTTCCAGCGTGAGGCGAGCTTCGCGATCGTCGTGGTCTTGCCGGTGCCGTTGACGCCGACGACGAGGATGACGAACGGCTTGTGCCGTCCGATGTCGATCGTCGCCGCGGTCCGCTGCGGGATCAGCGCGCGCGTTTCCTCGCGCAGCACGGCGGTGAGCCGCTCGATGCTGGTGATGTTCTCGCTGCGGACGCGCTCCTCGATGCGCTCGATGAGCGACATCGTCAGCTCCGCCCCGATGTCGGCGCCGAGGAGTCCTTCCTCCAGCCCGTCGATGGCGGCTTTGCTCACCGGAAGCTCGGGCGTCAGCGACTCCTTCACCTTCTCGATGATCTCGGTATGCGTCATGAACAAGCCGCGTTTCAGCTTGTCGAAGAGTGATTTCTTAGGTTGTTCGGCCATAAGGTTTGCGAAAGCGGATCAGCGCCGGCCCGACCCCTGTTCGCGATTCGCGATCGCGTGTTTCACCATCTCTTCATCGACGGTGATCGTGCCGGGGCCGGAGCCGTTGCTGGGCTCAAATTCGAGGTTGCGGATGATGCGGCGGTAGGTTTCGCGGAGGGCACGGGCGCCGAGGCGTTTCTGCCGGGCGGCATCCCAGGCGATGGCGGTGAGGGCACCGCGCGTGATCTGCAGGTCGATGCCGAAGCGGCGGAAGTATTCGCGCGAGGTGCGGAAGATCGATGCTTCGGGCTCGACGAAGATGCGCGCGAGATCGGGCTCGGTGAGATCGTTCAGCACGACGATCGACTCGAAGCGGGAGACGAACTGCGGCGTCATCCCGTAGCGGAACAGATCGTCGTACTTCAGGTAGTCGCGGAGGTGGAACGGCAGCTCTTCGCGCACTTCGCCGGTCGAGGAGACGACGACGACCGGCTTCATCGGCGCGACGTCCTGACCGATGGTGGCGCGCCGGAGGACGCTGTCGTACAGCTCCTCGAACGCGCCGCCGGCGACGAACAGGATGTGCGACGAGTTGAGCCCGAGCGTCATGCCGTCCGCTTCGAAGGTGACGTTCTCGTTCTCCATCAGCGTCAGCAGCGCTTCCTGCGCCACGATGCCGCGCACGTTCGCGCCGCCGCCGACCGTCGTGCGGATCTTGTCGACTTCGTCGATGAAGACGATGCCGTGCTCCACGCTCTTGATGAGGCGGTCGAGCCCCGCGCCGGGACCATGGATCTTCCTGGCGTTCTCGAACAGCCGCCCCAGCACGACCCGGCCGTAGCCCTGATGCTCCTCGGCCAGCACGTTCGCGTTGATGCGCACGACGTTGCCGAATTCCTTCGTCTCCGGATGCGCCGCGAGGTAGAGCTCCACCGCGCGCATGAGCGTCGTTTTCCCCGTCCCCGAGTTCCCGATGAGGAGGATGTTCGGCGCCGGATGCCCGACCAGATGCTTCACCAGCGCAACGGCAATCTCCCGAATGGCATCTTCCTGCCCGACGATCGTCTTGCGAAGCTCGTCATAGATGTCACGCGGCCGCAGGGGAAAAGCTTCCATAGCGCGGGGGATTGTACGCGATGGCGCCACGTCGGTCGGCGAGGCGGGATGGTTCGTCCCGGACTAGAATACTCATATGAGAATCTCCTCGGGCAAGGTCGTGCACGGTACCGCCGCCGGCGACGAGGAAACCTTCGAAGTCAGCGCTGAACTGAAGGCTGTGCTGCTCGAGTCAATCGCGCAGTGTGAGCGTGGCGAAACGATTTCCGGCGAAGCGCTGCTCCGCGAGATGCGCAGCCGCGAATGAACGAGGCGGTGTGGACCGGCAATGTGATCCGGCCGATAGCGCAGGGGATTCTAAGCGGTGGTAGCGGCCACTGGTGCGCGCGGAAATAGGACGCATAGGACCTATAGGACAGATAGGCCTGGCGGACCCTGGATGCGGGATGCCGGTGACTACAGGCTACTCGGCTGCACGGTCCGCAGTCCCATCCGTCCTATAGGTCCTATTCGTCTATCGGGTGATGAACGAAAACCCGACCGCCAGGATCAGCAGGGCCACGACGGCCATGGAGACCCAGAACGCCTGCACCGTCTGGCGGTGCATGTTGACCGGTTCGCGGCGCTCGTTCAGGAGGAACTGGAGGTACTCGACGCGGGGGCGGATGGTGCCCACCTTGTCTTCCAGGTTCGGATAGAGCACCTGATTGATGCCGGGGACGATCACCACGGGGATGAACGTCGCGCCGCCGCTGCGGACGATGAACTCGTTGAGGAGCTCGTTGTGCGGCTGTTCGCTCGTGGTGACGAGGCAGTGGTAGACCGTCGTCGACTGAAGCACGGACAGGACCTTCTGTCCGGCGCTCTTCGCCTTGTACGTGTTCACGACCGACTCCGACGTCTGCCGGAGGATGCGCTCGTTGAGCTCGGAGATGCGGGTGAAGATGAAGACGGTCTCGCCCGCGGCCATCGGGAGTTTTTCGGGACGGCGAAAAATGATCTCGCCATACTCCTCGAACTCCGAGGGACTCATTTCGGACTCGAACCCCTCCTCCGCGAGGCGGTTCATGAGACGTTCGACAGGATCGCTGTCGGCGGGAGACTCAGTCGGCTTTTCGGCTTTCAGCTCTTGCATATTTATTGACGAGACGGATGAGATCGTCGAATTCAAATGGCTTGCCCATGTAGTCGTCGGCCCCGCAGACGCGCGCTTTTTCGGCGATGTCGGCATCGCCTGAGACCACGACGTATGGAATCTCTTTCGTTTCGGGAAGTGCCTTGAGCGCGCTGCAGAGCGCTTCGCCGCCCATCCCCTTGATGGTGAGGTCGGCGAAGATCATCGCCGGACGCAACTGTCGCGCCTTCGCCAGCGCGCTCTGTCCGTCGGCAACGATCTCGGACTCATAACCGCTCCGCTTCAGCACGAGCGAAATGAGGCGCGCGACCTGCGCATCGTCTTCGACTACCAGAATCACGGCATCAACCTCAGTAATTGAATCTCACGCGCACCTGCTTGCGCATGTGCCCCAGCCAGGCGCCGCCCAGCGCGCCCACGCCGTTGGAAGCGGCGTCGGCGAGCGTCGTCACGCGCGTCGGCAGCAAGTATTGCCAACCGTAGAGAAAGCCCGCGAAGACGAGTCCCGCCACGAATGTCATGACGTAGCTGCGCGGCCGCGAACGCTCCGGCCTGTCGATGGCCAGGAAGAAGAGGAACCCCCACGGCAGAAACAGCATCACGTTGCCGAGGATGGGCATGAGCACGGCGAAGAAAGCGTCGCGGGAGAGGCCGCGCCGCTCCGTGACCGCCTTCGACAGCACTTCCGGCACCGTGTTCCCGCCGACGTACGCTTTGCCGGAGAGATACCAGATCAGCGCCGCCATGGCGCCGCTGACGAGCACGAGTAACGCGACCGTTACCCGTTTGCTCACCCTGATGACGCGCACGTGCGGCTTTCCCATGTGCGCGCATTATCCCGATTCGGAAGCTCATTGCCCAACGCGGCGCATTTGCGAGATCCATGCACGCCACCGATCCCTTACAATCGAAACAACTTCATGTCCCTCCTCCGGTTCGCCCGTTATCGTGAAATTGCCCTCGAAACAGCACAGCGTCTCGCCGGAGGACGCGATTCCGCCCCCGATCCGCTCGCTCCGTGGGCCGAAGGGGTCATCGTTCCGTCGTCGGCGATGGCCGAGGCCATCGTCCGCGAACTGCTGAAAACGAGGAGCGGCGTCGCCGCGGTGGCCATCGACACCCTCGAATCCCTCTCCCGGCGCATCCTCAACGATGCCGGCGACTACCCCCACATCGCCAGCGACGGCGAGCGCCGCCTGGCCATGCGCACCGCCGTCCGCACGATCGACCATCCGATGATGGAGAGCCGCGGCGTCGCCTCGATGCTCGAGCGCGCCTATCGCGACGTGCGCGATTCCGGGCTGACGCTCGAGGAGTTCCGCGCCCGCGCGCAGCGGCGTCCGCTCCGCAATCCCGGCCGCACGAAGCTCATCATCCGCGCCTGGGAGGAGTACGAGCGCCTCATCGCCCGCCTCGGCGCCATCGACCCGGCCGACCTCTTCGTCCGCGCGGCCGAGCGCATCCGTCGCGGCGCCGCCGTCCCGCCGCAATTGCTGGCCGGCTTCTACGACATGACCGGCGTGCAGTTCGCCGTGGTCGACGCCTTGCGTGAAACGCAAAAGCTGGCCGCGGTGTGGATGCCCATCGACCATCCCTTTTCCAGGCCGCTGGCGGAGAGGCTGGGGGACGATGGGACCGATAGGACTGATGAGGTGTGTCATCCCGAGCGTAGCGAGGGAACTGGGCGGGAGGGGCACGCAAAAACGCCATTCACGCAGCCCCTCCCACCCAGGTCCCTCGCTACGCTCGGGATGACACGAAATGATAGGCCGGGCGTTCATCTAACCGTGTATCCCACTCGCCATGATGAACTGCGGGAAACCTGCCGCACCGTCAGTGACTTACTCGCCGCGGGGGTGGATGCCCATGACATCGGCATCGTCGCGCGCTCGATGGATGCTTACGACAAGCAGCTCCTTCATCGCTTTGCGGCGGAGCACGGATTCCGCACCACCCTGGCCGAGATAATTCCCCTCAAGGCGCACCGCCTCGGGCGCGGCGTCATCACGCTGCTCCGCCTGAGGGATCGCGGCTATCCGCGGGCCGAGGTGCTGGAGCTCGTGCGCGATGGCCTGCGGACGAAGACCAACATCAACGCCGACAAGGCCGACGCCGAGACGCGCGTGGCGCGCATCGCCGGCGGCACCAGCGCCGAGCTGCGCACCGTGCGCCGCAAATCGCCCGTCATCGAAGACTACGTGAAGCTGGTCGCCGAGCTCGAAGAGCTCACCGCCAGCATCGACGTCCCCTTCCTCGGCAAGCTGCCCGGCCTCTTCCGCATCGAGACGAAGCTCGACGTCGCGGCGGCCGAGGAGCTGGACGCCATCGCGGACCTTTTCCGCCGGACACAGGTCTGGAACCGCGGCTTCGACCTCAACGCCGTCGTCGACGCGATCGAGAACGTCGAGCTCGAAGAGCGCAAACCGCAGCCCGAAAAAACACCACGCGTCTTCGCCGGCGAGATCCTCCGCTTCCGCGGCCGGTCGTTCCAGCATCTGTTCGCGCTGCGCATGCAGGACGACGTGTTCCCGCAGCGCCGCAACGAAGACCCACTGGTCCCCGACGCCGACCGCCGCGCCCTCGGCGTCCGCGAGATCGGCGACGGCCGCGATGAAGAGCAGTTGCTGTTTCAACTGCTGTACGACGCCACCGATGAGCTGCGCTTCAGCTACGCCGCGTCTGACGGCTTCGGCAAGATCCTGCGCCGGTCACGCCTCGTGCGGGACATGCCCGCGGTGGCGCACGATGACTCCGCCGCCAGCCCCAGTCCCATCGTCCCCCCGGGACGCCTGCGCGCGCTGCAGATGCTCACCATGGCCGGTACGCAATCGGTCTTCGACGGCTACCTGGGACCGGACCTCCTGCGCGATCGCGTGGCGAAGACGCTGGAATCCGTCACCCCGACTCAGCTCGAAGACTTTGGCGAGTGTCCGCACAAGTTCCTCGTCAAATGGATCCTCGGCGTCAAAGACCTCGACGACCCCGAACGCGAGCTCCAGATCCATCACCGCGACAAGGGGACGCTCGACCACCAGATCCTCGAGCAGTTCTACCGCCGCCTGAAGCCGAACGACATCGCCGAGGCGGCGGCCGCGTTGCCGCGATTGCCGCAGTACCTCGTCGATCTGCTGGAGCAGCTCATCGACCAGGCGTTCGATCAGCTCGAGGCCGATGCGCCGCCGTTCAACCGCACGGTGCGCGACATCGAGCGGCGCGCCACCAAGCGCATCCTCCGCGACTTCGTCACCCACGACCTCGGCGAGCTGGCCGACGAAGGGCTGCTCCCCTCCCACTTCGAGTACCGCTTCGGCCAGCGCCACCGCAGGCCCGAGCAGATCGACCACCCCGAGCCGTTCATCCTCGACACGCGCGGCATCACGCTCCGCGTCGACGGCACCATCGACCGCATCGATCGCGGTCCGACACGCTTCCGCATCGTGGACTACAAGTCGGGGAAAGCGCTGCGCCACAAGAACCTCGCGAAGAAGATCGACCGCGGCGTGCGCCTGCAGCTCGCGCTGTACGCGATGGCCGTCTCCGACTTCTTCGAGTCGACCGACGTCAGCGGCACGATCAAGCCGCTCGTCATCGGGGAGCAGAACGGCGCCTTCGCCTTCGATCTCGCCGAGAAGCGCGAAGCACTGCTGGAGACGCTCGAGCTGTTCGTCACGTCGATCCGCAACGGCGTCTTCCCCGCGTTCCCGAACGACCGCGACGAAGACTTCAACTCGTGCAAGTACTGCCCGGTGAACCACTCCTGCCGGACAAAGCACGACCTGGACGAGCGCTACGCGGTGCAGCAGAAGAAGGATCCGCGCACGCTCCTCGCGGCTGAAGGCGCAACGGTCGAGGGCGCAACGAGATCGTGATGCAGCAGTCGTTCGACTTCGCCCCGAAGCCGACGAGCGCGCGGCGCAACGTCGTCATCGAAGCCGGCGCCGGCACCGGGAAGACCACGGCGATCGTGGCCGAGGTGTTGAAGCTGATGCTCGGGGACGAGGAGCTGTCGCCTGAGCGCATCGTCCTCGTCACCTTCACGGAGAAGGCCGCGGGCGAGATCGCCGACCGCATCCACGACGCGCTGCAGGAGCTCGACGCACATCTTGATGATGCTCTCGCAGGGCAGCGCGTCGTCTGGCCGATCGGCTCGCCGCGCCCGCTCGTCGAGATGCCGGAGGAGAAACGCGAGCAGTGGCGCCGCGCGTGCGCGAAGCAGCTCTCGCGCATCGACTCGCTGCGGTCGCAGACGATCCACTCCTTCTGCCAATCGCTGCTCCGGCTCTTCCCCATCGAGGCCGGCCTCGATCCGCAGTTCAAGATCATCGAAGGCTTCGAGCGCACGCTGCTCTACGGGCAGCTCTACGACGCCTGGGTGGACGAGGAGACGCGCGTCCATCCGACCGAGGAGATCGTGCGCGAGTGGGAGATCCTGTTTGCGCACGTCGGCTACCTGTTCCAGATCCGCGACCTCGTCTTCGCGCTGCTCGATCGGCGCGACCTGCTCAACGAGGACCAATACGAGTTCGGCAGCTTCGACGAGGTGGAGCCCGATCTCGTCGAAACCATCGCCGTCATCCGGAAGACAAACGCGATTGAGGTGAAGGACGTCGACGCCCGCCGCGTCTTCGAATACCTGCAGTCGGAGGAGCCGCCGCGCGGATCGATCGATGCGTGGATCGACTACCTGCAGCCGATCGCCGCGTCGATCCGCGAAGCGAACCTGCCGCGGACCGGCGTGCTCAAGGAAGCGCTGCGCTACCTCCGCTGCGGCGACAAGGGCCGCTCGATCCACGACCGCCTGGCCAGCCACCGCGCGGCGATGGCGCTCGTCTCGATGGGGCGCCGCTTCGTCGACTACCTCGATCAGGAGAAGCGGAAGCTCGGCGTCGTCGACTTCGATGATCTGCTCCTGCGCACGCTGGCGGTGCTCGACGACGAGAGCGTGCTCGAACGGGCGCGCGCGCAGTTCGACTACATCTTCGTCGACGAGTTCCAGGACACCGACCGCACGCAGGCGCGCATCATCGAGCGGCTCGCGCGCGACGCTTCGGGAACGTACGTGCCGGGCCGCACCATCGTCGTCGGCGATCCGAAGCAGTCGATCTACGGCTTCCGGCGCGCCGATCCCGAGACGTATTACCAGATGACCGAGGAGCTGATCGCGGCGGGGGCGGAACGGCGGAGGATCGAGGATCAGTACCGCAGCGATCCCGAGTTGCTGGCCACGATCAACGCGCTGTTCACGCAGCTCTTCCCCGAGATGCCGCACGATCCGAACGTCTTCCGCCCGGCGTATCTCCCGTTGCGCGCCGGCAAGAGCAAACCGGCGCGCGAGCTCGAGGCGCGCGTCACGTTCCTGCATGCGGATCATGAGGACCGCGCCGATCGTTTCTTCCGTGAGGGCGAGGTCATCGCCGAGTGGATCCGCGCGAATCGCGACGGCGGCGAGCGCGACCTGCAGCGCTTCGCCATCCTCTTCCGCCGCCTGACGAAGCTGGACGACTACCTCGACACGCTGGAGCGCTACGGCATCGACTACGTGCTGCCGCCGACGCGGCTGTTCCTCGACCGCCGCGCGCCGGTCGACCTCCTCGCCGTGCTGCGCGCCATCGCCTTTCCGTTCGATCCCGGCGCGGAGTACTCCGCCGCGCGCACGCCGTACTTTGCGCTCACCGATGCGGAGATCGCCGGCGGCTCCACGGAACGGACCACGGACAACGAACAACGGACCACGCCGCCGACAGTCTGGCAGACGTTCCGCGAGACGCTCACGCGCTATCGGGAAGCCTCGACGCACCTCACCGTCTCCGGGCTCATCGACCTCGTCGTCGCCACCTCGGGCATCGAGGCGGTGTACGACGCGGCGGCGGACGGGGTGCGCCACAAGCGGCACCTCGAGCATCTCCGCGCCATCGCCTTCGAGTTCGACCAGACCACGGGCGGATCCGTGCGGCAGTTCGTCGACGAGATCACGCGCCGCCGCAGCGAGCCGGACGAGATGGAGCCGAGCCTCGCCGACGAATCGCGCAACGCCGTCCGCATCCTGTCGGTGCACGCGGCGAAGGGGCTGGAGTTCGAGAGCGTGATCCTCCCCGACCTCGCCTTCCCCGCGTCGTCCAACGACACGCTGCAACTGTTCACCGTGGAAGAGCCGCGCAGCCTGGTCATGGCCGGCCGCGCCGAATCCATCTCCGCGAACTTCCGCACGTGCGGCAGCGAGGAGAAGCTCAAGAAGCTGCGCGCCACGCGCGACGAAGCGGAAACGCGGCGCCTGTTCTACGTCGCCGTCACGCGCGCCAAGTCGGAAGTCGTCTTCGTCTGGAACCCTGAAGCGAAGAACGTCGGCTTCGCGAAATACGTGCGGGAGGCGTTCGCCTTCGAAGCGCCTCAGGAGACCGGCCGCACGTTGCTTACTCTTCCGCTGGGCACGGTGGCCTACGAGCGCCTCGCGCTGTCGGACACCGAGCAGCACACGCGGCGCCGCCTGCGCGATGCGGCGCTGGAAGCGCAACTCGCATCGTCGCCGATCGTGGAGTCGTCGATCCCCGCGCCGCAGTTCTCCACCGAGCCGCTGGCGCCGTCGGACATCGCCATGCGGCGTTCCGGCTCGCGCCACCGCACCGCGGGCGTCCTGCTGCACCGCGTGCTGGAGCGCTGGGATGGCAACGCCGACCCCGAGCCGCTGCTGCGCCGCCTCGCGCTCGAAGTCGCAGCGGACGACGACACCATCACCCGTGTGCGCTCCCGCCTGGCGACGGTGGCGCGCTCCCCCATGCGCGCGCGCCTCGCCCGAGCGCAGACCCTCGGCCGTGAGCTCATCGTGCGCTACGAAAAGGATGGTGAAGTGGTGGAGCGCCGCCTCGACCGCCTCATCCGCGAAAACGGCCGCGACGTCGTCATCGACTACAAGAGCGGCACGCCCACCGACACGCACCGCGACCAGGTCGCCAGCTACTGCGCCGCCGTTTCCGCGATCACGGGCCGCCCCTGCGGCGGCCTGCTGTGGTACATCGATCTGGATAACGACCGGGTGGTGGAGTGGGATCAATAGGAACGATGGGACGGATAGGACCTATAGGACCAATAGGACCTATGGGACAGAAAACCGTATCCGTCCCATTCGTCCTATTTGTCCTATAGGTCCTATCCGTCCCATCGTTCCCCCACGCCACCCTCCGCAAGGCACGCCCATGAAGCTGACCGATCAAGACCGCGCCCACTTCACCGATACCGGTCTACTGCACCTCCGCGGCCTCATCCCCCGCGGTAAAACCACCGCCGCGCGTGAAGCCATCCTCGCTGAGCTCGCGCGCCTCGGCGCGCGCGCCGGTGGCAAATGGCACACCTCGAAGCTGCCGCCGCGGCTGCGCCACCAGCCTCAATTCGACGACGTCATTCCGCAGGAGCTGGTCCCCTCTCTGAACGACCTCGCCGGACGTGAGCTGCGCCCCGCCCTGCCGCACCCGCAGCTCCTCCTGACGCCGCCCCAGAAGCTCCCCTGGTCCGTCCCCCACCTCGGGTGGCACCTCGACGTGAAGTCACCGTCGCGAGACGAGCTCCCCGGCATCCAGCTGTTCGTCCTCCTGGACGACGTCGCGCCGCAGGGCGGAGGCACCGTCGCCATCGCCGGCTCCCACAAGCTGCATCGCGCAAAAAGCGGTGCAGCCGTCAGCGCGCACCAGGTCCTGCAGACCGATCCCCTCTACGCCGCCCTCTTCACGCCCGCCACCTCGAACCGCACCCGCTTCCTCAGCCCCGTCGACGTCCGCGGCGTCACCGTGCAGGTCATCGAAATGCACGGGAAGGCCGGCGACGTGTACCTCATGGACATGCGCATCGTGCATGCGCCGGCGACGAACGCGACGAAGAACGCGCGGATGATGCTGACGCAGCGGTACCTCAGTCAGCCGTGAAGTCAGTGCCGCGGCGTCACGTGGCCAACCCCCCAGAGGGTGAATTCCTCGCGCGTCATTCTGCCGGCCGCCACTGAGAGGACGATGCGCTCCTGCTCATCGACAGTCGCCGAGATCTCGCGGCCATTCAGCACCAGCATGACTTCCATGGCCGCGTGACCAATCCGTTTGTTGCCGTCGACAAACGGATGATTGCTGATGAGGAAGTAGCCGAGCGCCGCGGCCTTTTCGTCGATCGACGGATACAGCTCCTGTCCGCCGAAGCTCTGGAGCGGCTGGTTCACCGACGACTCCAGCCCCCCACGGTCGCGCAGACCAGCGCCTCCGCCCGACTGGGCGATGACGCGCCCGTGCAACTCGAGGACTTCAGCGACGGTGAGAACCCGCACTACGACAGCCGCTCGTACAGCTCTGCATTCTTGGCGAGCACGTAGCCGGTCGCGAGCGCCAACTGCTCATCGCGTGCGAGCTTCTCTTCCACGCTGAGGCGTACCAGCTCGTCGAGTGACACACCCTTCTCCGCGGCGGCACGTTCGAGCCTCGACGCGACGTCGTCAGCCACCCGAATCTCCAGTGTCTTCATGCAAAGGAGACTACCCCATCGCGTGCGAGGAACAAAGCTGTGGACCTGCGCCACCGGGGCAGCGGCCGGTCGGCGCCTGACCCGTCAGATTCCCAGGACGGCAATGAACTCATGCTTCAGAAGTTGTCGCTCGACCCACAGACACAGCTCGCGAATGAACGCAACCAGAGCGTTGCGGTTGTTCGTGAACGTCGCCGCGAAGTCACTGCGTGAGGTGCGGTAGAAAAAGCCGACGCCGTCAGGCAGTTGCGCAACCTTTTGCGCCGTTGCGACCTTCGCAGCGAGGACACGAAGCTCGTCGACGATCTCACGCCACTTCGCGGCTGGCACATCGACGAACGCATAATGATCGTAGCGTGGCTCGAGCGCTTCGATGACAGGCTCGATGTAGCCCCACGTCTCCTCCGCAATATATGCGGACCCTTCGTTCCAGCATTCACCTCGATATTTGCCGGGCAGCAACTCGAAGTAGCAGGTACCGCGCAGGCCGGCTTGGTCGAACTGAAGCCGGATCGTATGAGGGGGCACGAGCTCTTCGAACGCGTGCTCGAACTCGCAGGTCTCCTGCAGATGCGCCACCACTGCTTCAACCGTCGGTCTGGTGATCTCATCGACGATGATCGAGCTCGACGCCCAGAAGTAGCGACCACTCAGACACTCTCCGGATTCGACGTAGCTTGCCCGAAGAAACTCGATGTTGCGCGGGGTGATGAAGGTTGCAGCCCAGCGGCTCTCGTCATCCAGAGTCACGATGACGTCGCAATTGTCATTCGTCACGTCGGTCGCGGGCGCTGCATGTTCTGCCTCGATCCAGATCTCCATGACCGGGCATTTTAGCGGCGCAGCGGCCGGTGCAGGTCCGACCTTCAGGAATCGCGACGAGTGATCTCCTCGGCGAAATCGAGAATGCACCTCCCGCAGATGCACGCCGTCGATACAGTGATGACGATTGCCTGCTCCGTGGTCTCTTGCTCGGGCGGGATGCGGCCGCAGAAGCTGCATTTCCATGGCTGCCACTGATCACGCTCGAACCGCTTCGCCTCACGAATCGTGACGTTCGTCGCCACCCAGGCGTCCGACACTCCCGGATACGAGCGGTTCGCGCGCCGCTTCACCTCCGCCAAGCTCCGGTACGCGCCCTGAGCTCCCAGCACGGTCCACCTTCGGCTGCAGTGCAGCAGAGCGAACTCTCGCGCCCCGCGAAGCGCCTGCCCGATCGCAAGCCGTGGGACCGGGCCGATTTCCTTCGCTTCTCCGTACAGTGGACCGACGAAGAGGCCACTCCGCCCCGAGTAGGTGATCGGCCGCTTGATCGATGCGTAGGCGACGACCCGAAACCCGGACAGAACGGGAGGTGGGGCCGCTGGCGCCTTGCGCGGCGAGTGTGTCCGGCTAGTCATGACGTACGGCGCAGCAATCTTGCAAGCTCCTGAAGTCGTGATCCCAGCCGCGTTCGGGCTGCAGCTGTCCCACGGTTCTGAGTGTCGTCATCGAGTGACGAATCGTTCCACGAGGCCGAAGGCAGCACGCTGGGGATCTTCACAGATCGCGACACGTTCGCCCGTGGGCGTCACGACACCATCGATCGCGGTGCCGCCCGCCTGCCGCGTGAGCTCGACAGCCGGGTCGAGCGACTCGACGTCGAAAAAGAACAGCCAGTGCGGATGCACCCCCATCCGGCCGGCAACGTCCGCCATCGCGCCGGCGCTTCGCGGTTGCAGCGTGTCCCACCAGAACTCATGAAAGGTTCCGTACGGCCCGACCGCCGCATCGCGCGCGATCTTCCAGCCGAAGAGGGTTTCGTAGTTCCGCACCGCGTCGGCGATGTGATTCGTATTGAGGACTCGCCACGAGACCTCGACCGCCGGAGCGACGGACGGCCCCGCGGCTGTGGTCAACCCGAGGATCGCGCCACCGGGATCGCGAAGCACGGCCGCATGACGGCCATCCGGCGTCGGATGCCGCGGCCCGAGTACGGTCGCGCCGCGCGTCACGAATTCCTCGGCCGTCCCGTCGAGCTGCTCGACGCCGGCGACGCCAACGCTGCCGAGCCAGTGCGGCATCGCACCACGGGCACGCGCCTGCTCGTGCAACGGCCAGATCACGGCACGGTCGTATCCCAGCAGCTTCGCGTAGAACGCACGCGCCGCGTCAACCTCGATGGTTCGCAATTCGTATCGGATGAACACGGATGTCACGCACTGACTATAGTCCGAGTGCGTCGTCGTTCGCCAAAGGCCGGCGTGGGAGTCAGAGTCGCTTCAGTAGATCGCGCCAAAGTCGACGACGCGTACACCTTCGCGAGAGCGTACGACTCCGAAGTACACCTCTTCTTCGTGACCGCCAGGTTCCGAGTAGCCGTTACCGCGCTTCACCCAGTACATCAACTCCGAAGTGCCGGCCGTGTCCTGCCGCCGGCCGATGCGCCAGCTCTGGACGGGCCATTTGCGCTCGGACTCCATGAAGCGATCCTGCACATCGCCGGACAGAATCTCCGTCAGCACTTCGACGCGACCATCTCGCAGCGCAGTCAGGTAGCGCTCGCTCGCGCGCTCCGGCAAACGATCTCGGAATGGATTCATGATGCAGTAGTTCCGGGTCTGGTCTCCGTGGGATCGGGCGAGAGGCTGAGCAGCACCGGGCGTCGTGGCGCAGACAGCGCCAGAGCCAGCACGGTCACCCCGAGGACAGTGGCGATGGTGATCCATCGGCGTTTCGACACGGCGATATTCTACGGGTCAGGGCGTGAGGCGCAGAGCTTCTCTTGAATGGTGGCGAGCGGCATTAGCGGATGTAAGAGACGCGATCAGACGAAGAGCAAAGCTGTGACGCCACTTCCCCACGCCCAGATCCAAATTGGCAGATTTCTGCAGTGGTTATGGCGTGAGGGTCACCGCTGCTCTTGACGCGTGACGACGCTGCCGTATGTGGAGGGACAAAGTGCGAAGCTGGACTGCCCGCGGTCGCTGGACGATCCACCGCTCTCCGCCGGAGCGCCTTAGCGGGACAGACAAGAGTGTCTGTCCTCCACTGCGGGTCGTCGCGCGAGCTACGGCACTGTTGCATCGTTCACTTCTGTCGTTCGCGGAGCACGCACGAGCACGCACTCGCGATGCGTAGTGGAGGACAGACACTCTTGTCTGTCCCGCGAGGAATGACGCCTGCCGACGCTCCTCCGCACACCCGGCTGACTTCAACTCGCGGACGAAAGCGCTGACCCCGAAAATGCGCTAGATGCGCTCACTCACTCCCCCTTGATCTCGCTCAGCCACTGCCATACCGCTTCGCTGATGCCGGGGACTTGGCGCTCCAGGTTGGCGACGTCGGCGATCGAGAGCTGTTTGGCGAGGTGGAACTCGACGAAGTTTTCGAGGGTGACGTAGTCCTCGTCCGTCGCGTCGGCGTTGGCGGCGGCGAGCTGCTGCTCGAAGGCGCGGATGAGGAAGCGCGGCAGCTCGATCGTCAGCGGTTGACGGGCGGTCAGATCGTCCTTGCCTCGAAAGCTCGTCACGTTGCTCATGTGTGCGCACCACAACTTAAGATGGTGGCATCATCCCACAACTTTAGCGTGGAATGCAATGGTGCAAACCGTGGCGGAGCTGTTCGGGAAGGCGCTGCGGCGCGTGCGGCACGAACGGGGACTCTCGCAGGAGGCCGTCGCTGAAGCGACCGGCTTGAGCGCGAATTTCGTCGGGGAGATGGAGCGCGGGCTGAAGGCTCCGGGCCTGGGCGTAATCGTGCGGCTCGCGCGTGCGCTCGACGTCAGCGTGCACGACCTGCTCGCGGACTTTACCGACTCGGCCATCCGGCGCTTGAAGACCTGACCGCCGGCCGTCGAATCGTTCGGCGAGCGGACCTTTGCCTCCACCGAAGGCACGTTTCCCCTGCTCCGCAGGCACCTTTCCCCTCGCTGAGGGGACGTTTCCCCTCGTTGACGGCACCGATCCCCTGCCTCGACGTGACATTTCTCCTCGCTGAGGGGACGTTTCTCCTCCTTGAGGGGACGTTTCTCCTCCTTGAGGGGACGTTTCTGTTCGACCGAAGGGAGGTTTCTCCCCGTCGAGGGGATCTTTGCCTTCGCGCGAGGGATGTTTCCCTGCGAGCGAAGGGATCTTTCCCCGCCACGGACAGAAAAATCCCTTCGATGCGAGGGATACCTGCCCTCGGCGAGGAGATCTTTCCCCTCCACGGACAGAAATGTGCCTTCGATCCGAGGGATACCTGCCCTCAGCGAGGAGATCGCTACCCTCGACGGACAGAAATGTCCCTTCGACCCGAGGAATCGCTGCCCTCGGCGAGGAGATCGCTGCCGTCGGCGAGGAGATTGAGACCTTCGCTGGACAGAAAGATCTGTCCGCGCGACGCCTTGAAGCCTCCTCCATTCGACCCGAAAGCAACTCAGCGACATAAATGTTCACTTGGTACTTGACACCGACACATGATTGACCGATATTGTCTCCGATGAGCAAGCGCAACCATGCCCGGGCGCTCAAGAGCGCCACCGCAAACTGCCGGGAGGGACGCCCCGAGGGGGCGCGTCCGGCAGCGGCGTGGGTGCGTTCGATGCGGCGGGCGCAACGGGCGCTCGACTCTTCCAGGCGGCTCATCACCGCCGCGCTCAGGACCGCCGCCAAGTCGGAGCGCTCGGCGGGGTGGCTGCCGATCCGCAGCTCGAAGAGTCTGGAGCACGCGGAGGCGCGCATGCGCGTGGCCGCGTCGCGGCTGGCGATCGTCTCCGAGGCGCTGGATGAGTGGACCGCATGCGTGGTGCGTGAGCCGGAGAGCGGCGCCGGCGCGCCGGTGGCGATGCTCGCCACGACGACGCGCTGGTTCCAGATGCTCGTGGCGCTCAACGAGGCGTCCGGGACCGTCTTCTCGATGCACGAGAACGTCCTCGCGGGGCTGAAGTCGGGCGCGCTGGTGCCGGAGAACGAGGCGCGGCGGCCGCTCACCATCACGCTCACACCACGACCGACGGCGATTCGGCCGTTCCTCACGGTGCTGACGCCGCGCGTCGGCGATCGCATCTCTGTCTTGCTCAAACGACGGCGACGGGCTCCCCGTCCGGCCGCCGTCAAGGTCCCGAGGCGTACCTCGCAGGGGCGCGCTCCGCCTCTTTCTTCGATCTGCCTTCTCTGACCACCGGCAAATCGAAAAAAGAAAAGGAGCTTTTATGAGCAACAACAACGAGAAAGTTGTGTCTGCAGTCGTGGAACCGTCCCCGCTTCCGTACTCCGCCCTGGCGATGGCGCGCGTGGAGGAGTTGCGTGCCATGCGTGCTGCCATCCCGTACTTTGTGGTTCCCGAGACGCTGGCGACACAACAAATGGCCAGCGCGGCCTCGGTGCCGCCGGAATTCGTCGCCCTGGTGACGATGGCGATGACGCATCAGAAGACGCTGTCCCGCGGCCAAAGCCTCACGGCAGACGAGATCCGCGACCTGATGAGCTACGCGGATGCCTTCGGTCCGCTGGCCGACGAGCTGGAGGCGCTGGCGCACTTCGTACGCCACAGCGTGCGCGCGGCGCGGCACAAGGCCGGCGTCGAGACGCTGACGGTGTACGCGCTGGCGCGCCGCCTGGCCAAGCGCCGCGACTGCGCGGAGCTGGTGCCGCACGTGGCGGACATGCGCCGCGCGCTGGGGCGGGGGCGGAAGCCGTCGGCGGAGACGCTGGCACGCCGCGCCGCGGAGAAGGCCGCGGAGGGGACGTTGAAGCAGACGGCGTAGCGCGCGTCAGGTAGTGACTGTGGAGCGGGCGCGTCCGAAGGGCGCGCCCGCTTTTTTGTTTTGGGGACAGGGAAAACGATGGGACGAATGGGACCTATAGGACGAATAGGACAGATAGGTAGGTCCCCACCCCACCACCGAGCCCACCCGCGGTGAGGGCGCAACGTTCGCAGGCCTATCGGTCCTGTAGGTCCTATTCGTCCCATTCGTCCCATCGTTCCTCCGCCGCATAGAATGCCGCCGTGCTGCTGCCGTTGTATGAAGTGGTCCTGGTCTCCTTCGTTACGTTGATCACGATGGTCAACCCGCTGGCCGTGGTGCCGTCCTTCGTGGCGCTCACGGATGGCGCGTCGCGGGCCACGCGGGCGCGCGTGGCGCTGGTCGCGGCGAGCGCCTGCATCGTGGTGCTCACCGTCTTTCTCATCGCCGGCAACTGGGTGTTTCAGTTCTTCGGCATCACCGTCGCCGCGTTCCAGATCATGGGCGGGATCATCTTCTTCTCGAACGCGCTGAAGACGCTCGTGCAGCAGGACGACCGGCGGGCGTACAACATCGGCGGCGACAAGCGCGTGGACGACAAGGACGCGCACCGCGCGGAGCTCGACCCCGCCTCGATCGCGATCGTGCCGCTGGCGATTCCGATGCTCTCCGGCCCCGGCGCCATCACGTCGGTCATGCTGCTGGTCAACCTGCATCCGCGGCTCGAACAGAAGCTCGCTGTCATCACCGGCATCATCGCGGTCGGGGCGGTGTGCTACGTCGTGCTGCTGGCGGCCGTGCCGCTGTCGCGCGTCATGGGCGACCGCGGGCGCGCCGTGTTCGCCAAGGTCATGGCGCTGCTGCTGGGTGCGATCGGCATCCAGTTCATCATCAACGGAGTGAAACCGGTGCTCACCGAGATCATCAAGGCCGCCTAATGTTTCTGGGTCATCACGCCGCGGCTCTCGCCGCCAAGAACCTGACGCCCCGCACCTCGCTGGGCACGCTCATCGCCGCCGCGACGCTGCTCGATCTGGCGTGGCCGATCCTGCTGCTGCTCGGCGTCGAGCGCGTGCGCGTCGCGCCGGGCAACACCGCGTTCACGCCGCTCGACTTCATCGACTATCCGTGGACGCACAGCCTCGCGCTGGTCGTGCTCTGGTCCGTGCTGTTCGCCCTCGCCTACCGGCTGAAGACGAAGTTCACGCACGGCGCGATCGCGGTCGGCATCCTCGTCGCCAGCCACTGGTTCCTCGACTACCTCGCCCATCGCCCCGACCTGCCGCTTTATCCCGGCGGCCGTAAGGTGGGGATGGGGCTGTGGATGTCGGTGTTCGCCACGGTGATCGTGGAGGTCGTGCTGTTCCTCACCGCGACGTACATCTATCTCCGCTCGACGCGAGCGCGCGACAAGATCGGCTCGATCGGACTGTGGGCGTACGTGATCTTCCTGCTGGTGGTCTTCGCCGCCAATGCGACCACCACACCGCCAAACGACTGGCGCGCCATCGCCTGGGGCGCCATGGCGGCGTGGCTGTTCGTGCCGTGGGCGTGGTGGATCGACCGGCACCGGGAGGCGTTGGTGGCATGAGAACGATCGGAGGTCCGTTGTCCGTTTTCCGTTGTCCGTTTTCCGTGCTGCGCCCGGCGCACCGCGCAGCACGGACCACGGACAACGGTCAACGGACAACGCCGTGCGCATGAAATCCCTCTTCCTGGTCAACGAACGCTCCGGCGCGAAGCGCGGTTACGACATTCACGCGCTGATCCGCGATTCCTGCTCGTGGGAGCACGAGATCGCCGGCTGTCAGCGGAAGGAAGACCTCGACGCGATCCTCGACGACGCGGAGGCGCGCGGCTTCGACGTGGTGCACGCGGTCGGCGGCGACGGCACGGTCCACGAGATCGCCAAGCGCCTCATACACCGCAAGCTCGCCCTTGGCGTGCTCCCCATCGGCAGCGGCAACGGTTTCGCGCGGCACCTCGCGCTGCCGCTCGAGCCGGCGGCGTCGATCTCCTGCTGCCATGGCGGCCGCATCGTCACCATCGACTCGGCCGAGGTGAACGGGATCCCGTTCGTCGGCGTCATGGGCATCGGCTTCGACGCCGTGGTCGCCGACCGCTTCGCGTCCAGCAACGTGCGCGGCCTGCAGACGTACGTGCGCGAAGGGCTGCGCGCGTTCAGCGAGTTCAAGGCGGAGGAGTACGACCTCACGATCGACGGCACGCCGCTGCACAAGCGCGCCACCGTCATCGCCATCGCCAACTCCAGCCAGTACGGCAACGACGCACGCATCGCACCGCTGGCGTCATTGCAGGACGGGCTGCTCGACGTGGTCATCGTCGACGACGCCACGCTCTTCGCCGCGCCGCTGCTCATCGCGCGCCTCTTCACCGGCACGTTCCACCGCGCGAACGGCGTGACGAACCTGCACGCGAAAGAGATCACGATCCGCCGCCCCGCCGCCGGCCCCGCCCACCTCGACGGCGAGCCCGTCACCCTCGGCGAAGAGCTGCACGTGCGCATCGTGCCGCAGTCGTTGCGCGTACTGGTGCCGGATACGGTGACGCCGCTGTAGCGGACGTCGTCGGCTAAAGCGTCTGCACCAGTTCTTCGATGCGGCGTTCCAGCTCTTTCCGCGTCTCCACGAAGCGGTCGGGGCGCGTGGCGGGATCGTCGGGGCCGTAGGATGGATCGACGATGGGCCAGTGCTCGATGCGTTTGGCGCCGGGCCAGAGGGGGCAGTCCTGCGCCGCGGAGTCGCACACCGTCACGACGACGTCGAACGGCTCGTTGACGAACTTGTCCGCCGACTTGGATTCGGCGCTGTTGATGTCGACGCCAACCTCCGCCATCGTCCGGATCGCCAGCGGGTGTACCCAGCCGGTCGGCCGCGAGCCGGCGGAGACGGCTTCCACGACGTCGCCATGAAACGCGTTGGCGATCGCTTCCGCCATCTGGGAACGGGCCGCGTTGCCGGTGCAAAGGAAGAGGATGCGTTTCTTCATGGGGGAAGTCTATCCGACCGATCGCGAAGGAGAACGATAGGACGAATGGGACCTATAGGACGAATAGGACCGATGAGAGTCCCATCCGTCCTATCTGTCCCATTCGTCCTATTCGTCCTATGGGTTCTAGAGGCTTTCCACCTGTCCCACGTCCGGCGGCTTGCCCGTCACCATCCCCTTCACCACTTCGAAGAGCACGACCGGCTGCGGTTTGTTGATCTGCAGGAACATCGCTAGGTCGATGTCGACCGCGATCAGCACGATGCGCGGATCTTCGGGGGTGCCGTCCTTTTCGCCGCCTTCGTCGCCGAACCAGGCGCGCCAGTCGGGGGCGTAGAGCTCCCCGATCTTGTCGCGGTCATCGACGATGCGGGCGCGGCCGGAAACCGACACCCACTCCCGAGTGCGGTCCTTGTAGTAGGCCAGGTTGACCTGAGGGTTATCGCCGATCTCCTCCAGCTTCCCGGAGGCGCGGTCGGTGACGAACCAGAGATCGGCGCCCGACGCGCGCCGCTGCGTGGCCATGGGGCGTGAGACGAGGTGGCCGTCCGAGCGGCGCGTCGTGAACATCGCCACTTCGATGTCCTCGATGAGATCGTAGAGCTTGTCGAGCTTCGTTGCGTCTGCCATGGACGTTTCGGGGAGCAATGGCCGGACCAGCCGCCATCGTCTCCCCCGCCCCTACGGCGACAACCGCTCGATGATCCAGTCCTTCGGCTCCCTCAGGCGGTAGCGCACGCGATCGTGCAGGCGGTCGGACCTTCCCTGCCAGAACTCGATCAGGACGGGGATGACGCGGTAGCCGCCCCAGTGCGGGGGGCGTGGGACGGGGCGGTCCTGGTAGCAGCGCTCAAG
Source organism: Thermoanaerobaculia bacterium (assembly GCA_036380735.1). Taxonomy (GTDB): domain Bacteria; phylum Acidobacteriota; class Thermoanaerobaculia; order Gp7-AA8; family Gp7-AA8; genus DASVEE01. The sequence goes on along the minus strand of DASVEE010000045.1, from coordinate 98,109 downwards.
CTCCGCGAAGCGCTGGTCGAGGTCGCCGCGGCCGGGGATGACGTTGCTCTGGAAGGAGGCCCAGGCGCCGAGCTGGCTGCCGCGGGGGCGCGTCGCAAAGTAGGCGTCGGACTCTTCTTCCGTCGTCTTCACCGCCACCCCTTCGATACGCACCTGCCGCTCGAGCACCGGCCAGAAGAACGCCAGCGAGGCACGGGGGTTCTCGCGCAGTTGGGAGGCCTTGCGGCTGTTGTAGTTCGTGAAGAAGACGAAGCCGTGGTCGTCGAAGCCCTTGAGCAGCACGACGCGTGACGTGACCACGCCGTCCTCGCCGCAGGTGGACAGCGTCATCGCCTCCGGCAGCTCCGGCTGCCGCCGCTTCGCTTCTTCGAACCATCGCGCGAACTGCGCGAAGGGACTGGCTTCGACTGCGTTCTCGAGCAACTCTCGGTTCACGACCAACTCCTGCGCGTGAGCATACGCTCGATTTTACGAATCACGCGTGAGGACTCCGGCGCGTGCATCAGCTCCTCCGCACGGTCGAGAGGGAGCCACGCCAGCTCTTTCGACTCCGCTTCGTCCAGGACGATCGCCTCCGGCGTCCGCGTCCGGGCGAGATAGCGGACGTCGAAATGGTGGTGGTCGGGCTCACCCTTGCCAGCGGGAATCGGATGGATGTCGAGGTCGAAGAGGTCGCCGACGAGCTCCAGATCGGCGAGCCCCGACTCCTCCCTCCCCTCGCGCAGCGCGGCGAGCGCGGGGAGCTCGCCGGCTTCGACGTGCCCACCCATCTGCAGCCAGCGGTTCAGCCGGCGGTGGTGATGGAGGAGGAGGCGTCCGCCGTCATCGACGATGTAGAGGCTGGCGGTGAAATGCCCCGGCGCGAAGTGCCCGCGCGAGAACGGATCGGCTGCGTTCGTGAGGAGGTTGACCATCGCCGCGCGATGGCCGGCCTCGACCCGGTCGAACGGGGCGTGGGCCTTCAGTTGAGCGAAAAGGGATTCGTGACGTGTCATCCGTGCGACGGGTACCAATGATAGAGGAAGAAATAGACGAGCACGCCGGTAACCGATACGTACATCCATAGCGGGAACGTCCACCGCGCCACCCGCCGGTGCTGCGGTACCCGCATCTTCAGCCCGTTGTAGACGGACATGATGGCCAGCGGCAGGATCACGACCGCGAGGATCGTGTGCGAGGTGAGGATCGCGAAATAGACCGTCCGGATCGTCCCCGTGCCGGTAAACCGCGTCACGACGCCGCCGCGCAGCGTGTGGTACGTGACGTACGAGATCAGGAAGAGCACCGACGTGGAGCACGCGGCCAGCATGAACCGCCGGTGCCAGTCGATGTTCCGCTGCTTGATGAAGACGAACGCGATCAGGAGAAGGACGCCGCTGAGCGCGTTGAGGGAAGCGTTCAGGGCGGGGAAGTACGACACCATGCGGTGCAGCCTAACATGGGACGGATGGGACGGTCGGAGGGGGGACCGGATGGCCGCTTCAGAACATCGGCGGCTGGGTGTACCCGGCGACGTGCTCGTGAATGTACGCCTCCGCCTTCACGCGGACATCCGACGACACGCTCATCAGCAGGGAGCGCACGTCCTCTGGTGTACTGACCGTCGAGAATCGTTGTTCGGGTGCGATGTAGATGACGGCACGTTTGCCATGCGCCACGAGACGCGCGACGTTCACGACCGTCCCGAAGCTCTGGCCATCCCACAGCGCCAGACCGATGTCCGCTTCGTGGGCCATCGCCGCGTCCTTGGCGGTGAAGAACGCGAAATCGCGGGCCCGATGCGGCGCCGTAACCGTGCGCACCGGCCAGCGTCCGACATTGTTGCGGCAAAGCCCGCCGCTGCAGAAGACCAGGACGTCCGCGTACTGCCGCGCGGCGAAGTAAGTCTGCATCGCCTTGTCCGCACCGTTCGCATCGCCAACGAAAATCGTCAGCTCCCGGCGGATCATCTCGTCGAGCCGGTGACTGACCTCGATTGGAAGCCGGGTGAGACGGCGCGAACCGGAGAGGAAGACCTTCTTCATTGACGTCTCGTCCTCGTGAAAGCGAATGCAAAAAGAGTGGCGGCTCCGGCGTTGGAAAGCGCGGCCGCAACAGCGTTCAGCGTAGCACCGGAACGGATCAAATCGTCCACGAGCAGCACGCGTTTCTCGACGATCGACTCGCTCTCGACGGAGAGGGCGCCCTCCAGTACCGCTTCCCGTTCGGGGTAGTCGTGCAGGTTCTTCAGCTCCGCTGCGCTGGCGGCGTTCTTCGTCACCGCTTTCACCACCGGAACGCCGAGCCGCCGGCCCAGTTCCTCGACGAGCTGATGGAGCGGCTGCACGCACCGGAGTCGTGTCGGCGGCACGGGAACGATGACGTCGAAGTCGATCCGCCACCGCCGGATGAACTCCTCGGCGACGGCGACGAGCGGGCCGGTCGCCGTCGCATCATTCCGATACTTCAGCCGGTACAGCAACTCCCCCACCTCGGTCCGATGGGTATCGAACTGCTCGTGGCCGAACCCGTCGCACCCGAGAAACTCGCTGCCGGTGGAGTGAAGATCGAGGACACGTCCGTCCACCCACGGACCATCGATCCTGCGAGGATTCGTCTTCGTCACGGGGACCATCGTCCCTCGGTCACCTCTGTGAGACCGAGGATCGCTTCACGCCGTGGAGAAATGACGTCCGAAACTCCTCGGAAGGGAAGATTTCGGCGGGGGGCTCTACGACCGGTGGACTAGGGAGAAGGATGGGACGAATAGGACAGAGGCGTTGCGCCTATCGGTCCCCGCTACTCTGCCAGCAGTTGCTCAACCGCTTTCGCCGCCTGGTCGATGCTGAGGGCATCGCTGCCGTCGTAGTAGGCGCGGATGGTGCCGGTTTTGTCGGCTACGGCGAACTTGCTGCTGTGGAGGAGCGGCTCGCCGCCGGGGACGGGGTCGCCCGCTGAGAGCTTGAAGCCGTCGACGGAGAGGCGGACGATGGCGTTGCGGTCGCCGGTGAGGAAGGTCCAGCGGGCGTCGTTGCGCACTCGCTTGGCGTACTCCGCCAACACTGCCGGCGTGTCGCGCGTGGGGTCGACGGAGATCGACACGAAGTGCACCGGGGCGTCCTTCGCGACCTTCTGCGTCAGGGCGCGCATGTTGTTCGTCATGATCGGGCAGGTGCCGGTGCAGTGGGTGAAGATGAAGTTGTAGACGGTCACGCCGCCCTTCATCGCGTCGAGGTTGACGCCCTTCCCCTCCTCGTTCACGAGCTGCGCGGCCGGCACGGGGAACAGCTTCGGCAGGTCGAGCGGCTTTTGACAGGCGACAACAGCGAGGACGGCGAGGAGAGGGAAAAGGCGTCTGTGCATCAGGCGACGACGAGGAGGATCATGACGGCGAGGAGATAGATGTTGGACGTCATGAAGAGCGTACGGGCGTTGCGCGCGTTGCGCTCGAAGAAGAAGCGAACGGAGAGGGCGATCATGGCCGCGCCGCCGACCACCGCGCCGGCGAGGTAGACGACGCCGCTGAGACCGAGGAAGAACGGGGCGACGCTCACCGCGAGCAACGCGAGCGAGTAGAAGATGGCGTGGCGCGCGACCGCGGTGCCGCTCTCGTCGCGCACGGCCAGCATGACATAGCCGCCGAGGTCGTAGTCGTGGCGGTAGAGCCAGGAGATGGCCATGAAGTGCGCGAGCTGCCAGAAGAAGAGGATGCCGAACGCGGCGAGGCCGCCGGCGTCGAGCGAATCGGTCACGGCCGTCCACCCCATCAGCGGCGGAATCGCGCCGGGGATGGCGCCGATGACGGTGCAGATGGTCGAGATCCGCTTGAGCGGCGTGTAGACGAAGATGTAGCTGGTCAGCGTGAAGGCGCCGAGGAAAGCAGTCAACCAGTTGACCAGCAGCCCGAGGTAGAGCGTGCCGGCGATGGCGATGAGCGATGAGAAGAGGAGCGCCGCACGCGGAGACATGCGCCCCGAGGGGAGCGGCCGGGTGCGCGTGCGGAGCATCTTGGCGTCGTGCTCGCGCTCGACGTACTGGTTCAGCGCGTTCGTCCCCGCGGCCACGAGTGCGGTGCCGATCAGGGTGTGCATGAAGAGCAACGCCACCGCGGGGATGGAGTGCGCCATCAGCAGCGCGCCGCTGTTCTGCGCCGCGAAGAGGAAGCCGGCCGCGGTGGTGATGAGGACCATCATCACGATACGGCCCTTGGAGAGCTCGAAGTAATCGCGCGCGGTGGCGCGGCGCGGCTCTGCCGTCAGGGCGATGGTCGTCATGCCGTCGCCTCGGGTGTCGCCAGAGTGATGGTGCGGCCGGCGTTCTCTTTCTCACTGCGCCAGGCGATGGTGCGCGCGGAGAGCATGAGTACGAGCGTCAGCGCGAGCGTCGACGCGCCGACCACGACGTGCAGGCTGGTGATGACCGGCTGCTTGCCGCTCCAGACGGTGTAGCCGCCGAGGAGGATCTGCGCCGGGATGACGAGGAGGAGCAGCGTCGCGAGGAGCCGCAGCGGATGGTTGCGCTCGAAGCGGAGGAGCCGTGCCGCCAGGATGAGGATGGCGACCGTCACGGTCGCGGCTCCGACGCGGTGCGCGTAGTTGACGATGATCCCGGTCGAGGCGAACTCGGGGATGATCCGACCGAACGCGAGCGGGAAATCAGGGATGGCCAGACCGGCGCCGAGGTGGCGCATCAGCGCTCCGACGAGGATCTGGGCGTAAGTGATGCCGAGGAGCGCCGTCGTGCCCGTCACCGGGGTGTCGCCGCGCGGCATGGCGCGGAGCTGGTGGAAGAAGCGCGAGGTGAAGAAGGCGATGGAGACGTTGAGACAGAAGAAGATCTCGGCCAGCCCGGCGTGGGCGACGGAGATCGCGGTCGGCAGAAGGAAGATGACGGTGAGTCCGCCGAGGAGCCCCTGCACGATGACGGCGGCGAGCGCGATCCAGCCGAGGACGCGCACGTAGCGCTTGGGCTCGCGGCGCTGCAGCCAGAGGGCCTGGATGATCGTGAGGAAGCCGACCATCGAGGCGATCAGGCGGTGGCCATGCTCGTAGAAGATGCCGCCGACCCACTTGCTCAGCGGGAACGTGAACATGTTCTCGCCGTAGGTGGTCGGCCAGTCCGGCACCGCGAGACCCGAGCCGGTCGACGTCACCATCGCGCCGGCGAAGATGAGGAAAAGCGTCGACGCCGCGACGAACTTCGTGAACCGCCGCAGCCAGACAGGGGTGGTTTCGGTGTAGTGGCGAAGCCGGAGGTGATTGGGTTCCAGGGTGTCCTTCATTGCAACTGATCGGCTAACCGGAGGTGGTGGCGTACGGGGCGGTCTCGCGGAGGAACTTGTCCATGCCCGCTTTGTCGTGGACGAAATACATCCCCTTCATCCGGTAGTGGCCGAGGCCGCAAAGCTGCGCGCAGGCAATCTCCCACACCTCACCCGCGGGCTTGACCCGGGTGGGCTGGAAGTGGACCGGCACATCCATGCCGGGGATCGTGTCCTGTTTCACGCGCATGTACGGAAGGGAGAAGCTGTGGATGACGTCCTTGGAGGTGAGCCGGATGATGGTGGCGCGGTTCACCTCGAGATGCAACTGGTTGAGTGTGACGATGTCGTCTTTGGCGTTGGGGTCGTTCGTGTCGAGCCCGAGAGGGTTCGCCGACGAGACGAGCTTGATGTCCGACTTCCCGAAAATCTTATCCGGACCGGGGTAGTGGACGTTCCACGCAAACTGCTCCCCCACGACCCGAATTTCCAGCGGATTCTGACTCGGTTCGGGGGTCCGAGTCCAGCGCGCCCACAAGGGAATGGAGAAGCCGACCAGCAGGACGACCTCCACGACGAAAACGCCGACCTCGGCATACGTCGACAGATGCGACTTGGTGCCGTGGTAGATCGCTTTCGGGTGGCGCTTGGCGTTGAACCGGATGAGCATGAAGACGAAGAGCGCGCCCCAGCCGATGAAGAGGATGAGCATCAGCCAGTGCACGTTCGCACTCAGCCGGTCGAGCTCGTCCCCATGCGCCGAGTAGTTCGGCGGCATGTATTGCGCGAGGAAGTCTCTCATTGTCCTACCCCCCTGCCTGTTGTCCGTTTTCCGTTGTCCGTTTTCCGTGCTGCGCTCGGCGGACGACAGAACCGTACAACTCTATCTATTTGACGACGTGGAACTGCTCCTTGAAGCGCTGCTGGGCCTTGGCGCGGCGCCAGAAGGTGATGAAAAGGGCGACGAAACCGATCTGCACGAAGGCGATGAAGCCGAGGAGCACCCAGATGCCGTTATTCGTCGCCTTGACGAGCGGATCGTCGGGCGAACCATAGCAGACGGGGCAGGCCCAGGCGACCACCGGCATCAGCAGCACAGCGATCACCGCGAGAGCGACGGGTCTCACGACGGACAACGGAAAACGGACAATGGACAACGCACGGTCCATCACGGCACCTCCTTGAGCTTCCGGAACACCTTCACCCCGTAGACGACGAGGGCGGCGGCGGAAACGAGGAAGATGATGCCAAGTGCGAGCCCGCTCGTGCTGCCGGCCCGGGTGTATTGCGCGATCCCCCACGCGCCGACGAAAACCGCCAGGGCGACGCAGACGATCACGAAGAGGATATGGAAGACCCGGAGGGACATGGTGTCAGTGGTGGTCCTCTCCCCCGCCGGGTGCAGCCGAGCTTCCCTCGACGGCGCCCTTCTCGTAGCCGGGGTAAACCTCGGCGGCGTTGTGGCGCTGGTGCCACGGTCCCCACATCAACACGCCGAAGAAGAAGGCCGTCAGGACGAGGACATAGAGCACGAACTTCCGCTCCGAGATGAGGTGCATGAAGAAGCCGGCGACCAGCGAGCCTTTGATCGCGGCGATGAAGAGCGCCAGCGCGACGGCCTGCCCGGTCGGCAGATGCAACTGGCTGACGGCGACGGTGATGACCGTCAGGACCAGCAGGGCGCCGAAAACCAGCATGTAGCGGCGCACTTCTTTCTTGATCGCCTCGGGCGAGTTGTCGTGGCCGTGGTGCGCGGCGTCATGCGCGGCGTCATGCGCGGCGACGTCGGGATGCGCGTGGTCGGTCATGGTCGCTCCGTTTCTTGTTGCGTTTTCCGTTGTCCGTTTTCCGTTGTCCGTGCTGCCGCTCGTGCACCAGCGCGGCACGGACAACGGAAACGGAAAACGGCCAACGCGTCGCTTTACAGCAGGTACAGAACCGGGAAAAGAAAGATCCACACGAGGTCGACGAAGTGCCAGTACAGGCCCGTCACCTCGACGCGGTTGGTGTATTGGTCGCGCGCTTTCTCCCACATCTTCGCCCCCGGTCCGATGAGGTAGGCGAAGACGACCATCCCGCCGAGGACGTGCAGTCCGTGGAGGCCGGTCAGGAGGAAGTAGGTCGCGAAGAAGTTCCCCTTGGACGGCAGGTAGCCGTGCTGGAACTTCTCGTAGTACTCATAGCTCTTGATGACCATGAACGCCAGGCCGCAGAGCAGCGTGATGAAGAGGTAGAGCTTCCCCTTCTTCAAATCACCGAGCCGCAGGTTTGCCCAGGCCAGCACGACGGTGACGGACGAGCCGATGAGCACGAAGGTGTTCACCGTCGCCAGCGGCCAGTTGAGGATGTCCCACGCTTTGGGCCACGAGCCGGGGGCGGCGCTCGTGCGGATCAGCACCAGCGCCGAGAACATCGCCCCGAAGAGCATGACCTCGGAAGCGAGAAACAGCCAGATCCCGAGCTTCCCGTTGTAAAGACCCGTATCCGGCCGTGGATGGACGGTATGCGGGATCTCGATCTCGTGATGCCCGGCGTCGTGGGCGGCGTGAAGCGTCGGTACGTGTACGTCGTGCGTCGTCATCACGACTCCTTCTGCGCCACGGCTTCACCGTGCAGCATGCCGCCGCCATGCGTCGGCCCCGGATCCTCGCCGGTGTCGTAGTTCTGCGGCAGGTAATCCTCGACGTCGTACGACGGCGAGCTGTATTCGTACGGTCCGCGGTAGACGACCGGCGTGACGTGGAAGTTGCCGTGCGCGAGCGGCGGCGAAGTCGTCGCGGCCCACTCGAGCGTCGTGGCCTGCCAGACGTTGGAGCCGACGCGCTGGCCTTTGAAGATCGTCCAGAAGAAGTTGACGATGAACGGCACCTGCGCGAGGAGCAGCAGCCACGCGGCGATCGACATGAACTCGTTGAGGTGCAGCACCGGCTTCGCGTGCTCGTACTGCGCGCCGCCGTCATAGAGACGGCGCGAGACACCGGCCAGGCCCTGGATGAACATGGGGAAGAAGACGCCGTTGATGGCAATCAGCGAGCCCCAGAAATGCAGCTTGCCGAGCCGCTCGTTCATCTGCCGCCCAGTGATCTTCGGGAACCAGTAGTAGATGCCGGCGAACATGGCGAAGATCGTCCCCGGCGCCACCACGTAGTGGAAGTGGCCGATGACGTAGTAGGTGTCGTGGAGGTGGATGTCCGCCGCGGCGAGGCCGAGCGGGAGGCCGGTGAGTCCGCCGATGCCGAACATCGGGAGGAACGCCAGCGCGAAGAGCATCGGCACGGTGAACCGGATCGACGCGCCCCATAGTGAAATGATCAACGCCGTGAGGATGATGACCGACGGGATCGAGATGATCATCGTGGTCGTCTGGAAGAAGGCGCTGATCATCGTCCCCATGCCCGTCAGGAACATGTGGTGGGCCCAGACGACGAACGACATGAAGCCGAGGAACACCGAGGCGAAGACGAGCGACTTGTAGCCCCAGAGCGGCTTGCGGGTGTTGTTGGCGATGACTTCCGCGATGATCCCCATGCCCGGCAGGATCAGGACGTACACCTCGGGATGCGCGAGGAACCAGAAGAGGTGCTGCCACATGAGCGGATTGCCGCCGCCGGCGTAGGTGAGCGCCTGGCCGCTGACGACGAGACCGCTGGGCATGAAGAAGCTGGTGCCGACGACGCGATCCATGAGCTGCATGACGGCGGCGGCTTCGAGCGGCGGGAACGCGAGGAGGAGCAGGAACGACGTGACGAGCTGCGCCCAGACGAAGAACGGGAGGCGCATCCACGTCAGCCCCTTCGCGCGCAGCTGCACGATGGTGACGATGAAGTTGACCGAGCCGAGGAGCGACGACGTGATCAGGAAGATCATGCCGATGATCCAGACGGTCTGTCCGTGGCTGGCGATGATCGATAGCGGTGGATACGACGTCCAGCCGGAGTTCGCCGCACCGCCGGGAACGAAGAAGCTGGCGAGCATGATCAGGCCGCCCGGCAGGTACATCCAGTAGCTCAGCATGTTGAGCTTCGGGAAGGCCATGTCGGGCGCGCCGATCTGGAGCGGGACGAGGTAGTTGCCGAACGCGCCGACGGCAAGCGGCACGATGGCGAGGAAGACCATGATCGTGCCGTGCATCGCGCCGAGCTGGTTGTAGAACTCGGGGAGCATGATGCCGCCCGGCGCGTTGGCCGCGCCGAGGAGGTTGCCGATGAACGGAATCGGCTTGCCCGGATAGGCAAGCTGCCAACGCATGAGCAGCATCAGCGAGAAGCCGAGGAGGAGGAAGCAGAGGGCGGTGAAGCCGTACTGGATCCCGATCCACTTGTGGTCGACCGAGAAGACGTATTTGCTGATGAAGGACTGGTGATGCCCGGAGGCATGCCCCTCTTCCTCTTTCATGACGCGCAGCGCTTCTTCGAGCGCCTTGTGCGCGTCACGCGCGCGCATCCACTGGTTGCCTACCCGGACTTGTCGTTGCGGCGGCATCGAGCCTCCTGAAAACCTTCGTTGTCCGTTTTCCGTTGTCCGTTTTCCGTTCCGGCCGCCCGTGCAGAGACGGACAACGGAAAACGGTCAACGGACAACGAGGGCGTCAGCCCTTGAACGTGAACGTCACCTGTTTCTGCTCTTTGGGGCCGACGGTCACCTGCTGCTCCTGCTGGCCGAACTTCTCGTGCCACGCGACGAGCGTGTAGTTGCCCGGCGGCAGGTTGGCGATGTTGAACGAACCGTTCATCTGCGAGACGTTGTGGAACGGGTGCGGCAGAACGGCCATGTACGACTTCATCCAGCCGTGGACGTCGCACTTGATGCGGAACGGCTTCATCTCGACCTTGTCGAACTTCTTCTTGGAGACCATGCCCTGCACCGGCTGTCCTTCGTTGAACTGGCGGTTGGTCTCCGGCATGGCGTGGACGTTGTGGAGCGTCGCGTCGCTGTTGCGGATGTCGACGGTCTGGCCGACCTGCACGGCGTTGACGTGCGGGATGTACTGGCAGCCCTTCTGATCGAGCAGCGCGGCCTGCGCCGGCGGCGGGAAGTTGCCCTGGACGTTCTTGACGTAGACGAGGACGTTCGCGAGCTCGCCGCCCGGACCGATGACGACTTCCTCATCCGGCACCGGTGCGGAGTGCTGCGCCTGGCAGGAGGGATCGGCACCCATCTGGAGCGCGCCGACGTTCGGCTTCGCGCCTTCGAACTTGACGAGACCGCCGATCGTGGCGGCGTCGGCGACGACCGGCGCGGCAGCAGCCGCCGGAGTCCCTTCGCCCGAGCCCTCGGACGACGCGGCTTCGACCTGATCGTCCTCCCCTTCCGGCTCCTCGACGACTTCCTTCCCCTGCCCGCAGCCGATGGCGAGGACGAGCAGGAGTGCAAACAGCATGGTGAGGTACTTCCGCAGTGACATTCTTTCTCCCATGGTCGTGATTATCGCCGAGCGGCCGGGACGGTGGTCCCTGTCCTCACCGGCTTGGATACGTCGAGCCGTCCGGGCTGCGTCGCCGGCGGTAAGGTCGGCGGCGTGCCCTGCGGACGCTGTGGATCGGTCATCGTTCCGGGCAACTGCGTTCCATCGCGACGCGCGGCGCGCATCTCGCGGATGCCGATGCTCCAGATGTAGTCGCGCATGAAGTCCGTGAGCGCAACCGCGTCGCCCATCGTCTTGCGCAGATCTTCCTCGCTGCGGAAGTACGGCAGCAGCGCGGCCTTGTAGGACGCGAACTGCGGCGTGTCGATCGCCTGCGCGAGCGGCGACTGGAAGCCACCGGTCTGCGGATCGCGGGGGAAGTTCGTCGGCATGCGCGTGCCGGGGATCATTTCGTCCGGACGGCGGATCCAGTCGGAGATCCATTCGTGGCGCAGACGGATGCGGGAGAGCGTGAGGTTCGGTGCGAGCGACTGCGTGTCCGCGATGTCCGGCAGCGGCGGGTTCTCGGGATTGACCGGATTGAGCGCGTGGCACTGCTGGCAGCGGAGCATCTGGAAGACCTGGCGCCCGACGGCGACGCGCGCCGGGTCGGGCTCATGGTTGGACCACGTGTCGAACTGCGGCTTCTCCCCTTCGGCCGCAAAGTACGACACGAGCTGCGCGGCCTCGGCGTCGTCGAAGTGGAACGTCGGCATGCGCACCGCCAGCCACGGACGGATCTGCATCACCGTCGGGTCTTTGAGGAAGTTGAAGAGCCACGGCGACTGCACGCGCGCGCCTTCAGGACTGAGATCGGGCGGCAGGAAGTTGGGATCGGCGATGAGCGGCGCGATGGCGCGTCCCTGCCGGTTGACGACATGGCATCCGCGGCAGTTGTGCTGCGAGACGAGCTTGCGCCCTTCTTCCACGATGCGGTCGCGCGAATCCATCGCCGCGAGCTTGTTGGCCGAGACGCGCTCCTTCGTCAGCCCGACGACGACGCTCGTGATGAGCTCCGCCTCGTTCGGGGTGAGGTGGAAGTTCGGCATCTTCAGCTTGTCGTTGTACGGCTTGTTGCGATGGTCGTCGTAGACGCGGGGGCTGCGGACCTTGTTGTAGATCCAGGACGGGACGGTGTGGTTGATGTGCTCATGCTTCCCGTCCCACGCCTCGTAGTCGTGCGTGAGGCCGAAGTCGAAGAGGTGGATGTTCTTCGAGCCTTCGATCGTGAGGTCGGTGCCGATCGGCTTGAGGCCTTCGAAGCCTTTGATGTCGTGGCAGGAGTAGCAGCCGTATTTTTCGATGCTGCGCTGCCCGAGGTAGACGAGCTGCGCGTTCAGCGGCAGCTCGTTCAGGCGGCGCTCGGCGTCGCGGTCCGACATGGTGTTGATGAGGTAAGCCTTGGCGAGCTCGCGGACCGTGCGCGCGTCAGGCGGACGCACCGGCTGCTGCATGAACTGCGGCTTCTGCAGCGTCAGGAGGTACGCGGTGATGTCGGACGCTTCCTGATCGGTGAGGCGGAGGCTCGGCATCGGCGCATTCGCGTAGTACGCCTTCGGGTTCTTGACCCAGTTGTAGATCCAGTTGGCGTGGGTCTTCGTCCCCATGCCGGTGAGATTGAAGCCGTAGTGACGCTCCAGCGGGAAATCGTCACGCTTCGCGGCGCGAGCCTTCCCGTTCTCCTCGACCGAGTCCTGCGCGATGTGGCAGCCCATGCAGCCGACGGATTCGACGAGCTGCTTGCCGCGGCCGGCGTCACCGGCTCCCGGCGCGCTCCACTGGCGGCGCGTCGACTTGGAGAAGAGGTAGGTGACGATGGCGTGGACTTCGGCGTCCTGGGCCTTCGTGTTCTGCGCCCGTTCGTTCGCCGACAGGCCGGCGTGCGGATCGGTCATGTTGCGCTGGTAGAAAAACGACGGCATACGCGTCGTGGAGCGGAAGTGCGAGGGGTTCGCAATCCAGCGGAACGTCCACTCCGGCGTGGTTTTCTCGGCGATCCCGTCGAGGCTCGGCCCCGGTTTGCGCAAATCCTGGAAGCGCCAGTTGTCGATCTTGTGGCACGCGTGGCAGCCGTACAGCTCGACCATCTGCGTCGCCTTCGTGATGCGGCTCCCCTCCTCGACATCCATCTGTCCCGCGTGGCACTTGAGGCAACCGGCCTCGTAATACTGGCGCGGATACATCGGCGTCTCGAGGTACGGATTCGCGGCCCAGTCCCAGTTGCGCTGCTGGCGGTTGGCGTCGAGCGTCTTCCACGGCATGAGCACGCCGCTCGCCGTGAGCGCGGGCCACGGCTTGCTCCACCGCTTCTCCATCTTCTTGTTGGGCGCGACGTGACCGGCGCGGCCGAATTCGGTGGCGCGATCCTGCCCGCGATGGCAGACGGTGCAGCCGTAATCGAGCAGCGGATGCGGCGAGGCGGAGCCGACGAAGACGTCGAGCCGCGGGTGCGTCCGCCACGGGTTGAAGATCTCTTTCTTCGCGTTCTTGATCCGCGTCAACTGCTCGATCCGCGCCTCCGCCTCCGGGCGTTTGTCGCCGACGATCTGGTTGCGCTCGAGCTGCAGACTCAGCTCGTCGATGAGACGCGTCGCTTCTTTCTTCGACTCGAAGCCGGGGCGGTCGATGGCGCGATGGCAGGTCTGGCAACGGTCGACGCGCGGCACCGACATGTAGTTCATGTCGATGAACATGTCGTTCAGCACGACCTGATCGATCTTCAACGTCGGGTTGACGAAATCGAGCATCGGCATGTTGAGCACGACGTTCGGCGTCGTCGCGGAAACGCTGGCGAGCTGCTTCTCGAGCAGCTCGATCGACGCGGTCAGCTCCTTGCGCCGGTCTTCGATCTTGTTGATGACGCCGAGCCAGCGATCGAGACGCGCCTTGGAAGCGTCGCGATCCCGGGTCACCTGTTGCAGGGTCAGCGTCGTGCGCTGCACCCGATCCGCCAGCTCGTCGAATTCGCGCTGCTTGGTTTTGGCGTCCGCTTTCTTGTGGTGCACCGAGGTCTCGAGCTCGTAACGCTTCGCGTCGAGCAGCGCCTTGGCGAAACGGTAATCCTGGTCGGCCGCGTAATAGCGCCCTTCCCACGCCTCGAGGTCCTTCTGCGCGGCGATGTACTGGCGCCGGTCCTTCGCGATCTCGACCTGCCCCTCGCGGCGCTCCTTGTCGAGCGCGGCGAGCTGCTTGCGCAGCTCACCGTCGTTCGCGGCCTGCAATTCCTGCTGGATGCGCTCGTGCTGGATGCGCATGAACTCGATCTGGAACCACTTCCAGCCGCGCACGTAGTCGTAGAGCACGATCGCGCCCGTCACTCCGAGCAGCAGAAGGCTGCTCAGCGCGAAGATGAGATTCAGCCTCTTGATCGAGTAGTTGTGTGGGATCGGCTCTTGCGGCTTCATTTGGTTGTCGGTTTTCGGTTGTCGGTTTTCGGTCGGTAGTTGTCGCTCACGTTGTGTTGCGGGTTTCGGTCTCCACTGAAAACCGAAAACCGACAACCAACAACCGGGTCATATGTTGAAGAAGATCTCCTGAATGTGAACGATGTACTTGAGATTGAACAGCCACCGCAGAACCATCTTGATCGGCAGTGACATCATCGAGAGGAAGAGGAACGCGCCGACGTAATAGCGGGCGGCGCCCATCTTCAGATAGAAACGTCGGAAAGGGCCCATCGCCAGCGCGGGAGCGAGGCCGAGATACGCGAGCACGAGCAGGAGGCCGAACAGCTCGCGGATGAACCAGAGGCGCGGCAGCGGCATGTTCAGCGCCTTGACCCAGATCAGCTCGGACAGGTCGATGTTGACCAGCGGCTCGAGCTTGTTCGGATCCCAGAATTCATACGGACCGTAGAAGTTCCAGTTGGGGCCGCGCAGGAACGTGCCGGTGATGATGAGGAACGACCAGAGGACGAGAAAGCCGTAGAGGAAGGTGCCGATCTCCCAGCGCCGCTCCCGGAACGAGTAGTAGCCGTTCCCCTTCGGGTTCGTATCGATGTACGGGATGGCCATGAGGCCGACGATGATCAGCGTCGGCAGGACGACGCCGGCCAGCCACGGATCGAAGTAGACGAGCATTTCCTGCAGCCCGAGGAAGTACCACGGCGCCTTGGCAGGATTGGGAGACGAGGTCGGGTTGGCCGCTTCTTCCAGCGGCGCGCGCAGGCCGATCGACCAGACGATCATGACGATCGTCAGAAGGATCATGCACAGCAGCTCCGTGTAGACGAGATCGGGCCAGGTGAAGAGTTTCTCGTCCGACTCGGTCTTCTCCCACGGGATGCCGCCACGCTCCATCGCCTTGTCGTTGAGATACGCCTTCCGCAGCGCGATCCACGTGAAGATCCCGAGGAGGAAGATCATCGCGCCGATGGGGACGTTGTCCGGCTTGGCGGCGATGAGGAAGAAGTTCGGGTCGAGCAGCGACAGCGCGAAGGCGAACGCGCTGAATATGAGCAGCCAGACGCCGACTTTCGTGTCCCACATGCGGGGACCGAGCTTCGCGCAGCCCCACAGACAGAGGAAGTAGGCGATGCCGAGATACAGGAGCGTCTGCGCGAAGATGCCGCCGATGAGGAACACGGCGCCGAGCACGACGAAGCCGATGCCGCCTTTCGATTTCAGCCGGCCGTCGAGCAGATTGAAGTAGACGATGAAGGCGAAGACCGCCGACAGAAGGGTGAACGAGATCGAGGCGACGGAGAGAACGTTGACGAAGTTCTTGAGGAATTCCATCGGCTCGCTCTCCCCTACATCGGACCGCTGATGCCGCCGTCTTTACGCACGCGCCAGAAGTGAATCGCCATCAGGAATCCCGCGGCCAGCGGGATGACCATGCAGTGCAGCACGTAGAAACGGAGCAGCGTCGCCGCGCCGATCGAACGTCCTGCAATGAGAGCGAATCTGGCGTCGTCCCCCGCGTGAATCAGGGGGACGTCGCCCAGTTTTATGAGGGCCGAAGCCGGCCCCTCCGTTCCCATGCCTGGCGTTGCGCGCGCCATGTTCGAGCCGACCGTGATGGCCCAGATTGCAAGCTGGTCCCACGGCAGGAGGTATCCGGTGAAGGAAAGGAGGAGCGTCAGCACGAGGAGAATGACACCGACGTTCCAGTTGAACTCACGGGGCGGTTTGTACGAACCGGTCATGAAGACGCGGAACATGTGCAGCCAGACGGCGATGACCATGGCGTGCGCACCCCAGCGGTGCATCTCGCGCATGATCCCGAACGGCGCCTGCTCGCGCAGGTCCATGATGTCCGTGAAGGCGTATTCGATCGTCGGCCGGTAATAGAACATCAGCAGCAGGCCGGTAACGGTTTCGACGAGGAAGAGGAAGAACGACGTACCGCCCATGCACCAGGTGTACGACATGCGCACGCCGGAGCGGCGGACCTTGACGGGATGCAGGTGGAGGATGAGCGAGCCGAGAACGGCGAGGACGCGTTTACGGTTGGTATTGGGGATGCCGACTCGGAAGACGGACTTCCAGATCTGCGAGTTGACGATGCCTTCCTGAACCTGCTTCAGTGTCATGCGTCCCCTTTTACGTACGCGCTCGAACCGGGTGAAGCTCTCAGGTGTTAGCTTTTGGCTCTGAGGTTCCGAGAGCCAGGAGCTGAGACCTCAAAGCTAGATCTTGAGAAACGACTCGGGATTCGTCCACTCACCTCGTTCATGGTGAAACTGAACCGACTTGTCGATGAGGATCTGACCGTCGGACGTATCGATGGCGATCTTTGCGCGTTCCAGGGGGCGGGGTGCCGGTCCTTCGAAGTTGACGCCGTTCCGGTAATAACCGCTGCCGTGGCACGGGCACTTGAACTTGTTCTGGGAAGGGAGCCAGTTGGGCGTGCAGCCGAGGTGCGTGCAGGTGGTGATGAGCGCGTAGATCTCGTCTTCCTGCCGCACGACCCAGATGCCGTATTTGTCTTTCCAGCGCTCGTCGACTTCGCCCGAGGCGTAGTCGGACGGAAGGCCCGCCTTGAACTTCTGGACGGGCTCGAACAGAACGTTGGGGAAGAGGAAGCGCCCGAGGATGCCGGCCAGGCCGCCGACGGCCGCGGTCAGCGCGAGCCAGGCGGTCGTGAGCACAAAAGGAAACTTGCGCCGGGTGATCTCACCCTGCTCACGAATTTCTGCCGCCGCACTCCCCGCGAGAGGAGTCTTCGGGGCCACCTCATATGACGTGATCGGCTCAGACATTCGGGCGGACAAAAACTATTAACGGTGTGCGCCTAATATCGACGATCTCGGAAACCAAGTCAACGCAAAAAAAGACGGAATTCGGGGGCTTACGTGGCAGCGCACGAATCGATCAGACGAATGGGACGAATAGGACAGATGGGACGGATCGGACCAATCGGTAGACCAGGCACCGGCACCGCCTGACGGAAGGTCCTAGCGGTTGCCCAGCGCTTCTTTTGCGGCCGACCTTACCTGCATCGACGGATCGCTCTGCGAGAGCGCCTGCAGCGTGGGGGCGCCTTCGGCGCCGGCGACCCGGACGTACGCGGGGATCGCGGCGAGCATGGCGTCTTCCTTCTGGTCGGGGCGCATCCCCTGCACGCGATCGAGGCGGCTGCGGTCGAGCATCTCGCGGAGGACGCCGATGCTGCGGCCGTCGCCGAAACGCGCCATCGAGAGTGCGGCGTTGTAGCGGACGTCCGCTTCGGGATCGTTCAGCGCGGCGGCGAGAGCTTCGGCGGCGCCGGGCTGACCGAGCTCGCCGAGGGCGTACGCGGCGGCTTTGCGCTCGTCCTTTTCTCCGTTCTGCAGCGCGTTCTGCAGCGGCGGGGCAGCAGCGGGATCGTGCAGTTGCCCGAGGGCGAGCAGCGCGTAGATGCGCGTGTCGAGGTGCTTGTCGGTGAGAGCGGCGACGAGGACCGGCGTGGCGCGTTTGTCGCCGAGATTGCCCAGGACCATGGCCAGGTACTGGCGCACGCGGGGGTCGTCGTTGACCGCGTCGCTGAACAGCTTCGCCACCTGCGGCACGAGTTGGGGGTACTGCTTCGCTTCACCGCGTTTGATGGCTTTGGAGAGCTGATATGCGGCCTGCCACCGTTCGTGGCTGCCGCCGGAGCGGATCTCGGTCAGGTAATCGGGGATCGACTGCTCGTTGCCGGCGAGCTTCCCGAAGAGGAGGAAGATGGCGACGCCGATGGCGACGACCCCGAGAGGGAAGAGCACGAACTGGAAAAGGATCGTGCGTGCCGATTCCTTCGGCAGATCGTCATTCGGCTCGTGGCCTGGGGTCGAGTCGAGCGGCGGCAATCAGCGTCCTGTTCCGCCGACGACGAAGTCCGGCAGATATGTCTTGAGCTGCGTCGGCGCTTCCGGCACGACGATCGCGTCCTTGTCGCAGACGCTTTCGCAGAGGCGGCAGGCGACGCATTTGTTCTTCTCGACGAAGGCGATCTTGTAGTGATTCGCGAGCGTTTCGTCGTTCGGCTCGATCATGCCGATGCATTCGAACGGGCAGATGTCGACGCAGAACTCGCAGCCGGTGCAGAGATCCTTGATGACTTCCGCCTTCGGGATGTCCTTCGGCTTGATGCGGGGGATGAAGTCCCCATGCTGGTTCTGGATGGCGTCGACCGGGCAGTAGATGCCGCACACCGAGCAGTCGATGCAACGCTCGGGGTGGATGTAGTACTGCCCCTTGCTCTCGCCCCAGATCGTGTTCGTCGGACACTTGATCTCGCAGACGCTGCAGCCGATGCACTTATCGGTGATGAAATGTGGCATGTGTGCCTTCAGTGTACACGGACGATGAGCGACTTGTCGTTTTCAAACAGTATGGAAGTCCGGCGGGCGCGGCTGATGACGCCGAGCTCGGGCGCTCCCCGCTCCCCCACCCAGAGGAACACCGGAGGGAGCGTGGCGGGGTCGACGAGCGCGGTTGCCCGCCAGCCGGGGTGCTGAGCCTGCTCTGAAGGAAAGGCGATGACGCGGCCGCCGAGCTGGTTGACGGCCTCGAGGTAGAGGTAGCCCGAGGCGACGACGGTTGCATTCCCGGCGTGCTCCCTCAGGACGAGCGCCGTCTGGCGGTACGGGTCGAGCGGCCGCCGCAGGTGGTCAATCGTCCCTCGGTACAGGCTGAACACACCGAGCAGCATCAACGCCACGAAGAGAACCCGGCGCGGCGGTTTGTACCACCGCCCGAGTGACGCGCCGAGCCACAGGACCAGCGGGAACGCCAGCACCGCTTCGAAGCGCAACGGGTAATAGACGGTGCGCCCGGTCAGCGCGAACAGCGTGGCCAGGATCAGCGGCACCACGATGAACGGCAGGTAGCGCGTGGCGCGCATGCCCGTGATGCCCAGGAGCATGGTGGCAATGATGGCCACGGCGATGGGCACGGCCAGCAGCAACGCGTGCGGGTAGTCGCCGGCGAAGGACAGATTCAGCAGGGGCGCAAACAGCGACTGGTCACGGTTCCACGCCATGGCCTCACGGGGTTGGCGCAGGGCCAGCCAGAAGCCGGGCAGAAACAGAATGGCTGCGGTCAGCGCGGGAACTATAGAGAAACGATGGGACCCATAGGACCTATAGGACGAATGGGACCCGTGGCCACCCGCCCGGTCGTTGGCACCGGCGCTGCCGGCGCGGTCCGCCGGAACACCTAACAACAGCAACGGAAAAAACAGCACCGCGTAGTAATGGCTGTACGCGGCCAGCGCCATCACCACCGCGGCGGCGTACGGTCGCCTGGCATCCAGCAGCACGATGGCCACGGCCAGCAACGCGCCGCACAGCGCGTACGCGCGCGCATCCACCGCGAACAGCACCGCCGGCGGATACACCGCGAGCAGCGCTGCCTCCATGAATTTCCGCCGCCACAGCAGCAGCGCGAAAGGAACGCACGCCACCATCAGCGACAGCACGCGCAGCGCGGTCACCGACGGGATGCGCGCGAAGAAGTAGTAGAGCGGCGGACCGGAATCGTGCAGCAGCGCCGGGAGGATGGCGCTGTACGGCTGCCGCGCGAGCCACACGGTGAACAGCTCGTCGAAGAACGGCTCGCGCGCGAGCAGCAGGGCCACACGCACTGCCAGGAAGAGCAGCGACAGCAGCAGCGCAACGACGGCCGGTGGAACAGCCCGCGCGCCGCGCGGCATCACACCGAGAGGAGCTCCGAGATCGTCTTGATGAGGTGCGACGACTGGATCGGCTTGGAGATGTAAGCGTTGGCGCCGAGGGCGAGACCGCGCTCGCGGTCTTCTTCAGCGCCTTCCGTCGTGATGATGATGATGGGGATGTTCTTGAGCTGCGCGTTCTGGCGCACGAGGGAGACGAGCTTGAGCCCGTCCATGACCGGCATGTTGATGTCGGTGAGAATGAGATCGATCCTGTCCGGCCCGGAGAGCTTCTTGAGCGCGTCGACGCCGTCGACGGCCTCGATGATCTTCGCGTTCTTGAAACGCTTGAGCGAGAAAGAAATCAACTGCCGCATGGTCGGCGAGTCCTCGACGACCAGAAAGTTCGCGTTTTCCATCCCCAAGGTGTGAGCCTCTCCTTAACCCGAAGTCGTGAGCAGATCGAGGAAGCTCTGGATCGTGTTCAGCTTCCGCTCCGACTGCGAATAGAGTTTCGACGAGAAGATGGCCGTCGCCGCGTGCGCCGCGAGCAGTGAGAAGAGCTCGTAGTCGACGGCCGAGAAGGCGTCCTTCTGCTGCAGGAGCCTGTAGATGACGATCAGGCCGATGACGTGCTCTTTGATCTTCAGCGGGACGGCGGCCAGCGGTTTGTCGAGGGTGACGCTGGAGACGCCGGCATCGATGTCCTGGTTGATGTAATAGCTCTCGCCGGTCTTGGCGACCTGGCCGAGGATCCCCTCGCCGAGGCGAATGGAGATGCGGTCCACGCCGGGCATGACGTCGTCGCCCTCGTAGGCGATGGTCTTCAGCTCGTTCGTCTTTTCATCGAGCAGGAGGATGGCGAACGACTCCGCGCCGATCAGGTTGATGATGATTTCCTGAACGATCTGGATGACCTCGCGGAAGTCGAGCGTGGAGTGGAGCTGGTAGCTCGCCACGTACAGGTTCGCGAGGTTGTTGTTCTGCTCTTCGATCTCGATGTAGCGGTTGGCGAAGTCTTTGTTCTCTTCCTCGACTTCGCGGAAGCGCTGCTGAAGCCGGCGCGTCTCCTCGGTCAGCTGGGAAATCTGATCGCGGAGGCGCTGCGCCTCTTCCGTCGGAATGTTGGAGGAGCTCTCCGTCTCCATCGCCGCGATACGGAAGCGGAGACGCTGATTTTCGCGCAGAAGCTCTTCGGTGAACTCCCGCCCCTTGTTGAAGATCTCGAGAAACTTTTCGGCCTTGTTTTCTTCGGTCATCTCTCTGCCCGGACCAATCGCGAGAATGTAGCACAGGTCGCTGGGAACGAAGCGATCCGTGCTGAGTACTCGATTCGCTAGCTGCAAAGGCGCTGGATCGCTCGCGGTATTTCGGTCAGCGACAACACTTCGTCCACCGCGCCCGTCCGGATGGCCTCGGCCGGCATGCCGAAGATGATGGCGCTCTCCGCCGACTCGGCGATGGTCGTGCCGCCGCGGTCGTGGACCTCTTTCATCGCCTCCGAGCCATCATCCCCCATGCCGGTCATGATGACGGCGATCATCCTTTCCGCACAGGCGCGGCTGGCGCTGGAGAAGAGGCGGTCGACGGACGGCGCATACAGGTCATTCCTTCCTGCCGCAAAAACCCTCACCTGCAACCCCTCGGCGATCCTCCGCACCTCGGTCTGCATCCCGCCGGGAGCGACGAGGACGGTGCCGGGTACGATCATTTCGCCGTCCGCGGCTTCACGCACCGTGTACGGCGTCAGCCGGTTGACGCGGTCGGCGAAGAGGCGCGTGAACGTCGGCGGCATGTGCTGCGCGACGACGAACGGCACGGGCAGGAGCGGCAGCGACTGAAAGAGGTGCTGCAGCGCCGGCGGTCCTCCGGTAGAGCAACCGACGACGATGAGCTCGATGCCGCGATGGGCACCCTCGTAAACCGGAGGCGGCTCGGCGGGCGCGGGCTCCTCCGCCTGCACGCGGCGGCGAAGGTTCTCCATCTGCAGATCGACGACCTGCAACACTTTGGTGACGAGGTCCTTCTGGATCTCCTCGAGGCGCGGCGACACGCGGCCGCCCGGCTTGGCGATGAAGTCGATCGCGCCGAGCTCGAGCGCCTTGAACACGCTGCGGTCGCTCGAACGCGAGGAGACGGCGATCACGGCCGTGGGGAGGTTCACCATCAGCCAGCGCAGAAAGGCGAAGCCGTCCATGATCGGCATCTCGAGATCGAGCGTGATCACGTCCGGACGATGCTTGACGGCCTGCTTGATGCCGTCCTCGCCGTTCACGGCCGTCCCGACGACCTTGATGCGCGCGTCCGATTCGAGCATCCGCGTCAGCGTGACACGGTTGTACGCCGAGTCATCGATGACCAGTGCGCGAATCTGTCTGTCGGGAGTCTGGCTGGAGCTGGGCACCGCCGCGACATTCTATGGGACGAATGGGACAGATGGACGACTGGGACGCTCGTCAGAGCCATTCGTCCTATTCGTCCCATAGGTCCTATCCGTCCTATGGTTCCACCTTACTTCTGGTAGACCATGTCGTGCTTGAGGTGCTTCAACTTGAACTGCGTCGACAGCGAGATCAGCGATTCGCTGTGCCCCAGCAGGAGGTAGCCGCCGTCGATGAGGCGGTTGTAGAAGTTGCTGACCACGACCCTCTTCGAAGCGTCGTCGAAATAGATGATGACGTTGCGGCAGAGGATGATGTCCAGGTGCCCGAGGAGGGAGACGCGCGCTTCGTCGTAGAGGTTGAGGCGGCCGAAGGAGACACGGTTGCGCACCTCGTCCCGCACCTTCCACGCCCCCTCGGACTCGCGCAGGAAGTATTTCTCCCGCAGCGTGGCGTTCGTCGCGCGGAAGGCGCTCTCGCGGTAGATCCCTTTGCGCGCCTTCGAGAGAACCTGCTGGTTGATGTCGCTGGCGAAGATCTCAAACGTGGCGTGCTCGTACCACCCCGCTTCCTGCAGCAGCATGGCGATGGAGTACGGCTCCTCCCCTGACGAGCAGCCGGCGCTCCAGATGCGGATCTTCTTCACCGACTTGCGCGAGAGGATGTCGGGGATGATCTCCTCGACGAACGCGGTGAGCTGCGCCGGCTCGCGGAAGAAGTACGTCTCGTTCGTGGTGACGAGGTCGTAGATCTGGTCGAACTCCGACTCGGCCCGCGGATCGTATTGGAGGAAGTAGAAGTACTTCTGGAACGAATCGAAGTTGAGCTCGCGGGCCCGCGGTGAGAGCCGTTTCTGCAGCAGGTACTTCGACGAATCGGCGAACCACATCCCTGTGCGCTTGTAGATCTGGTCCCGCAGCAGCCTGAAAACGTCGTCAGGCAGCTCGAGATGATGGTTCAGCGACAGGTTGAAGGTGACCACGCGTCAGTCGCTCTTTCCTTTCATCGCCTGCAGGATCGCCGCGATCACGACTTCGCGGCGGCTGTCAGCGGTGCGCCACGCCTCTTCGATGAGATCGCGGAACAGCTCCTTGTGCCGAACGAAGACCTCGGAGACATCGTCGAGGATGGCCGTGTTCTCCAGCGCGCGGAAGAGATGCGGGAACGAGGTGCGATCCGCGACCTTGTCGAGCGCGAGGACGGCCGATTGCTGCACGTACGTGTCGGGATCTTCGAGCGCGCGATGCAACGCCGGGAGTGCGTAGCGGTCGCCGCGCACGCCGAGGCCCGTGGCCGCGGCCGCACGGATACGCCAGTCGGCGTCGGTCAGCGCGAGGATGAGGCGATCGAAGGCGTCGCTGCCGGGCACGCGCGCCAGCGCGAGGATCGCCGCGCGGCGGATCTCGAGATCGCTCTCATCGAGGCAGCGGAAGAGGACGTCCTTGACCTGCGGGTTCTCGCTCTTGCCGAGAGCCTCGATGACGGCGATGCGCACCGGCGGCGGATCGTGCTCGAGGTGCCGCATCAGCGGCTGGATGGCATCCGGATGGCGGTATTCGCCGAGCGCCTGAGCCGCCGCGGTGCGGATCCAGATGTCGTGGTCCTCGAGGGAGCTGATGAGCGGCTCGATGCCGGTCTCCGGTCGCAGCCGCACGATGGCATTGATGCCGGCGACGCGCACCGAGGTGGCTTCGTCGGCGAGCGACAGCACGA
Organism: Thermoanaerobaculia bacterium; assembly: GCA_036380735.1. Taxonomy (GTDB): domain Bacteria; phylum Acidobacteriota; class Thermoanaerobaculia; order Gp7-AA8; family Gp7-AA8; genus DASVEE01. The sequence continues at coordinate 74,297 of DASVEE010000045.1, read as the reverse complement.
GCTGATCGGCGAAACGCTCCTCGCCGAATTTGCCCATCAGCGACACGGCTTTCTGGCGGATCACCGGATCGGGATCCTTCGACGCGAGGAGCAGCTCGTCGTGGTACCCCTCTCCCTGAATGTTTACGTAGACGGAGAGCGAATTGAGCTTGATGGGCGTGGAAGAGGACTGCAGCAGCCGCTTAATCTTCGCCAGGACGTCGTTCTTGATCTCCGGGAACGCGGAGACGAGCGCGGAGATGGAGTTGACGGCCGCCTGCTGCGAGCCGACGTCGTAGTCGTCGAGCTTGGCCAGCAGGTAGTCGATGGAGCCGGGATCGGGGATCTCGCCGAGCGTCTCGATCGCCAGGCGGCGGATCGTCGGGTTGTCGTGATCGAGGAAGCCGAGGATCGACGGAATGGCGTCCGGCCCGCCGACGACGTTGATGACGCGCAGCAGCAGCGCCACGAGCTCGTCCTCATCGGCGTTGCGCAGGGTCTCGAGAATCGCCGGCACCGCGGACGGGCCGAAGTCGATGAGCGCCTGCGCCGCGACTTCCGAGGTGTCGGGCTGCTCGAGGTTCGCCATGAGCACTGGGAGCGCGCGCTCGTCGCCCGACCAGCCGAGGAACTTGAGGATGAACGCTTTGACGTCGCGCTTCGGCGTCGTCTGCAGATGATCGATCAGCGGACTGACCTTCTCATGCGGGAACGACTCGCGGAACTTGCGCTGGATGAGCTGCCGCTCCGCCTCTTCGACGATGCGCGGCTTGCTCGCCTCGGCGATCCGCACCAGCGCCCGCAGTGCCGTCAGGTTGAGCTTCTCCTCCTCGGCGATGATCCGCAGGAGAAAGCTGACGGTGCCGACGTCGGCGATCTTGCCGACGGCTTCGAGGACGGGCTTGCGCAGCGATTTCTCCGCGTAGAGCGGCAGGATGGCCGGCAGTGCCGAGCGGTCGCCGATCTCGCCGAGCGCTTCGATGACGTGGAACTTGAGCCAGAGATCTTCGCGGATGCGCAGCGTGCGAATGAGGTGCGGCAGCGCCGACGCGTCCCGGTACTTACCGAGCGACGAGACGATCGAGGAGGCGACGTTGATGTCCCCCTCCCCTTCCAGCATCTCGATGAGGAGGTTGAACCCTTCGCGGCTGCGGAGATCGCCGAGGAGATTCACCAGCGAGAGGCGGACGTCGACGTCGTGTTCGGCGCGCAGCCGCTTGACGATCGGCGCGATGGCGGGCTCGCCGATGCGGATCAGCGCTTCGGTGGCGGAGTTGCGCTTGCCGGCGTTCTCGGGGTCGGCGAGCGCGTTGATCAGCCCTTCGATGATCTCGGTGCGCGCGTCGCGGACGAAGCCGTCGACGATGGTTTTGCGGACGCGCCAGTCCTTGTCGCCGAGGAGCTCGAACATGAGGGGAAGGTCGCGATCGTCGGTCGATTGCGCGACGAGATAGGCCGCCTTCTGCCGCGCGTCGGGATCGGCCGAGCGGGCTTGTTCGAGGAGGAGCGGATCGATCGAGGTCATGGTCGCTGCTGCGTCCCGGTGAGACGCTCGAGCTCTTCGCGCTTCATCTGCACGAACTGCTGGAGGGTCTCCGTAAAGATCTCGGTGTCGCGCCGGACGCGGAACGGCACGCGCGAGTCGTAGTACTGGCGTCCCTCTTCGATCTCGTCGCGGAGGACCTCGAAGAAGTTGTTGTCGCGGATGCCCTGCTCCACCTGCGCCGCGTGGTAGATGATGATGTCGGAGAGGATGAGGCGCGCGAGGCGGCGGGCCTCGTCGTATTCACGCGGCTCGATCGGCGCGTCGACCATGTCGCCGACGTCGGGAAAGAGCTTGTGGATGATCTGGCGGAACTCTTTCTCGGGGATCTGCTCCTCGATGTATTCGTCGGCGCCGTAGAGGTTCGTGGGGTTCGCGCGGAAGCGGTTGGCGCGGAAAAGGGCGCCGATGAGGATGACCTGCGTATGCGCGAGCTGCCCGTCGTTCTTGATCTCCTCGGTCACTTCGACGCCGAGCTTCCCCTTGAGGTAGACGTTGACGATGGCCAGGTCGGCGCGCGAGCGGCGGATGAAGTCGAGGGCTTCGTCACCGCTGGTGAAGAAGGTGACGTCGAAGCCGAGGTGGCGGAGCTGGTCGCCGAGGAACGCGCGGAACGGGCGCGGCTCGTCGGCGATCGCGGCAATCCGCCGTTTCGCCGGCGGCTCGAAAGCGATGGGGGGAATGGGCTCGTTGCCGGCCGCCGTCGGCCGCGGCTTGAGGACCATCTGGTTGTTGCACGACGGACAGGCGACGCGCACCGGCGCGGTGAGCGGCGTGGCGACCGCCGCACGGAATTTGGAGCCACACTGCTTACAGGTCAGTTCCATTCGAGTTATACGCTCAAAGCTTTGGGGGTCAGAAGCTTCTCCAAATCGAGGAGGATCGTCAACGCGTTGTTGACGCGGAAGACGCCGCGGACGGCCTCGTCGAGCTCACTGGCGTGGACGACGGGGTGCGGCTCGATGGCCGCGGCGGCGGTTTTGACGACCCGGAGGACGCGGTCGACGGCAAAGCCGACGGTCTCGGTGCCGCGCTCGATGACGACGACGCGCGCGTCGGGCGTTTCGGCGGCCGGTTTGTGGCGGAGCTGGCGGCGCACGTCCACCAGGGTCACGATCGTCCCGCGGAGGGAGATGATGCCCATGACCGTCTCGTCGGCGTTGGGGATGCGCGTCACCGGGCGCGGCGTGACGATCTCCACGATGTGCTCGATGTCGACGGCGTAATGCTCCCCGGCAATGACGAAGGTGAGGAGCTCCAGCGGCTGCTCCTGGTCGGCTTCCTGCTGGGCGATGACGGCATGGCGGCGTTGACCGGCGGTTGCCTTGAAGCGGTCCAGCTTGGAGGTTTGCTCCGCGGTGGGGGCAGCGGCGGGTGCGGGGGCTTCTTGATGGGACGAATGGGACTCATGGGACAGATGGGACTCAGGAGACTGGGGGGCTGGGTGAGACCCATCTGTCCCATCGGTCGTATTGGTCCCACTGGTTTCCTCAACCGGGGGTTCCGGGGCCGCATCCTTCCCCTTCTTCGCCTTCTTGCGGATCTTGACCAGATCAACCATGGGCGCGCTCCATGCGGTGCTCTTTCGCGGCGGAAAGGACGCGCGGCGGGTCGATCACCGCGGCGTCGTCGCCGAACGCATCGAGGAGCGACGTCGTCGCCAGCGTGTTGATCAGTCGCGGCACGCCGCCGCTGAGTGCGTGGATCTCTGCCATGGCCTCGTCGCTGAACGGGTTCCGCGCCCCTCCGGCCACGCGAATCCGGTGATCGATGTACTGCCGCGTCTCCTCGAGCGACAGCGGACCGAGAGAGTACCGCATCCCGATCCTCTGGCGCAGGGGGGCGTAGTGCTCCTTGGCCAGCCGTTTGTCGAGCTCCGGCTGTCCGATCAGGACGACAGAGAGGAGGTTCTGGTCGTCGAGCTGGAAGTTCGTCAGCAGGCGGATCTCGTCGAACGTGGCCTTGCCGGGGATGAGCTGCGCCTCGTCGATCATGAGGACCGGCTCGCGGTCCTCTTCGTAAAGTTCGTACAGTTTCGTGTGGAGCTGATCGAGCAGCTCGTTGCGGAAACGCGCCGGCTCCAGCCCCAGGCCACGGGCAATGGCCCGCAGCAGCTGCATCGGCGTGAGCCGCGGATTGATCAGCAGGACGACCGGGCGCGACTCGCCCACGCGGTCGATGAGCGCGCGCGACAGCGTCGTCTTGCCGCTGCCAACGTCGCCGACGAGGAGCGCCAGCTCCTTCTCCTCCACCGCGTACTCGAGCCGCGCGAGCGCCTCACGGTGCTGGCGCGATTCGAAGAGAAAGCCCGGATCCGGCGTCTTGCCGAAGGGCTTGGAGGTGAGGCCGAAGAAGTCTTCGAACATGAGTCAAACCCGAACGCAGAACGCAGAACGCAGAACGCAGAATCGAGAGAAGCCGTCCCCGCGTAGCGTTCCACGTTCTGCGTTCTGCGTTCTGCGTTCTGACTTCAGCCTTCTGCCTTCTGCCTTCATCTCCCCACTCCCACCGCGCGCACTTCGCGCGCTCTGCCGCCGAAATGGTCGATCAGCGTCCCCACATCCACCACCAGCACGATCTCCGACTCCCCTACTTCCGTTGCGCCGGCGATGCCGGGGATGGTCTTGAGTCGCTCGCCGATCGACTTGATGACGACTTCCTGCTGGCGCACGAGGGCGTTGACGAGCAGGCCCACCGTTTTCTCGCCGGCGCGGGTGACGACGACGAACCATTTCGTGTCCGGCCCCGCGTCGTGCTGGTCGTCGAGGTTGAACGCGTCGGCAAGGCGCAGCAGCGGCAGGGTGAAGTCGCGCAGGGTGAACACTTCTCTCCGTTCGACAGTCCGAATGTCGCGCGAATAAATACGGAGCGACTCTTCGACCGAGGTCAGGGGGATGGCGAACTTCTCGCCGCCGGCGTCGACGATCAGCGCCTGGATGATCGCCAGCGTGATCGGGAGCGAGATGCGGAACGTCGTGCCTTCGCCGACGCGCGTGATGACGTCGATCGTCCCTTTCAGCTCCTGGATGTTCTTCTTGACCACGTCGAGGCCGACCCCGCGGCCGGAGATCTCGCTCACTGACGCGGCGGTGGAAAAGCCGGCGGTGAACATCAGCTCGTGCGCGCGCTGCTGGTCGATGACTTCCTTGTCGCCGATCAGGCCGCGATTGACCGCGACCTCGCGAATCCGCTGCGGGTCGATGCCGCGGCCGTCGTCGCGCACGTCGAGGACGACGGAGTTCCCCTGCTGATACGCGTTGAGCGTGACGCGGCCGACCGGGCTTTTCCCCGCCGCGCGGCGCTCTGCCGGCGACTCGATACCGTGATCGAGCGCATTGCGGATGATGTGCATGAGCGGATCGGTCAGCTCCTCGACCATCATCTTGTCGAGCTCCGTGTCCTCGCCGCGAAGAATCAGCTCGATGTCCTTGTTCAACTCGCGCGCGACCTTGCGCACGGTGCGTGAGAGCTTCGAGTAGATCTGCCCCACCGGCACCATGCGGATCTCGATGACCGATTTCTGCAGCTCGTTGAGCTTGCGGTCGAGGTTGCGCGCGATCTTCGTCAGCTCGTGCGACACGATGCGCGCCTGCTGCGTGCTCATGGCGCGGCCCAGCGATTCGAGCTGCGTCTTCTCGATGATCAGCTCCCCGACGATGTTCATCACATGATCGAGGCGACTGATGTCGACGCGCACCGTCTGCGAGAGCGACCGCAGCGACATCTCTTCTTCCGGCGCACCGAGCTCCGCGGGAGCCACGGTGGCATCCGGGGCACTGGTGACGGCCGGCGCCGACGCTTTCCGCAACGACGCCACCGCCGCCTCGGGTGCCAGCGCCTGGACCGCCGCGTCATTGAGGTTCGAGCCGTAGAGGAGGCGGAACGCGATGCCGTTGATCTCGCCGCTCGGAATCGCGGGGAGCGTGGAGATGACCTCCCCCGCATCGCTGAGCGAGGCGGTTAGCGCACGCAGCCGCTCGTCGAAGTCGGCGAAGTCGAACGTCACCTCGAGCGAGAGGATGTGCTTCCCCGAGCGCACGTTCTCGAGGAGGCGGTGCTCCTCGTATTCGGTGAGCGACTTCTTCGTTTGTTCGTCCAGCGTCAGCTCGGAGAGGAAGTCGCCGTGCTTCTGCAGCGGCTGATTCGTGATGAGCTGGTGGATGCGCCGCGTCAGCGCCGTCATGTCGACGAGCGCCCCGACCGAGGGGTCGTTGATGGCGATGACGAGGCGGTTGAGGGAGTCGACGGCGTCGTAGAGAAGGTCGATCAGCTCTTTCGTGATCTCGATCTTCCCCATGCGCAGCTTGTCGAGCATGTCCTCGAGGTTGTGCGACAGCTCGGAAATCTCGACGAAGCCGAGCATGCCAGCCAGGCCCTTGAGCGAGTGGACCTCGCGGAAGATCTTGTTGACCAGCTCCGGGCGGACGCTCTTCCCCTGCGCTTCGAACTCCACCAGGTCGCGCGACAAAGTGTCGAGCAACTCCTCGGCCTCACTGGTGAATTCTTCCCGTGCGCGATCGTCTTCTCTCGTCATCGGCGGGCGTAATCTTATCGCGATGGCGGACGGGGCGAAGGGGACCGATAGGACGAATGGGACAGATAGGACGAATAGGACGATGCCTTCGTCCTATTTGTCCCATCCGTCCTATAGGTCCTATTCGTCTTATCCGCGCCGCAGCGCAATCACCGCTAGGGCCAAAGCCAACGCCACCAGCCCCCAGGTGGACGCCGTGGGGATGTCATGCGCTTCCAGATCGTCCACGATCGTGATGTTGGCGCCCGTTCCCGGGGAGACCACGACGGCGATCGTTTCGGACGCTTCGTCGACCGCGTCGTTCAACGTGGTGACGTCGAACGTCTGCTCGGTGACGCCGGGGGCGAACGTCAGCGTCAGCATGCGCGGCGTGTAATCGCTGCCGGCAGTGGCGGTGCCGCCGCTCGTCTGGACTTCGACCTGGATCGTCCGGCCGCTCGGGCCCGAGAGGCGCACGCGCACGGTGGCCACGCCACCCTCGTTCACTGTGACGGGATCGACGAAGACCGACGGGGGCGGATCGTCGTCGACGATCGTGACGGTGCCCTGGGCGCCGGTGGTGTTGACGTTGAGCTGCTCGTCGTCTTCATCGAGCGCGTCCTGGATCGTCTCGACGACGACCACGCGCGACGTCACGCAGGGGCCGAATTCGAGCGTGGTGTTGACCGGCACGTAGTCCGCGCCGGTGGCCGTGAGGTCGGCGGTCGACACCGGGACGGTGACGGGCCACTCCGGCTCCGCGCTGAGCGTCAATGTCACGCCGACGGCCCCACCCTCGCCGACCGTGCGATCGCCGACCGTGAGCTGCGCGTCGTCGTCGAGGATGCGGCCGCGTGCGCTCGGGTCGTAGATCATGGCGTTGGTGGAGTTCGTGAGCTGCACGACGAACGTCTCCGCCGGCTCCGGCGTCGTGTCCTCGGCGGTCGGGACGTCGTATGTCTTCTCCGTTTCGCCCGGGAGGAACGTCACGGTCGTCGTATCGACGTCGACGGTGACCGGCTCGGCGGCCGGCTCGGAGAGCGTGATGGTGAAGGTGGCGACGTCGCCTTCGCTGACGTCGACGTCGCCGATCGTCAGGAAGAGCGGATTGAACGCGGCGGGAGTCCCGGTGGCGACGATGGAGATCGCGAGCTCGGACGTGTCGCCGGTGGCTTCCTCGATGGCGGTGGCGGTGATGAAGTCGCCGCCCGCGGGGAGCAGATCGCTGACGTTGAAGGCGGCGTTCCCCGCGCCGTCGGTGGTCACGAAGGCTTCGCCGAGGAACTCGCTGGCGTCGTCGGGAGCAGCGCAGGCGAAGAATTCGAGGCGGTAGAGCGTCGACGGGTCGGCGGCAAGCGTCCCCGTGATGACGGTGTTCGTCGCGGTGATGTTCGCGGTCGCGAGCAGCGGCGGCGCGTGCGGCGGCGTGGTGTGATCGATCTCGCCGCCGTTGCCGACCGTCACGTTCGCGCTGATGCGCGTGCGCGGCACGTCCTGGATCCACACGGCCTGACCGGCGTTGCTCGCGAGGTCATTCCCCTCGATGACGTTCTCGGTGGCGTACGCGAAGCGGACGCGGATCGCGGCGCCGCCGTTGTCCGTCATCAGGTTGCGGTCGACGAGATTGCCCCGCGCCCAGAGGTTCACCCCTTCCTGCTCGTTCGCGGCGATGACGTTGCCCACGATGCGATTGCGCTGGCTCTCCGTCGTGATTTCTTCGGCGATGACCTGAATCCCGGCGAAGCCGTTGTAGGCGATGATGTTGCCGTCGTCGAAGCCTTCGCCGCCGATCGTGTTGTTGCGGGCGTCCTTCACGTGGATGCCGTACTCCGCGTTCGGCAGCGGCGTGATGCCGTCGATGAGCAGGCCGATCAGGTTCTGCTCGATGCGGTTCCAAGACGTGCAGCGTCCCCAGATCGCGATGCCCGTGGTGTTGCCGGCGATGATGTTGCCGCGCACGACGTTGAGGTAGGAGCCGCTGCTGACGAAGATGCCGCGCTGCCCGTTCGGCAGTGCGGAGAAGCCGTCGCTGGAAATGCCGACCGTGTTGCTGCTGACGTCATTGCGGTTCGCGCCGCCGGCGAGCTCGATCCCCTCGTAGGTGTTGCCGGCCACGTAGTTGCCGACGATCGTGTTGTCGCCGGCGCCGCCGATGTAGATGCCGATGCCGTTCGGGACCGCGGTCTCGCCGTCCTCGCTCATGCCGGTGCGGTTCGCCAGGAGCACCGTCTGCGTTGCCGGGGCGGAGACGCGGATGCCGGTCTGCGTGTTGCCCGAGGCGCGGCTGAACTGCACGAGGTTGCCGCTGCCGCCGGCGATGCGGATGCCGTCGAAGTGGTTGCCGCTCGCGTCCACGGCTTCGACGACGTTGTCGTTGCCGTTGATGCGGATGCCTACGTGGCGGAAGTCCGTGGCGCCGACCTCCTCCAGTCGGACGTCGTTCGCCATGACCACGAAACCGTCGTCGATCAGGTTGCTGCCGTCGATGGTGAGGAAGTCGTCGCCGTCGATCGTCATCGACGTCGTGATGACAGGCAGCGGCGTCGCGAGGACGACGTACGCGGCGGCGGTCGCGGTGATCGTGTCGTGCGCCGGATCCGCGTTCGCCGCCTCGATGGCGGCACGCAACGAGCCGGGGCCGCTGTCGGCGGGCGTCGTGACGGTGTAAGTCGCGGCGCCGGCCGACGTGGCGGCGAAGAGGAGCAGAATGCCGATCGCCCTCCGCATCACGGCCCCGTCACGATGAGGCGCACGGTGCGCGTCTCGGCATTGACGGTAGCGACGTTGTTCGGTGTCCCCAGGACGTTGATCGTGTAGGTGTTGAGCCCCGCGGCGGGCGGCGTGTCGACCCAGTTGTACGGGATGACGTAGCGAATGATGCCGGTGGTCCCTTCGCGGCGGCGGAGCCGGAACGTCTCCAGCGCGACGCCGTTGCGGCGGATGCGGATGCGGGAGTCGAGGACGCCCGGCGTGGCGGTGACGTCGATCTCCAGCTCGACGACGCCGTCGATGCCGACCTGCTGCCCGGCGGTGGTCGTCGCGGCGACCGTGAGGACCGTGGTCTCGATGCCGAACGGGATCGCCATCGCGGCGTTGCTGTTGGCGAAGAGGAGGGTGCCGGCCGCGCCGGTGGCGCCGGTCGGACCGGTGGGACCGGTAGGACCCGTGGGACCGATCGGGCCCGCATCGCCGGTGGCACCGGTGGCGCCCGTAGCTCCCGTTGCACCGGTAGCTCCCGTGGCGCCCGTGGCTCCGGTATCGCCGGTTGCTCCAGTGGCGCCGGTTGCGCCAGGCGCACCGGTATCGCCCGTGGCGCCGGTGGCTCCGGTCAATCCTGTCGCGCCAGTCGCGCCAGTCGCGCCGGTGTTGCCCGTGGCTCCGGTGGCTCCGGTGTCACCCGTTGCTCCGGTTGCTCCGTTCAGACCCGCAGCGCCGGTCGCGCCGGTCGCGCCAGTAGCACCGGCTGGACCGGTGGCTCCGGTGGCTCCAGTGGGACCGAGGTCTCCTGTAGCCCCGGTGGCACCAGTGGCTCCCGCGGCGCCGATGTCGCCCGTTGCACCGGTTGCTCCGGTCGCTCCCGTCTCGCCGGTCGCTCCGGTGGCGCCGGTTGCACCCGTTGAACCCGTCGCGCCGGTGGCACCGGCCGCACCGGCTTCGCCAGTGGCGCCCGTGGCGCCAGTGACACCGGTCGCACCGGTGCCTCCAGTCACGCCAGTCGCACCACTCGCGCCGGTGGCACCCGTCGGGCCGGTGGCTCCCGGTGCGCCGTCCGCGCCGTTCAACCCATCCTGTCCCGCCGGACCGGTGGGACCCGTCGGGCCGGCCGGTCCGGGCACGCCGAGAGCGTCGGCGGCGAAGGCCATCTCGAAGCCGGAGGCATCCTGGCTCTGGTTCGCGATCTGCGAGCCCGTGACGATGACTTCCCCTGCCCCACCCGTGACCGTGACCTCCGCGGTGCCGCCAACGAGCACACCCGGTGCGACGAGGCCGGCCACGGAGAGCGTGCGCGGCTCGTTCGCCTGCAGCGCCAGGTCGTGCTGCGCGCGCACGACGCCGTCGGCGTCGCGGAAGACGACGCGCACGGCGGCGCCGCGGCCGGCGGTCTCGACGAAGAAGAGGTTGTAGCGAAAGTCGGCGTCGAACGTGACGCCCTGCACCGTGGTCGATTCATTCGCGCCGATCGCGAGCGCCGCCGGGATACCGGCCGCGAACAGCCCCTGCGACGCCGCTTCCGTCGCGCCCGCCGGCAGGTTGTAGATGCGCGAGGCGACGAGGACCGGCTGCTCGGCGCGCAAACGCATCGCACCGACCACCCCGCTGATGCCGAACAGCGTCTCCGCGGCCTTGGCGACCTCGCGCGTCGCACGCGGCGGCAGCGTCTGCGTCACCGTCATCGGCGACGGATTCGCCTGCGCCGGCCGCAAAAACTGCAGCTCCACCGTCACCGCCACCTCGTTGGGGTTCGTCAGCCAGAGAGTCGTATAGAACTGACTCCCCCCGACCCCTTCCACCCGTCCGACCGAGGGCAGCACGAGGTCCGTCCCCCCAAATCCCGCCAGCGACACGAGCGGCGAACACACCACGAGCAACGAGAGAACAACCCGAAGAACGACACGCATAACGCGCATGCTAAGTCAGGATCGCCGAGTCAGCGGACGGAGTAATGCCGAAGCGGAAAGATGGCCGCCCGATCAACGCTCCACGGGTGGGCGGGAGCTATAGGTCCTGTCCGTCCTATCGTTCCCTACGCCACCTTCAACAGCCGCCGCAGCTTCTCCACCAGCTCTCCCGCCTGGAACGGCTTGACCAGGTACTCCTCGGCGCCGAGCGCGGCGGCGCGGCGGCGGTCTTCTTCGCTCGACTCGGTGGAGATGACCATGATCGGGATGTTGCGGTAGACGGGGTGGTTCTTCAGGAAGCTGACGAGCTCCAGCCCGTTGATGTCGGGCATGTTGATGTCCGTCAGGATCGCGTCGAACCTGTGATGAGGGAGCGTCTTCAGCGCTTCGAAACCGCTGGCCGCCTCGACGATCTCGAGGTCGTAGCTCTCCGTCCCACCTTCGATGACGGTCGTGAGATACGCGCGCATCGAGGAGGAGTCTTCGACCACCAGAATCTTCATTGTTCTCTTTACCGCCGACCTGCTTTTTCCGAGGCGAAGACCGCGTTGCCGAAAGCGTAGCCTGCTTGCGAGAGGAAGATCTCGAGGCCGGTCATGCTGTCGATCGGAGCCCGATGCTCGGCGTTGTCGCCGTACAGGATACCAATCGTGCGGTTCGAGTGCATGATCGGAAGTGCAATGACCTCCGTCGGGAGGAGCTCGCCGAGGCGGCGGATCAGCTCCACGTTCGCCTCCGTCCGCCGCATCTTCCCTCGGTGCGCCTCCCCCGTGGTGACGACGTCGGCCAGGATCGACGGCACGTTGCGAGCGATCGTCAGCTTCCGCACGCGCGCGTCCATCTCGTCTTCTTCCGAGCCGGTGACGCCGAAGCCGCCGAGGCCGATGAAGTCGTTCGCCCCCGCCATGAAGAGCGCACCGCGCTCCAGATACTCCGCGGAGAGACGGAGGATCGTGGCCGAGACCTGCCCGATGTCGTTCGGGTTCGAAAGCTCGTTGATGAGCTGCTTGAGGACGGTGAACGAGCGGTCGAGATTCTCCTTGCTGGCCAGCTCGTAGAACTTCTTCCCCGCCTCGACCCCGCCGCCGGTGATCTGCTCCCACTGCTGGAAGGAGCGCTCGGCGAACAGCACGAGCTCGTCGGCGAACAGCGCCAGCTCCTCTTCCACGAGCCCCGGCTGCATGCGCGCGGGCGATGGTTTCGTCAGATAGAGGTCAGCCCCCGCGCGCAGCAGGTCGTGACGCCGGCGGAGGTCCGCCTCGGCATCGACCAGCACCACCGGCAGCCGCGGGTTCTTCCGCTTGAGCTGCTGCATGAGCCGCACGGCGGCGTCGTCGGGCGTCAGTTCCAGGAACGTGACGAAGAAGCTGTTGGAGCGGAAGAGGTCCGTCATCGAGGCACGGACGTCGTCGAGCGAGCCGTACTGGAAAATCTTGACGTTGTGCTTCGTGAAGGCACGCCGGGCGGCGACGCGCACCAGCGGATTGCGCTCGAACAGCACCACGTTCCGAAACAGTGCCTCGGGCGACTCCACTTCGAATAGCCCGCCCGCCACCTTGAACTGCCCCGCACTCGGGGTCGTGGTGCGCGCCGGCGCTTCGGCCGCGGGGGGGATGTCGTCGGAATCGGGGAACGGCAGCTCCTCGATCGGGGTGAATGCCTTCTCTTCGCGCGAGGGGAACGGCACGACGTTATCATCGGTGGCCGGTTCCGGCTCGGGGACCGGCGTCGGACGCGCTGGAGCTGCTGCTGCCGGCGGTGTTGCGATCGGCGCCGCTGCCGGTGCCGGCGACGGCGTCTCCAGCGGCTGTCCCAGCCCGAGGTTCAGCGAAGCGGGTGTCGTCTCGGCGGAAGCGGAGCCGCGCAGCAACGCCTTCCCGGCCTTCAGCGACTCTTCCAGTCCGCGCAGAGGCTTGATCTTCTCCCCGTCGGCGGCGCCGAGGATGCGCTGCGGGGCGAAGCCGCCCTCCTTGAAGAGCTGATCGGGCTCGTACTCGATGTCGAGCGCGTTCATCGATTCGCTGAGGATGAAGTTGAACTCCCCCTCTTTGCTCTGCAGCAGCGGCGTGACGACGCTGAGGATGCGCTGCCGCACCGCGTCGGAGAGATCGTCCTTCGAGAGGAGGTTCATCTCCATGACGGCCGTGCCGTACGGGATGCCACTCTCCTCCATCTGGCGCAGCAGCTTCACGCTGGTGGGCTGAATCAGCTCCGCCAGCTCGAGGAACGCGACGAGGTCGGGATGCTCCGGGGCCGACGCGTTGACGACGAGCCCTCCGCGGAAGAGCACCGTGTGGCGTCCGCGCTCGTCGATGATCTCCAGCACGCCGGTACGGCGCGAGAGATAGACGATCTGGATGATGTCCGTGAGGGAAAGGTCTTCGAGGCGGCCGAGCAGACTCATCGCGTCAGCGGATTGTAGTACGGGCGTTGCCCGTTTTCGGTGGTCCGTTGTGGCCCGGACGCTGTGGCGGACGCCTCACGCGAGGTTGTGCTTCTTCAGAATGCCGTCGAGGATGCCGTTGATGAACTGCGGCGACTTCTGCGTGCCGAACTTCTTCGCGATCTCGATCGCTTCATCGATGATGACGAGCTTCGGGGTGTCGGACTCGTGGAAGAACTCGTAGACCGACATGCGGATGATGTTGCGGTCGACGCAGGCCATGCGCGAGAGGCGCCAGTTCTCGGCCTGGTTCTGGATCATGTCGTCGAGCTCGGCCATGTGCTCGATCGTGCCGTTGAAGATCTTCACGGCGAACTCGCGCGTGTTCGGTTTCGACTTCTGCAGCTCTTCGAAGTTCGTGATGATCATGTCGGGCTTGTTGCCGGACATGTCGTGCTGGAAGAGCATCTGAAGAGCAAGCTCGCGTGCCTTGCGACGGGCGCCCATCTACCTGACCTCACTGCGAAGCGCGCGCCATAAGTTGGCCATCTCGATGGCCGCCAGCGCCGCTTCCCAACCTTTGTTTCCGCTGCCGGACGAGGAGCGCGCCACGGCCTGTTCGTGGGTGTTGCACGTGATCACGCCGAAGACGAGCGGATAGCGCGCATCGACCGCGATGCGCGACAGCTCGTTCGTCACCTGCGCGGAGATGAAGTCGAAATGCGGTGTGTCGCCGCGGATCAGACACCCGAGGGTGATGACGGCGTCGTGCCGCTCCTCGGCTACCAGTTTCGCGGCGAGCGTCGGGATCTCGAAAGCGCCGGGCACGCGGTACAGCACGACATCGTCGTCGGCGGCACCATGGCGCTTCAGGCATTCGAGCGCGCCGTTGAGCAGCCCACCGACGATCTCGTCGTTGAACCGGCTGGCAACCACCCCGAAGCGAAGCCCCTCGGCACTGAGATCCCCTTCGAAAGAACGTGTCATAGCGGCGGCGGAGTATAGCGTAGGCTCACCAGTGTGAAACGACGCATCGTGCCGATGGGCGGAGGCGGCTGGGCGATGGAGCCGCGGAATCCGCGACTCGACCGCTGGCTGCTCTCGCTGACCGGTAAGCCGCGGCCGCGTGTCCTCTTCGTCCCGACCGCGTCGGGCGATTCGGTCCGCTCCATCCGCCGCTTCCATCACGCCTTCGCCAGGCACCAGTGCGAGCACGAGCATCTCGCGCTCTTCAACCGCACCGTCGCCGACCTCCGCTCCTTCGTCCTCGGGCACGATCTGATCTACGTGCACGGCGGCAACACCGCCAACCTGCTGGCCGTGTGGCGCGTGCACGGGCTCGACGTGATCCTGCGCGAAGCGTGGGAAAGCGGCATCGTGCTCTGCGGCCTCAGCGCCGGCGCGATCTGCTGGTTCGAGAGCGGCGTGACCGACTCCTTCGGCATCGAGCTGCAGCCGCTCGACGGCGCGCTCGGCTTCCTCCCCGGCAGCTTCTGCCCGCACTACGACGGCGAAGCCCAACGACGCCCCGCCTACCAGCGCCTGGTCGGCGCCGGACGCCTCCCCGCCGGCTACGCCGCCGATGACGGCGTCGGGCTGCTGTTCGAAGACACCGCGCTGGTGGACGTGGTGTCCTCACGGAAGCACGCGCGCGGTTACCGGGTGACACCCGGCGCGGAGGAACCGCTGGTCACACGGTGGCTGCCTAAATAGAAGCGATAGGAATGGGATCCATGGGACCAATATGACCTATGGGCCTGCGGACCTTGGCGCCTCGGTGGTGGTCCGGGGGGCTACCCATAGGTCCTATTCGTCCCATAGGTCCCATCTGTCCTACCGTCCTACTTCCCCGCTGCAGCAGCCGCCACCACCGGCGGTTTGCCCTGCGGCTGCTGGTGCCCTCGTTCGAAGAACTCCACGATCCCTTCGTACATCGCTTCGGCCACCTGCTGGCGGTACTTGCGCGTGCGCAGCAGCTCGCGGTCTTTGCGGTTGCCGAGGTTGCCGACCTCGAGGAGGAGGCGCGTGGGGATCATGTTGTGGCGGATGATCGCCGGCACCCATTCCTTGCCGCCGCGCACCACGTTGTCGCGGACGGGGTTGAACGGATGCACCTTCAGGCCGTTCTTGCCGAACGACGTGAGGATCGACTCCGCCAGGTCGCGCGACAGACCCTCGGCCTCCAGCGCGTCCTTCTTCGAGTGCGTCACCACGGGGCGCTCCCGCACTTCGGCGTGCGCGAGGTAGATCTCCCCCTTCTTCTGGTACGTCCCCTTCACGAACTGCTGGCCCGGGATGTAGGCCATCGCGCCGCGGATCGAGGGATGCAGCGAGTCGGCGTGCACGGAGAGGAAGATCACCTTCTCGCGCGGCGCGCCGTTCTTCATTGCGCGGCTGAACATCGAGTTCGCCAGGTACCAGCGCAGGTTCACGCCGACGACGGCGTCCTCGAGGACGTAGCGCGGCGAGGTCTGCACGTAATGGTCGTTGCGGTCGGGGAGCACGTCCTTGTCGAGGATCGTGAAGCCGGTCTTCTTCGACTTCGTCGTCATCGCCACTTTCGCCGCGCTCTTGCTCTCCATGATCTTCTTCAGGCGGAGCGCGACGTCGTAGACGTACGTCGATTCATAGACGCCCTCGTGCTCCGTGCCGACGTCGCGGCCGCCGTGGCCGGCGTCGAGCACGACGACCACACCGCTCAAGCCGGCCGCGCGCGTGCGGCGGCCGGCACGCTGGCTCTCGCGCTTCGCTTCTTCGCGTGCCATACGCGTCGGGTCGTCCTGCGGCAGGTATTCGGGCAGCAGCAGCTCCATCGGGATCTTCACCGGATAGCCGACCGGAAGTTTGGCGACGTCCTCGATCGCGTTGAACTGCACGATGCGATCGAGGACGTCCCCGACGTCTTTCGAGTAAACGCGGCCGGTGAAACGGATGGCCACGGAGGAGTAGAGCGCCTCCCCTTTCTGCAGCTTGTAAACCGCATGAGGGTCGGCGCCAGGAACGTACGTCAGCGACGGGGTCGAGGTCGGGACGACTGCTTCCGGAAGGTTTTCATCCGCTGGCGTACGCTGAGCCGAATCGTCCGATGGTTTCCGAACCTCTGCTGCCGTCGTCGGTGCATTCTCTTTCTCCTTCGGTTTCTCTTCCAGGCCCCCGCCGAATGCGGCGGTGAGCAGCTGTTTGGGAACGAGGATCACGTCACCTTTACGAGTCGAAAGTCCCTGGGTCGGATTGGCCTTGCGGATGGCCGTGTAGTTCGCACCGTCACCGGTGAACCACTCGGCGATGTTCCACAGCGATTCCCCTTCGATGCCGCGCGCGCCGACGACGACGTGCTGCCAGCCGTCTGCTGAAGGGCGATCGTTGGGGAAAAGCGTCTTGACGATTTCGGTCTGGATGCTCTGACGCAGCAGCTCGTACGGGACGCGGATCTGCTGCCCCGACTTCAGCGCTTCGTCGGTCTCGTTGTACGCGGCGAGGTCCTCCCACTTCGCCGCATCGCCCGTGACGCGCCTCGCGAGCCGCGTCCACGCATCGCCGGCATGCGCCGTCACGACGACTTCGAGCTCGTACTCACGCGTCAGCGTCGCCCGCAGCTCGGGCGTGAGCTGCGCCGTGGCGATGAAGTCTTTCTTTTTCGGAGGAGTCGCGGCCGGCAGGATCGCCGCATGAAGGAAAACCAGAAGTAACCACACCCGCCACTTACGCACGGAGATAGTTTAGGACGATTTTCTGATTTCCGAATAACGATTTCGGATGAGAACGACAAAAGCTATTGCGGGGGCATGCGCCGCCAGTAACCCGTTTCCCGCTCGAAGAACGCCGCCGCCCGGTACAGCCCCCGTTCATCGAACGGCCGTCCCATGAGCTGCAGCGACAGCGGCATCCCCTCGGCATCGAACCCCGAGGGGACGGCGATCGCCGGGATACCCACGAGGTTCGCGGGCGCCGTGAAGATGTCCGAGAGGTACATCGACAGCGGGTCGTCCGTCTTCGCGCCGATGCGGAACGCCGCCTCCGGCGTCGTCGGCGTCAGCAGGAAATCGCACTGCCGGAAGACCTCGGCGAACTCGTGGCGCAGCTTCGCGCGCACCTTCTGCGCGCGGCCGTAGTACGCGTCGTAGTAGCCCGACGACAGCGCGAACGTGCCGAGCATGATGCGCCGCTTCACCTCAGCCCCGAACCCTTCGCCGCGCGAATCCTGGTAGACGTCGTGGAGCGTCTTCGCCCGCGACGAGCGATGCCCGTAGCGGATGCCGTCGAAGCGCGACAGGTTCGCGCTCGCCTCGGCGTTCGCCACGATGTAATAGATGGCAATGGCGCTGCCGATCGTGGGAACACTCACCTCTTCGACGATGGCGCCGCCGCGGCGGAGGACGTCGAGCGCCGCTTCGAAGTTCGTGCGCACTTCGCCGCTGAGCTGCGCCACGGCTTCGCGCACGACACCGAACCGCAGTCCGGTGACGCCGCGCCCGAGGTCGGCGCTGTAGTCGTCGACGGCTTCGGTGCTGGAGGTCGCGTCGAGCGGATCGTGACCGGCGATGATCTTCAGCACTTCCGCGTTCTCGCGCACCGTCTTGGTGCAGATGCCGATCTGATCGAGCCCCGAGGCGAAGGCCACGAGCCCTTTGCGGCTCACGCGGCCGTAGGTCGGCTTCAGGCCGACGACGCCGCAGAACGCAGCCGGCTGCCGCACCGAGCCGCCCGTCTCCGAGCCCAGCGCGATCGGCACCATGCGCGCCGCGACCGCGGCGGCGCTGCCACCCGAGGAGCCGCCGGCGACACGCTCGAGGTCCCACGGATTGCGGGTGACGCCGAAGGCGGAGTGCTCCGTCGAGGAGCCCATGGCGAATTCGTCGAGGTTCGCCTTCCCCACGATGGACGCACCGGCCGCACGCAAACGCGTTACCGCCGTGGCGTCGAACGGCGACACGAAGTTGCCCAGGATGCGGGAGCCGCACGTCGTCGGCATCTCCGTCGTGACGATGTTGTCCTTGAGCGCGACCGGCATCCCGCCGGTGACGTTCGCATTCACGTGCAGCAGCGCGTTCAGTTGCGGATTGAGCCGCTCGATCGCGCGCATGCACGCGTCCACCACCTCGGACGGCGAAGCCTGTTCGCGTGCCTCATGCCACGGCAGGTTCAGGAGGTCACTCACCGCCGATCACCTTCGGGACGACGAAGAAACCGTCCCACCAGAGGGGGGCGTTCGCGGCGACCGGTTCCCGGTCGAGCGACGGACGCGGCTCGTCCTCGCGGAGCGGTGTGACGTGGAGGTCGCGCTCGTCGAAACCGGTGACGTCGACCTCGCGGAGCTGGTCGATGTACGAAAGGATCTTCGTCATCTCGTCCGCCATTCGCTCGAGCTCAGGGTCGCTGAGCTCCAGGTGCGCCAGCGCGGCCACCCGCGCGGCCTCGGTACGTTCAATTTTCATCGCGGCGGAGTTTAGCAGCAGGGTGCCGGGGGAACGATGGGACGGATAGGACGAATAGGACCTATCGGACGAATGGGATTCCGTACGCAGTTAATCAACGAAACCCAGCGCATCCCCTCCATCCTCAATCCTCCAGCAGAGGGCGCGGAACTCGCAAAAGGGATTGGCGATTGGTAGCTCTGCTCATCGCCCTCTTCGCGACGCCTGCACTCGTCGGCTTCTGGCTGCTCTGGACGCGCACGCGCCAGCGCAACATAGAGTTCATCGTGCCGCCGGGCATGCCGATGCGCAACCTCCTCCGCTCGATGGCCGGCCATACGTGGGGGCACGTCACCGACTGCAACAAGGCGACGATCATCCAGAACAGCGCCTTCTTCGACGCGCTCGTCGAGGACATCCGCCGCGCGAAGCATCACATCCACCTGGAGACGTTTCTCTGGGAAGAAGGGGAAGTGTCGCAGCGCTTCGTCGAGGAGCTGCGCCGCCGCGGCCAGGAAGGGATCGAGGTGCGTGTGCTCGTCGACCAGCGCGGGTCGAAGGACGTCGCGCCGAAGATCTCGCGCGAGCTGCGGTCGGCCGGCTGCGACTTCCGCGTCTATCACCGCGCCCGGCTGCGCGAGATCGCCTGGTACAACAACCGCGACCATCGCAAGATCGCCGTCATCGACGGCCGCGTCGGCTACACGTTCGGCCACGGCATCGCCGATCTCTGGGCCGGCCAGGGATGGCGCGACACCGCCGCGCGCTTCGAGGGGCCGGTCGTCGGCGAGCTGCAGGCCGCGTTTCTCGACAACTGGGTTTCGGTCACGCGTACCGCGCTGATCGGCGATGTGTACTTTCCGGAGCTGCCGCCGGCCGGTGCCACCGCGGTGCACGTGGCGCACGTCGCGCCGCCGGAGACCGCAAGCGCCGTGAAACGGCTCTACTACCTCGCCATCGCCGCCGCGCAGCGCGAGATCATCCTGCAGAATCCCTACTTCATCCCCGACAAGCGCGCCATCGAGCTGTGCGAGCGCGCCCTCCGCCGCGGCGTCGAGATCAAGGTCATGCTCCCCACCTCGGAGACCAGCGACTTCCCCATCGTCCAGCACGCGAGCCACCATTACTACGGCCCGCTGCTGCACGCCGGCGCGCGCATCTTCGAATACACCCGCTCCGGTCTGCACCAGAAGGTGCTGATCATCGACCGTGAATGGTCCACGATCGGCTCCACGAACTTCGATCCCCGTTCCTTCCACATCAACGACGAGATCACCGTGGCCATGTACGACGCATCGATCGCCGAGGAACTGGTGCGCGCGTTCGAGGACGACCTGCAGTACACGCGCGAGTGGAAGGTCACGGACTGGGACAGCCGTACCATCGGCCACCGCGCCAGAGACTGGGCCTCGACGTGGCTGGAACGGCAGTTGTGATGCGCTACAGCCTTCGTCCTATCTGTCCTATTCGTCCTATTCGTCCCATCGCTCCCCCCGCCGCCGCAGCGCTATAGTTACCCAATGAGCGACCACCACGGAGTCATCCCCGCCGATGACGCGCAGCGCGCCGTCGCCCAGCGCGGCGTGCCCCTGCCGGAGCTGATGCTGGCGCTGCTGCCCGATGCGGCGCGCTACGCGCGGCCGCTGATCTCCAGCTATCGCGTCGGCGCGGTGTGCCGCGGTACGTCGACCGGGAACCTTTACTTTGGCGCGAACATGGAGTTCACCGGGCAGGCACTGAGCTTCACGGTGCACGCGGAGCAGTCGGCCGTGACGAACGCGTGGATGGCCGGGGAGGAAGGGATCGACCTCGTCGCGGTCTCGGCGCCGCCGTGCGGCTACTGCCGCCAGTTCCTCAACGAGCTCTCCACCGCGGAGCGGCTCAACATCGCGCTGAAGTCAGGGACCCATCCCCTCGCCTACTTCCTACCCGAGGCGTTCGGGCCACGCGATCTCGATGTGGAGGGAGGGCTGATGCACCCGCGGGCGAATGGGCTGACGGTCGCGTCGGACGATGCGCTCGCCGTGGCGGCGCTGGCGGCGGCGAATCTCAGCTACGCGCCGTACTCGAAGAACTTCTCCGGCGTCGCGCTACGAACCAAAGACGGCACGGTGGCCGTCGGAGCGTACGCGGAGAACGCCGCGTTCAATCCGAGCATGTCGCCGCTGGAAGTGGCGCTGTCGCGGCTGAACCTCGCCGGAGGTGACTTTGCCGGCATCGAACGCGCCGTGCTGGTGGAAGCCCGGTCCTCCGCCTCCCAGCGGGATGCCACCGAATCGGTGCTGCGCAGCGTGTGCGCGGCGCAACTCGAAGTGATCGCGGCGAATTAACCTCCGATCTGTCGTCCTATTCGTCCCACAGGCCCGATTTCCCTCTTACTTGGCACACCCCTTTCAATACATGAGGCCGTGAGCTCCTGGATTGAAGGTCTGGCGCGTGCCGGCTACGCGTCGAAGGGCATGGTCTACGCGATCATGGGCTTCATCGCGCTGCGCGGGGCGGCGGCCGACCACCGCTCCGCCTTCAACTGGATCCTCGAAAAGCCGTTCGGGCGCACGATGCTCGCGGCGATGGCCGTCGGGCTGCTCGGCTACGCCTTCTGGCGCGCCGGCAGCGCCGTCGCGGACTGGGAGCGGCGCGGCAACGACGCCAAAGGCTACGCCATCCGCATCGGCAGTCTGTTCCGCGGCATGCTCTACGCCGGCTTCGCCCTCGAGGTCATCCGCCTCGCGCTGCACAAAGGGAGCGGCGGCAAAGGGAGCGACGCCAGCGCGCAGCACTGGACCGCGCGCGCCATGGACGCGCCGTTCGGACGCTGGCTCGTCGCCGGCGCCGGCCTCGCCCTCATCGGCTACGGCATCTACCAACTGATCAACGCCTGGAAGGCGAAGCTCAGCAATCAGCTCCGCCTCGGGGAGATGAAAGCGGCCACGCGGCGGCGGGTCGTCATCGCCTCCCGCTTCGGCATCGCCGCGCGCGGCGTCGTCTTCGGGATCATCGGCATCTCCGTCCTCATGGCCGGGCTCCATCACAATTCCGGCGAAGCGCGCGGCACCTCGGGTGCCCTGCGCCAGCTTTCCTCGCAGCCATTCGGCTCTGCCCTGCTCGCCATCATCGGCCTCGGGCTCATCGCGTACGGGGTGTACGCCTTCGTCAACGCGCGCTACCGTGTCATCCGGGCGGACTGATGATACGCAGGGAAGATCCGGAACTGGCGGCCGAGCGATCGCGGCTCGCCGTGGAATCCGCCGACATCGGCACGTGGGATTTCTATCCCGAGAGCGGTGAGCTCGAGTGGTCGCAACGCTGCCGCGCGCTCTTCGGCGTCGGCGAGGACGAAGACGTCGACTACGCCGTCTTCCTTTCGCGGATTCATCCCGAGGATCGCGACCGCGTCGACCAGTCGGTGCAGGAGGCGCTCGATCCTGCCGGACGCGGCGAGTACGCCATCGAATACCGCATCGTGCATCCCGACGGCACGGTGCTGTGGGTCGATGCGCGCGGCCGTGGGTTCTTCGCCGGCGATCCGCCGCAACCCGTCCGTTTCATCGGCACCATCCTCGACATCACCCACTCCAAAACGGCCGCGGAGTCGTCGACGCGGGAGCGCAACGAGTTCATCGCGGCCGTCTCGCACGAGCTCCGTACCCCGATGACGGCGATTCTCGGGTGGGCGCGCATGCTGCGCCTGCCCGACCTCGATGAGGAGACCACGGCCACCGCCATCGAGGCAATCGAGCGGAGCACGCGCGTCCAGGCACAGCTCATCGAGGACCTCCTCGACCTCTCGCGCATCGACACCGGCAAGCTCCATCTCGACCGGCGCCAGATCGAGCTGATTCCGCTGGTGCATCGCACGATCGACGACGTGCGGCCGCTCGCGGAGCCGAAGAACATCACCGTCGACGTCGAGCTGGGTAATGAGACGGTGTGCGTCTTCGGCGACGCGAACCGCCTGCAGCAGGTGCTGTGGAACCTCCTCACCAACGCGACCAAGTTCACGCCCGAAGGAGGGCGCGTCGCGGTGCGGCTGGAGCGCTCGGCGACGCTCGTCCATCTCTCGGTGCGGGACAACGGCATCGGCATCGAGCCGGAGTTTCAGCCGTACATCTTCGAGCGCTTCCGCCAGGGCTCCGGCGAGAGCGGCGAATCACACGGCGGCCTGGGCCTCGGCCTGGCCATCGTGCGGCAGTTCGTCGAGCTGCACGGCGGCTACGTCCGTGTCGAGAGCGCCGGCAAAGGGCACGGCGCCACCTTCGAAGTGACGCTGCCGCTGCTGAGCGAGACGGACGACGCGCGTCCGCCGCTGACGCGCCGCGACGATGCCTTGCGCTACGCGAAGCTCCCCTCGCTGGCCGGCGTGCGCGTGGCGTTCATCGAGGACGACGTCGACACCGCGCGCATCGTGCAACGCTCGCTCGAGCGCTGCGGCGCCGACGTGCGCCTCGCCCACCGCGTCAACGAAGCGAAAGAGCTGTTCGCCAAATGGACGCCCGACGTCGTGATCATCGACATCGTCCTCCCGGACGGCGACGGCTACGAGGTGCTGGCCGCGCTGCGCGCGAACGGCGCCACGGCGCGCACGCCGGTGATGGCCTTCACGGTCCTCAGCCGCGCCGGAGACGTCGAGCGCATCACCGAAGCCGGCTTCGACTCGTACCGCCAGAAACCGGTCGAGCCAGCCGACATCGCGTACGAGATCTCCCGTCTCTCCGCGCGCAAAACGTCGGCGAGCCCCGCCGCTGCCACGCCGCAGCAGCAGCCGATCCCGTCGTCCGAGGTGCTGATCGTGGACGACGACGCCGCCATCCGGGCGCTGCTCCAGGGCATCCTCCGCCGCGAAGGCATCCAGACCGCGACCGCCGCCAACGGAGCCGAAGCGCTCGCGCTCATCGAAAAGCACGACTACGCCGCGATCGTGCTCGACCTCATGATGCCGGTCCTCGACGGCTTCACCGTCATCGAACGACTCCGCGACGACCCCAAACGCCGCCGCTGCATCATCGTCGCCTCCGCGGGAGACGAAGGCGTCCTCGCCCGCGTCGACCGCGACGCGGTGTTCACCGTGGTGCGCAAACCGTTCGAGATCGAATCGCTGATTGCCGCGGTGAAAAAGTGCGCGCTGGCGTAGGGGGCGGGGGACGATGGGACGAATAGGACAGATAGGACGAATAGGACAGATAGGACGTGGCGTGTAGCGCGATGCCTGATTGATACGCCGTTGAGGTTCAAGGTGGGCCGCTACAGGCGGTGTACCTGGCGCATAGGTCCCATACGTCCTATTCGTCCTATTGGTCCTATCCGTCCTATTGGTCCTATCCGTCCTATCGTCCCCTACCCCAACCACCCCAGCACCTTCCTGCGCAGCCACGACTCGGCATGGCCGTGCACGCGCGCGGCGCCGATGGGGTCCAGGTCTACCCACGCGCGGCGGATCGCGGTCAGCACTTCGCGGCCCAGCCACTGCTTCGGGGCAAAGTCGAAGGCTGGGTCGTGGGCTTCGGGGAAGTAGCGCGCGTAGCGCGGGGCGGCGTCCGGGCGGGTCAGGAACACCTTGTTGCCGCCGATGATCAGAGGGACAAACACTCCGTTGTGGATGAACTGGTAGAAGCCTTCGCTCACGCCGGGCCAGTTGGGGTTGAAGAGGTCGTCCACGGCCACGACACCGTCCGGCAGCAGCGCTCGAGCGGCGATGGTCAAGTCGTTGACTACGTCATCGGCGCGGTGGCCGCCGTCGATGTGGAAGAAGCGGCAGCGGGTCGTGGTGTCCTCCGCCGTCAGCTCGCTGGAGAGCTTGGGGAAGACGCGCAGGTGGTCCGTGCCGGCGTGCTGCTGCATGTTGCGGAGGAACAGCTCGCGGCTTCCCTCGCCGGAGTGGTCGGCGTTGAGGTTCTGACGTTCGAAGACGTCGCAGACGCCGAGCGACTCCCCGGCGCGCAACAAACGGCCGAGGAAGATCGCGGTCTTGCCGTGATGGACACCGATCTCGAAGAGGTCGCCCGCGATCCGTTCGCGCTGCTGGATGGAGTCGATGAAGGCGAAGAGGTACGCGTCGATCGGGAAGAACCAACCCTCGACGCCGCGCGTCGCGCGCAAATACTCCGCAACGTTCATCCCCGCCGCACCATCTCCACGAACTTCGTCGCCAGGTCGGCATCGAACTGGGTGCCGGCGTTGCGGGCGATGGCAGCCATGGCCAGCGGCGCGGGGTCGTTGGGCTGGTAGCTCTGCGGATCGGTCATCGCCACCCACGCATCGCACGGCTGCAGCACACGCGACAGCAGCGGGATCTCGTCGCCGTGCAGCTCGTTCGGGTAGCCGCGGCCGTCGACGCGCTCGTGATGGCAGAGCACCGCCTTGGCCAGGTCGAGCCCGAGGAACGGCTCGATGATGGCGGCGCCGACGGCGACGTGCTCGCGCAGGATTCCGAGCTCGTCGGGGGAGATGTCGCGCTTCCGGTACAGGCGCTCGTAGTCGAGCAGCCGCATCCCAACGTCGTGGATCAGGCCGAGCAGCCGCGCGTTCTCGATCTCCGCTGCGCTGAGCCCAAGGTGGCGGGCGAACGACTCGCAGATGCGGGCGACGCCTTCGCTGTGGCGGCGCAGCTCCGGGTATTTGGAGAACTCCGGTTCGAGCAGCTTCTCCGCGATGCGCTGGCGCGCGCCGTTCGCTTCGCCGCGCACCTTCGCCTGTTCGATCGCGACCTGCAGGTTCGACAGCAGCACCGCGAGCAGCTCGTGCGCCGCCCGATCGGGATTCGTCGAGAACGCGACCGTGAGGTACGAAGCGTGCGAGACCGGCGCGGTGAAGACTTTCTGCAACTGTGCCGGCGTGACCGGCGCGGTGCCGCTGGCGTGCACGTTCGTGCGCAACAGGCCGGATGACTCGCCGCGCTTCGACAGCCAGACGTTGAGCTTCGACTGCAGCACGTTCTTCGCGTCGTCGGAGAGCGGTCCGCGCGCGGCGATCTCCTGGATGCCCGCATCGATCGCGGAGAAGCTCGCCGCCTCGACGCCGGGGATGAGGAGGAACGTGCGCAACGCCTCGCGCGCGGCAGTGAGCTCCGGCTCACTCAAACCGTGCGGAGCCGCGGAGACGAGGATGTGGCTGGCGATGCTGCGCGCGTCGATGACCAGCGTGGCGAGGCGCGGCACATGCGCGCTCTCCGCCTGCGGCGCAGGCGCCACGGCCACGGGCTTCGGCGCCGGAGCGGTCGCCGGCCGCGGGGCCTGCACCGGCGGCGCGGCGACGGGCGCGGGTGCAGCCGGGCCGGCCTGCTGCGGCTGCGGCGGCACCGGCGTCTCGTCGTGATCGGACAGCGTGATGAAGCGCAGGCCGAAGACGTTGCGGCTCGCGAACAGCGCGAGGATGCGGTCGGCGATGCTCTGCGCCGTGGCAATGTCGGGCTGCTCGAACGGCAGCTTCGCCGCTTTGTCCCGCATGTCGATCAGGCCGACGAGCTGGCCGCGCTGGTACAGCGGCACGACGAGCATGCGGTCCGTGCCCGCCGCGTAAAGGATCTCGGAGAAGCGCGGCTCGGTGGTGAGGCCGTTGATGAAAAACGCATTGCGTCCGCGTCCGCAGCGGTCGATGACCGGATCGTTGCGGTCCAGCGCGGTCCGCATCGTGTTGCGGAAGCCGTATTCGGTGACGAGCTCGTAGCGCTGCGTGGTGCCGTCGTGCAGATAGAGCGCGGCCTTCGTGGCCTTCAGCTCCACGGCGCAGTCATACAGGATCTCTTTCAGTTTCGGCCGAAGCTCATCGACCTCAGGATGCACCTACGGACTCCAATCGCCGGCACTACGTTCTGCGAGTCAACTTCGACAAAAGCAAGCCGACGGCCAGTCCGGCCGCACCCGCCGCGACGAGGTAGGCCGCATCGCGCGCCTCGTGAATCGGCCGGTACTGTGCCTCGCCGTTCCTCAGGTGGATGTAGCCGACCGGCTGCGTGCGCACGCCGCCGCCGCCGCCGCCACGCTCCGCGCCCGTACGCCCCATCGACCCGCCGCCGAAACCCCACTGGACCTTCGCCACCGGGATGATGGTGACGCCGTCCCGTTCGATGGGCTCGCCGTAGACCTGCTTCGCGTTCGCATGGACCTGGATGACGTCCGCGATTCGCTCGAGGAGAGAGTGGTCGCTCATGAGTGGACATGCTATCGCGTTTGGGGGCGGGCGCATGAATGTCACCAGGAACCGGATGGACGAGGGAGAAGAGAATTAAGAATTTCGAAGTTCGAATTAAGAATTGCGGACGGGGACGTGCGCGCGGTAATTCTTCATTCCCAATTCGAAATTCGAAATTCTTAATTCTTCGGTCCCTGCTGACGACCCGGGCCGACGTCCGCCGCTGCCTACAGCGCCTTCAGCTTGTCGATGATCTCCGCCTCGGTCGGAAACCGCCCCTGTTCCTTCTTGGAGAACAGTTGCCGGTTGTCCACCGTGACGACGAAGATCCCGCCGCTGCCGCGGACGAGCTCACTTTCGTGGCCGAGCTCCTTCTTGATCGCAGCCGCCAGACTGGAGGCTCTCGGAAGGTAGTTTCAAACGCCGCAGTAATCGATTCGAACGTGCATCAATCCGTCCTGACGAGGATCGCGGTCACGTTGTCGAGGCCACCGCGTTCGTTGGCTTCGTCGATCAATCGCTGACACGCATTCTCGAGCTGCTCGCCGCTCGAAGCGACGAGGCGCAGGATCTCGGTTTCCGGAACCATGCCAGTGAGGCCGTCCGAACAGAGCAGATACACGTCTCCGCGGCGCATTTCGATCTCGGAGGCGTCGGGATTGACCTGCAGGGCGCCGCCGAGGGCGCGGGTGATGACGTTGCGGAGCGGATGCTTTTCCGCCTCGGCCTCGGTCAGCATGCCGGCCTGGACCTGTTCGAAGACCCAGGAATGATCGTTCGTGATGCGGGAGAGCTGTCCTTCGCGGATGAGGTACGCGCGCGAATCGCCGACGTGGGCGATCGACATCGTGTCCGAGTCGGAGAGGCAGGCGACGACGGTCGTCCCCATGCCGCGGAGGCGGGCGTCCTTGCGCATCGCCTCGAGCACGCGCGTGTTGGCCATGCGCACGGCGGCCATCAGGCGGTTCGTCGAGCGCTTGTAGTGCTCGTCGTACGCGTGCGGCCACGTGCCGTCATCCTCTTTCGTGTGGAGGATGAACTCCGAGATGGAATCGACGGCGATGCGCGAGGCGATCTCGCCCGCGGCGTGGCCGCCCATGCCGTCGGCCACGAGGAAGAGCCCGGCCTCGTCGGCGACGAGGAAAGCATCCTCGTTGTGCTGGCGCTGACGCCCGACGTGCGTGAGCCCGTAAGCCTTGACTTGCATCGCCAATCAGTTCTTGCGGAAAAGGGAGAACCCCTTCCCTCCCTCCTTCGCCTCGACCCGGCCGGCGCGGAGCTCCGAGAGCGCCGACTGCAGCTCGAGGTTGTCCGGATCCCATTTCACCGCTTCATCGAGGTAACGCTCTGCCTTGGCCACGAGCCCCGCCTTCTTGCAGAGGAGGCCCGCTTCCTTCAGATACTGTGCATTCATCGGCTCTCGCTGGACGGCCGCCTCGATGGCTTGCACCGCCTGGCGTGTGTAGCCAGTGATTTGCTTCGCGGCGCGCGAAAGGTAGTGAAACGCCTTCGCGTCCTGCGGATTGTGCTTGGCGGCCATGTCGAAGTTCTCGTAGGCCGCCTTCATGTCGTTCTCTTTGTAGGCCTTGATGCCGTGCGCGAGGTACGCCTTGGCGATCTGCGCGTAATCCATCGGCCCGGCCGTGGAGCCGGTCGACAGCTCCGCATCGTGCTGTTTCCGGCGCGCGCCATTGGTCAACACGTTGACCGCCTCGGTGAGCGTCTGGAACTTCCGCTCAGCGGCATCCTTGTCCGGTCCTTTGTAGCGGTCCGGATGGTTTTCCCGGGCGAGCTTCCGGAAGCGATCGCGGATTTCCTGCTCGCTGGCCGAGCGGGTCACGCCCAGGACTTCGTAGTAGTTGACCTTCATTGAGGATCAGGACTTCGCCTGCCGGGCCTGGAAGAACTTGCGAGCCGTCGCTCTCACGACCTCGCTCACACCTTTATCGTCTTTCAGCACCTTCAGGTCCCGTAAGGTTAATCGATTGATCGACGGCAGAACAATAGCTATCGGCGCCTTGGGGTTACGAATGAGCGCCAGCAGGATGCTGTATTTGGCCATCCAGTCGCGGCGCATCCCGATCAGGCGCAGCACTTCCTCGTCGACGTTGCGCATGCCGGCGATGCTCTCGACTTCCGTTTCGGTCATGCGCGGATTGCGCATCGTCGAGCTGCAAACGAGACGGTTGCGCTCGCGCACCAGAATCATGCGCACCGTCCGGTCGCCCTTGAACGCGAGCTTCACCTTCTGCGCGACGCCCATGGTCAGCAATCGCTGCCAGACCGATTTCCTGACCTCGTCCTTCTCCTCGATGTCGCTCAACTCGGGCAGCGTCTGCGCGCTGGCGGCGGCCGCCGCGCGCTCCTCGGCTTCCGCCTTCTCGAGCAGGTCGGCGATCGCATCCAACGGCACGTCCCGCAGCTCTTCTTCTTCGAGATCCTCCGCCGGAGACGGAACGGCGCGGGCCTTCTTGTCGAAGAACTCCTCGCGCGTTTCGAGCGCGCGCCGCTTCGTTTCCGGCGACAGCGCGGGATTCGCGAGCAGCGCGTCGAGGATCTGCGGCGCACGGAGGATGCGCGACTGGTTGATGACGATGACTTCCTGCACCGCGGGCGTGGCGCGCTCCGCGAGCTCGGCGACCGCTTCGTCGGGCAACGCCTTGTTGCGGATCAGCGCTTCGAGCACCGGCCCTTCGGTCGTGGCGAACACCAGCCGGATGAGATGCTCGGGCAGGATGTTCTCGTTCGTGGCAAACGCCAGGAGCGACTTCGCCGGGATGTCGTTCATCGACGCGCGCGCGAGCTCCGCGACTTCCGCGTCGGCGGAGTTCATGAGGTGCGCGAGCACGGCGATGAGGTCGGCCTGCTCCAGCGGCAGGAAGCCGCGGGCAAGGGTGTGGACGACTTCCTGGGGGTACGCGCCTGCTTCGATGAGCGAGATGACGGTGGAGGCGCTGAGCTCGGACGGGACGCTGGTCATGATTCGCTGGGGCTAGGGCTCGCCGGCTTCGCCGGGATTGGTGGAGCTGCGCAGTTGCTGGAGCATCTCGCGATCGAAGACGCGATTCCTGACGACTTGACCGTTGCGGCCGAGCGGCGGCACCTGCGTGCCGTTGAGGGTCAGTGTGACGGCGGCGGCGTTGCCGATGTTGCGGAAACGGAAGCGGTCCTTCGCCTGGAACGTGCGCCGCTCCCCTTCGTTCAGCGTGTCCTTGAAGACGTTCTTCCCGTCCGCTTCGAGCTCGATCCATGATTTGCCGTTCATCTCCACGATAAGACTGAGGACGGTGTCGTCGACCGGCGGCTCCGGTGCGGGCGCGGGCGACGCGGCGGGACGTGGCGTCACGATCGGCGGCGCCTCGGCTTCGGCGCGCTGGGCGGCTTCGGACGCGCGTTTCTGCTGGATGGCCCAGTACGCGACGCCGCCGAGGGCGGCGACGATCAGGGCGATGATGATCAGGTTGCGGTCGATCCGCTTGTACGGCGGCGGGATCCCCTGCCTGGGGCGCTCGCGCTTCGGCAGCTCGGGCTCGACCGCCGGCGCGACGAGGCGCTCGAGGTGCGCGGTCTTCTCGACGTGCTGGTCCCCCGCCGCCGCGTAGTTGTAGCGGTTCACCATGTCCTCGGCGTTGAGGCCGAGGTAGCGGGCGTACTCGCGAACGAAGCCGCGGGTGAAGACCGGCGCGGGGAGCGTCTTGTGGTCGTTCCGCTCGATCGCTTCGAGGAAGCGCTTGCTGATCTTCGTCGCGTCGGCGATCTCTTTGAGGGAGATGCCGCGGATCTCGCGTTCGCGGCGCAACTCCTCCCCGAACGACGCAAGCTCCGGATTTGGTTGCGGCTGCGAGTCGTGCTCAGGCATCCGCCCGGCATTTTAGTCAATTCGCTCAGGTGAGGCGGAAGAAAAAGCCTGCGGCGTCAGCCGTTCGATGCAGCGACGGAGATAAACCGAGGTGGAAGGGTTCGCGTGGATCTCCCGCAGATCGCGTTTGGAGAGGAACCGGAGCTGCGATGCGGCGGCCGAGCGAGGGGTGCGGGGATTGAGGACCAGCGCCTTCCGGACGGCGTAGCGGTACGACCATTTGCGGTCGTACGAGAGCATCAGCAACTGCTCCGGCGTGGCCTTCGGCGAGCTGACCAGGTGGAGGACGTCGTCCTCCCGGAGCCGTTGGTTGATGAGCAGCGACTCGAGGACCCTGGTGTCGTTATCGAAGAGGAACACCTGGATCAGCGCATGGCTGCAGGTGCGCGCGGAGGAGATGCGCTCGCCGAGGCTGAGCTTCTCGACGCCTTTGAGGAGCTGCTGGTCGATGGTGCGCCGGACCTGCGCCGGGACCTTGACGTCGATCGACAGCCGGATGAGGTCGAACCAGTAGAGGTAGTGGATGAACTTCATCGCCTGCGCGAGCGGGGTCTGCCGCATCGCGACGAGCCGCAGGCGCACCGAGTAGAAGCCGGTCAGCCGGGCGTTCTGGGCGATGGCGGAGCAGAGCTGCGGGGTGATGTAGTTGTTCCCGAGGATGGCCAGCGCTTCGTCCTCGGTGAGGACACGGACGTTCTCCGCCACGAACTGGGCGAGATCGTCACGATTGAGCGTTTCGAGGTCCTGCGGGCTGTACCAGGGCATGAAGATCTTGATTTGGTGAATGTCGAAGGCTGAATGATGACGCCGCCAGGCAACGTCAACATCCAACCTTCAACATTCACCATTCAACATTGTTCCTGCGAGGAGCGATCGGACAAAGGCGGGGCGCCGACCGCGAAGTTCACGGGCAGATCCGCGAAGTTCGCGGGCAGATCCGCGAAATTCGCGCGCGGAACCGCGAAATTCGCGCGCGGAACCGCGAAATTCGCGGGCAGATCCACGAAATTCACGGCCGGAACCGCGAAATTCACGGGTGGCGCCGCGAAATTCGCGCGCGGAACCGCGAAATTCACGGGCGGGACCGCGAAATTCGCCGGCGGGACCGCGAAATTCGCGGGTGGAACCGCGAAATTCGCGGGTGGAACCGCGAAATCCGCGGGTGGCGCCGCGAAATTCACGGGCAGATCCGCGAAATTCGCGGGTGGCGCCGCAAAATTCGCGCTCCGGGGCGGCGGCGGCACGATAGGACTCATAGAACTGATAGGACCTATAGGACCGATGGGTCCCGGTTTGGTCCCATTCGTCCTATAGGTCCTATCCGTCCTATCCGTCCTGTCGTTCCCGCCTCACCCGACCAGGATCTTCGCAATCCTCTCCGCGGCGTGGCCGTCCCACAGTTCGGGGATGCCCGACTGGCGCTTTTCGCCGCGGAGGACGCGCCCGACTTCGTCGCGCAGGCGGGCGAGGTCGTCGCCGATGAGGACGTTGGTCCCCACGGTCATGGTCACGGGGCGCTCGGTGTTGGGGCGGAGGGTGAAGCAGGGCACGCCGAGGTAGGTGGTCTCTTCCTGGACACCACCGGAGTCCGTGATGACCAGCGTCGCCCGGGCCTGCAGCGCCAGAAAATCGAGATATCCCAGCGGCTCCAGCAGCGTCATCGACGGCGGAACGTCGATGGCCAGCTTCCGCAGCGCTTCGCGCGTCCGCGGATGGATGGGGAACACGACGTGGATGTCGCGGCTGATCGCGCCGATGGCCTCGACGAGCGTCTCGAGCTTGGCCGGCTCGTCGACGTTCGAGGGGCGGTGCAGGGTGACGAGGGCGAACTGCTCCGGGACGTCGAGCGGCCGCTCCCGCGCGATCGGCAGCAGTTGCACGAGCGTGTCGATCATGACGTTGCCGACGCGCGCGATCCGCGCTTCCGGGACGCCTTCGTTCCTGAGGTTCTCGTCGCCGTCGGCCGAGGGGGTCAGCAGCAGGTCGGCGATGGAGTCGGTGACGATGCGGTTGATCTCCTCCGGCATGGTGCGGTCGCCGGAGCGCAGCCCGGCCTCGACGTGCGCCACCTTCACCAGCAGCTTCGCGCAGACGAGCGCGGCGGCCATGGTGGAGTTGACGTCGCCGTAGACGAGGACCCAGTCGGGCCGCTGCTCCACCACGACCGGCTCGAACCGCATCATCACCTCCGCCGTCTGCACGGAGTGCGACGCGGAGCCGACCCCGAGGTTGACGTCGGCGGCGGGCATCCCGAGGTGCTGGAAGAAGATGTCGGACATCTTGACGTCGTAGTGCTGCCCGGTGTGCACCAGGACCTGCCGCACGTCATGCGCCGCCAGCGCCTTCAGCACGGGCGCGGCTTTCATGAAGTTGGGGCGTGCGCCCACGACGTGGAGGATCTTCATGCGCAGGCACCGTCCCCCGCTTTGTTGCCCCACTCCCCGGCTTTTGCGGGGAGAGGGTGGCGCGTAGCGCCGGGTGAGGGGCGGCGGCGCAGCGACCATGTAACTTCAGCGCGCACGCTCATACCGTCACCGTTTCCCCGGACAGCAAACTTTCATACGCCGCCAGGGTGACCTTCGTGGAATGCACGATCTCCGCGAACGGAATCGGCGGCGGACCGCCCTGCGTCAGATGCCGCGCTATCGCTTCCCACTCGCCGCGGTGGCCCTTGTCCTGCCGCAGGCGGGAGCGCAGCGTGGTGGCTTTGGCGTGCTGGCGCACGTCGAGCGACCGGTAGTCGTCGAGCCGCGCGGCGATGCCGCCGCCGAAGGCTTCGACCGACTCCTTGCCGAACGACTTCGAGCCGCCGGCGCTGTACAGCACGGTGCCGATCGAGCCGTGCTCGAACTCGAGCGTGATCTGGAAGTTGTCCTGCTGGTAGCGGCCGGCGTCGGGCAGCACGCGCGTGGTGACGCGGCGGACGCGGTCGCCGGCGAGATCGATCAGCAGATCGATGAAGTGGCACCCCTCGCCGCGCAGCCTTCCCCCACCCTGCTCCGGGTCCTGCGTCCAGTGGTTCGCGGGGATGAAGCCGGCGTTGACGCGGTACGTGAGCATGAGCGGCTCGCCGGCCGTGCGGAGGATGTCGCGCAGCGCGGCCACCATCGGGGCGAAGCGGCGGTTGTAGCCGACCATGACCATGCGCGAGCCGTCGTACGCCTGCTCGAGCTCGTGCAACTCGTCCGCGGTGAGGCAGAGCGGCTTCTCCACGAAGACGTGCTTGCCGGCGCGCAGCGCGGCGAGCGTCTGCCGCGCGTGCAGGTGATGGCGCGTGAGGATGGCGACGGTGTTGACGCGGTCGTCCGTCAGCAGCTCTTCCGACGAGGACGCGCACCAGCCGAAGCCGAACTTTTTCGCCGCGGTCCGCGCCGTCACGCCGCCGCCGCTGGCGACGCCGACGAGGTTCACGTCCTTCGTCTTCTGCATCGCCGGGATCAGCACGGCGTTGGCGAAGAGGCCGGCGCCGAGGACACCGACGTTCACGTTCGTCGTGACCGGTGCCGCGCTGAGCGTCCGTCCCACCTCGATCCGGCGGGAGAGGACCGGCTCCGCGCTGTATTTGAGGACGACGCCGAGGAACGGCTGCTTCGTGCGGCCGAGAATGAGGTCGTACGCCTGCTGCGCTTCTTCGAGCTCGAAGCGCTGGGTGATCAGCGGCTCCGCGTTCACCGCGCCGGTGGCGAGCATCCGCGCGAACGCCTGCATGTTGCGGTTCTCCGTCCAGCGCACGAAGCCGTAGGGGTAGTCGAGCCCCTTCTCCTCGTAATCGGGATCGTAGCGGCCCGGCCCGTACGAACGGGAGATGCGGAAGTCGAGCTCCTTCTCGAAGTAGAGCTTGCGCGGCAGCGTCGTGCCGACGGCGCCGACGGAGATGACGCGGCCGCGGTTGCGCGCGACCTCACCGGCGAGCGTCACCGGCTGGTCGCTGGAGGTATCGGCGGTGATGAGGACGGCGTCCGCGCCCTGCCCGCTCGAGAGGGCGGCGACGCGCGCGGCGAACTCGCCGGCGTCGGTCCCGGCCCACTCCGCACCGTGGCGCAGCGCGAGCGCCACGCGGTCGGACTGGAGGTCGGTGCCGATGACGGTGCAGCCGGCCGCCTTGAGCATCTGGACGGTGAGCTGCCCGAGGAGCCCAAGGCCGATGACCGCGACGACCTCCCCCAGGACCACTGCGGAGAGACGGATGCCGTGCAGGGCGATGGCGCCGAGGGTGGTGAAGGCGGCGTGCTCGAAGGCGACGTGGTCCTCGAGCTTCACCGCGAGGTTGCGCGGCACGGAGAGGATCTGCGCGTGCACGGCGTACC
Organism: Thermoanaerobaculia bacterium; assembly: GCA_036380735.1. Lineage (GTDB taxonomy): Bacteria > Acidobacteriota > Thermoanaerobaculia > Gp7-AA8 > Gp7-AA8 > DASVEE01. The sequence goes on along the minus strand of DASVEE010000045.1, from coordinate 39,553 downwards.
CGGCCCCGGCGCAGGCGACGCGGTCGCCGACGCGGAGCTCGGTGACTTCGCGGCCGACGTCGATGACGGTGCCGGCGGCGGAGTACCCCATGGTCATGGCCTGATCGAGCCGGTTGCGGACGGCGTCGACGGTGTCGAGCAGCCCGTTGGTCTGGATCTTATCGAGGACCTGGCGGACGAGATCGGGACGCGACCGCGCCTTGTCGAGCAGGTTCTTCTCGGCAAAGCTGACGATCATGCGCTCGGTCCCGGCGGAGACGAGACTGGCGTGCGTCCGCACGAGAATGCCGCGCGCACCAACCCCCGGCGCCGGCACGTCGAGGAGAGACAGCTCCCCCGTTTTGACTGACTGGATGAGTTGCTTCATGAAAACGGCGCATTGTAACGGGTGGCCGTCATGGGACCGGGGAACGATGGGACGAATGGGACAAACAGGACGAATAGGACAGATGGGACCCCGCCCACCCGGGACCGAGGGGGCATTGTCCTGTCTGTGATAACCGTCCTCTTTGTCCCATTCGTCCTATCGTTCTTCTCCCGCCTGTCAAAACTTATTGTGGTCATTTGGTGCACGACGCCTATAATGCTCGGACCAACTCCGATCAGTGGCGCCTCTCGAAGTGAATACGACCTCCCATCTCACGCCGTTCAAACGATTTCTCGCGCGGGTCTCGGCCGCGCGCGTGCTCATCCTGTTCGGGTTTCACGTGGCCGTGTTCGCCGGGTGCTACACCTTTGCCTGGCTGCTGCGGTGGGAGTTCAGCATTCCGCCGGAGTATCTCTCCACGTTCAAGTGGAGCTTTCCGGTCGTCATCGGGATCGAGCTCATCATCGGGGCTCTCCTGTCGTTCTACCGTGGCTGGTGGCGCTATGTCGGCATCGGTGACGTGGTGCGGCTCGTCGTGGGGCTCACCCTCGCCCTGGTCGTCCTGACGGCGGGGTGGTACGTCGGCAGCCTCTTCGGACTCGATCCGCGCTTCGTGAAGGTGCCGCGCGGCATCCTCCTCATCAACTGGGCGTTCTCGCTGCTCACCCTCTTCGGCGCGCGCGTCGCCGTCCGCCTCGGGCGCGACCGTTTCCGCGCGGCGGCCGACAGTTCGGGCGACGCGCTCAAGCGCGTGCTGATCGTGGGCGCCGGCGATGCGGGCGAAACGCTCGCTCGCGAGATCGAGCACCGGCCGCAACTGCAGACGAAAGTCGTCGGGTTCGTCGACGATCAGCGCGCCAAATGGGGCTCGCACATCCGCGGCATCGACGTCTTCGGGCCGATTCCGACCATCGGGCAGATCGCCGACGCGACCGGCGCGACCGAAGCACTGATCGCGATCCCCAGCGCCTCGGGCAAACGCGTGCGCGAGATCATCCATCATCTCGCCGCGGCCGGGCTGCAGTTCAAGACGATGCCCGGCATCGACCATCTCGTCAGCGGCAAGGTGACGGTGACGCAGCTTCGTCCCGTCAACGTCGAGGATCTCCTGCGCCGCAAGCGCATCGACCTCCCGGGCGACCCGGTGCGTGCTCTCTTCAAGGGAAAGCGCGTGCTCGTAACGGGCGCCGGCGGCACGATCGGCGCCGAGCTCTCCGCGCAGATCGCACAGTTCGAGCCGGAGAGCCTCGCGCTGCTCGAGCGCTCCGAATACGCACTGTACGAGGTCCGCAAGCGCCTGGCGCGCGAGGCCGGCTGGGTGACGTCGAAGGTCACCTCGAACCTCGTCGACATCTGCGACGAAGAGATCGTGCAGTCGCTGCTCGACCGCGAGCGTCCGCAGATCGTGCTGCATGCCGCGGCCCACAAGCACGTCCCCATCGGCGAGGAGAATCCGGCCGAGTATCTGCGCAACAACTGCGTCGCCACGCGGCGCGTGGCGGAGCGCTGCGCCGCCATCGGCGTGGAGCGCTTCGTCCTCATCTCCAGCGACAAGGCGATCAACCCGACGAGCGTGATGGGGGCGACCAAGCGCGCCGCCGAGATCGCGCTCCTCGACTTCGCCCGCACCAGCCGCATGCGCGCGACGGTCGTGCGCTTCGGCAACGTCATCGGCTCCTCGGGCAGCGTCATTCCTCTCTTCATGGAACAGATCGCGGCCGGCGGCCCCATCACGGTCACGCATCCGGAAGTGACGCGCTACTTCATCCGCACGACGGAGGCGGTGTCGCTCGTGCTGCAGGCAGCCACGTTCGGCGAACAGGCAGCCGTCCTGATGCTCGACATGGGCGAGCCGGTGAAGATCGTCGACCTCGCGCGCGACCTGCTGAACCTCTCGAACCATACTGAAGACGACATCCCCATCATCTTCACGGGGCTGCGTCCGGGCGAGAAGATGTTCGAGGAGATCCGCCTGAAAGGTGAGTCGATCCGGCCGACGGTGCATCCACAGATCGTCATCACCGAGGCGCCGCAGCCGGAGAGCCGGACGGTGCGCAACTGGCTGGACCGCGCGGCGCGTGCGAAGTCGGCAGACGAGGCGAAGGCGCTTCTGCAGTCTCTCGTTCCCGAGTACACTCCGGAAACGAAAGCGCAGCGCGCTCCGGCGTCGACGACCGTCCATCGGCCGAAAGACGATGTGGTGACGCCGTTCCCGCTGCGGGTCCCGAACGCCTGATCCAGCAACGCCAGATCCAACGATGAACGCGAAGTCGCGGCGCGCCACGCCGCCCTCACCGCCGCCGAGCACGCCGGCCACGACTGAGCCTCGCGCGACGGCCAGCGAAACGGCCCTGCGTCTGCTCGTCTGCGCCACGGCGCTCCTCGTGCCGGTCTGGGTCTCGCGCACCACCATCGACGCCTTCCGCACGCCGAAGCTGATGCTGTTCCAGTCGCTGGCGGCGCTGATGCTGGCGGTGCTGGCGATCGGCGCGATCTTCCACGGGCGCAGGTTCTTCGCGCCGCTCCTGCGCGAGCGCAGGGCGCTGCTCGTCACGCTCGCCATCACGCTGTGGACGGTCGTGGTGACGCTCACCTCGACGAATCGGCCGCTGAGCGTGCTGTCGCTCACGTGGGTCGTCGCGTGCGCCGTCTTTTTCCTGGCGACGCTGCTCGTCGCGAAGCGCGGCACCGGCATGCTGCTGCTGGGGATGGCGCTGCTGCCGGCAGCGATCAACGGCATCCTCGCGGTGCTGCAGCGCGGCGCGATCTACAACCCGATGTCGTTCCACCGCGCGCTGCCGCTGCGCAATCAGGCGACCGCGCTGATCGGCAACCCGAACGACGTCGGCACCTACCTCCTCTTCCCCGCCGTCATCGCGCTGGTCCTGGCGCTGACGAGCCGCGGGCACGTGCGGGCGGCGTCGTTCGTCACGTTCGCGGCGTGCGTCGCGGGGATGATCGCCACCGACACGCTCACCTCGATCATCGCGTTCCTGGCGGCGTTCGCGGTGATGCTCATCCTCCGCTCGCGGAAAGCGATCGTGCCGCTCGTCGCGCTCGGCGTGGCCGTCGCGCTGCTCGTCGCCGCGTATGCACCGGTCCGGGCGCGCGTGCTCCGCATCGGCAACCAGTTGCGCGAAGGTCGCTACATCGAGGTCTCGTCGATGCGCGTCCCGGCCTTCATGGCGGCGTGGGAGATGTTCAAGGATCATCCGGTGACCGGCGTCGGCCCCGGCGGCTTCGCCTACTGGTACCTGCCGTACAAGATGGAGCTGAACGCGAAGCATCCGCAGTTCTGGATGACGGGCGAGAACTTCGGCGAGACGCACAACGATCACCTGCAGACGCTCGCCGTCAGCGGCCTGCCGGGCTATCTACTGCTGCTCGCCGCCACGGGACTGCTCGCGGCGGGGTCGTTCCGGCGCCGGCCGGACGAAGCGCCATCCGGCGAGACGAAAGCCGCCGGCGAGCCGGTCACGTTCGCCAGCCGCGGGGAGCTCAGCCGGCTCGCGTCGCTCCCGCTGGCGGTCGCCTTCGCGGTCGCGGCGCTCGCGCAGTTCCCGCTCGAGCTCGCGGCCTCCGCGCACGTCCTCCTCTATCTCACGGCCTTGTGCGTCGCGTGGAGGGAACCGGCCGCATGAAGTACGTCAAAGCGCTCCTCGCGATCGCGATCCTCGCCGCCGCCGTCTGGTACATCCGGCGGTCGTTCTATCCGCCGTACCGCTGCAACATCGTGGCGATGAACGTCCACCGCAACACCAACATCCTGGACAAGTCCTTGAATCCGCTGCAGATCTCGTTCGGCGCGCGGACCAATCTGGAGCTGCTGCGCCCCTGCGTCGAGCAGGTGCCGCAGAGCGTGACGCTGCAGATGCTCGCCGGCGCGAACCACACGTTCCTCGGGCAGCACGAGGAAGCACGGCAGCGCTACCTGACGGCCATGCAGTGGGACCAGCGTCCTGAATTGCACCACGAGCTGGGGCGCACCCTCCTCCACCTCGGGCGCGAGAAGGAAGCCTACGACCATCTGGTCCAGGCGTGCGTGGTCTTTCCGATGTGGACCGACGCGCTGCCGGACCAGATCCGGGCGGACATGTACGCCCGCATCCAGCAGATCCGCGGCCCCGAAGGGTGGAGCCTGCGGCGGAAACGGCGCTGACGGCGGCCAGTTACCAAAATCGGTGTCGCTATTTTGTGGTCGTTGTGATTTGCGTCTCAGCAGAACCGCGATGACGGGTATAATTTGTCGTCCAACTCGTTCGACAACCGAAGTGCACTGCCCCGATCGCATCCCGTGCGTCCCGAGGTTTTGCGCTTCAAAACTGGAGGAAATCCGATGAGAAAGTTCCTGCTCATAGTGGCCATTACACTCACCATTCTCGCAATCGCTGGAGGCGCGCAGGCCCAGGCTACGAGAACGTGGGTATCGGGCGTCGGTGACGACGTCAATCCGTGCAGCCGCACGGCTCCCTGCAAAACGTACGCGGGCGCGATCAGCAAGACCGCCGCGGGCGGCATCATCAGCACGCTGGATCCGGGCGGCTTCGGCGCGCTCACGATCACGAAGGCGATCACGGTCGACGGCTCCGAGCAGATCGGCAGCATGCTGGCCGCCGGCACGAACGGCGTCGTCATCAACGCGGGCAACAACGACGTCGTCGTCCTGCGTAACCTCGAGATTCACGGCGCGGGCACCGGCTTCGACGGCATCCGCATCCTGAACGCGAAAGCGGTCATCATCGAGAACGTCCGTATCTCGAGCTTCACCTCGCAGGGTATCGAGATCCTGCCGACCATCGCGAACCCGCTGAAGGTCTACGTCCGCGACTGCCTGATCCGCAACAACACGGCGCAGGGCATCTTCGTCTTCCCCTCGGGCGCCGGCACGGTGCAGCTCACCGTCGAGCGCTCCACGATCGTCCAGAACGGCTCGAACGGGATCGACGTCGCCGCGGCGAACAACAACGTCTCGATCTTCGACTCCGTCATCGCCGGCAACAACTTCGGCGTCGTGCTCCAGCAGACGAGCTCCAACGTCTACATCGAGAGCTCGCAGATCAACAGCAACGGCACCGGCCTCCTGTCGGGCGTCGCGGCGAACACCCCGGTCATCCGCATCTCGCGCTGCGCGATCGTGAACAACACGACCGCCGGCATCAGCGGCCCGGGCACCGTCGTCGGCTTCTCGAACAACATGATCGTCAACAACGGCGGTGGTGTGGCCGGCAACTCGGTCAGCTCGAGCGCCGCGCAGCAGTAAAGCCTCTGTCATCGAATCGAAAGGCGGGCGCAAGCCCGCCTTTTTGTTTTGGGAAACGATAGGACGCATAGGACAGATACGACCTATAGGACAGATAGGACGTCCGATTCGTCCTATGGGTCCTGTCTGTCCTATGCGTCCTATCGTTCCTGTTTCAGGGATTCGATTTCGCGGCGCATGCCCTCTTCGAAGGGCAGCGGGGCGTAGCCGAAATCGCGGGCGGCTTCGGCCCAGTCGAAGGCTTTGTTCTCGTTGAGGCGGAGGATCTGCTCCGCTTTCACGGGGAAACGCAGGCCGCGGCGCTCCACCCACTGGAGCGACTTCACGACCGGCTTCGCCGGGACATGCACCTTGCGGACGCGGCGCCCGAGGAGCCGGGCCACGGTCTCGAGCACCTGGTTGAACGTGAGCGGCGCCGCCCCCGAGATGTTGTACGCGCGCCGCACCGCCGCGTCGCTGCGCAGCGCGAGCACCACCGCGGCCGCCACGTCGTCGACGTACACCGGTTGCTGCAGATGGGAGCCGTCGCCGAACACCGGCAGCAACGGCCAGCGCTGCACGAAGCGGATGAGGCGGATCATGTTCCGGTCGCGCGCGCTGCCGTAGATCATCGTCGGGCGGAGGATCGTCCAATCCAGGCTGCTGCGCTGGATCGTTTCCTCCGCCGCACGGCGGATACTTTTGCTCGTCGAGTTCAGCGACGTGAAGAGCGACGTCGTCGAGAGGAAGATCGCCCGGCGCACGCCGGCGCGCTCCGCCGCTTCGACCAGCACCGGCGCGTGGCCGAAGCCGAGCGACGCCGTGTTGATCAGCGTGTCGATTCCCTCGAACGCGCGCGCGAGCGACGCGGCGTCACCGATGTCCCCTACGACCGTCTCCACGCCTTCGACGGTCTTCTGGCGTACGAGGCAGCGCGGCGACAGTCCCTCGGCGAGAAGACGGCGGAGAACGTAGGAACCCGTGAAGCCGGTGGCGCCGGTGAGGAGGATTTTCATCGCTGGTTCGCAAAGTCCGCGATCGCGCCGTGCATCGTCTCGAGGTACGTCTTCGCCAGTGCGGCGCGCGAGTAGTGATCGACCACGAATCGCCGTCCCGACTCCCCCATCGCCGCGCGCCGCGCCGGATCGCGCATCAGCGTGACGATGGCCGAGGCGAGCTGCGCGTCGTTCTCCGGCTCCACGATCAGCGCGCCGCCGGAGCGCTCGAGGATCGCCGCCGGCTCGCCGCGCAGGCTGCCGGCGATCGGCCGCCCCATCGACAGGATCTCGAACATCTTCGACGGGATGAACGTCGAGAACAGAGGGATGTCGCGCAGCGGCACGAGGCAGACGTCGGCGAGCGAATAGAACGCGCGCACTTCGTCCTTGCCGACCGGGTCGATGAAGGTGACGTTGGTGAGCTTCTGGTCGCTCGCGAAGTGCTGGAGCTTCTCTTTCTCCGCCCCTTCACCGACCAGTACGAGCTGAAAGTCCGGCTCCTCGCGCAGCCGCGCCGCCGTCTGCAACAGGCTGGTGAGCGCCTGCGAGATGCCGTGCGCGCCGATGTAGAGCGCGACGAACTTTCCTTCGAGCCCGAGCTTCGCGCGCAGCGCGCCGCCTTCACCGCGCTCGGTCCAGAAGTCGACGTTCGCGCCGTTCGGGATCGTGACGACCTTGCGCTCCGGCACGCCGCGCTCGATGAGGTTCTGCCGGAACGCCTCCGTCACGGTGACGACGCGCGCGGCACGCCGGTACAGCGACAGCTCCAGCTTCTCGAGCAGGCGGATCATCGTGCGGTTCTTCATCACGCCGAGCTCGATGAAGAGCGCCGGCCAGAGGTCGCGCACTTCCATGATGAACGGCCGCTTGCGCGTCTTCGCCACGCGCGCCGCGGCCATCGCGGCAAAGAACGTCGGCGAAGTCCCGATGAACACGTCGGGCACCGGCTTCAGCTTGCGGGCATAGAGCACCGACGACGGCCACAGCGACACGTGCCCGAGCGACTTCTTGAGGAAACCTTTGTTCGGCGTGACGTAGGTCCAGTGACGGTGCACGTCGATGCCGTCGAGCAGTTCGTGTGCGTACAACTGGCGGCGGTAGCCGGGATAGAGCTCACCTTTCGGATGGTTGGGAAAGCACGTGGCCACCTGCACGCGGTGGCCGCCGCGCAGCCACTCCTGCGCGAGGTCATAGATGCGCGCGGAGGGCGCGCCGATCTCGGGAGTGAAGTAGTGCGAGTAGTAGGCGATGTTCATGGACGGGGAACAGTGACGGTGTGGATCGCGCCGGAGGGCTCCTCGATCGTGAGCTCGCCGGACGGCTCGCGCGTCACCGCGACCGCCGTGCCGCGCGCCACACAATATCCGAAAACGAGCGGCATCGGACCCGACGCCTCGAGGAGGAGGACCGGCGCTTCGCGCTTCTCACCGAAGCGCTCCGAATACCATCCCTGCTCCTCCTTCACGGCGCGCGTGCCGAACACCGTCACCTTCGTCACGTCCTGTGCGTTCTCCGGGTGGCAGTGAATGCGGCTCTTCGCACGGACGCTGCCGTCGCCGAGGAGCTCGTCGACGACGAGCAGGAGTCCGTCGCGCCAGAGGAGCGTGCGCCGGTGCGTGACCGGGGTGCGGAGACGCTCGTAGCCGTCGTGCTCTCCTTCGACGCCGTACCAGCCGTCGAGCGCCAGCCAGCGCACGTTCTTCGGCTTCGCCCGCCGCGCCACGCGGAAGCTGCCCCACACTTCCGACTGGTTCTGATCGTTGACTTCGACCGTGTTGTGCGCCGCCGTCCCGCGGAACTTGTTGCGCCACAGGCCGCTGTACTCGAAGACGCCGGAGTCGACGATGCACGGCTTGCCGTCGATCGTCAGCTCGTACGAGAACATGTCGGCGTGCGCGTGCGCCGGCAGCTCGTCCGGACACGGCTTGCCGTAGTCGGCGACGATGAACGCGCGCGGGTCGCGAGCGATGACCCAGCCGCTGGGGAGGATCGGCGCGATCAGCTTCGGCGGCTCCGGTACCGGCTCGTTCCACTGCACGAGGGCGCGATAGAACGTGCGCAGCGCGAGCAGCTCGGACGGCGGGAAGTCGCGGCTCAGCACCGTGTCCTTGAACAGCGGCAGACGGTCTTCCGGACCGGTGATGCGCTTCAGGAACTCGAGCATGCGGCTGACCGCCTCGTCGAGCCACGCGGGCGACGTGCGATTGCGCTGCAGGAACAGCCGGATCTCGAGCAGATCGCGCAGGACGATGAGGTGATAGCCGGGCGCGCGCTCGAAGTGGCAGCCGTCGGGCAGCACCTGCGTCGCCACTTCCGTCTCCAGCAGTTCCATGCCGCGCTTCAGCCAACGCTCCTCGCCGAACACGATGCCGCCCCAGATCAGCGCGCGCAGGTTCTCCAGGAGATGGTTGCCGCGCACGTCCAGCTCGAGGTTGTTGTAGACGAAGCGGACGTGGCCGGCGATGGCGCGCACGAGCTCCGTGCGGAACGCGCTGTCCTGATCGAGCTCGCGCTGGAACGCCAGCATTGCGTGGCACCAGTTCACCGCCCGCAGCGAGACGGTGTACGGATGCCAGCCGTCACCCACGAGCTGCACGTTGCCGCGCAGCCACGACTGCACGAGCCGTTTGAACGTGGCGAACTCGCCGGCGAGCGCCAGGTCGAGGACGTAGTCGAAGTAGTGCAGGTGATAGCGCCACAACTGCGGCACCGTCGCGTCGTGCCAGTCGACCTCGCCCTCGTACTTGCGGTCCTTCTCCAGGAAGCTGAACCGGTTCTCGGCGATCGCCTGGGCCCGGGCGATGCGCGCCGGATCGCGGGGCGCGAAGTTCAGCCCCGTCCAGAGCGGCTGGTGCGCGCGCGCCTCCATCTTCGGCGGGGAAAACTTCGTCCCGAAGAGGCGCCGCCAGCGCCGCTTCACCAGCAAACGCAGCCGTGCCCGCACTTGAGCGGCGGGCAGGTACTGCAGCGTACGGTAGAAAAGCAGCAAGCGCATCAAGTTCAAGGGACCCGGAAGCCGCGCATCGTACCATTCCGGGTCGGGGGGAGGCCGTTGTCCGATCTCCGTTGTCCGCCGTCCGCGCTACGCCATGCGACGAGCGTCCGGAGAGCAGCACGGGCAACCGAAAATGGAAAACGAACGACGCACAGCCGATTCCAAATAACAAGGCATTCGGGTTGCACTCGTGGCTCTGCCATGAGACCCCGTATCCTTCTCGCGACGGTCGTCGCAACCCTCCTGGCAGCCTCCCTTGAGGCGGCGGTGTTCATCGTCCCCCCTGATCGTCAGATGATCAAAGAATCGGACGGTATCGTCCTCGGCATGGTCGAAGGCTTCCGCGGCGAAGCCGCGTCCGACGGTGACATCGTCACCTACACCACCCTCCGCATCGAGCAGGTCCTCAAAGGCGACATCGAGGGCGAGTCGCTGGACATCCGCGACCTCGGCGGCGTGGCCGGTGCGCGCGCCATGGCCGTCTCAGGCGGCGTCAGCTACATGCCCGGCGAGCGCGTGCTCGTCTTCCTCCAGCAGAAGAACGGCGAGTGGACGACGTACGGCATGTCCCTCGGCAAGATGACCTCCATGAGCCTCGCCGACGGCGAGCGCATCCTCATGCGCGCGGTCGGCAGCGACGTCGTCGGCTTCGGTGCCGATGGCATCCGCGAGCACGTCGAGGTTCCGCGTTCCGAGGAGGGCTTCCTCACGTTCATCCGGACGATGGTGAGCCGCTCGCCGCGCAAGGGAAAGGTCTGGGAGCCCAACGACACCTGGTTCACCGAGGGACAGGAAGTCGAGAGCTACGAGCTGCCGGCGCTAGGCCTCTCCGGTGAAGGCAGCACGCAGCAGCGCTTCGGGATCGAGGTGACGAGCCACTACCCCGCCAGCGCCTACACCAACAGCCCGTTCCGCTGGACCGTGTTCGATGCCGGCGGCGCCGTGACGTACTACGTGAGCGGGTCGCAGCCGGGCTATGACTCCATCGGTACGGCGCAACGCGCACTCGCCGGCTGGACGAACGATCCGGGCTCCAACGTCAATCTGGTTTACGGCGGCACCCGCAGCCTCGGCTTCGTGCAGGACGGCGTCAACGCGATCGTCTACAACTCCTCGACGGACGTGCCGTCGGGCGCGATCGGTTACGCCAAGTGGTACGCGAACGCGCAGCACACTTACAAGGGCGAGACGTTCTACAACATCAGCGAAGGCGACGTCGTCATGCGGTCGGGGCTCTCGATCTCCGCGGCGGCGTTCGAAGAAGCGGTGACGCACGAGGTCGGCCACACCATCGGCTTCCGCCACTCCGACCAGGGCACGCCCGCCTCGAACGACGCGATCATGCGCTCGATCGTCAGCGGCCGTTTCGGCTCCACGCCCGGACCGTGGGACCGTGAAGCGCTGTCGCACGTCTACGGCTCCGGCATCACCACGCCACCGCCATGCACGGCCCCGGCGATCACGGCGCAGCCGACGTCACGCACGATCAACCGCGGCAGCTCGACGACGCTGACGGTCACGGCGACCGGCACCGGTCCGCTGCTCTATCAGTGGTTCCTCGGCAACAGCGGCAACACCGGCTCCCCCATCGCGGGCGCGACCGGATCGTCGATCACGGTCAACCCGCAGTCGACGACGAGCTACTGGGTGCGCGTGACCAACGCGTGCGGCGCGGTCAACAGCGTCGCGGCGACGGTGACGGTCAATGTGCCTCCGCCGCCGGGAACGACGACGGTGCGCGGCGACTTCAACTTCGACGGCATCCCCGATCTCGTCTGGCGCAACATCCAGACGGGGCAGCTTTACTACTGGTACATGAACGGGGCGAACCTCGCCGGTGTCGCGCCGCCCCCGCCGCTCGCGGATCTGAACTACAAGATCGTCGGCGCCGGAGAGTTCAACGCCGACGGCAAGCAGGACCTCCTCTTCCGCCACAACGTCACCGGCGTGAACATCGTCTGGTACATGAACAACACGACGCGGATCTCCACCAGCGCGCTCAAGACGCTGGCGACGAACTGGGAGGTGATGTCGTTGTTCCAGTACGACCGCGGCGTCACGAGCGACATCCTCTGGCGCGACCGCAACACCGGGCAGCTCGTGGTGTGGATCATGAGCGGTACGACGCTGTCGGAGACGACGACCATCCCGTCGATCACGATGGACTGGGTGCCGGTCGGCTCGGGCGACTTCAATCTCGACGGCTGGTGGGACTTCGCGTGGCGCAACACCAACACGCACCAGGTCGTGATCTGGTACATGGTGGGGAACTCGCGCGTGAGCACGACGTCGCTGGGCCTGGTGCCACCCTCGTGGGAACCGGGAGCGGTCGGCGATTACAACGGCGACAGCTGGCCCGACATCGTGTGGCGTGACACGGCAACGGGCGCGAACGCGCTGTGGGTCGTGCAGGGGGGCGTCGTGCGCTCGACCCTGCCGATCGCCACGGAAGGCAACCTTGCGTGGAAGATTTTTGCGCCGCGCTAGCCCGGGAACCTGATGCAAACAAAAGCGCCGGTGCGAATGCACCGGCGCTTTTCTTTGAGCGGGGAAACGATGGGACGAATGGGACTTCCCACAGGTCCTATTCGTCCTATTCGTCCCATAGTGCCTATCGTTCCCTGCGCGCTAATCCAGGAACTGCCGCATCCACAGTTCCAGCGTCAGCAACTGCCACAACTGCAGCGACCAGTCGTGGCGTCCGCTGCGCTGTTCGTCGATGAGGCGGCGCACGGCCACGGGGTTCAGCAGGCCGCGCCGGCGGAGTGAGCTCTCGCCGAGGATGTCGTCGACCATCTCGCGGAGGTCGTGGGACAGCCAGTGATCGGCCGGCGCGCCGAAGCCCGCTTTCTTCTGCGTCAGCACTTCATCGGGCAAGACGCCGCGCATCGCCTCACGCAGCAGCAGCTTCGTGGTGCTGCCGCGCATCAGCATCGACGGCGGCACGTTCCAGGCGGTCCACTCGAGCAGCTCGCGGTCGAGGAACGGCACACGCACCTCGACCGACGACGCCATGCTCATCTTGTCGTTGTACGTGAGGTTCAGGCTGACGAGGAACGTCTGCAGATCGACGTACAGCATGCGGTGCAGGAAGTCGGCGTCCGCGACGCGCGCGAAATGCTCCAGATGCTTGAGGCGGGGATCGGCGGCGTCGGGCACGCCGAGCTCGCGGCGCACGTCCTCCGTCAGATAGACGCTGTCCATGAGGAAACGGTCGACCGGCTCGAGCGAGCCGCTGCGCACCATCTTCTTCGCCAGACGCACGTAGCCCTTCAGCGCGGAGTTGCGCATCGACGGCAGCGCGGAGACGGCGGGACGGATCACGGACTCGCGCAACACGCGCGGCAGCAGCCGGTAACGCTCGGCGAGGTAGTGCGCCTGGTACTTGCGGTAGCCGGCGAAGACCTCGTCGCCGCCGATTCCGGAGAGCAGCACGGTCACGTCCTTGCGCGCCTCGCGATTGACGAGGTACGCCATGACGATCGCCGGGTCGCCGGTCGGCTCGTCCATGTGCCACGTGAGCTTCGGGAGCAGATCGACGACGTCGGGCTCGACGACGATCTGCGTGTGCCTGCAGCCGAAGTGCTCGGCCGTCCGCCGCGCCACCTCGGTATCGTCGAGATGGACCTCCCCTTTCGTCGTGTGCGGCGGGAACGCAATGGTGAACGTGCGCACCGGATGCGGGCTCGCCTGCGCCATCGCCGCGACGATACTGCTCGAATCGAGTCCCGCGCTGAGGAACGCGCCGACCGGCACGTCGCTCAGCATCTGCCGCTTCACGATGTCGTAGAAGCGCGCGCGCAGCTCCAGCGCGAGCTCCCGTTCGCTCCGTTGCGGATACGCATGGCCGGCCGCCGGATACGTAGGCTCCCAGTAACGCTCGACGCGCAGCGCTCCCTGTTCGTACACGGCGAAATGTCCGGCGGGCAGCTTGGTGATGCCGCGCAGGATCGTCAGCGGATCCGGCACCCAGAGGAACGTGAGGTACTGCGTCAGCGCGTACGGATCGATGGTGCGCTCGATGCCGGGCAGCTCGAGGATCGCCTTCATCTCGGACGCGAAGGCGAGGCGGTTGTGCTGCGTCGTGTAGTACAGCGGCTTCACGCCGAAGTGATCGCGCGCGAGCACGAGCCGCTCGTGGCGCTTGTCCCAGATGGCGAGCCCGAACATGCCGTCGAGCCGGCGGAAGCAATCGGTCCCGTAGACCTCGTACAGATACAGGATCGCCTCGGTGTCGCTGTTCGAGCGGAACGTGTAGCCGCGCCCTTCGAGCTCGCGCCGCAGCTCGGGGTAGTTGTACACCTCGCCGTTGTACGCGATGACGATGTTGCCGTCGGGCGTGGCCATCGGCATGTGCCCGGCCGGCGAGAGGTCGAGGATCGCCAGCCGGCGCGAGCCGAGGCCGACGCGGCCGCCGCTGAACTCCGCGGACCACTGCCCACTGTCGTCCGGCCCGCGGTGCGACTGAATGGTGGTCATCCGCGCGAGTTGCGCGTCATCCCCCCAGTTGATGAAGCCTGCTATTCCGCACATGTTGGAGCTTTTGTCCTATTTCTTGTTGGCCACTTCTGCCAGGAAGGCGAAGGTTTCGTCCGCGCAGCGCTTCCACGTGTACTGCAGCGACAGCTCGTACGCGCGCTGCGCCAGTTGTCCGCGGCGCTCCGCGTCGGTGACCAGCTCGCGCAGCGCGCGCTTCACGTCATCCTTCTTCTCGGGATCGAAATAGATGCCGCCGTCGCGGAGGAAGCGCGGCATCGGCTCACGCGACGAGCAGGCGATGGGGAGCCCGGCCGCCATCGCCTCGATGAGGATGTTCGGCATGTTCTCGCACGTCGAGGCGAAGACGAACGCGTCGGCTTCCTGATGGAGCTTCGGCAGCTCCGCGTGCGGGACGCCGCCGCGCACGCGCACGATGTGGTGGCGGTCGCGCTTCAGCACGCGATTCAGCCGGCTCATCGCCCACCAGTAAGCCGGGCCGACGAGCGCCAGCTCCAGCGGCACCCCTTCTTCGCGCAGCTCGATCGCCGCTTCCGCGACGGTCCACTGATGTTTGTAGAGGTCGATGATCGACGTGTACAGCACGCGCACCGGCCCGCTCTGCTTCCGCGGACGCGGCGCAAACCGGAAGTCCTCGCTGACACCGTGCGGGATGACGGTGTGGCGGCGCGCGTAGCGGCCGATACGCTCCTGCGCGAACTCGTTGAGGAAGATGACCGCGTCCGCGCGGCGGAAGGCGCGCGCCTGCGCGAAGTGCAGCACCCAGAGACGAATGCCCGTCAGTGTCACGCCGTAGCGAAGGCGCTCGCGCCACTGGAACGGCAGCATGTTGCGCGACATCGTCACGTAGGGATGGAAGCCGCCGCCCTCACCGCCGCCCGGCACGAAGAGCACGTCGCAGTGCTCGCGCGCGAGCTCGCCGAGGCGCGAGCGCTGCCACTTCACGCGCGAGGTGAGGCTGCCGTCGAGCGCCGGCTCGTGCGCGAGGACGAGCCAGTCGCGCTGCGGCAGGCGCGCGAGCGTGACGCGCGCGCCCCACACGGTCACGCGCTCGACGCCGGCACGACGCGGCTCCGCGGCTTCGAGCAGACCGATGAGATGCGTGAGGCCGCCGCCGGCGCGGAGGTTCGAGGCGTCGATGCCGACCCGGATCATGGCAGCGACGCGCGGTACTCGCGCCTCCAGAGCTCGAAGATCATCAGCGCGAAGAGACGCCCGGTGTTGTTGCGTCCGCGGCGCTGCCCTTCGAGCAGCTCGTTGACGAACGCGCGATCGAAGAGCGACTGGCTCAGCACTTCCTCCACCATCGCGCCCCAGCCGTTGGCGAACCACGCACCGAGCGGCATCGTGAAGCCCTGCTTCCGGCGCATGTCGAGCTCCGGAGGGAGCAGCTTCTTCGCGAGCCGCCGCGGCAGCACTTTGGTCTCGCTGCCGCGCACTTTCAACCGATCGGGGACGCGGCCGAAGGCGAACTCGATGAGGCGCTGATCGAGGAACGGCGCCCGTGTCTCGAGCGAGCGCAGCATCGACGCGCGGTCGACCTTGACGAGATAGCCGTCGGGCAGCGTCGTGCGGAAATCGGCCTGCTGCGCGCGCCGCAGCAGCGAGCCGCCGTTCGCCGCCCGCAGCCGGAGCTGTTCGGGCGACGCACCGCTGCGCGACGCGAGCGCGGGGACGAGGCGCCTGCGGCTCGCGCTGTCGAAGTAGAGGTTCACGTGCGCGATGCCGTGGCCGTCGTCGCCGCCGAGGGCGGTGAGGTGGTTGCGGCCGCGGAAGCCGACCGGGAGGAAACGATCGGCCGCATGAGCGATGCGGCGCCGCACGAAGCGCGGCAGCAGCCGCGCCACGCGATCCTGTTGCGCGAGCATCACGTAATGCGGATAGCCGCCGAACAGCTCGTCGCCGCCGTCGCCGGTGAGCGCGACTTTCGCATGCTCGCGGATCATCGCCGAGACGAGGTACGTTGGGATCATGGCGTGATCGGCGATCGGATCGTCGAACTGGCGCGCGAGCAGCGGCAGGACGTCGAGCGACGCCGACTCGGCGACGAGGTCGGTGTGCTCCGTGCCGAAGTGACGCGCCACCATGCGCGCGCGCGGCCCCTCGTCGAAACGAGCGTGGCCGGGAAACGTGACGGTGAACGTCTTCACCGGTTTCGACAGCGCCCGCGAGGCGAGCGCGGTGATGAGGCTCGAGTCGATCCCGCCGCTCAGCAGGATGCCGACCGGGACGTCCGCGGCGAGCAGTTGACGGCGCACGGCGTCGGAGAGGAGCCTTTCGAGCTCCGCGAGCAGCTCCTCGTCGCTGGCGCCGCTGTGTGCCGGCGCCGGCAGCTCCCAGTAGGGCCACGTCTCGATCGTGTCGCGGCGCGTGTCGTACAGCAGCGCATGCGCGGGGGCGAGCTTGTGTACGCCCTCGAAGATCGACTGCGTCCCCATCGTGTAGCCGTACGCGAGGTACGCGTCGAGCCCTTCGATGCTGATCGTGCGGGGGAACGACGAATCGACCGCGATGGCCTTGAGCTCCGAAGCGAAGGCGAGCTTCCCCGGCGTGTGCCACCAGAAGAGCGGCTTCTCGCCGGCGCGGTCGCGCGCGAGGAGCAGCGTGCCGTCGCGCGCGTCGAACAGCGCGAAGGCGAACATCCCCTGCAGCCGCCGCAGGCACTCCCTCCCCCACTCGCGGTAAGCGGCGATCAGCACCTCGGTGTCGCTGGAGCTGCGGAACTCGTGACCGCGCGCGCGCAGCTCTTCGCGCAGCTCGACGAAGTTGTAGATCTCGCCGTTGTACGTGACGCAGATCTCCCCGTCCGCATCGCGCATCGGCTGATGCCCGCCCGGCGAAAGGTCGATGATGGCCAGCCGCGCGTGCGCGAGCCCGACATGGTCGAGCATCGCCGCGCCGCGCGAATCAGGCCCGCGATGCTTCAACGCGGACGCCATCTGCTCGAGCGTGAGAGCGTCGATGGTGGTCGCCGCGATTCCGGAGATTCCGCACATGGTTTTTAGTTACAGGGAACGATGGGACGGGACGGGACGGAACGTTTTCGGTTTTCGGTTTTCGGTTTTTGGTTGGGGCACCGAAAACCGACAACCGAAAACCAAAAACCAGTCCCGTCTACCGTCGCCCCCGGCCCGTCAGGTGGTCGGCGTGCAGCACTTCGATTTCCTTCAGGCCGGCGCCTTCCAGCCAGCGGCGGAGGGTCTTGGCGGTCTGGGGCTGGTCGTAGCGGGGCGCCAGCCAGTCGAACGTGTCCAGGACGGCCCACTCCGTCAGTTGCTGTTCGTTCAGCGGAAGCTGGCCGCGATAGTCCGCCACCGGGACGAAAAACCCGAGGTAGCGGCCGATGACGGGGACGCGGCGGACGGCGGCGCTCACTTTGAGGAGCTTCGGGGCGAGGCGCTCCACCAGCGAGAACAACGTCTTCGCGTTCATGCGCTTCGTGATCGGGCGCAGCCAGTACTTCGGGCGGATGAAGTTCCCCCAGTGCTGGCGGTAGAGATCGACGGTAATGCGGCCCGACGGCTTGACCAGCGGCACCAGCGAATCGAACGCGCGTTTCACGTCCGGCGTGTGCTGCAGGACGCCGAGGCTGTAGACGTAGTCGAAGGTGTTCGGCGCGAACGGCAGCGCGTAGATGTCCGCCTGCAGGACGTCCAGACGCTCATTCGGTCCGTTGTTGGCCAGGCACGCCTCCACCGCGCTCGAGTAATCGATCGCCACCACCTCGGCACCGAGGCCGAGCGCGATCTCGGCGAAACGGCCGGCGCCGCAGCCGGCGTCGAGGACGAGCTTCCCTTCGAGGTCGGCGCGCGTCCAACCGGTCTCGCGGCGGAAACGGTCGCCTGAGATCGTCACGCCCGAATGGCTGTCGAGCTGCGTGCGGCGGAAGCGATTCCACTGCAGGCCGAAGCTGCTGGCGTAGTTCTCGGGCGGCACGAAGCGGGGGATGCCGTTCCGGACGGGGTACGTGCGTCCGCACGTGGAGCGGAGCGCCTCCCCGTCGGTCGTGAGGGAGCCGCCGCACGCGGGGCAGCGCAGGATCTGCAGCAGTCGTGGATTCATTTGTCGAGGAGCTCTTGATACAGACGGTGGTATTCGCCGGCGATCACGCGCGGCTTCCATTGCTCGACCACATTGCGGGCGTTGCGGGCGCGGCGCACGGCAGCGTCGGGATCGGCGAGCCCGCGGCGGAGACCGTTCGCGACGGATCGGGGATCGCTGCCGTCGACGAAGAGCGCCTGCTCGTCGTCGAACAGCTCGCGATGGGCGGGGATGTCGGAGAGCACGAGCGGCACACCGCTCAGCGCCGCCTCGATGACGGAGTTGGGCAGTCCTTCGAAGTGGCTGATGGAGACGAAGAGATCGCTGCTGCGATGCGCCTCCGCGACGTCGGCCACGTGACCGGCGAACGTGACACGGTCGCCGATGCCGAGGGCGGCGACGCGCTCGCGCAGGAGCGGCTCGGTCGGGCCGGTGCCGCAGATGCGCGCCGTGATGTCGACGAACGCGAGCGCCTCGACGAGCGTCCGGTGGTTCTTGTCGGGACTGAGGCGGTTCATCGAGACGATGTTCGTGCGCGGCGGCCGCAGCGGCTGGTGCATCGAAGCGGCAGCAGGCA
Organism: Thermoanaerobaculia bacterium; assembly: GCA_036380735.1. GTDB lineage: Bacteria > Acidobacteriota > Thermoanaerobaculia > Gp7-AA8 > Gp7-AA8 > DASVEE01. The sequence continues at coordinate 20,839 of DASVEE010000045.1, read as the reverse complement.
CCGCCACGGAGACGGCGTTGGGAATGCGGCGGAGGAGCGTCGTGCGCGGGCGCTGCCGCTTCCAGTATTCGAGGCCCGCGTACGAGTTGGCGATGATCGCGTCGGCGCGGCGCCCGAGGGCGTTGCGGACGGTCGTCTTCGGGCTCGGCGCATACGCCATCTCCGAGCTGCGCTCGGTGAGGATCCAGCGCCCGCGGGTGAGCTTCGCCGCGCTGCCGCCGACGACGTCCATCTGCGTCAGCCAGCTCTGGACGATGTCGGGCTGCAGGCGGCGGATGAGGCGCACGAGGCTGGTCACGAGGCGCGGATCGTAGCTGCCCGCGACCGGCAGCAGGTGGAGCTGCGGCTGGCCGTGGAAGTGCTTCCGCATGACTCCTTCCTTCATCAGCGCGAGATGCACGTCGACACCGTACACCGGCAGCTCGTTCGTGAGGTGCGCGAGCTGCCGCTCCGCGCCTCCTTCCCCGAGGGTGGGGATGCAGTGCAGCACACGCATTACGACGCGGTTTTGCCGATCATGTAGAGGTCGGAGCAGAGTGACGGGCGGAAGCGGAGGACGCGGTCGATGACCGGCATCAGCTTCCGGATGGGTCCTCGCTGCGCGTACCCGGCCCAGTTGCGGCCGATGACGCGCACGTCCTGCAGCTTCATGTCGCGGGCGATGTAGCGGAGATCGTCGACGTCCGGCTCGCGCACGTGGCCGCGGAAGACCTCCTGTTCGTACCAGTCGGCCATCGCGCTCCACTTGCCGCGTCCGAGCGGAACGGTGATGCGCTTGCGGAGGTTGACGCAGTTCGGCGTCGCCAGGATGAACGTGCCGCCGGGCTTCAGCGTCTGCGTAACCGACTGCAGCAGACGCTTCGGCGAATGGTGCCAGTGCTCCAGCGTGTCGAACGCGGTGATGGTGTCGAGGGTGTGCCTGCCGAAGTCGAGCTGATTGGCGACGACGTCGCGCGAGATGACTTCGACGCCGTACTTCGCGTACAGCTTCTGCATCACCGACATCGTCGCCTCGTCGTAGAAACCGCGGTCGCCGAAGTCGTCGACGAGGATCGCGCGGAGTCCGGCCGCGGCGCTGCCGAGCGCGAACGCGCCCCAGCCGCCGCCGATGTCGCACACGCGTCCGCCCTTCGGCGTGTGCGCGACGGTCACCCCGACGTCGAACGCGTAACGGGGGATCTCGCCGTGCAGCGCAGCGCGCAGCTCCGGCGGAAACTGCTCGACGATCGAGCTCATGGTGCCGATCAATGTCATGAAGTACGTCGACCTTTCAGGAGGCGGCGGCGCCCGTCGCGCAGTACCCACGCGACCGTCTCCACGGCGAGGAACGCCGGCATGAAGCGGTACACGATGAAGTACATGAAGGAGAAGCTCGACTGGCGCAGAGAGTAGTACATCCACATGCACATGAACGCGAGGAAGATCGTCGGCCAGAAGCCGCGCACGTGCTTCGCATACCACCGCTGCAGGAACGCGCAGAAGAGCGCGACGCCCACGGCACGCAGGATCAGCTCGAGCCATCCCCAGCCGACCGCCGCCTGCGCGACGACGCCGAACATCAGGCCGACGCCTTCGATACCGCGGATGTACAGGTACCACCCCGAAGGATCGATCTTCTGGAACGGCAGCAGCTGACTCGGGATGAGGAAGTAGAAATCGCAGAAGGGCAACTGCCAGGGGATGCCGATGGCCTCGAGCTCGCCCGAGTCGCGCATCTGCTGGAGGTCGTACGCGGTGGCGAAGACGACCTGGAACTCGTTCATCGACGCCAGCACCGGCGTCTCGTACTCGACGGAGATCGTGTGGACGCCCTGCATGTCGCGCATGATGCCCATGAAGAGGAAGCCGCAGATGAAGAAGATCCCGGCCGGAATGGCGATGATGAAGCGGATCGGCTTGACGATCCGGTGGTAGAGCATGATCGCCGTCATCAGCATGAGGACGAAATCGCTGCGTGCCGTGCCGAGAGCGACCGTCATCGAGCCGAGGAAGAGAAAGAAGCCGCCGAGAATCACTTTCGACGAGAGCTTCCGCCACGACAGCAGCAGGATGCCGATCGTGGCCTGGATCAGGAGCATGCGCATCCCGACGAGGTTGTGCACGACCTGCAGGACGGGCAGCGACGAGACGTCCGCGTAACCCTTCACCGTGCCTTTGACCAGGTCCTTGTAGGACGCGAAGTAGGTGACGCCGAAGATCTGGCCGACCGCGACGATGATCGCCGTCGACGCGATCAGGCCGATCACGATCGCGGCGATGCGCGAGCGTCCCGGCGGCTGCATTGGCGGCATCTTCACCGGCCTCCGCATCGCGAGGTACACGGCGAGGAACGATGCGATGTGCACGACGTACCGCCAGCCCATCGTCCCGACTTCGACGGGCCCGGGATCGAGCATGACGAGCCGGCTGTCGCTGAGCGGATACCACCGCAGGCCGCCGGCGATGAAGTTGAGCAGCGGAAACGCGCCGTACAGCGTCGCGGCGAGCATCCAGTACGTCGACGCCTCGAACACCGGCAGCGTCTTGTCCTGCCGGTAGATGGCCACGAGATAGCCGCAGAGCATCAGGAGCGTCGCCAGCATCGGCGCGAGCACGTACCGCATCGCGGGACGTACGGCGACGACGGCAATGGCCGCCGCAACGACGAGGGTGAGGAAGAGGATGCGCGGCCCGTCGAGCCGGAACAGCGGCGCATGGACCACCGGCCTTGAAAGCGCCGGCCGCGAAAGCGGCCGCGGGTGAGGATGCGGCACGGTGGTCATGCGAATCCCTGTGCTTTCATGCGCATCGTTTTGCCCCACGCGATGGCGCGAGGCCCGATCAGGCCGAGAGTGAGAACCGGGAAGAGCCGCGGCCACCAGCGAGGGCGGCCGAGGAGACGGAGCGCGTAACGCACCGCGCGGAAGCGCGCGCCGGCGAGGAAATGCTGCGTCGTTGCCTCGAGCAGCTTGAGGTTGTACAGGTCCGGCACGACGGTACGCATCGCATCGCCGTGCAGGCGGAACGTTTCGTCCACTTCGGCCGCGCTGTCGGCAGCGTACTTGAGCATCCGTTCGGGCTTGGCGTGCATGACGCGTTGCGGGGCGTCGTCGTGATAGAGGCGCACGACGTCGGCCAGCAGCTGTACGCCCGCGAGGCGCGCGACGTCCATGTGATAGCGGCCTTCGTCACCGTGGCCGTCGCCGTAGCGCGCGGCGGGGAACGTCGACGCCTTGACGCACGGCAGCGCTTCATAGTGCGTCATGCGGATCGTGCTCTCACTCCAGCGCAGGTAGCCGTCGTAGTCGAGCACCTCTCCGTGATGCGGAGGATCGGGGGAGAGCTGGCCGCGATCGCTGACGCACATGAAACGCATCGAGCCGAGGCTTGCCGGGGCGGCGTCGATGCGGGCTTTGATCACGCGCAGCGCACCGGGAGTGAGCTCGTCATCGCTGTCGAGAAAGATGAACCATGCACCGCGCGCGTGCTCCATGCCGCGATTGCGAGCCGGGCAGCGGCCACGATTGCGGTCCGAAAGGATGAGCCGGACGCGTGCGTCCGTGTAGCGGCGCACCGCCTCGGCCGAATCATCGGTCGAGCCATCGTCCACGACGACGACCTCGAAGTCCTCGAAGTCCTGGGCGAGCACGCTGTCGATCGCGCGGCCCACGAGCGTCGCCCGGTTGTACATCGGGATGATCACGGAGAAGAAAGGCATGGGGAAAAAGCGCGGACGCCACTTTCCGCGCGGATGCTGCTTACAGCCGCTCTACCTTCGCCAGAGCGCTTTCATGGACGAGAAGGTAATTCGCGTACTGAAGATTCTCGAACGTCTGCCGGTACTCCGGCACCGGTTGCAGACGGTGCGGCAGCAGCTTGTAGAAACGGTAGCGGGAGCGCAGCGAGTGCACCATGTCCCAGATGTCCTTGAGGAGGACGCGGGCGTCGATGTAACAGCCGCCGTACTCGAACTGCAGCATGTCGATGCGTCCCTCGTCGAGCAGGCGCCGCGCCCCGTTGATGACGGCGGACTCATGGCCTTCGACGTCGACCTTCACGAAGTCGATGTGATCGATGCCGTGCGTGGCGGCGTAATCGTCGAGCGTCACGATTGCGACTTTCTCGGTCCGTTGCGCCACCGCATCGGTCCCGCGGCGGTTGTAGAACGAATTCACCTCGGAAGCATCGGAGTAGATGAAGAGCTCGAGCGTCCCGGGCTCGGCGCCGAGGCCGGCGTTGTTGATGCGCACGTTCGGCGGGAAGTTGTTGGCCGAGAGTAGCCGGAAGGTGACCGGGCTGGGCTCGAAGCAATGAAGCTGCACGTCGGGCCGGAGCCGGAGCGCTTCCCGGGCCCATTCGCCGACATTGGCGCCGACGTCGAACACGACCCTGGCGCCGGGCACCACATGACGCATCAGGCGGACTTCGCCGTTGCGCCACATCCGGCAGTCGTTCTCCCCCTGCCAGCGGTTGACGATGCGGCGCGCGACCCGATAGATGATCTCGCTCCGCGCCGGCAACTCCAGCAGAACGTCGGCAACTTTGGCGATGAGGGTCATTGGCGTCTCTCTTCTAGCATAGGGGTTGGGAGGGGTCAAACCGGGGCGCGATAGGACGAATGGGACGTATAGGACGAATAGGACAAATGGGACATACGCGGCACAACTTCGTCCTATCCGTCTTCACACCTTGACCTGCCACCGTTCCAGCCACACGCCCAACGTCAACAGCGACCACATGGGCAGATCGTTGCGGGTGGCCATTTCGCTGGTGATGCCGGGCAGCAGCGCGTGCAGACGGCCGCCGGGGGCGAAGATCTTCTGGGTCAGGGCGCGGACGTCCGGGCGCCGCAGCCAGACGGGCACGGGGCCGCCGAAGCCCTGTTTGCCGCGGCCGTGCAGTTCCTCGGGCCACAATTTCGTGAACGCTTCGCGCATGACGATCTTGCTGCGGGCGCCGTCGACTTTCAGCGTCTCCGGGAACGAAAGCGCCAGCTCGACGACATCGCGGTCGAGGAACGGCGCTCGCGTTTCCAGGCCATGGGCCATCGCCGCGCGATCGACCTTCACCAGGATGTCGCCCGGCAGGTACGACACGAGGTCGAAATGGAACCCGCGGTTCAGACCGTGGACGTCGTTCGACGGAAACGCGCCCGCCAGCGACGCGCCCGGTGGTGCCGCCCCGCCCCAGAGGGCGCGGCGCTCCGGCTCGCGTAGCGTGATGTGCTGCGCCACGGTCGCGGCGAACGGATCGGGCCACCGGGCACGCAGCCCGAGGGCGTGGGAGTGCCGCGCCAGCGCCTGCCAGCGGTGCCGCAGGGCGACGCTCGCGGCGCGCAGCGCCAGCCAGCGCAGGCGCCCGCCCTTCATGCGCATGGCTTCCTGGACCGAGGAGTACCAGCCGTAGCCGCCGAACAGCTCGTCGCCGCCGTCGCCGGAGAGCACGACCTTGACGTCGCGGCGGGCGAATTCGCAGATGAGGTACGTCGGGATGTTCGAGCTGTCCGCGAACGGTTCGTCGTAGACGCCGGCGAGGCGCTCGACGAGCTCTGCGACCGGCAGTTCCGCGAGATCGATCTCGTGATGCTCGGTACGGTAGCGCGTGGCTACGGCGCGCGCGTACGGCAGCTCGTTGATGATCGAGCCGAAGCCGACCGCGAACGTCTTGATCGGCCGCTCGTTGTGGCGCTGCATCAGCGCGACGATGGTGCTGGAGTCGAGACCGCCGCTGAGGAACGCACCGACCGTGACGTCGGCCACCATCTGCCGCTCGACGGCGCGATCGACCGCCGCGTACAGCCGCTCGCCTGCGTCGTCGAGCGACATGCGCTGCGTCTCGAACCGCGGCGTCCACCAGCGCTGCACGTCGAGGCGGCCATCGCTCCACGTCAGCGCGTGCGCGGGCGGCAGCGTCTGGACGTCGGAGTAGATGGTGCGGTCCGGCGGCACGTAGCCGAGCGCGAGATACGCGTCGACGGAGGTGCGGTCGAGCTTTCCTGCGACGAGACCGGACGCGAGCAGCGCCTTGATCTCCGACGCGAGGAGCAGCGTGCCGTCGGCAGCCGTTGCGTAGAAGAGCGGCTTCTCGCCGAAGAGATCGCGCGCGGCGAACAGCGTACGCGCGGCGTCGTCCCAGATGGCGAACGCGAACATGCCGCGCAGCCGGTCGAGCATCCCGCTCCCCCACTCCTCGTAAGCCGCGAGCAGCACCTCGGTGTCGCTCGTCGTCCGGAACTCGTGGTGGCGCAGCTCGGATCGCAGCTCGCGGTAGTTGTAGATCTCGCCGTTGAAGGTGATGGAGCGGCGGCCGGCCTGCATCGGCTGCGCGCCGGTGGTCAGGTCGATGATGCTGAGGCGCGTGTGCCCGAGGGCGCAGTTGCCCCTCGCCTCTTCACCGCGCGCGTCGGGGCCGCGGTGCGAGAGGGCGTTCACCATCCGGCCGACGACGCCGGACGGCAGTGCCTCAGCGTTGAGTGCGAGCGCGATTCCGCACATGAGTGTTGTAGGCAAACTGCAGGCGCTGCATCGCGGCGCTACGCACGTCGGGCGCGACGGCGATCGCGCCGATGACCATGAGGGCGTACACGGTGCCCACGCTGAGGACCAGCAGCCACGAGGCGCCGTCACGCGGCACGAGGAAGTGACCGATGAGTCCCACCGTGGCGGCGACGAGCAGCGGGGCCGCGGTATCGCGCAGGAGGAAGCGCGCGAGCTCACCACGCAGCATGCGCCGGTGCATGACCGTGACGCTGATGAGAAACGACGCGAACCCGACGACGGCCCAGACGGCCGCGCTGCCGGTCGGGCCGTAGTGCTTCGCCGTCCAGGCGAGCGCAGGAACGACGACGACGATCAGGCAACTGTGCAGCACGAGCGAGAGCTGCACCCATCCGGCCGCGATGCGCGTGAAGTACGGAATGTCGCCGAGCCCGAACCCGAGGATGCTCGCGGCGCCGAGGGCGGCCACCACCCAGGTGTTCTCCGCCGTGACGGCGCTCTGCGTCCAGACGAGCACCATCTGATAGGAGAAGAACACCATCATCAGCGCGGCGGGTCCGAGGAGCACCGACATCATCTGGGTGGAGCGGTGGTAGAGCGGCGCGGCTGCCGCGTCGCCGCCCGTGGCGAGGAGCTGCGACAGACGCGGAAAGACGGCGGAGCTGAGCGGCCTGGCGATCGACCAGAGCGTCGTCGCGATGCTGAAGGCGATCGTGTAGTAACCGAACGCTTTCAGCGTGAGCATCTTGCTGAGGACGATCTTGTCGGCCTGCGAAAGCACGGCGTTGACGACGGCGATGAGCGTCGTGCCGAGGGCGTAACGCCACGACGCCGACACCAGCGCGATGCGGAAGCGCGGCCTCCGCGGCGACGGCGGCAGCTTGCGCCAGACGTAAAACGCGGCAATGCCCGTCGACAGCAGGAACATGCCGGACTGCCACGCCAGAAACCAGACGATGTCGGGCTTCTGCCAGACCAGCAGCACGCCGCCGGCGGCGCGCACGGTAGCGGTGACGGCCTGGACGACGTTGATCGCCACTTGGCGCTGCAGCCCCATCAGCGCCGCCTGATAGATGAAGAACGGGAACTGCAGCCCCGCGCCGACGGCCATCCAGCGCACCGCGGTAACGACGGTCTCGTGCGGCAGCCCTTCGTTGCGGATCCAGTGGCTCGCGAGCGGCTCCGCCAGCAGGAAGACGGCGGCCGCGGCGGCGATGGAGATGACCCAGTACAGCGCCTCGACCGTGCGCATGAGATCGCGCTCCTCGCCGGAGTTGTCGCCCGACGTGGAGAGACGCGTGAGCTCCCGCATCAGCACCCAGATCAGCCCGAGGTCGAGCAGGGCGATGACGCTGTGGAGCGTGGTGAAGATGCCGATCAGGCCGTACGACTCGGCGCCGAGGAACGACAGGTACACCGGCACGACGGCGATCGAGAGGATGTTCGACCAGAAGCGCCCCGCGAGATTCGCCGCGATGTTGGCGGCGGTGGAGCTCATCGCGCGGCGCTCCTGCGCGTGACGACGCGCGCCGCATACCGTGCGGCGGCGACGCCGCGGCTGACGGCGCGACGCGCGCGCTCCCCTGCCGTGCGGCGGCGGAAGTGCTCCGCCGCTTCCGCGTAGAGGGCGGCGAAGTCGACCCGCGGCAGGACGACGCGGTCGTCGCGCTCCTCGACGGCAGTGCGCCGCCCTTGGGCGGCGAGCGCCGCCGCGCGTGCGGAGTCGTCGTGCAACGTGGCGATGCGCTGAAGGAAATGGTCCGCGTCGAACGCGCAGACGAAGCCGTTCTCCCCGTCGCGCACGAGCTCCGGCACATGGCCGACGTCGGTCGTGATGACGGGCGTGCCGCAGGCCATCGCTTCGAGGATGGTGCCCGGCCCCCCTTCTTCGCGCGAGGTCGAGAGGAGGACGTCCATCAGCGGATAGAGCGCCGCCGTCTCGTCGGCGTGCCTCGGCAGCCGGTGAATGACCCTGGCGCCGCCCGCGCGAAGCTCCTCCGCGTAGTTTTGCCAGCCGCTGCCGATGAGCAGGACGGTGGCCTGCCAGCGGCGGACGGCCTCGTGCAGGACCGGCGTGAGGAGGTCGAGGCCTTTGCGGGCGTGGCGGTTGGAGCGTGCTTTCGCGCAGAAGCCGATGACGAGCTCCCCTGCCGCGATCCCGGCGGCGGCGCGCGCGGCGTGGCGGTCGGGCAGCGGCCGGAAGTGTGTCGTGTCGACCGACTGCGGCACGATCGTGGCGCGGCGGCCGGTGAGCTCGAGCAGGCGCGCCTGCCAGCGGCGGGAGAGCGTGACCAGCGCGTCGGCCTGCGGCAGCGTGCGGAAGTAGCCCGGCAGCTCCGCTTCGACGATGTGATGCACCGTCAGCACCTGCGGGACGCGCGCGAGGCGCGACCAGCGCTGGTACATGAGCGCGTCGAGCCAGTGCACCGCGCCGAGGGCCGCGGCGTGGCGCTCGATGCGCCAGGGATGCTCCGCGTTCGAGCAGACGACGTCGAAACGATGGCGGCCGTGGTTGCGCCACGCGAGCGCCATCCGTTCGATGATGTGGCCCGGCGCATCGGCGACGAGCAGCGCGCTCGCGGCGGCGTTGTGGAGTTGCATGGTCTCAGGTGTGGAGAATCGACAGGACGCTAACAACAGACGGCGGGTCAGCTGCGTCCCATTCGTCCCATAGGTCTGATTCGTCCCATCGGTCCCATCGGCGCCACTAGCCCACGTGCTCCCGGAACCAGAGCTCGAGGAAGAGCAGCGCCCACAGGCGGCTGCTCCAGTCGCGCCGTCCGGCGACGTGCTCGTCGAACATGCGCTGCACGAAGGTGCGCTCGAAGAGCGTGCGCGTGCGCGCGGTGCCGCCCAGGAGCGTCTCGCGCACCAGCGGGGCGAGCTCGCCGCGGAACCAGGCCGCGACCGGAAACTGGAAGCCCGACTTCGGCTTCGTCATCAGCTCCGGCGGCAGCAGGCCGCGCACGGCGTTCTTGAAGATCTGCTTCCCGCCCTGGCTGTTGCGCTTCATGGCGCTCGGAATCGTGGCGGCGAATTCGATCAGAGTGTGATCGAGCAGCGGGCAACGCACCTCGAGGCTGCAGGCCATCGAGGCGATGTCCGTCTTCGTCATCAGACAGTCGGCGACGTAGTAGTTGAAGTCGTGGCGCATCATCCAGTCGAGCGGATCCATCCCTTCGCGCCACGGAAGGTCGACTCGGCGTTCGTCACCGCCGATGCGGCTGCGCATCTCGCGCGTGTAGGCGACGCGCTTCTCCTGTGGCTTGAGGATCGTGTGCTGGAGGTGGAAGCGGTCCGGCACGTCGCCCGCCATCATGGTCAGCGCGCGGCTGATGCGCGCGGTCTGGTTGCCGTACGGCAGCCGGTCGAGCACCGCGCCCGCGCCGCGTCCCGCCAGCGTGCGCAGCGGCGCCGGGATCGCGTCGAAGCGTCCCCACGACTGCACGACGGCGTAGTTCGAATAGCCGGCGAAATTCTCGTCGCCGCCGTCGCCGCTGAGCGCGACCGTGACGTGCTCGCGCGTGGCTTTGGAGACGTGATACGTCGGCAGGGCCGAGGGATCGGCGAACGGCTCGTCGTAATGCCGCACGAGCAGCGGCAGCACTTCCGCCGCGTGAGGCTCGATCATGATCTCGTGGTGATCGGTGCCGTAGCGCTCCGCGACCAGGCGCGCGTAGGGCGCCTCGTCCCCCGGATCGTTGCGCGAGACGATGGTGAACGTCTTGACCGGCTTCGCGCTCTGCTCGGCCATCAACGCGACGATCGCACCGGAGTCGATGCCGCCGCTGAGGAACGCGCCGACCGGAACGTCGGCGATCATGCGCAGCCGCACGGATTCGCGCAGTCGGACGCGCAGCTCCTCCATGATCTCTTCTTCGTTGGCGGTGGTCTTGGCGGCGAGCGGCGGCTCCCAATAGCCGTCGATGCGGATCTGCCCGTCCGCGTCGCAGAGCAGCGTGTGCCCCGCCGGGAGCTTGCAGATGCCTTCGAACGCCGTGAGCGGCGCCGGCACGTACTGGTACGTGAGGTATTCGTCGATGGCGCGGTAGTTCGGGACGCGCGGCACCTCGGGATCGGCGAAGAGCGCCTTGATCTCCGAGGCGAAGACGAGCGTGTGCCCGATCCTGGCGTAGAAGAACGGCTTCTTCCCGATGCGGTCGCGCGCGGCGAAGAGGCGCTTCCGCTTGGCGTCCCAGATGGCGAACGCGAACATGCCGCGCAGCTTCTGCACCATCGCCGGCCCGTGCTCTTCGTACAGATGCACGAGCACCTCGGTATCGCCGTGCGAACGGAACTGATGCCCCTTCGCGACGAGGTCCGCGCGCAGCTCCTGGAAGTTGTAGATCTCGCCGTTGAAAGTCACCCACGCCGAAGCGTCTTCGTTCGGCATCGGCGCCGCGGCGCGCGGATCGAGGTCGATGATCGCGAGCCGGCGCTGGCCGAGACCCACGCCGGCGGCGGCGTGGACGTGCTGATCGTCCGGACCGCGGTGCGCGAGCCGCTCGCACATCGATTCGATGAGCGAGGCCGCGACCGGACGTCCGGAGAAGTCGACTTTACCGGCGATGCCGCACATGACTGTTGGTTGCTGTCGAGACGCTCGTGCGCGCCGCCGTCAGCGACGCGCGCAAGGACGATGAGGAAGCGAGAGAGGAATCACAGAGGGAAACGGCCGCGCCACTCGTTCGCGTCGATCTGCTTGCGGTGGCCGACCGCGAGGCGCGCGCGCAGGTCGTTGGGACGAACGATCTCGATCTCCTCGCGTGGAGTTCCGCCTTCCCTGACGAGCCAGTCGCACGATTCCTCGAACAGGATCGGATCCGTGTGCAGGTTGGCGAAGAGGAGTATCCCTTTTTCGAGGAACTCGGTGCCGGTGGGACGCACGTTGTGCGCGCGGGAGCCGTAGTAGATCGGTCCGCTGTACCAGGTGCGCAGCGCGCGAGCGCGGCTGAAATCATCCATCGGGTTGTTCGCGACGTAGTTGCCGGAGAACTCGATGGTGCCCCAGTCGTCGGTCTGCACGACGGCCGCCTCGATCTGCGGCGTCGAGGGGCACGTATCGACTTCCGCGTGCACGTCCACGAGGTCGGAAGCACGCTCCAGATCGCTGGCGACATCGCCCCACACGCGAGTGGCTTCGGCGACATCGATGGAATCCATCCACTTCGCCACGTAGCCGCTGTTCAGGTCGAACATCACGAACTTGCCGAACTCCGGCAGGTATACCTCGGGGACGTTGTGCGCGAGCCGGGCCATCCCGTCGGCGAGATAGAAGGTGGTGGCGCTCGAAGCGATGCGCGTCGGCAGGCAGAAACGCTCCTCGATGAGGCTGCGGAAGACCTGGTGCGTCGGACCGCAGGAGAGGATCAGCGGCCGTTCATCGACGAAGAAGCGCTGGAGAAAACGCTGCCGGTGCGCGTACCACGACCTGTCCTGGGCGCGCGCGTAAAGCTGGTTCGCGACCATGAAGTCGAACAGCCGCAGGACCGACTTCGTGATCCCCTCGTCCGGCGAAAAGACGGCCACGCGCAACGGCGTGTGATCGTTGAGCCGCAGGTAGTACTCGCCCGGCTCGCGGAGGAAGATCGTGCGGTCGCGCACGATCGGCGGCGCCGGATTGACCACGGGGCGGTTCGGACTGAAGAACGGCTCGAAATGCTCGACCTTGGTGATCTTTTCGTCCGTGGTGATCGGCTCGCCCGGCCGCAGCAGCGGGAAGCGGAGATAGCCGCCGGCACCGTACCGGAAACGCATCCGCGGCTCCCCTGTCCAGCCGTACATCCCGGCCATCGGAGTTGCAGCCCACGCGGGGACCGCCGGCACGGCGGAAGCCGCGGCGGCAAGGCCCAGACTCTTCAGAAGTTGTCTGCGGGAAACCTTCATTGTTCGAGGGGGTGTTTCAGCGCCCGGAGTAACTGACGCCCGAGCCACAAAATTGCTTACGCGAGTTTGTATGGTACCCCATACGTCGCCGAAATGCAGCCCGGCGAACCGCCACGCGCTATTCGCCTACACGATGCCCACGGTACCACTCGATCGTACGGGCGATGCCCTCGGCGAACGACGTCCGCGCGCGGAAGCCGAACGCCGTCTCGGCGCGGCTGACGTCGAGGCGCCGCCGCGGCTGTCCGTTCGGACGCGCGGCGTCCCACACGATCTCTCCCCTGTAGCCGGTGTGCTGCGCGATGAGCGCGGCGAGATCGCGGATGGCGATCTCGCTGCCGGAACCGATATTGACCGGCTCCTCCCCTTCGTACGATTCGCTCGCCAGCACGATCCCCTCTGCCGCATCCTCGGCATAGAGGAACTCCCGCGTGGGCGAGCCGTCGCCCCAGAGGACGACCTCGCGATCACCACGCTCCACGGCCTCCACGAATTTGCGGATCATCGCCGGGATGACGTGACTCGTCTCCAGATCGAAGTGATCGCGCGGCCCATAGAGATTCACCGGCAGTAGGTAAATGCCATTGAACCCGTACTCCTGCCGGTACGCCTGCAGTTGCACGAGCATCGCCTTCTTGGCCACGCCGTACGGCGCATTGGTTTCTTCGGGGAAGCCGTTCCAGAGGTCATCCTCGCGGAACGGGACCGGGGTGAACTTCGGGTACGCGCAGACGGTGCCGAGGCAGACGAACTTCCCGACGCCGGCACGGCGGCATTCCTCGATGAGGTGAATGCCCATGACGGCGTTCTCATAGAAGAACTTCCCCGGATGGTTACGGTTGGCGCCAATGCCGCCGACCACCGCCGCCGCATGAATGACGAGGTTCGGCCGCTGCTCCGCGAGGTACGCGGCGACGGCGCGCGCATCGAGCAGATCGAGCGCCGTCGAGCGCGGCGTGAGGATCGCGGCCGGACGTTCCCGTTCCAGGCGCGCCCGCAGATAGCTGCCGAGAAACCCGTTCCCACCCGTAATGAGCACGCGGCGGGTAGACCAGAAGGTGGACAGGGTGATTTTTCCTTTGCGAGTTACCGATGGGACGAATAGGACATAGGCACGATGGACTGGTTCACGGGCGGTCTGCGCAAAACAGGAAGCTGCACTGGTACGCGCTGCAGGCGGGACGCCTGCAGGCCAGCCGGCGGGACGCCGGTGTTCCTGGAAAGGCCCAGCGCGTTCGGGTCCTGCAGACAGTGCTTTTCGGAACGTCGGCGTCTCGCCGGCTGGCCTGCGGGCGTCCCGCCCGCGGTGTGCCAACGGAGACGATTGTCCGCCCAGCGACGTTGCACGCCTGTCCTATCCGTCCTATCCGTCCTATCCGTCCTACAGCTTGTTCACGTGTGCTTCTTCGGCGGCTAAGCGCAGATCGGCGTCCACCATCAGCCGCACCAGCTCTTCGAAGGACGTTCGCGGGGTCCAGCCGAGGTGTTCGCGGGCTTTGGTGGCGTCGCCGAGCAGCAGGTCGACTTCCGTGGGACGCAGGTAACGCGGGTCGATGCGCACGCGCGCCACGCCGTTGGCGTCGTAGCCGGCTTCGTCGAAGCCGCTCCCCTTCCACTCGAGCGGCAGCCCGGCGTGGCCGAAGGCGAGGTCGCAGAACTGTCGCACGGTGTGGGTCTCGCCGGTGGCAATGACGTAATCGTCCGGCTCCGGCTGTTGCAGCATGAGCCACATCGCTTCGACGTAGTCCTTCGCATAGCCCCAGTCGCGTTTTGCGTCGAGGTTGCCGAGGTACAGCGTCTCCTGCAGGCCGTGCTGCATGCGGCCGACGGCGCGTGTGATCTTGCGCGAGACGAACGTTTCGCCGCGCCGCGGAGATTCGTGGTTGAAGAGGATGCCGTTCGCGGCGAAGAGGCCGTACGCCTCGCGGTAGTTCACGGTCATCCAGTACGCGTAGACCTTCGCCGCGCCGTACGGGCTGCGCGGATAGAACGGGGTCGTTTCGCGTTGCGGCGTCTCGTTCACCTTGCCGAACATCTCGGATGACGACGCCTGGTAGATCTTCGGACGCAGCTCGAGCTCGCGGATGGCTTCGAGGAGGCGCATGGAGCCGAGGCCTGTCACCTCGCCGGTGTATTCGGGGAGGTCGAACGAGACCTTGACGTGGCTTTGCGCGCCGAGGTTGTAGATCTCTTCGGGCTGCACGACGCGCAGAATGCGGTTCAGCGACGACGCGTCGTTCAGATCGCCGTAGTGCAGGATGAGGCGGCGGTCTTCGTCCTGCGGGTTCTGGTAGAGCGCATCGATGCGCCCGGTGTTGAAGGACGACGAGCGGCGCACGATGCCGTGCACCTCGTAGCCTTTGCCGAGCAGCAGCTCCGCCAGGTACGAGCCGTCCTGGCCGGTGATCCCGCTGATGAGCGCCCGTCGTCTCTGCACGTTGTTTCTCTCCGCTTACGAAGCGTCCGGCGTCAGGCGCGCACGATCTTCGGCGCGTCGTGGACGATGTTGCGCGTGTCGATCACGAGCTTCGCCTTCGCGTAGAGCGCCTGATCTTTGAACGCGGTGTGCGGCGTGGAGATGAGGACCGCGTCGTAGTTCGCGAACTCGTCGGCGGTGCACGCCGTCGAGGCCATGCCGAGATCGTGCTTCCGGCCGCGGCGGGCGACGGGGACGAACGGGTCGCAGTACGCCACCTTCGCCCCCTTTTCCATGAGCAGCTCGATGAGCTCGAACGACGGCGACTCGCGATCGTCGTCGATGTCAGGCTTGTACGAGAGCCCGAGCACGAGGATGCTCGCGCCGACGATGCTCTTCCCGTGCTGGTTGATCGCTTCGACCGTGCGGTCGATGACGTAACGCGGCATCGAGGTGTTGATCTCGCCGGCGAGCTCGATGAAGCGCGCCCACGTGCCGTACTCCGCCGCCTTCCACGTCAGGTAAAAGGGATCGAGCGGAATGCAGTGACCGCCGAGGCCGGGGCCGGGATAGAACGGCATGAAGCCGAACGGCTTCGTCTTCGCCGCTTCGATGACTTCCCACACGTTGATGCCCATGCGGTCGAAGACGACCTTCATCTCGTTGACGAGGGCGATGTTGACGGCCCGGAAAATGTTCTCGAGCAGCTTCGACGACTCCGCGATCTCGGTGGTGGAGACCGGGACGATCTGGTCGATGATCGAGCCGTACAGCTTCACCGCGACCTGCTGCGAGGCAGGGTCGATGCCGCCGACGACCTTCGGGATGTTCTTGGTGTTGAAGCGCGCGTTGCCCGGGTCCTCGCGCTCCGGTGAGAAGGCGAGGAAGAATTCGCGCCCGCACTCGAAGCCCTTCGCGGAGAAGCGCGTCAGCAGCTCTTCGCGCGTGGTGCCGGGGTACGTCGTCGACTCCAGGACGATGAGCTGTCCCGGGCGCAGGTGCCGGGCGATGGTCTCGCCGGTGATGCGGATGTATTTGAGGTCGGGCTCGCGGTGATCGCCGAGCGGCGTAGGGACGCAGATGAGGATCGCGTCGCACTCGCCGAGGCGTGTGAAGTCGGCGGTGGCATTGGCGGTGCCGCCCACGAAAGCGTGGCGCACGCGGTCCGCCCCGATGTGGCGGATGTACGAGTCGCCGCGGTTGAGCGCGTCGGCTTTCGACTCGTCCACGTCGAATCCGAGCACCGGAAACCCAGCCTCGGCGAAAAGAAGGACGAGCGGAAGCCCGACGTAGCCGAGGCCGATGACGCCGACGCGCGCTTCACGCCGTTCGATCTTCGCCAGCAGCTCGGCGGAGGTTGATTCAACTGCCATTCATTGACTCCGTAGGTTTGATTCGTTGTCCGTTTTCCGTTGTCCGTTTTCCGTGCTTCGCTCGGCCACCCGTCGCACTGCGAAGCACGGACAACGGACACGGACGACGGACAACGGCTTCATCAAAACGCAACGGCCGGGACATGACGTCCCGGCCGCGGCAGGTGTTGCGATGAGGAAGTGAGGTTTAGCGCGGTCCGACGATCGACCAGTTGAGGCCGGCCGACGGGAACGGAGGCGCGGCGAAGTTGTAGCCGCTGGCGCAGAGCCACAGCGTATTCACGCCGGTGGCCGGATCGCGCCAGATCATGTCGGAGCTGCCGTCCCAGTCGAAGTCGCCCGTGGCGACCAGTTGCTGCGAGGAGGAGATGTAGCCCGTGCCGGTCGTCGTCGTCTTGTTGGTGCCGACGAGGAACCAGATGACCACCCAGTTGGTCGACGAGTTGTGCCACACGAGGTCGGACCAGGTGTCGCGGTTGAAGTCGGCCATGCCGCGGAACTTCCAGTTGAGGTCCGTGACGCTGGGCAGGGTCGTGGTCGACGTGAGCGTGGTGCCGGTCATGAACCACATCACGACGCCGCCGTTGCTGGCGTTGCGGAACGCGAGGTTGTCGGTCCCGTCATCGTAGTAACGGAAGACGGAGCCGAGCTCCCAGACGGGGTGCACGTTCTTGAGCGGCTCGGAGTGCGAGAACTGGCTGCCGCGCATGAACCACACGCGCATGTCGCCGGTGACCGGGTTGCGCCAGACGATGTCTTCGAAGCCGTCGGCGCTGAAGTCACCGACGCCGTGGATCTTCCAGTTGAGGTCCGGCTCCGACGGCAGCGGGATTTCCTGAGCCATGACCATGCGGTTCATGATCCAGATCTTGTTCTCGCCGGTGACGTGGTTGCGCAGGACGAGGTCGATGCGGGCGTCGCCGTTGAAGTCGGCGCGGTTGGAGTGGCTCCACTGCGTGATGACGATCTGCTGTCCGGCGATGGTGATCGTGCCGGTGCGCTTGTAACGATTCTGGGCGTTCGAGGAGACCTGCACCTCGACCGTGCCGTTGCCGTTGCCGTTGGGCAGCGGGAACGAGATCCACGGCACGTTGGACGTCGCGGTCCACGCGCAGTTGGAGGTCACGCCGATGTTGAGGACCTGACCGAGGTAGGAGATGGTGGTGTGCGTCGGCGGCGTGAGCGTGGTGGTGCAGCTCGTCTGCGCCTGGACTGTGATGCTGTCGCTGACGGCGCAGCCGCTGGCGTTCGTGGCCTTGACCTTCAGCGTCACCGGATTGGCCGTCGCGGTGAAGCTCACCGCGTTGCCGGTCGCCGGGCCGTTGATCGTGCCGTTGGTGATGGTCCAGAGGTAGTTCAGCCCCCCGTTGGCGACGGATGCATTGGCCGCGGTGCCGATGTTGACGCTGGCCGGGGCGGTGATGGCCGACATCGACGGCGTCTTCGCCTGGATGTAGCCCTTCATGTTGTTGGGGATGACGTAGCTCGCTTCGCCTGTCTTGCCGAAGACGAAGCGGCTGTTGCTGCCGCCGAGGAGGTGGCAGTAGCTCATGATCGTTCCCTTTTCAGCGGGAACCGACTGAGCGCCGTTGTAGCACGGGGTATTGCCGGCGAAGTCGCCGCTGTAGCAGACGTCGACCCACTGGCGGCCGTAGGTCTGCGGATCGCTGCCTGTGAGCGCGACGCAGTGGGTGTGATGGCTGCCCACGTTGTGGCCGAGCTCGTGCGCGACCTGCAGCACCGGCCAGTAACCGTTGCTCAGCGTGTAGGTCGGAGCGTTGGCCGTCGGGCTCGGCGGCACGAGGCTGGCCGGAACCTGGATGCCACCGCAGTAGGCGTAAGCGCCCGCGTAGACGTTGTTGCCGAAGTCGTAGTCGCCCTGGCAGATCGTGCCGACCCAGGCAATTCCGGACATCTGCGACTTGCCGCTGAGGAGCAGCGCCGAAGAACGGAGCGTATTGGACGGCGGCGTGTTGTGCCAGCGCGCCGCGAATTCGTCCATCGCGAGGCGCGTGCTGCCCGGGACGACGGTGAACGGATCGCTGACGGTGGTGTGGACGCCGAGATAGGCGATGAAAAGGTCGGTGCTGAGGTCGCGGCGGTAGATCGTCGAGACGGCGGCGATGAGGTTGCCGACGTACGTGCGCACGTTGGCTTCGCTGCTGCCGGCAGCCACGAACAGCTCGTAGTCCGTCTCGAGAGCGAGGTTGAGCGCCCAGGTCTGCGTGCCGCTGAGGACCGCTTCCGCGCGGACGCGATCGCTGAGGGAGCTGATCCCGGTCGAAGGAGTGGCCGTGGTCATGCCGATCTCGCGCGACTCGACTTCACACTTGAAGCCGGTATCGGCGTCGTCGATGGTGGCCACTTCACTGATGAAGATGTCGACGGAGTCGTTCGATCCCTCGGTCCGGTGGCGCGTGCCGCCGGGGCGGCCGGCCGTCTGACGCGTCTGGATCTCGTAGCGACGGTCCTGCGTGACGACGAGGCCGCCGACCCGTCCCCGCTCGTCGATGGAGACGAAGGCGTAGGAGTCGGCATCGCCGGCGACGCCGCCGCGGAAGTAGCGAACGGCCGGCGGCGCGACGCGCGTGACCTTGCCGTTTTCGCCGAAGACCTCGATCTCCGCATCGGGAGCCCAGACCTCGAAGCTTTCGAGCTCGAGCGCCTGCGGAGTGTTGGCGTCGGCGAAGGGGATGTTGGAGAGGCGGAGCTTGGCGCCCTTGGCCACCGGTGCGTTCAGCGCGGCGAACGCGGACTGCTCGACCCGGTTTTCCATGGCGGCCGCCGTGGTGGCGAGACCCATGGTCGCAAGAACGGTAAATAGCGCTCTCGTCAGGAAAGATGTATGGCGATCACGACTCATCAAGTGGATTCCTCTCTGCTGGCCCCGTGGACCGACGGGACGCTTCCTTGGACTTGCCCTTAAGGTAAGTCAGACCCTCACCAGAAATACGTGACGTGGTTCACGTTTCTTTTTTTTCACCGACTCCGTAGTACTCGCGATACCACTCGACGAAACGGCGCACTCCCTCGTCCACCGACGTGCGCGGCCGAAACTCCACAGCCGTTTCGAGCTCGCTCACGTCCGCCATGGTTGCCGGCACATCGCCCGGCTGCATGGGGAGGAGGGACATTTCTGCCTTTTTTCCGAGATACTTTTCGAGGACCGAGATGTAGGTAAGCAGCTCGACGGGATTGTTGTTCCCGATGTTGAAAACCCGGTAGGGAGCGTAGCTGCGCGCGGGGTCCGGATCGCTGCCGTCCCACCGCGGGTCGGGCTGGGCCGGCTGGTCGAGGACGCGGATGACGCCTTCGACGATGTCGTCGACGTAGGTGAAGTCGCGGATCATGCGGCCGTGGTTGTAGACGGGGATCGGCTCACCGGCGAGGATGCCTTTGGTGAACTTGAAGAGGGCCATGTCGGGGCGGCCCCACGGGCCGTAGACGGTGAAGAAGCGGAGGCCGGTGCACGGCAGCTGGTACAGGCTGGCGTACGTGTGGGCCATCAGCTCGTTCGCTTTTTTGGTGGCGGCGTAGAGAGACATCGGGTGATCCACGTTGTCGTGCTCGGAGAACGGCTGCCTCGTGTTGGCGCCGTAGACGGAGCTCGTGGATGCATAGACGAGATGCTCGACCTTTTTGTGGCGGCAGCCCTCCAGGATATGGAGGAAGCCGCGGACATTCGCCTCCACATAGATGTGGGGGTTCTCCATGGAGTAGCGGACGCCTGCCTGGGCGGCGAGGTTGACGACGCGGCGGGGGGCGTACTCCTCGAAGACGCGTTCCATCGCCTCGCGGTCGGCCAGGTCGGCCTGTACGAAATGGAAACGGCCGGACGGTTTCAGGCGCGCGAGGCGGGCCTGTTTGAGGGCCGGGTCGTAGTAGTCATTGAGGTTGTCGAGGCCGACGACCTCGTCTCCGCGGTCGAGCAGGCGCTGCGACACGTGAGAGCCGATGAAGCCGGCGGCACCGGTGACAAGGATCATCGGAAGGCACTCCCCTCGTCCTGTGGGTGGTGACGAAGGCGGGCTTCGCCCCCTTCGGTATACACACCGATTGCGGACCTGAACTCTCTTCGGTTCATCGCCATGCGCGATGGTGACTCGGTTAAACGGCGCTTTCGGATTGCTCCTCGAGCGCATTCACTTCAGCCTGAAGGCGGCCGATTTCCTCTCTGAGGAGGTCGTATTCGGCCATCTTCCGGCGGAGAAAGGCGGACGTGACGTCGATTTTTTCCTCGAGGCCCTGGGGGGTGAGGATGTAGGCGTACGCCGTCTTGTTCTCGCTGTTGCGGAAGTTGCGGACTTTGACGAGGCCCCGTTCCATGAGCGCGCGGAGGCAGTAGTTCGCCTTGCCGAGGCTGATGCCGAGCTCGCGGGCGACCTGACGCTGGCTGGCGTCGGGGTGCTCGGCGAGCAGCTTCAGCAGCCGGTAACGGACTTCTTCGCTGATGGCGTGGGACATCGGACAGTGTTCAACGGTTGAACGAAGCGCATTGAAGCACACTCGGGCAGAGCGCGCCAGCGTTGGGGGGTGGCCCGAAGGACGAAGCGGAAGGGCGGTTTGGATCGCCACGCAAGCGGTTTGGATCGCCGCGCGAGCGGTTTGGATCGCCGCGCGAGCGGTTTGGATCGCCGCGCGAGCGGTTTGGATCGCCACGTGAGCGGTTTGGATCGCCGCGGAGGCGG
>DASVEE010000044.1:0-142332 GCA_036380735.1 Thermoanaerobaculia bacterium | reverse complement strand
TCCTGCCTGACTCCCACAACGCCACCATCCGTCGCCGCTCGTCCACTGGTCCTCGACTCCAAGTCATCCCTTCTCCGTGACGACATCCGTCAAGGATGTCCCCACGGCAGTGTCCAGGATGTCTACGTCTAGAACAGGGTGGCGCGAATGCGCCGGGTGAGGGGCCGCGGCGCACCAGCAACGCCCCCCATGAAACCAAAAAGCGGGCGCGCCCTCCCGGACGCGCCCGCTCAACGGTTACTGCAAACTTACCGTGCTACGCCGCCTGCGTCTGCGCCGCGGCCAGTCGGGCCGCCCGCTTCGCCGCGCGCCGTTCGCGCGCCTGGGCGGACTGCATCTTTCCCAGTGCCCGGCGCATGTCGGCCACGTGCGGCGCCAGGTGCGCCATCGTCGGGCGCTTGGCCAGGCGCTGGGCCAGCGCGTAGATCGTCAGCGCCTCGCTGCCCACCACGTTCCGGGCGGCGATCACGCTGTGGCGGACGAACTGCGCCATCGCCTCCAGCTCGTCGGCCAGCGGCGCGTACGCATCGGCGTAGCTCATCAGGTCGCGCATCTCCGCCGAGCTCACCGCTTGTCCGCGCGTCAGTCCCTGCTCGAGCGCGGCCGCCATCGCCGTCAGCTCGACGAACTCCGGCGGCACGGACGCGGCTGCGCTCAACCGCGTCGTTTCCTGCGGCGACACCGGAATCGTGAAGCGGGGGATCAGCGTGCGCATGCTGCGCAGCTCCTGCACGCGCGCCTGCGCCTCGCTGGCGTACGACGTCACCACCGGTTCGACTTCCACGGCACCCACGGACACAACTTTCTCGTTCACGCTCATAGAGCCTCCTTTGGCTCATGGGCTCCCATGGTCCTAGCGGTCCACAGGTCCCATCGTCTCTCTTCGATGAAGTCCCGGTACTAGAACGGGCAGACCGAAGAAAGAGGAGGCGCACGCCCCTGCGAAGCACGGCGTGGAACGCTGACGGCGGCCGGGCGCGGAGCCCTTCGTCGTCGTTTGAGGGCAGAGGAGATCCGATCGACGACCCGCGGCTGACGGGCGACGAGGAAGGCGCGGAAGAAGGTCGGCCGCGGCGCGAGGATGATGCGCGGCCGGCGGTTGTTTTCGCGCTCCGGCACCAGCGCGCCCGAGCGCAGACCGGCGAGCACGTTCTCATGGAACGCGTAGATCGCCCCCGCGGCGGCGTCGACCGACTGGTGCATCGCCATCCAACGCTGCGACGCTTCCATCATCAGCTGCGGCGCACCGGCAGCCGTCTCCGGCTCGCGCTCCAGACAGGCAGCCGTGGCCGCAAGCTCCTTAGCCGCATACGCCAGCCGGGCCGAAGCCAGAGCCAGACGCCCCTCGGCATGCTCCAGCTTCCGGGAGCTGTCGAGCGGCCGCCGCGTCAGGCAACGCCCCGACTTCGCCGCGGTAGCCAGACCGGCGTTGAGCAACCGCACGGAAGCGTCGAGCGCCTTCTGCACCCGCCGCATCGGACGCACCCATTCCGGCCGCCCGGCGCCCTGCGGGCGACGGCGTTCCCGGCAAACGCCGGTAGCGCCTTGCGGCGCGCGTGCGGAGCTCGGTCTGTTCACGGTGCGGGAACTCGAATTTCGGGAGTTAGCAAAGTCTATCGTGCCAAGGTCGCGCTCGTCAACCATTTTTGTTGGTCGTGCATCTTCCCCGGCGATCCCCGCCGCATCAGTCACCGAAGCCCGAAGATCAGCGCCCACGACTGAGAATCAGCAGCGGACCACCGAACGGCGGCGACCAGTGACCGAAAATCAGTCACCTGCCAGCGAAAATCACTGAGTGACAACCGAAATTCAGTCATCAATCAACCGAAATTCAGTCACCACTCACTGAAAATCGCTGGAAACCAACCGAAATCCGGTCACCGGCCACCGAATCCCGGCAAAAAAGAGTGAACCGCCACCAGAATCCAGTGAATGGCAACCGCCAGCCACTGAACCGCCACCGTCGCCGTCTGACCAGCCACCGAAAATCGGTGAGCGGCCACCGCAGCCCGGTGGTCGGCCGGCCGAGAGCAGTGATCCGCCAGCGAAGCTCAATGAGCGCCCACCGAAATCCGCCGACGCCGCGGCTGGCGTAGCCAGCGCGCCACCGCCCGCCGAGCGCAGCGCCTTGTCGCCCCTCTCCCCGCGCCTTTTGCGGGGAGAGGGATGTCCTTCGCCCGAAGCGAAGGACGGGGTGAGGGGCGCGCGGCACACCACAAAGGCCGGGGTGAACGCTACTTCCGCTTATCGAACGGTCGGAAGAACTCCGCCAGCGTCACGCCGAGCGCTTGCGCCAACCGCAGGATCGTCGAGAGCTTCGGCTCGTTCGCGCCGCGCTCCAGATTGCTCAACTGCACGACGTTCATGCCCGCCGACTCGGCGAGTTGCTCCTGCGTCAGGTCGCGCTTGACGCGCAACTCTCGCACGCGCGCACCGAACTCGATGGCTTCGCGAAGTCGTTCGCTCTTGTTTACCGGCGGCACAGTTGCGTTCATCTTCGTCCGCGGCTAAACTTCTCACCATCGACCCGGGTCGAAGTTGACGATAAACCTGACGAGGCAACAATGGCCCCACACCCCTACCTCCTCGCCCGCCGCCCCACCCTCCCGGTGGTCGTCTTCACCGAAGCCGGCACCCGAGCCTCCCGCTGCATCAACGGCCTCCACGTGCAGTCGTTCATCGGCAACCCTCACGGCCCCGGCACGATGCTGACGTTCGTCAGCGGCGACGTCGTCCTCCTGGAGGACGATTTCGACCGCGTCGTCGCCGCCTTCGCCCACACAGAGGTGGAAGGATGAAGCGCAAGAAGAAGGATGTGCCGGACAACGTCCGCCCCATGCCCCCCACCCGGCCCGACTTGACGGAGCGCACCACCATCGAGATCGACATCCCCCGCTGGCTCCTCGGCGTCCTCGAGTACCGCGTCGCCGAGACGAACGAAGACGCCACGGACGAAGAGCGCGTCGACCTCCACCACGTCATCGAATGGCACCTCGTCTCCCCGATCACCATCCGCGAGGTGCCGCTGCTCGAGGCGAAGCTGCCCGGAACAGCGGAAGCGATCGCGAGGTGGCTGGAGGGGCGGGGGTAGGGGGAGGGGATTGCGGACCGCAGCATGATGCTCGGGGGCTCGGCGCCTATCCGAGAATTTCGCGCCGCAGACCTTCAGCAGTGGCTTCGCTGTCGGCGAACGCGAGAAGTTGCGCGTACTCCATCTTCTTTTGAATGCCCTCAACGGCCTTTTCCAAGTGCAGCTCAGCGATGATCGAGCGGAGGATATTTACGTAGCACTCCGCCGCGACACCGAGCGACTTTGCCGCGATGGCGGCGTACCCGGCCGCATCCATCGAAATCCCTGTCAAGCCCGCGTGCGCGTACCAACTTAGTAGACGGTAATTGCGACTGTGGAGCGTGGCGTAGCGGATAGGCAAGAGAGCGACCCTGTCCTTGAGCTGGTTGATGCCCGACCAATGAGTGAGGCGACCGGGCGGCCAGAGTGAGGATCGTCGAGCGTGGATTGCTTCTTCCTTTTCGCTGATGAACGCCCGCCATAGCGCGAGCTCGGTCTGCAGTTCATCGCCGTCGGCGACGGTGACACCGTCCTGCGCGGCCTTCAGAAGCTCAACGTCAGAGAAGGCAGCCATTTTGGCGGGAGCGTCGGCAATCAGGTCTAGGAGGTGAACGTCGACGGATAGCTCGAACAATAGGCGCGCCGCCTGCGCGATCGCCTGAAAATGAGTCGGGGCATACAGCGTTACCAGGCTACTGACGTTCAGAGCGGCGCGATAGTAGATTCCGAGAAACATCTCTCGCGATCGGTCGGAGCGAGTGTGCCTCTCACCACGCCGCGAATCTCGGCGCAATCGAACTGCTCGAGGACACGTACAGCTTGATAGAACTGTTTGAACTCCGGGGGGAAGTTCGTTGCGTCTTCAGCACCGCTCGCCATGCCCCAAGTCTACCGGGGTATGGCGGACGTGCGCTCGGTTAGGAAACGGTGTCGCGCGCCGGACCTCCTTTGCTCGGTCGGTCCCTGTGGTAGGGAATCTCACGTAGCTGTCACTCCTATATCGAGGCCCTTGCATGAACTCTCACAACGCCTTGGCGAACCAGTTGCGTGTTGATGCCAGATTCTACCGGCAAGATTTGGCAGCCACCCTGGGTAGTCGCATTCCGCGGTACTTACGTTGCCATTGGGCCACGAGGCTGGCGGAGCTAGAACTACGGGAGACACGGATTCGTCGTGGAACGCGGTGGGTTGCAGTGGGTCACTGCGGCACTCGTCTTAGCAGCCGCCGTCACTATTTCAGAACTCCGCGTACTAGCCGCTGCGCCCCACCGGGCGCCTTTATGGATCGCATTGGCGGCATTGCTGATGATCGCGCCGTCGGCGGCTCGGCCGAACCTATGGAACTCCCTCAATGTTGATCAGGGTGCGACCGTTGCGACAATAACAATAGGAGCGCTGTACGTACTCATGATGCCTATGGCGCTCGTCTGGATGCCGACGATCGGTATGGCGTTGGTGATTGTCATGCTTTCTGCGCTCGCGTTCGGCGCCGCATCAGTTGGGGGAGCGATTATCCAACGTCGCATGCGCCGACGCCGTGCCGATGTATACGTTGTCAATCATATCGCCGGTCTTCTCCATCAACTGAGGCGCGCGCCGCGTGCGTGGTCATACCTTAATTGGAGACGCGGTGCGGCACGCATCATCGACGCCGCGGTCACAACGATTTTGGCGGAGATACCGAAGCAGGTCAGGTTCTCCGACCCAGAGACAACGTTGATGCTCCACGAGTGCTGCCGGGATGCGGCGTGTCGTCTCCGGACACTTCGTCATGCGGTGACCTGGCCGATGGCCGATTCACAGCAATACGTGAAAAACAGTTTGTGCGATGCGCTCGAGTGTATTCTCATGTCCAACTGGCATGGCCTCACGAACTTGGAAGTTCCACTCACGAAGAGAATTGAGATACCAAAGCGCTCGCGTGGCCGCCTTGTGTCGCAAGCGATAGTGACAATCTTGCCGCTCGCGCTCTTG
This sequence comes from Thermoanaerobaculia bacterium, assembly GCA_036380735.1. Taxonomy (GTDB): domain Bacteria; phylum Acidobacteriota; class Thermoanaerobaculia; order Gp7-AA8; family Gp7-AA8; genus DASVEE01. Next base: position 137,288 of record DASVEE010000044.1, on the reverse strand, counting down.
AGTCTGTTGAAGTTTTTCGATATCGCTCTGCCAACCAACCTTGAGCCGGCGGTGATACTTGCTGTTTACGTGTGGACCATCGTAGGAATCGTGCTTTCACTCGATCCATCGCTGAAGGAACGGTTATCACTCGTCAGCGATACAATCGCGTTGATGGCCCACAAACGGTGACGTTTAAACTCGCTGGGGGGGCCAGACCTCTCCTATCGGATCATTGGGCGTCCTAACCAGCTCCTACGCTCTGCGGAGGCTCATCATCTTCGCGTCATTCCTCGCGGGACAGACAAGAGTGTCTGTCCTCCACTCGGCGTCGCGGGTGCGTGCTGTGCGTGCTCCGCCTCTGTCCCATGAGTCCTATCTGTCCTATAGGTCCCATTCGTCCTATCGTTCCCTGCCCCTGCGGAGTGCGTTCGTCGTGGGCGTCAGCGGACGATGGGACCAATAGGACCAATAGGACCAATAGGACCTATAAGACCCATAGGTCGACGTTGATGCGTCCTCCGCGGCCCCATCCCCCTCACGGCCCGATGACGATCCTTGCGCTGCTCTTCAGGTGCACGTCGGCGGAGACGCCGCGGTTGAAGACGCCGGCGTACCAGGCGTCGCTTTTTCCTACGCCGCCTTTATCCATGAGGTAGCGGCCGAGGCGGAAGGCGTCGGATTGGGACATGCGGATGCAGCCGTGCGAGGCGGCTCCGCCGAGGGCGGCTTCGTCGCCGGTGCCGTGGATGTAGTAGTCGGGCTCCTTGAAGAAGATCTTCACGACTTTCATCGGGTTCTTCTTGTCGCCCGGCGGCGTCGGCTTTTTCCCTTTGGCCCACTTCTCCTTCGGCGGCACCCAGGCGGGGTTCCAGACGATGTGGTTGACGCGGAAGGTGCCGTGAGGCGTCGGGTGCGCCTTCTTGCCGACGGAGACGTCGTAGCGGCGGATGGTCTTGCCGCCGACGCGAAGCTCCATGATGTTCTTTTTCGTGCTCACCGCCAGCGACACCTCGGTCGCGGCGGTGCTGGCCTGGAAGGCAAAGAGGATCGAACAGAGGAGAACGAACAGGCGCGCCATGCACAGCGACGTGTGCAAGGGGCGTGTCAGGGGAAGGGCCCAGGGCCCAGGGCTCAGGGCGCAGGGGCCTACCGCGATGCCGTCGGACGGTTTGCGCCTGGGCCCTGGGCCCTGAGCCCGCGCGCTACCTGGTCAGCGCGGCCATGATCTTCGGGTTGCCCGTGACCAGGCCGTGGATCTTCGCGTAGAAGGTCGCCGGCACCTTCTGTTTCGCCGCTTTCGGCGGGTTCATGAAGGAGCCGGACAGCACCTCTTCACCCTCGAGCTTCTCGCGCGCCAGCTCGTTGCCGGAGGCGTCGTAGACGATCGCTTCGAAGTCGTAATCGAAGTTGATGTTGCTGAAGGTGTCGGACTTGAACTCGCGCATCACGATCGCCAGCGCACGATTCGCGTTGGCCGTGCGCACGACCGAAGCGACGTTGGAGGCTTTCTCCGCGGATGCGGTGACACGGAAGCCGGCAGCCTCCAGATCGCGCTGCACGGTTTCGTACACGATCTGCGCGAAGGGTCGCTTGCCGGTCGTGGTCACGTTGAACGGCATGCCGTAGCCGTTGCGCTGCTCGCCGACGAAGTCGGGCGACTCGTCCCCGCTCAGGATGTACGGCCGCTGATCGTCCACCGCGAACAGCAGGACGACGCGCCCTTCGCCCGCATTGGTGGTTTGCGCCGGCACATAGTTGAAGGTGTGGGTGTTCCCGGCCACGCAGCCGTTCAGAACGAGTACCGCTGCCGCGGCCAGGGTTACGCAGAATGCTTTCGTCACTCGATGCCTCCCCGTTTTTTTGGGGAGGATAACGGATGCGGCGGTGCGTCAGGTACGCGCGATTTTGGCAGGCGCCGCGCTAGCTCTTCGGCAGGTGCAGCACTTCCACGTCGCCGTTGACCGTGACGATGCGCAGCTCGTGCTGGCCGCCGTTGATCTCTCCGGAGACGCGGCGGCTGCCGGGGTTGGAGTGGATGCTCAGCGGGAACGTGGCTTCGAAGTCGCCGTTGACCTGTGAGAGGTCGACGGAGAACGACGCGTTCTGCGGGAGGATCGCTTCGACGCCGCCGTTGACGGTCTTGAAGCGGGCGCCCTGGAACGACGTGAGGAACTTCGCGCGGATGCTGCCGTTGACGGCGTTGGCCGTCATTTCCTGCGTGCCGGCGCTCTCGAGGTCGAGCGGTCCGTTGACGGTCACGGCCTCGGTGCGCCCTTCGATGCCGCGGGTGACGATGCGGCCGTTGACGGTGGTCAGCTCCAGCGCCACCTGCGGCGGAACGTGGAGCTCATAGTCGATCGAGACGTTGTCGCCCTTCATCCAGAACGAGCGGCGCTCCCTCTCCTTGCGGCCGATGACGAGCGTGCCGCCTTCAACGCGGGTCTCGAACCATCCCTGGTTCTCGGCGTTGGGCTTGGCGTCGACGCCGCGGCTGGTGACGCGGGCCACGAGAGTGATCTTGTCGGTGGCTCCGGCTTCCACGGAGACGCTGCCGTCGACCTCGCCGACTTCGAGGCGGGTGATGGCCGTGGCCGGCCACTGCCGCTCGATGGTGGCGGTTTTCTTCGGACCGGTGACGCCCTGGTGGCATGCTCCGAGGAGGAGAAGCGCCCCGATCAGTAAATAATGGCTATGGGTCCGGCTGTTCATCTGGCACCTGCAATGCGGGTGTACGTCAATCACGGTCAGGGGTTTCATGAGCGACAGCTCACAAACGACGCTTCTCCGCATCGCGGCGTTCCTCGTGGACGCGCTCTCGATCTCCATTCTCCTCGTGCTGCCCGCCTCCATCGTCAGTTACGCGATGGCCTGGATCGGCGGCTCGGTGAAGGCGATCCAGATCGTCTGGTGGGTTGCCCTCGCCATCCTGCTCTTCGGCATCCTCATCCGCGACGGCGTCCGCGGCCGCTCCATGGGGAAGCATGTCCTTGGCCTGCGGCTACTTACGCCGCGCGGCGAAGGGTGCAGCTACCCGCGGTCGCTGCTGCGCAACCTGCCGCTGGTCGTGCCAGGGTGGAACGTGATCGAGGTGGCTTTGGTGGCCATCGGGCGTCCCCGGACCGGGGACCGGATTGCGCGGACGACGGTGACGGAAGAGTAGGCCGCGGCGCCGGGGCGGGGCCGGGCCAGGGCGTTGTCCGTTGTCCGTTGTCCGTGCTGCGCATCGCCGGGATCGTCGTGTAGCGCAGCACGGAAAACGGACAACGGAAAACGGACAACGCACAGGAAACGTCGCTACTGCGACCATTCCAGGCGCAGCTCCACCAGGCGCTTGGTGAACCCCTCCACCGCGGACAAGCGCACGTCGAAGAAGAATTCGTTGATCTCTCCGTAGCGCTCTTCCGCCAGCAGGATGTCCGGCGGGCTGACCAGGCGGTAGATCTGCCCCAGGGCATCGAACGGCACCACGACGCGGATGCGTGCGTAGAGGTACCGGTCGAGGCGGGCGGCGTCCTTCAGCGTCTCCGCCGCGGTCTCCCGATAGGCGCGCTGCAGGCCGCCGGTGCCGAGCTTGATGCCGCCGTACCAGCGGACGACGATCACGCCGGCGTCGTGAACGTCCGCTCCTTCGATCGCCGCGAGGATCGGCTTCCCCGCCGTCCCCGACGGCTCCCCCGCATCGGAGCTGCGCGAGCGTCCGCCGGTGAAGAGGCGGAACGCCCAGCAGTGGTGCGTCGCATCGAAGAAGCGTTTCTGGACGCGCGTCAGCTCCGCGAAGAACTCGTCCTCGCTGGTCATGGGGAAGGCGAGGCCGAGGAACTCGGAGCGCTCGATCTTGTGGGAGAACTCGACCGGGGCGGCGAGCGTCCGGTAGTGGTCAGCGCTCATAGCGATACCGCGACACGTGGCGGTTGCCGCGCACGAAGAAGCGCAGCGGCCAGTGCGTCGCGTCGCCGGAGTTGTCGATGCCGATGCGGGGGCTGGCGGCGATGTCCGCCTCGTCGAGCGGCTGGTTGCGCGGCGAGAGCCAGAGCGTGTCGCCGGCGAGCCACGCGCCGTCGCACCCTTTGTCGATGCCCATCGCCTCGCACATTTTGCCCGGGCCGTTCATCAGCTCGTGATCGCGCTTCGCCTTCGGCCGCCGTACGCGCATGAATTCGATGCCCTCCACCGGTTCCGCCGCGCGCAGCAGCACGGCCTCGGCGAGATCCGCGTCCTGTGTCACCACGTTCATGCACCAGTGCATGCCGTAGCTGAGGTAGACGTAGGCGTGGCCGCCCTCGAGGTACATCGATTCATTGCGCGGCGTGCGCACGCCACGGCGCGCATGGCTGGCCATGTCGTTCGCGCCGAGGTACGCCTCGGTCTCCACGATGCGCGCGGCGAGGAGCTGGTCGCCGTTGCGGTGCCAGAGGATGCAACCGAGGAGGTCGCGCGCGACCGAGACGGTGTCGTTGAGGTAGAAGCGGCGGGGAAGCTTTTTCATCGCCTCGTTGAATCAGGGAAAGAGGCGCGCGCCGCGGCGGTGGTCGAGCTGCTCTTCGGTGATGTGGCGGCCGATGATCTCGAGCAGCGGCGCGTGCACGCCGCGTGGGGCGCCGACGATGTTGCCGCGCTCCAGCCAGCGCTGGCCGCCGGAGAAGTCGCTGATGACGCCGCCCGCTTCCGTGACGAGGAGCGAGCCGGCCGCCACGTCCCACGCGGCGAGGTGCATCTCGAAGAAGCCGTCGAAGACGCCGGCGGCGGTGTACGCGAGGTCGAGCGCGGCCGAGCCGGCGCGGCGCACGCCTTTCGCGACGCGGATCACGTCTTCGAAGATGCGCACGTACGGCGTGACGTACGACTGCGCGCGGAACGGGAAGCCGGTGGCGAGGAACGATGCTTCGACGCCGGGCTGGTCGGAGACGGACATGCGCGCGCCGTTGCGGTACGCGCCGGCGCCGAGCTCCGCGGTGAAGAAGAGGTCGCGCAGCGGTTCGTAGATGACCGCGGCGATCATCTCGTTGCCGCTGCGCAGCGCGATGGAGATCGACCAGATGGGGAAGTGCTGCAGGTAGTTGGAGGTGCCGTCGAGCGGATCGATGATCCAGGTGCGGCCGGTCGGCGCGTGCGCCGAATCGATCATGCCGGATTCCTCGCCGAGGACGACGTCACCGGGACACTGCTGCTGGAGGTATTCGACGATGGCGGCTTCGCTCTCGCGGTCCGCGTTGGAGACCCAGTCGTTGCGCGCTTTCAGGTCGGCGTCTGCCTTGCCGAGCTGCTCCCAATACTCGAGTAGGATCTTCGCACCGCGGCGCGCGGCCTCCATGCCGATGTCGACGTTGTTCATGCGGCGGGCATTCTATGCCGAGGGCACGAAGGGGCCGATAGGACGAATGGGACGGATGGGACGGGCAGTCGTGCGGCAGGCCACACGGAGAGGTTCATTCGGTCTGAGCCGCGGACCACGGGAACGATGGGACGTATAGGACGTATAGGACGTATAGGACGAATAGGACGAATAGGACCTATGGGACCTGCCGCCGTCCCATTCGTCCCATAGGTCCTATCCGTCCCATTCGTCCTATCGTTCCCTGGAATCCACCGGCCCGGAACACCCAGTGGCGGTAATACGTACCTGCATTGGGTCGTCTTTCCCAGGTGAGCTCCGCCGGGCCGTTCGGGCCCGGCGGGAGAGAAGGGGAAACGACGGAGACGAAGTTCGCTATATTGATTGATTTAAATGAGATCCGCCCCGTCCCACGTTCTGGTCGTGTTCCTTGCCGGCGTCCTTCTTTCGAGTGCGCTTCCTGCATTCGGCGAGACGCCGGAGCATGTCGTGCGAGCGTTTCTCGCGCTGGCGTACGACGGGCGCTTCGATGAGCTGCCGAAAGCTCCGGCCGCGAGCACCGAGCCGTTCGAGCGCCAGGTGCGCCACGTCCTGCGCGTGCGCTGCATCCGCGCCGAGCATGTCGCGATCGCGACGCTGGACGAACGACCGGAACGGGTCACGCTCCACGCCGACGTCGCCATGAGCAAACGCGACCCGCTGGCTTCCTCGGCGTGGTCGCCGGTGGAGATCGTGCCTCTGCGGTTCGTGCTCGCGCGGCAAGGGGACACGTGGCGGGTGGCCGAGGTGCAGAATCGGGACGACGAGCACGCGGAAGCGCTGCTGCAGCTTCGTGGCGAGGAGCGCGAACGCCGGTTGCGCGAACGGCCGGATCGGCTCTCCAAAGGTCTCTCGCGCGCGCTGTACGCGCGAACGCTGACCCACCTGAACTCCGGCGCCTTCAAAGACGCCGCGGATGCGTCGGCCCTGGCGCTGCGGGTCGCGCGTGAGGTGGGCGATCGCGGCGGAGAAGCGCTCGCGCTCGGTGCGGCGACGTACACCGCCACTCCCGAAAAGATGGCGACCCTGAGCGAAGAGAGCCTGGCCATCGCCCACACGACCGGCGATCCGGACGTCCTGGCGCGTGCCTGGTACGACCGCGGCCGCACCATCGTGACGTTCGTCCACCTGGCGCCGGCGGCCCGTGGCGCCGCAATCCAGGAGTGCTATCGCGCCGCCCGGCGGCTCGCGGCGCGTGCGGAAGACCCGGCGATCCTGATCCGCGTGCTCTACAGCCTCGCCAACATGGCCGTGCACCACGCCGACTACCTCGGCGCACGGCTCCACATCGATGAGGGAGCCGCGCTCGCGCGCGAGGTCGGAGACGGGACGGGAGAGATGGGGCTGGAGATGGTGCTCTCCACCGTCTACCTCCACCAGGGCGATATCGAGCGCGGTCTGTTTCACCACACGCGCGCCAGCGATCTGGCGGGGAAGATGAAGGCCTACGCGTATCCGACGCTGCTGGTCCGCTCGGGCACGCTGCTCGCGGACCTGGGGCGGTACGACGAGGCGCGCGCCAGGCTTGCCCCCATGGTGATGAGGGACCAGAACGGGGTGATCGTCACGACGAATGTGATGCCGGGACGCCACATGGGCAACGCACTGCGCGGTCTCGCTATGATCGAGGCCAACAGAGGCAATTTCGCCGAGGCCGAGTGCCTGAACCGGGAAGGCGCCGCCATCGGTGGCAGCCACCCGGACGCCCACATGTACGAGCTGGCGCCGCACTACGCCCGGCGTGGAAACGATGCGGGCGCGCTGGCGCTGGCGCTGGCCAGTCTCGCGAGAGACGGGCTCATGGAGCATCAGCGCGCTCATGCACTGATCTCTGCCGGCCGCGCGTATCAGAGCCTGGGCATCATCGATCGCGGTCTTGCCGTCGCGTACGAGGCGATCGAGATCCGCGAAGCCCTCGATGCGAGGACCGCCGGTGACGAGCGGCAACAGGCGATCGCGGCGAATGCGACGTCCGCGATTTACGAGCTCGCGGCGGAGCTCACTCTGGCGCGTGGCAGCGCGGTGGAAGCGCTCGCGCTGCTGGAGCGCGGCCGGGCCAGAGTGCAGACGGACATCCTCGAAAATGGCCGCCCGGGATCGTCCGCCGAAGTGGATGCCGCGGTGCGCGAACAGCAGGCGGCGCTCGATCGCGAGGTGACGCTGGTCCGGACGCAGCTCGATCGCGCGCAAGCGGCCGGCGGCAACACCACCATCGAGCTGACGGAGCGCTTGAACCGTGCTCGCGCCGCGCGGGCGTCTTTCCTCGACGGCGTGCGCGCGCGATCGGAGCGGCAGCATGCGGTGCGCCGCCAGATCGATGCCGCCGGAGTGCTCAGACTCGCGGAGCGGCTCCCCTCGCGCACGGTGGCCGTCGAGTACTTCGTCGGCGAGCACGAGCTGTACATCTTCCTCCTGGACGAAAAGGGCGTGCGCGTGCGCACGAAACGCGTGGAGCGGAAGGTCCTCGAAGAGCGCGTGAGCGTGTTTCTGGAGCGGCTGGCCAACAGCGACCTGCGCGTCGAAGCCGCGGGGCGGGAGCTTCATGCGCTGCTCATCGAGCCGATCGAGCGCGACATCGCCGGCGCGGACGCGCTGCTCATCGTGCCGGACGACAGCTTGTGGAGCGTGTCGTTCGCGGCGCTCGTCGACCGGCGGGAACGCTTCCTGGTGGAGAGCAAGGCAATCTTTTACGCACCGTCGATGACGGCGTGGTCGTCGATCGCGGATGCGCGCAAGCGTGCGGAATCGCCGCCGGTGTCGCTGCTGGCGATCGCGAATCCGACGCTCGATCCGGCCGCGGGCAAAGTCGCGGCGAGCTTCTACCGAAACGCGACGCTCGGGCCGCTGCCCGATGCCGAGCATGAAGTCGACGCGGTACGCACGCTCTACGATCCGCGGCAATCGCTCGTGCTGAAGCGCGATCAGGCCACGGAAGCGCGCACGAAGGCGGCGCTGCGCAATGCGTCCGTCGCGCACTTCGCGACGCACGCGATTCTCGACGACGCGAACCCGACGTACTCGCGGCTGATGCTGGCGCGCGACAGCGATACCGCGGAAGACGGATGGCTGGAGAGCTGGGAGGTCGCGCGGCTCGACCTCAACGCGGACCTCGTCGTGCTGTCGGCGTGCGAGACGGCGCGCGGCCGGGTCGGCGGCGGCGAAGGCGTCGTCGGTCTCTCGTGGTCGTTCTTCCTGGCCGGCGCGTCGTCCACGCTGGCCACACAGTGGAAGGTCGCGAGCGACAGCACCGCCGGCTTCATGATCGCGTTCCATCGCACGCTGCGCGCGCCGGCCACGAACCCGGCGCTGCACAAGGCGCAGGCGGTGCGCGAAGCACAACTGCACTGCATTCGCGATAAGCGCACATCACATCCGTTTCATTGGGCGCCTTTCGTGCTCCTGGGGGATCCGTCGGTGAGGACGGACGATTAACGAGTGTCCGACCGGCTGCATGAGCTGAATGACCGCGCGTTGTGGCCGGTCATCGATGCTCCCGACGATCGGTCGCGGGAGGCGGCAATCGAGGTTCTGCTCGTGGAAGAGGCAAAGCCGTTGATCGCGGCGATCGTCCAGCGGTTCCGCCGCATGGAGCCGAATCTTCACATCGAGGATCTGGAGGAGATCTCGTCGCTCGCGGCCATCAAGCTCATTCGCAAGGTGAGGGCCGCCACGCTCTACGAGGAGCACGCCATCAAGGCGCTCGACGACTATCTGGCCACGCTCACGTACAACGCGCTGTACGACTTCCGGCGGCATCACTACCCGGAGCGTCACCGGCTGAAACGGAACCTGCGGTATCTGCTGACGCGCGACGCAGCGTTTGCGTTGTGGGAAACACCGGCCAGCATCGCGGCGGGTCTGTCGCGGTGGAAAGGACAGCCGCCGAAAGCGGTGCCGTCCACGCGGTTTCCCTCAACGGGGGTGATGCGCGACAAGTCGCGTCCGGCGGACGCGGTCCGCGCGATCTTCGAGGAGCTCGGGCATCCGGTCACGTTCGAGTCGCTGGTCGATCTGGTGGCGGAGTTGTGGGACGTCCGCGACGTCGTCATCGAGCGGGGCGAATATCCCGCCGACGCACAGCCCGATCAACTCAGCTCGCTCGAGCAGCGTGAGTATCTGGCGACGCTCTGGTCGGAGATTCGCGAGCTTCCCGACAACCAGCGCGCGGCGCTGCTCCTCAACCTGCGCGACGCCGGTGGCTGCAACGCGCTGACGCTCTTTCTCCTGCTGAACGTCGCCGACGTCACGGAGATCGCGCTGATCGCCGGGATGACGGAGGAGGGGCTGAATGAGATCTGGGAACAGCTGCCGCTCGACGACCTGGCGATCGCGGACCGGCTGAGGCTCACACGTCAACAGGTCATCAACCTGAGAAAGTCGGCCCGCATGCGCCTGACGAGAAGGATGGCGCGATGGAAATGAAATCGAACGGGCGAACAGGAGCGTCATGCCGAGCAGTCACGTGACAGCAGAGCAGTTGGACCGTCTTCGCGACGGAAGTCTTCCGCCGGCCCAGGTGACCGTGGTGGGAGGTCATGCCGCGACGTGCGAGGCGTGCGGCAGGGCCGTCGGCGAAGTGGTGTCGCCGGCCCGGATGACGCGCGACCTGCGCGTGCAGCTCGAGGCGGCGGACGACGCCGGGCATCTCTCGGACGACGAGCTGATGGCCGTCGCCGATGGAACGCTGCACGAGGACGCACATCTGAACGAGTGCGAAATCTGCCGCGCCGAGGTGGCGGAGATCGCCGAGTTCCGCGGTGCGATGCGGCGGCGCCGGCCGGCGCGCAACGGATGGATGCCGTATGCCGTGGCTGCTTCGATCGCGGCGTTCGCGCTGACGATCCTGCTGGTGGATCGCGTGCCGCGGACGCCGGCGGCGCAGCCGCGCGCGGCCACGACGTCCAGTCCGGTGGCGACGGAATCACCACGCGTTGTGGTCGCGGCGACCGATCCGGCCCGGCCGGAGTGGGAGTCGTGGGTAGCGGACGTGAAGGCGCGGCGTGCGCTGCCGGTGCCGGCCGTCATCGCCGAGCTGCGGCCGCAGAAGTCATTGCTGCGCGGCGGCTCGGAAGACGAGGATCTGCGGTTGTCCCCGGACCAGACCGTCGTCAGCCTGACACGGCCGGAGCTCCGCTGGGCCTCACGAGCGGGCGCGAGCTACAGCGTCATCCTCCGCGACGGCGATGCGATCGTGGAGAGCGGCGCGCTGACGGACGCGCGGTGGAAGCCGCGCCACGAGCTGAAGCGCGGGCGCGAGTACCTGTGGCAGGTCGAGGTGACCGCCGGCGGCGAGCGGTCGCTCTACCCGAAGGCGCCCGATCCACCGGCGCGTTTCCGCGTCCTGGAGCAGAGTGCGCTGCAGAAGATCGACGAGGTGCGGAAGCAGCATCCGGAGGATGCGCTGCTGCACGCGGTGCTGCTGGCGCGGCACGGGCTGCGGGATGAGACCCTCGAGGCGATCGACCGGCTGGAAGGAAGCGATGCGGCGCTGGCGGCAGACCTGCGGGAGTCGGTGGAGGGGTGGTCGCGCTGACCGTGGAACCTGTAGGACCGACCCAGGAAGCGGTCCTTCCTCAGCAGTCCTGTCCGTCCTAACGGTCCGTTCGGCCTGTTTCGGCGTGCCGGGCGTCTAGTTCCGTCCAAAAAAACAGTGCCCAAATCCAACGGTTTGGACAACCGCTTCTTCACAAAAGTGTCGCCTAAACCATACAGGCGTTAAGAATCAGTCACTTACCCTCACTTTCGCCGCGGCACCCGCGTTGAATACCCCGCTGACCCGGCCCAGACCCATGCGCACCTCCCTCTTGGCGAAGATCCTCATCACCCTCCTGACTTTAGGGGTGGTGCTCGGTGCGTTCGTTTCCTTTCAGCGGAAACGCTCCTCGTTCGAGCGGATCGACTTCACCTTCACCCGGGCCAACGGCATCATCGTCGTGAAAAGCGTCGACGCGGGGAGCGGGGCGGAGGCGGCGGGGCTGCGTCCCGGCGACCATATCTGGACCATCGGCGGCACGCCGACCAACGAGGTCGAGGGGCTGCAGAAGACGCTCCGCCGCATCGGCGACAACGTGCCGATGCTCGTGGTGCGCGGCAGTCAGGTGGCCACCATCAACTATCAGCCGCCCGAGCTGAAGGTCGATTACGCCTACCTCATTCTCAGCTTCATCGGCTTCCTCTACCTGGCGATCGGGCTGTTCACGCTCTTTCGAGGAGATACGAGCGAGAGCACGCTGTTCTATTTCGTGACGCTGCTGTCGTTCGTCGTCTACGTCTACACGCCTGCGGGCGACGTCGACTGGAGCTTCAAGACGCTGCAGATGGTGGAGGAGCTGTCGCGCATCTTCCTTCCTCCGCTCGCGCTCAACTTCTTCCTGTTGTTCCCGCGGCCGCTCGTCTCGGACAAGCGGTGGATCGCCGCGCTGTACATCCCGCCGGTGCTGGTGGCGCTCTGGACGATCGACGTCCTCGTCTTCAGCAACGCGGTGCCGCTGGCCGACGCGCGGCAGTCGATGGTGCTGCTCGACCGCTGGAGCCTCGCCCACTTCGCCATCTACTTCACTCTCGCCGTCGTCGGCCTGGGCTACACCTACCGCCGCGCGCCGGCGGTGGGAAAGAAACAGATCAAGTGGATCTACCTCGGGCTGTCGCTCGGCTTTCTGCCGTTCCTGGCGATTTACGTGATCCCGTATCTGGCGCGCGGCTCGGTGAACCCGATCTACGCGACGCTGTCGATCCTGCCGCTGGCGTTCATCCCGCTGGCGTTCGCCGTGTCGATCCTCCGCTACAAGCTGTGGGACGTCGAAGTCGTCATCCGCGAGGTACTCGCGTACTCCGTGACGTTCATCTTCGGCATGATCGCGTTCTCCAGCGTGAACGTGGTGCTCTCCAAGGTGCTGGCCGAGCCCTCCGAGATGGAGCGCAACTTCCTCGCCTTCACCTCGGGGCTCGTCATCGCCGGCGTGCTGATCCCGGTGAAGGCGCGCATCGAGTCGGTGATCGAGATGCTGATCTACCGCGACAGCTACCGGCATCGCCGGACGATGGTCGACTTCGCGCAGGAGCTCGCGACGTTTCACGACGTCCACGAGCTGATCGCGATGATGCGGCAGCGGCTGCGCGCCACGCTCGACATCGAGCGGATGAACCTCTTCACGCGTGAAGGGGGAGCGCTCACGATCTACGAGCCCGAGGCGGCGATTCCGCTGCGCGTCGCGGAGACCGACTTTGGCCCGGTGCCCGCGGACGGCCCGGTGATCCTCAGTACGCCACGCCTGCCGGACGCCTCGCCGCTGCGGTGGGAGCTGCTGAAAAGCGGCTACCGCTACATCTTTCCGCTGCGCAACCGCGGCGAGCTGCAGGGACTGCTGCTTCTCGGCACCAAGCGCGGCGAAGAGCCGCTCTCGCGCGACGATCTGCACCTCCTCGGCTCGCTGACGGCGCCGGTCGCGCTGGCCATCGAGAACTCGCGCCTCTACGGCAAGCTGCGCCGCCAGCTCGAAGAGATCCGCGCGCTCAAGGAGTACAACGAGAACATCATCGAGTCGTCGCTCTCGGCCATCGCGGTCGTGGCCAGTGACGGCACCGTGCTGACGGCGAACAAGGCGTTCTGGGAGCTGGTCGGCGACCAGGAGCACACGGAAGAATCGATCGACGAGCTCTTCCCGCCGTACCAGGAGCTGCGCCGCACGCGCCGGAGCACGCTCACGACGCACTTCGTGAACCACCACGGCGTGGACAAGGAAGTGACGGTCACGGCGAGCTCGCTGCAGGCGGACGAGACGGACGGCGCGAAGGTGCTGGTCATCGGCGACATCACCGACCGCGTGCGGCTCGAGCGCGAGCTGCAGGACAAGGAGCGGCTCGCGTCGCTCGGTCTACTGGCGGCCGGCGTGGCGCACGAGGTGAACACGCCGCTGACCGGGATCTCGTCGTACGCGCAGCTGCTGCTCGCGGAGATTCCGGAGACCGATCCGAAGCATCGCCTGCTGAAGAAGATGGAGCAGCAGACGTTCCGCGCGTCGAACCTGGTGAACAACCTGCTCGACCTGATTGCGAACCGTCCGCGCACGCGCGACCTCGTCAGCATCCGCGAGCTGCTGCTGCAGACCGTGGCGCTGCATGAGGATCTGTTTCTTCCGAAGCGCATCAACGTGCAGATCGGACCGGTCAGTGACGTGCAGATCCGCGGGAACTTTCACGACCTGCAGCAGGTTGTGACGAACATTCTGCTCAACGCCCGCGATGCCGTCGGTGAGGATGGCAACATCCGCATCAACGTGGACGAATCGGAAGAACTGGTGGTCATCCGCATCAAGGACGACGGCAAGGGAATCGCGCCGGACATGATCGGGCGGATCTTCGAGCCGCTGGTCACCACGAAGCGCGGTCAGGGTGGAACGGGACTCGGTCTGGCCATCAGCCGCCGCATCGTGAACGCCAGCGACGGCGAGCTCACGGTCGACAGCACGCCGGGACAGGGTGCCGAGTTTTCGATATCTTTGCCTCGTATCACCCCGTTCCCCAGAGAAGATAAGCAAACCATTCATGCGTATCCTGATCGTCGATGACGAAGAAGTCCTCCGGGACGTGCTCCACGCCGTCCTCCACCGCGAAGGCTTCGACGTAGTCCTCGCCTCGAGCGGCGAGGAAGCGTTGCACGTCCTCGAACAGCAGGACGAGATCGACCTCGTCGTCCTCGACGTCATGCTGCCGGGGATCAGCGGCATCGATACGCTGCGCGCCATCCGCATCTCCAACCCGGCGCTGCCGGTCATCGTGATCACGGCGTTCTCGTCGATCGACGGCGCCATCGACGCGATGAAGCACGGCGCGTTTCACTACATCCCGAAGCCGTTCAAGAACGAGGAAGTCGTGCTCACGGTCAACAAGGCCCTCGAGCAGCGGCGCCTCACGCACGAGAACGAGCGCCTGCGCGCGGAGCTGTCGGAGAAGTACGCCTACTCCAACATCATCGGGAAGAGCGAGACGATGCGGAAGGTGTTCGACCTCGTGCGCCTCGCCGCGCCGTCGCGCTCGAACATCCTCATCCAGGGCGAGTCCGGCACCGGCAAGGAGCTCGTCGCCAAGGCGATCCATCACGCCAGTCCGCGTGCGCGGAATGCGTTCGTGACGGTGAACTCCGGCTCACTGCCGCCGGAGCTGCTCGAGTCGTCGCTCTTCGGTCACGTGAAGGGCGCGTTCACCGGCGCGATCGCCACGAAGCGCGGCCTCTTCGAAGTCGCCGACGGCGGCTCGATCTTCCTCGACGAGATCGGCAACATCAACCTGGAGACGCAGGCGAAGCTGCTCCGCGTCATCCAGGAAAAAGAGTTCATGCGGCTCGGCTCCGTCGACACGATCAAGGTCGACGTGCGCATCATCGCCGCGACCAACGCCGACCTGCAGAAGCTGATGGCGGAGAACCGCTTCCGCGAGGACCTCTTCTACCGCCTCAACGTCATCAACATCCACCTGCCGCCGCTGCGCCGCCGCCGCGAAGACATCCCGCTGCTCATCGGCCACTTCCTCGACAAGTACGCGGAAGAGAACAAGCGGAAAGTGCGCGAGGTGACGCCCGACGCGATGCGCATCCTTCTCGACCACGGCTGGCCCGGCAATGTCCGCGAGCTGGAAAACGCCATCGAGCGCGCGGTCGTCCTCTGCACGATTGATCGCATCGGCCCCGACCTCTTGCCCGACTACCTGCGCTACCCGGTCCAGACCGACCAGCCCGCGATGATCGTCCCCGCGGACGGCCTGTCGCTGAAAGACGCGGTGTCCCGCTACGAGCGCGCGATGATCCTGCAGTCGCTGGAGCTGGCCAACGGCGTCCAGAAGAAAGCCGCCGAGCTGCTGCAACTGAAGCCCTCCACCCTCAACGAGATGATGAAACGGCTGGGCATCCACACCAAGTCCAACGCCATCGTCGAAGACGAAGTCGCCGTCGAGTAGCGGGGGACGATAGGACGGATAGGACCTATAGGACGAATAGGACCTATGGGACGAATAGGACCTATGGGACTGGCTAAGCCGCCGAACTGCCTGAATCAGACCACTTCCCGCGATGCTGATGGAAATGCTTGAACCAAAGCCCACCGCCGAAGTTAAAGCCGCATGGTCGCGTGAAGTGGCCCGCCGCCTGGCAGAGGTGGACGGTGGGACCGCAGAGATCGTGGAGTGGGAAGACGTGCGCGCGGAGCTCTTCGGCGACTAGTAACCCTATCAACCCCGCGCCGCACCAGTTCGCGTCCCATCACCAGCCACGCCCCCCAAAGACCCGTCCCTTCCGTCCTATTCGTCCTATAAGTCCCATTCGTCCTATCGTTGTCCCGCCCCATAATGTCCCCCGCATGAAATTCGGCGCGTTTGTCTTCGCACTGCTGCTGCTCATCCCCACCGCTTTCGCCCAGCCGACCCCCGAGGAGTTTCTGGGGTATTCGCTGGGGACGCACTTCACGCCGCATCACCGGATCCTCGAGTACTTCGACGAGCTCGATCGCCGTTCGGAGCTCGTTAGCGTCGAGCGCTTTGGCGAGACCTACGAGCGCCGTCCGCTGACGATCGCGGTCATCACCTCGACGAAGAACCGCGCGCAGCTCGAGCAGATCCGCCGCGACGTGGCCACGCTCGCCGCCGGCGAGGGGAACGTCGATGAGATCGCGCGGCGCAGCCCGGCCATCGTCTGGCTCGCGTTCGGCGTGCATGGCAACGAGTCGTCGTCCGCGGAAGCGGCGATGGCGGTGGCGTCGACGCTGCTCCGCGAGGAGCAGCTCCTCGAGAACCTCGTCGTCGTCATCGATCCGCTGCAGAACCCCGATGGCCGCGAGCGTTACATCGAGTGGTACCGCCGCACACGCGGCATGCAGCCGAATCCGGCGCCCGAGTCGTTCGAGCACTCCGAGCCGTGGCCCGGCGGCCGCTTCAACCATTACCTCATCGACATGAACCGCGACTGGGCGTGGCAGTCGCAGCGCGAGTCGCAGGCGCGCGTCGCCCTGTACCAGCGCTGGAACCCGCAGGTCATCGTCGACTTCCACGAGATGAGCTCGCAGTCGACGTACTTCTTTCCCCCCGACGCGAAGCCGATCAACGCGAACCTGCCGCGCGACGTGGAGAAGTGGCTGGAGACGTTCGGCCGCGCAAACGCCGAGGCGTTCACGAAGAACAACTGGACGTTCTTCGTGGCGGAGTACTTCGATCTCTTCTATCCCGGCTACGGTGACTCGTGGCCGTCGCTACGCGGCGCGATCGGCATGACGTACGAGGTCGCCGGCGGCGGCCGCGGCGGCACCACGATCGAGCGCGAAGACGGGACGATCCTCACGCTGGCGGACCGCATCCAGCGCCACTACACCACCGGCATGGCCACGCTGCGCACCGCCGCGACGAATCGCGCGGAGCTGCTGCGCTACACGCACGCCGCCGCGCGCACGCAGATCGAGAACGGCAAAAACACGTTCCTGATCCTTCCGGGCTCGCCGAACTTCCCGAAGCTGATCGACCTCCTGCAGCGTCAGGCCATTCGCGTGGAGATGCTGTCGGCGCCGGCGTCGCTGCGAGCCACGAGCATCTCCACCGAGGCGGCGGAGACGCGCACCTTCCCGGCCGGGACCGCGGTGATCAACACGCGCCAGCCGCTCGGCGCGCTCGTGCAGACGCTGCTCGAGCGCGAAGCGACGTTCTCCAAGGGCTTTCTCGAGGAGCAGCGCAACAAGGCGCTGGCCGATGAATCGGACGACTTCTACGACCTCACCGCGTGGTCGCTGCCGCTGGCGATGAACGTCGACGCCTACGTGACCACGGCCGCCGTCACCGGCACCGCGGCGTACGCGAAGCCGGCCGCGCCGCAGTTCCGCACCGCGGCCTACGGCTATCTCGTCGATGGCTTCGACCCGAACCTCTACCGCTTCGTGGGCCGTCTGCTGGCGACGAACGTTCGCTTCGGCGTCAGCAGCGCCGAGGTGCCGGTGGGTGAGGAGAACTACGCGCGGGGGTCGCTCGTGATCCTCAAGGGCGGCAATGACGCCGACCTCGATGCGCGGCTCGAAGCGCTCGTGCGCGAGACCGGTGTGACCGTCCATCCGCTGCAGTCGGGGTGGACCGGCGGCGTCGGCTTCGGCTCCGACCGCGTCCGCACCGTGCGGCAGCCGAAGATCGGCCTCGTCGGCGGCGCGGGCACGGGCGCGACGTCGTTCGGCATGCTCTGGCACACGCTCGACGTCGACACGCCGATTCCGCACACGGTGCTCGCGGCGGAGTCGCTGCGCAACATCGATCTCGCCAAGTACGAAGTCCTCCTCTTCCCCGACGGCAGCTACGCCGACCGCCTCGGCAAGTCCGGCGTGGAGCGCATCAAGGACTGGGTGAGCGGCGGCGGCACCGTCGTGGCGGTCGGCAACGCGAACGCCTTCCTGCGCGAGAAGGACGTGGAGATCTCGAAGCTCAAACCGTGGGAACCGGCGAAGAGAAAGGAAGGGGAGACGCCGGACGCGCAGTCGCGCGAGGCGCGCTACACCGACTTCCGCATCCCCGGCTCCGCGTTCCGCACGTCGATGAACGAGCGCTCCTTCCTGACGTTCGGCGTGCAGGATGCGCCGGTCGTCATGATCGAAGGAAGCCAGGCGTACCAGCCGGCGACCAAGCGCATCGACAACATCATCACCATCGACGCGAAGGAGCCGCTGGTCTCGGGCGTGGCGTGGCCGGAGTCGATCGAACGGCTGAAGGGCGCGCCGTACCTGGTGCGCGAAAGCTTCGGCCGCGGTCAGGTCATCACCTTCGCCGACGAGCCACACTTTCGCCTCTTCTGGCGCGGCACGCTGCCGCTGCTGCTGAACGCGGTGGTGTACGGGCCGACGTTCGCTCGATAGGTCCACACTGGCACGCCGGATGCTGATGCAAATAACGACGGTGGCAAGAGAGGCGACTGAGCCGTGACCCTCTCAACCTGCTGAACAACGTCGGGCGGCTGTCGAGACACCCGACCGCATCGATGCGATGACTACCGCCGTCATCGAAATGCCGCGGCAGCGTGTGTCGCGGCATTTTCGTTTTGCTCCCCGTCTATCAGGATAGAGTCCGATGACGATGACCACCCGACTCCCCGCCGTCGCCGGCAGCTTTTACGAGGGGACGCCCGAGCGGCTCCGCGCGCAGGTCGAGCGCTGTTTCGTGGCCAACCCGCCGCAGCCGAAACAGCCGTTCCGCGCCGCGGTCGTGCCGCACGCGGGGCTGATGTACAGCGGCCACGTCGCCGCCGCGCTCTATGACTCTGTCGAGCTGCCGCGGCGCTTCATCATCCTCTGTCCCAACCACACCGGCGCCGGCCACTTCGCGGCCATCAATCGCGCGGGAGCGTGGCGGACGCCGTTCGGTGACGCCGCCATCGACACGCCGCTCGCCGATGCGCTCATGCAGCGGACGAAGCTGCTCGCGGAGGACGCACGAGCGCATGCACGGGAGCATTCGCTGGAGGTGCAGCTTCCCTTTCTGCAGCAGCGGCTCGGCAGCGACTTCACCTTCGTCCCCATCTGCCTCGGCGCACATCGCTACGAGGTGGCCGAGGAAATCGGCACCGCCATCGCCGAGGTCGTGCGCAACGAGCCGGACGTGGCCATCCTCGCCAGCTCCGACCTCAATCACTACGAGGATCAGCAGACCACGCTGCGCAAGGATCAGATGGCGATCGACGAGGTGCTGAAGCTGAATCCGCGGGAGCTGTGGCGCGTCGTCCGCGAGCACGACATCTCGATGTGTGGTTTCATCCCCACGACGACGATGCTCGTCGCGGCCAACGCCCTCGGAGCCGAGTCGGCGCGACTCGTGAAGCATGCGACGTCAGGCGACATCAACGGCGACTATTCACACGTGGTCGGATATGCTGCCGTGGTCGTTGCGTGAGACGCAAGAACAGATGAAGTTAGTCTTTGCTACTGCGGAAGTTTCCCCCATCGCGAAAACGGGAGGGCTCGGCGATGTCTGCGGCTCGCTGCCCAAAGCGCTGACGGAGCTCGGTCACGACGTCGTCGTCTTCATGCCGTTCTACCGGCAGGCGCGTCTCTGGTTCGACAAGAACAACGTCACGCCGCATCAGATCGCGCCGAGCGAGACGATTCAATGGAGCGGCTGGTCGGCCGAGGTGACGTTCCTGAGGGCGACGCTGCCGGGGACGGAGATCCCGCTGATCCTCGTCGCCAATGACCACTTCTTCGACCGCGATCAGATTTACGCGTCACGCAAGGATGGCTTCGACGATTTTCTCCACCGCTTCACCTTCTTCTGCCGCGCCATCGTGCGCGGCTGCGAGCTCCTCGACCTCACGCCGGACATCCTTCACTGCCACGACTGGCATACGGCACTGCTGCCGATGTACCTCCACTCGGGTCTGCGCGGCAACGAGCGGTTCCGCAACACGCGCAGCGTCTACACAATCCACAACCTGAACTACCAGGGGATCGCCGGCCGCGACGCGTTCAGCATTCTCGGGCTGCAGGAGCGCTACTGGGCACCCGACGCGCTGGAGCACTTCGGCGAGCTCAATCCGATGAAGGGGGGGATCATCTTCGCCGATCAGGTGACGACCGTTTCTCCCAACTACGCGCGCGAGATCCAGACCGGCGAGTTCGGCGCCGGCCTCGACGGACTGCTGCGCGAGCTCAACGACAAGGTCTCGGGCATCCTCAACGGGATCGACGTCGACGAGTGGAATCCGGCCACCGACACCTTCATCGAGTCGACGTACAACGCCGAGAAGCTTGCGGGAAAGCTCGCGTCCAAACGGGCGCTGATCCGGGAAGCGGGGCTGCGCTTCAACGCGAAGCGTCCGCTGCTCGGCGTCGTCTCGCGGCTCGTCGACCAGAAGGGCTTCCAGATCCTGCTGCCGGTCCTCGGCAAGCTGCTCGACGCCGGCGCTCAAGCCGTCATCCTCGGCAGCGGCGACCCGCAGTTCGAAGACGGCTTCCTGCGCGTCGGTGCCGAATATCAGGACCAGATCCGCGTCTGGATCGGCTTCGACAATGCGATGGCCCATCGCATCTACGCCGGTTGCGACATGCTGCTCATGCCGTCGGTCTACGAACCGTGCGGGCTCAACCAGATGTACGCGCTGCGGTACGGCACGCTTCCGGTCGCGCGGTTGACGGGCGGTCTGGCGGACACTGTGATCCCTTTTGATGGCACCAATCGCGAGACCGCGAACGGTTTCGGCTTCGTCTCCACCCATCCGCTCGACCTCTACACGGCCACTTGGCTGGGCATGCTCAACTTCGCCGACACGAAGCTCTGGAAGTCGTTGCAGTACAACGGGATGACGACCGACTTCTCGTGGGAGAAATCGGGGCGCGAATATGAAGAGGTTTATCGGCGTGCACTGACGTAGCATGACTCGTGGCACCTCGGATGCAGTATCGGGAGCCAGGAGGACGGCATGCTCGAGATCCTGATTGCTGCTGTAGCCGGAACGCTCCTGCTCATCAGCGCCGGCAATTCGCGTAAGCCTGCGCCGGTGCCGGTGCGGACCAAGAGAAGGTAAATGAACGAGAAGCAGGTCGCATATGCGGAGGCGTACGACGCCGTCGTTGCGATCTGGAAAGATGAGGATGGCCGGACGCTCGACGACATCGCGCTGATGGCAACGATCAACTCCGTCCTCGCCAACCGGTTCGACACGTACTTCTGGACCGGTTTCTACCGTGTCTGCGGCGATCGCCTCATCGTGGGGCCGTACATCGGCACGGTCGGCTGCCTGCAGATCCAGATTGGCCGCGGCGTCTGCGGCACCGCCGCCGCACGCCGCGAGACGGTCATCGTCCCCGACGTCCACCAGTTCCCCGGCCACATCGCCTGCGACCCCAACTCCCGGTCAGAGATCGTGGTGCCGGTCTTCGGCCCCGGCGAAGAGCTGATCGCCGTGCTGGATGTGGACTCCGATCGGCTGAACGCCTTCGATGAAGACGACCGCGCGGGCCTGGAAAAGATCTGCGGACTGTTCAGGGATCAACAGGACACTTCAGAAGTCCTATCTGTCCTATAGGTCCTATCCGTCCTATTTGTCCTATCGTTCCCCGTTCACTTTTCCAGCAGCTTCAGGATCGCGCGCAGCTCCCGTTTCACATCATCCAGCGTCTTGTTGGATGGTGTGGGGGATGCGGCGACCGGTTCGAGGACGTCCTCTTCCAGCTTCTTCTTGGCGCCGGCGATGGTGAAGCCGTCGCGGTAGAGGAGCTCCTTGATGCGGAGGATCGTTTCGATCTCGCGTTGCGTGTAGAGGCGCTGGCCGCCGCCGCTCTTGTTGGGCGCCAGCTGCGGGAACTCCGTTTCCCAGTAGCGGAGGACGTACGGCTGCACGTCCGCCAGCCGGCAGACTTCGCCGATCTTGTAGAGCTTCTCTGCGGCACGGGCCATCGGTGGCGATTATACGGACCGCATCGGGATCACGCGCTGGAGTCGGTCGCTAGGTCGATGCCCGTCCGCGGAGGCTCTGCCACGCGACGCTGCCCGCCGGTCGTGCCGGCTCCAGCTCCTGGAACACGCCGAGGGCGGCGTCGTGGACGTCGTCGACGGTGATCTCGAGCATGCAGCGGTGGTGTCCGAGGGGGCACTCGCGCTGGTAGCAGGGCTGGCAGTCGTGGGCTTTGCGGATGACGCGGCTCGCGCCGGGGATGACGGTGCGGTTCGGATCCGTCGGCCCGAAGATCGAGACCGACGGCACGGCCAGCGCCGCGGCCAGATGCAGCGGTCCGCTGTCGCCCGTGACCACGACCGTGCAGTGCGAGATCGCGGCGGCGAGTTGCAGGACGTCGCCTTCCTGACCGGTCATCGGCAGGCCGGAGCAGTGCGCGGAGATGCGCTCCGCCTGCTGCCGTTCGCCGGGGCTGGTCAGCAGCATGACGTCGTAGCCTTCCTGCCGGAGGCGCGAGGCGACGTCGCCGAAGCGCTCGTCGCCCCAGTGCTTGGCCCGTCCATACAGGCCGCCGGCGTGGATGCCGAAGAGCGGCCGGTCGAGGCGGATGCCGAGCGCACGGAGGCGCTTCCGCGCGCTCTCGCGCAGTGAGGGATGCAGCGTCAGCGTCGGGATCTCGTCGACGACGCGCGCCGCGCCGACCGCTTCGAGGAGCGGCGAATAATCGTCGAGCTGATGGCCGCGCGACGGCTTGTCGACGCCGCGCGACAGGAGGAGTCCGCGGCAGTCCGTGCGATAGCCCCACCGTTCCGGGATCCCGGCGGCGAAGGCGATGGCGGCGGCACGGAACGAGTTCGGGAGAATGATGGCGCGCTTGAAGCGTCCGGCGCGGAGCGTGCGGATGCGCTGGGAGGTGGAGCGTGTCCACGGCAGCACGTTCGCGAAGATCCCCGCCGCTTCGAGCAGCGAGGCCACGTTCGGCGGCGCGGCCACGGCGAGGCCGCCCTCGTCGCGAAAACGCTCCTGGAGCGCCTTGTACGTCGGGAGCGCGAGGATGTTGTCGCCCACCCAGTTCAGTCCGATGACGACGGTCTCACTACCCATCTGCCACTTCGCTTTCCCCCGTCCCTTTCCAGCGATCGTGCATCCACAGCCAGAGCTCCGGACGGCTCGCGATGCGGCGGGAAATGACGTCGTTGATGCGGGTCGTCAAGGCCACCGGATCGCGCTCCTCCTCACTCAACTCGTCTACACGGATCGCCTCCTCGAACTCGAGACGATGCCTGGAACCGTCCGGAATGCAAAAACCGAACACAATCGTAGAACCCGCTCGGAGAGCCAGCTTGGCCGGGGCCGGCGTCGTCCACGCCGGGCGCCCCAGGAAGGGGACGAGGATGCCTTCGCGAGCCTGCACCGCCTGGTCCGGGAGCAGCACCGTGACCGCGTTTGCGGAAAGTCCCTTGAGCAGCGACCGTGCCGCCCGCCGCCGGTCGATCACCTCGGCGCCGGTCCGCGCCCGGAGCCGTACGAGATCGCGCTCCAGCAGCTCGTTGTCGAGCCGGCGGGCGACCATGCGCACGTTCTGCACGAGGCTCATCACCGCCAGGCCGGCCACTTCCCAGCCGCCCCAGTGGGCGCTGATCACGACCACCCCTTTGCCGCGCGCCGTGGCGTCATACAGCAACTCCGTGTTGTAGAACGGGCAGCGGGCGGCGATCTCCTCGAGCGCCATGTCCTGCATCCGCACGTAGAGGAGCATCTCCCGTCCGAAGTGACTCCAGCAATCGTCGAGGATCGTGCGCAGCTCGCGCTCCGTCTTCTCCGGGAACGTCGCGCGGAGGTTGCGCATGGCCAGCCGGTCGCGTCCACGGAGCACGCGCCGGGCGAGCGCCCCGAGCCGCGTTCCCCACCGCAGCAGCGACTCCTCGGAGGTCCGCTGCACGAGCGCCGCCGCCAGCCGGTACACCGCGTATTCGACGCGTTGCAGCAGCGCATTCTTTTTTCGTCGACTCATGAACGGGCGAGGTGCAACAGGCGTTGCAGAACGTCGGGCTCGATCTCGAATTCCGCGAGGATGGGGATGATGTCACGATCCTCCAGCTTCACGAAGTCCTTCTCGGTTGTGACGAGCGTGGCGCCGTTCGCGTCACGCCGCAGCGTCGCCAGATCCTCCGCCGTATAGCGGTGATGGTCCGGAAAACCGCGCGTTCCGGCGACGTCCAGACCGGCGGCGCGCAGGGCGGCAAAGAACTGCTCGTTGTTCGCCAGCCCGGCGAAGGCGAAGACGCGTTTCAGTTCCGGCGGCACGGCCAGACGCAGCTTCCGCGGAAGAACGAACGTGGCGTCGCGCAACGCCGAGCGCCCCTCACGATGCAGCCGCGCCCCCGGCACGTCGATGACGACGTCCGCATCGCGAGCGAGCTGCAGGTGCTGGAAGCCGTCGTCGAGGAGAAACAAATCGCAATCCTTTTCACGCAGATATTGCACTGCATTTTGATGACGATTACTTCCGACGAGAACGTCGGCATTAACGAGATGCTTTTTGATGAGCACCGGCTCGTCGCCCCAGCGCGCGGCGTCGAGCGCATCGACCACGCCCGTGACGCTCGGGTCCGCGCGACCGTAGCCGCGGGTCAGCACCGCCACGCGCAGACCGTGCTCCAGAAAATGGCGCCCGATGCGGATCACCGCCGGGGTTTTCCCGGCGCCGCCGATGGCGATGTTGCCGACGGAGATCACGGGGCGCGGCAGGCGCTTCGCGCGGAGCACGCCGGCCCGGTAGAGCGCGCGGCGCGCCCGGTTGATGCCGCGGTACGCGAGCTCGATCGGCTTGAGGAAGTTCACGCCAGCAGTTCCACGATCCGACGCGCCGTCCGCTCCGACGCTCCTCGGTTTTGCGCGACCGTCTGCCGTCCCCGCTCACCCCACGCACGCTGCAGCGCTTCGTCCTCGAGCATCCGCCGCGCGAACGCCAGCACCTCGCCCGCATCCGCCACTTCCACCGCCGCTTCGTTGCGCAGGAACACCTGCGCGATCTCGCGGAAGTTCGACATGTGACGGCCGAAGCAGACCGGCACGCCCGCCGCCGCCGGCTCGATCGGATTGTGCCCGCCGATCGGCACGAGACTGCCGCCGACGAACGCCACGGTCGCGTAGCTGTACATGCGCGCCAGCTCGCCGAACGTGTCGAGCAGCAGCACGTCCGCCGGGCCGTCCGTCGCTTCCAGCTCGCTGCGGCGGACGAAGGGCAGCGCGGTCGCGCCGAGCAGCGCCGCCACGACTTCGAAGCGCTCCGGCTTGCGCGGCGCGACGATCACGAACGTCTTCCCTTCGGCCACGAGCTGCTCCACTTCGGGCAGCAACGCTTCGTCTTCGCCTTCCATCGTCGAGCCGAGGATCAGCACCTTGCGGCCGGCGATGAGGGCTTCGAGGCGCGGCGCGATCTCCAGCGGCGCGGCGTCGGGCTCATAGTCGAACTTCACGTTGCCGCTCGTCTCCACGATCGCGGGCGGCGCGCCGATCGCGGCGAAGCGCTCGCGGTCCGTCTCTTCACGCGCGAGCACCCGGTCGTAGCGCGACAGGATCGGCTTCAGGATCAGGCGCACGGCGCGGTAGCGGGGGAACGAACGGTCGGAGATGCGTCCGTTCGCCAGGATCAGGCGCATGCCCCGCTGCTTGGTGAGCCGCGTGACGTTCGGCCAGATCTCCGTCTCCATCGTCGCGAAGACGCGCGGCCGGTGATGTTCCAGGAAGCGGCGAACCGCGAAGGAGAAGTCGAACGGAAAGTACGTCACGGTGGCCTCGGGGAAGAGGCGTTTCGCCTGCGCCTGCCCGGTCAGCGTCGTCGTTGTGAAGACGATCGAGGTCGACGGTCGCTGGCGCACGATCTCCTGCACGACCGGGCGTGCGGCGAGCGTCTCACCGACCGACACCGCGTGAATCCACAGGTCGTGCTCACCTCCCTGCGTGCGGTACCGGCCCATCCGTTCCGGCAGGTTGCGCAGGTACTTGCCGCGCAGGACGCCCGTCAGGAGGAACCAGGGGGTGGCGAGGATGAGGACGAGGTAGAGCAGCACCTCGTACACGACGTACATGAACGCGGATGATAGTTGACGTTATGATTGTTGCCTTCATCCCCTGATGGAAAACGTCATTGCTATCGGCCTCATCCTTCCTGAACTGACCCGGTCTGTCGCCGAGGAACATCTCGACGAGCTGTCGAAACTGATCGAGAGCGCCGGCGCCACGGTCACCGGCCGCGTCATCGCCAAACGCGCCGCGCCCGATCCCGCCACCTACATCGGCAAAGGGAAAGCGGAGGAAGTGAAGCATCTCTGCGAAGAGCAGCAGGCGACGCTCATCGTCTTCGACGACGACCTCTCGCCTGCGCAGTTGCGCAACCTCGAGAAGCTCATCGGCGCCCGCGTCATCGACCGCAGCGCGCTGATCCTCGACATCTTCAACTCGCGGGCGAAGACGCGCGAGGCGCGCACGCAGGTCGAGCTTGCGCAGCTCGAGTACATGCTGCCGCGCCTGACGCGCGCGTGGTCTCACCTCGAGCGCCAGGGCGGCGGTACGTCGGGCGGAGGCGGTGGCGGCACCGGCGGCGCGCGCCGCGGCGTCGGTGAAACGCAGCTCGAGCTCGACCGCCGCATCGTGCGCACGCGCATTGCGAAGCTGAAGGAAGAGCTCAAGCACATCGAGAAGACGCGCGAAACGCAGCGCCGCTCGCGCGGCGAAGGCGCGTTCACCGTTTCCCTGGTCGGCTACACGAACGCCGGCAAGTCGACGCTGTTCAACCGCCTCACGACGGGCGGCGCAGAAGCGATGGACAAGCTCTTCGCCACGCTCGACGCCAAGTCACACAAGATCGCGTTCGAGATGCCGCGCGAGACGGTGGTGATCGACACCGTTGGCTTTATCCGCAAGCTGCCGCACCATCTGGTGGCGTCGTTCCGCTCCACGATGGAAGAGGCGGTCGCGTCGGATCTCGTGCTGCACGTGATCGACGCCAGCCATCCGCAGTTCTCCGAGCAGCGCGAGGTCGGCGAAGAAGTCCTCAACGATCTCGGCGTCGACCCGTTGCGCGTGGTCGAGGTCTACAACAAAGCCGACCGCCTCGACGAGCACTTCGACCCGCAGCGCAAGCAAGCCATCCTCGTCTCAGCCCTGACCGGCCGCGGCATCGAGACGCTGGTCGACGCGATCCGCGTCCGCGAGCGCGAAGGCGGCGAGTTGATGTACCTGGCCATCCCGCACAGCGAAGGCCGTCTGGTGGCGCAACTCCACCAGCGCGCCGAAGTGCAGGACCAAAGCACCACCGACGAAGCCGTCGTGCTGACCGCCTGGGTCCCCCACGACCTGACCCACCTGTTTCGCCCCTTCGCGGTGACACCGCGAAGAGCGGCACGGGCGTCGTAGGGGGACGATAGGACGAATGGGACCTATGGGACGAATAGGACCCATAGGACGAAGCAGGCTGGCGCAGTGGCCTATGGTCCCATTCGTCCCATAGGACTCATCCGTCCCATTCGTCCCATCGTTTCCCTGCTGTTTCACGCGTGCCGATCGCCCTCGCCATAATGGCGCGCGCATGTCTTTTCGATCGATTTCGCTTGTCGCTGTTCTCCTTCTGACCTTTGGCGCGGCCGCGCAGCCGCAGCGTGTTGCTGTCCGCGCCGCGCGCCTCGTCGACGTCAAAACCGGCGACGTCGTCGCCAACCCTACGCTCCTCATCGAGGGCAGCCGCATCAAGGCGCTCGGTGACGCGCCCGCGGGCGTCTGCGTCATCGACCTCGGCAACGTCACGCTGCTCCCGGGGCTCGTCGACGCGCACACGCACCTGCTGCAGAACTACGATCCGCGCGCCGGGGGCGACGGGCCGAACCTGCTCCTCACCGTCGGCCAGCTCGACGAAGGAAAACGCGCATTGCTCGGTGTGGCCATGGGGCGCGAAATGATGGAGGCCGGCTTCACCACCGTGCGCGATCTCGGGAACTCCGGCCGCACCGGTGCCGTCGTCCTGCGCGACGCGATCCGCTCCGGCTGGGTCACGGGTCCGCGCATCTATGCCGCGTCGCGTGCGCTCGCCCCTCCGGGCGGGCAGTTCGACCACATCACACACCAGGCGCAGCCGCTGATCGATGAGGAGTACCTCATCATCAACAACGCGGACGAGGCACGGCGGGCCGTACGTCAGTTGCTCTACGAAGGAGCCGACTGGATCAAGGTCATCGTCGACGCCGCCTCGACGCTCTCCCTCGAAGAGATGCGCGTCATCGTCGACGAGGCACACCGCGCCGGGAAGAAAGTGGCCGCGCATGCCGTGAGTGACGAAGCGATCAAAGTCTCCGTCGAAGCCGGCGTCGACTCCATCGAGCACGGCTACCGCGTTTCGCCGGAGACGCTCGCCGCGATGGCGAAGAAGAAGGTTGCGCTCGTCCCCTCCGATCACCCGGAGTCGTTCTACCTCAGCATGTACGGTTTCACAGCCGACTCGCCGAAGGAGATGGTGGACAACGTCACCGCGGGCGTGAAGCAGCACGTCGCGCGCAACGCGGAGCGGCTGCGCAACGCGCAGAAAGCGGGCGTGCGCATCGTCGCCGGCGCCGATCAGTACTACCAGTTCCCGGGAAAGACGCGCGGCGCGTCGAGTCTCGGCATGTATCGCGCGTACGCGGACGCCGGGATGAAGCCGCTCGACATCCTCCGCGCCACCACGGTGCACGCGGCGGAGCTGCTCGCCGGCGAGCGCGCCTCGTTCGGCACGCTCGAAGCAGGCAAACTGGCGGACATCATCGCGGTCAGCGGCGATCCGCTGGCCGACATCACCGTTCTGGAGCGCGTGCAGTTCGTCATGAAAGCGGGGAGCGTCGTGAAAGGTCCGGCGGCGTGTACGACGCCGTAATCATCGGCAGCGGCGCCGGCGGCGGCGCGATGGCCTGGCGCCTCGCGACCGCCGGCTGGCGCGTGCTCGTGCTGGAGAAGGGGCCGCGCTACCGGCGCCGCGACTACCGGCACGACGGCGGCCTGAAGCCGGGCGAGTTCGTGCCGCCCGTGGAGCTCGAGCCGCACACGGTCGTCACGGCGAAGACCACCACGCCGCTGCGCACGTCCCTCGGCTGGATCGCCACCTGCGTCGGCGGCGGCACCGTGCACATGGGCGGCTACTTTTATCGCTTCCATCCCGACGACTTCCGCATGCGCTCCCGCTTCGGCGACTATCTGGGGCTAAAAGACTGGCCGTACGGTTACGACGAGCTCGAGCCGTACTACGTCGAGGCGGAGCGGATGATGGGCGTTGCCGGCCTCGCCGGAGCCGATCCTTTCGCCGGGCCGCGTTCGGCTCCGTATCCGCTGCCGCCGCTCGACGCGCATCCGATCGCCGCGCCGCTCGAAGAGGTCTGCCGCACGCGCGGCTGGACGCCGTTTCCCACGCCCCGCGCGATCAACTCGCTCCCGTACGGCGGACGCCCCGCGTGCGAGTACTGCCGGCTCTGCGCCTCCTACGGCTGTCCGGTCGGAGCGCGAGGGACGTCGCAGGAGACGTTCATCGCTCACGCCGAGCAGACCGGCCGCTGCGAAGTGCGCCCGCTGTCGATGGTGCGTGAGATCGTCACCGACGGTGACCGCGCCACCGGCTGCACCTACCTGGACGCCGAGGGGGGCGAGCACTTCGCCGCTGGACGCGTCGTGATCGTCAGCGCCTCGGCCATCGAATCCGCGCGGCTGCTGTTGTTGTCGAATCTGAACGCCGAGGGGCAGGTCGGGCGGAACCTGCAGTTCCACGCGGTGACGATGGGGCAGGCAATCTTCGAGCTCGCCCGCACGCAAATCCTGCGCGACGAGTTCCCGTTCCTCGGGCGCTCCGTCGCCGACTTTTACTTCCTCCCCGAGGGCGTCTCGGATCTGGCGAAGGGCGGCATGATCCGCTTCGGTCTGGCGCCGGTGCCGATGACGGAGGAGCAGCGCATCCTCTATTTCGAGGCCTTCCACGACTTCGTCCCGAACGCGCAGACGTTCGTCACCCTCGACGACACCGTGAAGGACAAGTGGGGCGTGCCGGTGGCGCGCATCCACCTCGACCTGCCGGCGCACCATCGCCGCGCCGGCCGTTTCCTCGCCGACCGCGCCTTCGACGTCTACGAAGACCTCGGCGCCGTCGAAGGGATCACCACG
This sequence comes from Thermoanaerobaculia bacterium, assembly GCA_036380735.1. Classification (GTDB taxonomy): domain Bacteria; phylum Acidobacteriota; class Thermoanaerobaculia; order Gp7-AA8; family Gp7-AA8; genus DASVEE01. The sequence continues at coordinate 107,358 of DASVEE010000044.1, read as the reverse complement.
GACGTCGGCGGGACGTCGTCCTACCTGGTGCACGGCACTTGTCGCGCGGGGCGCGATCCGCGGACGTCGGTGCTGGACCCGTTCTGCCGCGTGCACCAGATGCGGAACCTCTACGTGGTGGATGGGTCATTCATGCCCACGTCGGGCGGGGCGTCCACCACGCTGACCATTGTGGCGAACGCGCTGCGCACTGCGGCGCATCTGCTGCGTGGGTAGGGGTTGATCGCGCCGGCATGGGACCGATAGGACAGATAGGACCGATAGGACTTGGAGTGCCGTCCCGCAGCAAGCCTCTAGGGTCCGCAGGCCCATCTGTCCTATCCGTCCTATTCGTCCTATCGGTCCTATCGTTACCCTTCCTATCGTTGCGGACAACACAAACCGCAACCGGGACAGCGATTGCGCTCCGGTGAGATCGCTTAAAACAACATCGTTGTCCGGTTGCGCGGGCCAGCGAAGGCTTCGCGCGAAGCCGCAACCCCGTCGCGCATGATCGCGTGAGCGTCGTTCCACCTCTCGTGGTCGTCTCAGACGTCCATCGACCGCTTGAAAGCAACCTCCTCCTTGTGAAATCTTTAATTCTTGACACCCTTCCAAATCGCCACCTAGACTGCCCACCTTCTGAAATTGGAGGTCGGCGAGTCGATGTCCACCCTTCCCGACGTTCTGCCTCACGAAAGCACCATGGCGGCCCTGCAAAGCACCCGCTGGTACCTGGCCGAAACGCTCGCCGAGCGCATCGAGAGCTGGCGTCGCGCCGGCTCTCCTCGCGCCCACAGCGACGCGGCGCTCGCCGCCAGGCGGCTGGCGCGCTGGAAGCAGCAGGGCTCCTTCACGAAACATGACGGGCTCTGGCAGCAGCACCTCGAGGCGTTCGGGATCACCGAGGAGGAGCTGCTGTACCTCCTGGGCGAGAGCGCAGAGCAGATCCGCTCGCGCTCGGAGCGTCCCGCGTGGCTCGACGCGCTCGCCGCAGCGTACGGCGACGGCGGCACCACGGCCGAGTTCCCCTGGCCGGCGAAGGCCGACCTCACGCGCTGTCGATTCCTCCCTCTCATCGAACCGCTCGTCTGGCATTTCTTCAGCCGGCTCGACCTCGAAACCCGCCAGTTCCTCCACGCGCCGTTCACCCCCGAAATCGCGCGCACCCTCACCTCCCACCTCCCCGACCACTTCGCCGCTATGCTCAACCGCGCGCTCGTCGTGGAGATGCACATCCTCAAGCTGGAGGAGCGGCTAACCGGCGACACGCCCGAGGCGCGCTTCGACGACTTCCTCGGCAAGCTCCGCTCGAAGAGCTTCGCGCTCGAGATCCTGGAGCGCTACCCCGTGCTCGCGCGGCAGTGCGTGATGCGGCTGGAGCAGTGGTTCGACGCCTGCACCGAGCTGCTGCGCCGTCTCGCGCATGACGCCGAGCTGCTCACGAACCTCTTCCACGACAACAAGCCGCTGGGCAAGCTCACCGACGTCCACGGCGCCCTCTCCGACTTCCATCGCGACGGCCGTTCGGTGTTCATGCTCACGTTCGACTCCGGCTTCGAGCTCGTCTACAAACCGAAGTCGCTCGCGCTCGAAGTCCGCTTCCAGAACCTCCTCGCCTGGCTCAACGCGAAAGGCTTCACCCCCGCGTTCAAGCAGATGGGCGTGCTGAACCGCGGCGAGTACGGCTGGATGGAGACGGTGCACACCGGCCCGTGCGACGGCGAGGCGGCGCTGCAGCGCTTCCTCGAACGGCAGGGCGGTTACCTCGCGCTGCTCTATGCGCTCGACGGCACCGACTTCCATCACGAGAACCTCCTCGCGTGCGGCGAGCATCCGATGCTCATCGATCTCGAGACGCTGTTCCAGCCGTGGCTCAACGCGCGCAACCTGCTCGCGGTCGAGCAGGAGCCGGGTGCGCCGCTGCGGTCGACCGTGCTGCGCGCGAACCTGCTGCCCGAGCGCTGGTGGGGCGACAAGAACAACGCCGGCGTCGACCTCTCCGGCCTCACCGCGACCGAGGGCCAGTTGACGCCGCGGCCGATGCTCACCGCGGCCGACGGCGGTCTCGACACCATGCGCATGGAGCGCCGCCGGCTCCGCATTCCGGCCGGCGAGAATCGCGCGCGCATCGATGGACGCGACGTCTCGCCGAACGAGTTCGCCGCGCCGCTGGAGCGCGGCTTCCGGCGCATGTACGCGCTGATGACGGCGCACGCGACGGAGCTGATCGCGCAGCTCGCGTCGTTCGCCACTTGCGAGATGCGCATCCTCTTCCGCAACACCATGAGCTACGGCACCGTGCTGCTGGAGAGCTTCCATCCGCACGCGCTGGGGAACGCGCTGGAGCGCGACCGTCTCTTCGATACGCTCTGGAGCGCCGCCGCGCGCCGCCCGTACCTGAGCCAGCTCTTCGCCAGCGAGTCGTACGACCTGCACCGCGGCGACATCCCGCTGTTCGTCTCCGAGCCCGGCACGCGCGACGCGCTGCACTGGACCGGCGAGCGCTTCGCCGATTTCTTCGAGGAGAGCGGCCTCGAACGCGTGAACCGCAAGCTGCGCAGCCTCTCCGCGCAGGATCTCGAACGGCAGGTCGCCGTCATCCGCGACACGTTCGACGCCATCCGCATCAGCGCACCGAACGTCGCGCGGCCCTCGTACGAGCTCGCGCCGCGCGCGACGCCGCCGGCGCCGGACGAGTTGCTGGTGCTGGCCTGCCGTGCGGCGGATCGTATTCTCGAGCGCGCGTTCGAGAACGAGCGCGAAGCGTTGTGGATGACGCTCGACTACCGCGATCCCGACGGCTGGCAGCTCGTCCCCTCCGCTCCCGACTTCTACCTCGGGCTCCCCGGCATCGCCTTCTTCCTCGCGCACCTCGGCAAAGCCACCGGCAGCGCGCGCTACACCGAGGTCGCACGCAAGGCGCTGTTCGCGCAGCGGCGGCAGATCGAGGTCGATCCGAAGCTGGTCAAAGAGACCGGCGCGTTCAACGGCTGGGGAGGCGTGATTTACACGCTCGCGCACCTCGGACGCCTGTGGAATGACGAGGCGCTGCTCGACGAAGCGGAGTCGTACGCGCGCCGACTGCCGCCTCTCATCGCGAACGACGAAATGCTCGACGTCATCCTCGGCTCCGCCGGCTGCCTGCTCAGTCTTGCCGCGCTCGCGGAGGTGCGTCCCTCCGCGTTCGTCGACGAGCTGATGGTCGCGTGCGGCGAGCGTCTGCTCGCGAAAGCCGAACCGCAGAAGACGGGCCTCGGCTGGCCGATGCTGCTCGCGGGCAACCGCGCGCTTGCCGGGCTGTCGCACGGTGCCGCGGGGATCGCGCTCGCGCTGCTGCAGCTCGCGGACCGCACGGGCGACGCGCGGTTCCGCGAAGCGGCGCTCGCCGGTCTGGCGTACGAGCGTTCCCTCTACGTTGAGACCGAGCAGAACTGGCCCGACCTCCGTGCTGGTGGGGAAGGGATCGACGGCGGCGACGGCCGCTTCATGCTGGCGTGGTGTCACGGCGCACCGGGCATCGGCCTCGCGCGCGTGGCCGGTTTGTCGTGGCTCGACGACGACGAAGTGCGCCGCGAGATCGACGTGGCCGTGCAGGCGACGCTCGCGAAAGGCTTCGGCGAGAACCACAGCCTCTGCCACGGAGACCTCGGCAACCTCGAGCTGCTGTTCGAAGCCGCGCGCGTCAACGGCGACGCGGCACTCGAGGAGCGTGCGTGGCAGCTCGCCGGCGGCATCGCCGACAGCATCCGCGCGCAGGGCTTCCTCTTCGGCCTGCCCGGCAGCATCGAAACGCCGGGGCTGATGGCGGGACTGGCGGGCGTCGGCTACGGCCTCGCGCGTCTCGCCCGTCCGGAGCTCTTTCCCCGACTACTCACACTCGAACCTTGAAAGCTTGCACCCGCGTCGTGCGGGTGAGCAGCAGCGGATCGTTGAGGCCGGACGATGCGTTGCTGGCGAGGCAGCCGGCCGGAGAACCAAGGGGGATCATCCATGAAGAAAAAAGATGTGATTCGTGCGTGGCGTGATGGCGAGTTCTACTCCTCTCTGTCGAACGAAGAGCGTGCATCGCTGCCGGAAAGTCCGGCCTCGGTCATCGAGCTCAGCGACGACGTGCTCGCGAGCCTCAGCGGCGGCTGCAGCTTCACCTACTGCCCGACCTCGGGCTATTGCTCGCCCTGCCCGCCGAAGCACTGCTACTAAGGAAAGGAATGCGTCATGAAGAAGACCGATGTGATCCGCGCCTGGCGTGATGGTGAGTTCTATTCGTCGCTGACTAACGAGGAGCGCGCCGCGCTTCCCGAAAGCCCCGCCTCCGTCATCGAGCTGAGCGACGAAGTCCTGGCCAGCCTCAGCGGCGGCTGCAGCTATACGTACTGCCCGACCTCGGGCTATTGCTCGCCCTGTCCGCCGGCCCACTGCTACTAGCGCCGTTTCCCCGCGTGCCGGCGCACGCGTGCGCCGGCACGTCGGTCGGGGGAACGATGGGACGAATAGGACAGATAGGACCAACCCGAGACTCAGTGGTTCTGTCTCATTCGTCCCATTCGTCCTAGGTGCTATTCGTCCTGTCGTCCTCACCCCATCTGCGTGCCCACCAGCTCCGCGTAGCGGCCGCCCTTCGCCAGCAGCTCTGCGTGGCGGCCTTGTTCCACGACCTGGCCCGCCTCCATCACCAGAATCGTGTCGGCGCGCACGACCGTCGACAGGCGGTGCGCAATCACCAGGCGGGTTGCGTTCAGGCGTTCCAGTTCTTCGAGGACCTCGCGCTCCGATTCGGTGTCCAGGTGGCTGGTCGCTTCGTCGAGCAGCAGGATCGACGGTCTCCGCACGAGCGCTCGTGCGAGCGCGATCCTCTGCCGCTGGCCGCCAGACAGGGACGACCCGCCGTCCGCCAGCGGGGTTTCGTAGCCGAGGGGGAGCGTCTCGATGAAGTCGTGGATGTGGGCTTTGCGGGCGGCTTCGACGATGCGGTCGAGCGGCAGGCCTTCGTCGCCGAGAGCGATGTTGCGGCGGATCGACTCGGCGAAGAGGTACGGTTGCTGGAGCACGATGCCGAGCTGGCGGCGGACGCTGATCAGATCGAGCGTGTCGAGGTCGAGGCCGTCGTACAGCACCTTTCCCTGCGTCGGGCGGTAGAGCCCCATGAGCAGCATCGCCAGCGTCGACTTGCCGGCGCCGGAGCTGCCGACGAGCGCAACGAAGCTGCCGGGCTCGATCTGCAGCGACACGTTGCGCACGACGTCGGGGCGCATCGGGGAGTAGCGGAAGCTCACGTTATCCAACGCGATCCGCCCGCTGAGCGGCGGCGCTGCGATGACCTTGTCCCTCGCCTGCTCGCGCGGCGCGTCGAGCACGTCGTCCATCCGGTCCATGTAGCCGGAGAGGAGCTGCAACTGCACGGACGTGGAGACGAGCGACGTCAGCGGCATCAGGAACCCGATGGCGAGCGCGTTGAGCGCGAGCATCGTCCCCAGCGTCAGGTTGCCGTTCATCACCTCGGACGCGCCGAAGGCGAGGACCACGAACGGCGACGCCGTCGTCAGCGTGTTCAGCGACGCTTCGAAGAACGCGTCGAGCCGGCCGCGCGCGAGCGACACGTTCAGCTCGTCGACGAAGAGGTTCGACCAGCGGTCGACGGCCTGCTGCTCCGCGCCCAGCGCCTTCAGCGTCTCGATGCCCGAGAGCATCTGCACCTGATACGTGCGCGAGCGTGCCTGCACCTGGAGCGTCTTCGCCATGAGATCGGCGTGGCGGTGCCGCGTGACGAAGAAGAGGATGACGCGGAGCAGTCCGAGCGCGAGCACCAGCATCGCCAGCGTGCTGTTGGCGGCAAACAGCACGATCAGATAGAGACAGGCGAATGCGCCGTCGAGCAGCCCGGTCAGTGTGCCGGACGTGAGGATCTCGCGGATCGTGCTGTTCGAGTTGAGCCGCATCATCAGATCGCCGGCCGAGCGCTGATGGAAGAACGCGTACGGCAGCGCGATGAGGTGCTCGAGGAACTGCAGCGTGATCTTCGCGTCGAGCTTCGTGCGCAGGTGCAACATGAAGTGCGCGCGCACGAGTGCCGAGAGAAAGTCGAACAGCGCGATCGCCGCGAGCCCCACGCCGACGAGGAACAGCAGTTGATGATCGCGCGCCGGCACGACGCGGTCGACGAGCAGCCCCGTGAGGAGCGGCGTCGCCAGCGCCAGCAGCCGCAGCACGAGCGACAGCGCGAGGATGCGGCGCAGCAGCGGCGATTGCTGCAGCAGCTCGCGCACATAGCGCATCGCGCCGCGCCGCGGCTTCGCGGCGGTGGCGAAGTCGTCGCCAGGCTCGAACACCAGCGCCACGCCGGTGAACGTGCGTCCCACCTCGTCGAGCGTCAGCTTCCGCCGTCCGGTGCCCGGGTCGACGAGGTGGACGTAGCCACGCTCGATGCGCTCGTAGACGACGTAGTGGTGAAAGCCCCAGTGCAGCACTGATCCCGGGGCGAGGTACTTCAGGTTCTCCACCTCGGCGATCTTCACGCCGCGCGCACGCAGGCCGTGAAAGCGGGCGCCGTTGACGAGGCTCAGCGCGTCGGCGCCGTCGCGGCCGATGCCGAGGAGGGTGCGGACGTCGTCGAGCCGCACGTGCTTGCCGTGGTGGGCGAGCACCATCGTCAGGCAGGCCGCGGCGCAGTCGGTCTCCGTCGTCTGGCGGACGACCGGCACGCGCTTCCGCCGCGTGGGGAGCCAGCGGAGCGCGAGGACGTGTCCTTCGTCCGCCATGCCGCGCTGATACTCCTCGATTGCTTGCGCGCGGAAGAGCTGCTTCATCCGGTCGAGCGGCGCCACCTCCGGCATTATGGCGTTCCGGCGTGTAACAAATCCACCGCCGCCGGCGAATTCATTCCTATGATGCCCACGTGCGTCCGTCCGACGACGAGCTGCGGCCGCTCATGGCCGCCTACCAGCAGGGGAGCGAAGAGGCGTTTCGCGAGCTCTACATGAAGACCGCCGATGCGGTCGAGCGCTGCGTGCGGCGCTGGTCGGACTCGTCGCGCGCGGCCGACCTCACGCAGGACGCCTTCCTCCAGATCCATCGCGCCCGCCGCACGTACCGGCCGGACATGCCACTGATGCCGTGGATGCTCGCCATCGCGCGGCACGTGGCGTTGCAGGCGCTGCGCACGCGCGGGCGCCGCGTGTCCTTGGCGGAGCTGGTCGACGCGCCGGTGCCGTCGGGCGAAGCGGCCTTCGCCGCCCGGCACGATCTCGAGGTCGCGATGCGCGAGCTGCCGGAAGATCAGCGCGAGGCGCTGTGGCTCACGGAGATCGAGGGCTTCACCTCCGCCGAGATCGCCCGCATCACCGGCGCCTCCGACGGCGCCGTCCGCGTGCGCGTCACGCGGGCACGACAAAAGCTGAAGAAGGTGATCGATGAGTGAGCGCCGCGAAGTGCCCGCTTCGCTGATGATGAAGCTCGACTTTGCGCCGGTGCGGCCGCTGCCGAGGGCCGAGGTGCGGTTCGGCGTGGTGGCGGTGCTGGCGCTCGCGGCGGGAGCCGCGATGCTGCTGAGCCTCGGCGCGCGTACCGACACGCCGCTGACCTCGCCGCTGTTCCTCGCGATGCTGCTGGCGCGCGTCGCCGCGGGGGTCCTGCTGGCGTTGCTCGCACTCCGCGACGCGATCCCGGGCTCGCGCCCCCTCGGCGGCGCCATGGCCGCGACGGTTGCGTTCGGCGCGTTCGTGCTCTTCGTGCTGCCGATCGTATTCACCCCCGGGCCGGCGCCGTTCGGACCGGGCTTCTGTTTCCCGCTGATCGTCGCCGTGGCGCTGCCGTCGTTCGTCGCGCTGCTGTGGTTGCTGCGCCGCGCCTATCCGCTGCATCCGGTGCGAGCGGCCGCGCTGGCCGGGCTGGGGAGTGGGCTGCTGTCCGAAGCGGCGCAGTTCGTGGCGTGTTCCAACGCGGGGGCGGTACATGGCTCGGTGGTGCATGGCGGCGCCGCGGTCAGCGTGGCGCTGGCAGGGGCGGTGGTGGGCTGGTTGTTGGCGCGCGGGGAACGATAGGACCTATAGGTCCCATTCGTCCCATAGGTCCTATTTGTCCCATCGTGTCCTGTAACAAACCGCCGCCCTCCGGCGAACTCTAAGACATGCGCAACAAACCACTCCTGGCTTCGGCCGCAATGCTGCTCTGTCTGACCGCCGCGCTTTCCGCGGCGAACTTCAAGAAACCGGCTGACGCTGAGCTGAAGAAGAAGCTCACGCCGATCCAGTACAAGGTCACGCAGGAGGACGGCACCGAACGTCCATTCCACAACGAGTACTGGGACAACAAGCGCGCCGGCATCTATGTCGACATCGTTTCCGGCGAGCCGCTGTTCAGCTCGCGCGACAAGTACGATTCCGGCACCGGCTGGCCGAGCTTCACGCGGCCGCTGGAGCCGAAAAGTATCGTCTTGCGCGACGACCGCTCCATCTTCGGCGTGCGCACTGAGGTGCGCTCGAAGCTCGCCGACTCGCACCTTGGGCACGTCTTCGATGACGGTCCGCTGCCGACCGGCAAGCGCTACTGCATGAACTCCGCGGCGCTGCGCTTCATCCCCGCGGAGAAGCTGCAGGCCGAGGGCTACGGGCAGTACGCCGCGATGGTCAATGCGACGGTGAAGAAATGAACGGGCGGCGCACGCTCCTATTGTTTGTTTTAGTGCTGTTGACCGCATCGTGCATGCAGGCGCAGCAGAAGACGGCCGCCGCGAAATCGACGACGGGCACGGCCACCTTCGCCGCGGGCTGCTTCTGGTGCGTGGAGACGGCGTTCGACGGCGTGCCCGGCGTGAAGGAAACGATCTCCGGGTACATCGGCGGCCGCACCGCGAACCCGACGTACGAGGAAGTCTCGGCCGGCGGGACCGGTCACGCCGAGGCGGTGCAGGTGCGCTACGACCCGAGCGTGATCAGCTACCAGCAACTGCTCGACATCTTCTGGCGCAACGTGGATCCGCTGACCGGGAACCGCCAGTTCTGCGACGTGGGCTCGCAGTACCGCGGCGCGATCTTCTACCACGACGCGGAACAGAGACGGCTGGCCGAGGCGTCGAAGGCGGCGCTCGCACCGCGCTTCAAGCAGCCGATCGTGACGGAGATCGTCGCCGCGACGAAGTTCACGCGCGCCGAGGAGTACCACCAGGATTACCACACCAAAAACCCGGTGCGGTACCGCCTCTACCGCTTCAACTGCGGCCGCGATCGGCGGCTGCAGGAAGTGTGGGGGAAGTGAAACGCGGGGACGAATGGGACCTGCAATCCCATTCGTCCCATTCGTTCTAGTACGCCCGCTGCGTGCCGCGCCGGCGGATCAGGTTGTCCAGCGCAAACGCGCCGGCACCTGCCGCGGCGATGTAGAGGAACACCCAGCAATACATCACGGCCAGTTCCCCCTGGTTCACCTTCGGCAGGATGCCCAGCGGCATGACGCCGTGCTGGGCGTGACCGTAGAAGTACGCATACGCCATCGTGCCGCTGGCGAGGAACGCCACCGGCTGGGTGAAGAGGCCGAGCGCGATGAGGATCCCGCCGAAGAACTCGATGCTGCCGGCGCCATAGACGATCCACGCCGGCGCGCCCGGTGGCATCGGCGCGAACCAGCCGAAGAGCTTCTGCCCTCCGTGGCAGGCGAACATGATCCCCGCGAGAATGCGGAAGATCCCGAGGATGTGGGGCGCCCAGTGACTCAGTCGATCGAACACTTCTTGAACCTCCTGTGATTGCGGTGGGTGGCGATTGAATTGGGGATTGAGAATTGAGGATTGGGAAAAGCCGGCCGGGCGCAGCCGATCCTCAATCCTCAATCCATGTTCTTACTTCTTGGGCGCCTTGCCGCCCTTCTTCTTCTTTCCCTGCACCTCGGCCAGATAGTCACCCAGGCGGTCGAAGCTCTCCTCCCAGAACTGGCGGTAGGAGTCGACCCAGTCAGCGACTTCCTTGAGCCGCGCGCCGTCGAGGCGGCAGGGGCGCCACTGCGCGTCGCGGCCGCGCGTGATGAGCCCCGCGCGCTCCAGCACCTTCAGGTGCTTCGAGACGGCCGGCATGCTCATCTCGAACGGCTCGGCGAGCTCCGTCACGGAGCACTCCCCCGAAGCGAGACGCGCCAGGATGGCGCGCCTCGTCGGGTCGGCTAGAGCGGCGAACGTCGTGCTGAGGTGATCGAGTGCCATGGGCGGATCTCACGACCGCGTGGAAAGATGTGCGTCCAGCTTGTCGAGCGTCGCGCCCCAACCCATCTGCATGGAGGCGTGGAACGCGTCGAACAATTTCCGCTCCGCTTCCGTCGGGTTGAGCGGCACGCCCTGCATCGTCAGCGTCGTCTTCCCGTCGTGCTCGTCGAGCGTCACCACCGAGAGCACTTCCAGCGGAAACTCCGGTGCGAACGGCGCACGCGTCACGTTCCCTTCGGCATCGGAGAAGGAGTTGATCCACACCAGCCGCTCCGGCACGACCACGTCGCGGATCGCCCACTTCCCCCACATCTCCTGCCCGTCGGGGGACCGCATGCTGTAGTGCATCGTGCCGCCAGGGCGGATGTCCGCGGTGAGCAACTCCATCGTCATCGCGGCCGGTCCCCACCAGTGCATGAGGTGTTCGCGCTCAGTCCAGGCCTTGAAGACCAGCCCGCGCGGCGCATCGAACGTCCGCGAGATGGTGAACGCTCCGCGCGAGACCGCCAGGTGCTCGCCGAGGCGCTGGAGGTTCTGCTCGCCGCCTTCGACGGCGCCGAACTTGACGAACTCCTCGCGCTCCTCGGCCGAGTTGCAGAGGATGTACAGCGTGACCTTCGTGCCGCCGGCCGTCTCTTCGAGGCTGATGGTGGCGTGGAACATCGGGAAGACCTTGTCGTCACCGTGGCCGTACGAGATGCGCTCGGGACGCACGATCTCGTCGTAGATGATCTTGTTCGGGTAGTCGGTGCCGTCCGGCCCGTGCATGGTGTAGCGCCAGACGCCGCCCGGGCGGGGATCCATCTCATGGATCGTGTTGCGGAAGCCGCGCGGCCCCCACCACCTGGCGATGTTCTTAGGATCGAGAAAGGCGTCGAAAACGAGCTCGCGGGGTGCGTCGAAGACGCGTGTGATGACGAGCTCCCGGTCGGTCTGGGTCATGACGGTCATGTTTCTCCTGTTAACCAATATGTTAATTAGCTGTACGGTTAAATACGCCTGTGGCGCAGTGGTTGTCAAGGGCTCCCGTAGACTCCTGGGATGAAGCATCCGATGCGCATCGTGGTCGCGCTGGCAGTCCTGTCGACGCTGGTGCGCGTGTGGCTGGCGCACACGCACTACGGGTTCCAGACCGGCGACGACGTCGAGATCGCGGAGGAGGCGTTCCGCCGCGCGGTGGGGCTGGCGCACGCGCCATGGAACGTGCGCAACCTGTTCATCCCCGACGTGCTGGTGGCGCCATTCGTGTGGGTGGCGCACACGATCGGCGTGCGCGACTCCCTCGCGCTGGCGACGGTCGCGCGTTACCCGTTCATCCTCCTGTCCGCGGTGAACATCGTTCTGCTGTTCGTGCTGGGACGGCGCTGGTGCGGCGAAACGGCGGCGCTGGTGGCCTCTGCGCTGTACGCGGCGCACTGGATGCCGCTGGTGTACGGCAGCTCGTTGTACCCACGCGCCGTCGCGGTGACGTGTGTTCTTGGTGCGGCGATTCTGCTCCGGCGGAGGCCGGCGGTGGCTGGGTTGCTGGCGGCGCTGGCGGTGACGGCGCGCTACAGCGAAGCTGTCTTTCTGGTGCCGCTGCTTTGGCTGGCGTGGCAGGGGGACGATGGGACGAACAGGACGAATAGGACGAATGGGACCTATGGGACGGCTGCCCCAGGTTGGTCCCGTTGGGCGCCACTCCTGGGCGGCTTTGCCGTGGGGATACTGCTGTTCGTTGGCCTCTACGACAGGCTGACGTGGGGGCAGTGGTTCGGCAGCCTGCTGCACTTCGCGGAGCTCACCTTCATTCGCCGTGATGCCTCTTCCGCAGTCGCCGTGCAGCCGCCGTGGTGGTACCTCACGAACCTGCCGCACTGGCTTCCGCTGACGTTGTTGCCGGGGCTCGTGCGCAGCGACCGGCGCCGTGCGGTCGTACTTGTCCTGTTGCCGCTGCTCGCGCTGAGCGCCATCTTCCACAAGGAGCTGCGCTACCTGCAGGTACTCGTCCCCTTCGCGCTCCTCCTCGGGGTGCACGGTCTGCTCACGTGGCAGCGGAGGCGGCTCGCGATCGTGCTGCTCGTGCTGGCGCTGCCGCTCGGGCTTACACGCATCGGGCAGGCGGCGAAGCGAACGACGAACGCGGTCACCGCCGCGCGCTGGATGGCCACGCAACGTCCCTCGACCGTGCTCGTCTCCCAGGCCTGGGCTTACGGCGGACGCCTCTTCCTCGGCAACGCCGCCGCCATCCACGACATCGGCATCCCGCCCGACGTCACGCGCATCCAGACGTCCACGTCGATGGTGGCGGCCTACGCCGCGGACGCCAATGAGTCCCTCAGGCGTGCCTGCACCGAGGCCGGGCTGACGCGAATGACGGAGTTCCGTAACCGCGGCGGGCGACAAGTGCTCGTATGCTCCCGTTGATATGCTGTAAGAACATATTCGGAGCGGAGGTTGTCCATGCGAGCTCTCCTCGGACTCGTCGTCGTGTCGCTGTTGGCCTTACCGATGCCGGCCGAACCCGTCGTGCAACAGGTCGCGCCGACGAAAGGCGTCCCAACGGGCGGGACGCTCGTCATGATCTACGGGAGTGACCTCATCCCCGAGGCGTTGACGTGCCGGCAGGGGAGCACCGGGTTTTGTCCCGGGTTGCGCGCCTCCTTCGGCGGGGCGAGCGCGATCTTCCATTCCGCGACTCCCAGCTATGTTTACGTCTACGCCCCGGGTGGCGTCGGGACCGTCGACATCCGCCTCGAGGTGGAAGGACGGCCGAACCTGACGCTGCCAAACGCGTTCACCTTCGACGAGCACGCGCCGCCGACGCCCAACGATACGGTGCGCTACCTGGTGCCGATCACCACGCACGAGCAACCGGGGCTGAACGGGTCGCTGTGGACGTCCGAGCTGACGCTCTTCACGAGCGGTTTCTCACGGGCGATGCTCCGCGGCCGTTTCTGCGACGAGTCGTCGCTGGCGCTCTGCACCAGCATCCTCGACCTCGAGCGGGACGTCTCCACGCGCGTGCGCCTCTACTCCGCGACCGGCGGCGAAGGCGCCTTCCTCTACGTTCCGCGCGCCGCGAGCGGCGACATCGTCCGGCAGCTTCGCGCCCGCGACATCGCCCGCGACCGCGACAACTTCGGCAGCGAGATCCCCGTCGTCGACGTGAATCGCGACTTCGGTCCCAACCAGCGCCTGCTGGACGTGCCGGTCGATCCGCGTTACCGCGCCCTCCTCCGCGTCTACGCACAAGACGACCGCTCCGACCGGATCGTCGTGACGGTCTACCCGCCGAACGGTACGGAGCCGATCGAGTCTTACGAGCTCGGGCTCGCGGGCAGAGGCGCCGCGTCCGACTTCCCACTCAACCCCGGCTACGTCGCCGTTGACCCGATCTCCGACGCCGTCCGCGCCTCCGGCCACCAGCGCGTGCGCGTCGAAGTGGAGGCCACGTTCCTGTGGGATCCGCCCCCGTCGTTCCACATCTGGGCGTTCATCTCGCTGACCAACAATGAAACCAATCAGTTCACGGTGATCACGCCGCAGAGATAGCGGCGTGATCGCCCCGTCTCTATTGCGACAGCTCGACGCTCGTCGCCGTGATCTTCGCTCCTCGCAGGAAGTCGCGGAGGAGAGCTTTGATCTCGGGTGCGGCGAAGATGTTGAAGTCGTGCGCGGCACCCGCGACGACGATCAGCTTCCCGTTCGGCAGGTGCCGCGCGAGCTCGCGCCCGTTCTCGACCGGAGTTCGCGGATCGAGCTCGCCGGCAAGAATCAGGACCGGCACGCTGCTGCGCACGGGCCGGCGGAACTCGTCGCCGAGATCCGGACGGCCCCACGCGTCGCGGAGCGACATCAGCGGGAAATTGATGGCATTGCCGAGCGGGGACACAGCGGCCTCGCGTTCCACACGCGCACGGCGCGCCGCCGTGCCGCCGGAGCTCAGGTCCATCATCTGCTTCATGGCCGACTCGACACCCATGCGTGCACGCTGCATCACCACGATCCGCGCGATGCGGCGGAAGTCACCGTTCGCCATTTCCTCGAAGGCCGCGCGAACCGTCGCCGCCGTGCGCGAGTCGCCGAGCGCCTGAGCGGTCAGCCACTGGACGTCGAACTCGCCGATGCCGACGCGAAGCGTGGCGCCAGTCATCGGGTGCGCCACCTCCACGAAGACCGGCTCGCGCTGGAGACGCGCGAGCACCTCGCGCACGACGGCGATGTCGGTGCGCCGCTCGAGGACGGCGTCCACCGCCGACGGTAGCTTCAGCGTATCGTCCGGCCCTTCCGGATTCGCCAGCACGACACGCTCGATGCTCTTCGGATGACGGCGCAGCGTCGCCAGCGCGAGGTGCGAGCCATAGCTCCGCCCCCACAACGTGATGCGCTCGTACCCGAGGGCCCTCCGTACGGCCTCGATGTCGTCGGCGCTCTCGTTCGTGTTGTAGGAGGGGAGATGAATGCCGCGCCGTTCGAAATCGGCAGCGACTTCTCGCGACGCCGCCTCCATCAGCGGGAGCCACAGCTTCGGCGAGCCGGGGCGGTCGAGCGGCAGTCCGTACGGCCGCTGCACGCGGAGGCTTGGCAGCGACGCACCGGTACCTCGCTGGTCGATTCCGATCACGTCCGCGTCGAACATCTCGAAGAGCGGCAGTCCGCCCCGTTCCGCGAGGTTGACGACGAGCTGCACGCCCGAGTCGCCCGGGCCGCCGGCCAGGATGATGTGCGCCGACTTTGTCGGCGTTGCGGAGCGCCCGGCGCGCACCACGGCGAGCTCGATGGACGACGTGCTTTTGCCGCTTCGGCTCTCCGGCACGGTGACGGTGCTCCTCGTGATGACCAGAGCGTCCGCTGCGCCGATCTGCCAGGTGAGCAGGATGAAGATGGCGAAGACTGCTGCTCTCATCGGCTGGCCTCCTGAAGCTGCACCTCGAGCACACGGCGCCGCTCCAGCAGCCGCGCGAAATTCTTCCGCGCATGAATGAGCAGCGCGATGGCCACCGCCAGCATCACCAGCCCGAAGCCGGCAGCGGCGAACGCTGCGCTTCCGCCCGGCCCCCAAATGCCCACGATCGCCGCACCGGCCACGAAAACGGCGCTGAACGTCACCGCCATCCGTCCGGCGATGATGCGATGCCCGGCGAGCAGCACGCGCCGCCGCGTCAGCACCCACGTTGCGTAGCTCACCCACGAGAGGTTGATGCCTACCAGCACCGCGAATGCGAGGTGCGTACGCAGCGGCAGCGACGGCTCCGTCAGCCACAGCGAGCCAATCGCGCCGGCGGCGCCGAGCGTCAGCAGCAGTAGCGCGGTGTATGCGATGCGGGAGCGGAGGGACAGCTCACCCGCGATCAGGCGCTGCATGTCTTTTGCGGTCGGTGTGCTCATCGTATGACTCCTTTGTTCGTCAGTTGCCGCCGCAGCAGTTGCCGCGCGCGGAAGAGGCGGGATTTCACCGTCCCGGCCGGGATGGCCAGCACGTCGGACAACTCCTGGAGAGAAAGCTCCTCGAGATAGAAGAGGACCAGCACTTCGCGCTCGATGACCGGCAGTTGCGCGAGCTCCTCGTGCAGCATGTCGAGGTCGTAGTCCGGCTCGACGCTCTGCGGCTCCGGCAGCGTGGCGAGATCGGCGTCCACCGTGCGATCGGCGTAAGCCGCGCGCAGCCGGTCCATCACCACGCGGCGCGCGATGCCGAACAGCCACGCGCGGAACCGCTCGCTGTCGCGCAGCCTCACGATGCCGCGCAGCACGCGCAGCCAGACGTCCTGCACCGTCTCGGCGGCCGCGTCGTCGTTTCCCGTCGCGTGCCGCGCATATCTCCAGAGCGGCTGGTGCCACCGCTCGATCAAGGCGTCGAACGCCGCCGCCTCCCCCAGCTGGCAACGCGTCACCAGCAGTGCATCTTCGAGGGCTTGCCGTTCAGTCTCAGTGTGCATTCATACGCAGGAGTCGGCGCAATGCGCAAAAGGTTCACGCGAACATGGGTCCGCTTCCCACACGTGGAGCCCGCTTTGCAACGCTTCTCAGCAGCGCTCCCGATTTCGAAGCCTGGCAGGTCACGCATCCGCGCGTGACGCCATCCACCGTATTCACGACAACGAGGAAACCAGCATGGGCATGTTCGGCGATTTGATGAACAAGATCTTCCACTACGGGGCCAAAGCAGAGCGGCCGCACGATGCGTACGTCCCGCCGGCGCCGGGTACGCCCGGAGCACCTGCCGGACCGCCGCGGCCGGTCGCCGCAACCGCGGCCGGAGCGCCCGTCGACATCCACGCCACACTGACGAAGCTCGCCGCCGAAAGCAACCAGACGCTCGACTGGAAACACTCCATCGTCGATCTCATGAAACTCGTCGGCATGGACAGCAGCCTCGCGGCGAGGAAAGAGCTGGCCGCGGAGCTCCACTACACCGGCGACACCTCCGACTCCGCGTCGATGAACATGTGGCTCCACAAAGAAGTCATGCGCAAGCTCGCCGAAAACGGCGGCAAGCTCCCGGCCGATCTGGCCTGAAGGATCACACCATGGATACGACGCCCTCGGTTCTCGATGCACTCGAAGCGCAGCTTGGTCCCGAGACCATCCAACAGCTCTCCGCACAACTCGGAACGGAGCCCGCGGCCACGTCCCATGCCATCTCGATGGCCGTCCCGATTCTTCTGGGACGGCTGTCGAAGAACGCGTCCGACGCCGACGGTGCCGCCGCGCTGGACACCGCCCTCACGCAGCACGACGGCGGCATCCTCGGCAATCTCGGCTCGCTCCTGAGCGGAGGCGCCGGTGCCGCCATCCTCGGCCACATCCTCGGCTCCCGCCGCGCTCCCGTCGAGCAGGGCGTTGGCCGCGCCACGGGCCTCAACGCCGGCCAGGTCGGCCAGCTCCTGACCCTCCTCGCCCCGATCGTCATGGCGGTCCTCGGCAAGATGAAGCGCCAGCAAAACGTCGGCGCCGAGCAACTCCCCGCCGTCCTCGGCCAGGCCAACCTCGACATGTCGCGCCAGTCCACCGCCGTCGGCGACCTCAGTCGCGTCCTCGACACCGACGACAACGACGGCATCGCCGACGACATCTCCAGAATCGGCTCCACGATCCTCAACGGCATGCTGGGCCGCGGCGCCGGCGCGTAGGCTGGACTCGATAGGACGAATAGGACCTATAGGACGGATAGGACCAATAGGACGATGTCGTGCGTCCTATTCGTCCATCACTTCCCTCGGGTGACAGACATCCGCACGAACGTGCAGAATGCCTGCATCCATGACCGTCCTCATCGTCGATGACGACGACACCATCCTGCTCACGCTCAAGCTGCTCCTCAAGAGCGAAGGGATGGCGTGCATCGCGTGCCGGTCGCCGCAGGAGGCGCTGGCGGCGGTGCGGCGCGGCGGGTGTCAGATGGCGCTCGTCGACCTCAATTACGTCGAGGACACCACGTCCGGCAAGGAAGGGCTGGCGCTCATCACCGCGTTGCGTGAGCTCGACGACGAGCTCCCGATCGTCGCCATGACCGGCTGGGGCACGATCGGCATCGCCGTCGAGGCCATGCAGCGCGGCGCCGCCGACTTCATCGAGAAGCCGTGGGGCGACAACAACCGGCTGCTGAACATCATCCGCACGCAGATGAAGCTCGGGGCCTCGCAGCAGCGCGAGAAGAAGCTCTCCGCCGAGAACGCGCTGCTCCGCGACGCCGGCGACAGCAAGCGCATCATCCGCCAGTCGACCGCCATGGCCCAGGTGCTGGCGATGGCGCAGCGCGTCGCCGCGAGCGCGCTCCCCATCCTCATCACCGGCGAGAACGGCACGGGCAAGAGCCTCCTCGCCGACTACATCCATCGCCATTCGCCGCGCGCGCAGGGGCCGTTCATCAGTGTGAACATGGGCGCCATCTCCGAGACCGCGTTCGAGAGCGAAATGTTCGGCCACACGCGAGGCGCGTTCACCGACGCCAAGACCGCACGCATCGGCCGCGTGGAGCTCGCCGATCAGGGCACCATGTTCATGGACGAAATCGCCAACCTGCCGCTGGCGCAGCAGGCGAAGCTCCTCCGCCTCCTCGAGGAGCGCCAGTACGAACAGCTCGGCAGCTCGCAGACGCGGCAGGCCAACATCCGCTTCATCTCCGCCACCAACGCCGACCTCGACACACTCGTCGCGGAGCGCGGCTTCCGCCAGGACCTGCTCTACCGCCTGAACGGCGTCACGCTGCAGATCCCCGCGCTGCGCGAGCGACACGACGACATCCGGCCGCTCGCCGAGAGCTTCCTCGCGAAGGCGCGGCAGCATTACACCTCGCCGGCGCGCCGCTTCTCCGCTCGCGCCATGGCGGCGCTGGAGCATTACCCCTGGCCCGGCAACATCCGCGAGTTGCAGCACGTCGTCGAGCGTTCCGTCCTCCTCGCGCAGCACGAGGAGATCCTCGAGGAGGATCTGCAGCTCGCCAAAAAGAACACCGCCAGCGGCGACACCGGCGAACAGCTCGCGCACATGACGCTGGAGCAGGCCGAGGTGTGGTTCATCCAGCAGGCGCTGGCGCGGCATCAGGGGAACGCGAACGACGCCGCGAAAGCGCTCGGCATCAGCCGCTCCGCGCTCTACCGCCGCCTCGGCAAGCGGGAACCCGCGTGAGCGTTCGCGCGCTCTCCAGCCGGCCGAAACGGCGGCACCTCGCCACCGAGCTGCGGCTCTACCTCTTCGTGCTGAGCACCGCCATCCCCACCACGCTGCTCCTCGGCTGGCTGTGGCGCGACGGCACGTGGCCCCTTGCCGCGAAAGTCGCGACGAGCGTCGTGCTTCTCGCGTGGATCCTCGTCGTGGCGGACAAAGTGCGCGCGGAAGTACTGCGCCACATCCGCACGCTGAGCAACCTCGTCGAGTCGGCGCGCGCCCAGGACTACAGCATGAAAGGCTCGGGCGCGCGCGATCCCGGCGAGCTCGCGGAGCTGTACCAGCAGATCAACAACCTCACCGACAGCCTCAAGACCGGACGTCAGGGCGAGCAGGAGCTGCTCAGCATCCTGGAGAAGGTCGTCAGCCAGATCAACGTCGCCATCATCGTTTTCGACTGGCGCGACAACATCCGTCTCGTCAATCAACTCGCCACCGCCCTGCTGCAGTCGAGCGCCGAAGAGCTCATCGGCGTCAACTCCGCCGACACCGTCCTCGCGCAACTGCCCGCGTCGACGGAGCCCGTGCTCGTCGACTTCCGCTTCCCCGGCGCCGAAGGGCGCTGGCAGATCCGGCAGAACTCGTACCGTCACGAAGGGCAGGAGAGCCGCATCCTCTTCATCGCCGATCTCAAGCAGGTGCTGTCGGATGAGGAGATCGCCGCGTGGCAGCGGCTCATTCGCGTCATCAGCCACGAGGTCAACAACTCGCTGACGCCGATCACGTCGCTCTGCCAGACGCTCACCGGCATCCTCGCGCGGTCCGAGAGCGCCGACGACGCCGACGTGCGCGTGGGCCTCGGCGTCATCGCCGAGCGCGCGAAAGGGCTGCAGGACTTCATCTCCGGTTACGCGCGACTGGCGCGCCTGCCGGAGCCGCGCCGTGTGCTCTTTCCTGCCGCTGCACTCGCGTCGAAGCTGGAGCGCATTTTCGCCGGCAAGCCGCTCACGATCGTCCCGTTTCCCGACGTGTCGGTCTTCGGCGATCCCGTGCACCTCGAGCAGGCGCTCATCAATCTGATCAAGAACGGCCTCGAAGCCAATCCCGGCGGCGCTCCCGCCGTCGAGCTGAGTTGCCGCCTGCGCGACGGTCAGTGCGAGTTCCAGATCGCCGATCACGGCGCCGGCATCGGCAACCCCGATAACCTCTTCGTCCCCTTCTACACGACCAAGAGCGAAGGCGCGGGCATCGGCCTGATTCTCTGCCGCCAGATCGCCGCGAAACACCACGGTCAGGTCACACTGGAAAACCGCCCCGGCGGCGCAGGCGCCGTCGCACGCCTGATCCTTCCCTTACCGCCTCCGCACTAACACCTCGCGCGGCGCAGCTCCCATAAAGTCCCATCTGTCCCATAGGTCCCATTCGTCCTATCGTTCGCTCTAAACCCAGTCCCACTTACGCGACACCGCCAGTCCCACTTCCGGGATTTCTCCGTTTGCGCCAGACGTAACTCATTGAAAACTCAGCGTGCGTTCCATGGCACCTCCCTTGGAGTAGAGAGGTGCATCCCATGGATCACAACAGACCGAAATCGCACGCGAAACTGACGAAACGCATCGTCCTCATTGCCGCCACGATCGTTGCGCTCATTGGCGGCGGCGTCACGCTGGCGAACATCGATTTCAGCAGCCAGCGCGTCGACCGCGACAAGCTCTCCATCGAGACCGTGCAGCGCGGCACGATGGAGATCAAGGTCAGCGCGAACGGCCAGTTGCTGCCGAAGCACGTCGAGCAGCTCGCGTCGCAGGTCACCGGCCGCGTCGCCAAAGCGCACGTCAAGCCGGGCGACGTCGTGAAGGCCGGCCAACTGCTCGTGGAGCTGAGCAACCCGCAGCTCATTGCCAGTGCCGAGGAAGCGCATTCCGCGTGGGAAGGCGCGACGGCGGAGCTGCAGGCAGCGGAAGCCGATCTGCAGACGAACCTCCTCAATCAGGAGATCGCCGTCACGCAGGCGCGCTTCAATCTCGAGAAGGCGCAACTGCAGCTCGAAGCCGACACGAATCTCTTCCGCCAGCAGATCACGTCCGAGATCGACTTCAAGCGCAGCAAGCTCAATGTCGCGCAGATCACGAAGACTCACGCCATTGAAGAGGGACGCCTGCGGACGATCCGCTCCAACGTCAGCGTGCAGCTCGCCGTCAAACGTTCCCGTGCGACGCAGCTCGCCCGTGCGCTGGACCGCGCGAGGAACGAGGCCGCCAACCTGCGCATCGTCTCCGGCATCGACGGCATCGTGCAGGCCATCGCTGTCGAAGTCGGCCAGCAGTTGCAGCCCGGCAGCCCCATCGGACGCATCGCGCAACGCGATCGGCTCTACGCGGAGCTGCAGGTCCCCGCGCGCGAAGCCACCGACGTGCAACCCGGCCAGCACGTCGTCGTCGACACCCGCAGCGGTACCGTCGACGGCACGGTCACGCGCGTCGATCCCGCCGTCACCGGCGGCACCGTGCTCGTCGACGTCGAGCTAAGGAGCGCACCGCCTCCCGGCTCGCGTCCGCAGTTGCCGGTCGAAGGCGTCATCTATCTCAGCCGCCTGCCCGACACGCTCTTCGTCGGCAAACCGTCCTACGTCAAAACCAACGCCGCAATGACGGTCTACAAGCTCGACGCGGACGGCCGTTACGCGACGCGCGTACCCATCAAGGCAGGCAAGTTGTCGGTCAATCACGTCCAGGTCCTCTCCGGCCTCAAAGCGGGCGACCGCATCATCACCTCCGAGATCGCCGAGTTCCAGGACAAGCAACGAATCCTCATCGATTAGCGCAGCCGTCCCATTCGTTCCATCAACCCAACGCACCTTCATCACAGCGAGGCACGTATGAATCTCTGGTTCGATCTCAAGTACGCATGGCGCCTGTTGTACAGAACGCCCGGATATTCACTGCTCTGCGTGGTCGTCGTCGCGCTCAGCATCGGACTGGCGCTTTGCAGCTACACGCTCGCGTACGCGATGGCGCTCAAGCCGCTCCCGTTTCCCGGCACGGAGCGCTGGTTCAGCATCCAGGTCGTCGCGGGCGCCACCGGCACGCCGCGCCTCACGCTCGACGCCTACACGTATCAGGAGATGCTCGACCGCAACCGCACCGCGAACCATCTCGGCGCGTTCACCACGCGCAACGCCGTGCTCAGCGAAGGGCAGGCGAGCGTCAGCCTTCGCAGCACCCACATCACCCCGCGTTTGTTGTCCGCCATGCAGACCGCACCGCGCATGGGGCGGCTCTTCGAAGCCGCGGACAGCCAGCCCGGCGCGCCGCCCGCCGTCATCCTCAGTCATCAGGCGTGGCAGAACCACTTCGCCGGCGATCCCGCGGTCGTCGGCAAGCAGACGCGGATCGACGCACAGCCTGTACGTGTCGTCGGCGTCATGCCCGAGGAGTTCTTCGCCTTCGAGGACTCCGAAATCTGGCTGCCGCTGCAGCTCCCGAGGCTCGCGCGGCCGAGTGACTCCACCGTGGTGGTCGCGCCGCTCATCGTCCTCGACGAAGGGCAGACACCGGAGGCGCTGTTGCCGGAAATGCAGGCCGCGATGGATGACGTCAACCAGCGCTATCCCGGCCGCTACAACGCCGCGCGGCACCTCGCGTTGATTCCCGCGCGCCTCATCTTCAGCCACGGCAACCTGCAGATCGTCGCCACCGTCGTCTTCATCGCCGCCGCCGTCCTCCTCCTCGGCTGCGTCAACATCAGCATGATCTTTCTCGCGCGCCTCCTGGAGCGCAGCCGCGAGCTCGCGCTGCGCACCGCCGTCGGCGCTTCGCGTGCACGCCTTCTGCGGCAATGTCTCCTCGAGACCGCCCTCATCGTGCTCGCCGGGGTCCTCATCGGCTGGGGCCTCGCCGCGATGGGAGTCGAGTGGATGCATTCCATCGACCGCTTCGGCAGAGGCATCCAGGCCAGCGGGCGCTCCTCGAACCTCCCCATGCTGCGGATGATCGACCTCATCCCCGCCGTCATCGCCGCCACCGTCATCTGGCTCCTCAGCACGCTGATTCCCGCGTGGCGTGTGGCGAAGCAGGACGCCGCCCTCGTTCTCGCGGGCAGCGGCAAAGGCGTCGCCGGCCCGGGCAGCGCGCGCAGCGCGAGCATCCTCGTCGGCGTGCAGGTCATCGTCTCCAGCCTCGTGCTCGTGCTCTGCGCGAACCTCGTCGTCTCCATCCGTGACGAGGGCAACAAACCGACCGGCCTGAAGACGGAGCGCGTCATCATCTCCACCTATCCCACCGTCTTCGGCGCGCGCTACGGCGACATGGCCGCGCGCCTGCGCTATTGGGATGAGCTGACCGCCGCCATCCAGCGGCGCGTGGCGGGCACCGAGGTCGCGTACGCCACGACGGTGCCGAGCCGGCCCGTCAGCGCTCCGGTGATCATCGAGGATCAGGAGGGCGCCGCGAAGCTGGGGACGCAGACCTTGCCCTTCACCGCCGTCTCCGATGGCTACTTCGCCCTCCTCGGCGTGCAGCGGCGCGCGGGGCGTCTGTTCGACAGCACCGACACCGCCGGCTCGCTCCCCGTCGCCGTCATCGATGAGAAGACCGCGAACCGTCACTGGCCCGGGCAGAACGTCGTCGGGAAGCGCATCCGCATCAATCCCGCCGAGGAGGGGCCGTGGCTGACGATCATCGGCGTCGTCTCCGCCGTGTCACGCTCGTATGACCGCGACCTCGGCGTCGTCTACCGGCCGTTGCGCCAGGCGGAGCCCGAGGCGTTCCACCTCATCGCCCGAGTGCCGCCAAGCGCGCTGGACCGCCGCCCCGCATTGCGCGCGGCCGCCTTCGCCGTCGATCGCGATCTTCCGCTGCACAACCTCCAGACGCTCGTCGACTTCATGAGAGTCATGAACCTCAACAGCATCAGCATGGTGCCGTTCTTCAGCGTCATCACGCTGATCACGCTGATCCTGGCGGCGACTGGTTTGTTCGGCCTGATCAGCCGCAGCGTCGCGCGGCGGACGCAGGAAGTCGGCGTGCGCCGTGCGCTCGGCGGCACGCAGTGGCAGGTGACCGCGGTGTTCCTGCGGCAGGGCGCGTGGTACCTCAGCATCGCCGTCGTCGGCGTCGCCCTCGGCATCGGCCTCGCCAACGCCATCACCAGCTCCATCCCCAACATCATGAATCGCGCGGTGCCGGTGACTCTCGGCGTCCTCGTGCTCATGGCGCTCGTGATCTTCACCGCTTCCTACCTGCCGACGCGTCGCGCCGTGGCTCTCGAGCCGGGTGACGCGCTCCGCTACGAATGACGCACACCAACTTTCCGATCGAGGAGAAAGCCATGACCACCACTCAGCGCGTAATGGAACTGCAGGCCATCAAGAAGATCTTCTACACCGACGAAATCGAGACGTGGGCGCTCGACAACGTCCATCTCGCGATCGACCAGGGCGAATACGTCTCCGTCAGCGGCCCGTCCGGCTGCGGCAAGTCGACGCTGCTCTCCGTCATGGGGCTGCTCAACTCCACGACGGAAGGGAAGTACTACCTCAACGGCCACGAAGTCGCGGGGCTGCGCCAGGCCGAGCAGGCTCGCGTGCGCAACCAGGAGATCGGCTTCATCTTCCAGGCCTTCAACCTCATCGGAGAGATGAACGTCTTCGAGAACGTCGAGCTCCCGCTGACGTACCGCTCCGATCTTTCGCGCAAGCAGCGCCGCGAGCTCGTGCTCGAAGCGCTGGAGAACGTCGAGATGGCGCACCGCCGCAAGCACTACCCGTCGCAGCTCAGCGGAGGCCAGCAACAACGCGTCGCCATTGCCCGGGCGCTGGTCAACAAGCCAAAGGTGATCCTGGCCGACGAGCCCACCGGCAACCTCGACTCCAAGAACGCACAGATGGTGATGGACCTCCTGGCCGCGGTGAACAAGCAAGGCAGCACCATCGTCATGGTCACCCACGACGCCGGTTTCGCCCAGCAGGCGCAAAGGCAGATTTCGCTGTTCGACGGGAAGGTGGTGGATGACCGCCGCACGCAACCAAGGACAGCCACGGCGTAGGTGCGCCAATAGAAGCGATAGGACCAACAGGACTGGGTAGCACGCAGCTTTTCGGAACGCCGGCGTCTCGCGGGCTGGCCTGCGGGCGTCTCGCCCGCAGTCTCACCCCCGCAACGCCGCCGGTGTTTTCCCAAACTCACGCTTCACCAGCTTCCGCAGCGCGGTCCCATCCTGGTACCCCACCTTCGCCGCGATCGCGTCGATCGACAGTGACGTGGTCTCGATCAGGTGCGACGCATGCAGCAGCCGCCGCCGCTGAATGAACTTCAGCGGCGGCACGCCGGTGGCGGCATCGATGCGGCGCGCCAGCGTCTTCGGGGAGACCGACAGCTCCGCGGCCAGGTCCGTGATGCTGATCGGCTCCGCGAGATGCGCGTCGATCCAGAGCTCCGCCGCGACCACCGTCGGGTCGACGTGCGGCCGGTGCGCGTGGATCATGTAGCGCGCCTGCGACGGGCGCTGGTCGATCAGCAGGTAGCGCGAGCAGAGGTGCGCGATCGTCGTTCCCATCGTGTCCGCCACGACGGCCAGCATCAGGTCGAGCTGCGAGTACGCCGAACCCGACGTCAGGTACGCGCCATCACGCACGAGCATCTTCGCCTCGTCGAGCCGCACCGCCGGATGCCGCGCACGGAACAGGTGAGCCAGCCACCACGTCATCGTCGCCTGCCGTCCATCGAGCAGCCCCGTCTCCGCCAATAGAAAGACGGAAGAACACGATGCGCCTATGTGCACGGAGGACGAGGCCTCGCGCAGCAACGCCATCGCCGCGAGCGCATCCTTCTGCCGCAGCCGCGTGTCGATCGCCTCCTCCGTCGCCATCCCCAGCGCGGGGACGAGGATCCACTCCGGCCGCGGCGTCCGCACGAGCGCCTCCGCGAACGTCACCTCCGGCTTCAACAGCAGCCCGTTGCCCGTGCGCACCGTCTTGCGATGACCTGCGACGACGGTGCGGATGCGCGCCGGTTTGCCGGCGTTGGCCACGAAGGCCTGACCCGCGTGGAGCGTGTCGAGCGTGATGGCCAGACTCGAGTCCATCACCCCGTCCAGCGCCAGAATCAGGATCGTCTTCATCTGTCCAGTTTGACATGAAGAATGTCGAAACCGGCCATTGGACGCGTGCGGTTGAAACGGCAGACTGCGGCGCATGGCACCAGCACACACGAATCTCAACCAGGACGATCCTCTCGACGACTTCACCCGCCGCGACCTCACGCTCCTCGGCACCACCAAGCGCGTGTACGTCGCCGGCAGCGGCCCGGCCGTCATCGTCATGACCGAGATGCCGGGCATCAGCCCTCACGTGGCGCGCTTCAGCCGCTGGGTGCGCGACGCCGGCTTCACCGTCTACATGCCGTCCCTCTTCGGCCGCGACGGAGCGGTGCCGCAGGTGGAGGAGGGGAAGGCTACGTTCCAGGCCGCGTGCGTGAGCGCCGAGTTCCGCGCCTTCGCCGCCAACCAGTCCAGCCCAGTCACCGTCTGGCTGCGCGCGCTTGCGGCACTGGCGCACCAGGAGTGCGGCGGCCCCGGCGTCGGCGCCATCGGCATGTGCTTCACCGGCAACTTCGCCCTGACGATGATGCTCGAGCCGAGCATGCTCGCCCCGGTCCTCTGCCAGCCCACGCTGCCGCTCAAAGATCCCGCCGGCCTGGAGATCTCCCCTGAAGACTTGGCGTCGGTGCGCGACCGCTTAGGCCGCGACGACCTGACGGTGCTCGCGTACCGCTTCGACGGCGACCGCTTCTGCACCGCCCAGCGCTTCGCCGCCTACACCCAAGCCCTCGGCGACCGCTTCGTCGGCCGGGTCCTCCCGGACACCGCCGCCAACCCCGACCCCGCCCCCTTCTTCCGCCACGTCGTGGCCTCCCCCCACAGCGTCGTCACCGCCCATCTCATCGACGAAGCCGGCCAACCCACTGTCGCCGCCAGAGACGAGATCCTGCAGTTCTTCGCGCAGCGGCTGGGGGATCGATGGGACAGATAGGACGGATGGGACAGATAGGACGTCCTATTCGTCCTATCCCTCGAGCAACCAGTTTTCGACCTTAAGACCCGCCACTCTCCGGAACTCACGCTCGTTGTTAGTGACCAGCGTCAACTTCCGTGCGACGGCTTGCGCCACGATGAGCGTGTCCATCGGGCCGATCGGCGTACCGGCGCGTTCGAGCTTCGCGCGAACCTGTGCGCATGCGATGGCGTCGTCCGAGGTGAAGTCGGCGATCGCAAGAGGACGCAGGAAGTTCTCCAGCAGACGGAGAGTCTTCACCGGAGAGGCACTTTTCGCGGCGCCGGTGCGAAGCTCTGCTTCGGTGATGACACTGACGGCGATCTCGTCACGCCGTTTCGAAAGTAGCTGCGCCAGCACATTGGCGTCCTGCTTGAGCGCATAGATGCAGGTATCGGTATCGAGGAGGTACGTCATCGGCGTGTCAGCCGAGCTTCCTGCGTTTCTCGAGCTCGCCCTGCGCCGGCCGCTCGAAGTCCTCCGGAATGCCGGAGAACGAGTCGACATAGCCCTCAGGCCATCCGTCCGCCGGCTCGAGGATCACCGCGTTCCCTTCGCGCCGTACCAGGACCGTGTCACCTTCGAACCGGAACTCCTTGGGAAGACGTACGGCCTGGCTTCTCCCGGTCCAGAACACGCTTGCTGTCTTTGGTTTCATGAATCACCCGCGGCGGTACCGGTACGTACCACTGATACCTATCATAACGCCGGCTCTGGCTCCGGTATTCGTCCCATTCGTCCTCGTTCCCTCATCCCATTTCCAAACTCACCGCATCTCCCACCCGGATCATCCCCGTTTGCACCACCGTCCCGTAAACACCCGCGTTGTTCTGGTTCAGCCGCACGGCCGCCTTCATCACGCGGGCGTCCTGAGTGGCCGTGTCGGGGTCGAGGTTGATCATCATGCAGCGCAGGTCGCGCATCGTGACGCGCACGGCGGCTCGTGACTCGCTGCTGCCGAACAGCAGCGTTCCGCCGACCCAGCCATCTTCGCGGAACGCTTCGCTGTTCCCGGTCTCCAGCACGATGTTCGCGCGGTAGCGCCGCGGATCCGGCGCCACTCCTGCTTCGCCGCCGATGCCGGCGATCGTCGCCGTGCTGATGACTGAGACCGCGGCATCGTCGAAGATCCCGTGCTTGAGCTGCATCAGTTCCACGCCGCTCCCCAGACGCGCGGCGATCTCGTCGCGGAGCTGTTCGCTGCGCAGCTCCACCTCCGCTCCGCCCGGCGTACGCACGTGCGTGGGCAGCGGCTCGCCGGAGCTCTCGTCGGTACCGAACGGGTGGTACAGCAGCAGCTCGGCGACGCGGCTCGCGGTGAGCCAGGGAAAGCCGGTCTCGACGCCCAGCCGCCGGAAAGCGAAGCGCCGGTCGCCGTCGAGACCGTGCCACCCGAGGTGGGCCGACTCCATCGCGGTGCCGGCCATCGACTTGATCGGATACCGCACCAGTTCGCGCACGTGGCCAAGGTGAATCGTCATGCCGTCACTATACGGCTGAGCCCCCTCGTCCGTCGTCCCAGACGCCCTCACAGGTTCCGCATCACCACCTGCCCACCACCAGCGGGCCAGAACTCACTGACCGTCAGCGGCAACCACATCTCCCCCTGCACGCGCCAGCTCTGGTTGTACCAGGAGTAGTAGTCGAACGGGTTGATGAAGCTCGCGGCGTAGCGGAACCACCCCTGCTTGCCTACCGTGGCCTGGTAGTCGTTGACCAGATGCTGGATGCGCACGCGCTTCTGGAAGTAGAACGTCCACTCGCCGCGGCGGCGCACGCCGAACACCGTCCCCTCCGCGTTCGTCACCACGATCTTCTGCCCGGCGATCTCGATCTTCGTGAAGCGGCCGTTCGTTGCTTTGGAGACCACTTCCTCGAGCTCGTTCCCGAAGTTCGAGGAGTGCGCGCGCGACATGTAGTCGAGCATCGTCGATTCGCGGCCGCTCGGCCCCGGCCGCACGTGGCCGCGGCTCGGCTTCTCCTGCTGCGTGCTGAACGCGCCATAGCGCCGCTCCATCTCGGCCACCTTGGCTTGTTGCAGCTCGACGAACTGCCGCTTGGTGAGCGACGTCGCAAACGTGCCGGCGTGGCTCTTCGCGTTCGCGTGGTAGACGGTCGGCTGATCGCGCGTCCCTTCGACGAAGACGCTGCAGCCCGTGAGCGGCGCCGTGAAGAAGTAGTCCGGATCGACGCCGCGCAACGCGCCGCTCGCCTTCTGGCTCGGCCGCAGTGCCGTGCGGATGATCTGGTTCTCCGCCCACGGCAGCCAGTACGCCGTCTCCAGCTCCCGATCCTCGGCGCTCTGGAGCTGAATCTCCACGAGCGTCTGATCGCCACGCACGCGATCGATGTCGAACCAGAAGATGCGGTCGGACCCGGCGACCTGATACCCGGTCACGTCGTCCTCGCCGTTCCGGAACTGCTTCTCCTTGAACTCGATGTTCCGCCCCGGCCCCGGCATCGTGAGCGGATACTTCTTCGCGAACTCCACCGGGTCCGTACGAAACTCGTGCAGCAACGTCAAAGCGCCACCTCCAGCAGAGCCTCCATTCTCGCGCAGATGCGCGGCGGCCGGCGGTGCCGGACCGGACGACTCGGTGCCATAATCACCCCCATGTGGACAAGCTGGAGTGGGATGGCCGTCGCCATTGCGGCGGCAGCGTTTGCGTTTTCCGCCGCCGCGCAGCAGTCGTATGAGCGCCCGCCGAAAGAGATCCTCGAGCTGCTCGAGGCGCCGATGGCGCCGGTGCCGGTCGTCAGTCCGGCCGGGAATGCGCTGCTCCTCGCGACGCCGGTGCAGTACCGGCCGATCGCCGACCTCGCGGAGCCCGTCGTCCGCGGCGCCGGCGTGCGCATCAATCCGCGCAACAACGGCTTCCATCTCTTCTCCTACTTCGTCGCGCTGAAGCTGCAGCGGCTGCCCGACGGCGCCGAGATCGAGCTGCCGCTTCCCGCCGGCGCGCGCATCTCCCAGCTGCGCTGGAACAGCAGCGGCTCGCGGTTCGCCTTCGCCAACACGGCCGCGACCACGGTCGAGCTCTGGGTCGGCGACACCGCCACGGCCGCCGTCCGCCGCGTCGACGGCGTCCGCATCAATCCCGTGCTCAGCTACTCCGTCGACTGGCTGCCGGACCAGACGACGCTGCTCGTCAAGCTGGTGCCGCCCGATCGTGGAGCACCGCCCGTCGAAGCGAGCGTGCCTCCCGGGCCGCGCGTGCAGGACAGCAGCGGCGTGACCGCCGCCAGCAGCACGTACGAGGGCGTCGAGGTCCTGCGCACTGCGCACGAAGCAGACCTCTTCGAGTACCACACCACGTCGCAGGTCGCCACGGTCGACGCGCTCACCGGCCGCGTCACGCCGATCGGCAAGCCCGCCGTGTACTGGACGGTGCTCGCCGCTCCCGGCGGTCAGTACCTCCTCATCGAGCGCTTCCAGCGCCCGTACTCCACGATGCGCACGTTCCTTCGCTTCCCCACGGTGGTCGAGGTGTGGGACCTCGCCGGCAACGTCGTCGAGTCGCTGGCGAACCAGCCGCTCGCCGAACAGATCCCGCAGGACGGTGTGCGCACCGGACCGCGCGACCACGACTGGCGCGCCACCGCGCCGGCCACGCTCGTGTGGGTCGAGGCGCTGGACGACGGCGACACCTACAAGAAGGTGCCGCAGCGCGACCGCGTCATGAGCAAGCCGGTCGGCGGCACCGCCTCCGAGCTCGTCACGCTGGAGCATCGCTTCGACGGTCTGGACTGGATCGAGAACACATCGCTGGCGCTGGTGACGGAGGTCGATCACGAGAAGCGCTGGACGAAGAGCTACCTCCTGGACGCGGACAACCGGGCGTCGCGTTCGCGGCTCGTCTGGAGCTACGACCAGAACGACGCCTACGGCAATCCCGGCTATCCGGTGACGCGGCTGATGAATGGCGTGCGCGTCATCCGCCAGCACAGGGGAGCCATCTACACCGCGGGCGAAGGCGCGTCACCGGCGGGCAACCGTCCGTTCCTCGACCGCCTCGACCTCCGCACGCTGAGGACCGAGCGCCTATTCCGCTCTTCGGGTGAAGCGCTCGAGTCTTTCGTCCAGTTCGTCGATCCGGCGCGAGGCACGTTCCTGACGCGGCGCGAATCCGCCGCCGAGCCCCCCAACCTCCACCTCCGCACCCTCGGCTCCGCACTCTCCGCCAGCACGGCGCAGGGCGAGGCGCGCTACCGTTCCACGGCGCGGCAGCTCACGCGCTTCGCCGATCCCACCGTGGGCCTGCGCAACGTGTCGCGGCGTCTCGTCACCTACGAGCGGCCGGACGGCGTGAAGCTGTCGTTCACGCTCTACCTGCCGCCCAATTACCAGCCCGGGACGCGGCTGCCGACGGTGCTGTACGCGTATCCCCTCGACTACACCTCCGCCGGCGCCGCCGGCCAGGTGTCGGCGTCGCTGCAGAAGTTCCGCACGGTGAGCGGCGCGTCGCCCATCTTCCTCGCGCTCGCGGGCTACGCGGTGCTCGACGAAACGGCGATGCCGGTCGTCGGCCCGACGGGGAGCGCGTACGACACGTTCCTCGAGCAGATCAGCGCGAACGCGAAGGCCGCCATCGACAAGGCGGTGGAGCTGGGCGTCACCGACCCCGATCGCGTGGGCGTGATGGGCCACAGCCACGGCGCGCTCATGACCGCGAACCTCCTCGCCTGGTCCGAGCTCTTCCGCGCCGGCGTCGCCCGCAGCGGCGCCTACAACCACACCCTGCGCCCCTTCGGCTTCCAGTACGAGCGCCGCTCGCTCTACCAGGCCCGCGACACGTACCTCAAGCTGTCACCGTTGCTCTATGCCGACGCAATCAAAGAGCCGCTGCTCATCATCCACGGTGAGCGCGACAACAACCCCGGCACGGTGCCGATGCAATCCGAAAAGCTGTTCGAGGCGGTGCGCGGCGCCGGAGGCACCGTCCGCCTGGTGATGCTGCCCTACGAGCCGCACGGCTACCTGGCCCGCGAATCGGTGGAACACACCCTGTGGGAAACCCTGACGTGGTTCGACCGCCACGTAAAGAACGCGCCGCCGAAGACGGCAGCGAAAAGCGAATAGGACGGATAGGACGAATAGGACGAATAGGCCGAAGGGACGAAAAGGGCCTGCAGGCATGGCTAATTAGCTTTGCCTTGACGGGGGCGCTACGCGCCGCCCGACAAGGCGTGCATTCGTCCTATCGGTTCTACTAAGTCCTATCGGTCCTATTTGTCCTATCCGTCCTATTCGTCCCATCGTCTCTCTCCGTCCTAGCCCCACGCCACACCCCGCGATAGATTGCGCCCCGTGAAGTTGGCCAATCCGCATCTGCAGATTCATTTCTGCGTCGTGCTGTGGGGATTCACCGCCGTTTTCGGCCGGCTCATTTCGCTGCCGGCGTTGCCGCTGGTTTGGTGGCGGATGCTGCTCGTGGCGGCGATGCTGGCGTTGTTTCCGCGCGTCTGGCGTGAGGTGCGGCGCCTCCCGG
Organism: Thermoanaerobaculia bacterium; assembly: GCA_036380735.1. Classification (GTDB taxonomy): domain Bacteria; phylum Acidobacteriota; class Thermoanaerobaculia; order Gp7-AA8; family Gp7-AA8; genus DASVEE01. The sequence continues at coordinate 75,059 of DASVEE010000044.1, read as the reverse complement.
CGCGGCTCATCGGCGCTTACGCCGCCATCGGGATGGTGATCGCGCTGCACTGGCTCACGTTCTATGGCTCCATCAAAGTGGCCAACGCTTCCGTCGGGGCGACGTGCATGGCGCTCGGGCCGGTGTTCCTCGCCGTCGTCGAGCCCCTCGTCGTCAAACGCCGGTTCGATTTCCGCGAGCTCCTCCTCGGCGCGGCCATGATCCCGGGCGTCATCCTCGTCGTGGGCGGCGTGCCGGCCGGGATGCGGCTCGGCATCGCCATCGGCGCGCTCTCCGCGTTCCTCGTGGCCATCTTCGGCACGCTCAACAAGCGGCTCGTCCACCACGCCGATCCGCTCGCCGTCACCGCGATCGAGCTCACCTCGGGTGCCGCGCTGCTGACGATCGTCATCGCAGTGATGCCGGGCAGCGCCTCCTCGTTCATGCTGCCGGGCCTTCGCGACGCCGGCTACCTCGTGATCCTCGCCGCCGGCTGCACGATCGTGCCGTTCACGCTGTCACTCGTCGCGCTGCGGCAGCTCTCCGCGTTCGCGACGCAACTCGCCGTCAATCTGGAGCCCGTCTACGCCATCCTCCTCGCCACCTTCCTCCTCGGCGAGCACCGCGATCTCGGGCCCAAGTTCTACGCCGGCGTGGCCATCATCCTCACGCTCGTCCTGATCTACCCGCGGATCGTGCGGCGGACGCCCGCCGCCGCGCATCCGGAGGAGCTGAGCGCCGTCGAAAGCGTCGAGCGATGAATATTTGTGCGGCTGCGTGTTGCCGCTGTCGAATTCGCGGGGGTCTGTGCGTATAGAGGGCGAAAGGAGACACACGACATGCCACGGTATCTGCTCAGCGTCTATCAGCCCGATTCGGAGCCGCCTCCGCCGGAGGCGCTCGCGCCCATCATGAAGAACGTTGCCGCGTTTCAGGCGGAGGCGCAGCGCGCGGGAGTGTGGGTGTTCGCCGGCGGGCTGCATCCGCCCAGCACCGCCACGGTCGTGCGCGCGAACGGCGATGACCTGTCGATCACGGACGGCCCCTACATCGAGACGAAAGAGATCATCGGCGGCTTCACCATCGTCGACGTGCCGGATCTCGACGCCGCGCTCGAATGGGCGGGGAAGGCGGCCCGCGCGACGACGCTGCCGATCGAGGTGCGGCCGTTCCAGGGCAACCACGGGGGCGACCACGGACCTTGCTGACGACCGCTGAGATCGAGCGCGTGTTCCGCGAGGAGTACGGCCGCGCGGTCGCCGTCCTGGTCCGCCACTTCGGCGACCTCGATCTCGCCGAGGAGGCGGTCCAGGACGCGTTTGCCGCGGCGGTGGAGCGGTGGCCGTCGAGCGGCGTGCCGCCGAGCCCCGCCGGCTGGATCATCACCACCGCGCGGAACCGGGCGATCGACCGCTTCCGCCGCGAGGCCGCGCGCCTCGAGCGTGAGGCGCAGCAAGTGATCCTGTCGAGTGCCGGCGAAGCCGAAGAGGAGAGCGCCGCGGAGAACATGGTGGAGGACGACCGGTTGCGCCTGATCTTCACCTGTTGTCACCCCGCGCTGGCACCGGCCGCGCAGGTCGTGCTGACGCTGCGCCTGATCGGCGGCCTGACCACGCCGCAGATCGCGCGCGCGTTCCTCGTGCCCGAGGCGACGATGGCGCAGCGGATCGTGCGGGCGAAGGGGAAGATCCGCGATGCGCGCATTCCGTTCCGCGTGCCGGAGGCGGCGGAGCTGCCGGCGCGGCTGCGCACCGTGCTCGCGGTGCTCTACCTCATCTTCAACGAGGGGGTGTACGGCCGCACGGAGCTGTGCGCGGAAGCGATCCGGCTCGCGCGCATCATGCGGGAGCTGCTGCCGGACGAGCCGGAGGTGCTCGGCCTCCTCGCGCTGATGCTGCTCGTCGATTCACGCCGCGAGGCGCGCACGACGCCGGACGGCCAGCTCGTGCTCTTCGCCGATCAGGACCGCACGCGCTGGGATCGCGCCCAAATCGAGGAGGGTCAGGCCTTCGTGCGACGCTGCCTGCAGCTCAACCGCCCCGGCCCGTTCCAGCTCCAGGCAGCGATCCAGGCCGTGCACTCCGACGCGCCTTCCGCGAGCGACACCGACTGGCACCAGGTCCTCGCCCTCTACGACCACCTCCTCGCCATTGCCCCCAGCCCCGTGGCCACGCTCAATCGAGCGGTGGCGGTGGCGGAGCTCGAAGGTCCAGCCGCGGCGCTGGCGATCGTCGAGACGCTCGACCTCGACCGCTACGCCTTCTTCCACGCCGTCCGCGCCGACCTCCTCCGCCGCCTCGGCCGCGATGCCGAAGCCGCACGAGCCTACGAAGCGGCCATCGCACTCAGCCCCAGCCCGCTGGAGCGCGACTTCCTGGAACGCCAGCTCCGGATCGTGGAACCGCTGCAGTGAAGTCGCGAAGGTGTGACCCCGTCAACGCCTGCTCCCACTCGTCCCATAGGTCCTATCAGTCCTATTCGCCCTATCGTCACCCTCGCACGACGTACCGCAAGGCTTCCGCAAAGCCGCCCAACCCCTCCGCGAGGTCTCCCGACAGGTCCGTGAAGCCTGCCAGCAGGACCGCGGAGTCTCCCAACAGGTCCCTGACGCCTCACAACTCCTCCGCAGAGTCTCCCAACAGGTCCGCGATGGCTCCCAATAGGTCGGCGACGTCTCCCAATAGGTCCCTGCCGCCTCACAACTCCTCCTCGAGGTCTCCTAATAGGTCCGCGGAGTGTGCTCAACCTATTCAAACAGGTTGAAGACCCTTCCGCGATGGGTTCGCAACCCATCAGGAAAGGGTCGCGAGCCCTCCGCGACGTATTCGCAACCTACCAAAACATGTTGGGCACCCTTCCGCGAGGTGTTGGGAGACTTCCGCGAAGGGTTCGCGACCCATCCACGATGTGTTCGCAACCTACCAAAACATGTTGAGCACCCTTCGGCGAGGTGTTGCGAGACTTCGGGAAGGGTTAGCAACCCATCAGCGATGGGTTCGAAGCCACCCGCGACCGGTTGTACGGCGTCCGCGGAGACGCGCAACCTCGCGCCGGCCACTCACACGCTGTCCGGAACGTCTCGTAAGGCCACGCCAACCGCGTGGTTGCCGGCGCCGCAGTGCCACGCGTCGCACGGGTCGTATTGGAGCTGTGCATCCATCAGTCGCCGCCGGTCACATGGCTGCTGACAACCCGTCCCAAACCCACTGCCTCAGCCGGGAACCCGCGGCGCATCCGCATCCGGCCACGCCAGCGCGTCGGCGAACCCGGCGATCGCCGGCGACAGCTCCTCGGCGTGCGCGCTGGCCACTCCGTCCAGCTCCCGAGCCAGCGCGCTGCTGACGGTGGTGCGATCGCGCTCCGCAAACAGCTCCAGCATGGCCACCTGATGCCGCGGCAACCGGACGTGCAGATCGATGAGCCGCACCGCCTCCGGCAACACCCCCGCCGCCTCCGCCCCGAGCGCCTCCTCGATCGCCTCCGGCGCCCACAGCTCCAGCGCCTTGGCCATCAGCTCCTCCCGCCGCAGCGACGTGCCGGCCTCCGTCGACGTGACCTCGACCTCCCCGCGCGCAATCGCCCCCGCCATCTCCCCCCGCGACCACCCGAGGAGTACCGTACCCTCGGCAATGCTGACGTGCGGCCGCTGCTGGAGGAAAATGGTCCGGATGCGCTGGATGAGGTCTTGGTCGAGCATGGTTTGGTTCCTCGCTAACTGGTTCTATAGTGTAAGTCAGAGCACGCGGAAAGGCAAGGGACTTTCGGCGTGACGGCACACGTCCAGCCGGAAGGCGAAGTGTTCGGCCGCCGCTTGCGCGAGCTGCGGCAGAAGTACGGCGTGACGCAGGAACAGCTCTCAGTCGCCACCGGCCTGACGGAGGGCTACATCAGCAACATGGAGCGCGGGCAGAAGGTCCCGAGCCTCACCACGATCCTCCGCATTGCCGTGGCGTTGAAGTGCAAAGTGACGGAGCTGGTGTCAGTCTTCGACAAAGTCGCCGACCTGCCATCACTACTCCCGAAGTGAGATGAGACACGCAACGCGAGCAGGCGCCCTCTTCGGCGCCAGAATGCGCGAGATCCGCACCCAGCGAGGCCTCACCCAAAAGGCGCTCGCCAAACGAGCCGACCTCCTGCAGACCCACGTGAGCGACCTCGAGCTCGGCCTCAAACTGCCCAACCTCCTGACGGTGATCAGAATCGCAGTGGCTCTGGGTTGTACGGTGGCGGAGTTGACCTCGGCGCTGGATCAAGGGGATCTGCGGAGGATGGTGGGGAGGTGAGCGCGCACGGCGGCGAGTTCGTTTTCTGCACGGGCGTTCGCGATCGGCGCCGGCGCCGTCACTGCGAAGCCCACCACCTGTAGAGCTGCCGCCGCGTCCTGGCCGTTTCTAAACGGCTTGCTCTCGCGTGCCGCCGTCGACGCGAAACAAGGAGTAGATGTCGCGCCGGCACCGTGGTGCCGAGGTACCTTCCTCGTTGAGGAGGGGCCCGATTCATGCGACTATCGGAGGCGCAGATGTCCCTTGCCCTGCCGGAGCTTACGTCAGCCTCAACTCCCTTCCACGTCGGCTTTCCCGAGCGGGCGAAGCGGTACCCACGGCTTCGGTACATGGGCAGCAAGAACAAGCTGCTGCCGTGGATCTGGGAAACGCTCGTCGAACTCGAGTTCGACTCGGCGCTCGATCTCTTCTCCGGCACGGCATCCGTGGGCTACCTGTTCAAGGCGATGGGGAAGCGGGTCGTCACGAACGATTTCCTGAAGTTTGCACACGACCTCGCCAGCGCCACCGTTGCCAACGACAGCGCCACCCTCTCCGACGCGCAGGTAGCGGACCTCGGGCGACCGCGGCGCGGTCGCAAAACGTTCATCGAGAAGACCTTTGCCGGAATCTTCTTCACGAAGGACGACCTCCGTTTCCTCGATGTCGTCTGGTCGAACCTCGGCGATCTTTCCGACGAGCACCAGCGCGCCGTCGCGCTGGCAAGTCTGAGCCGCGCGTGCCTGAAGCGCCAGCCGCGCGGCGTCTTCACCGTGACCGGGACGAACTATGACGATGGGCGGCGCGATCTCCGCCTCTCGCTTGCCGATCACTTTGCCGAGTCCGTGGCCGTTTTCAACGAGCTCGTTTTCGACAATGGACAGGAGCATGTCGCGCTGCGCGGCGACTCGTTCGAGGTCCGGCCCGGCGCGGTCGATCTGGTCTACATGGATCCGCCGTACGTGCCCCGCGCGGACGACAACTGCTACATCAAGCGCTATCACTTCCTCGAGGGGCTCGCATCGTACTGGACGGAGCCAGGGACGGAGATCGTGGAGAGCTCCCGGGTGAAGAAGATTCCCAAGCGCTTCACGCCGTTCTCCTATCGCACGACCGCGACCGATGCTTTCGAGCGCATCTTCCGCAAGTTTGCCGACAGCACCATCGTGCTCTCGTACTCCTCGAATGGTTACCCGGATCTGCAGACGCTCGTTACGCTGATGCGCCGTACGAAGCGGAACGTCGACGTCATGCGGCGCGAGCACCGGTACCACTTCGGAACGCACAAGGGCGTCGCGGCGGGTCGGGCGGTCGTCGACGAGTACCTCATCATCGGACAGGGATGAAGTTCAAGAAGATCGGTCTCGACGTCCTTCTCAGCGAGATCGCCGACCTCCCTTCGGAGTGGATGGACGACGAGGCGCGACACCTCGTCGCCGGGATTCCGGCCGTCCTCGAGCGCCTCCGCACGATCGGGCCGGCGTTGGACGCCACCGGCCTCGCGACAGTCCTGAAAGAGGAGCCGCTCGCCCTCGACGTCCTCCGCCTCCTCGCTGGCGAGGCGCAGGAACCGATGGCCCACCGTATCTGCGACGTGCTCCACGGGAAGCGGCGAGGCTGGGGCGCCCTACGCGCCCTTGCGCGGAAATCACCGGACGAAATGGCGGCGGCACTCGCGGCCATCGGCCTGGCGGAACGCGTCCGCGAACAAGTGTGGCGGCAATGGACGATCGCCGATGTGCTGATCGACCGCTACAAACTTGGCCGCGGCCGTGCGATCGCGGGCCAGAGCCGCGGCCGCGGCCTCGAAAACGAGGTCGAGGTAATCCTTCGCGGTATCTCCGTGCCCTTCGAGTCGCGGGTGACGTTCACTGGCGCAGGAGGCGTCACCGCCAAATGCGATTTCGCGATCCCCACGCGCAACGAGCCGCTGATCGTGATCGAGGCGAAGGGCTACGAGGCAACGGGCAGCAAGCTGACCGACTTTCTTGGCGACGTGCTGAAGATCAAACAGGCGAAGGCCTATCACATGTATCTCTTCGTCGTGACGGATGGCCGCGGGTGGTTCAACCGCCAGAGCGATCTGAAGCGGCTGATCGAGCTGCATGAGGAAGGGATCGTGGAAATGATCTACACGCGCGCCCGGCTGTCGCAACTTGCCGAGCATGTGAAGCAGATCTGGGAGACCGAGAGGTAGTGACCTCGCGCTTCGCGTGCGAGCCCTGCCTCGCATCACTGTAAACTTCCCCCCACACACCCACTTCCCAACACGGAGCCCACATCGAATGAAACGCACCCTGACGTGCCTCTTCCTCGCCGTTCTCTGCATCGTCTCTCTCGCCGCCGGAGCCGAAGAGCCCACCGCCGCACCGAAGGCTGCGGCCTATGACGCTGAGCTGGCGAAGAAGCTCGGGGCGGATGAGCGGGGGATGAAGCCGTACGTGCTGTGCATCCTCAAGACGGGGCCGAAGGACGCGGAGGTCAAGGGGGACGCGCGCAAGGAGGTCTTTGCCGGCCACTTTGCGAACATCGGACGGCTGGCCGACGAAGGGAAGCTCGTCGTGGCGGGGCCGTTCGGGAAGAACGACAAGACCTACCGCGGCCTCTACATCTTCAACGTTGCCACGGTCGAAGAGGCGGAAAAGCTCGTCGTGCTCGACCCGGCGGTGAAGGCGGGCGTGTTCGTCTATGAGCTGACGCCGTGGTACGGCACGGCCGCGATGATGGTCGTGACCGACACGCACAAGCGGATCGAAAAGCCGAAAACTGAATAGGACCAATAGGACAAATAGGACGTATAGGACCTATAGGCCTGCGGACCTTGCCGCGGCCAGAGGATTGCGGCCACCTCTAAGTCCCATTCGTCCCATTCGTCCCATCCGTCCTATCGTTCCCTGTCGGTGGTTCGCGCTACCGGCAGCCACAACGTAAACGTGGCGCCGCGGCCGGTTTCGCTTTCCACCGTCAGGTCCCCGCCGAGTAGCCGCGCGATGCGGCGGCTGATGGCCAGGCCGATGCCGGCTCCTTGTTGCGCGCCTGGATCGAGGCGCGTGTACTCCTGAAAGATCGCTTCGCGCTTGTCCTCGGGGATGCCGGGGCCGGTGTCGCTCACGGTCACGGCTACCCAGTTCCCGGGACGCGGGCCGCCGGAGTGCCGCAGCTCGGCGTCGACCGTCACGTCGCTTTTCGGCGCGTACTTCACGGCATTGGACAGCAGGTTCGCCAGGATCTGGCGCAGGCGCATCGGGTCGGTCTCGGCCTGCACGCCGCGCGGGGCGCGCACCTCGATGCGCAGGCCCACGGCCGCCGCCGGCGCGGAGTAGTCGTGCGTCACCTCGCGCGCGATCTCGCCGACCTCCGTGTTCACGCACTCGATCTCGAGCTGCCCCGCCTCCGCGCGCGCCACCTCGAGCAAATCGTCGATCAGGCGGAGCGACGTGCGGATGGAGCGCCGGATGTGCTGCACGCTCTCGTTCTGCTCCTCGGTCAGCTCGCCGATCTCCAGCAACTGCGCCGACATGTCCGCGACGGTCAGCGGGTTCCGCACGTCGTGGCTGAAGCCGCGCATCAGGCCGGAGCGGCTCTCCGTCACACGCGCCAGTTCTTCGCGCCGGCGCTCCGCCTCACCGCGCGCATCCTGCTCCTGCCGGAAGAGCCGCTCGCGCTCATCCTCCAGGCGTTTTCTCTCCGAGATGTCGGTCAGCGTGCCGAACCACTGGACGATCTCGCCGGCTTCGTTGCGTAGCGGCATCGCCTGGCCGAGGAACCAGCAGTAGCTCCCGTCGTTGCGGCGGAAGCGGTATTCGATCGAGTACGGCTCGCCCGTCCGCAGCGACTGCTGCCAGCGCGCCACGGTGCGCTCGCGATCCTCGGGGTGCACCAGGTGAAGCCACTGCTCGCCGCGCGTCTCCTCCGTCAGGCCGGTGTATTCGTACCACCGGCGGCTGAAGTAGTTGTGATAGCCGTCCGGAGCCGTGGTCCAGATGTGCTGCGGGATCATGTCGGCCAGCAGGCGGTAACGCTCCTCGCTCTCACGCAGCTTCTCTTCCGCGTGCCTGCGGTCGGTGACGTCGTGGAAATAGACGGAGAGACCTTCCGCGGACGGGAAGGCGCGCACTTCGAACCAGATGCCGAGGTCGGGGTACTGCTCCTCGAAATGGACGGTGACGTGTTCCTCCATTGCGCGGCGGTACTCCCGCTCGAACGTGGCGCCGACGGCGCTGGGGAACTCCGTCCACAGCTCCCTGCCGATGAGCTCCTGGTGCGGACGGCGCAGCAGCCGCTCCGCCTCGCGATTGAGGTAGGTGAAGCGCCACTCGCGATCGACGGCGAAGAACGCGTCGGTGATGCTCTCGATGATGTTCGTGACCTGCGCGCGCGCCGTTCGCTCGCGTGCGAGGATCTGGTCGCGCTCCACGTCGAGCGCCTGCAGCGTGGCGGCCTGCCGCACGGCCAGCCCAACGAGCACGAGAACGAGCGACACGACCAGCAGCGCGGTCTCGAACGCGGCGTTGATCAGGCCCGACTCATGCGCTTCCAGCGCCAGCCAGCCGAGGAGCATCGGAGCGAGAATGGCGGCGGGGAGGAGCCGGCGCAGGAGGTGTCCGCCGGCGCTGCCGCTCAGCCAGAGGGCCGCGAACCCGCGCGAGCGGTCGGTGAAGAGCACTCCCACGGCAAGGGCGCCGAGCGCGAACGCGGTGGAGATGGACAAGCCGCTCCAGCGATTCAGCCCGTACAAGGCGCTGGCGCGGTAGGCGTGGCCGACGATGCCGGCGAGGACGATGGACAGCACCGCGGCCGCGCCCACTCCGGCAAAGCGGCGGAGGCGCTCGCGCCGGCTGCCGAGCGCCAGGAGCGCCGCGCCGAGGAACGTGAAGCCGAAGGCGGTGGGCGGGCTTGGCCTCCGCGTCCACCAGCCGCCACCCTCGATGAGCGTGCCGCGCGACGCGCCCGTCACCCAGTCCGCCGCGTACTCAGAGAGGATCACGAGACCGAGCACCATCACCGCCGCCGCGCCGATGCGTCCGCTGCGTCGGGCGGCGGCGCCGCGCGCCGGCTGCACGAGCAGCAGGGCCGCGGCCGCAAGCAGCACACCGGTGGCGGTGGCCGGGACCATGACGGCCCTCACGCCGAGGGCCACGACCGGTGCGGCATCCTGCCAGCGGAGCCACAACGCCACCACGGCAATCGCGGCCGCCACCGCCGCCCCAGCCGGCGCAATCAGTGCCGCCGGGGCTGTTCGCGCGTTCTGCATGAGGACGCGGTATCCAATACGCGTTCCCACGGGAAAGGGAAGATGCCGGGCGACGATAAGACCTATAGGACAAATAGGACGGATAGGACGGACCGGCGGCGTTGCTATGCGGGGTTTCCCCCGCACAGATCCCTCAGCCACCTCCCCCACCCGAGCCCCCATACGGCGGCTTCGGGATGACACGGGTTGCGTCGTACTGGTCCTATCGGTCCTATTCGTCCTATAGGTCCTATCCGTCCTATCGTCCCTACGGCGCGATCACCGACACCGCCGCATCCCCCACCAGCAACGCCCCCACCCCAACCATGACCACCCCCATCACCCGCGCCACCCGATCCCCGCCCGGGGCCAGACGCTCCAAGGTGATGGCCATCGTCACCGCGGCCATCACACGCAGGTCCATCACGCCCAGCACCAGCAGGACCGCCGTCGGACCGGCGCTGCTGTAGCTGCAGTGAAGCCCGAGGCGCAGGCCGTGACGCCAGGCGGTGCCGGCGTTCGCCTGCAACGTCTGACCCGCACGCGGCAGCTCGCGGCAGCAGGTGAGGTGGTGCGCTTTCCACGCGCTGAACTGCAGCGCACCCGCGATCAGCACGACCGCCGCGATCGCGAACGGCACGGTGCGCGCCAGCGACGGCTGCTGCATCTCCACCGCCGCCAGGGCGACACCCACCGGAAAGATCAGCATCCCCAGCACCAGCCAGACGAAGAAGTACGCCACGCCAACCAGCGCGGTCAGCCCGTTCAGGCGCAACGCGCCTGCGGTGCCGATCGCCTGGCGGTAGCGCCACAACATCGGCACCAGCGACGGCAGCATCATCGCGATCATCATCACGAGCCACATGCCGAGGAAGGTGGCGGCGGCGCCGGGCCACGTCTGCCCGGACATCCGCATCCACGCCATCGACATCGTCCAGCCGCCCGGCATCGGCATGCCCCGCATCGCCGACATCGATCCGCACCAGACGATCGTCCCCGCCGTGCTCGCGGCGAACAGCAACGCCGAGACGCCGAAGAACGCTTGCCGGGAAGCTCGCTCCGCAACCATCGCCTGCTCTCCCCTCGTGGCGCTTATACGGAGGCCTCGCAGCAATGGGGCGCGGTGCTGTCGGCGTACTGGTCATGGTGGCGGAACCACGGCCCCGGCCCTGCCTCGTTGCGTCCCTTCGGCGCGCGATCGAGCCACTGGTACATGCCCCACAGACCGTCCACGCCGCGCGAGAAGGCCGAGTACGCGTGGTAGATGACGCCGTCCTCGCGCACGAACGTGCTCAGGCCCGGCCGGTCGCGCTGGTACGTGGCGGTGTCGGTACCGGCGAGCGTCGCGTACGCCGACTCCGTCACCTCGCCGCCGCGCTCCGCGCGCGCGCCCCAGCCGGCCGCCGGCTCGCGCCGGTAGTTGTAGTCGATCCCGCCGTCGCGCTGTTGCTCCTCCGTGAACGTGACGTGGAAGTCGTGATTGAAGTCGCTGCCGTGCGACGACGCCCACGGGAACGTCCACCCCATACGCCGCTGGAACGCCTGCAACTGCGCGAAAGGTGCGCGCGACACGGCGGTCAGCATCACGTCGTGATTCGCCAGGTGGATGGCGAAGCCATTAAACCCATCAGCGATCGACGAGCAGGACGGGCAGCCCGCCTTGTAGTCGGGCCCGAACATGAAGTGGTAGACGAGGAGTTGCGAGCGGCCGCGGAAGAGATCCGCGAGCGACGCGCTCCCTGCTTCGGTCTCGAACTGGTAATCCTTGTCGACGCGAACCCACGGCAGCTCCTGGCGCCGCAGCGCCAGCGCGTCGCTGCGCCGCGTGTGCTCCTTCTCCGCTTCGAGCAGCTCGAGCCGCGCCGTCAGCCACTCTTCCCGTGTTGCGATCCTGTGTGTCGTCATCGTTGTTCTCCTATGTCGTGATCTTGTCGTTCGTACCGTGCCCGGTGCGACGTGCGATAGATTGCGGCCGGTGCTGCGAACGATGGGAGTGACAACTGTGGCGGGATTCCGATGGACTCGCTGATCACCGCCGCCGCGCGCGCCCTCGCCGCCGGCGATCCCCTCGGCGCCCTCAAGCACGTCGCGCTGCGCGACGATGCCGCGGCGCTCGCGCTGCGCGGCCTGGCGATGGCGCAGCTCGGCGATCTGGCGCGCGCGAAGCTGCTCCTGCGGCGTGCGGCACGTGCGTTCGGTCCGAAGGAAGCGGTGGCGCGCGCGCGATGCGTGGTGGCCGAGGCGGAGATCGCGCTGGTTTCGCGCGACCTCGGGTGGCCAGCGAAGGCGCTCGACGTGGCGCGCGCGACGCTCGAGGCGCACGGCGATCTGCGGAACGCCGCGCACGCAGGCCATCTCGAGGTGCGGCGCCTGCTCCTGATCGGCAATCTCGATGAGGCGGAGCGCACGCTCTCCGCGCTCGATCCGGCGCCGTTCCCGCCGGCATCGAGGACCGCGCACGAGCTGGTGGTCGCAGGCATCGCGATCCGGCGTGTGCGGACGGAGGTGGCGCGCGCGGCGCTCGCGCGGGCGGAGCGCGCCGCACGGCAGGCGCGCATCCCGGCGCTGCAGGCGGAGGTCGACAGCGCGCTGGCGGTGCTCAGCACACCCGCCGCGCGCTTGCTTGCGCACGGCGAGGAGCGCCTCCTGCTGCTGGAGGACGTCGAGGCGTTGCTCGCGTCGGACGCGTTCATCGTCGATGCCTGCCGTCACGTCGTGCGTTACAACGGTGCGGTGGTGTCGCTGGCGACGCGGCCGGTGTTGTTCGCGCTCGCACGAGCGCTCGCCGAAGCGTGGCCCAGAGACGTGCCGCGGGACACGCTGGTGGCGCGCGCGTTCGGGGCGAAGCACGCCGATGAATCGCACCGCGCGCGATTGCGCGTGGAGATGGGGCGGCTGCGCGCGGTGCTGCGCAAGCTGGCCGACGTCACCGCGACGAAGCGAGGCTTCGCGCTGGCGGCGAAGCCCGCGGGCGAGGTCGTGGTGCTGGCGCGCCCGGTCGAGGAGGAGCACGCGTCGGTGCTCGCGCTCCTCGCCGACGGCGAATCGTGGTCGAGCTCCGCCTTGGCGCTGGCGCTCGGCACGAGCCAGCGCACGGTACAGCGCGCGCTCGACGCGCTGGCGGCCGCGGGCAAGGTGCAGTCGTTCGGTCACGGTCGCGCGCGGCGCTGGATGACGCCGCCGGTGGCCGGATTCACGACGACGTTGTTACTCCCCGCTCCTCTGCCGAGTGACTAGGATGGAGCGCATGAAGAGCTCAGCGGCTGAAATCGTGCGTGAATATGGTCCCTTTCCTGGTGTCGACGGCGTGCATGGCGTGACGTATGACGGCCAGCGGGTTTGGTTTGCGTCCGGCGACAGGTTGAACGCGCTCGACCCCGCGAGCGGGGAGACGGTGCGCACGCTCGATCTCGCGGCGCATGCCGGGACGGCGTTCGACGGCCAGCACCTGTTCCAGCTCGCCGAGGATCGCATCCAGAAGATCGACCCCCGGACGGGGCAGGTGCTGACCACGATCCCGGCGCCGGGTAAAGGCGGCGACTCCGGCCTGACGTGGGCCGAGGGGACGCTGTGGGTCGGCCACTACCGGGAGCGGAAGATCTACCAGATCGACCCGGAGACCGGCGCGATCCTCCGCACCATCGAGTCCAACCGCTTCGTCACCGGCGTCACCTGGGTCGACGGAGAGCTATGGCACGCCACCTGGGAAGGCGACGAGAGCACCCTCCGCCACGTCGATCCGCAGACCGGCGAGGTGCTGGAAAGCGTGGACATGCCGCCGGGCGTGTTCGTTTCAGGCCTGGAGTCCGACGGCGCCGACCGGTTTTTCTGCGGCGGCGGCAAGAGTGGCAAGTTGAGGGCGGTGCGCCGGCCAAGGTGAGGGAGGGGACCGATGGGACGGATGGGACCTATAGGACGGATAGGACCTATGGGACGAATAGGATCTATGGGACAGAACCGAACCGACACCCTTTGCTCGAAGGTTCTGTCCTATCCGTCCCATCCGTCCCATCCGTCCCATCGTGCCCCCGTCCCGCACGGATGTCACAATCCGCCGCCCTATCCCGTCTCACGCGGAACAGGAGGGGTCAGATGATCAACTACGCATTCCTTGCCGCGGTGACGCCGGCGTTCAGCCTCGGGCGATTCGGGTCCGTCGTGGCCATCGTGGCGGGGCTCATCGGCGTCGTCCTCGGTGCGCTGGCTGTGGCGCGTTCCGCTGGCCAGCGGCGCCGGGCCATCGTGACGCTGGTACTGGGGCCGATCGGGCTGCTCATCGGTGGGCTGGTCGTCGCCACCGCCGGTGGCGGTGTCGGCACCGGCAACGGTGTCGGCGGCGCAGTCCTCGCCATGGTCGTCGGGCTGATCGCCATTATCCTCGGCGGTCTGGCTCTCGCGCGCTCCCGCCGCATCGCTTGATGCAATGATGGATGGCGCGATGTCCAGCGAGCATCCCCTGTCGAATCCCGCTGCCAGCTTCGAGCCGTATCGTGGGCGCCTGCTCGGTCTCGCCTATCGCATGCTCGGCTCGATGGCGGACGCCGAGGACGCGGTGCAGGAAGCTTACTTGCGCTGGCACGGGGCGGATCGCGGCAAGGTGCTGGATCCGCGAGCGTTTCTCATGACCACGACGACGCGCCTCTGTCTCGACATGCTGACGTCGGCGCGGGCACGACGTGAGGAGTATGTCGGTCCGTGGCTGCCTGAGCCGGTCGTCGACACGGCAGCGCTGGCGCCCGACAGCCGCACGGAACTGGCCGAGGATTTGTCGATCGCGCTGCTGTTGACGCTCGACCGGCTGTCGCCCCTGGAGCGTGCGGCCTTCCTGCTGCGCGAGGTGTTTGACTTCTCGTTCAGCGAAGTTGCCGCGGCTCTGGACCGCAGCGAAGCCGCCTGCCGGCAGCTTGCGTCTCGAGCACGCGCGCACGTCCGGGAAGCGCGGCCACGCGGCGCGACCGCGCCGCCCGAGCGCAACACCGGCCTCGATGCGAAGCATGCGCAGCTCATGTCCGCATTCGTTGCGGCCACCCAGTCGGGCGATCTCGACGCGCTGACGCAACTGCTCGCGAGCGACGTGCGCATCGTGACGGATGGCGGCGGCAAGGTGCGAGCGGCGCTCGAGGCCATCGAAGGCGCCGACCGCGCGGCACAGTTCCTGGTCGAGGCCACACGCAAACGCGCGGGCGCCTGGTGGCGCGACGATTTCCGGCTCCGCTTCGCCACCATCAACGGACTCCCCGGCGTCATCGTCGACAGCTCGGATGGCGTCGTGCAGACCGCCGCGTTCGAGATCGAAGACGGCGTCATTCGCGCGCTGTACGTCATGCGCAATACCGACAAGCTGCGCCATCTGCGCCGGCACGGTTGAGCAGGACCCCGGCGGCGCGTGTAACATCGCGCAGCTCATCGATGACCAGCAAAACACGACGCGCGTCGCTCACCGCCGCACTCCTTCTCTCTGTCGCCTGCACGGCGGCGCACGATCGCACCGCCGCACCGGCGCCCGCCGCTGCCGTCGTACGCCCCGGCATCGAGACTTTCCTTGCCGACGTGCCGGCGTCGCTGCGCGGGAAACGCGTGGGGCTCATCACGAACCAGAGCGGCATCGACCGCGCCGGCGTATCGGATATCGACCTCATCGCCCGGCACAAGGATCTGAAGCTGGTGGCGCTGCTGGCTCCGGAGCACGGCATCCGCGGGAACGTTGAAGCGGGGGAGACGATCCGCGACGAGGTCGACGCCAGGACGGGCGTCCCGATCCATTCGCTGTACCTGTCCGAGGATCGCGGTCCGACGGCGGCGTCGCTGAAGGACGTCGAGGTGCTGCTCTACGACCTGCAGGAGGTCGGGGGCCGCACGTGGACCTACGTCTCCACGATGGCGCTGGCGATGCAGGCCGCGCGCGAAAAGGGCATTCCCTTCGTCGTGCTGGACCGCCCCAATCCGATCGGCGGCGAGATCGTCGAAGGGGCACTGCTCGACCCGCGGTTCAAGTCGTTCGTGGGGATGTATCCGATCCCGGCGCGTCATGGCATGACGGTCGGTGAGCTGGCCACGCTCTTCAACGTGAAGTACGGCATCGGCGCGGAGCTGATCGTGGCGAAGGCGGCGCACTGGCGGCGCTCGCAATGGATGGACGACACCGGGCTGCCGTGGGTGAACCCGTCGCCGAACCTGCGGTCGCTGGCGGCGCTGACGAGCTATCCCGGCACCGTCTACTTCGAGGGGACGACGCTCACGGAAGGGCGAGGCACGGACCGCCCGTTCGAGCAGATCGGAGCCCCATGGCTCGACGCCGCGCAGGTCGCGCGCACGATGAACGCACGCGCGCTTCCCGGCGTCCGCTTCGAGGCCATCACCATGCCGGTCGCGCCCACGGCCGCGAAGCACGGCGGGCAGACCATCCCCGCGATTCGTTTCGTGGTGACGGATCGAGAGGTGTACCGCCCCGTGCGCACGTCCCTGCTGATGATCGACGAGATCCGGCGGCAGCACCCGCGCGACTTCGCCTGGACCGCGACGATCGACCGCCTCACCGGCTCCGACAAAGTGCGCCTGGCCATCGATGGCGGAACGCTGCCGGCGCTCCTCGACGAGTGGGAGCGCGAGGCGCTGGAGTTCCGCGAGACCCGCAAACCGTACCTGCTGTACGAGTAGGCGCCCCGGATGCGGTCATCCAACCCATCCGTCCTATCCGTGACCTCCCTGGCGCCGGCTCCCGCCAGTGATGAAGTCATCTCCGGTATTGCTTCGTCCCGTGCAGACTCCTAGACTCGCGCGACGCGAAAGGAGAGCCGATGAGTATTGATGAAGGTGACGACAAGCCCGTCCGCCGTCCCCGGCGATTCGTCGATCGAGCCCTGGATACCATCGAGGCCATCGGTAACCGGCTTCCGGACCCCGCCGCCCTCTTCCTGATTTTTCTGGTCCTGGTCTGGATCGCTTCGGCGCTGCTGGCGACCGTTCAGTTCGCGGAGATCGACCCGCGGACGAAGGCGCCGATCGCGGTGAAGAACATGCTGGCGGGACCGAACCTGGTCAACTTTCTCTCCCGCATGGTCACGATCTTCACGAGCTTCCACCCTCTGGGCGTGGTGCTCGTTGCGCTCCTCGGTGTCGGCGTGGCGGAGCACACCGGCTTCATCAACGCCGGGCTGAAGGCGATGCTGAACGTGACCGCGCGCGTGCTGCTGACGCCGATGCTCATCCTGGTGGCCATCGTCAGCCACACGGCGGCGGACGCGGGATACGTCCTCGTGATTCCGCTCGGCGCCGTGATTTTCTACGCGGCGGGGCGGCATCCGCTGGCCGGAATCGCGGCGGCGTTCGCGGGCGTGTCCGGCGGGTTCAGCGCGAACTTCGTTCCATCGAGTCTCGATCCGCTGCTCGCGGGCCTGACCCAGGCGGCCGCGAACATCATCGATCCCGCGCGCACCGTGAACCCGCTCTCGAACTGGACGTTCACGGCTCTCTCCAGTGTGCTGATCATCGCGGTCGGCTGGTACCTGACGGACCGCGTCATCGAGCCTCGCCTGAAGTCTGTCCCCGTGGACGGCGACACCAGCGAGTTCACCAAAATCGAGGATCTCGGGCCGCGGGAAAAGCGCGGGCTGGTGATGGCGCTGCTGGCCACGCTCGTTGCCGCGATTCTGCTGGCCGTTGCCGCGGCGCCTGCCGGCTCGCCGCTGCGGTCGCCCGAAGGGTCTCTGACCGCGAGCACGGCGCCGCTGATGCAGTCGATCGTGCCGCTGATCTTCCTCTTCTTCCTCGTCCCCGGCATCGTCTACGGCTACGCGGCGAAGACGATCGCGTCGCATCGCGACATCATCAAGGGAATGACGAAGTCGATGGGCACGATGGCGTACTACATCGTGATGGCCTTCTTCGCCTCGCTGTTCATCGCCTCGTTCGGGGAGTCGAATCTCGGCGCACTGATCGCCCTCAAGGGAGCCGGTGTGCTGAAGACGCTCGGGCTGCCGGGCCAGGTGACCATCGTCGGCATCATCCTCCTGACCGCTGGAGTCAACCTGCTGATCGGGTCGGCCTCGGCGAAATGGGCGCTGCTCGCTCCCATCTTCGTTCCGATGCTCATGCAGCTCGGCCTCTCTCCCGAACTGACCCAGGCGGCGTATCGCGTCGGCGACTCGTCGACCAACATCATCACGCCGCTGATGCCCTACTTTCCCCTCGTCGTCGTCTTCTGCCAGCGCTACGTGAAGTCGGCAGGCATCGGCACCGTGGTTTCGATGATGCTGCCGTACTCGATTGCGTTCCTCGTCTCCTGGAGCCTCTTCCTCACGGTGATGTGGGCGCTCGGAATTCCTCTCGGCCTGCAGGCGCCCTACACCTATCCCTGATCCCGCGGAGAGTCTTCATCCGAAGAAGACTCTCCGCTTTCCCCCTTCGCTACTGAATCGGCTCTCCACCACCTCCGTCGGCCGGCTGGCATCCTCCGACGGCAGTCTTGTTGTGCACGAGCACACCCGCGGCGAAGTAGTTGTGCGGGCCGTTCACTTCGATGTTGTACACGGTTCCGGGCGCCGGCAGCGGCCGGGTCGTGGTGACCCTGCGCGGCGCCAGCGCCTTCAGGCCGTTCAGCGTGATCAACTGATCCCCCGGGCGCAGATCGGCTGCGCGGACCGGCTCCTTCCTGCCGCGAACGTAGAAGGGATGGTCGGCCGTGGCCTGCAGGTGGCCATCCACCTCGACGAGGCTCGTGTGAACGTCCGTGTGTTCGAACGTCTTGCTGACCTGTGCATGCACGATCGTGCCGGTGGCCTCGTCGTAGGAGAGGACCACGTCGCCGACAGCGACTCGTTCGATCGGCTTCGTCGAGCCGTCGGCCAGCGAGACGGCGGTACCGGCCACGAAACAGACCGGGACCCAGCCGCTGCAACAGCCGCAGTCCGACTGGCACTGACCGGCCAAACCGGTGGTGCGGCAACTCTCGCCCGATTCACAGATGCCGTTGCCGCACGTCGCGGTGGGCGGGGGCGGCGGCGGGGCAGTCACTCCGCAGAGGCCATACGCCTCACTGCGATCGCCGATCCGCACGCGGGACACCTTGCCGTCCAGGTTGTCCCGGTAGAACGCGCACACGCGCACGTCGGCGTTCGTGAAGGAGCTTTCGAAGGAACCGACCACCGCTCGCTTGATGAAACGTTGCGGCACGATCACTGCCCAGTCGTCGCCGGTGCTGCCGCTGGAGCTGTCGTAGACGAAGAGGACCTTGTCGGTCGGGAAGTCGTAAAGCATCAGCGAGCGGGCCTCGTCGTTGTTGCAGTACGAGTCCGTGGTGAGGTTGATCGAGCGCGTGCCGGTGACGCGGTTGGAGCAGACGAGATTCTGCGACGCGCCGTTGCCCTCGTAGAGATCGACGACCGCGCCCGTGGGACTCGCGACGACCTCCACTCGCGACACCTTTCCGTCGAGACCGTTGTCGCGATGGTGGATCACCCGGACGTCGTCGTCTTCGAAGGCCTGCTCGAAGGAGTCGATGTACTTCCGTGACACCGCCCGCTTGGCGATGATCTCGGTCCAGTCGTCATCCTGGTACATGCCCCCCGGATCGTCGTAAAGGCGGAAGACGCTGCCGGCGGCGATGTCGTGGAGCAGCACGGAACGGGCTTCGTCGTTGTTGCACCGCCAGTCGGTGCCGTCGAACGGCGGATCGTAGAACTCGACGCTGCGCAACCGCGTCGCCGCGAACGCACAGACGGCATCCTGCGTCCCGCTGTTCCCTTCATAGAACTCGAGGTACGACGTGATGGCGCGATTCCAGTCCGGGTAGAAGAGGGCATTGTCGAGGTACGACGTTGCATTCACCTCGTCGAGGAGCAGGTTGAATTCGTGCGAGATGTCCCACGAGACCGTGTCCTGATTTCCGGAACCGACGATCCCCAGCATGCCGTCGACGGTCATGAACTTCGTGTGGCTGGCGCGAGGACCGTTCTCGGTGACGGGATTGATCCCGTCGTAGCTGTACCAGCGGAACTGCAGGCGCTCCTGCAGTGACAGTGGCAGATTGCGCACCGCCTGCCGCAGGCGCGCGGCGATCTCCAGGTTGTCTCCGCCGAGGGACGGGGCGTCTTCGCCGGCGTCGTTGAAACCCATCGAGGTGATGAGCCGGACCGTGACGCCGCGGTTGACGGCGGCGAGGACCGCGCCCTGAAACGCATCGTCGTTGATATTCGGCGACTCGATATGGATCTGCGAGGTGGCGCGGCTCATCGCCGTGAGCCATGCGATGTCCTGCGGGTTGCGCGTGCTGGTGAAGAACAACTGTTGTTTGTTGCGCCCGACCGCCAGCACGGGCACGTGCCCGGGGCGCTGTGTGCCGAACGCCGGCATCCACGATCGCTTGGGTTGCAGGTAGTGAGTGCGCTTGTTGCAGTCGAAGGAGAAGGATTGGGTGGCACAGTGCCAGTGGTACGTCCGGTCGTTCGTCCAGACGCCGTCGAATGCAGCCAGGGCGGATTGAGCGGCGTCGCCCTGGACGATGTACCCGGTGTCGTGCCACGGCGCGCCGGCATCGTGAATCCGCTCCACATTGGCTCCCGTGACCAGCACCCACCGCCCGTCCACGACGATGACCTTGTCGTGCATGGCCGCGGCCGCGAACGTCGCTCGAGCGGCGGTCGCCAGCTGGAGCACGACGCGTGACGTGTCCAGTCCGCGGTTGATCCAGTCCTTCTGCGAGTTCCAGAGGTTGTTGATCGTCCGGTTGACACTCAGCTCCTCGACTTCGTCGACGACGATGCGCACGAGCAGGGGATTGGTCGACGTGCGACGCGCCTGCGCCGCAATGAGGCCGTCGCCAATGAGCCGCGCCGCCTGGCTGTCGGACTCCCAGACGAACATGGCGATGTCGACTTCATGGTTGGCCATGCTGATGATGTCGCGTGCACCGGTGAAGATCGCCGGGCCGTCGATCCGTACCGACTCCAGCTTGTTGCACGTCGACAGCAGCCGGTTCAAAGGCACCGGCGAGTTGGCAATCGCTTCCGAATCCGCTTCGATCGAGGTCAGCACCTGAGCCGCCGGCCCCGAGAGGCTGAAGCGGTCCGTCCGGCTGCACGGTTCCGGCACGGTGATCGCGCCGAGGACCGAGGCGATGAGTGCGGTGCTGCAATAAGCGACCAGCGACATGGTGCCTCCTGCTCATTCGATTGTGATGAAACTCCGTCCTTATGTCGTGGCCGCACCCCCAAGTCAAGCGAGCGCAGCTCAGTGACGGCGCGGCAGACGCGGGAGGGATTGGGTGGCTCAGACCGCGCGAGTGGTAGCCACGAATCGCGCCTTTTGCTGCATCACGACCCGGTGAAGAACTCGATCAACACCGGCGCCATGACTTCGGGCGCCGCTTGATGCGCCTGCCCTTCGAGCGTCTTGCGCAGGGCGTGGAACGAGCGCGGCGATGCGGTCGGCGCTGGCTTGCATGAACTCCAGACTGGCGCCGCCGTTCGGCGCGAGCGTCGGAAGAGGGGGATCGGCTCGAGGAAGTATCGGACGCACTCGTTTCCGCTGAGTCGTTCGAAAAATCGGCTCACATTTGACGAGGGTGGCAATTGGCCGACATTTGCCGGGGAAACTGATCCAGCTCAAACATGCTGGCGGGCATACGGCCATAGATTCCTGAACTGCTCACGGAGTAAGTCAATCGTGAGTGGAAACATCGGGATGAGCGACTGTCAACCAGGCGAATGGCTCTGCCGCGCCGTCAGTGCGGCCGGTAGTTGCTGTCGGAGCTGCCGTGCTGGATCTGCAGCCACAGCTCGTGCGCGGTGCGGCGCTCCGCTTCCGTTGCCTGCTGGACGAACGTCACGCGGGGTCGCGCCCTGCGCTGTGAGGGAAGCGTGCGGAGGAACGCCAACGTTTTTGGAAGCGCCATCTGTCAGAGGAGTGATCCGCAAGCGGATTTCCCTACCCTGACTTCTTCCACTTACTGCGAGTTGCGTACGCGGCGCCGGGCGGCGGTCGCTTTCGGCGGCGCGTTCTTCACCGCTTTGCCGCGATTGGCTTCCTCCGTCAGCTTCCGGATCAGCTCCGGATCGACGTCCGGATCGCGCCCTTCCACGATCAGCGGCGACTTCAGTTTCTGCTCCAGCATCACCTTCGCCTGGTGCGCCGCCGCCTGCAGCACGTCGATCGTCGCGCAGAGCGCCGACACCGTGGCATGCACTTCCAGCAGCTCCGGGCGGGTGGTGACCAGCGTCGCCTTCCCCATCTGCAGCGGCGGCAGGTTGGGAATGACGTCGAGGATTTTTTCCAGCCGCGTCATCGTCACGTTCCACGTCCCATCCTCGAACGCCTTGTACTGGTAGCGGGGGATGCCGGTGAGGCGGGAGACGTCACTGATCGTCAGGTTGGCCGCGAGTCGTGCCTCGCGAATCTGTTCGTAGTACAGCATGACACTTATAAATACGTCCGAAGCCATGCTTTGTCAAGTTGCCGGCAAAGTGGGGCGGGGTCGTGTGACCCCGCCCCGGGGCAACGGTTACAGGTCTCGACCCGCCTTGAAGCCGCGGAGGATGGCCAGCGCGTCGATGCCGTTGATGAAGGCTTTCAGCGCGTTGCGCCAGGCCGCCGGGAAGAGCGGGACGGCCGTGATCGTGGAGAGGAGCGGCCGGATGCCGGCGTAGATCGTGAGCAGGCGCTCGATGCGCTCGCTCTGCGTGTCTTCGATGGCACCCTGGCGCGTGACCTCCACGAGGTCGAGCGTGGCGACGCCGTCGCAGATCTGGCGGAAGTTGTACTGGAACATGTCGATCGCGTTGCGTTCGGCTTTCTTGTTTTTAGCGTTCATGAGCTGTTCTCCTTCTCTCTTTTCGTTCGTCGGTTTGCGGTTGAGGGATGGTTGCGAGCGCGCTATGCGGCACGGCGGCGGTGGAAGTTCGGCACGCCGATGCCGACCGTTTTCCACGCGTAGGCGACGGCTTTCTGCACGTCGCCGCCGAAGTCGTTGCCGGCCACGTCTACCGTCGCCCGGGCGAAGTCGTTGAAGTCGGCGTCGGACGTCAGGCACTCCATCAGCGTCACGTACCAGATGCGCCCCAGCACTTCCCACGAGTAGCCGCCGATCGTCTTCGCGGCGAGATAGAACGCGTGGTTGAGAATGCCGGAGTTGACGTGGACGCCGCCGTGGTCGGCCAGCGTTTCGACGTACCCCTTCATGTGCCGCGGTTGCGGATCGCGGCCGAGGACGATGTCGTTGTAGGCCGTGCCGGGTGCGGCCATGGAGCGGACCGCTCGTCCAGTGACGCCCGGACCCAGCAGCTCCGCGCCGATCAGCCAGTTGGATTGCTCGACCGTCTGGCGCTTCGCGTACTGCTGGACCATGATCCCGAAGGCGTCGGACAGATGCTCGTTGAGCGCACCCGTCTGCCCTGAGTAGCCGAGCGCCGTGGCGTACTGCGTGAGGCCGTGCGTCAGCTCGTGCGCGATGACGGACAGCGATGCCGTGAAGCGGTTGAAGATGCGGCCGTCACCGTCGCCGTAGACGATCTGATGGCCGTTCCACATCGCGTTCTGGAACCGTGTCCCGTAGTGAACCGTGCAGTCGAGCCGCAGCCCCTGCCCGTCGAGCGATTTGCGCCCGAACACGCGGTGGAAGAAGTCCCAGGTGGCACCGGCGCCGTCGAACGCTTCGTTGACTTCGACGTCGTCCGTGGGGGGCTGATGTTCGCTGCGGGCCAGCCTGCCCGGAAGCCGTTTTTGCCGGTGTGCGTCGTACACGCGCCGCTGTTTCTGCGGATCGGCATTCTCCGGAAGCTGATCGATGAACGTATGGACGCGTTCCGTCGACAGCAGATGCATCTGGCGCAGCGTCTGTTCGGCGTCGTTCCGCGCCGGCTCCGTGCCACGCGCCACGAGCTTGTCGAGCATGTGCGGCGGAATGACAGAACACACTTGATGCTTTACAGTGGTCATTGCACTTGCCTCTCTTTCTTTGATCGGATGGACGGGGTCGTGCCTGGCCCGGCCCGCGCGTCAACGCGGACCGGGCGCTTTCGTTTATGCGGCGAGTAGCGTCTGCGTCTTCGTCACCTCCTGCTCCTCGGGATCGGCCTTCTTTCTGCTGCGGCCTCGGTGGTAATCGCGCTTCATGTTCTCCACGTGGGAGAAGACGACGGGGCTGCGTGCGTCGCGCGCGACACCCTTGGCGATCTGGTAGATCTGCAGCGCGTCGGACGTCAGCGCCGCTCTCTTCGTCGCCATCGTGAACTTCAGCGCCTTGTGCAGAGACGCCAGCTGGTCGAGCACGGGACGGAACGCGACCAGGAACTGCAGCGTGTCGTGAGCGACGAGGGGATCGAGCTTGTTGATCGCGCGGAGCTCCGGCGTGAGCTGAACGGCAGCAACCGCGGCTTCGAGAAACTCCATCGGCACCCCTTGGCGGCGCCGCACGTAGTCCTTCGTGAGGGCCGTTGCCGCCTCGAGCTTCGGGATGCTGTCGGCGACGAGGATGAGCTGCGCGAGGAGATCCGTGGCGAGACGCTGGTACTGCGTGATCGTGAGCGTCGGCGGCCCTTCCGGCGGGTCGACCGCTGCCGTGGCGCTGCCGTCGACCATCGTCGTCGGCGGAACGGGGGGGAATGACATGAGGACACCTTCCTTCTCTTTGCCTCGCCCCGAAGGGAGACGAGGCATCGCTTGACGTTACCCACCAACACTCTGGCCGGAGCGGGGCGGGCGATGCGGTGCGGCTGACCGACACGATCAGACGCTTCCGAGGGACTGGACCGGTCTGGGCGGTAATATGGGTCCGGCATGTATAAGTGTCAAGTGTTGCACTTGAACAGTCCAAAATATTTCTGTCCGAGGGATGACGGAACGCGGCGCCGGCTTCGCGGCACCCGGTGACGGACGACAACGCCGGGTGCGAGGCGGCCGCGGTGCCGGCGGCAGCATCGCCGCGGCCCGTCACGGCACCGCGGAATCCCTTTGCCCCCTGGCCAGATCCGGGCGAGACCCAGCCCGAGGGCATCGAGGCCGCGCGGTGTCCACTCCTGGACCCGCGCCGTCCACTCGTGCACAGGGCGGATCCAGACGCAGACTCGCGGCAGCCGGTCGCGGACGCGCGACAGCCGGCCTCACCGTACGGGTCGCCGCGTGAGGAAGCGCGGATGCCGTGCGTCGGATCGCCGTAGCCGCGCGTGCCACGCCATAGCCTCGCGCGGCATCGCCGTAGCCTCGCGTGGCAACGCTGTAGCCTCGCGCGGCATCGCCGTAGCCTCGCGTGGCAACGCTGTACCCTCGCGTGGCAACGCCGTACCCTCGCGTGGCATCGCCGTACCCTCGCGCGGCATCGTCGTAGCCTCGCGCGGCATCGTCGTAGCCTCGCGAGGCATCGCTGTACCCTCGCGCGGCATCGCCGTAGCCTCGTGTGGCAACGTTTTACCCTCGCGCGGCAACGCCGTAGCCTCGCGCGGCATCGCCGTAGCCTCGCGTGGCATCCCCTTACCCACCGGCGTTGCTGCGGACGCTATCGGCGGACTATCCGCTGGGAAGCACGGCGACACCGTCGCCAGCCGAGGTTCGCGGAGCTACGGCGGATGATGGCCCGAACCTGAGGGCGCCGGCGCGAAGCCCGGGCGCGAATCCGCCTCAGGCTCGCGACGGCGCGCCCAGCCAAGTCACGCCTCACGCGCGACCACGGATAGCAGCGTGGCGTCCACTCCTGCCACCGCTGCCGTCAGTGATGCTCAGACGTCCGCCCCGCGCTCCTCCCACAACTCCACCTGCAGCAGGCGGACGGTGTCGTCCTCGTCGATCGTGTAGTAAACGCGCAGCGCGGGGGAGCTCTCGGTCTCGTGGACGCGCAGCAGGCGCACGGGGGAGTGGTCTGCGACGGTGGCCGCGGAGTACGGGTTGCGCTTGAGGTGCGTTCTGGCGATCTTCAGCCCCGCGTCCACTCCGGGGATCCCGGCGAGGACCTCGCGTGAGTGCGGGAACGAGGTGGATTCCACGATGCGGAAGGCAACCGTCCTGCGCCACATGTCGAACAGGCGCTGCACCGTGTGCGGCTTGCCGCCCGCCTCCTTGCTGAGCGACCGCAGCAACGCCACGTGGCGGCGTACATCCTCCTCCGGCAGCAGGGTCGCCTCCACCACATCGCGCACGAGCTGCTCGGGATCGATCAATGCCGCGGCGACCGCCTCCTGCAACACCTCGTCCGGGATGACCGCGCCGCTGGTGTCTTCCGGCAGCGTGTCGTCCTTCACGTAGGCCAGCGCTAGCAGCGCCTCCTTCTGCATGCCGGCGTCGGAGAACAGCTTGACGATGCCGGCCGCGAGGGAAGCCGCGGCGCGCGTGCGGCCATTCGCCGCCAGCAGCTCGACCAGCTTCAACGTCACCTCGGCCGCATCGAGCGGCATCCCGCGGGCGACGAACGCCTCGCGCGCCTTCGTCAGCTCGGCGATCGCCTCCACCGCGCGCTGCTCCTGCGCCATCACCTCGGCCAGATTCAACGTGGCGCGCTGCACCTCGGCGGTCATGCCGCATGTCTCGAAGCCTTCGATCGCGCGGCGGTACCACCCTGCCGCGGTGCCGGGATCATTCCGCTTGGTGGCGCAGGCCGCGAGGTTGTTGTACGCACGCGCTGCCGTGGCGGCATCGCCGCTCCCCTCCGCGATCTCCAGCGACCGGCGGAACGTCTCCTCGGCCCTGTGGAACTGCGACTGATCGTAGAGCGTAGCGCCCTCGATGAGGAGCGCCATATTGGCGCGAGCCGTATCGCCACACGCCTCATAGACGCCGGAAGCCGCCGCGATGCAGCACAACGCCGCGCTGTAGTTGGCGGCCTTGCCGTGCACGAGTCCTTCGGTCAGCGTGATGTTGGCGTGCTCGATCGGGTAGTTCGAGGAGCTGCCGATCAGCGACGCCGCGCGGCGGATGGCCGGCAGCGCTTCGCGAGGACTGCGAACGACGAGCAAAGCCTGGCTGTGTACTTTCCATGCCCGGGCCTGCAGAACGGGCTCGTAGACCTCGGTGCCGGTGCAGGCCGTCTCGAGCGCGTGGAGGACGAGCGTCGTCAGGGCCAGCGCGTCCTTCGGCGTCCGATCCAGCTCCTCATGCGCCTCATCGAGCAGCATGGTCAAGACCTCGGCGGTGCGGTTCAGCGGATCGCGGTCGATCGCCGCACGCCTCGCGCGCACCGACAGCTTCTTCAGCGCCTCGACCCGCGCCCGCGGCTCGAGTACATTCGCCGCCTGCTTCCTGCGAAACAGCCTGAATGGATAGATCGTGCTCTCGCGCCCCTCGGACATCCGCGCACCTCTTTCGACCGCTGAATTGTTGGACCGCGATCGAGGGTAGCAAGGTGCAAAAATGTCTTCAACGTGCGTCGAAATGGAGAGGCAGAAAGACTCTTTTGTGACTTTGTGGAAGGGGGGCGCGGGATACGCCCCTTTCGCGTGCGTGCCGTGTCTATGAGACCAGCATGTGTTCTGAAAGGAGGTGATGCACGTGCCGGATCAGGGGAAGATAACGCCACCGCCCAGCGAGCGGCGTCTCACGCCTGCCCCTCCCCCCTTGGAGATGCGCAGCGGGACTGCACATCCCGCGCGCAGCCGAGGCCTGCGCAATTGGTTGCGATCTCCACGCTGAAGGTAGAATGCATCTCCACCGAGGCCGATCATGTTCGAGAAATGCCAGAACTGTGGCGCCCGCATCATCAGCGGCGTGCGCGACGAAGAAGGGCTGTTCTGCTCGATGGAATGCCGCAACTTCTTCGTCGTCCCGGGTTTTTGCGACACCTGCCTTAGCGCAAGCACCGACGTGTCGAGCGGTGGAACATTCACATTCAACGGTGTCGGTACGAAGCTCTATGGTTCCAAAGGGCCATGCGAGATCTGTGGCTCGGTTATTCAAACAGCCTTCATCTGTTTGCTTTTTGTACCTGTAATTCCGCTGGCACGGTACCGTGTCAAGTACGTGAGCCCGACCCGCTTCCTTAGCCGCAAGCTGTTGCCAACGCCTCACGCGCCGCGCGTAGCAGAATCGTCAGTAGCCGACGGCTCGGTTTCGAGACGCCTCAACGGCTGGCAGCGGCTTTTCATCGTAATCGCCGTTATCTGGCTCGCAATTAATGTCACCGTTCTGACCACGGTATTCCCACAACAGGATGAGATCTGGGATCGCTATGCATACGCACTTATCGACCGACTACGAGCCGCCGATGAAAGGCTAGCGCAGACTTCCTCGTTCGAAGTGCGAACAAGCTACGCGAACCTTACGTCCGTCGACCTGGTTCAAAAGATCCGCCGCGAATACTCCACGCCGGATTGGCAGTCGTACCTCTCCGACGTAAACACCGAATATGAGACGGAGTTGCACGCGCTGCCTCGAACGCAGATGCAGATGGTTGCGTGGGGGTTCGTCTGCTGGGCGGCACCACTCCTCGTACTGTACGTCCTTGGGTGGTCCACTGCTTGGGTTACTGCGGGGTTTCGCACTCACCGCGGCGCGCCCTGACCTTGCGCATCTCGCTGACGAGCGACAGAGGTGCCCCGCACACCCGCGGGAACTTCGTGCTTCGCTGGACGATGCAGCGCTCTCCGGGGGTACTCCTGCGCCGGACCGACACCAGTGTCTGTCCTCCGCTCTGCATCGTGAGCGCGGACCGTGCGTGCTCCGCGACGGTTGCGCGATCCCTCCGCCTAATCCTCATCATCCGGTGGCTGATACATCCACTTCATCCACCACGATGCCATAGCGGCGGTGAAGCCCGTGGCGCGTGAGCAGCGGGTCAGAGCTTTGCGCTGTCGTGAAACCGGCCTCGTCTACGTGCTGTCGAGCCGGCGGCCTGCAGCAATCAGCAAAGCTCTGACCCGCTCTGGCTCGTCACGCGCACCCAAACGTCTTTAACGTTCGTCGAAATAGAGAAGCCAGAAAGACTCGTCCGCGACCTTGCGGAAGGGGCGTAAGGATAGAGGCTATGTTGATTCCCCGTGCAGATGAACGTTTACGGGGATCAACGCTTTTTCGACGACTTCGATTTGGCTTTCGGGGCAGTGCGTTTAGGTTGCGGCGGTTTCGCCGTTGCCCCTTTCGGTTTGGCAGTCTTATCGCGCTTAGCTGCCGGATCCGGCGCCGACGGAATGCTCTCCGGTTCGTCCCGGAACGGTAGTTCAGCCTGAGCGGTCACCTTTTCAGCAGGGGTCTTCATCATCGACGCGAAGCGTTGATAGACATCGTCTTTGATCTGCCGATAAAGGATTCGATACTCACCCTTCGGGAGCGCCATCGCAAGCTTGATGGCCACCAGCGCATCCAATGCGCGACGGACCACTCTCACCGAAGGGAACTCCACCGATCGCATGTCCCGCTCGAGTAGCTGAGAGCCGTATGCCTTCTGCAGCTCGTCCGCGATCACCGCGGCGTTCACGTCGACGGGAACCGCTTTCAAGTTGGCGTCATATTCGCCGCCTGCAGCAAGCGCAGTGAAGTAGTCGATCCAGAGGAAAGCGACAAACCAGGCCGTAGGCGGATCGGCATCGTAAAAGATTACGTTCGGGAACGTGGAGAGCACCCTCATGATCGGGATTGACACGCCGTCCTTCAAACGTGCGGAGAGATCGTTGTCCCTAATCCCGCCCCACTCGAGCCGAAAGAAGTAATTTTGCTGGCGCTCATTCGACTGACTAAACTCGATTACGGATGTGTGCGCGCCGACTGCCTCCGCATCTTTTGCCCGCTCCGCTTCGAGCACTCCAATGAAGGCGCGGCTCCGAGTCTGGTGCAGCAACAGCGTAGCGTCAGCTTCAGCGATGCGCTCGTTCTCCGTCCACCAGCCGGTCAGTTCGTCGTCGTACTTTCTGAGCTGCTTCAGCGGAACAATCCACCTCGTTCGGTCTAGGGGTAGCGAACGCTTTACCTCCGCCACGACTCCATACGAGTCGCTCTTCTGCGCTACAAGGTCGGGCGTGATGTCGCCCGAGGCGGCCACTATGTTTGCCGATGAAGTCGTCATGCGGCGTCCGAAGCCGAAGTGGCTCTTCTCCCGGGGGGAGGTGCCGTCGTGGACAACGAACGCGGAGAAGGCGAGCATCGCGTTGACGGTTGAGCGGTAGTCGTCGCCCGCGTCGAGCGCGCTTTTTACTTCGTCCTCAGGCGGCCGCGGCATCCGTGACTTCTCCCTCGCGAAACTCATCATAGATGTAGTGGATCAGTCGCTCCAATGCGCCCTCGGTAGCCTGCAACCGCGGCACAATCAGAATGTCGTCGTTAGTCACGGCCCAAAGTTCGAAGGATGAGCCGTCCCAGCGATCAGACAACTGCATGTGAGCGTAGGGGTTCCCGTGTTGGACCGCATAGGCGGAATGCGGGTACCGACGCATCACGTCTACGAAGCGACGAATCTCCGCAACGTCGTCGAAAACTTGCCGTTTGAAATGGATCACCAGCGGTGCTGAAGAGTAGTTGCGCTGGCGTAGACCGCGATTAGAGAGGAACGTCAACTTCTCCGCGCCGGCTCGAACGACATCCGCAATGACGGTCTCCCATGCCACCACAAACTTGCCAGTGATTTCGACGACCGCCTTTCGTGTGACCTTGCACGATAGTGTTGGAACCACGTCAACCTTGTCGTTGATGCGACGGTGAAAGTCGAAGCGAAGGCTGTTGATGATTTGGCGCCGATCCTCAACATGCACGAGGAGGTTGTCGAGATCCTCATCGGTCCATTCGCGAACCGATCGTTTACGCTTTCCGATGTCAGTCTCAATGTTCTCGCTCGCTGACATCTCGCGAACGCGCAGGTCAAGGTCCGGTGTGCTGTGGCGGAGCGTCTTGATGGAACGGATCAATTCGCGCTGCGATAAATAGACGGGAACCAGTTGCGGATATCGGCCATCGAGGAAACGAACTAGCGTCTCCCAGTCATCACGCACGCAAACAGCAACTGCCACGTACATGTTTGGAAGTCCAGCATCGAGGACGGCGAACGGAACGCGCACGCGGCGCGTACGAGACCGCCCGACGGATTGTTCAAGCCGGAAGGCATTCGCGTGTCGCTGGACCACGTTCCCAAGTTTTCGCTGCCGTGCAAACACCTCCGGCAATGGATCGCGCGAGTACAGGACCTTCATGCGCAGGCGAAACGGATCGGGCACGTTCAGGTCAGCGAGATGATTGGCCACAGCCGTAGCCGGAGAGGAGAGGATCTCCTCCACAAAAACTTCAAAGTTGCGCCGCGCAGCGGCATCATCCAACCGCCTCATTGGGAACTCTCGGGAAGGCTCCGGGCGTCTTGATGCTACCACGCCATCAGAAAGTATCCGCACGCGCACCCTTCGGTTCGGCTCTTGCTGTTGCGCACAGCAGTGCAGCCACGGATGAGGTCTTCGTCCTGTAGATGTGCGGCGGCTGTCACATCCTCATTCCCTACTCCTCGTCGTCCGGCGGCTGATACATCGACTTCATCCACCAGGACGCCATGGCGGCGGTGAAACCGGGGATCGTCTCTTCCAGACAGGGGAAGCGTTTGGATGTGATCTCGGTGACGAGCAGCCATTCGATGACGTCGTTGAAGTCGACCAGCTCGTCGTCCTGCGCGTCTTCGTTCGCTTCCTCGACGCGCTGGGCGATCGCGCGCACGAGGAACTCGGGGAGGTCGACGGTGATGGTCCGGCGGCGGTTGAGCGCTCCGGCGGTCTGCGTGGCGAACTGGTAGAGAGACATGGATACACCTCCGGCATCGACGGCTGACTTCAGGAAGAGCGGTGGGATGTGCGGCGCTTAGCCGCCGCCGTTCAACTGGTCGCAGAGCGGTCCTGCGGCAGAGACCGTGACGCAGCGGCGGGGATGTAGGAAGATGGCGCCGATGTCTTGTAAGTGTCTTGATTCGACCGTGTTCATGCGCCACCGTGTTACACCCATTATCTTCTACCGGCGCGTGCAACTTGTCAAGGCGAATTGTGGTGGAGCGCGATGAAAGAAACGGTCGGTGAAGTGTTTGGTGAGCGCATGCGTGAGATTCGGCAAAAGGCCGGCATGACGCAGGTCGAGCTGGCCGAACGCTCCGGTTTGGCGCAAACACGCGTCAGCGAACTCGAACGCGGCGTCCGCTCGCCTAATCTGGCAACGGTCGTCCGACTCGCGCTGGCACTCGACTGCAAAGTGAGTGCTCTGGTCGCAGGCTTCGATAGGCGCGATCTCGCGTCGATCCTGTCCGAGTGACGGGTGTGCGCACGCTCATCGTTCCTGCGGCATTCCTCGCGGGACAGACAAGAGTGTCTGTCCTCCACTCTGCATCGCGGTGCGTGACGGAGCGTGCTCCGTGGCCAGCAAGCCTGCCGTGAGCGCCGTACGTCTGGAACGCTGCGCGGTCATCTGCAACGGTCACGCAACCTCGCCACACTTCCCTGTTGCGCTGCAGTCGTGCCCGCGACGCAGGTTCACTATGTGGCCGATGCTGAGCAACACGGCGCCTGCGACGAGCAGGCTCGTTTCGAGCCACGGGTGCTCCACACAACGACTGGCGATCATCAGCGGTCCGGCGATCACCAGGAGCGTGAGCGGCAGGAGAGCCGTGTTCCTGACGAAACCGGCGCTGAAGGTGATCGCCGCCAGCGCAAGCGCCACGACGATCATCGGCAGCTCTGCTTCCTCGGCCAGCGGCGAGATCGAAAGGAACGTAACGAAGAGAGGAGTGACGAGGCAGTGCACCGCACAAGCCGCCGAGAGCGAGCAACCGAAGCGGTCAGCGAGGCGAAGGAGGGCATTCGAGGTCATGGAGCGGACCCTACGCGGGCTGCTCGCGCAAAGCCGACGAACATTCAATGAATGGTCGGCGGATGCGGATGAACGGCAGGAGCGGGCAGTCATCGTCGCTGCTGCCCGCTTCTGTTTGTGGCGGCGTTCCGCACTCTGCGCCTCCGGTGCCGCTCGCCTCGTGCGTAACCGCTCATGGGCCGCCGCGCGCCGTCCGTTGGGTCTGTGCGACCATTCACCGGAGCTTCATTGGCCCGGCGGCCGGTGAGGCGCTATAACCACCTCCATGGCCATCGGCGTCCTGCATCTGGTCGGCTTCTCTACGGGCGTGGCCCTGTACGCGATGCTGCTCTGGCTCGCGCTGGCCGACCGGCGAGCCGGCGGTCGCGGCGAGTCTCTCGCGGCCGTCACCGGGCTCCTCGGCATGCTGTGGAACCTCGGCTCGCTCGCCGCCTACGTCCTCGAACAGATGCAGAACACGCGCGCCGCCGAACTGCTCGCCGTCGCGTCGTACTCGGCGCTCGGCTTTCTCCCCGCCGCCGTCGTGCATTCCGTCCTGAGGTCGGAAGCGAAGCGCAGCCGCGCCACGCGCGTGCTCATCCTCACGGCCTATGCGATGAGCATCGCCGGCGCCATGCTGCAGTTCAGCGCCACCGTCTTCGGCGTGGCGACGTCGCACACGGCGCTCCGCATTCTGACCATGGCATTCGTGGCACTGGTCGTACCGATCATCGCGGTGACGCGCCGCCGCTTCCGGCTCGAACGAACGGGCTGGATCGCGTCGCTGGCCATCTTTGCCATCTCCGGATTCCATCTGAGCGAACGCCACATCGGCGAGTACTCGTGGGGGCTGGAGCTGCTCGGTCATCACGCTTCGCTGCCGCTCGCGTTTGCGATCCTCTTCTTCGACTACCGTTTCGCGCTCGCCGATCTCTTTCTCAAGCGCGCCCTGACGCTCGTGGTGATGGTGACGTCCGTTTCGCTGCTGTTCGCGGCCATCCCGGCGATCACCGGGCAAACCGACCTGCGCGATGCGGCGACGCTGTCGATGCTGGTGCTCGTGGCCACGCTGGGCATGCTCGCCTACCCGGTCGTGCGGTCGACGGTGTTCTCCTTCATCGACCGCGTCATCCTGCGCCGCGCCGACTACGCCACCGTGCTGCGCGAGATCTCGCGGGTTGCGGCCGAGGCGGAGACGCCGGAGCGAGTGCTCGAGGGCGTGGTGGAACACGCCGGCGCCGCGGTCGCCGCGATCGAGGCGCGCTGGTCCGAGGACGAGCACGGCGCGATCGGACGCACGGGCGTCGAACGGCACGTGGCCGTCAACACGGCGGAGCCGCCGCGCTACACGCTCGTCATCGGCTCGCTGGCGAACGGCCGGCGCTTGTTGTCCGACGACCTGGAGATGCTCGACGCGGCGGCGCTGATCGCCGCGCGCCGCATCGACGCCCTGCGCCTGATGCAGGAGCGCATCGCCCAGGGTGCACGGGAACAGGAGCTGAGCAAGCTGTCGATGGAAGCGGAGCTTCGTGCGTTGCGCGCGCAGATCCAACCGCATTTCCTGTTCAACGCGCTCAACACGATCGGCTCCCTGATCCGGTCATCGCCCGACAAGGCCTTCGACACGCTGCTGAGGCTGACCGCGCTGCTGCGCGGCGTGCTGCGCTCCTCCGGTCCGATCGCCACGCTCGAGGATGAGATGAAGCTGATCGAGTCGTACCTCGAGGTCGAGCGCGCCCGCTTCGAAGAGCGGCTCCGCGTCGAGGTGGCCATTCCGCGCACGCTGCTCCCCGCAACCATTCCGACGCTCCTCCTGCAGCCGCTCGTCGAGAACGCGATCAAGCACGGCATCTCGCCGCAGCGGCGCGGCGGCACGATCGCCATCGAGGCGAGCGCCGACCACACCGGCGACCGGCCGCGCCTCGTGCTTCGCGTGCGCGACGACGGCGCGGGTGCCACCGATCTCGCGGTGCGGCGCGGACGCCGTGAAGGGGTGGGGCTGCAGAACGTCGAGGAGCGCCTGCGGGTGCATTACGGCGACGATGCCGCGCTGTCGATCGAGAGTGCACCCGGCCTGGGGACGGTCGTCACCGCGACGATGCCGCTGCAACTGGCTCCGCATGCGGCGCGGCCGCTGGCGGCGGGAGAGTGAACGAATGACCGAGAAGCTCCGCGTGGTCATCGCCGACGACGAACGCCCTGCACGCTCGCTGCTGCGCGCCATGCTCGGCAACTTCGCCGACGTGAACATCATCGGCGAGGCGGAAAACGGCAGCGAGGCCATCGAGCTGATCGAGCGCACGCGTCCCGATCTGGCGCTGCTCGACCTGCAGATGCCCGAGGTGGACGGGCTGGGCGTCGTGCGTCTGCTGCGGAAGGACAGCATCCCCCTCGTCGCCTTCGTGACCGCATACGACCAGTACGCCGTCAGCGCTTTCGAATTGAACGCCGTCGACTACCTCCTCAAGCCGGTCGATCCGGCCCGGCTGCGTGAAACCATCAACCGCGCGCAGGAACGCCTCGAGCGCGCCGAAGATCACGCCACGTCGGTCGAGGCGGTACGCGCGGCGGCGGACGCCATCGAGTCGCACGGCACCGCGCCACTCACGCGGATCCCCGTCCGGAAACGCAATCAGATCGTCCTCGTGCCGGTCGAACAGATCGCGTCGATCATCGCGGACGGCGAGCTGCTGCACCTCCACACCACGAAGAACGAAAAGCACACCATCTCGTACCGGCTGAGGGATCTCGAGCTCCGCCTCACCGCCGCCGAATTCATTCGCCTCAGCCGCGGCACGCTCGTCAACGTCGGCATGATCGACCGCGTGACCCCCGTGACCGGCGGTACGTACGTGGTGACCCTCACGAATGGGCAGGAGCTTCCCGTGAGCCGCATCCAGTCACGGGTGCTGAAGGACCGCCTGTTGCGCCTCTGAGCGACCATCCACCGGCGAAATCCAACCACTCGTTGGATCTCGCATGGCCCGCATGGCTCACCGCACTTAGAGTCGCCGGCGCCATGAAGAGATTCTTGACCACTGCATTCATTCTGTCGTTCGTCGCCGCTGCGGCAATCGCGCAGGCGACGGCGACGATCACCGGCACTGTCCGGACCGCTGAAGGAACGCCCGTCACCGATGCCGTGGTGACCCTCGTCGAAGCACGCCGCAGTACCGGCGTCAGCGCGGACGGCTCCTTCCGCTTCGAAAACGTCGCTCCCGGCCACTACCACCTGCGCGCCGAGAGCCGCCGGCTCGGTGCCGCCCTCGGCGAAGCGGAGCTCGACGCCGGTGCGAACCGCTCCGTCGAGATCGTCCTCGATCCGGCGATCCATTCCGAGGAGATCGTCGTCAGCGCGGGGGAAAGCCGGCGCGAGTCGGAGGTGTACCAGCCCGTGACCGTCGTCCGCGAGGACGAGATCGCGCGGCAACTGCAGCCGACGATCGGTGAAACGCTCAACCAGGAGCCGGGCGTCAGCTCGACGTACTTCGGTCCCGGCGCCAGCCGGCCGATCATCCGCGGCCTCGGTTCCGACCGCATCCGCATCCTCAGCGAAGGGCTCGGAACTGCCGACGCCTCCAACGTCAGCCCCGACCACGCCGTCACCGTCGATCCCTCGACCGCGCAGCAGATCGAGATCCTCCGCGGCCCGGCGACTCTGTTGTACGGCAGCAATGCGGTTGGCGGCGTCGTGAACGTCATCGACGAGCGGATTCCGAACCGTGTGCCTGCCGAAGCGATCTCCGGACGCGTCGACCTGCGCGGCGGCACCGTCTCCGACGAGCGTACGGGATCGCTCGCGCTCAACGGCGGCGCGGGGCGGCTTGCGTGGCACCTCGACCTGACGAAGCGCGACACCGATGACTACGAGATCCCCGGCCCGGCCGAGCATCATCACGAGGGGGAGGAGGAAGAGGAGGAAGAGCACACGGGCGTCCTGGAGAACTCGTCGCTCGAGTCGCAGGCCGGCACGATCGGCGCGTCATTCGTCGGTGAGCGCGGTTTCTTCGGCGTTTCGTTCAACCGTTTCGAGACCAACTACGGCATTCCCGGCCACGCGCATCACGACGAGGAGGAAACCGACGAAGAGCACGAAGAGGAGCTCGTCCGCATCGACATGAAGCAGAACCGGTTCGACGTGCGCGGCGAGCTGACGGACCTCGGCATCTTCCGCAACGTCCGGCTCCGCCTCGGCAGCACCGACTACGAGCACGTCGAGCTGGAGGGCGATGAAGTCGGCACACGCTTCACCAACGACGGCTTCGAAGGACGCCTCGAAGCGACGCACCGCCCGTTCGGCCGTCTCCAGGGCTCCCTCGGCATCCAGTTGACCGACAACGACTTCGCGGCGGTGGGCGAAGAGGCGTTCGTTCCCGCTACGACAACGAGATCACGCGCCGCGTTCCTTTTCGAGGAAATCCGCGGCGAGCGCCTCGACTTCCAGTTCGGCGCGCGCTACGAACATCAGGACATCAGCGTGCGCGAGGACGCATTGCCGGACCTCTCGTTCAACGGCGTCTCCGCCTCAATCGGAACCATCTACCGGCCGAGCGAAGGGTTCGCGATCGCTGCTTCGCTCGCGCGGGCGACGCGCCTGCCGACGGCGACGGAGCTGTACGCGAACGGCCCGCACGTGGCCACGTCGCAGTTCGAGATCGGCGACGTCGACCTCGACGAAGAGACGAGCCTCGGCCTCGACGTGTCGTTCCGCAAGACCGCCGGGCGTCTGCGCGGCCAGATCAACCTCTTCAACAACTCGTTCGACGGCTTCATCTTCGATGCGCCGAGGGGTGAAGAGGAGGACGGGCTGCCCGTCTTCCAGTACGTGCAGGCTGACGCAACCTTCCGCGGCATCGAGATCGATGGCCATGCGGAGATCTGGCATGCGGGCGCGAATCACCTCGAGCTCGAAGCCGGAGCGGACTACGTGCGCGCGGAGCTCGACGGCGGTGGCAACCTGCCGCGCATTCCGCCGCTCCGCGCGTCGCTCGGCCTGCGGTTCGAAGGCGGTCCTCTCTCCGCGTCGGCCGAAGTGCGGCGCTACTTCACACAGGATGACGTGGCGGAGCTCGAAGAAGAGACCGAAGGCTATACGCTGGTGAATGCGACGGTCGGCTATCGCTTCTTCGCGGCGAATACCGTGCACGACCTTCTGCTGCGGGGCACGAACCTGACCGACGAGCTGGCGCGCCAGCACACCTCGCCGCTGAAGGAGCGCACGCCGCTGCCCGGTCGCGACTTCACGCTGTCATATCGCGTGACGTTCTAGCACGTGCGAAGGGCTGGCCGTGGATGACGGCCAGCTCTTCGCCGACGTGCGGCGTCGTGCCTCAGGACCCGCCGAAGAACTCGATCAACACCGGCCCGACGACCTCGGGTGCCGCTTGATGCGCCTGGCCTTCGAGCGTTTTGCGCTGCGCATGAGGGACGAGTGCGGCGATGCGGTCGGCGCTGGCCTGCATGAACTCCAGACTGGCGCCGCCGTTCATCACCAGCGTGGAAACGCGGATGGTCTTGACGACGTCCTGCGGCACCGCGCCGTCCCCTAGAACGGCGTAGTCGTAATTCAGGGTGAAGTCCATCCTCTTCATGGCATCCCATTGGGGCGAGCGCTTCATCCCTTCCAGCGCTTCGGGCGGGGTCCCGATGGCGGAGAGGAAGAACTCGGCCGCCTCGCCCGGCTTGCCCGTGCGAACGATCTCGTTGACGCGTTGCTTCTGCGTGGCGAAGTCCTGCGGCTTCTGCCCGTACGGCACGTCGTAGATCGCCAGCTTTGTCACTTTCTCAGGCCCCAGCTTCGCTGCCGCCTGCAACGCCAAAGCGGCGCCGGACGAAACGCCATAGAGGTACGCCGAACCGCCAGCATCGTTGACGAGTGCTGCGAGGTCTTCGATCTCGCGATCGACGGCGTACGGTTGCACGTCCGTGCTCTCGCCGCGCCCGCGCCGGTCGTAAACGTAGACCGTGAAGTGTTCCGCGAGCTTGGCTGTGTACGCTTTGTGGTCCCACAGACCGCGGTGCGAAAGCGCACCACTGACGATGATGAGCGCCGGGCCGCTCCCGGTCTTCTCGAAGGCGATGCGGGTGCCGTCCTGGGATGTTGCGAGGCGTGTCATGTCGTGCTTCAACTCCTGCCGCGGCGTCGCCGCGCCTTTCTGGTTTGCCGGCAGTGCTCGCGCGTCCCCTGCGCGCTCGTCCGCCTGACAGCCTCCGAGGATGATGGCCGAAGCCAGAAACAAGCTCTTCATCGGCCTGTCCTCCAAAGCCCGACGAGCGCAGCAATTCACGCGCCCGATGAGGAACTGTGACTTCTGCGCGGGACAGACAAGAGTCTGTCCTCCACTCGAGCTCACGCGTCGCTCAGCGCCTGGCCGCGCAGACGCCCGCGACCGCACGTACCAAATCCTGAGGGGCGAACGGCTTCTTGAGATAGTCGTCGAAGCCGGCAGATAGGGCCAACTGGCGCTGCAGTGGGCCGCCGTACGCCGTCACGGCGAGCGCGGGAATCGTGGATTTGTCGTCCTGGCGGGCACGGATGCGACGCGTCAGCGAGTGCCCATCCTCGTCCGGCATGGCGATGTCGCTCACGAGCGCGTCGAAGGATTGCGCGTCCAGGAGCTCGACAGCATCGGCGGCGCTGCCCGCCGTGACGACCGAGGCGCCGGCGGCCCGCAGAACGGTCGTGATCAACTTGCGCATCTCCAGTTCATCATCGACGACCAGTACGCGCATGCCGGCGATGGAAGTGGGCTCCTCGGACACAGGAGGTTTGTGCTCGTCACGAAGGTGCAGCGCAGGCTCTTCGACGGTGGCCGTGAGCTCGCGTGCCGGGAGCGACACCGTGAACGTCGCGCCTTGCCCTTCACCGTCGCTCTCCGCGAGCACCGTGCCGCCGTGCATCTGGACGAGTTGCCTGACGATCGAGAGACCGAGCCCGAGCCCGCCGTGACCGCGGGTGCTGCTCCCTCGCTGTTGACTCAGGCTGTCGAACACGCGCGGAAGGAACTCGGCACTGATCCCCTGCCCGGTATCGCTGACGACGATGTCGATCCGTGAATTCGTCGATGACATCCGCACGCGAATGCGTCCGCCGTCCGGCGTGAACTTCACCGCGTTCGCCAGGATGTTCCAGAAGATCTGCTGAAGCCGGGTCGGGTCGCCATCCACGCGCATCGAGCCGAGCGTGAGTGTCTTTTCCAGCGTGAGGTTCTTCGTCTCCGCCGCCGGGGTGATGGCGCGGAGTGCGAGCAGGACCGAGGCAGCGACGTCGACCGGTTCGCTGTTCAGCTCCAGCTTCCCGGTGAGCAGCCGCGAGACATCGAGCATGTCGTCGATCAGTCGCGACTGCGCCCGCGCCGACTGCACGATGGATTCGAGCGCCACGCGCTGCGTCTCGGCGTCCAGTTCGCGCGTCACCAGCAGCTCGGCCCAGCCGAGAATCGACGTGAGCGGTGTCCGCAGCTCGTGCGAGCTGGTGGCCAGAAACTCGTCCTTCGCGCGGCTGAGCGCTTCGGACTCGTGGTACTGCCGGACGAGCGTCTCTTCGACGCTCTTCCGGTCGTGAATGTCCGTGCTCGAACCGATCCAGATCATGATTCCGCCGGCATCGCGCATCGCAGCGGCCCGGGTGAGGTGCCAGCGATAGACGCCGTCCGCGCGGCGGAAGCGGCTCTCTAGCTGGAACGGCTCGCCGCTTTCGATCGAGCGGAGCCAGAGGCGATCGTCCTCTGCCGCTTCGTCCGGATGGGTGAACGGTGTGCGGCCTGCCGAGGCGACCTCCTCGCACGACAGCCCGGTGAACTCCGTCAACTGACGGTTGCAGTAGTCGAGGTCGCCGTTCGGCTTGGCCGTGAAAATGATGATCGGCATCGACTCGGCGAGGAACTGGAAACGCTGCGCGCTGATGCGCGCCGCCTCCTCCGCCCACTTGCGGTCGGTGATGTCGCGGATGTTGCACTGAATGACCTTGAGATCGCCGACCATGTAGGAATTGCTCACGAACTCGACCTCGACACGGTTCCCGCGCTTGGTCTGGAGCGGCATGTCTTCGTAGCGGATGTAGCCGCGCTCCTGCAGCCGGTGCATGGCGGCTTTGCTCTCCTGGGTGTCGGAGAACAGACCGATCTCCCACAGCTCCTTGCCGATCAATTCGTCGAGCGGATAGCCGAGCAGGTCGATCACGAACGGATTGGCGTCCATGATCTTGCCGCTCGCTTCCTCGAGGATGAGGATCGCGTCCTGCGCCGTCTCGAACAACCGCCGGTAGCGCGCCTCGGACGC
Organism: Thermoanaerobaculia bacterium; assembly: GCA_036380735.1. Lineage (GTDB taxonomy): Bacteria > Acidobacteriota > Thermoanaerobaculia > Gp7-AA8 > Gp7-AA8 > DASVEE01. The sequence continues at coordinate 34,592 of DASVEE010000044.1, read as the reverse complement.
CGCGAGAGCCTGCACGGCCAGCACCCGTTCCGTGATGTCGCGGATGTTGCACTGGATCACCGTGTGGCCGTCCACCAGGTACGTGTTGCTGACGAACTCCACGTCCACGCGTTTGCCCTGCTTGGTCTCGAGGGGGATGTCTTCGTAGCGGATGTAGCCCTCGGTCTGCAGTTGATCCATGGCTGCCTGGCTCTCGTCCTTGTCGGCGAACAGGCCGATCTCCCAGAGCTCCTTCCCGATCAGTTCGTCGAGCGAATACCCGAGGAGGTCGATGACGAACGGATTGGCGTCCATGATCGTCCCCGGCCGCTCTTCCGCATCGAGGATGAGAATCGCATCCTGCGCGGTCTCGAAGAGGCGGCGGTAGCGGGATTCGGACGCCGCCAGAGCCAAGTGGTGCGGGGGAAGCGGCGTACCCGCCCCTTCTGTGGAAGTTGGAGCTGCCATCGTGCACATCCTTTCGAGACTACCGTCTGAGGATGGAGGCAGTGGCGAAGTGCGCGTGGGGTACCCGAGGGGGTTCCATTCGTGGCACTCAGTCGCGACCGGCTGATCAGGCGTGTACATGCGAGAACGGGCAATGGGCATCGCGAATTTCGCCATTTTTACGGAAACGTAATAACCCGTTGCCGGGGAGTATCGGGTGATGGGAACCCGTTGTTCATGTCAGCGGTACGGCACCGGGACCTCTTGCCTCCTCCTGTCGCGACTCTCCACCAGCAAGCGAGGAGGCTCCATGACGCAGGAATCAGAACGTGCCGCGGCGCGAGAAGACAACGCTCTTCTCGCCGCGTTGCCGACGCGGGAACGGAACGACGCACACCGCGCATCGCAGCTCTTCACTCTGAACTTCGGCGCGAGGATTCTCGAGGCCGGCGCACGCACGCAGCACGCCTACTTTCCGATCCAGGGCGTGGTGTCGCTCGTCCGGACCCTGCGCTCCGGCCCGACGGTGGAAGTCGGCGTGGTCGGCAATGAAGGAATGGTGGGCGTCGATATTTTCATGGGCGCACCGGCCCAGCTCAACGATGCGATCGTGCAGGGCGAGGGATCGGCGTGGCAAATGAGCGCGGAGCACCTGGTCGCCCGCTTCCAGCGCAACGGCGAGATGCAGCGGCAACTGCTGCGCTTCACCAACGCGTTCATCACTCAGGTCAGCCAGACCGCCGCATGCAACCGTGCGCACGGCATGGAAGCGCGCCTCGCCCGCTGGCTGCTGATGATGCAGGATCGTGTCGCCGCGCCGCAGATCCGCATGACGCAGCAGTTCCTCGCGCATATGCTCGGAGCGCGCACCGCGAGCGTCAACGAAGCGGTGCAGAAGCTCGAAGCGGCGGGCGTCATCGGACACCGGCGCCAGGAGATCAGCATCGTGGATCGCGCGGGCCTCGAAGCCATGGCCTGCGAGTGCTACGCGATCGTGTGCCGTGTCTACGAGCAGGCCATCCTGAACTAGCGACGCCTCGCCGCCGCGGCGTAGCGGCCGGTTCAACGGGAAAGATGGGACGAATAGGACGGATGGGACCTATAGGACGAGAGCGCGTCGGCTGGGGTGGAAAGGGGCCCGCGGTGGCGCGGCGTCGATGAAGATTGGCTGGGAGACAGGGAGTCGAACCCCGATTCAGCGGTTCAGAGCCGCTTGTCCTACCATTGAACGATCTCCCAGGATCGACGGGTGGCGGATGCTACACGCGGCAAAACCTCACCGTCAAGAGTTGCATTCCAAACGACGCCGCTCCCCGGCCGTGGCACAATCTGCGGTGAAGTTGCGTTTCGAGAATGCCATGTTGCCCGAAGTCTATGAATGTCCGCAGTGTGAGCGGCAGTTCGTGGTCGAGCTGGTCGAGTCCGCCACCGACCGCTCCATCTACTGCCCCCAGTGCAAGCGCTACCTCGGCGAGAAGGACGTCAACTTCGTCCTGGTCACCGAGATCGAGGAGCTCACCGAGCGCCTCCGCTTCGAACGCGACCGCCTCGAGAAAGACGAAGCCTTCTACGCCATGACCGACTGCGACGCGGAGCTGCGCATGTACGGCTCCGAGGTGCACAAGGTCGTGAATATCCTCCGGCGGACGCTGGCCGAGCTCGAACAGCTCCGCCAGTCGTACCGATAGATGCGGCGGCCGCCGCTCGACGGTCTGCTCGTCGCCGACTTCTCCCGCGTCCTCGCCGGCCCCCTCTGCACCCAGCTCCTCGGCGATCACGGCGCCCGCGTGATCAAGGTGGAAGATCCCCGCGGCGGCGATGAGACCCGGCGCTGGGGCCCGCCGTTCCTCGACGGGATCAGCACGTACTTTCTGGCGGTCAACCGGAACAAGGAATCGTTGACGCTCGACCTGAAGACGGACGCCGGCCGCGCGCTGGCGCAGGCGCTGATCCGGCGCGCGGACATCGTGGTGGACAACTTCCTACCGGCGCAGCGCGCGGACTTATTGGGCGACGTGCACGCGCTCAACCCGCGGGCCATTCACTGCTCGATCTCGGGCTTCGACGCGGATACGGCGGAAGCGGCGACGCCGGGCTACGACCTGCTGGCGCAGGCGGGGACGGGACTCATGTCGATCACCGGCGAGGCGGACGGCGAGCCGATGAAGATCGGCGTGGCGCTGGCGGACGTGCTGACGGCGCATCACGCGTTCGGCGCCATCGGCAGCGCGCTGTACGCACGGGAGCGCGACGGCCAAGGGGCGCGGCTGGAGGTGTCGCTGTTCAGCTCCACGCTCGCGTCGCTGGTGAACGTGTCGCAGGCGGCGCTGGCCACGGGCGATGAAGCGCGCCGCTTCGGGAACGAGCATGCGTCCATCGTCCCGTATCAGCTCTTCCACGGCAGCGACCGGCCGTTCGCGATCGGTGTGGGGACGGACCGGCAGTTCGCGGCGCTCTGCCGCGCGATCGAACGGCCGGAGCTGGCAACCGCGTACGCGACGAACACGCGGCGCGTGGAACATCGTGGAACGCTGGTGCCGCTGCTCGACGCGATCTTCCGCACGCGGCCGGCGGAGCACTGGCTCACGCGGCTCCGGCAGGAAGCGGTGCCGGTGTCGCTGGTGCAGGGCGTGCTGGAGGCGCTGCGCAGCGAGCCGGGAAAAGTGCTGCTGGCGAACATCGAGCATCCGCTGCTCGGGCGCTACGAGACGGTGAGCAATCCGGTGCGCGTCGATGGGGCGCGCTTCGTCATCCGCAGCGCGCCGCCGTCGCTGGGCGAGCACACGGAAGCGATCGTCAGCGAGCTCCGCGCATCGCCCACAGCAGGAAGATGAAGCAGAAGACGAACACGAACACGAGCGTGGCCACGGTGAGGATGACGGCGGTCGAGACCTTCTCCTTCTTCTCATTGCCGAAGGCACGGAAGGCGAAGTACAGCACGGTGGTGCCGACGACGGCGACGAAACCGCCGACCACGAAGACCACCGTCAGCGCCTTCTGAAAGTCCGCTTCCACGCGCCGCACACTACCATGACGATCCGCGCCGCCATCTTCGACTTCGACGAGACGATCATCGACCTGGAGCCGCAGCACACGGCCGCGCACACGGCGCTCGCGCGAGAGCTCGGCGACGACTACGAGCGCATGCCGGAGAGCTTCCGCCACGGCTCCGGGCGGCGGATCATCGACGACATCCGCGACATGCGCGCTTTCTTCGGCTGGACACGCGGCGAAGAGGAGCTGTTCGCCATCCGGCAAAGCCACTTCGACGAGGCGTGCCGCACCTCGCACCTGGAGCTGATGCCGGGCGTGGAGCGCGCGGTGCGCGAGCTGCACGCCCGGGGACTGACGCTGGCCGTGACGTCGTCCGCGGTGAGTGACGCGATCGACGCCATCCTGCGCCGGCTGGGGCTGCGCGACTTCTTCGCGCTGATCGTCGACGGGAGCGAGGTGGTGCACGGGAAGCCGGATCCGGAAGCGTATCTGCTGACGATGCGGAAGCTGGGCGTGGCGCCGGAGGAGTGCATCGTCTTCGAGGACTCGCACGTGGGCGTGGTGGCCGCGAAGGCGGCGGGGGCGTTCACGGTGGCGGTGCGCAATCCCCGCGCCCTGCAGCGGCAGGACCTGTCGGCGGCGGATGTGGTGGTGGGGTCGTTCGTGGAGTTGGTCGACGGAGGACGATGGGACAAATGGGACCTATGGGACGGATAGGACGAATGGCTGCGCTGTGCGACGTGTGGCGCAAGTGCGCGGATTCCCCGGGCGAAGCTCTGGCCAGCGTTTCTGGTGCGCCGCAGCCCCTCACCCGGCGCTAGGCGCCACCCCCGCAAAGGCCGGGGAGAGGGGCGACGGGGCGCTACGCGCTGCCCGTTGAGGCAAAGCCAGTCGTGCCCTACGACCTCTGTCCCATAGGTCCCATCCGTCCCATAGGTCCCATCCGTCCTAGGTCCTATCCGTCCTATTTGCGCACGGATAGCACGCTCAGCTCCGCTACCAGGCGGATGAGGCGGCGGCCTTCTTCGTCGGCGGCTTCGTAGGCGCGGCAGAGGGTTTCGAGCTCTTCTTCGTCCTCGTAGGCAGCGACGGTGAAGCCGTCGGGGGGTTGGGCGGCGGTGGTCGTGGTGTCGCGGACCCAGGCGCCGTTCTTGTGGCGGTAAGTGATGAAGCCGCGACTGCGGGCGCGGCGGGCGCCGCCGAGGTCGGCGAGCATGGCGGCGCCGGCGAGGTCGGTGGCGTTGCCGCTCGCGTTGGAGCGGTTGGCCGCCAGGATCTTGCCGACGAACGTGGCCATCATCTCCTGCAGGCGGAGGTGCGATTCGCCCACCGCGTGGAGGAAGTGCACGCCGGTGTGGGAGACGAGGCTCTTGCCGTCGCCGCCCGGTTCGCGCACGATGGTCGAGCGAACGACCTCACAGGCGAATTCGACGTCCTCTCCCTGCCAGCGAAAGCCGAGGAGGAAGGCGTCGCCCGGGTCGACCCGTCCGTAATGTTCGAGAAAAGCGCCGGCTACACCGATATCGAGGATGAGAGCGCTTTGGCTGTCCATCGTCGCGAGAATCGGTTTTGCCAGTTTGAGTCGCTGAAACTCTCTGCGGTCGTCATAGACCATGCGTCGCATATGGTAAGCGCTTTGCTGCGGATAAGGCAGAGGTGCCGTTGACGCCGAACCCCGCTCGTGAGAGACGCAGCATCTGGCGCGTCGGACCGGAGAGCACGTGGACGACGATTCTGCCGGTCGCGTTCATCATCGTGTCGCTGCTTTCCCTGCTGATCCTGCCGATCGCAGTGGCCACGCACACTTCGAAGATGCGGCGGGAGATCAACAACGTGGCGGAGCCTGCCCGCCGTGCCGCGAACCAGATCCAGGTGCAGCTCGCCCTGGAACTGGACAAGATCATCGCCTGGCAGGTGACGGGGCAGGATCACTACCGGCGCGACTACATGTACCTGGTGGCGCAGCAGGAACAGAACCGCAAAATTCTCGACAGCCTGATCCCGAAGCTGCAGGAAGGGCTGGCGGACGACCTGGGGACCCTCTTCTTCCAGGCCAGCCGCTGGCGCGGCGGCGTCACGAAGCACGAGCTGCTGTCGCGGCAGTTGCCTCCCGAAGTGTTCCAGACGCGGCTGTTCGAACAGCATCCTGCGTACGAGAAGTCGCTGGAGCTGGCGACGAACCTGGAGATCGACATCCAGCTCGCCATCGACCAGCGGCGCCAGCGCATCGAAGCGGCGGAGCAGCTCAACGTCTCGCTGACGATCGTCCTCTCCCTCCTCGCCCTCACCTCCGCCCTCCTCGTCATCGGCCTCGGGCGGCAGATGCGCCTCCTGGCGAAGGAAGCGACGCGACGCCGCCTCGAGGCGGAGCGGGAGGCGAACGAAGCGCGCACGGCGCGCGAAGCGGCGGAGCGCGAGGAGCGGCGCGCGGCGTTCCTCGCCGCGGCGGGACAGGAGATGACGTCGTCGCTCGACTACGAGGAGACGGTGGCGATGCTCGCGCGCCTCATCGTGCCGAACCTCGCGGAGCTGTGCGTGGTCGACATGCTCGAGCCGGACAGCAGCCTGCGGCGCACCGCCGCCGCGCATCGCAATCCGGAAGACGAAGTCGCGCTCACGGCCGACATCGGGCAGGTGCGGCGCGAGCTCCCGGAAGCGCTCGTGCGCGTGCTGCAGGAGCGGAATCCGCGGCGGATCGGTGCGTCGTCCGGCCTGCTGCCGTTCATCACCGGCCTCGCGGCCGACAGCACGAACCGGACGATGATCTTCGCGCCGCTGGTCAGCCGCGGCGAGACGCTCGGTCTCGTCTCGGCCGTGTCACCCGAGGCGAGGCCGTTCGGCGATGACGACGTGTCGATGTTCTCGGAGCTTACGCGCCACGCGTCGCTGGCCATCGACAACGCGCGGCTCTACCTGGAGTCGCAGCAGGTCGTACGCGCCCGCGAGGAGGTGCTGGCGATCGTCTCGCACGACCTGCGCAATCCGCTCAACGCGGTCACGCTCGGCGCGTCGCTGATGCAGATGTCGGAGACGCTGTCGGACGAGGACCGCGAGCAGCTCGACACGATCGAGCTCTCGGCGCGGCGGATGTCGCGGCTCATCGCCGACCTCCTCGACGTGACGCGCCTCGACGGCGGGAAGCGGCTGCCGATCGAGCCGGCGCGTTTCGAGATCGGGTCACTGATGCACGAGGCGGACGAGATCTTCCGCGCGCAGTTCGCGGCGAATGAGGTGTCGCTGCAGCTGCGCATCGACGATGGCGTGACCGAGGTGTGGGCGGACCGGCATCGCGTGCTGCAGGTGCTGTCGAACCTGATCGGGAACGCGCTGAAGTTCACGCCCGCCGGCGGCGTCGTCTCGGTGCACGTGCGGCCCCGCAGCAGCGACGTGCTCTTCACGGTCAGCGACACGGGCCCTGGCATCCCGGAAGAGAACCTGCGCGACGTGTTCAATCCGTACTGGCAGGCCAAGCGCACGGAGCGCATGGGCGCCGGCCTCGGGCTGCCGATCGCAAAGGGGATCGTGGAAGCTCACGGCGGCCGGATCTGGGTGGAGAGCGAGCAGGGCGTGGGGACGAAGTTCTACTTCACGCTGCCGCTGCAGGTGGACGTCACGCGCGAGGCGGAATCTCCAGCACGTCGCTGACGCTGAGCTCCGCGAAGAGGCGGATGAGGCGGCGCCCTTCCTCGTCCGACGCCTGGTACACCTGGCAGAGCCGCTGGATCTCTTCGCTGTCCTCGGTGCGCGCAACGGTGAAGCCGACGGCCGGCTGTTCCGGCAGGAAGATGCGGCGGCGCGTCCAGACGCCGTGCTCGAGGCGGTAGCAGAGGAACTGCGCGTCGACACCGCGCACGGTCTTGTCGCCGTCGATGGTGGTGGCGTTGAAGGTGTTCTCCGCGTTGGGACGTCGCGTGGCGAATTCGGCGATCACGAGCTGCGCGAGCATTGCGCGGAGGCGGTCTCCCGACTCGCCGATCGCGGCGAGGAAGCGGAGGCCCGAGTGCATGCGCCCTTCGTCCTCGGTGGTGCGCACGACCTCGCACTTGAGGGCGATGGTGTCGCCGTTGTAGGCGAAGCGCAGGTCGTCGTACGTTTTGGCGAGGGAGGCGTCGTGCGCGATGCCGGCGCCGAGGACGCCGATCTCCACGATGGTGACGCCGGTGGCGCCGAGGGTGGCGGAGACGGGAGGAACGAGGTGGAGACGCTGGAACTCGCGGCGCTCTTTCCCCTGCATGATTCCGATTTTACGCGAAGCGGTGAAGGGAATGTGACGAATCGGCGCGATGCGACGGCGGAGACATCGCCGCAAATGGCGAAGGGACCTACCGGACCGCGCAGTCCCGTAGGTCCCTTCTGTCGTATTCGTTCGATCGGGTTCAGTGGACGTCGGTGCGGATGCGCATGCCGGCCACGTAGGAGCGGCGGACGCGCTCGCGGTAGTGGTGGGTGCGCGCGCTGACGCGGCGGAGGTAGTTCTGCGTCTCGGGGAACGGCGGCACGCCACCATGGCGGCTCACGTTGCCTTCACCGGCGTTGTACGCGGCCAGCGCGAGGTTCTGGTCATCGAAGCGATCGAAGAGATAGCGGAGGTACTTGGTGCCCGCCGCGATGTTCTCCTCGGGATCGAACGGATCGCTGACGCCGAGAAGGGAGGCCGTGCTGGGGATGATCTGCATCAGGCCCTGCGCGCTCTTGTTGGAGACGAGGCGGGGGCGGAAGTCGGACTCGGTGGCGACGACGGCGGCGACGAGCGCGGGATCGAGTCCGTGGCGCTGGGCTTCGCGGTAGATGATCGTGCCGTAGGGGATCTGCGTGCGGAAGAACTCTTCCTTCGCCACCTCGAGGTTGAACACGCGTGCGACCGGCGCGGAGGCGAAGAACTCTTCGCGCGTTTTTTTGGACGTGAAGATGGGGAGCGAGCGATCTTCCATGACGGAGACGGCGCGCGCGATCTTCGCGTCGCTGAGGAAGTTGAGGCTCGTGGCATCGGAGGGGATGCCGAGGGCTCCGAAGGCGAGAGGAACGCCGAGGAGAACGGCGACTCCGCGCGAGGCGGCGGTGAGTACGCGGCGCCACCGGCTCGCCTTCCGCTTCGCTTCGTGCTGGCAATCACAAATGATGCGGAAATCTGCTGCGTGCTTCCGTTTGCTGCGTCGATGACTGTCGTCGGACTTCATACGGCTGCTCGCAATGGGCAAAACGCGGACCACCTCGAATGCCGAGTGAGACAAGTTGCTGATGCGGAACGAAATTGAGTTACGGACATGATACGGATAAGACTGACTCCTTCGGAGGACGGTGCGCTTTTACGCCTGATGTAACCGTGTGAAACGACACTTTCGGAAAGCGCGGCATACCGATTGCCAAACGCATTCGACGTGAGACACGCAACCCTGCTTTCCTTCGCCCTCTTCGTGATGTCGATCACGCTCGCCGCGCACGCGCAGACGTCTGCACCGGCGACTGCATCGAAGACTACCGCATCGAAGACTACCGCATCGAAGACTCCACCAAAGAAACCATGCCCCATTAAATGGGAGCCCATTCGTGACGGCATGGAGCATCGCGAGATCCGCTGCATCGACGATCTGGAAGATCTCGACGTGCACGTGGTGCGCGTGGATCCGCGCAAGGTGAAGCTGGACACGGTGGTGGTGCGCGGCTCGAACGCGCGCAACGTGGCGCGTGACAACGGCTCCACATTCGTGATCAACACCAACTTCTTCGACAAAGCGCGCACTCCCCTCGGTCTGATCGTCAAGTCGGGCGCGATCACGAACAGGATCAGCACGACGGGCTGGCAGTCGATCTTTCTGGTGACCGATCGCGGAACGCCCTACATCATCTTGCCTCCGAGCTGGGAAGATTTCCGTAAGCGCGCTCACATGGCGGTGCAGGCAGGACCGCGCCTCGTCATCCGCGGCCACACAGCGAAGGTGAACCGCGGCTACAAGGCGGCGCGCGCCGGCGTCTGCATCCAGTGGGACCGCGACCTGTTGTTCTTCGCCACGCCGCAGGACCGCAAGTTCACGACGACGGAGATCGCGCGCGTCGCACGCATCGCCGAGGATCAGGGCGGACTGGCGTGCCGCGACGCGATGTTGTTCGACGGCGGTCACTCCACGACGATGTTCGCCGATGGCGACGACGCGGAGGACATCGTGGTGAACGGCGGCCCGGTGCCGGTGTTCATTGTGGGGAAGTGAGCGCGCAGTGCGCGGTCATCCCGAGCGTGGCGAGGGATCTGACGGGGAACGGCGAACGCAGAGCGCAGAACGCAGAACGTTGAATGGGACCCCGAAACTATTCACCTAGGGGTCCCATTCGCCCCATCACCGCCTGATGAACAGCGGCTTCGTTTGCTCATTGAAGAGAATCACCAGCGCGTAGATCCCCAGCAGCGTGCCGGGTCCGAGGCCGGGCAGGTGCAAAATGGCCAGCACGATTCCGAAGACGCGCGCCCACTCGCGGAACTTCAGCAGGCCCCAGCCGACGATGATGTTGGGCAGGGCGAGGACGGCGATGGCGATGCCGATCGCTGTGACGCAACCGCCGCCGAGCATCAGGCCGGCGCGCTCTTCCTCGGTGGGCGCCTGGGTGCCGCCGATGCCCATGATCGCGCCACCCGTGACGAACACCACCACGGCGCCAATGCCGTAGAGGATTCCGAAGATGATGAACAGGGCGCCGACGATCTTCACGTGCTGCTGCATGTGCGTTTCCTTTCGTTACTGCTGCGGCGGTGGTGCCGGTGGTGCGGTCTCCGTTGATTGATTCGTATCCGTGGGCTCGATGGTTTCAGTCGGGGCGGTCGTTTCCGTCGTTTCGACCGTCTCCGTGGTCTCCGTCGGCGGCGCGAGATCGGTGTCGGTCGGCACCGGCTCCGGCGTCTCGGTCGCGGGTGCCGTCTCCTCCGGCTTCTCCGCCGCCGGTTTCTTCTCCGTCAGCACTTCCTTCTCGAGCGTGTAGCCCCAGCGGCGCATGCGGGAGAGGATCATGCGCTGCCGCGCGCGCAGCCGCTTGTTCGGTTTGGCCGGGCTCATGATGCGCGGGTTCGGCAAGCAGCCGGCGAGCAGCGCCGCCTGCGACTGGGACAGAGACGCGGCGGACTTGTCGAAGTAGAACTGCGCCGCCGCCTCCGCGCCGTACACGCGCTCTCCCATCTCCACGACGTTGAGGTAGATCTCGAGGATGCGCTTCTTCGACAGATTCTTTTCGAGCGAACGGGCGATGAAGTACTCCTTCACCTTGCGCAGCGGATTGCGCGACGGCGAGAGGTAGAGGTTCTTCGCGAGCTGCTGCGTGATGGTGGAGCCACCGTGCGTGATCCTGCCGCGCTTCCAGTTGCGCTCGAACGCTTCCTTCACCGCTTTGGTGTCGACGCCTTCGTGCTCGTAGAACGCGTTGTCCTCGGCTACCAGCACCGCGCGGCGGAGATTCGGGGAGATGCGTCCGTACGGCACCCAGCGGTAGCGGATGGTGTCGTCCTTACCGGCGTCGCGGAGCTCTTCGCGGCGGCGCTCCATGAACGCGGTGGTCTTCGGGGGCTCGTCGACGAGCTTCTCAACGTCGGGAAATGTCACCACTTCCCAGAGAAGCCAGGCGGCCACAGCGGCGAGAAGAAACAGGAGTGTGCGCTTGACCACGAGCCCCGATTGTAATTGAGAGCTATATTGGGGGCCATGCGACGACTCCTCATCGCCATTTCCCTTCTTCTGATCCCGGCGGCGGCGTTCGCATTCGACACATCGCGCGGCCGGGAGAATCGCGTCGGCATCCTGCTTCCCGCGGACTTCGACGGCGACCGCTACGTGCACGACTCCGTCCGCAAGTATCTGCACGGGGAGCTGCGCAACGCCGGCTTCGTTCCGGTCAACATGCGCGACACGATCGACGAGCTGCGCGAGCGCGGCGACGGCGACGCGATGTATTACGTCGAGATCACCGCCGGTGAATCGAGCGCCGAGCACTACGCCGGCATCGGCGTCGCCGGCCGTCACGGCGGCGTCGACCTGGGCGTCGTGGCCTCGAAGATGTGGGTGGAGCTGAACATCTACGACGGCGAGACGCTGGAGCTGATCGAAACGTACGACCTCGCGGAGCGCAGCAGCACCATCGCACCGACGGGCGTGTCCCTCGGCGGACCGCGCGCGTGGGGCTGGGTGTCGTTGCCGTGGGCGCAATGGGCGCAGAGTCGCCGCGCCGCGAAAGCGGTGGCGCGCGACGTGGCGCAGCGCATCGCGAGCATCGATTGACGCCGGTCGTCGTCCTCACCACCGTCGGCGCGGACTATGACGCGCGCGGCCTCGCGCGCGAACTCGTCGAGCTGCGCGTCGCTGCGTGCGTCAACATCGTCGAGAAGATCGCGTCGATCTACCGGTGGGAAGGGAAGGTCACGGAGGACGCGGAGCGACTGCTGGTGATCAAGACCGTCGACGCGCGCGTCGACGAGCTACGCCGGGAGCTGTTCGCACGGCATCCGTACGAGGTGCCGGAGTTCGTGGTCATGGGGATCGCGGGCACGTCCGAAGCGTATGGGGCGTGGCTGGTGGAATCGACGGCGAAATAGGACGAATAGGATTCAGGGGATTCTCCGCCATCCTATCTGTCCTATAGGTCCTATCCTGCGCCACACGAACACCGCGACGCAGAGCGCCAGCGTCACCACAGAAACGGCCTGCCCGGTGACGAACGACTGCGGCCGGTAAACCAGCCGCACGCGGTGATTGCCTTTCGGCACGTGCACGCCGAGGAAGGCGTGGTTGGCGTAGAGGATCGGGGCGCGGTTGCCGTCGATGTAGGCGCGCCATCCTTTCCACGCCGTCTCGGAGATCACGACCCAACCGTCGCGCTCCATGCGCGCGTCGAGGTCGAAGGCGAGGCCGTCGCGGCGCACCGTCACGGTGCCGGGGCCGTTCTTGATCTCGTGCGGTCCGTAGTGCTTCGTGTAGATCCAGCCCATGTCCGCAAAGTCGGTGGCGTCGGCCATCTCGCGCAGCACGTCGCTGTTCTCGTTGCGGTAGCGCACGTGGCGCGGCACGAACGCGCGCGGCAGCACGCGCTGGTTCTCGAAGACGCTGCTCTTCCGGTCGGTCTGCACGAGCCGCCAGCCGTCGGGCACCGGCGTCTCGCTGGAGGCGACGGCGTAGCGGATGTTGAGGAAGGAGATGAACGGCCGCGAGAGCTGGTCGACGCGGTTGAACCAGACGTGCTGCGGCATAGACCAGAGGCCGTAGGTCTCGACGAGGCGTGCGAACGTCATGGCCTCGTAGCCGCGGGCGTCCTCGAGCCCGTACATCGCCGCGGCGTCGGGGATGAGGCAGAAGTCTTTCCCCACGACGCGATACGGCGCGTCGCCTAGGTTCTGCATCGCGCGAATGAGCGGCACGCGTGGGTAGAACGCCTTGCGCGGGAACGCCGGATACATCGTGCCGTCGACGACCGCGCGCTGCAGGAGAACCAGCGCGAAGATCGCCAGCAGCGCGTGGCGAGGACGCACGACGAACAGCCCGGCCACGATGAGCAGCGGCAGCAACTCCGCCACCGTGACGAGCCACATGAGTTCAAGGTCGACGCCGGCCGCACGCTGCGGCGCCCACATCTTCCACGTCAGCCACGCGAGCCCCACCGCGCAAACCAGTACGGCCACCGCACCAGCGGCGCGCGGTCGCGCGTCGAGCGCGATCGCGGCCAGCATCGACAGCGAGAACGTGGCGACGAAGACGAAGCGGTCGTTGAGGGCGATGTCGAACAGCGGCAGCGCGTGCAGCCACTGCGCGACGGGTGGCGCGTCGCACGCCGCGATGAACGCGAACCCCGCGAGCGCCGCGAAGAACCACGTCAGCCGCCGCGGCGCCAGCACCAGCGCGGCGAGCGCCAGCGCCAGCACGATGCTGCCGGCGCTCGCCGAAGGCGGCGCCGAGAGCTGCGTGAAGTCGTCCCGCCAATCCTGCCCGCCGTACGCCGGCAGCAGCGCGTGGATCGCGCGGTGCCGGGTGAACGACGCGTCGTACGGCAGCGGCTGCGCCGCGCGCAGCTGCCGGTAGGGAAGCTGGTCGGTTTCTTTGATGGCTTCCCGGAAGGGAAGCAGGTGGATGGCAGTCAGCGCCAGCGCCACGACACCGGCTGCCACCGCCAACGCGATCGGGCGCACGTAGAACCCGTAGGCCCCATTTGTCCTCTTGGTCCCATTCGTCCCATCGCGCAACCCCGCCACCCACTGCACGGCCCCATACACCGCCCCCACCGCCACCACGTGCAGAACCGTTTCCGGGTGCCCGGCGAAGATCAGCAGCACGAACCCGCTGCACAGCACCACGCCGCTACGCAGCGTGGCCTGGGTGACCACGAACCGTACGCCGACCAGCACCAGCGGAAGGAAGGCCCAGGCTCGCGCGAGCGGCCAGCCGATGCCGAAGGCCATGGTGCCGCAGAACATGAAGCCCGCGGCGGCCACCAGCGACGGCAGCTCGCGCAGCCCATGCGAGCGTGCGAAGGCGTACGTGAAGAACCCGGCCAGGAAGAACGTCATGCACGCGGCATACGTGAGGCTCGTCGCCATCGGGAGGAGCAGCGCGAGGAGGTTGAACGGATCGTAAGGAGCCGACTGCGCGTTCGCCGCGAGGATGGAGCCGCCGAGGAGGTAGGGGTTCCAGAGGGGCCACTCGCCCTGCGCGTAGGCGGCGCGTACCGCTTGCCGCCACGGAATGATCTGCGCGTGCAGATCGGAGAGCATCCCGTTGTGCGGCTTCTCGCCGAGGCCGTAGTCGCGGGAGTAGTCCGACAGCGGCTCCGTGGTGTACGGCATGTCGACCGGCGCGTAGACGCGTCCGCCGAGGAGCGCCCGTCCGGTGAAGCAGAGCGGCAGGAGGATCAGCACGAAGGCGATGGCCAGCGGCAGCTTCTGGACGAAGCGTCTCCACAGGGTGGAGAGTGCCCCCGCGGTCAGGATGTAAAGCAGGAACGCCACGTTGTGGTCATGTACGTTCCATTCGTCCGATCCGTCCGAATCCGGCTCCTGGAAGTTTTTTGTCACTCCTCTGAAATTTTCCCGGGATCGCGTCATGACCTCTCGAAAGGAGAAGTCAGATGAGCAGCATCCCTGTACCAGGCGAATTCGTCACCGTTCACACGAAGTACAACGTCATTCTCACCACGTACTCCTGGACGCGCGGAGGCGTGCGCCCGAACTGGACACGGCGCCAGCCGGCGTTCGGCGGCGGCCTGATCGACCGGAAGACCCAGGCGTACGGCGAGCAGGTCGCCGCGTGGTGCAATCAGTTCAACGTCGATTTCCTCAGCGGCTACTACCAGCCGGTCGGCGACAACCCGCTGGCGAACTTCCGCACCTCCCTCTGGCGTGCGACGAACCTCGGGCGCGTGAAGCTCGTGCACATGGCAGGACTGGAAGGCTTTCCGGCCACGCGCACGAAGATCCAGAACGAGGTCATCGCCTGGGGAACGGAGATGCGGAACGCCAAGTACGGCCGCATCAAGGATCGCGCCGGCAACCTCCGGCCGGTCGTCATCTTCTGGGGCAACCAGTACGTGAACAACTACGGCGATTTCCTCAACATGATCGCCGCGATCCGGCAGGCACTCACGCCGGTCGTTGGCAATCCGTTCATCATCCTGACGGAGCACATCTGCGGCCTCGCCGGCGCGAACGTGCCGGGAGCGGTGCAGGTGATGAACGCGATCGACGGCGTCTACAACCACGCCTGCGGTCTGCCGTGGGACACGTGCGGCGGCTGCGACCGCTCGAACGTCGAGTGGGATGCAAGCCAGTCGGCGTCGCAACTGGCGTCGAACCTCCGCGCGCAGACTGCCGTCGCCGCGCGATTCGGAAAGATCCACTTCAGCGGGACGATGCCGCACTTCGACCGCGACCTGTTCGAGTCACTCGTCGAGGGCCGCGGCCTCGCCAATCAAGGCCGCGTCACGGCGCGCACGCCGCAGCAGTTGCGGCAGATCCTCAATACCGCCGCGTCGTTCACCCCGGTCGTGTTCTCCGAATCACGCATGGAGACCGACGGCGAGCACATCTACAACGAGAAGTGGATCATCCTCTCGACGCTCAACGAGTGGGAAGAGGGCTCGACGTTCGAGCCGTCGCTGGTGCGCAGTGCCGCCCCCTACGCTGACGGCAACTACGACTACGGCACCGACGGCCTGCAGGCGATCTCGGAAATCTTCCGCGACACGGTCCGGCGCCTGCGCAGCAGCGAACTGCCGGATCGGGAACGGGCGGGGGTGACGACGACGGCCGTGTGAGTGGCGGGCGCCGCCGGCTGAACGACCGGCGGCGCCTTTCAACGGGCAGAAGTCAGAACGCAGAACGCAGAATCAAGCCCTGAATAGCGGCGTCCGCTGTGTTCATCGTTCATCTTTCTGCGTTCTGCGTTCTGCGTTCGAATTCTGTCTTCCGCCGTCCCCTCGCGGCTCAAGTCAAACTCTACGATTGGTAGAAAGGGAAGAGCCTCGGGCGCCGCGGAGTTAGATTGTGTCCTCAGCCATGGACTCGATCATCATTCGCGGCGCCCGCGAGCACAATCTCAAGAACATCGACGTCGTCGTCCCCCGCAACAAGTTCGTCGTCATCACCGGCGTTTCCGGCTCCGGAAAGTCGTCGCTGGCCTTCGACACGATCTTTGCCGAGGGGCAGCGCCGTTACGTCGAATCACTCTCCGCGTACGCGCGGCAGTTCCTCGAACAGATGGAAAAGCCGGACGTCGACTCGATCGAGGGGCTGTCGCCCGCGATCTCGATCGAGCAGCGGACGACCTCGCGCAATCCGCGCTCGACCGTCGGCACCGTCACGGAGATCTACGACTACCTCCGCCTCCTCTACGCCTCGGTCGGCACCCCGCACTGCACGAGCTGCGGCCAGGAGATCCGTCCGCAGACCATCCAGCAGATGGTCGACAAGCTCCTCACCCTGCCGATGGGGACGAAGTTCACCGTCCTCGCGCCGTACGTGCGCGGTAAGAAGGGGGAGTACAAGAAGCAGATGCTGCAGATGGTGAAGGAAGGTTTCACCCACGCCATCGTCAACGGCCAGGAGATCGAGCTCTCCGATCCCCCCACGCTCGACAAGCAGAAGAAGCACACGATCGACATCCGCATCGACCGCATCGTGGTCAAAGAAGGCGTTGCTCAGCGCCTCGCCGACTCGCTCGAGACCGCGACGCGCGTCACCAAGGGGCTGGTCAAGATCCTCTACCAGGCCGACAAGCGCGAAGAGCTGATGTCGCAGAGCTACGCCTGCCCCGACTGCGGCGTCTCCATCGGCGAGATCACGCCGCGCCTCTTCTCCTTCAACTCCCCTTACGGCGCCTGCCCCCGCTGCTCCGGCCTCGGCGTGCTGCTGGAGATCGACGAGCGCAAGATCATCCCCGATCCGACGAAGGCGATCGAGGAAGGCGCCATCGCCCTGTGGAAGGAAGGCTCCGATTCGTGGCGCCTCAAGCAGGTGCACACGCTCGCCAAGCACTACAAGTTCAAGCTCGACGTCGCCTGGAACAAGCTGCCGGAGAAGGCGCGCAACATCATCCTCCACGGCTCCGAAGAGAAGATCAAATTCGAGTTCAAGGGCTCGGAGAGCTCGTACCACTACTCAGGCAACTACGAGGGCATCGTGCCGATGCTCAAGCGCCGTTACCACGAGTCGGAGTCGGACGAGATGCGCGAGGAGATCGAGCGCTTCATGACGCCGACGAAGTGCCCCGACTGCAACGGCCGGCGCCTGAAGCCGGAAGCGCTCAGCGTCACGGTTGCCGGCATGTCGATCGACAAGGTCGTCGCGCAGCAGCTCCGCGAAGCCGAAGGCTTCTTTCGCGAGATCAGTCTCACTCCGCGTGAGGAGACGATCGCCGGCAAGATCCTCAAAGAAGTGCGCGATCGCCTCGGGTTCCTCAACTCCGTCGGCGTCGGCTACCTGACGCTCGACCGCAACGGCGCCACGCTGTCCGGCGGCGAAGCGCAGCGCATCCGCCTGGCGACGCAGATCGGCTCGAAGCTCATGGGCGTGCTGTATGTCCTCGACGAGCCGTCCATCGGCCTGCACCAGCGCGACAACCGCCGCCTCATCGACTCCCTCCTCGAGCTCCGCGACCTCGGCAACACCGTCATCGTCGTCGAGCACGACGAGGAGACGATCGAGTGCGCCGACCACATCATCGACCTCGGCCCCCGCGCCGGCGTGCACGGCGGCAACATCGTCGCCGAAGGGACGCTGCCGCAGGTGATGACGTTCCCGTCGTCGCTGACGGCGCAGTACCTGCGCGGCGAGTCGCGCATCGAAGTGCCGTCCGTGCGCCGTCCGCGCGGCGAGAACTCCGTCATCATCCGCGGGGCGCGGCAGAACAACCTCAAGAACCTCGATGTCGAGTTCCCGCTGGGGCAGTTCATCGCCGTCACCGGCGTGTCCGGCTCCGGCAAGTCGACGCTGGTCAACGACATCCTCTACAAGGCGCTGTCGCGTCACTTCTACGACGCGATCGACACGCCCGGCGAGCACGAGCGCATCGACGGCCTCGAGTTCATCGACAAGGTCATCGACATCGACCAGTCGCCCATCGGCCGCACGCCGCGCTCCAACCCGGCGACCTACACGCAGCTCTTCACCGAGATCCGCAACCTCATGGCCGGCACGCCGGAAGCGCGCATGCGCGGCTACGGGCCGGGCCGCTTCTCCTTCAACGTCAAAGGCGGCCGCTGCGAAGCGTGCAAGGGCGACGGCCAGACGAAGATCGAGATGCACTTCCTCCCCGACATCTACGTCACCTGTGATGTGTGCGGCGGGAAGCGCTACAACCGCGAGACGCTCGAGGTGAAGTACAAGGGCTCCTCGATCGCGGAGATCCTGGCCATGACGGTCGAGCAGGCGCTGGAGACGTTCCGCAACGTCCCCCGCATCGCCAACATCCTCCGCACGCTCGACGAAGTCGGCCTCGGCTACATCACCCTCGGCCAGTCGTCGACGACGCTCTCCGGCGGCGAAGCGCAGCGCGTGAAGCTGGCCAAGGAGCTCGCCAAGCGCGCCACCGGCAAGACGCTCTACATCCTCGACGAGCCGACCACCGGCCTGCACTTCGATGACGTCGCCAAGCTGCTGCACCTCATGCACGGCCTCGTCGACCGCGGCAACACGGTGGTGGTGATCGAGCACAACCTCGACGTCATCAAGACCGCCGACCACGTCATCGACCTCGGCCCGGAAGGCGGCGACGGCGGTGGTCGCGTGATCGCCAGCGGCACCCCGGAGCAGGTCGCAAAGGTGAAGGCCAGCCCGACGGCCCAGTACCTGGCGAAGATGCTGGCAAAACAGAGGGTGACGGCGTAGACAGGTTTGGGGGAACGATAGGACGAATGGGACCTATGGGACGGATAGGACGAATGGGACGCGAAGTCCTATCTGTCCTATAGGTCCCATTCGTCCTATGGGTCCTATCGTTCCCTGGTCCAATCGGGAACAATGTTCCTGGCGCGCGCCGTTCGCGCCAGTCGATGCCGCCGAAGATCTTTCTTCTATCCCCGGCCAGCCTGAACGGGCTGCGGGCGAAGCTGCTGACGTCGCCACGGGCAACGTTCGCGCTGGCGCTGCGTTATCAGTCGGCCGACGGCGTCGAGATCGGTGACGCCTTCGCCTTCATGAGTGCCCTCTACTTCCGCGGGAAATTGGCGTACGCGCGGCGGTTCGCGGTGCCCTCACCGGTCGTTGGTGGCGACGCCATCTTCGTGATCACGTCCGGCTACGGGCTGGTGTCCACCGACTGGCGTCTGACGCCGGAACGGCTCAAGCGGATGCAGAAGATCGATGTCGATGCTGCGTCGCGCAGCTACACGAAGCCGTTGCGGGAGCACGCGGACATCCTTCATCGCGCGCTGGAATCCGATGCACAGGTCGTCCTGCTCGGCAGCGTCGCCACGGGCAAGTACGTGGACGTGCTGAAGCCGATTCTTGGAACAAGATTGCGTTTCCCCATGCACTTTGCCGGGTTGGGCGACATGGCGCGCGGGGGACTGATGCTCCGCGCCGCGCGCGCCGGGATCGAGTTGGAGTACACCACCCTGGACGGCAACCGCCGTCGCCCGGCCGGTGCTACGGGGAAGATGCCCAAGCTGGAGTGAGCCCTCCCCCAAGGCACGCTCCTCGCTGCACAATCGCCGAATGCCGCGCGTACCGAAGGTCGTCATCCCCACCGACTCGAACGATGCCGTGCTGAAGATCGGCGCCCGGGAGGTTCGGCTCACGAATCTGCGTAAGCCGTTCTGGAAGAAGCTCGGCATCACGAAGCGCGATCTGCTGCAGTACTACGCCGACGTCGCGCCGTACCTGCTGCCGCATCTCACCGATCGCGCGATGGTCATGAAGCGTTACCCGAACGGCGCCGAGGGCGACTTCTTCTACATGAAGCGCGCGCCGGAGCCGCGGCCGGAGTGGATCGACATCTGCGACATCATGCATTCCGAGGGGAACGTCAACTTCCCGATCGTGCAGGATCTGCCGTCGCTCCTCTGGCTCATCAACCTCGGATGCATCGATCTCAACCCGTGGTACGCGCGCTGCGACGAGACCGACCTGCCCGACTTTCTCCACTTCGATCTCGATCCCGGTCCCGGCGCGAATTTCGAGAAGGTGCGCGAGGTCGCGTTGCGCGTGCGCGACATCCTGGCGCAACTGAAGATGCCGACGTACGCGAAGACGACCGGCTCGAAGGGGATCCACGTTTACATCCCCATCGTCCGCGCACCGTCGCAGAAAGAGGTGTGGACGTTCGCCAAGGCGATCGCCATCGAGCTCGAGGCGCGGCACCCGCAGATCATCACGGCCGAGTACCGGAAGGTGAAGCGGCCGCACGGCCGCGTGCTCGTCGATTACAACCAGAACGCGTGGGGACGCACGCTTGCCTCGATTTACTCGCTCCGGCCGACGCCCTTCGCCGGCGCGTCTGCGCCTGTCACATGGGACGAAGTCGAAGAAGGCGTGCGCATCGAGGACTTCCGCTACGACAACATCCGTGAACGTCTGGCCGAGGTGGGCGATCTGTGGAAGCCGGTGCTGGGAAAGAAGCGCTATGACCTCCGCGCGATATTCCAGCCGAAGAAACCCGCCAAACGCACGAATGCGGCGCGCACCTGATCTGTTGCGCAGAGTGTGAACCACCAGCCAGAGACCGCCACGCTATCCCGGGAAAGCCGCAGTCCCATCGTTCTCCTGTTGCTGGCTTGCGCGCTGTTGTTCAGCGCCGCTGCCGAGGCGCAGACCGTGCGCATCACGCAGAAGCCCACCCGCCTTTCGTTCGGCGTGCTGGACGTCCCCATCGTGGCCGATGAACCGGTCACCCGCCTGGAACTGCAGATCAACGGGGTGAAGTTCACCTCAGGCGACGGCCGCGCGCTCACGGCGAAGGTGCCGCTGGGTCACTACATTCGCCGCATGCGGATGAAGGCGATCGGCTATGACGCCGAGGGGAAGATCGTCGGTGAGGACGAGATGGTGGTGAACGATCCGCGGCCGCCGTTCCGGGTGAGCCTGCAGGCACCGCCCGCGCTGCCGGAGGCTGGCTCGTTCGAGCTGCACGCGAACGTGACTCGTCCTACGGAGATCCGCGTCGCCGCGGTCGACTTCTACGTAGGCGAAGAGAAGGTGGCGACAGCGACGGCGCCGCCGTACAACGCCGCCGTGGTCATCTCGCGCTTTCCGAACGCCGTCTACGCGCGCGTCGTGGCGCGGGCGACGAATGGGGAGGAGGCGAACGACGTCTTCTTCTTCGGCGACCGGCCGAACGACGCCGTCGACGTCACGCTGCAGCAGATTCCTCTCTCGATCGCGAAGGGGAACGCGCCGTTGCGTGCCGAGGACCTCGTGCTCAACGACAGCGGCACGATCCGCAGGATCGAATCGCTCGTCCCAGCGGGCGACCAGCCGCTCAGCGTCATTCTCCTCATCGATTACAGCGAGAGCATGCTCGAAGAGCTGCCCGTGGTGAAGGCGGCGGCGAAGCAGTTCGCGCAGTCGCTGCTGCGGCCGCAGGACCGCATCGCCGTGGTCGGCTTCAACCAGCGCACGTTCTGGCTCACCGGCTGGACGAACGACTGGAACGCCGCCGCGCAGGCCGTCGACCGGGTGAAGCCGATCGGTGAGACGCACCTGTACGACAGCGCCGTCGAGATGCTCTACGAGATCCAGAAGCAGCCGGGACGGCACGCGCTGGTGATCCTGACCGACGGCGTCGATCAGGGAAGCGTGTTCAAGCTCGACCATCTCGCGCACTACGCGCGCTACGCCGGCGTGCCGGTCTATCCCATCGTGAAGAACCGCATGCTGACGCGCCTCATGCGTTTCGGCGTCGGCCAGTTGCAGGCGCGCAAGCTGACGAACCTGGCCCAGGACACCGGCGCCACGTACTTCATCATCAAGAACGAGCGCGAGCTGCCCGCGGTCTACAACCGCATCGCCCAGGAGCTGCGTCAGCAGTACCGCGTGGTGTTCTACTCCGACCCCACCGCCACGGAAGCGTGGCACCCGCTGGCCATTCAGTCGAAGGCGGGGCATTCGTTGCGGATTCCGAAGGGGTATTTCCCGTAAGGGTTGCCGTCCGCCCTCTGTTGCTAGCGGGCGCAGTAGGGTGGGCGGGTCCCATTCGTCCTATAGGTCCTATAGGTCCCATTCGTCCCATCGTTCCCCGGACGGCACGCTCCGTGAAACCCGGGCCCGACCGTGTCTGAGGAACATGGGGCGCCTCTCTTTCCAGAGGCGAAGCGGCGGCATCGCGTCTACCGCGGGCTGAACGAGCGGCAGGAACACATCTTCACGTGGATCGCCGTGATCGTGATCCTGCTGTTCATGACGGCGTGGGTCGGCGGCACCATCGAGACCACGCGTCTGCGGCGGGCGGCGGTTGCCAAAGCGAAGGCGACGGGGCAACCGGTGGTGATGCCGCCAGCTCCGACGCGGCAGATCACCGCGGCGCTCACCGAGCCCGGCACTCCCGCGACCGCCTACATCAACGACGCCCTCCTCGGCTTTCTCAACCCCCTGCGCGGGGAGAGCGGCGAGCTGCGCTTCACGCCGGTGCTGCCGGGCGAGACGGTCGCGGCCGGCGCGCCCGGCGAAGCCGACGCCGTCCTGTCGCAGGGTGAGGCGCGGCAGGTCTCGCCCGATTTCGTGGCGCCGCAGAATCCCGGCATCTACAAGCTCGCCGTGCAGATGCGGCAGGCAACGCGCGTCATCGACGACCTCAACGTCGTCACGCTGGTGCCGCTCTCGAAGAAACGCGGCGGCAAGATCGGCCTCTACTACCTCGGCGTCTGGCCGTGGGAACAGGGCGGGACGCCGCGCTCCGAGCGCTACGCGCCGCCGCGCGGCTTCATCGAGGTCACGCAGCAGAACCAGAACACCCGCGTCTCCGAGCACTTCCGCCTGCGCGACTTCCTGACCAAGGACCAGCGCAACGTCTGGCCGAAGTACCTGCTGCTCGACGAGAAGCTGATCGACAAGCTCGAGCTCACGATCCAGGAGCTGGAGCGGCAGGGTGTGCGCGTCGACCACGTCTTCGTCATGAGCGGTTTCCGCACGCCGCGCTACAACCACAGCAGCGGGAACACCGCGGGCCGGGCGAACCTGAGCCGTCACATGTACGGCGACGCGGCCGACGTTTACGTCGACAACAATCGCGACGGGTATCCCGACGACATCACCGGCGATGGGCGTGTCGATACGCGCGACGCGCAGCGGTTCGCCGATGCGGCAGAGCGCGTCGAGCGGCAGCATCGATCCCTCGTCGGCGGCATTGGCGTTTATTCCGCATGTTGCGGGCACGGGCCATTCACGCACATCGACGTGCGCGGACTGCGTGCGCGCTGGCGCGGCACCGGCAATGGCTGAGTTCAGGAGGTAGTCTGTGGCAACCGAAGTAAGCTGTCCCGAATGTCAATCGCCCCGCCCGAATCCGTCGTCGGTCTGTCCGACGTGCGGCGCCCCGCCGATCCGCGAAGGGGAGCAGCGCGCGCTGACGGGTGAAGAAGTCCGCGCGGCCGATCTCGAGCCGTACGTCACCCTCCGCTACATCGCGCGGCTGTTCAAGGTCTTCGCGATCCTCGTCCTGGTGATGCTGATCGGTGAAGTCGTCACCGGGCTCGCCGCGGAGGGCGGCGCCGCGCTCTACACGCTCATCGGCGAAGCGACGCAGCTCCTCGTCCTGGCCGGTCTGATGTGGGCAGGCGGCGACATCACCCTGCTGATGATCGACGCCGGCCACGATCTCCGCGTCGCCCGGATCCTCCTCGGGCGGATCAACGCCGAGCTCCATCGCCGCGCCGGCGACATCGCCGACAACTCACCGCCTCCGCCGGTCGTTGGCAGCGGGGAACGTCGGTCGGATCCGAATCGAAGGTAGGCGGCGCTACGCGGTTTTCGGTTGTCGGTTTTTGGTTGTTGGTGCTGCGCTACACGGCGTGATCCGCACAGCGGAGCACCGAAAACCGAAAACCGACAACCAACAACCGCGTCAGCCACGTCTAAACAATCGCCCGTCCCATCGCCTCGCGCAGCTCCCGGAAAACGTTCTCCGGGGGAATGCCCAGCTCGCGGTAGCTGGCCGCGCGGCGGACGAGGGTTTCGGCCGCTTTCTCGTCGAAGATGCGGCTGTCGAGGGTGCGGTTGTTCAGCTCGCAGAAGGCGAAGAGCGACGCCAGCGCGACGCGGCGGTTGCCTCCACGGAACGGCCTCGCCTGCAGGAGCGCGAAGAGGAACGCGGCGGCTTTGTCCGCGAAGGTCGGGTAGGCCTCGCGCCCGAGCGTGGTGAGCTGGGGGCGCTGGACGGCGTTGGTCAGTCCGTACTGCGACTCGATGACGCCGGGATGCCCCTGGTTCCCGCCGAACTCCGCGCTGACGGCGCGGTGGAGGTCGATCAGATCCTGCGCCGTCAGGTAGCGGACGCCCGCATCAGTCGGTGAGGCGGCGGAAGGCGTTGGGGTACTTTTTGATGGCGCGGTCGTAGGCGGAGGCGACGACGGGGTTGGTGAAGGTGCCGGGCTCGGGCTCGGCTTCGGCTCGGGGGCGGCGCGTTTTGCCGTTGCCGCCGGGCGCGTGGGTTTCGGCTGCGGCTTTGGCGGCGGCGCCGCCTTTTTTGCTGCTGCTTTCGGCGCTGCCTTTGCCGGCTGCTTTACTGCTTTTGCCGGCGGTTTGGGCGCTGGCTTCTTCGCTGCCGGCTTTGCCGCCTTGGCGGGCTTTGACACCTTCGCCGGCTTTGCCGCTGCTTTTTTTCCCTGAGGTTTGGCTGGCTGATTTCGCTTTTGCTTGGTCGCCATGCTTCATTTGGGCCCTCAGGCGTCGAGTGTAAGCCCGTTAACTCGTTGAGTCAATGCAGCTTACGCAGGCTTCAACTTCTGACCCGCCAATTCCGGAGCCTTCAGCCAACGCCTAAGTCTCTGAAAGGAGGCAACTTGGAGCGGAACGGACAAACTGCACTCCCGCTTGTGCAATTACTCGACCGCTTCGGCCTCGTCGCCGCCGCCCGCACCTTCCTCATTCAGCGGAACCGGATCGTGGGAGAGGAACTCCTTCCCCTTCGCCGTGAGCGTGAACGCCTCCCGGGCCGGATCGGCCTCGAGGTAGCCCTTGTCGATCAGCGCCAGCGCCGGAGCGTCGCCACCCCCCGCCGGATGCTTGATCGCCTTGAGCGCCGCCACCGGCAACGACTCCGCCGCCATGCGCCGGAACTCCTGCAGGACCCGGATCTCCTGAGTGGTGAGGCCGAACGGAAGGATGATTGCCATGCCTTGATTCTATCCTGAGGCGCGAAGCGCCTCAGGATAGAAGTGCCGGCTGGCACCTCGGACACCAGAACGTCAGCCGCACATCCCGTCCCTGCTTCGCCATTTCCACCTTCGTCCCGCACTTGCGGCACGCCAGGCCCCGCCGCGCGTACACGTACAGCCGCTGGCTGCGATCGAGGCTCCCGGTCGTTTCGCGGCCGCCGTTGCGTTTCGTCACGTTCATCTGCATGACGCGGCGGGCGATGCGCAGCAGCGCGTGCAGTTCCTCGTCGGTGACGCTCTCCACCTTCCGGAAAGGGTTGATGCCGCGGAGGAACAGCAGTTCCGACTTGTACTCGTTGCCGATGCCGGCGACGACGCGCTGGTTCAGGATGACGTCGGCGATCTCCTGGTCGTTGCGCGCGCGGATGCGGCGCACCGCTTCGTCGGCGTCGAACGTTTCGCCGAGGAGGTCGGGGCCGATGAGGCGGAGGTCGTCGTGACGGGCGGCCTCGCGCTCGTCGAGGAACTCCGCGACCGGCACGTTGAAGCCGACCGCGACGAAGTCCTCCGTCGCCACGACGACGCGCATGTCGCCGCGCGGCTTTCGCCAGCGCTCGCCCGGCCGGTAGATGTGCCACGAGCCGTTCATGCGCATGTGTGTGCGCAGTTGCAGGTCGCCGCTGAAGACCATCAGCAGGTTCTTCCCGGAGGCGACGACGCGCTCGATGGTGCGGCCGGTGACCGGCGTCTCGTCGTCGACGCGCACGAGCTGCGGATAGACGCTCTCGAAGTGCGTCACGACCTTTCCGGCGAGCGCGGCATGAAGCACCCGCGCCGCCCGGTGGATGGTGTCACCCTCGGGCATGGAACGTCGGATGGAGCGTGAGGAAGCGCCACGCGTCGCCGTCGCGCGCCAGCACCGCACTCACCCGATGCTTCAGCGCATACGGCTTCCCGTTCGGCGCGATGGCGTTGTCGATGACGCACTCCGCTTCCGCGACGACGGTTTCATCCGACAACTCGCGGAGGTCCAGCGATTCGATGCGGTACGTGCTCTGGCCCATCGATTCCGTATGCTCCCGCGTGAGCAGCGCGGCGACGCCTTCGCGCCCGCTGGCAAAGCGTCCCCACGGATCGACCACGCTGCCATGCGCAAACCAGCACGCCGCCATGCGCCCCACATCGTGCGCCGACCACGCGGCAGCAAATTCATCGAAAGCAGCACGGATGTGTTGTTCGGTCATTGGCTTCCTTGGAAATAGGACGGATAGGACGGATGGGACGGATAGGACATATAGGACGAACGAGACGGATAGGACGGCGCCCGCGAAACGTCAGCCCGCCCCAGGCGGGCGTCAGCGCCGTTTAGCCCCGGGCGTAAGCCCGGGATCATCAGCCCGTCCCCACCGGAGCCGGCCCAGCCGGCGGCACACCCTTTTGGCGCCGGCTCACGCCGGCTCAGAAAGAGGGGTGCGGATGCATCCCCGGGCTTACGCCCGGGGCTAAGAATCGCTGCCGCCCGCCGAAGGCGGGCTGTCGAAAAGCGGCAATCGGCGTCCGGCTTCCTCATCACGCGCATTCGTCCTATCTGTCCTATCAGTCCTATTCGTCCTATGGGTCCCATCGTCCCCTCACACGGCCCTCATCTGATACCCCATCGCCGTCGGCACGAACCCTTCCTCCGCCAGGAACGGCGCCAGCGGGCTGCGCGCCACGGGCTCGTCGTTCACGTCGACGATCAGCAGGGCGCGGCGATGTCCTTCACGCACGAGCGAGGCCAGTGCTTTCGCCACCTCTTTCGCCACGCATGAGCGCAGCGGCTCATCCTCCGGCAGAAAGAGGAACAGTTGCTTTTCGCCGCGGCCGACGTACGCCGACATCCGGCCGTTGACGAGGATCACGCGCGTGCCGACGGTGCGTGCGAGGCGCTCCGCCGTCTCGGGCCATTTGATGATCGTGCCGTAGGGATTTGCCGGATCGGTCGAGGCGAGCATCACCGTCTCCGGCAGATCGGGCTCCTCGCGGAAGCCGCGCAGCAGATCGATGGCGCCGGCGGAGGTGAACTGCAGCGCGCCGAGACCGGCGACGAAGTAGCCGCGGCGGATGCGGCCGGCTTCCTCCATCGCTTTCAGCACCGGATACACGACGCTGAAGCCGCCCGCGATTCCCTCCGCCGCCGGCGCTTCGCGCGTGACGAGGCCATAGCGATTGAGGAGCTGCTGCGCGACCGCGGTGGCGTGCTGCGTTTCGTTCGCGGCGGCGGTGCCGACGAGCGACCAGCGCCCCTGCGTCGACGCGGGCGCGACGCGGCGCGAGCGGAAGCCGCTGGAGCGCGGCTGCTTCGGGCGCGTGAACGCGCGGAGCGCGTGGAACGTGTCGTTCGTGACGACGCCTTTCCAGACGAGACTCCACAGCGCGTCGACCAGCTCGGCGGGGAAGCCGCCGGCGGCGAGCTGCATCTGCGCGAAGAACGACGCACCCGAGGTGCGGAGGTGCTCGACGATCCTCGTCTCCAGCTCCGTCAGCTCCGCAGGTGCCGCGCGATGCAGCATCGGCAAATGATCGGTGAGGTAGACGGCGATGCGCCCATCGCGCTCGCCGAGCGGCTCCACGCCGACCCACACGATCTCGCCCGCGGTGCTGAGCGTGTCGAGGTCGGACGGTTTGTAGTCCTGGAGGCGCGCGCCGAGGATCTCGTGCTCGAAGATCGACGCGGCCATCGGGTAGCCCTGCAGCGTCTCGATCGTTTCGAGCAGCGCGTCGAGCCCGCGGCGTTTGCGCACCGCGTGCTGCCAGTGCGTGAAGAGCCGCGCCAGCGCCGGCTGGTCGACCGGCTCCGCTTCCTTGCGCAGCTTGGCCAGCGCGCGGCGGCGGATGATGCGCAGCACTTCGCTCTCCACCCACTCGCGATGCGTCCCGCCGGGGCGGAACTCTCCTTCGATGATGCGGCCGCGCTCGACGAAGCGTTCGAGCGTGGTGAGCACGACCGCGACGCCGATGCCGTAGCGGCCCGCCAGCTCCGCGGGCGTGAACGGGCCGTGCGTTCTTGCATAGCGGAGGATGAGATCGCCCGTGGCGTCGGCGACCGGCTGGAGGTAACGCTCGGCGACGCCGGCGGGGAGCGGGACGCCGAGGGCGTCGCGATAGCGGGCGGCGTCCTCGATGGCGATGAAGCGCTTCTCGCGCGCGATCGTCACTTCGAGGATGCGCCGCGCTTTGGCCAGCTCGCGGATCGCCGGCGCCGCGTCGATCAGCGTACGCGCCGCGATCTCTTCGGCGCTGAGGTCACCCAGGCGAATGAGGAGGTCGTGGATGCCGTCGACGCTTTTGACTTTGCGGCTTTCGTCGAGATGCTGCAGCTCGAGCTCCGTCTGCTCGATCGACGCGGGATCGAGCAGCTCGCGCAGCTCGGGCTCGCCGAGGAGCTCGCGGAGCTGCGCCTGGTCGATGGCCAGTGCCTGCGCGCGGCGTTCGGCGAGCGGCGCATCGCCGTCGTAGAGGAAGTTCGCGACGTAGCGGAACAGTACGGCCGCGGCGAAGGGCGAAGGCTTGACGGTGTCGGCGGTGACGACGCGAATCTGCCGCTCGCGGATGCGCCGCGTCATGTCGACCAGCGCGGGGACGTCGAACACGTCGCGCAGCACTTCGCGGTAAGTCTCGAGGATGATGGGGAAGGAGCCGAAGCGCGACGCGACCTGCAGCAGGTCGTACGCGCGCTTGCGCTGCTGCCACAGCGGCGTGCGTCCCTGCGGCCGGCGGCGCGGCAGCAGCAGCGCGCGCGCCGCGGCTTCGCGGAACTTCGCCGCGAACATCGAGGTGGCGCCGAGCTGGCGCACGACGAGCTGCTCGACTTCGTCCGCGTCCGGAATCATCAGCTCCGCCGGCGGCGGCTTCTCGGTTTCGGGGAAGCGGACGATGAAGCCGTCGTCGGCCCACATCGTCTCGACGTCGAGCGCCAGCTCGTTGCGCACCTTCGCGGCGACGGCCATGGCCCACGGCGCGTGGATGCGGCCGCCGAACGGCGTGAGCACGCAGACGCGCCAGTCGCCCAGCTCGTCGGTGACGCGCTCGACGACGATGGTGCGGTCGTCGGGGACGGCGCCGGTGGCCTCGTGCTGATCGTCGAGGTACTGCAGGAAGTTCTGCGCGGCGAGGCGGTCGAGGTCGTGCTTCGAGGTGAGCGTGCGCACCGCGTCCGCCGGCCGCATCGCGCGCAGCTCGCGCACGAGGCGCCCGATCTCGAAGCCGAACGGCACGGTGCGCTCCGCCGAGTCGGCCTTCCAGAACGGCATCTTGCCGGGCTGCCCCGGCGCCGGCGTGACGACGACGCGATCGTGCGTGATCTCCTCGATGCGCCAGGTGGACGCGCCGAGGACGAACGTTTCGCCGACCGAGGCCTCGAAGACCATTTCTTCGTCGAGCTCCCCCACGCGCGCGCTGGATGTTTTCTCCGCGCCGGCGAGGAACACGCCGTACAGGCCGCGGTCGGGGATGGTGCCGCCGCTGGTGATGGCGACACGCTTGGCGCCCTGCCGCGCGGTGATGGTGTTGGCCACGCGGTCCCACGTGAGGCGGGGACGCAGCTCCGCGAACTCGTCGCTCGGGTAGAGCCCGGACAGCATGTCGAGCACGCCGTCGAACGCACCGCGGCTGAGCTCCGCGTACGACGCGGCGCGGCGCGCGGCGGCGTAGAGGTCGTCGACCGACCAGTCGTCCATCGCCACCATGGCCACGAGGTGCTGGGCGAGGACATCGAGCGGATTGCGCGGATAACGCGTCGGCTCGATGCGCCCCTCGTGCATGGCGCGCGTGACCGCGGCGCAGGCGATCAGGTCCCCTCGGAACTTCGGGAAGATGATCCCTTCGCTGACCGCGCCGACGTGATGGCTGGCGCGGCCGATGCGCTGCATCCCGGAGGCGATCGACGGCGGCGATTCGATCTGGACGACCAGGTCGATGGCGCCCATGTCGATGCCGAGCTCCAGCGACGACGTCGCCACCAGGGCCGGCAGCCGTCCCGACTTCAGCGCGTCTTCGATCTCGACGCGCTGCGCGCGGGCGATGGAGCCGTGATGCGCCTGCACGAGCGTCTCGCCGGCCAGCTCGTTGAGCGCGCCGGCCAGCCGCTCCGCGAGGCGCCGCGAGTTGACGAAGATCAGCGTGGAGGTGTGCTCGCGAATCAGCTCGAGCAGGCGCGGATGAATCGCGGGCCAGATCGACGGCCCCTTCAGCCCCTGCGCCGCGGGGCCGCTGGGGATCTCCGTGGCCTCGCCGACCTTGGCCATGTCCTCCACCGGCACTTCCACGCGCAGGTTCAGCTTCTTCTTCTCCTCGGTGTTGACGATGGTGACCGGGCGGAAGCGCGCGCGGGTGGCGTCGGTGAATTCGGCTGCCACCTCATGGGACGAATGGGACAGATGGGACTCATGGGACGAATCGGCTTCGCTCAGCGAAGCCATAGGTCCTATAGGTCCCATTTGTCCCATCCGTCCTATCGCCGGCGCCACCTCACACCCGCCCAGAAACCGCGCCACCTCCTCCAGCGGATGCTGCGTGGCCGACAGCCCGATTCTTTGCGGCGGCGCGTCGCAGCGCATGGCCAGGCGCTCCAGCGACAGCGCCATGTGGGCGCCGCGCTTGTTCGGGACCAGGGCGTGGATCTCGTCGATGATCAGCGTCTCGACGCCCTGCAGCACCTCGCGCGCGTTCGAGGTCAGCATCAGGTAGATCGACTCGGGTGTGGTGATGAGGATGTCGGCGGGATCGCGGAGGAAGCGGGCGCGCTCGCTCTGCGGCGTGTCGCCGGTGCGGATGGCCAGCTCCGGGATGACGAACTCGTCGCCGCGCGCGGAGGCGACGTTGGAGATGCCGGCCAGCGGCGCGCGCAGGTTGCGCTCGACGTCGACGGCCAGCGCCTTGAGCGGGGAGACGTAGAGGACGCGGCAGCGCTTTTCCTTCGGCGGGCGCGGCCGGAACATCAGGCGGTCGAGCGCCCAGAGGAACGCGGTGAGCGTCTTGCCGCTGCCGGTCGGAGCGGTAATCAGCGTCCATTGTCCGGCGGCGATGGCGGGCCATCCGAGCGATTGCGCGCGCGTCGGGGAGGTGAAGGATGACGTGAACCACTCCCGTACGGCAGGGTGGAACGGCTCGAGCGCGGCGACTTTCTTCATTGTTTCGTCATCAGGGTCCGAAAACCCAACATACATGTGATGTGGATCGCTGGACAACATCTCCTGTCACTGCAAGAATAGGGTGCTCCGGCGCGAGGACAGATGAAGGACGGGAGATGCGGCTGAAGGTGCTCGGCGCCTATGGGGCGTCAGATGCGGAACACAACCTGACCGGGTACCTGCTCGATGATTGGCTCGCCGTCGATGCCGGCACGCTGACTTCGAAGCTTTCGTTCGTCCAGCAATCCCGCATCCAGGCCGTGTTCATCACGCACTCGCACGCGGACCACATCCGCGATCTGCCGCACCTCATCCATAACCGTTTCAGCCAGAACGCCCCGCCGCTGACGATCTTCGCCGCGCGCGACGTCATGGACCTGCTGACGAAGAACGTCTTCAACGGCATCGTCTGGCCCGACTTCTCCAACCTCGTCTCCCCGCTGACGAACAAGCCCGCCGTGCAGTACCGCGCCCTGACGAACGGCAAGAAGACGATGTTCAACGACGTCGGCCTGACCGCCGTCCCGGTCGATCACCAGATCCCCGCCTCCGGCGTCATCATCGAGCTCGGCGGCCAGACCATCACCTTCACCGGCGATACGGGCCCGACGCAGGAGATCTGGAAGCGCACCAACAAGTGCCAGAACGTGGTGGCCGTGGTGACCGAGGCGTCGTTCCCCAACGACCAGCAGTCGCTGGCCGACGACTCCGCGCACCTCTCCCCCCAGTCCTTCGGCGAAGAGCTCAAGAAGATCGACGTCGACGCCCCCGTCTACGCCTCCCACCGCAAGATCCCCTTCGAGCGCGACATCGAATCCCAGATCCGCAACCTCCGCGACCGCCGCGCCAGAGTGCTGCTGGAAAAGAACTACACGCTGTAGGCGCTGGCAGGGGAGTCCGAGAGGACGAATCGGACCTGTGGGACGGATAGGACCTATGGGACAAATCGGACGTCTCTTCGTCCCATCGGTCCCATTCGTGGCGATCCCTGCTGTTGAGTGTAGGCGCACTCACCGCGACCCAGTTCGGTAACAACTGTTCACAAAATCCTCTGACAGAATGCGCGTGCCGTCATTAATTCAGTGCTCGGAGGCTTCATGAACGTTCGCCGCGCCCTCTTGCTGGTCGTGCTCTCCCTCTTCGCCGCAAACGCGGCCTACGCGCAGTCCGACGTCAGCGTCACCAAGACCGACAACGTCGACCCCATCAACGCCGGCCAGAACTTCTTCTACACCGTCTCCGTCACGAACAACGGCCCCGACCCGGCGAGCACCGTCTCGTGGAGCGATCCGCTCCCCGCGGGCACGACGTTCGTTTCCCTCTCCCAGCCGGGCGGCTGGACGTGCGTCACGCCCGCCGTAGGCGCGAACGGCACCGTTACCTGCAGCATCGCTTCGCTCCCCGTGGCCACCGCCAACTTCAACATCACCGTGGCCTCCAACGCCGGACTGACCGCCGGCACCGTGCTCTCCAACACCGTCACCGTCACCTCGGCCGGCCCGGACCCCAACCCCGCCAACAACACCGACACCGAAACCACCAACGTCAACACCTCGGCCGACCTGCAGCTCAGCAAGACCGACGCGCCCGATCCGGTCGACGCCGGCGGCAACCTCTCCTACGCGATCGTTCTGACGAACAACGGCCCGAGCAACGCGGACGCGACCTTCACCGACACGCTGCCCGCCGGGACGACGTTCGTGTCGCTCTCCACGAGCGGACCGTGGACGTGCACCACGCCCGCCGTCGGCTCCCCCGGCACCGTCACGTGCACGAACAGCAGCTACCTCGTGACGGCCGACTTCTTCACGCTCGTGGTGCGAGTCGATCCCACCGTTGCCGCCGGCACCGTGCTGACGAACACGGCGACGCTCTCCGCGACGACGCCCGATCCGAACCTGGTCAACAACGCCGCCACCACCACCACGACCGTCACCGCCTCGGCCGACCTCCTGCTCAGCAAGACGGACTCACCCGATCCGGTGATCGCCGGCGACAACCTCTCCTACCAGATCACCATTACCAACGCCGGCCCGAGCAACGCCGCCGCGGCTTCCTTCACCGACACGCTGCCCGCCGGGACGACGTTCGTGTCGCTCTCCACGACCGGCCCGTGGACGTGCGTCACGCCGCCCGTCGGCACGACCGGCACCGTCACCTGCACCAACCCCAGCTTCTTCCCGACCGTCGAATTCTTCACCCTGGTGGTCAACGTCGATCCGAGCGTCCCCGCCGGCACCGTCCTCACCAACACCGCCACGATGGCGTCGACGACGCCCGACCCCAACAGCGCGAACAACAGCGCCACCACCACAACCACCGTCGCCGCGCCCCCCGCGGGCGCGGACGTCAGCGGCACCAAGGGCGTGAGCGGAGCCTTCATCCCCGGCAGCGCCGTGACGTACACCGTCGTGCTGACGAACAACGGCGCGGGAGCGCAGGGCGACAACCCCGGCAACGAATTCCTCGACGTGCTGCCGCCGCAACTGACGCTCGTCTCCGCGACCGCCACCAGCGGCACCGCCGTCGCGACCGTCGGCACCAACACCGTGACCTGGAACGGCGCGATCGCCGCCGGCGGCACCGTGACCATCACCATCAACGCCACCGTCCGCCCGGACGCCACCCCCGGAGCGACCGTGAGCAACCAGGGCACCATCAACTACGACGGCGACGGCAACGGCACCAACGAAGCGACTCGCCAGACCGACGCCGCCACGTCCCCCGGCGGCGCCACCGACCCGACGACGTTCATCGTCGGCGCCGCGGCCGCAGCCGCCATCCCCACCCTCGACGAAGCGGCTTTGATGGCGCTGGCAGTGCTGCTCGCGGCAGTGGCGGCGTTCGTCCTGAAGAGATAGAACCAATAGGACTCATAGGACCTATGGGACGAATGAAAGTCCCATAGGTCCTATTCGTCCCATCAGTCCCCGATGCAACGTCGCTGCGGCTGACCCGACGAACCCAAACTCCGCATCGCGAGTGCGAACGATGCGTGCTCCGCGAACGACAGACCGGAGGGTGACGCCCGGGTCAAAAGTTCATAGGACGAACCGAAGATCCCGGCTTTCGCGGGCGGCGCGTAGCGCCCCCGTCGCCCCTCTCCCCGGCCTTTGCGGGGAGAGGGTGAACTCGCGGGGACATTCCTGACACTTCGACGGGGACATCCTTGACAGTCGCCTACAGGCAAGACGAAAGCAACCTCCCGGGTGGGCGGGCAGCCCCGTGGAGGTCTTC
>DASVEE010000043.1:0-149926 GCA_036380735.1 Thermoanaerobaculia bacterium | reverse complement strand
TGCCGGCGTCGGCGGCGAAGTGCTTGTCGTAGTAGAAGCCGATCAGCAGGTACGAGCAGAGGCCGACGCCTTCCCACCCCACGAACATGACCATGTAGTTCGCCCCGAGGACGAGCAGCAGCATCATGAACATGAAGAGGTTGAGGTAGGTGAAGAAGCGCGTGTAGCCGGTCTCGTGCGACATGTAGCCGGTCGCATAGACGTGGATCAGGAAGCCGATGCAGGTGACGATCAGCAGCATCGTCGACGACAGCGCGTCGATGCGGAAGGCGAAGTCGACGCTGAAGTTGGAGATCAGCGACCCGACGTGGCCCATGCCGGCCGGGATCCATTCAAAGTACGTGTGCTGCCACGGATGCCCCGCGCTGCTGATGACGATGTAGATGGCGATGAGCGCGGAGAGGGCCGTGGTGCCGAGGGCCACGGCGTTGGTGATGCCCTTGTTCTTCGGCGCGTGCGGATTCAGGAACGCCCGCAGGCCGTTGATCGTGGCCCCGAGGAGCGGGAGGAGGACGACCGCCAGCAGCAGGCTAGCCATTCAGCGTCCTCACTTCGTCGACGTTCACCGTGCTGCGCAGGCGGTACAACTGGATGATGATCGCCAGGCCCACCGCGGCTTCACCCGCGGCGATGGTGATGACGAAGATCGTGAAGACCTGCCCCTGCAGGTCGGCCAGGCGGTGGGAGAAGGCGATCAGGTTGATGTTGACGGCGTTGAGCATCAGCTCGATGCACATCAGCACCGTGATCATGTTGCGCCTCACGATGACGCCGATCAGGCCGACCGTGAAGAGAGTGCCGGAGAGCATGAGGTACTGCGCGGTGCTAGGCACTGAACGCCTCCTTCACTTCCTTTTCGATCTCCGCCCGCTCGAGGATGTACTGCGGCGTGGTCTCTTCTTCTTCGGCGCTCAGCTCGCGCTTGCCGATGACGATGGCGCCGATCATGGCCACGAGGAGGAAGAGGGACACGACTTCGAACGGGACGAGGTAATCGGTGTAGAGCGCCATCGCCACGGCTTCGGCGTTGCGGTTCTCTTTCGTCACCGTGCGGCGGACCAGTTTGTTCGGGTCGGTGGGGTGATCGACGAGGATGCGCTCTTTCACCGTCGTCAGCGCCGCCGTATTCGCGACCGGGTCTGCGTAGACGCCGGCGCGCACGATCGTGGCAAAGAGGATGAAGAGGACCAGGCCGACGCCGATGCCGCCCAGCCATGCTCCCGACATCACCTTCTCATCGGGAAGATTGCGGACGTTGATGAGCATGACGACGAAGAGGAACAGCACCATGATGCCGCCGGCGTAGACGAGGACCTGCACGGCGGCGACGAACTCCGCGGTCTTGAGGACGAAGAGGACGGCGACGCAGAGGAACGTCAGCAGCAGAAACAGCGCGGAGTGCACGGGATTGCGCATCGCCACGACCAGGATGGACGAGGCGACGGCGAGTGTGCCGACGACGAGGAACACGAGGAGGGGCATGTTGCCCGCGAGACCATCCATCTACTCGGAACCTCCGGCGATCTGCTTCGGTTTCTCGGGCTCGGGGAGACCGGTGTACTGCGGACGGTCCTCCCAGTACTCGAGCTGCTGCATGTTGAAGTAGAGGTCATTGCGGTCGTACGACGCGAGCTCGTACGTCTTGGTCGTCAGCCAGATCGACTTGGGCTTCGTGGGGCACGCTTCTTCGCAGAGTGCGCAGAACATGCAGCGCTTGACGTCGATGTCGTAGCGGTCGAGGACCTTGAGCTTCTTCTGCTTGCCGTCGACTTCGCGCATCTCGTCGTGGACGTCGATGTAGATGATGTCGATGGGGCAGGCCTGTGCGCACAGCTTGCACGCGATGCAGCGGTCGTAGGAGAACTTGAACATGCCGCGGAAGCGGTCCGCGGGCTCCATGCGCTCCTCGGGGTAGCGCACCGTCACCTTGGGCTTGAACAGCTCCCGCAAGGTGGTCTTCAAGCCCTCGAGCATGTCGAGGAGCAGGAACTTGTCGCTAAGTCTGTGCTTCGGATACTCGACTTGCATGTCGCATGGCCTTTCGCGGAGCAGGAGCAGGCTTACGCAGGAAGAAAATCGCGGCACCGATGAGCGCGATGCCGATCCAGTACATCAGGCGCTCCTGGCCGATGAGCACGAAGATGCCGGTGACGAAGATGTTCCCCAGCGCGAGCGGGATCATGAACTTCCACCCGAGATCCATGAGCTGGTCGAAGCGGAAGCGGGGGAAGGTCGCGCGGAACCAGACATAGCCGAGCAGGAAGAACATCACCTTCACGACGAAGATGGCCAGGCCGAGGAAACCGCCGAGGAGGCCCATCCCCTTCAGGACGTTCGTGGTGAGGCCGATGTCGAACATGGCCAGCGTCCAGCCGCCGAAGAATAGGGTCACGATGAGGCAGCAGTTGACGATCATCATGGAGTACTCGCCGAGCATGAAGAAGGCGAACTTCATGGCGGAGTACTCGGTGTGGTAGCCGGCGACGAGCTCCGACTCAGCTTCGGGCAAGTCGAACGGCGTGCGGTTGTTCTCCGCGTTCATCGACACGAGGAAGATGAAGCAGGCGACGAGCTGAGGGAGGAAGTTCCAGGCGTTGAGCTCCTGGTAGCGGACGATGGTGACGAGGTCGAGGGAGCCGGTGAGCATCAGCACGCCGACGATCGAGAGGCCGAACGGCACCTCGTACGAGACCATCTGCGCGGCGCTGCGCAGGCCGCCCATGAGGGAGTACTTGTTGTTGGAGGCCCAGCCGCCGAGGATGATGCCGTAGACGGCGGTCGAGGTGAGGGCGAGGATCAGCAGCAGCCCGACGTTGACGCGCGTGACGGTGAACGTCGGCGGCGGTCCGTACGGGATGAGGCAGAAGACGACGAACGCCGGCAGCAGCGGCAGGATCGGCCCCAGGAAGTAGGCGAGCTTCTGGGAGCTCGACGGCACGATGTCCTCCTTGAGGAGGAACTTGATCGGGTCGGCAATGATCTGCAGCAGCCCCGCCGGTCCGACACGGTTCGGCCCGAGCCGTGCCTGGAACAGCCCGAGCAGCCGCCGCTCCACCCAGTTCATCGCGGCGACGATCCCCTGCACGATGACGAAGGCGATGAGGAACTTGGCCAGAGGCCAGAGGAGGTACGTCATGAGGGCTTTGTTCATGCGGTGGCCTCCGGTGGCGTTGTCCGTTTTCCGTTGTCCGTTGTCGGTGGGGTGAGGTGGTTTTCGGTTTTCGGTTTTTGGTTTTCGGGGCTGCGCTGTGCGACGAGTATCGCGGAGCGGAGCACCGACAACCGAAAACCGGCAACCAACAACGGCGCAGCATGCCTCATCGCTGCGCGCCTCACCGGTCCACCTCTCCGAGGACGATGTCGATCGTGCCGATCAGCGCAACCAGATCGGACACGAGGTGTCCTTTCGCCAGCGCGGGGAGCGCCTGGAGGTTGACGAAGCTCGGGGGACGCACGTGGCAGCGGTACGCCTGCTGGCTCTTGCCGTCCGCCACGATGTAGTAGCCGAGCTCCCCTTTCGGCGACTCGATGGAGTGGTAGACCTCCCCTTCCGGCGGCCGGACGACGCGAGAGATCTTGGCCTTGATGTCGCCCGCCGGCGTGGCCTTGATGAGGGGGATGCACTGGCGGAGGATGTGGTTCGACTGCCGCATCTCTTCCATGCGCACGAGGTAGCGGTCGTAGGTGTCGCCGTTCTTCCCCGTGGGCACCTCGAACTCCAGCTCGGGGTAGCACTCGTACGGCAGCGCGCGGCGAAGATCCCACTCGATGCCGGAGCCGCGGAGCGGCGGGCCGGTGATGCCCCAGTCGATCGCATCTTCGGGCTGCAGGACGCCGATGCCGACGGTGCGGCGCTTCCAGATGCGGTTGTTCGTCAGGAGCGATTCGTATTCATCGACGGCCGCGTCGAACTTGCCGACGAACGCTTCGAGGTCATCGAGCCAGCCGGCCGGCAGATCGTCCGGCATGCCGCCGATGCGCATGCAGTTCAGCGTCAGGCGCGCGCCGCAGTACGACTCGAAGAGGTCGAGGATCTGCTCGCGCTCGCGGAAGCAGTAGAAGAAAGGCGTCATGGCGCCGATGTCGATGGCGTGCGTGGCGAGCCAGAGGAGGTGCGAGGAGATGCGCTGCAGCTCGGAGAGGATCACGCGCATGAGCTGCGCGCGCCGCGGAATCGCCGCGGTGATGCCCATCATCTTCTCGACCGTTTCGACGAAGCCGAGGTTGTTGGTGGCGGAGGCGACGTAGTCCATCCGGTCCGTGTGCGGGATGCACATCGGATAGGCCATGTGCTCGAAGAGCTTCTCGGTGCCGCGATGGAGGTAGCCGATGATCGGCTTGGCGTCGATGATGCGCTCGCCGTCGACCTTCAAAATCACGCGCAGCACGCCGTGCGTGGAGGGATGCTGCGGGCCGAAGTTGATCTCCATTTCATGGACATCAAACATGAGCCACCTCCCGGCCGGTTGTCCGTTTTCCGTTGTCCGTTTTCCGTGCTGCGCTGTGCCGGGAGCACCGCGTCGCGGAGCCCGGACAACGGACGGCGGACGACGGACAACGCGCAAGCGTCAGCGAGCGCATCACGCGTCCTCCCCTGGCGCTTCAGGAGTTGCTGGCGGCGCGGCTGCCGCGGGAGCCGCAACGGCCGGTGCGGCCACGGCTTTCGCAGCGGGCTTCGCCGCCGGGGCGCCGCCGATCTGGGCGGCGGGCCAGGTGCCGTAGCGGTTCCATTCGCCTTTATAGAGGTTGACGTCTTTGGCGTCCTTGCCGGTGGAGCCGGGCTTCGGGCCGCCGCCCTCCGGGAACACCTCGGGGTAGATGCGCGCGCCGGTGTCGATGCCGCGGACCGGAAAGTCCTTGCGCAGGGGATGGCCGTTGAAGCCTTCCCACATCAGGATGCGCTCGAGGTTGGGATGGCCGGTGAACTCGATGCCCAGCATGTCCCACGTCTCGCGCTCGTGCCAGTTGGCCGTCTTCCAGACGCCGGTGACGGTAGGGACGTCCTTGTCCGTGCGGATCTTGAGACGGACGCGCGTGTTGCGGCGGAACGAGTAGAGCGTATAGATCACGCCGTAGCGCGGGCCCGTGTTGCCGGGGTATTTGGAGTAGTCGACGCCGGTGAGGTCGACGAGGTAGACGAAGCCGTCGGCCTTGAAGGAGCGGGCCACGTCGGCGATGCTGCCGGTATCGACCGTCAGCGTGAGCTCGCCGAACTGCTCCTTCGCGTCGAGGATCGCTTCGGGCAGGCGCGCGACCGCGGCCGCGACGATCGGGTCGCGGCGGATGTCGTCGGCGGTGCGCACCGGGGGCGCTGTTTGTTCGTCGGCCATGTCGTCGTTATCCGCTGTACGGCTTCCCCGCCTCTTCCATCAGAGCCTTGAGCATGTCGAACGTCTCGGACTCGCCCGGGACGCAGAGGGAGATGTCGTCGGTCTCGCCGCTGGCGATGGCGTTCGCGTAACCCTCGCAATCCCAGCCGCACGCGCCGCAGTCGGTCTGCGCCATCGCGGCGAAGAGCTTCGTCTCGAACTTGCCGCCCATCTCCTGCGCGAGCGTCATGCGCTCGGGGAGCGTGAGGTCTTCGCGATGGAACGGAGCGGCCGGCGAAGCGCCGTCGTCGGTGTCGCCCGGAATCACCTCCGGCGCCGCCGCCTCGTGCAACTCCGCCTCGGTCACCGTGGTTTCGCCTTCAGCGACGGCGGCAGCAGCCTTCGGTGCCGGTTTCGGCTTCTCTTCGGCCGGCGCGCGCTTGATGCCGGAGACGGGTGCCGGCCGGAGTTGCGCCTGTGCCTGTTCCGCGCGCAGCGCCGGACCTTCGTGCGCGGGGCGCAGCGAGTCGCGCACGGCGGCGCGGGCGAAGTCGTACGCCTCTCCCCCTTTGCGGAGGATGTGCATCTTCTCGATCTTCTTCTGCAGCTCCATCAGGCCCCAGATGAGGGCTTCGGGGCGCGGAGGACAGCCGGGGATGTAGACGTCGACGGGGATGAGGCGGTCGACGCCCTGCGTGACGGCGTAAGTGTCGTACGGGCCGCCGCATGTGGCGCAGGAGCCCATGGCGATGACCCACTTCGGGTCGGGCATCTGATCCCACAGACGGCGGACGATGGGGGCCATCTTCTCCGTCACCGTCCCGGACACGATCATCAGGTCCGCCTGCCGCGGCGTCGCGCGAAAGACCTCGGCGCCGAAGCGCGCCATGTCGTGGCGGGGATCGAGGACGGCCATCATCTCGATGGCGCAGCACGCAAGGCCGAACTGCATCGGCCAAAGCGATGATTTACGGGCCCAATTGAAGATTTTGTCGACCGAGGTCGTAAGCAGGTTCGAATTGAACTGGCCTTCGATCAGACCCATGAAAGAACCTTCCTCTTCCACGCGTAGAAGTAACCGATCAGGAGAATCGCAAGGAAGATTGCCATCTCGACAGCCCCGAACCAGCCGAGCTGTTTGAACCGGATTGCCCACGGGAAGAGAAAGACCGTCTCGACATCGAACACGATGAACAGGACCGCGATCAGGAAGTAGCGGACCGAGAATCGATGGTCGAACGCGTGCGACGTCGCCGGGACGCCGCATTCATAAGGCTCGAGCTTCACCTTGTTCGCGCGGGAGGCGCGAACGAGAGGCGCGAGGATGAAGAGCGTCAATACCGGGACGGATAGGACGATGAGCGCCGCTACCAGTAGAACTGAGTAATTGGCCATCTTTCCGCTCTCGCGTG
Organism: Thermoanaerobaculia bacterium; assembly: GCA_036380735.1. Classification (GTDB taxonomy): domain Bacteria; phylum Acidobacteriota; class Thermoanaerobaculia; order Gp7-AA8; family Gp7-AA8; genus DASVEE01. The sequence goes on along the minus strand of DASVEE010000043.1, from coordinate 143,205 downwards.
TTCGGTTGTTCGTGAAGGACGGCGCCAATTGTAAGCGGGGCGGAAAAGGAGTCAACAGATATTGGTAACCGGGAGGCGTTGTGGAGGGGGGAACGATGGGACGAATGGGACAGACGGGACGAATAGGACGGATAGGACGGATGAGAGGGGTGCGGGCCGCTGCCCTGGTCCTACGCCGGCATCATCCCATTCGTCCCATTCGTCCTATGGCTGCACGCCGGCGCGGCGCAGGATCGTCTGCTCCGTGGAGGTCAGCTCCACATTCTTCAGTGCGCGGAGGGCGTTCTTTCTCAACGACGGCACGTCGCTCAGCGCGGCCCGCACGAGGGTCTGGCGGATGCGGGTCACGTTGGCCGGTGACAGGCGGCTGCGGCCTTCGCGGGAGCCCTGCAGGAACTTGCCGAGGGTGTAGGCGGAGCTTTCGCGGAGGAAGGGGTTGGTGATCGCGGCGAGGACGGGATCGACCGCGGGATCGCCCATCTCCGCGAGCGTGGTGGAGATGACCGGGGCGACGTCCATCGCCACGGCGAGCGACTCGATGGAGCGCGGGTCCTTCAGCTTCGTGACGAACAACGCGAGGTCGATGTAGTACGCGCCGTAGGCTTCGCCGAGACCTTCTTTCGTGCGGAGGAAGTGGCGCTGGAGGAACGCGGCTTCTTCGCGGAGCGTGGCGATGGCCCACTTCTTCTCCTCGTCGGAGACGGCGGCGGGATCGATCGCTTCGAACAGCCCTTCGCGCTCCTCCCAGGCGGTGAACCAGCGCTCATCGTCGGCGGCACTCGCCGGAGGGGGGAACGTGGGGCGGACCATCTCCGGCCGCGTGCCGGGCGTGGTTCCGGGACGCGTCGGGAGCGGCTGGCCCGGCGTCGTCTGCCCTGGGATGGGTTGCGACGGCACGCGCTGTGGTGGCGGCTGCCGTTGTGCCTCGCGCCGGCGCTGCGCTTCCTGCGCCGCGATCCGTGCGAGCTCGACGAGCATCTGCCGGCGGCGCTCCGCCGCGTCATCCTGCTTCGTCGTGTCGCGCGGCTGCTGCCGCGCCGGCGGCTTCTGTTGCTGCTTCTGCGGCACGTGCGTCAGCGGCGGGCGCTCCTGCGCCAGGACGACGACGGCGAGTGACAGCGTGGCGATCCCTGCGAGCGTTACCATCCGGGCGGACATTCTTTCCTCCAGTCACCATGCACGTGGCCGTAGCCACAGATGGACAGCGGTTCGGTGCAGGCGCCGGCGTCCCGCGCGGCGTCGCGCTTGTCGACCCAGTCGGACGAATCGGAGTCGATGTCGACGGCGCGGCCGTAGAGATGCTGGCTGTTCTTCGCCGCGCCTTTGATCCTCGCGTTGTGGCGCGGCGTGGTGAAGCCGCGATTGACGCGCAGCGGCCCGCCGTAGTTCTCGCGCCATTCGTCCATGCGCGGCAGGACCGTGAAGACGGCGTACGGCGCGTTGTCGCGGCTGCGGATCTCGGCAAAGGAGAAGTAGCCGCGCGGGCTCTTCCCCTGACCGACGAACTCCTTCCGCTTCGGCACGCTCTTCTTGCTCATGTCGACGTACTGCTGACGGATGGTGTCGATCTCGTCCTGCTCGATGACGAACGTGGAGCGGCGATCGCCTTCCTGCAGCGCGAGCGTGTAGCGCAGCGGCTTGGCGCGGCTCGACGGAGCCGGTTTGGGACGCGCTTTGGCCTCGTACTGCGCGCCGGCGAAGGACGCCGGCTCCAGCTTCCCGTCCGAGGCGGCGGTGTCGACGCTCCACTCGACCTCCGCGCTCTCCGCGGCGAAGCGGAGGACGTCACTCGTGACGAACGAGCGCGCAGCCTTCGGCGTCTTCCCGTCGGCACTCGGCGAGGTGAACGTGACGGCGATCGGTGCCGGCTCCGGCGGCGATGCGTCGATGGTGACGGTGGAGGCGGTGGTGTCGGTGCTGTCGGTGGGCGCGCTGGTAACCAGCTTTTCTTTTGACGTGCAGGCGCCGGCCAGGATTGCCGCAAGAATCAATGTGAAGAGGCGCATGCCTGGTAGTGCAGGCGCACGGCGGAGCGTTACAGGGAACGATGGGACAGATGGGACCAATAGGAAGGCAGCACCGTCGGTCCTATCGGTCCTATTCGTCCTATCGTTCTTTCACCACAACTTCTTCTGAAACGACCACCCCTCCAGCGGCACACCTTTCCCCTGCACCAGCACGCGGATGTCTTCCCCGATGCCGTCGGGCAGGATCAGGCGCCGTGCTTCGTCGCGGGGATCGATCAGGTCGACGGTCATCTCCACGTCCTGGATCGGGCGGAAGAGCTCGTGGTCGGTGATGCCTAACGACAACAGGAACTTGGCCTGGCTGTCGAAGAAGAGGGTGGTCATCCCTTCGCGCTCCCCTGCCCGTTCGAGGTCGCTGAAGTTGATGTGCGCGGTCAGGTCCTGCTCCCCCGGGTTGGAAAGCAGATCGCGCGTGACGCGCTGGTGGCGGTACGCGGCGGCAGTGCCGAAGCGACGGATGCGGGGGTGGAAGAGCTGAGGCGCACGGAAGCCGTAGTCGAAGGTGACGATCAGCCCCTGCGTCACGAACCGCGCGACGTCGGCGTACATCGCCTCCCACTCCAGCGACACGTCGGCGAACTGGCCGTCGCTCAGCTCGATGCCGTGGGAGGCGAAGTAATCCTCGTAGAGCGGCGAGGCTTCGTGCTCGTGCCACTCCAATTCACCGTTGACCTCGTTGACGAACAATTCGTGGACGTGCTCCCCTCGCTGGACGAGGCGGGCGAACGGTAGCGCGTCGAAGAGCTCGTTACTGAAGATGAGGTGAGCGCCGTCCCGAGGGACTTCGTCGAGGGTGCGGAAGTCGCCGCCGACCCTGTCCACACCATAGAAACGTGCTCTTTCCGACCGCAGCGCACGGATGAGCGTGCCATCGCCGCAGCCGATGTCCACGATTGACGACAGTGCGCCTCCGGCACGGCTCACAAATTCGTCGACGAGCCTGCCAAGAGCATACGAAAACACCGGGCTCAGCGAGGGAGAAGTGACGAAATCACCCCCCTTTCCTACGGGTGAAGCGCCCCTCGTGTAGTAGCCGAACTCGGGGTGATAGAGCGCCAGCTCGACGAAATCACGGAAGGATAAGTCGCCGTATTGCAGCAGGTTACGTAACTCGTGGCGCAGGCCGCGCTCGCCGGTCATCGGGGCATGGTACACCGCCATCAGCCGCCATTTAATGCCTTACTTCTCCTCACGTGGCAGCCGGGTTGCGAATAGAGAGGCCAGAACAAGGAGATCACCATGAAGAAACTCACAGCACTGATGCTCATCGTTGCCCTGACGTCGACCGGCGCTTTCGCGGCCGACAATGCCACCCGCCGCGACAAGACGGCCAAGGGTGCGGCAATCGGCGGCGTGGCTGGAGCGATCGCTGGCGCGATCATCCACAACAACCGTGGCAAAGGAAACGCGAAGCGCGGCGCCGTCATCGGCGGCGTGACGGGCGCGGCAGCCGGCGCGATCGTCGGCGCCATGATGGACAAGCAGGAGCGCGAGCTCCGTCAGATCGAAGGCGTCGACGTGACCCGCACGGACGAAGACGAGCTGCGCGTGTCGGTCCGCAACGAGATCCTCTTCGACTACAACTCGGCCGCGCTCCGCTCGGCGTCGCGGAACGCGATCCAGGAGATGGCGAACGTGTTCGACAAGTACGGTGACACGACCATCGTCGTGGAAGGCCACACGGACTCGACCGGCTCGGATTCGTACAACCAGCGCCTGTCGGAGCGCCGCGCCTCCAGCGTCGCCAACTACCTCGAAGACCTCGGCGTCCGCGGCTCGCGCATCGATGCCTACGGCCGTGGCGAATCGGAGCCCCGCTCCTCGAACAACTCGGCCAGCGGCCGCCAGCAGAACCGCCGCGTCGAGATCCACGTCCGCGCCAACTCGTAACAGTTCGTTCGTAGAAGAGACGAAACGGTAGTGAATGAATCTGAGGGCGGTTCGGCCGGATGCCGGGCCGCCTTCAAATCCGTAGAGACAAGGCAGAGGTTTCCGATGAAACGCAAAGTACTGCCCCTGGTTCTGTTGTTCGTCCTCGGCGCCTGCGCCACCACCGCCCCCAGCAGCGCGCCCACTTCCCTCGCCGAGCCGGCCGACATCGAAGCGCTCGGCGACCCCCTGGCCGACCCGACGATTGCCGCCGAAGTCGAGGAGACCGCCGGACGCGGCCGCCGCATCGGCACCGCCATCGGCGTCATCGCGGCCGTCCTCAGCGTGGCGTCGGACGACGACTCCGTCGACAACGCGATCGATGGCGTCTTCGTGGCGCGCGAAGCCGGCGAAGCGATCGGCGCCATGCTCGGCGCCACGCGCGGCGCGAAACGCTCCATCGACACCGAGATGGCCGAGCTGCAGGCGCTGTCCGGCGTCGAAGTGGTTCGCCCCGATCTCTTCAGCATCGACGTCACGATCATCGATGCGGCGCAGATCCCGGTCGTCGCGGAGATCGTGGCCCGCTACCCGAGCCGGGTGCGGATCGAAGGGGATGGCGACCTGCCGTTCGACACGCGCGACGCGCTGATCGAAGCGGGCGTTCCACCGGCTCAGCTCGACGCGAGACGCACCGATGACGGCTGCGGAGTCCGCTTGCACGTGCATCTCGGTACATAAGTTGAAATGGTGACCTCCGGACTCAGGAGGTATTCATGATTCGTAAAGGTAGTGTTCTTCTTCTCATTCTCGTTTTCGCCATGGCCTGCGCGTCGTCCGGTACGGACGATCCGAACCGCAAGACCAAGCGTGGCGCCGTGATCGGCGCGGTGGCTGGCGCCGTCGTCGGCGGCGTGGTCGGCAATCAGTCGGGCAACAACCGCACGGGTGCGGCGATCGGCGCCGCTGCAGGTGCAGCGATCGGTGCAGCGGCCGGACGCCGCATGGACAAGCAGGAGCAGGAGCTCCGTCAGATCCAGGGCGTCGAAGTGACGCGTCCCTCCGAAGGGGAGATCGCGGTCCGGCTGACGAACGACATCCTGTTCGACACCGATTCGGCCGCGCTGCGCTCCGCATCGCGTTCGACTCTCAACGAGCTGGCCACGAACTTCCGGCAGTACCCGGACAACGTGATCATCGTCGAGGGTCACACCGACTCGACCGGCTCCGATGCGCACAACCAGCGCCTCTCGGAGAACCGTGCGTCCGCGGTGGCGGACTACCTGATCGACGGCGGCGTCGCACCGTCCGCGATCACCGTCTACGGCTACGGCGAATCGCGCCCGAAAGGCACGAACGACACCGCCGAAGGACGTCAGACGAACCGTCGCGTGGAGATTCACATCCGCGCGCCGCAGGGCAGCTAACCAGTTGAACGGAGCGCCGGCCGCAAGGCCGGCGCATCCATTCCGAGGGTGCTGGCGCTACTTCACCGCGCGGCGTTTCCCGCGTGCCGGCGCCACCTTCAGCTCACCCAGCGCAAAGCGGTCCCCCGCGCGGGTGACGATCAGCAGGCGGCCGTCGCGGTCTTCGGTCAGCAGCGGCACGGCGTCGCCGCGGAGCTCCATCGTGTCGACCCACGTCGTGCCGCCGTCGGTCGACCAGGCCACGAACGGCTTCGCGTTCTTCTTGTCGAAGCCACTGACCACGACCAGTCCCTGGTGGCGCTTGGAGATGACCATGTCCCAGATGTAGGGATAACGCTCCGGGTGCTCGAGGTCGTAGTGGAGCACCCAGTCGAAGCGGTCGCTGAACGGGGTGTTGCGCAGCAGGCCACCCTCCGTCCCCACCCACACCACGCCGCCGCCGGTGTGGCGGATGAACTGGATGTTGCGGTTCTCGAGATCGGGAGTGAGGAGCGGTTGCGGCTCGTCCAGCCACTCCGTCATGTCGTCGTTCAGCGTGCCGCGATGGAGCCAGGCGATGTCGAGCGGACATTCGCTGCCGAGGTAGACGGTGTTGCCGATCAGCTCGAACTTCAGCGGGCAGAGCTGCGCCGTCGGACGGCCCTGGTCATCCGGCAGGCCGTAAAGCTGGTGCCACGTCTCCCCTTCGTCGGCGGTGACCAGAAGATTGCCCGCCGCGACGACGAAGAGGCGGTCACCGACGTTCGGCTCGACGTCCGTCACCGTCATCTTGCGGCACTCCGATGTGCCGGCGCAGTCGCGCAGCTTGTCGTCGAGCGGCACGGTCCCGTCGCCGCCGTCGTCCGAGCGGATGAACGTGAGGGTGAAGGAGTGCGGCTCCGTACCGAACCCCAGGCCGGCGTACAACCGCTCGTCGCGCACGAGGAGGTCGTGCACGCTCTGGCTGGGGAAGTTGACGCGCGTCAGCGGCGCGCTCGGGTCGGCGAGGCGCTCGCTGCGCCATAGGCCGTCGGGCGTGCCGAGGTATTCGTAGCGGGAGTCGCGGGCGTAACTGAGGCGGGGAGAATCGAAGCCCACCGGGTAATCCATCGTGCGAATCGGCTCGATGCCGGTGACGATCCAGGAGAGGGCAACTGCAGCAAGAAACATAACGTTCACTGTCCTTTGACGAGAGGGCTATACGGCCGCAGCTACCTTGTCGCCCATGAGAAAAGTGCTGTTCGTGACGGCGCTCACGTGCTTTTTGGCTTGTTCCACGTCGCAACCGGTGCGTAACGAAGTCATCACACAGATCGAAGCGGCGCTCGTGCAGCAGCCGGAGCGCACACCGCTCATCTACTACCTCGCCTCGCTGTACGCGGAGCAAAAGAACCATGCCGCCGCCGACCGCTGGCTGCTGCGGCTCGAGGAGCTCGGGTGGACGCAGGGCGTCGACTTCTCGACGAGCGCGGTGGCGAAGCGGCTCGACGCGCGCGTTCCGGTCGTCAGCAACAGCACGGTCGCCTTCACGCTCCCGGAGCGGCAGTTGATGGCCGAGGGGATCACGTATGACCCGGTGGACGACGTGTTCTACGTCGGCAGCATGCAGCAGCGGAAGGTGCTGCGCGTGGAGCGCAACGGGCGCGTCACCGACTTCGTCACGACCAGGCTCCGGCCGCTCGGGATGAAGGTCGACGCGGAGCGCCGCGTGCTGTGGGTCGGCGCCATGGGAGCGGACAAAGGCGGCGACGAGGGGCAGGCGGCGCTCTACCGCATCGACCTGCGCGACGGCTCGATCCGCACGCAGGAGCGCGGCAGCGCCACCGAGCCGTCACTGCTCAACGACATCGCGATCCTCGAGGACGGCAGCGTCCTCGTCACCGACAGCCTGCGCGGGACGATCGTCGACGGCAGCCTGCAGACGTGGGCGGAGGGGTTCGGCTACACGAACGGGATCGCGCGCGACGGTCACGATCTCTACGTCGCCGACTTCCGCGGCCTGACGAAATTCGACCTGCGGACGAAGGCGCGCACGACCCTCACTCCCCCGCCGCGCGAGCACTTTGCCGGCATCGACGGACTGACATATCACGACGGCACGCTGATCGGAGTGCAGAACACCGTCGGCCGTCCCCGCATCGTGCGCATTCACCCCGCGGATAACCGCCTGGAGGTCCTGGAATCGCGCAACCCCCACTTCGAGATCCCGACCACCGGGACCATGGCCGGTGAGGACTACTACTTCATTGCCAACGCGCAACTGAGGACCAAGCCCGAAGCGATGAAAGAGACCGTGGTTTTGCGGTTGAAGGTGCCGTGATGCCGGCGCGCAGGACAACCGCACCCATGCAACCGTAGGGCGGGTGGCTATCCGGGCGGGTGGGGTCCTATTCGTCCTATAGGTCCTATTTGTCCTATTTGCTACCACGGGCGTAACAGCAACACCGGTGTTGCGGAGACCTTTCGGCTGCGTGGCGCCAAATGGGACCTATAGGACGAATAGGACCTATGGGACCCCACCCGCCCGGATAGCCGCCCGCCCAACGGTTGCATGGGTGCAGGACGGATCGATGGTCCCATTTCTGTCATTTGCCCATCCGGTGAAACCTCCTGCTACAATCCGCGCGCCCCAGACCCAGGCAGCACGGGAGAGGCGCGTCTGCACGCGTCTTCCTCGGGGTCATCGCATCTCATCCACAACACGGAGGAATCATGAAGTCCTGGTACATGCGCGTCCTGCTTGTCGCGCTGATCGGCACTCTCGCGTTCGGCGCGATCGCCGTCGCGCAGGAGGCACATCCGTCGGCTGACCCCGCGGTCGCCGCCGACTCGGCCAAGCTCGCCGGTCATCCGACCGAGCACAAGAGCGAAGCCGATCTCATCCTGCCGGATCTCGGTTCGGAACAGTTCCTCGGCATGTCCGGCGACCGTCTGCTGATGGCGGGTCTGGTCGTCTGCATCCTCGGCCTCGGCTTCGGCCTGATGATGTACGTGCAGCTCAAGGCGCTGCCCGTGCACAGCTCGATGCGCGAGATCTCGGAGCTGATCTACGAGACCTGCAAGACCTACCTGAAGACGCAGGGGAAGTTCATCCTGCTGCTGGAGCTCTTCATCGGCGCGATCATGATCGTGTACTTCGGCGTGCTGCGCGATTTCGAGCCGCTGCGCGTCGCGATCATCCTCGTGGCGAGCCTCGTCGGCATCGCGGGCAGCTACGGCGTCGCCTGGTTCGGCATCCGCATCAACACGTTCGCGAACTCGCGCACCGCGTTTGCGTCGCTGCGCGGCAAGCCGTTCCCGACCTACTCGATTCCTCTCAAGGCCGGTATGTCGATCGGCATGCTGCTGATCTCGACCGAGCTCGTGATCATGCTGCTCATCCTCCTCTTCGTGCCGGGCGAGTACGCCGGCCCGGTGTTCATCGGCTTCGCCATCGGTGAGTCGCTCGGCGCCGCGGCCCTCCGTATCGCCGGCGGCATCTTCACCAAGATCGCCGACATCGGCTCCGATCTCATGAAGATCGTCTTCAACATCAAGGAAGACGACGCGCGCAACCCGGGCGTCATCGCGGACTGCGTCGGCGACAACGCCGGCGACTCGGTCGGCCCCACCGCCGACGGCTTCGAGACGTACGGCGTCACGGGTGTCGCCCTCATCACGTTCATCCTCCTCGCGGTCACGGATCCGACGGTCCAGGTCCAGCTCCTCGTCTGGATCTTCGTCATGCGCGTGCTGATGATCGCCACTTCAGCCGTGTCGTACTTCATCAACGAAGCGTTCGCGAAAGCGCGCTACGGCAATGCGGACAAGATGAACTTCGAGGCGCCGCTGACGTCGCTGGTCTGGCTGACGTCGATCCTCTCGGTCGGCGTGACCTACGCGGTCTCGTACCTCCTCATCCCGCAGCTCGGGGGCGACCCGACGATGTGGTGGAAGCTCTCGACGATCATCACGTGCGGCACGCTGGCCGGCGCGATCATCCCGGAGCTGGTCAAAGTCTTCACCTCGACGGAATCGCGTCACGTGCAGGAAGTCGTCACGGCTTCGCGTGAAGGCGGTGCCTCGCTCAACATCCTGTCGGGCTTCATCGCCGGCAACTTCTCGGCGTACTGGATGGGCCTGGCCATCGCCGGCCTGATGGGCATCGCGGCGTGGGTCGCGGGCACGTTCGCCACGGGCGCAGGCGCGCTCATGATCGCCCCCGCCATCTTCGCCTTCGGCCTCGTCGCCTTCGGCTTTCTCGGCATGGGCCCGGTCACGATCGCCGTCGACTCGTACGGTCCGGTCACGGACAACGCGCAGTCGGTCTACGAGCTCTCGACGATCGAGACGCTCCCCGGCATCGACCAGGAAGTGCAGCGCGACTTCGGCTTCCGCCCCGAGTGGGAGAAGGGGAAGATGTTCCTCGAGGAGAACGACGGCGCCGGCAACACGTTCAAGGCGACGGCGAAGCCGGTCCTCATCGGCACCGCCGTCGTCGGCGCGACGACGATGATCTTCGCGATCATCGTCATGCTGACGAACGGCCTCACGACCGACATCGACAAGCTCTCCCTCCTCCACCCGCAGTTCCTCCTCGGACTCGTCGTCGGCGGCGCGGTGATCTACTGGTTCACCGGCGCGGCGACGCAGGCCGTTTCGACGGGCGCCTACCGCGCGGTCGAGTTCATCAAACGCAACATCAAGCTCGATGCCGGCGCCACGAAGGCCTCGGTCGAAGACTCGAAGAAGGTCGTCGAGATCTGCACGCAGTACGCGCAGAAGGGGATGTTCAACATCTTCATGGTCGTCTTCTTCTCGACGCTGGCTTTCGCCTGCTTCGAGCCGTTCTTCTTCATCGGCTACCTGATCTCGATCGCGCTGTTCGGTCTCTACCAGGCCATCTTCATGGCCAACGCCGGCGGCGCCTGGGACAACGCGAAGAAGATCGTCGAAGTCGAGCTGAAGATGAAGGGCACGCCGCTGCACGCGGCCGTCGTCGTCGGCGACACGGTCGGCGATCCGTTCAAGGACACGTCGTCGGTCGCCATGAACCCGGTGATCAAGTTCACCACGCTCTTCGGCCTTCTCGCCGTCGAGCTGGCGGTCGAGATGACACGCGCCGGCCAGGGCGGCCTCACGCGCATCCTGGCGATCGTGTTCTTCGTGATCTCCCTGGTGTTCGTCTACCGGTCGTTCTACGCGATGCGCATCGGCTCGGTCGAAGGCGCGGAGAGCGCCGCGCACTGAATTCTTCTGTTGGTTGAAAAACGAAGGGCCGGCGAAAGCCGGCCCTTTTTGTTTGCCGGCACGAATGAGACCTGCAGGGCTACGGACCAGAACCGAGGACCGCAGGAGCCGATCGAATCGAAAGGCTGAGCCGATTGAATCGTAAGCGGCCGGGGTTCATTCAATCGTCAGCTCGGTCAACGTCGACGTCGACGTGGCGGTCTATCGACGTCGACAGGGGGCCCTATCGACGTCGACGTAGGGGGCTGTCGACGTCGACGTGGGGGTCTATCGACGTCGACATGGGGGTCTATCGACGTCGACATGGGGGTCTATCGACGTCGACATGGGGGTCTGTCGACGTCGACGTGGGGGTCTGTCGACGTCGACGTGGGGGGCTGTCGACGTCGACGTAGGGGTCTATCGACGCCGACGTAGGGGTCTGTCGACGTCGACATGGTCGCGTGACTGCCGTAAACACCTATCGGTTACTCCACGCGCACAGCGTTGCTGTGCTCGGACGTATCGCGCTCCACGCAACCCAGCTCGAAGTGGCAGTCGGCGACGGTGCGCACGGCGGTGATCCACTTGCCGCGCAGATCGCCGGCCAGCACCGTTTCGCCGGTGACGCTGCTGGTGCCGGGGTTGATGCGCTGAGCGCCTTCGCCGAAGCCGCTCGGGTCCGCGCTGTCGTTGACGTAGAAGTAGGTGTTGGACATGCGGTGGCTGAAGATCTCGAGCGGCTCGACGATGTCGGGACCGACACCGTTCCAGAGCGTGAACGTCACGATCGTCGCCTGGCGTGCCGCGTCGTAGCGCGAGGAGATGATCCGCGGCTTGTCGAGGATCTTGTCGGCTTCGGTCTCGTCGTTCGCCGTCACGCCGTCGGCGTCGCGATCGATCCCGAGACCGCCGTTGTCCGCCGTCGAGACGAAGCCGGCGTGAATGCCGTACGCGCCCGGCAGCGTCGCAATCCCCGCTCCCGCGTTCCTGCGCGCCACGACGTCGCGGAAGGTGTGCATCCTGCCGCTCCGCACGAAGATGCCGTTGCCGTCATTCTCTTCGACGCGTGACGCGGCGATGACGGTCGTGTTGCCTTCGATGACGATGCCGTTTCCGCGGTTGTTGCTCGCTTCGACGCGCTCCACGGTCGTGCCGAGAGTGAAATCGCCGAGGAGCGTTTCGCGGAGGCGGCCCCCGCGGAGCGTGAGGCCATCCTGATTCTCCAGGAAGCGGCTGCGGTCGATGTTGATGCTGATGGCGCCGCTGCTCGGAGCGTTCACGACGAGACCGCTGCGGCCGAAGCCGCGCATGACGAGCCCGTTGAGAACCGCGCTGGCCGTGTCGATGCGCAGCCCGTCGGTATTGCCGGCGCTGCGGCCGAGGATCTCGACCGCGGGGTTGGCGTCGATGCGGAGCTCGTTCTTCACCAGCGCGGGCAGCGGCGAGAGCGGCTCGATGACCGCGCCATCAGGCAGCGTCGAGGCGATCCAGCACGCGTCATCGGCCGTGCAGGTGCGCGCGTTTGCCGCCTCGATGGCGGCGCGCAACGAGCCGGGGCCGGAATCGGCCGTCGAGGAGACGACGATCGCGTTCGTCTCGAGCGGCACGGGCAGGCTGAACTCGGACGAGCCGTATTGAATGGTGCGTGCGGTCGCGGTGATGAAGCCGAGCGGCGGCAGGGGACCGACCACGTTCGCCACGTCGGTGTTGAACGTGGCCATACCGCTGGAATCGGTCCGCACCTTCACGGCGGTGAGCACGTTTCGCGCTTCACCGAAGCCGAGCGGATGCGCCACCGGCGACGCAAAGATCGTCACGTCCACCTCGGCATTCGGGCCGGCCGACACCAGGCCGCGAATGTTGACCCTGGCGCTCCTGGTTCCCTGCGTCCCCTGCGCGACGGAGACTGCCGGAGTCCCGATGTCGAAGCGCTCCGACGACGGACCCGGCGCTCCTCGCTCGATCGGCATGAGGCCGTTCGCCCAGATCCGGTCGAGACTGGAGAAGTACTGCGATCCCTCTGCGATGCGCACGCCGTGATGCGCGTTGCCGGTGATCTCCGCGTTGAAGCTGGTCAGCCAGCCGCCCATGTCGATGCCGTTCGCACCGTTGCCTTCGACGATGAGGTTCTCGGCGTTGACGGTCCCGGCGCGCGTGAAGATGCCGTTCTGCCCGTTGTTGCGGAAGCGGCTGTTCCGCAGCGTCATGTTGAACGCGCGGAGATAGAGCAGGCCGTTCCACCCGTTGTCGCGCAGGTCGAGGCCCACGAGGTTGATGCCGTGGCCACGGTCGAAGTGGATCCCGTTCCCCTGGAACTTGCGGACCCCGATGCTGGAGATGTCGCAGAACGCGCAGTCGACGATGCGCAGGCCCGGGCCGAGCTGCGTGACGTTTTCCCCATCAATGAAGATCTCCGGACCGGTCGGGTTGGTGTCGCCCGTGTGCGCGGTCTGCGTCGTCCCGTCGAGCGTGAAGTTTTCGGTGAGGTGGACGATCGGCAGCAGCCGGTCGAGCTTGATCGTGAAGTAGCCCGACTCCGGCACCGGCTCATCGATGCGAAATTCGACGCGGCACGAGCACTTCTGGATCGCGTCGACGTTCGCCAGCGCCTCACGCAGGGAGCCGGGGCCGGAGTCATTCGTATTCGTGACGATGAATGGCCCCGCTGCCTGGGCCGAAACGGAAACAATGAGGAAGAGAACGGCCAAAGCAAGAGTTCGTGCCATGCAGAAAGCAATACGGAGCGGTAGACTTGACCGTCCGGGAGGAAATCAAAAATGAAGCGAATCGCAACCTTTTCGTCGGTCCTGATGCTCGTGGCAGCCGCGGCCGTCGCGGGAGAAGTCGTCAAACGCGGCACCCCGATCGCCGGTGACGCCAAGAGCGTCCCGCTGACGCAGGTGCTGGAAAAGCCGGAGGAGTACGCGAAGACGGCCGTGGTCGTCGACGGCGTCGTCCTCAACGCGTGCACCCGCAAAGGCTGCTGGATGGAGCTCGCTCCCGAAGCCGGCAAGCAGGGCGTGCGCATCACGTTCAAGGACTACGGCTTCTTCGTGCCGCTCGACTCCAAGGGTGCGAAAGCCCGCGTCGAGGGCGTGACCGTGGTCAAGACGCTCTCGAAAGCGGACGCCGATCACCTCGAAAGCGAAGGCGCCAAGCTGGTCCGCAATCCGGATGGCACCGCGCGCGAGGTTTCGTTCGTGGCCAACGGCGTCGAGCTGACGCGGTAGGTGGGGCCGTTGTTGGTTTTCGGTTGTCGGTTTTCGGTGCTGCGCATTGCGGCACCGCACCGCACCAAAAACCGAAAACCAACAACCGAAAACCGCTACCGCCCCGATTTCACGCTTTCGAAGAACTGCACCAGCGTTGGCGAAAACGCCTTGCGGTCCAGCTTCAGTGAAGCGTTGAGCTGCAGCGCCGCCTGGAAGTCGGACCGCGCGCTGTCGAGGTAGACCTCGCGCTGGCGCGAGAGCATGGCCTGGGTGAAGCGCGCGCAGCCGCGGAGCAGGTACGCCTCGCCGAGCTGGCCGCGCTCGAGCAGCTTCGTGAGCATCGCCTCGGCCGACATGAGGTCGCCCGAGGCGTACTTGCGATAGGCCGACTGCAACTGCGCGCCGGCGGTCGCGGCGAGCTGCGCCTGCGACGGCTTCGCCACCATCGATGCCTGCGCGACGCGGGTGCGCAGGTCGCCATTGGCGATGGCGATGCGCTGGGCGATGAGGTTCGCCGCGGCATCGCTCGGCTGCTTCATGAGCTGCCGGGCGAGGTTGTCGGCTTCGCGGGCGGCGCGCGTGACGAACTCGCGCAGGTCGGCGTCGCGGTTGCCGCGCGCGGCCATGAGCTCGCGGCGGTAGTTCTGCAGCGCCACGCGCGTGTTCACGAGCGCGGAGCTCTCGACGACCGGCGCCGGCTGCTGCTGTTGCGGCTGTGCGACAGGCGGCGGCGGTGCCTGCGTGGCGGTGGTGACGACGGCTGGCTTCGGCGTCTCTTCCACCGGCACGACGACCTCGATGTTTCGCTGCGCCGGCTGCGGTTGCGGCTGTTGTGGCTGCGGCACGGGACGCGCGGCGCGCAGCTTCTTCCCTTCGTCCGCGGCGGTGGCGAACAGCTCGCGCGCCTGCGAGGCGGTCTCCACGACGCGCTGGAACGCCTTGACGTCGGTGCCGGCGTTTTTGCGCTGAGCGGAAGCTTCCTGGAGCTTGCGTGCGGCTTCGCGGTACGTGTCGGTGCGGTCGCCGCCGGCGGCGAGTGCTTCGCCCTGTCCCACCAACGCGCGGTTGATGGCGGCGTCGGCGGCTTTCTTCGATTCTGATGCGGCGCTCTCGGCGATGCGCTCTTTCTCCGTGTTCGCGCGTGCGACCCAGTTCTTGAGCTGCGGGTAATACTGCGACTTCTGCACGACGCCGTGCTCTTCGGAGATGCGCCACTCGCGCAGGGCGCCGTCGACGTCACCGAGGTTGAACTTCGCGATGCCGAGGTAGAAGTGGGGGACGTAGATCTGCATGAAGACGTTCGTCTTCCCCTGCCGCACGTTCGTGGCCTCGTTCGGCATCAGTGCGATGGCACGCTCGAGCGCGGCCGCGCCGGTCTTGTAGTCGCGCGCGTTGATCGCCGTCGTACCGCGGTTGTACGCATCCCACCATTGCTCCGCGGCGATGGCGGGAACGGCGGCGAACAGCATCAGCGCGAGGGCGAGATGTTTCATGGGACGAGACCTCCGAGGTCGGGAAGAGTGGCGCGGTTCGGATCGGTGAAGGCGGCGTTGAGCGTCGCATCCTCACCGGCACGGACATCCACGGTGCGCGTGAGCGGCGCCGGGAAATCGGGATTCGTGAGCGTGACTTCGTAACGGCCGGGCGCGAGCTCGAGCGAAGCCGGCGTGACCAGCGGCCCCTTCACGTCGACCGTTTCGCCGTTGTCGAGATTGCGGACAGCGGTGACGTTCGCCCACGGGAAGGCGTTGATGGCGAGGCGCCCCTGCGCCGTCGGGATCATCGATGCGGAGGTCGTCGACGGCGGGATGGAAGCCGTGGAGCTGCTGGTATGCGGCACATCCGCCACCGCGTCGCGGCGGTCGAGCATCATCCAGCCGCCGAGGCCGACGATGACGAGCAGGAGCGCGGCGACGACCCAGCCGAGTGGCGACTTCTTCGGCTGCGCGGCCGGCGCCTGCGCCTGCGGCCTGACCAGCGGTTTCGCTAACGCCGGCGCTTCCGGCTGCGGCTTCGGCTGCGACGGTACGGTGCCGTCCATCTTCGTCCGCAGCGTCGGCGCGTTCTGCGCCTGCGAAATGACGGTCTGCGCGTCGGCATTGACGCGGCCGCCCACGCGCGTCGGCTCTTCGGTCAGCTCCGCGACGACGGGTAGCGGCGCTGGTGCGCCGGGAGTGTCGGGCAGCGTCGGAAGCAGCTTCTCGAGCGCCTGGGCGAACTCGCGGGCGCTGGCGAAACGCTTGCGGCGGTCCTTCGCGAGCGCGCGAAAGATCAGCGCTTCGAGCTCGGCGGAAGCGGTGGTCGACGGGTTCACCTCGCGCAGCGACTTCGGCTGCTCCGAGGCGTGCAGCATCAGGTAGCGATGCGGCGTGTCGGCCTGGAACGGCGGCACGCCGGTGAGCATCTCGTACAGGACGATGCCGAACGAGTAGAGATCGGCGCGGCCGTCGATGCGCTCGCCGTCGGGGATCATCCCGAGGTGCTCGGGGGAGCAGTACTTCCACTTGCCGACGAACATGCCGGTCTTCGTCTGGTTGTCCGTCTCCTCGCTCCCCTTGGCGATGCCCAGGTCGATGATCTTGACGCGCTCCTCGCCGTCTTCGTCGCGCGCGATCATCAGGTTCTCGGGGCTGATGTCGCGATGGACGATGCCCGCCCGATGGATCGCCTCGAGCCCGTGCAGCGCCTCGGCCGCAATGCGCGCGGTGTAGCGCGGCGAGAGTGGACCGCGCTCGGCGATCAGCTCATGGAGGTTGATGCCCTCGATGTACTCCCAGACCATGTACCAGGAGTGATCCTCGAGCTCCGAGTAGTCGAACAGCGCGGCCACGTTCGGGTGATGGATTTTCGTCGCCAGGCGCGCTTCACGGAGGAAGCGGTCGCCGGCGCCGGCATCGGCGGCGATGTTCGGCCGCATGAGCTTGATGACGCGGATCGCATTGAGGTGGAGATGGAGGACCTTGTAGACCTCACCCATCCCTCCGACGCCGAGGCGCCCGAGGATCTGGTATTTGCCGTCGATTGGGCTTTCGAGGTGCCGCCGGAGGAAGTCGGTAATCGCCTCACCACAAAAGGGACAAGCCTTGTATTTGGGGTCGATCTCCGACCTGCAGTGGATGCAGAAGAATGGCATGGCGGGCCCACAATTATATGCTCGTCGCATGAAAGAGACGACGATTTCAGTGCGTACAACCGAGCGCGAGCAAATCCGCATCATCACGCGCGAGCTCAACGCCGCACTGAGCGAACTGACCTCCGGCGACGGCATCTGCACGATCGTGGTGCCCCACACGACGTGCGCGATCTCAGTCAACGAAAACGCCGATCCCGACGTACCCACGGACCTCGTGCGAGCCCTCCGCGCCATGGTCCCGCAGGTGCGCTTCGACCACGGCGAAGGCAACTCCGACGCACACCTGCTGTCGATGCTGATCGGCAGCTCCCTGACCTGGCCGTACCGCAACGGGAAGCTGGTGATGGGCACGTGGCAGGGCGTGTACTTCGTGGAACTGGACGGCCCCAGGGAGAGGAAGGTGACGGTGTATGTGCGTAGAGGGGAACGATGGGACGAATAGGACGGATAGGACTGATAGGACGAATGGGACGGCGGCCATGGCCGGGAGGTTTGTCCTATCTGTCCTATAGGTCCTATTCGTCCTATTGGTCCCATTCACCTAAACTGCGCCCATGCCTGAAACGTATGACGTCGTCGTCATTGGTGGCGGGACTGCTGGTCTGGTGACTGCCTCCGGGTGTGTGCGGCTGGGGCGGCGGGTGGCGCTCATCGAGCGGGAGGCGCTCGGGGGCGACTGTCTGTGGACCGGGTGTGTGCCGACGAAGGCGCTCGTGGCGACGGCGAAGCTGGCGCATCAGATGCGGAATGCAGATGCGTGGGGGCTGGAGCGCGTGGAGCCGCGGCTCTCGCCGCGCTCGATCATGGACGCGATGCGTGCCGCCCGGCAGACCGTCAGCGTGCACGACGATCCCGAGAAGTTCCGCAAGCTCGGGATCGACGTCATCGAGGGGAAGGCGCGGCTCACGGCGCGCGATACCGTCGAAGTTGCCGGACGCACTCTGAAGGCGAAAGACATCGTGCTCGCCACCGGCGCGCGGACGGCGATTCCGCCGGTGGAAGGGCTGCAGGAAGCGGGCTTTCTGGATCACGTCTCCTTCCTCGAGCAGAACGAGTTCCCCCCCACCCTCCTCATCCTCGGCGGCGGCTACATCGGAATCGAGTTCGCGCAGATGTTCGCGCGCTTCGGCTCGCGCGTCACCGTCGTGGAGATGATGGACGAGATCATCAACAAGGAAGACGCCGACGTGATCGCGCGCGTGCGCCATCTGCTCGACGCCGAAGGGATCGCGCTGCGCACCGGCTGGGCGGTGAAGTCGATCCGCAAGCAGGACGGAAAGAAGATCGCGCGCATCGAGAACCGCAATGGCGAGTCGCAGGAGCTGACCGTCGACGAGGTCTTCGTCGCCTCCGGACGCCGTGGGAACACCGAAAACCTCGGGCTCGACACCGCCGGCGTGAAGGTCGAGAAGTCGTGGGTGGTGGTCGACAAGTACCTGCAGACGAGCGTGCCGCGCATCTGGGCGGCCGGCGACATCCACGGCGGGCTGCAGTTCACGCACGTCGCCGCGTACGAGGCGGTGAAGCTCGTGCGCAACATCCTCTTCCCCGGCAAGTCCCCGGTGAGCTACGACGATATCCCGTGGGCGCTCTTCACCGACCCCGAGGTGGGACACATCGGGATGACGGAAGCGCAGGCGCGCGAGGCCGTCGGCGCGGAGAACGTGCGCACGTACAAGGTGGAGATGGCGGACGTCGACCGCGCCGTCGTCGACCGTACCACCGCCGGCTTCATCAAGTTCGTCTGCGACACCAACGGCAAAATCCTCGGCGCCCACGCCATCTGCGCCAACGCCTCCACCGTCATCGAGGAAGTCGTCCTCGCACGGCGCAAAGGGATGAAGGTGGGCGAGCTCGCGCAGCGCATTTCGCCGTATCCATCGCTGGCCGATGCGGTGCAGAAGACGGCGTCGCTGTACTACCAGGACATTGCCAAGAGCTGGGTGGGGGCGGTGGGGAAGAAGGTGGCGGGGTGGGTGCAGTGAGGGCGGTGGGTGAATTAAGAATTTAGAATTGCGAATTGCGAATTGCGGCGCGCCTCAAACAATGCCGCGCGAAGCGCCACCATACTTCTTCATTCGAAATTCGAAATTCTTCATTCTCCCTACGGCCGATGCCCTACGGCTGTTCCTTTTCCTCCAGCGTCCTCCGCACCAGCAGCGCCAACTGATCCACTTCGAACGGCTTGCGCAGCACGGCCTGCACCTGCGTGCCGTCCAGTCTTGACACCAGCGTATCGGCGGCCGCGGTCATGACGATGACGGGACCGTCATGGCGGACGCTGGTTCCTTCGCGCAGATGCTCGAGCAGGGCGAAGCCGTCCATGCGCGGCATCATCAGGTCGAGCACGACGAGGTCGAAGCGCGTCGTCTGCAGACACTGCACGGCGTCGAGGCCATCGTTCGCGGTGAACACCTCGAGCTTTTCGCGACGGAGGATCGTCGCGATGAGGCGCTGCACGGCGGAGTCGTCCTCGACGACGAGCACCTTCGCCACTATGCCTCTCCCTTCACACGCGCCATTGTCCACGCGAGGTCGTGAGGCACGACCGGCTTCTGGCGGTACTCGTTGAAGCCGGCGGCGAGCAGGCGGTCGCGGTCGTCGTCGTTCGTGTAGATCGCGGTCACGGCGATGGCGGGCGTGTGCGGATCGCGCTCGCGGAGAGAGCGGATGAACTCGAAGCCGTCCTTGCCCGCCATGGCGATGTCGGCCAGGACGAGGTCGGGGTGGCGCTGGTCGACGATCGCCAGCGCTTCGTCGACGCACGACGCGCGCAGCGGCGACCCTCCGCACGAGCGCACCAGCGCGGAGAGAAACGCGCGCGCGTTCGCGTCGTCCTCGAGGACGAGCACCGTCGCTCCGGCGAGATCGGGATAGGCGAACGGCGACACCGTCGCCGGCGCCTCCTCCACCTCGGCCGCCCGCAACGGCATGCGCAGCGTGAACGTGGCGCCGCGGCCTTCGCCGGCGCTCTCCGCCTGCACGTAGCCGCCGTGCAGTTGCGCGAGCTCCTGCGCGATGGCGAGGCCGAGCCCGAGGCCACCGGCGTTGCGCGTGCTGGAGCTGTCGGCCTGCGTGAAGCGGCCGAAGACGAACGGCAGGAACTCCGGCCGGATCCCGGCGCCGTTGTCGCGCACGGAGACGACGCCGTCGTTCTCCGTCGCGTACACCGTCACCGTCACCTGGCCGCCGGTGGGCGTGAACTTCACGGCGTTCGAGACGAGGTTCCAAAGGATCTGCTGCAACCGCAGGCGGTCGCCGCGCAGCAGCACGGGCGCACTGCGCACGTTGAGCCTGAGGTGGATCTGCTTGGCCGCGGCGGCAGCGCGAATGTTCGCCACGACGTCGTTGGCCACCGAGGCGAGGTCGACGTCCTCGAGCTCGAGCTGCAGGCGGCCGACGATGGCGCGGGAGACGTCGAGGATGTCGTCGATCAGCCGCGCCTGCGCCTGCGCGCTCTGCAGGATCGACGTCGTCGCGAGCTTCTGCGTCTCACCATCCAGCGAGCCGTCGTTCATCATCGACGCCCATCCGAGGATGGACGTCATGGGGGTGCGAAGCTCGTGTGAGAGTGTGGTCAGGAATTCATCTTTCGCGCGACTCGCCTGCTGGGTCTGACGCAGCGCGGCAACACTTTCGCGAGCCGACTGCTCCGCCGCCTCACGTGCAGCACGCTCGCGTTCGAGAGCCTCGCGACGCTCGGTGATGTCGCGCGTGACTTTCGCGAAGCCTCGCAGCCCGTGCGAATCGTACAGTGCAGTGATGACGACGTTGGCCCAGAAGCGCGTCCCGTCCTTCCGGATGCGCCATCCTTCTTCTTCATAGCGTCCGGTGCGGGAAGCGATCTCCAGCTCACGCTGCGGTTTCCGCGCCTGATTGTCCTCATCGGGGTAGAACTTCGAAAAGTGCTGCCCGATGATCTCGTCCGCGCCGTAGCCTTTGAGGCGTGCGGCGCCGAGGTTCCAGGTGAGGATCGTGCCGTTCGTGTCGAGCATGAAGATGGCGTAATCCTGCACGCTCTCGACGAGCAGGCGGAACCGCTCCTCCGCCGCCGAGCGGCTGCTGGCCTCGGCCTGAGACCGCGCCCGCGCCGAGTGCAGCCGTCCGGCAAGCACGCTGATGCACGACGTCTCGACGGCGAAGATGACGAGTCGCAGCAGTTGCCCGCGATCCTGGAGCAGCGCCAGGCCGCTGGGCTGCATGAACAACGTCCCGGTGACGGCGGCGGAGAGCAGGCTGGCGAGGATCCCCGCCGTCAGGCCGCCGAACCACGCGCTCAGCACGACCGCCGCGTAGAAGAGGACGAAGGGGCTTTCGTGCTCGATGAGCGGCTGCAGCAGGTACTTCAACAACGCTGCTGCGCCGACCGTAACCAGGGGGAGTAAAAGCCGCTGCTGCAGACGTGTCCGCCACATGCCGCACGGAAGAGGCGCAAAGATCGTGCTAAGGCAGGGACGAATGGGACAGATGGGACGAATGGTCCCATTTCCCATCGGGCCCATTCGTCCCATCCCCCCATTGCGCCCTCACCCGGTGCTATCGTTCTCCCCGATGCGCACCCTTCTGGCGCTGTGGCTGTTCACCCTTGCGGCAACCCCCGCCGTGGACCGCGCGCGCAAAGAAGTGCGCTTCACCGCGACGGTGCAGCCGGGCGCGATGAGCCGGCCGTTCGGGGTGCAGGGGCATCACGCCATCGTCTGGAAGGGTGGCCGCTCGAAGACGTGGGCCCTCTTCGTGGCGGACGTCAGCGACCGCGACGTCCGGCGCGCCCTCGACTCGATCGGGGCGAAGCGCGGCGAGAATCTCACCCCCGCTTCGTGGAACGAACGTGAAAACCCGCGGAGCCCGGAGCCGGACAAGCGCGTCGTCGGCACGCCGATTGATGTGTTCGTGGAGTGGAACGGCTCTCGTGGACGGATTCCCCTGAGCCGCCTCGTCGAGGAGGAGGGACACGCATCCCCCCTTCTCGATTTCCGCTATGGCGGCAACGAGGCCTACCAGAAGGAGTTCAGGTCGGGCTGCATCGTCTGTCTCTACTCCTGCCCCGGCGGTGCGATCGGCAATCACGCCCATCCGATCCGCGACTACGTCCGCGACGGCGTGGTGTATTCGTCGGCCGCCGAGCGGCTGCCGAAGGGGGGCACGAAGGTGACGATCACGCTCGCGATTCGAGAGTGATTGTTCGGTTGTCCGTTGTCGGTTGTCGGTTGTCGGTGCTGCGCTCCACGGCGAGCATCGTGCAGCACAACACCGACAACCGAAAACCGAAAACCGAGAACCACAACGTAAAGGAGCGCAACACACGATGAAACGTCTCCCCCTCAGCCTCACCCTTCTCACCCTGGTCCTCCTCACCGCTGCCTGCGCCACCACGGCCACCGGGCCTTCGGCTGTGGCCACGCTCGCCCCGACGGGCACGAACACCGCGCGCGGCTCGGTCAACTTCGACCAGCTCGGCGACGGCAGCGTCCGCGTCACGGTCGACCTGACCGGCGTCCCCGCGGGCGTCCACGGCTTCCACGTGCACGAGTTCGGCAACTGCGGCGACAACGGCAATGCCGCCGGCGGTCACTTCAACCCGCTGTCGACGCCGCACGGCGCGCCGGATGCGCCGACGAAGCACGCCGGCGACTTCGGCAACGTGACGGCCGACGCGAACGGCAACGTCCGCACGACCTTCACCACCCGCTCCATCACCCTCGGCGACGGAGCCACCTCGGCCGTCGGCCACGCCGTCATCCTGCACGCCAATCCGGACGATCTGGCCACCCAGCCGACCGGCAATGCCGGAGGCCGCATCGCCTGCGGAGTGGTCGAGGCACGCCCGATGCAGCCGTAAGGCTGCATGAAGCGTGTTGCTCTGCTCCCTCTGTTCCTTCTCCTGACGTTCTGCGCCGGCGGCCGCGGCGGCGACGACACCATGTCGCAGCCCGGCCACGGCGCCATCTCCATCCAGGTCGTCCCGAACCCGATCGTCGCCACCAATGCCGGCGGCGGCCAGTACGACTTCCCCTTCGAAGTCGTGATCCGCGAGACCGGCGGCCGCCCCGTCACCATCGACCGGGTGAGCGCGAACGTCCTGGCGCTGGGCTCCATCCCCGTCGCCAACGAGTCGTACGACGCCGCCCGCATCGCCAGCCTCGGCTACCAGACCACGGTGCCGGCCAACGGCGAGCTCCGCTACCGCTTCACCCCGCGCCGCGAGGTCAGCGACGACCGCCTCTTCGGCGGCGTCAGCGCCGAGCTGTCGGTGGAGGGACGGGACGACACCGGCACGGCGGCCAGCGCCCGAACCACGGTGACGGTCACGCGAAGGTAGGCGAAGCCGCATCCGGAAGGCGGATGTCAGCCATTGGGGCCGACATCCGCCACCAACACCAGACATCACCCGCTTCCTTACCGCCTCAGGCGGGGCGGCCGGGTCCTATTCGTCCTATTCGTCCTATCGTTCCACCAGTCCGCCTACAATGGCGGCATCCCGATGCCCCCACTGGTCTTCATCAGCCACAGCGCGAAGACGACTAAAGCGTTAGAGCTGCTGGCGAAGCTGGAAGAGGGCCTCAAAGACCGCAATTGGGACGTCTTCGTCGATCGCTCCCGCATCGCCGGAGGGGCGAACTGGCGCAATCAGATCCACACGGCGCTGGCGGTCTGCGACGCCGCGGTCATCCTCTTTTCGGAGGCAGCCTACCGTGACTCCGAATGGGTCCTGAAGGAGGCGACGATCTTCAGCTGGCGGCGGGAGCTCGACCTCCTCCAGGCGCGCGAACAAGCGCCGGACGACCCGCCGTTCGCCGTCGTCCCGGTGCTCTTCCCTGAAGTGACGCAGCTCATGCTGAGTCAGAAGCCGTACGACGCGATCCGGCTCGGGGAGCTCAAACCGGTGCACTCGAACGATGCAAACATCGTCGAGACAGTCCACCGTGCGCTCGGACCGCAACGCGAACGGAGTCCTCTCCAGCGCATCGAGGACGGCATTGCCGGCTTCTTTCGCAACATCGACGCAGCCGTCCTGCGCGCTGCCGCGGAGAAGCTCGGCAAGCGCCTTACGTGGAATCCGGCGCTGTCGCTGCACAAACAGCTCGCGCGCGACCTCTTCCACGCCGACTGGGATGACGTCAACGCCGCTCTCAGTGAGCTGGCCATTCACATGAGCGCGTCCGACATCCGCACGGTGATCTCGCTGCTCGCCCCGTTCTCCGTGAATCCGCTGGCGGTCGTGCCGATTCCGCGCCTCGTCAGCGTCCAGGAGGCCGGGAAACGTCCGGTGATCGCGCTCAACTCGAAACTGCAGCAGACGGGGGAGCACTACATCCAGCGCGCGCGCTGCCACACCGATCACTGGACCGTCGTCCCGCTGGCGAATGCCGGTGGCGGCGACATGATCGGCTCGCTGAAACGTGAGCTGCTCCGCTACTTCGAGGACCCGTCCGACCCCGACTACGGCGAGGCAGAAATGATGGCCGACCTCGAGCGGAAGCATCGCGAGGGCACGCCGGTCTTCGTGCTCCTCAAAGGACCGGTGGAGACCGACGTGGTCGACGCCTTGCGCGCCGTCTTTCCCTACTGCGTCTTTGTGCTCCTCGCCGGAAGTCAGTGGGACCAGAAAGCACTCAAAGACGCAGGAATCGAGTTGCTCGTGCCAGCGCTCGATCCTGCAGAAGAAGAACAGATTCGCCAGCAGATCCGCGACGCGCGAGAGATCGCGAAGAAGCGGGAAAAGATGAGCCGATAGGCGGAGGAATCGGATGGCCTACAACCGCACCTTCCAGAGAGAAAAGCCGGTACCGGAGAACGTCGTACCGCGCAGCAAGGCGGGAGACCGCCGTGACGGCGCCGTCTACGTGTACGACGAAAAGATCGAGCTGGCGGTCAACGTCGCCATCGCCACGGCGCGACCGCTGCTCGTCGGCGGCCCCTCCGGCTCCGGCAAGTCGTCGCTCGCACAGAACGTAGCGCTGAAACTCGGCTGGCGCTACTACGAGCATGTCATCTCGTCGGTCACGGAGGCGCGCGATCTCCTCTGGCGTTTTGACAGCGTGCGCCAGCTCGCCGACGCCACAGGGAAGAAGTCGTATCCGCCGAACCGCTACATCCAGCCGGGCGCACTCTGGTGGGCGTTCGATCCGAAGTCGGCAGCGCTGCGCGGGCTCGACAAGGCGGACGACGACAAGGTGCCGCAAGCGAAGGATCCGTCCGAACACAATCGCGACAGCCGTCGCGCCGTCGTGCTCCTCGACGAAATCGACAAGGCCGATCCCGACGTGCCGAACAACCTCCTCGTTCCCCTCGGCTCACTGCAGTTCTCCCTCACCTATCCGGAGAAAACGATCGCTGTGCCAGAGGGCGACGAACCGCCGCTCATCATCATCACGACGAACAACGAGCGCGAGCTCCCCGCCGCCTTCGTCCGCCGCTGCATCGTGACGATGTTCGAGCGGCCCGACAGAACGCGGTTGCTCGAGATCGCGCGGGAGCATTTCCCGAAGGCCGACGGCGCGCTGTTCGCGCGCATCGCGGACTTTCTCGACCAGGTGGTGAAGGAAAAGAAGAAGAGCGGCGAGGCGGAGCCGAGCACCGCCGAGTACCTCGACGCGATCGCCGCCTGCGACCGTCTCCTGGCGAACGGCGAGTTGCAGAAGCAGAGCGACACCTGGAAGACGATCGCTCGCGTGATCCTGGAGAAGTCAACCGCGTCTCTGGAGAGCGGCGCAAAGTGAGATCGACCCTTTTCCTCGGCGATCTGGCGACGGCGGTCGAGCGACTCGCGCCCACCGACGCCGAGACGGAACGGCAGATCGCCGAGCTGCTCGGCGTCGTGGCTCCAGCGGTCGAGCCCCAACCGCCGGGGAAAGTAGGGCCGGATGAGACGCATGTCTCCGATTCGTCTCATTCGTCCCATGCGTCCGATTCGTCCGAGCCGTCGGAGATCGCGTTCTTCCTCACCCGCGTCGAGAGCAGGCATTCGCCTTCGCAAGACTACGTCCCGCTGCCGATCGCGGCGGCGACCCGGACGGTGCCGGACGCCGGCGGTTCGGAGCGCGACGAACCGCGCCCGCCGCTCGAACCGCTGCTCGCGCCGCTGTCGACGCGCACGATCCTGACGGCGGCGCTCTCGACGCCGGTGGAGCAAGGCATCGACGTGGCGAGGACGATCGAGCGGGTCGCCCGGCGCGAGCCGCTCGAGGCGCTACCGATGAAGGTGCGGCCGAGCATGCGCCGAGGGATGCAACTGCTCCTGGACAGGAGTCGCGGCATGATGCCGTTCCTCGCCGATCAGCCCAGCTTCGTCCGCGCCGTCGCGCGAGTCGCCGGACGGCAGCGCGTTGCCGCCGGCGCCTTCATCGGTTCGCCGCTGCGCGGCCTGACGCGCGGGCTCCGCGCCACGACGCCGTACGCCTTTCCCGCGCGCGGCACGCCGGTCGTCCTCCTCACCGATCTCGGCATCACCCAGCCGGAGGCGCTAAACGACTCAGCCGGCACGGACGAATGGCTCCGATTCACCGCGGCCGCGAGGCAGGCCGGCTGCCCCGTCATCGCGTTCGTCCCCTACCCCCCGAGCCGCTGGCCGCTGCCGCTCCGCCGCGCGATGACGATCCTGCAGTGGGACCGAGCGCTGACCGCTGGCCGGGCACGGAGGGCGGTGCGGCGATGACGCTTCCGGACGCAGCGATGAAGCTTGCGCTTCTTGCCTCGCTCGCCGCGCGGATCGAGCCGGAACTGTTGCGCAAGCTCCGGCTGGAACTGCTGCCGGGTGCAGGAGCAGATGCCGAAGCCGACTTCTGGTTCAGCGACCTCGTCGAGGCGCGCAGCCCGTCGTGGCTCGTCCTCTCGCCGGAAGCGGCGGAGACGCTGCGCGAACGCTGTCGTGCCGAAGTGCCGAACGACGAACAGGAGCGCGCTTGCAGGATCATCGCCGAGGCGCATCAGCAGGCATCGTCGCTCGTGCGGCTTGAAGACGAGTTGCACCGGCACACGATGCGCGGGGACGAGGATGCCGTCGACGAGATCCTCCAATCGATCATCGCCGCACTGCGCGGCGATGACGCGTTGCCGGTGGCGCGCTGGGCCTTGCGCACGCTGCCGCGCCTCTCCACCTGGGTGCGCGAGCGGCCCGCCGCCTGGGCGGTGCGCCTCATCGCCGATCAGCAGCTCGGCCACGTGCTGCGCATCGACCCGGCCGCGGCAAATGTCCCGCCGGAAGTGTGGCCGCTGCTGAAGGGAGCGCTCACGCAGACGGAGATCTGGGCCCGTGTCATCGCCACGCCCCCCGGAGTGGAGCTGAGCCGCGAGCCTCTCCTCGGCAGCAGTCCGCTGACCGTGCCGCTGACCGATCCGCTGATGGTGCAAATCAGCGAGCGGCAGGTGATCGTGCCCCGCGAGGGTTCGGTGTACGTGCCGACGCTGCATGCAGCGGTCTATGTGCAGGGACTGGATGGATCGCTACACATCCTCACGCCCCACGGTACACCCCGGAAATCCGTCCACTTCCGCTACCTCCTCCTGTGCTGCATGCACGCCGTCGACGGCAAGCCCACGGCGGTCGAGGATGCGATTGCACGAGAGCTGGAGCAGCAACCGGTCGACGCCATCTTCTTCGTCGGCGGGTTGACGGCGCGAAATCAGCCGAAGCAGTTCAAGGCTGCGGCGGAACGGCTCCAACGGCTGCAGCGCAAGAGCGGCAATCCTCCATTGTTCATCCTGCCGGGCGTCGATGAGGACGAGCACCAGTGGGCGGCCATGGCGGCCAGGATCGATCCTCCGCAGATGCGTCGGGGCACCGATCTGTCGGCATTCGCCGCCACCCTGGTGCATCACGGAGCACGCATCGGTGTGGTCGGGATCCGCAATTCCGACCATGGTCTGGCGGCCGAAAGCCTCTGCGGATCGTTGAAGACGTGGAATGCCGCGCATCATGTCAGCTTCCTCCTCATGAGCTCTCCGGAGCATGACGCGAATGTCGTTGACGCGTTTCCTGTCGTGCTCGTCGGTCGAGACAACAGCGTTCCCCCCGTCAAGAGCGTGCTGGCGCTGCGGCTGAGCGATCCCATGCCTTCCCAGATCGGCTGGATCACGGGCGAGTTCGAGATCGACGCCGTTCACACCACGGGGCACGCCATGCCTCACTCCCATGAGGCTCCCGATTCGGCGGCGCCACGGCACCGGTTCCAATACCAGACCGTACAGCTCACTCGTCCCCGCCCCGCCATCCCGCGCGAGTGGGTGCTCGTCGCCGGCGCGGCCAACAAGCTCCGACCGGACGTGCCGGAGACGGCCCGTGCGCTCGGGCGCAATCTGGCGGCTGCGGGATACGGGCTGGCGACGGGAGGGTGGCCAGGCGTCGATGAAGAGACCACCGCCGGCTATGCGGAGGCATTCCTCGGCGCTCCCGACGCGCTGCACAACGTCATCCGCCATTACGTCGGCCGGGTGGAGCCGCGGGCGTCGATGCCGGGGCGGCGGCTGTTCCTCGACACCGACCATCGAGCCGTGGAGCGCTCCGTGCGGGAGGCGACGGCGGTCGTCCTCATTGCTGGTCTGGCGGGGACGGAGTGGATCGGTGAAGAGGCACTGCGCCAGCAGCGCCGCCTGCTGACCATTCCGGTGACCGGCGGCGCCGCGGCGAAGCTGGGAGGCAATTTGCCGCTGCCGCCGCAACTGCGCGACCCGAACGCCACACCACAGCAACTGGCCGCGGCCGTGGTCGACGCCATCCGCAATCCCGTTCAATACGCGCCCGCGGAAAGCAGAAAGCCCGCGTTCGCGCCAGTGCCGCCCCGCAAATCAAAGGGCGGTACGAAGAAGAAAAGCAGCTCCAGCAAGGGATCCTTCAGCTCGAAGAGATCCAGCAAAAAGAAGTAGGCCGCGGCACTCGGAAGCTGCGTGGGCGGGGTCCCATTCGTCCTATTAGTCCTATCTGTCCTATTCGTCCCATCGTGGCCCCGGGGAACGATAGGACGAATAGGACCGATGGGACAAATAGGACGGATGGAACCTACGGCACCCACCGCGCGATGAACAGGTTGGTGTCTCTTCCTTCCGGGTTGTTGCGGTTCGATCCCCACACGATCCACTTGCCGTCCGGGCTGAACATGGGGAAGCCGTCGAACGCCGGGGCAGTGGTGACGCGCTCGGGGATGCCGCTGCCGTCTTTGTTCACGATGAACAGGTCGAACTCGCGGCCTCTCGGGTCGAGCATGTTCGATGAATAGATGACGCGGCGGCCGTCGGGCATGAAGTATGGGGCGAAGTTGGCCGCGCCGTTGTTCGTGATCTGCCGCGCGCCGGAGCCGTCGCTCTTCGCCACGTACAGCTCCATCTTCGAGGGGCGGACGAAGCCGTCCTCGAGGAGGGCAAGGTACTCGTCCAGTTCCTCCTCGTCGTTGAAACGGCTGGCGCGCCAGACGATCTCGGTGCAGTCGGCGTTGTAGAAGGCGCCGCCGTCGTAGCCGGGCATCGCGGTCAGCCGCTTCACGTCGCCGCCGCTCTCGTTCATCTCGTAGAGATCGAGATCGCCGTCACGCACCGAGGTGAAAAGGATTTTTCCCCCTTGGTGGCACCACACCGCCTCGGCGTCGTAGCCGGCTGTCGTCGTGAGGCGCTTCGCGTTCGAGCCGTCGGCGTTCGCCACGTAGATGTCGAACGACGGGTACACGCCCCAGATGTAGCCGCGCGAGCGATCTGGCGGCGGCGGGCACTCCGCGCTCGCGGCCTCTGTGGAAGCGTACAGAATGCGCTCGCCCTTCGGGTAGGCGAAGTAGCCGCACGTCGTGCGTCCCTTGCCGCTCGACACGCGCTTCGACTCGCCGGTCTCGAGGTCGAGGATGTACTGCTGGTCGCAGCCGCCGCGCTCCGCCGTCGACTGGTAGATCAGCTTCTTCCCGTCCGGACTGAAGTAAGCCTCGGCGTTCTCCCCGCCGAACGTGAGCTGGCGGACGTCGGCGAGGTGCTGCTCGCCGTCGAAGGTTTTCTCGAACGGCTTCCCCGCTTTGATGGCGGACGAGCCGCCGGGCGTCGCCGGCGCCGGCGTCTGGCCCGTGCCGTGCGCGCCCGAGCCCGGAGCCGGCGAGCCGCCGCGCGCGGTCAGCGTCGCTCGCAGCGTCACGCGCTGCCCGCCTCGCAGCACGACGACATCGACCGTGGCGCCCGGCTTCTGGTCCTGCAGCGCGTACGTCATGTCGTAAAGGTTCTCGATGCGGGTGCCGCCGAGCTCCACGAGCACGTCGCCGCCCTTGATGCCCGCCTTCTCCGCCGGCGAGCCGGGACGCACGTCCGACAGCTTCACGCCGCCCGACGTCGCTTCCATCGCGCTGTAGTCGGGGACGGTGCCGAGGTAGGCGCCGTAGCCGCGGCTGTCACCCTGCATGGCGGGAGCGGCGGCGGCGCGCGCGTACGTCGGCGTCACGTCGCCACGCGCGATCGCGGTGGCAACCTGCGCGGTGAGCTCGGCAATGCGGCCCGCTCCGGCGAAGTTGATCGCGTCCGCGTCGTCCTCCGGTGCGTGATAGCGCTCATGCGCACCGGTGAAGAAGTGGAGCACCGGGATCTGGCGCGCGTAGAAGGAGGTCTGGTCGGAGGGGCCGTAGCCATCGCCGCTCGACTTGACGTTGAGCTGCAGCGGTGCGGCGACGCGATCGACGAGCGGCTTCCACTCCGGGGCCGATTCGCTGCCGAACGCCATGACGATGTCGTCGCGCAGCGCGCCGACCATATCGAGGTTGAGCATCGCCACGGTCTTGCCGATCGCCTGCGGCGGATGCTCGACGAAATACGACGAGCCGCCGAGTCCCGACTCCTCCGCGGAGAAGAACGCGAACACGACGGTGCGGCGGTTGTCAGCGCCGGAGATGAGGTCGAGCACGCGCCGCGCGGCGATGAGCACGGCCGCGGTGCCGGAGGCGTTGTCGTCCGCACCGTTGTGGATCGCGCGCGCATTCGGTTTCATCGAGCCGGGGCCGCCGTAGCCGAGGTGGTCGTAGTGCGCGCCGACGACCACGACCTCCGGTGCCAGGCTGCCGGCACCCGGCAGGATTGCGGCGACGTTCTCCGCCTGCACGAAGTTCGGGATCACTTCGACCGTGCCGGAGAGCGTCTTTTCGAGCACGCGCGAGCGGGGTTGGAGGTCGGCGTCGACCTCCTTCTGATATTGCGCGAGGTCGATGCCGAGGAGCTTCTGCGCGGCGCTCGTCTTCAGTTGGAGCACCGGGAGACCGGCCGGGCTTTCGGGGCCGTCGTTCGTGAGCGCGGGGATCTTGTCCTTCCCTTCGTCCTGCAGCGGTCCGGTGACGAAGATGACGGCGACCGCGCCTCGCTCGCGTGCCTGCATCGCCTTGTAGCGCAGCGCCGACCAGCGGCTGGGACGCTTGCCGTCGAACTTCGACGCGTCGTCGCGCTCCTGCGGCTCGTAGCGCAGCATGACCGCGACCTTGCCGGTGAGGTCGAGGTTCGCGAAGTCGTTGTATCCCAGCGCCGGCGCGTTGATGCCGTAGCCGGCGAACGCGAGCTCCCCTTCGAAGCTGCCGCCGCTGGAGAAGCCGAGCGGCGTCCAGTCCTCGCGCGCGACGCCGCGCAGCGTGTTGTTCTTGCCGAGCGTGACGCCGGTCTTCACCGGAAACGGCTGCCGGAACGAGTCGCCGAACGCGGGCTGCAGCCCGACGGCGCGCAGCTCGGTTTCCAGGTACGCCGCCGCCTTGCGGATGCCGTCGGTGTCGAGGCCACGCCCCTCCATGGCGTCGGAGGAAAGCGTGCGGATGTGCTGCTCGATGGTCGGCGGCGGCGCCTGCGCGATCAGGGCGAGGGCAAGCAGGGCGCAGGAAAGACGGATCAGCATGGGCGCATGTTACCGCTGCGCCACCACCAGGAGGACGATAGGACGAATAGGACAGATGGGACCCCGCCCACCCGGATGGAGGCAGTTCCGCAGGCCTACCTGTCCTATTGGTCCTATTGGTCCTATCCGTCCTATTCATCCCTTGACGCGGCCAACTCAGGTGCGCAGGGGGAAGGCGGTGGGTAACGGTTCACGCACCGTCAGCCGCTGTTCCGCGCCGGCGACCGCTACGGGTTCGGCCGTTTCGCCTTCGGCGTTGAGACGGATGCGGCGGACGTCGCCGGCGACTCGCACCGCGAGCCAGGCTGCTTCGATGAAGACGCCGACGAGCCACGCGAAGAGGAAGATGGAGATGGCGCACCGCAGCGCCGTGAGCGCCGCGGCTTTCCAGCGGAGGCTCGCCTGCTCGTCGAGCATGACGAGCACGGACTCCATCTGCTGGAGCTCGCTGGCGGTTCGCTCCTGCGCCTGCTTCGTCGCCTCGAGGTTGGGCTGCTCGCGCAGCCGCAGCACGTCGGGGGTCACGGTGTCGAGCTGGAACTGCGCGTTCGTCCGCAACGCCCACTGTTCGCTCCAGTTCTTCAGTGGCCGGCGCGTATTCTCATCGAGCCAGTACCAGTAGCTGTTGACGTGGCTGTCGAGCCGGCTCTTGGTCCAGCCGATGTGGCGCTCCGAATCGGTGTCGCCGCGGTTGGCGGTGGCTCGCATGTCGCTGAGGACGCGGCCGGCCGTGGCGTTGCCCGAGGCGTTGATCAGCACTTCGGCTTCCGTCATCTCGTTCGTGGCATCGTTGACGACTCGCTGCTGGCCGGTGCGGAAGCGTGCGACGGCCGAGATGCGCTTGCGTTCCCACTCGCTGTCGAGCGCCGCGAGCGCCGTCGCGGCCTCCTGCCTTTTCACGCGCTGCTCCTCGACGCGCACCCGTTGTTCGCGTGCGGCATCGCGCGACCCTTCCGGCGGCATCCAGGCGTTCCACGTCGCGACGAGCGACGCCGAGAGCGCGGCGACCACCGCCACGATCAGCACCGCCTGGAGCGTCAGCATCAGCTTGTTGAGCAGGTACTGATCGGAGGCGCGGTACTCCTCTTCACCCTCACGTGTGTAGCCGACGATGCCGGCCGCGGCCTTGCGCATGTAGACGAACGGGCTCGTCACGATCGACAGAAGCACGCGCCCGAGAGCGACGGCAAATCCACCGAGCTGTCCACGCGCAAAAGCCGCCGTGAACGCGACGAACAGAATCACAAAGACGATCAGGGACCAGACCAGATTCGACAGGAAATAGGCAACGAGCTCGGACATCCTTTTCCCCTCCTCGAGGGGGTTGGAGGGACACCCGCGCAGCATTCCCCTCATCAACAGTGGGACAGATAGGCCGCAGGTCCGCAAGCCTATCTGTCCTGTAGGTCCTATCCGTCCTGTTGGTGGTCTACCACCCGAGCACGTACGCAAACATCAGCGGGGCCACGATGGAGGCGTCGCTTTCGATGACGTGGCTGGGGGTGTCGACGCCCAGCTTGCCCCAGGTGATCTTCTCGTTGGGCACCGCGCCGGAGTACGAACCGTAGCTCGTCGTCGAATCGCTGATCTGGCAGAAGTAGCCCCAGAGGGGGACGTCGACGCGCTGGAGATCCTGATGGAGCATCGGGACGACGCAGATGGGGAAGTCGCCGGCGATGCCGCCGCCGATCTGGAAGAAGCCGATGGTTTTGTCCTTCGTCGCCAGCTTCGTGTACCACTCGGCCAGCGCGATCATGTACTCGATGCCGGTGCGCACGGTGTGGACGTTCTTCACGTCGCCGGAGATGCAGTGGCCGGAGTACATGTTGCCGAGGGTGGAGTCTTCCCAGCCGGGGACGAACATCGGAAGGTTCTTCTCGGCCGCCGCAACCATCCACGAGTTCTTCGGGTCGATCTGGTAATACTCGGCGATCGAGCCGTCGCGAATGATCTCGTACATGAACTCGTGCGGGAAGAGCCGCTTCCCCTCTTTGTCCTTCTCCACCCAGTGACGCAGCACCGCGGATTCGATGCGGCGCATGGCTTCGCCCTCGGGGATGCAGGTGTCGGTGACGCGGTTCATGTGACGCTCGAGCAGCAACTGCTCGTCGAGCGCGGAGAGGTAGCGGTAGTGCGGCACGCGCTCGTAGCAGTCGTGCGCGACGAGGTTGAAGATGTCCTCCTCGAGATTCGCGCCGGTGCAACTGATGGCCGAGACCTTACCCTGCCGGATCATCTCGGCGAGCGAGAGGCCGAGCTCGGCCGTCGACATGGCGCCGGCGAGCGTGACGAGCATCGAGCCGCCCTTGTCGAGGTGCTTGTTGTAATCGACGGCCGCCGCTTTGAGCGCGGCCGCATTGAAGTGGCGGTAGTGGTGATCGATGAACTGCGTGATGGGGCCGGGCATCGGCGTTACCTCCGTCGGTGAAAAACGCGCGCATCGTATCGCAAGAGAGGGCTCAGGGCTCGGAGCTCAGGGCTCAGGGAGCTCGGCTGCGCGGTGGCTTTCCTGAGCCCTGCGGCCCGAGCCCTGAGCCCTACCCCTTGCGCTTCGCGCCGCGCGATGCTAAATTTCCAGCACTGCTAAAAATTCAGCATGTCGAGGTGCCCTTGGCGAAGCAAACCGATCCATTGAGCCGGCGCGAGCGCGAGATGATGAACATCATCTTCACGCGCGGCCGCGCCACGGCGAACGAAGTGATGGACGCGATGTCCGAGCCGCCCAGCTACTCGGCCGTGCGGGCGACGCTTCGGGTGCTGGAAAACAAAGGGCACCTGAAACATCAACATGACGGCAGCCGTTACGTATACATCCCCACAATGAACCGCGAGAAGGTGCGCAACTCGGCCCTCGACCAGCTTCTGACGACGTTTTTCGACGGTTCGGCCGCGAATGTCGTCGCCACGCTGCTCGAACGGCAGCGGGGGAAGCTCACCGATGACGATCTCGATCGTCTCACGGTTCTGATCGACAAGGCCCGCAAGGAGGGACGCTGATGAACACGCTATTTGACGTCGCGATACGGCTGCAGAGTGCCGGCAGCGCCGAAGCCCTGCTGCTGGTCGTCGTGAAAGCGACCCTCCTCCTGCTCATCGGCCACCTGCTGCTGATGGTGCTGGGACGCGCCGCCGCGGCCACACGCCACGTGATCGCCACGCTCGCGCTCGTCGCCGTGCTCGCGCTCGCCTTCTTCACGCCGGTGCTCCCCGCCTGGAACCTCCCGCTGCTCGACCCGCCGCAGAAAACGATCGGCGCGCTGGGCGAAGAGGAGCCGACGTCGATCGGCACCGCGATCTCCGTGGTGCGCGAGACCGGCATCGCCCCGGAGAAGCCGCTGGCGATCGCGGAGCGCGCGGTGAACGTCGCCCGCAACGGCTGGAAGGGCCTGATCGTCCTCTCCATCGGCGTCATTTCGCTGCTCCTCCTCGCGCAGATGCTGGTGGGGATGTTCGGCGTGGGCCTCGTCGCCCGCCGCGCCGACCTCGTCGATTCGGACGACGCTCTTCGCGAGCTCGACGCCGCCCGCAAGCACCTCGGGCTCAGCCGTCAGGTCCGCCTCCTTCGCTCCGAGCGCATCAGCGTGCCGGTGATCTGGGGCATCGCCAGGCCGGTGCTCATGCTCCCGGCCGACAGCATCGAATGGTCGCGCGAGCGGCTGCGCGTCGTGCTGCTGCACGAGCTGGCGCATCTGCGCCGCTTCGACGGCATCACGCTGCTCATCACGCGCGCGGCCGTTTCCCTCTTCTGGTTCCATCCCCTCGCGTGGTCGCTGCACCGCGCCGGACGTAATGCCTGCGAGCGCGCCTGCGACGACCTCGTCCTGGCCAGCGGCGCCAAGGCGTCCGATTACGCCGATCACCTGCTGCACATCGCGAAGGCGCTGCCGACGTTCGATCCGTTCCGCTCCGTCACGCTCGCCATGTCGCGCAAGTCGGAGCTGGAAGGACGCCTCCTCTCGATCCTGCAGGCCGGCATCAGCCGCAGCGGCTTCACCAAGCGCGGTGTGGCCATCGCCTGCGCCATTGCGGCGTTCGTCGTCATCCCAATCTCCGCCGTGCGCCTCATCGCCGGCGGAGAGACCGCGCGCCCGCCGCAGGAGCCGCCGCTGATGGCGCGCACCGCCGGCACCACGATCGAAGTCGAGGACGTCTTCCCCGATCTCGGCGATTTCTTCGAGCCGAAGGAGCCGCGCGACGGTGAAGACTGGTTGAAGCGCGGCAACAAGCTGTATCACGACGAGCGCTATCTCGAGGCCACCGCCGCGTACCAGAAAGCCATTCAGGCGGGGCATCGCGTCGACACGGCCGCCTACAACATGGCGTGCTCTTACTCGCTCGCCAACAAGCGCGAGGAAGCACTGCGCGCGCTGGAGCTCGCGGTCAGCTCCGGCTGGGACGACTTCTCGCACATGGCCGAGGATACGGATCTCGATCCGCTGCGCTCGGATCCGCGCTTTGTGAAGCTCGCCGGCGACGCGTCGGCCCAGCGCGTCCACCACGTCATGAACGAATTCGCGCACGCCAAGGACGGCGACGACTGGTTCGACGCCGGTCTCGATCTGCTGCGCCTGCGCAAGATGGACGAGAGCATCACCGCGTTCGAGCGCGCCATCGCCGCGAACGAGAAGCCCGCCACCGCGATGTACAACATCGCCTGCGCCTACTCGCTGAAAGGCGACGCGGCGAACGGGATCGCGTGGCTGGAGAAGTCGGTCGCGCACGGCTTCGCCCACGTCGACAAGCTCGATGAGGATTCGGACATTGCTCTCCTCCGCCGCTCGCCGCGCTTCGCGGAGCTGCGCCGCCTCGCCCAGGATCTGCAGATGCGCGACGGCGGCTGGCTGATCTTCGAGGATTGGGGCGACGCCACGCAGCATCACCGCAAGATGGCCGAGAAGCACCCCGACCGCGGCCGCGCGTGGTTCAACCTCGGCTACACCGCACTCCAGGCGCGCAAGTACGACGAAGCCGTGATGGCCTTCGAGAAGGCGTTCGCTCGCGACTACCGCCGCGGCGCCGCCGCCTACAACATGGCCTGCGCCCACGCGCTGGCCGGCCACGAAGAACCGGCCATCGCCGCGCTGCTGCGCGCCAGGGACCAGGGCTTCGAGCTGCACGAGTACCTCGGCAGCGACGGCGACCTCCGCAAGCTCCGCGGCAATCCGCGCTTCAAAGCACTGAAGGCAGAAGTGCGTCGCACCGCCGCGCACGACTGATCGATAGGACCAATAGAACAGATGGGACCTATGGGACGAAAGTCCTGTAGGTCCCACTTTTTTGTCCCATAGGTCCCGTTGCCCAAAGAACCGCCCTTCAGTCAGGTGCCAAGAACGAGTCCCCCGTCGACGGACAGCACGGTGCCGTGGACGAACTTCGCCGCCTCGGACGCCAGCCACACGTACGCGTTCGCGATGTCGAGCGGCTCGCCCAGCCTGTTGAGCGGCGACTTCTGCGCCATGGACGCCAGCACCTTCTCCGGCATCGCCTTGACCATGTCCGTGCTGATGAAGCCCGGCGCGACGGCGTTCACGCGGATGTTGAACTTGCCGAGCTCGCGCGCCCACGTCTGCGTGAAGCTGATGACGCCCGCTTTCGTGGCGGCGTAGTTGGTCTGCCCAAAGTTGCCGTACAGACCGACGATCGAGGACGCGTTGAGGATCGCGCCGCCGCCGCCGCGGATCATGTGCGGCACGACCGCGCGCGTGCAGAGGAAAACGCCTTTGAGGTTGACGGCGACGACCGCGTCGAAAGTGGCATCGTCCATCATGGAGACGACCTCGCCGTCCTTCCACTTGATGAGCTGCGAGTCGCGCACGATCCCGGCGTTGTTGACCAGGATGTCGATGCGGCCGTGCTGCGCGACGACGGCCTGCGTCGCCGCTTCGACGGATTCGTTGTTCGTGACGTCGACTTTCGGGTCGCCGGTGACGTCCCACGAGACGACGATGGCGCCTTCACGCTCGAAGGCTTCGACGGCGGCGCGGCCAATCCCGGCGGCGCCGCCGGTAACGATGACGATCTTCTCTTTGAGGTTCAGGTTCATATCGAGCGTAGCCCGTTTGCCATTGTCCGTTGTCCGTGGCCGTCTCAACGGATGATTTTGGTGTAGTGGAGGCAACGATGAGCGG
The DNA here is from genome assembly GCA_036380735.1 of Thermoanaerobaculia bacterium. Taxonomy (GTDB): domain Bacteria; phylum Acidobacteriota; class Thermoanaerobaculia; order Gp7-AA8; family Gp7-AA8; genus DASVEE01. The sequence continues at coordinate 105,389 of DASVEE010000043.1, read as the reverse complement.
CCGTTCCTACGCGTAGGCGCGCTTCGCCTTGACCGACTCCACGGTCCACTCCCCACCCTGCCAGATGGCGGCGGTCAGGCGGCGGCCGTACACACAGCCGGTGTCGATGCCGATCGCTTTGGCGTCGAAGCGCGGCTCCTTCAGAGGGGTGTGGCCGTAGACGATGGTGCGGTTGCCGTCCCAGACTTCGGCCCAGAGAGGGTCGCTCTTCGTTTCCTTTCCCTTGGGGACACGCTGCCAATCGCTGCCGTTGCGCTTCACGAAACGCATCCGCACAATGTCGTGGTGGCGGCGGACGACGGTTTCGTAGTCGACGGCCATGCCGGGAGCGAAGCCGCCGTGTACCGCCGCGACACCAGCGTCGGGGAAGTCGATGGCCACGGGCCAGCTCCGGACGTAGTCGACGAGGTCGCCTCGCCGCAGCAGTTCCCGGTCCTTCCGCGCGAAAAGCGCCGCCAGGAGGCCGGACCAGCGCGAGCGCAGCACTTCTTCCTCATTGTTCCCCAAAACGGCCAGGTAACCGCGCTCCCGCCAGAGCTCGAGGCAGCGCTCCACCGCCGGCCCCTTACGCACGATATCCCCAACCGACACGACGAGGTCCTGCGGCCCGGGCGCAACCCTGGCCAGCAGCTTCGTCAATTCGTCGTAGCAGCCGTGGATGTCGCCGATGAAGATCAGGCGACGATCGGGATGTCGGTCAAAATTGATAGTCCTGAGCATTCTCGTCTGCCGCAAAAGAGAGTCATAATGCCTGCCATCCAATGACCCCCAAGGAAATCCGGTCCCGGCGTATCGCCCTCGGTCTCACCGTCCAGCAGCTTGCGCACGAGCTCGGTCTGGAGACGAGCGCCCTCGAGGGGATCGAGGACGGCCGTCGCAACGCCCCGCCACACCGCGAGCTGCTCGCCGTGTTCGAGCGGCTGGAGATGCAGCCGTTCCAGTTGCAGCGCGGGCCCACGCGCGACTGCCTCATCGTCGAGGATGACGAGCCGGTCCGGCAGTTCTTCGCCAAGCGCCTGCGCGACGCCGGCTGCACGGTCGACGAAGCGCGCGACGGGATCGAGGCGCTCGACGCGACGGCGCTGCGCGACTATCGCCTCCTGCTGCTCGACCTGCGCCTGCCGAACCTCAGCGGGGCTGAAGTTCTGGAGCGCGTCACGAAGAAGCCGGAGCCGCGGCCGAGCGTCGTCGTCATTTCCGGCGCCGAAGCGGCAGTCGTCCGTGAAGTGGCCGGGCACAGCGCCGTCAGCGCGATCGTCAAGAAGGCCTACGCGATCGAAAACGCGGAGATCATCTTCGAAGCATTGGCGCGCCTGGCGATGGCGGACGCGTAAGATAGGGCGATGGCCACGAAGAAACCCGACCTGACCGCCTTCGCACGCAGCGGCGTGCTCACTGCTTTCGACGCGCTCGCGGAGAAGCTCACCCCCGAGAAGGGTGCGGAACCGACGGCGCTGGAGCGGCTCGCCGACTCCTGGCGCTCGCTGAGCGAAGACGAGCGCGACAACATCGCCACGCAGGTGGCCCAGACCGCTGCCGCCGCGCTGCCGGCGCTGGTTGCCGCCGCGAAGCGCCGCACCACACGGCGTCGCTCCACGGCGAAGTCCTCCCCCTCCTCCAAAGCCGCACAACCGGCGAAGGACGAGAAGCCGAAGAAAGAGAAGAAGGACAAAAAGGGCGACAAGAGCCGGAAGAAGAAGGACCGCAAAGACAAGAAGGGGAAGAAGAAAAAGAAGAAGAAGTAACGCCCCAGCCCCCTTCGTGTCCGGCACTAGGAGGGGATGCCGCACAACCCGCAGACGATCGAAGCCAGCAACTTCATCTCGACCGGCTTCGGCAGCACGAGCTTCACGTGCGTCTCGTCGAGCATCTCCCTGACGTACGACGGCAGCTTCTTCGTCACGATGATCGTGGGGAGGTCGAGCTGCTTCGCTTCCATGTGCCGCAGGATGTCGAAACCGCTGCCGTCGCCGAGGACGACGTCCAGCACGACACCGCAAAAGCGCCCCTCGTCGAGCAGCGCAACCGCCGTAGCCACATCGTGCGCACACTCGATCGTCACGGGCTGGCCGCGCAATGCCTGCTGCAGGGAATCACCGATCGTCGGATCGTCGTCCACGACGAGAGCCACCGCCTTGGTCATAAACCGGAAGGCGCGACGCAGAACGCGTGCCCGAAGACGATGGGGCCTGACCGCAGAATAGGGACCGATAGGACCTATTCGTCCTATTCGTCCCATCGGTCCCCCCCACCGCGACGTAAAGCCTGCGTGAAGGCGGCTCGGGCGACGGCCGCATCCGTACAATGTGCGGCGCGTGCCGACCACGTCGCCGAAGCCCATTCCTCTGCTGAACCGCGAGTTGAGCCGTCTCGACTACAACCGGCGCGTGCTCGCGAAGGCCGAGGATCCGCAGGTTCCGCTGCTCGAACGGCTGCGCTTTCTCGCCTTCTGCTCGCAGAACCTCGACGAGTTCTTCATGGTCCGCGTCGGTGCCACGCGCGACCTCATCGACGCCGGTATCGACGACCGGACGCCCGACGGCCTCTCGCCGGTCGAGCAGATGGCGGCGATGCGCAAGCGCGCCAAGGAGCTCCTCGCCGACGTCTACACCTGCCTCGCCGAGCGCGTCCTGCCGGCCATGCGCGCCGAGGGGATCATCGTCGAGAGCTTCCGCGACCTCGAGCCGGCCGAGCAGCAGCAGATGCGCGAGCATTTCCGCACCCGCATCGCGCCGATGCTCACGCCGCTGGCGATCGACCCCGGCCACCCGTTCCCCTTCGTGGCGAACCGCAGCCTCAACGTCGCCGCGATCGTCGAGTCGGAGCGCACCGGCGAGCACGTCGTGCTCATGAAGATCCCGCCGCTGCTGCCGAACTTCACCGCGCTCGACGGTGGGCGCCGCTTCATCCCCGTCGGCTCGCTCATCACCGCGAACCTCGACTACTTCTTCCCTTCGCTCGAGGTAAAGCGCGCCGTCCTCTTCCGCGTGCTGCGCAACAGCGAGATCTCGCTCGAAGACGATGAGGTCGAAGACCTCCGCGACTCGGTCGAGGCAGAGCTGCGGCGGCGCGAGCGCAAACAGGTCGTCTGCCTGGAGATCGATTCGCGCGCCGACGAAGACGTCGTGCGCCTCCTCGTCGCCGGCACGCGCGCCAAAGCGGAGGACGTCTACCCCGCGCCCGGCTTCCTGAAGATCAGCGAGCTCGCCGGCATCGCCGACGTCATCGAGGACACGCAGCTCCACTTCGCCGACTTCAATCCGCGGCTGCCGCAGCGGCTGGCGACGTCCGCCGACATCTTCTCCATCATCCGCGGCGGCGACATCCTGCTGCACCGGCCGTACGACTCCTTCACCGCCGTCGTCGAGCTGCTCCACGCGGCCGCGACCGACCCCGACGTCGTCGCCATCAAGCAGACGCTGTATCAGACGGACGAGGGGTCGCCGATCATCGACAAGCTCGTCCTCGCCGCGGAGAACGGGAAGCAGGTGAGCGTCGTCATCGAGCTGCAGGCGCGGTTCGAGGAAGCGCGCAACATCGCGCTCGCCGCCCGCCTGCAGGACGCCGGCGCGCAGGTCGTCTACGGCCTCCTCGGCATCCAGACGCACGCGAAGCTCAGCGTGATCGTGCGCGCCGAGGAGGGGTCACTGCGGCACTACGTGCACCTGTCGACGGGCAACTACAACGTCGACGCCGCGCGCGTTTACACGGACCTCGACCTGCTCACCGCGAACGACGACTTCGGACGCGAGGCGTCGCAGCTCGTGAACCTCCTGACCGGCTACAGCGCGGCGAGCCTCTCCGAGGTCCTCGACAGCGGCGGAGAGCGGCCGCGGTGGAACCACTTCGTGCTCGCGCCGTTCGACTACCACCGCTGGCTGATCGGGAAGATCGAGCGCGAGGCGAAGTTCGGCCCGCAGGGACGCATCGTCGCGAAACTGAATTCGCTGCTCGATCCGCAGGTGATCCAGGCGTTGTACGACGCCAGCCGCGCCGGGGTGAAGATCGACCTCGTCGTCCGCGCCATGTGCGCGCTCGTGCCCGGCATCGAGGGCGTCAGCGAGAACATCCGCGTCATGTCGATCGTCGACCGCTTCCTGGAGCATTCGCGCATCGTCCGCTTCGAGAACGGCGGCGCGCCGGAGCTGTTCCTCTCCAGCGGCGACTGGATGCCGCGCAACTTCAAGAACCGCGTCGAGGTGACGTTCCCCCTGCTCGACCGCGACGTCCGCGCGCGCGCCGAGCAGGTCCTCGAGATCGTGCTCGCCGACACCGCCTCGTCGTGGGAGCTGCAAGCGGACGGCACGTGGCTCCGCCGCAACGGCGGCAACTTCTCCAGCCAGGCCCGTTTCATCGAGATCACCCGTGCCGAATCGGTCCGCCTGGGGCCGTACGACGAGGCCATGGACGAGCCGCTGAAGGTGCGCCGGAAGGCCCGGAAGAAGAAAAAGCGGTAGCCCGCCGCATTGTGCGTTTTTCGTTGTCCGTTGTCCGTAACAAAAACCGCCCGGACGGACAACGGAAAACGGACAACCGACAACGTCATTGATACACTTCGCGCATGTTCACACGACTGGCTAACCTCATCCGCGGCTTCTTCGGCTTGTTCGTCGGGGGAATGGAGCGTAGGAACCCCGAGGCGCTGCTCGACGTCGAGAAGGAAAACCTGCGGAAGCAGATCGCGAATTACAACGAGGGGCTGGCCGCGCACGCCGGTCTCTGCGAGCGTCTCATGACCCAGGTGCGGAAGCTCGAGCAGGAAGAGCGCGACCTCCGCGCGAAGGCCGCCGCGAACCTCCGCGCCGGCAACCGCGACGCCGCCGGCCAGTACGCCCTCCGTCTGCAGACGGTGCAGCGCGAGCTCACCGAGAACCGCACGCAGCTCGAACAGGCCGAGACGACGTACAAGGAGCTGATCAAGGCGCGCGACGTCTCCGTCAAGGCGGCGCAGGCGAAGATCCAGGCGCTCAAGTCGTCGCTCGACGATCTCAAGATCAAGAAGGCGACCGCGGAGCTGACCGAAATGGCCTCGGGCATGATCACCTCCATCGGCGGCTCCGGCGACACACTCGACCGCCTGCATGGCATGGTCGAGGAAGAGCGCGAAAAGGCCGCCGGCCGCGCGCGTCTGGCCAAGGACTCGCTGAACACCACCGATTTCGCCATGAAGGAAGAAGAGCAGCGCGCCCTTGCCGATCAGGCCCTCGCCGATTTCGCGGCGAAGGAAGGGCTCGTGATCGATTCCGGGACGGCCGCCGATACGACGACGGCCACGACGGACCCGGTGAAGTCGCTGGGACCGCAGAGCCAGTAAGGCGGTTGTTGGTTTTCGGTTGTCGGTTTTCGGTGCTCCGCACGCAGGACGCACCCGTGTAGCGAAGCACCGAAAACCAAAAACCGACAACCGACCCACCACCACCATGCGCTATCTCTGGCACGCCTTCTTCGCCAAGCCCGACATTCCGCTCGTCGGGTTCTTTCCGTGGAACGCGGTCGCCGTCGCGGCGGCGGCGGTCGCCGGCTGGTTCGACCCCTCGATCTGGGCCACGGCCGGCGTGGCCGAGTTCATCTTTCTCTTCACGCTCGCCAGCAACAACGGCTTCCAGCGCTCCATCGATGAACGGCGCGTCGCCGAGACCCAAGGCGAAACCGAAGAAGCGCGCGACCGGCTGCTCCGCACCCTCGGCGGCGCCGCACGCCAGCGCTACGTGAAGCTCGAACAGAAGCGCCAGAAGCTGGAGAAGGTGTATCGCGACGTCGGCTCCGACGACCTGCTGTTCGACAGCAACCTCGCCGCGCTGAAGCGGCTCACGTGGCTGTACCTCAAGCTGCTCGCCGCGCAGCGCACTCTCATCAACCTCGGGCCGCGCGCCGATACACGCGAGCTGCAGACGCAGATCGCCGCCCTCGAAGCGGAGCTCCCCGCCGCCGCCGCAACCGTGCGCGAATCGAAGGAAGCCACGCTGCGCCTCCTCCGCGAGCGCCGCGACAACATCGATCACCGCGAGCAGTACCTCGCCGAGATCGACAGCGACCTCGCGCGCATCGAAGCGCAGATCGATCTGGCACTGGACGAAGCCAGCCTGCGCGGCAGGCCGGTAGCGCTGTCCTCCGACGTGAAGCTGACCAGCAGCCTCCTGGACAACATCGAAAGCGACACCGTCTACGTATCGCGGGAACTGGAATGACCGGGAAGACGACAGGACGAATGGGACAAATAGGACCTATGGGACCGCTGCAACCCCGTCAGAGCTGCGCGCCTGAGGCCCGCCCATGACCTCCCTTCCTCCGTGGGGGCAGCGGCTGTCGTCGCTGTACGCCAGCCACGCGGCCAGTCAGTTTCTCCTCTTCGGCAACATCAATGACCGCTTCGTCATCCCCGCGGGTGAAAAGCGCGCGCTCGGCTCGATCCACGACTTCCTCGCGCGGGTGATGATGCCGCGCTTCGACGTCATCCTCAGCTACGACGTCGGCAACGGCATCCGCATCGACAAGGGCGGTGAGATCGTCACGAAGTGGCCCGCGTTCAAAGAAAACCCGGAGCTGCCGCGCCAGCCGCGTCCCGCCATCGAGTGGCTCACGCGCTTCTTCCGCTACTCCGCCAACCTCGCCCGCCTCGGGCAGGAATCGCATCAGATCGGCTTCACGATGCGCGCGGCGCATCTCGTCGTTCCCGCGCTCCCCGGTGCGCTGAACTACGACCTCTCCGCGCTGGCGATGCTCATGCGCGACTGGGCCTCCGACGAGCTCGCGCGCCATTCGCTCGTCACGTGGCTGCTCGCCGACAACCTGCACGACGTGCATCCGCTCCTCGTCAACAATCCCCGCGCCGCCTCGGTGGAGATTCCGCTGCCGTCGCCCGACGAGATCCGCGACGCGCTCGAGCTGATCGCGCCGCAGTTCCCGGTCGCGTTGTCCGAGGTGACGCCGGCGGGGATCGCGGAGCAGCTCTCCGGGACCACGCTCGCCTCGATCGAGAACCTCCTCCGCATCAAGAACCACGAGCGCACGCCGCTGCGCTCCGCCGACGTCTCCATGATGAAGAAAGAGCTCGTCGAGAAAGATGCCGCGGGGCTCATCGACTTCATCGAGTCGAAGCGCACGCTCGACGACATCCACGCGCAGGACAAGCTCAAGACGTGGCTGCGGCAGGACATCAAACTGTGGCAGCTCAACGACGTCGACGCGCTGCCGATGGGCTACCTCCTCTGCGGTCCGGTCGGCACCGGGAAGACGTTCCTCGTCGAATGCCTGGCCGGTGAAGCGGGCGTTCCCGTCGTCAAGATCAAGAACTTCCGTGACAAGTGGGTCGGCAGCACGGAAGGCAATCTCGAGAAGATCTTCCGCCTGCTCAAAGGGCTCGGCCGCTGCTTCGTCTTCATCGACGAAGCCGATCAGGCCCTCGGCAAACGCGACGCCGGCAACAGCGACTCCGGGCTCTCCGGTCGCATCTACGGCATGTTCGCGGAGCAGATGTCGAACCCCGCGAACCGCGGCCGCATCATCTGGATTCTCGCGTCGTCCCGCCCCGACCTCATCGAAGTCGATCTGAAGCGCCCCGGCCGCATCGACGTGAAGATCCCGATCTTCCCCACGACGACGCCGCAGGAGGGCTTCACGCTGATTCGTGCGCTGGCCAAGCGGCGCGGCGTCATCCTGAACGAAACGGACTTCGAAGGCGTGGCGCCGCTCGTGCCGCACCTGCTGACGCCGGGTGCGGCCGAGGCGCTGGCGGTGAAGCTGTACCGCGTGGTGCGGACGGAGCAGAAGACGCCGGTCGAGGCGCTCCGCGAGACGCTCGACGGTTATCAGACGCCTGTGCCGCACGACGTGATGGAGTTCCAGATCGCGCTCGCGGCACGGGAAGCCAGCGACGGCGACTTCGTCCCGGAAGTTTTCCGCCGCCTCCGCGATTAACTTTGGTGCATGTCACTCCTCGCGCAGCAGAAGGCATCCGCTACCCCTCCCCGGCTCGAAGGTAAAGAAGTGCTCTGCGGCCCCGACCCCGCGGCATCGAAGGTCAAAGGGGTGATGTTCGGTGGCCGGAAGGCCTTTCTGCTCCAGAACCTCGGCGAAACAGGCTTCAACCAGTTCCTCGAGAAGCTGTCGCCGCGCACGCGCGGCTACGTCAGGACGCCGCTGGCGTCGAGCTGGTGCGAGTTCGAGTCCCTCGTGGAGCTCGACCGTGCGATTTACGACACGCTGAAGGCGAAACACCCGAACGTCCTCGCGCTGATGGGCGCCGCCAGCGCGGAGCTCGGGATCGGCCGCGTCTACAAGTCGCTCGATTCCGAGGAGTTGCTGGCGTTCCTCGAGAACAACGCGCTGTTCCACAACCAGTACCAGAAGTTCGGCAACGTGCGCTTCGAAAAGACCCCGAACGGCGCGCGCATGGTCTACGCGAACTACCCCTGCTACAGCCCCGTCTTCTGCGCCAGCGCCATCGGCTTCTTCATGGAATCCATCCTCCGCCACGGCGGCCAGGACCCGCAGGTCTCCGAAACGCGCTGCCAGTGCCACGGCGACGCGACCTGCACGTATGAGATGACCTGGCGGTAGGACGTGATCGTCCCATCGTTCGCGGTCTGCTATCCTCACCACTTTCCGTGGACGACAAATTCACCATCGAGGCCCCCGTCCCCGAAGAGCTCGACGAGCGCGCCATTGCCCGCAAGTACGGCATCCGCGAGCTGCAGTACCCCGCGAGCGAGCAGCTCGCCGCGTTGACGCTCTTCCTCAACGGCGCCATCGACACGCGCAGGTGCGGCCCGGTGCCGAAGACGGCGATCCTCTTCATGCTGGAGTTCCTGCAGGGAACGATGAACCGGCAGCACATCACCAAGGGGCCGCGGATGTCGCAGGAGGAGTTCGACCTGCTGCAGACGCCGTACTACCTCGCCGCCCGAATCATCAGCAAGATCCTGCGCAACCGCGAGGAGCGCGAGCCCGGGAAGATGTACCAGCAGACCTACGTCTCGCTGAACCACATGATGGAGCTGCTGCGCAGCCTGCTCGATCCTGGCTCGTACTGGCTGCGGTTGAAAACGGTGCCGGACGGCGTGATCGAGGTCATGGAAGTGCTCAGGGATTTTGCGACCATGTATCCCGAGCAGCGTCGAAAAGGACGCGCAACGTAATTCGAGGAACGGCGATGGCCCGCTATCTTCAGAAGATTTCTCTTCGCCCCTACAGCGAGTCCGAGATCTGGACCGGCTGGGAGCTCGAAGGCAAGGACGGCGAGATCGAAGGCCTCCTCCTGGCCGACACCATCCCCCAGGACGAGCTTGCCCGAACGTACGGCGTGACCGACTTTCAGATGATCCCCGCGGAGTACGTCGGGGACATCCTGCCGAAGCGGGCGTAGCGGGCGAAGGGCGGAGTAAGATGATCGGATGACCGACCCACGCGCCGTCGTTCACGCCGATCCCGAGATCATGGGTGGAACGCCCGTCTTTGTAGGCACGCGCGTCCCCGTTCAGAGTCTTCTCGACTACCTCGAGGCAGGTGACTCGCTGGAAGTGTTCCTCGAAGCCTTTCCCACGGTTTCGCGCGACCAGGCCATCGGCGCCCTGGAGATTGCTCGAGAGGCGGTAGCCGCGTTTGCGTGTGCTCATTGACGAGTCGATTCCGGAACAGATCACACCGTACCTTCCAGAGTTCGACGTCTCGACCGTTCGTCGAGAGCGTTTGAAGGGGTTGCGCAACGGCGTGCTGCTCCGCGCCGCAGTTGATCGCGGCTTCACCGTCATCTTTTCAGCGGATCAAGCCTCCGTTTTCAGCAGAACCTTTCCAGGATTGGCATTGGTGCTGTGGTGATCGTGAACGTGCGGAATCGCATGCAGGATCTGTTGCCGATCCTGCCGAAGATCAAGAACGCACTCACTTCTGTGCAGATCGGCGAAATCGTCGAAGTTTTCCCCCGCTGATCCGCCGTTTCATCCCGCCTTTTTTCCTTCCCTTCACCTACAATTCACGGCACACAACCAAGCTGGCCGTCGTTGGCAACAGGAGGGAAACCCATGTCTAAAGTCCGTCGTGCGCTCCGCAGGTTCGGGGCCGCAGCAGCAGCGCTGTGTCTGACGCTCGCCATGAGCGTCGTGGCCATGGCGCAGATCGACGTCACGACGAGCCGCATCTCCGGCGTCGTCGAGGATACGAGTGGCGCCGCATTGCCGGGCGTCACGGTCGAAGCGAAGAACAACGAAACAGGTCTCGTCATCACCGGAGTCACGGACGAAAGGGGCGCGTACCGCCTGCTCAACCTGCCGACCGGCACCTACACGGTGACGGCGTCGCTCTCCGGCTTCAACAGCGCGCAGCGGAACAACGTCGCCGTGAAGCTCGGCTCCGTGCCGACGATCGACTTCGCGCTCGGCCTCTCCTCCGTCAGCGAGACCATCACGATCACGAGCTCCGCGCCGATCGTCGAGGTCACGAAGACGCAGGCCTCGACCACGATCGACACGGAGCAGATCAAGGACCTGCCGATCAACGGCCGTAACTTCATCGACCTCGTGCTCCTCACGCCGGAGACGCGCAAGGACCGCGAGCGCGGCAACCTCTCGATCTCCGGCCAGCGCGGCATCAACACGAACGTGACGGTCGATGGCGTCGACTACAACAACCCCTTCTTCGGCGGCACCAGCGGCACGGCGGAAGGGCGCGCGCCGCTTTCCATCTCGCAGGAATCGGTGAAGGAATTCACCATCATCACGAACGGCGCGTCGGTCGAATTCGGCCGCAGCGGCGGCGGCTTCGTCAACGTCATCACGAAGAGCGGCACCAACAACCTGCACGGCTCCGCCTTCTATTACAACCAGCCGCAGAGCCTGATCTCCGACTTCGCCGACGGCCGCAAGCCGGCCGACCAGGACAAGAAGCAGTACGGCGGCTCGATCGGCGGTCCGATCCTGCGCGACCGGCTCTTCTTCTTCGGCTCCTACGACCAGCAGGCGCAGAACCAGACCATCTCCATCAACCCGATCGTGCTCGACGCCGACATCGCCGCGCGCTATCCGGTGCTCGCCTCCGATCCGGCATACGTCCAGACGAACGACGGACGCGTGATCTTCGGCCGCCTCGACTTCCAGGCCACGCCGTCGCACCGTCTCATGACGCGCGCGAACTACACGACCTATGAGGGCGTGAACGGCACGTCGAGCTCCGCCAGCCGCACGTCCAACACGAACGGCATCGAGGAGATGGACTCGCGCACGTACGTTGGCTCCTGGTCCGGCACCTTCGGCGGCAACCTCCTCAACGACTTCAACGCGACGTACGTCGACGAGTACACGCCGCGCCAGGCGAAGAACGCCGACCTGCCGGAAATCCAGGTGGGCACGTTCACCTACGGCGGCGTCTCGTTCCTCCCCATCACCTCCACGGTCGACCGCGTCGCCTTCACCGACACCGTCTCCTACCTCTGGAAGAACCACGTCATCAAGGCTGGCGGCGACTACAACGACACCTCGGTCGAGCAGGTCTTCCGCGGCAACTGGCGCGGAGTCTTCATCTTCCGCGGCACGAACTTCGTCGAAGCGAAAGCGAAGCTCCTCGCCGGCAAGTGGGACGAATACCGCCAGTTCGGCGGCCTCGGCGGCCTGACTTCCGAGGAAGCGGGCGGCGTCAGCTTCGGGCAGAAGGAAGCGTCGCTCTTCCTCCAGGACCAGTGGTACGTCACGCCGAAGCTCACGCTGCAGGCCGGCGTGCGCTGGGAGCGGCTCGACAACCCCGATGACCCGGTCCTCAATCCGAACGACCGCAACACCAACGGCACCTACAAGCTGAACACGACGATCCCCGACGTCGACAACCAGCTCTCGCCGCGCCTCGGCGTGACGTGGTCGCCTTCCGCGAAAGGCGTCGCCCGCGCGACCGTCGGCCGCTTCTGGAGCCGCACGCCGGCGCTGCTCTTCGCGCAGCTCTTCAGCGCGAACGGTCTGCGCGGCACGCAGTACAACATCCAGAGCGCCGGCCGCTGCCCGACGGACAACCTCGCCCCGTCGTGGGGCAGCGCCGCCGACAACTGCCGCGGCGCGTGGGATCCCGTGGGCGTCGAGCGCATCGACTTCACCAAACTGACGACCGTGGCCGCGCCCGGCATCACCGTCATCGACCCCAACTTCACCAATCCGCGCACCGACCGCTTCACCGCCGGCTACGAGCACGAGCTCGTGGCCGAGACCGCGATCGGCGTCGAATTCACCTACGCCGAGACCGAAAACCTCGAGCGGCTGACGGAGCTCAACATCCAGTACGCCCGCGACGCCGCCGGCAACATCATGACGGCGCCGAACGGCCGGCCGCTGTACTCCGCCACGCGTCCGAACTCCGCCTACGGCAGCGTGAAGATGTACACCTCGGACTCGCGCTCGGAGTACAGCGCCATCACCGCCACGTTCCGCCGGCGCTTCGCGCAGGGCTTCCGCGCCTACGCCAACGTCACGTACTCGCACGACAAGGACGACGACTCGAACGAGCGCAACTTCTCCGGCATCCAGGGAGAAGACGTGTACGACCTGGCGAATAGCTGGGGATATTCGGATCGCGACCAGCGCTGGCGCACGAACCTCAACTTCACGTGGGACACGCCGTGGTGGGGCATCGGCTTCAGCGGCTCGTACCGCTACGCCAGCGGCCAGGGCTTCAGCCCGACGATCGGCGACGACCGCCGCTTCGGCAACAACGACACCATCAACAACGACCGCCCGACCATCGCCGGCGAGCACTTCGAGCGCAACAGCTTCCGCCAGCCCGACTTCTCCGACGTCAGCCTCCGCCTGAGCAAAGGCTTCGGCTTCGGCCCCGGCGAGCTGACCCTGTTCGGCGAGTGCTTCAACTGCGGCAACAGCGCGAACCGCACGATCTCCGGCAACAACCAGATCTGGGGCTCGGCGCAGACACCGAACGCGAACTTCGGCATCGCCGACACCGTGACCACCCAGCCGCGCACCTGGCAGTTGGCCGTGCGGTACGACTTCTAATCCCGCAGCTTTTCCGGAGGACGGGCACCGCAAGGTGCCCGTCCTTTGTTTTTGGGGCGCCGGAGGGCGGTCATGAATGGCACGCGTAAGCCGTGAATGGCTTCGCGTAAGCCATGAATGGCATGCGCAAGCCATGAATGGCATCGCGTGACCCATGAATGGCATCGCGTGACCCATGAATGGCATCGCGTGACCCATGAATGGCATCGCGCGACCCATGAATGGCATCGCGTGACCCATGAATGGCATCGCGCGACCCATGAATGGCATCGCGTGACCCATGAATGGCATCGCGTGACCCATGATGGCATCGCGCAAGCCGTGAATGGCATCGTGGAAGCCGTTCACTGCTTCGGCTTCTGGCCCTGGGCCTATCCTTGCTACCGCATGACCCGCTTTCGCTGGATCGTCGCCATTTCCATCGCCGTCGTGATCCTCGTGCCGATCGTTGCCGTGATGTGGCGGGCGCGGGGGATCCCGTCGATTACAATCGTTTCCCGTATGTTCCTGCTGCGCATGGTTTTAGGCATCGTCTTCGTCCTGCTCGGCATCATCGGAGCCTTCGTGCCGATCATGCAGGGATGGGTCTTCATGCTCCTCGCGGTGCTCGTCCTCTTTCCCCAGAGCAAGTTCGCCGTGAAGGTCATGGCCAAAGCCGAGCCGAAGCTCCCCCGCCTCTGCGCCTGGTTACGCAAGCTGGGGATCGGTGAGAGACCGCACGAAACGGAAAGCTGATATGCTGTAGCAGCATGAAATGGCTGCTGCTGGCGGTACTGCTCTCTTCACCTGAGCTGGTGAAGGACATCAACACCAATCCGGAGGCGGGCCGTCGTGGGTCAGGGGCGTCGGACTATCTCGTCCTCGACGGCCACGTCTGGTACCTCCGGGTCTTCGCGGTCGAGCGCATCCGTCTCGCCGACGGGAAGGTCGAGCGCGTCGGAACCGCGCGGAGCATCGGTGCCGCCGGCGACACGCCGTTGTTCCTGCAGCTGAACCGCGAGATTTACGAGCTCGCTCGAACCGATGGCACGCTCCTGCACCGCTTCGAGGAGAACTACTCGGTAGATTTCATCGGCCGGGTGAATGGGCGCGCACTCATCGCCGCATACGACGGCAAGACGACGCGGCTCTACAGCACCGATGGGCTCACCGTGCGGAGTTTCGACCACACCGCCCTGCCGCTCGCCAGTCAGTTCGTGACCTCCGCCGCCGCCGGCGATTTCTTCTTCATTCTTGGTGCGAACGGGATCTACCGGACCGACGGCATCACCGTGGAACGGGTGCTCGACGTGGGCAGGCTCGACGTCCGTTCCCTTGCATGGTCCAACGGCAGACTTTTCGCCGGCGCGCGATCCGGGCTGTACGTCGCCGGAAACTTCGGCCTGACGCGCGTGGGCGCGCAGGACCGCAACTGCAGCGTCGAGGAGCTCCGGCCCGTCGCGCGCGGCGTCGTCTTCACCTGCGCGGACCAGCTCTGGACGAGCGACGGCACGACGGATCGGGTCCTGACCCGCGATCCCGTGTTCCTCGGACCGTCGGACGGCAACTTCGCCTGGTACCAACGCAAGAAGGAGGACGACGTCTGGCGCACCGACGGTACCGCGATCGACCGGATCGACGGCATCGACCGGGGATGGGTGACGGGTGGCTACGCGTTCGACGGCCGGCTCGTGTTCACCGCCGCGGGCACCAGCGGCGCCGAGCCGCACATCACCGAAGGGACGTCGGCGCGTCTGCTCGCCAACCTCGCACCAGAGACGAACGGCGACGCCTTCCCGCGCGAGCTCGTGCCGTGCGGCGAAGCGATCTGCTTCACGGCGGAGGGCGACCGTCCGGGCGTGAGAACCGTCTGGCGCAGCGACGGTACGCCGGAAGGGACGTACGAGCTCGTGGCCGAGGAAGGCGTCCAACTCAGAACGAATGGGCGGTGGGCGATCTTCACCACGCTGCGAGCCTACTGGCAGACCGACGGCACCCGGGCCGGCACGAAGGTGGTGGCCACCGACTCCTACAACACGAGAATCACGCATCTGCCGGGGGAACGGCTCGTCTACAGGCGCGGCGGCGTGACGACACTCGTCGACCTGGCCACCGGCGAGACGAAGACGGTGCCGGAATGGTGGGACGGTAAGTACTACCAGTTGGGGCCGCACCTGATCGGGGCCGGCGTGAATGCGATCTGGTCGATCGATCCGGAGACTGGAAAACCCCGCACGCTCATTGGTAATAGCTGGGCCCTTCCAATCGTTGTCGATGGTGTGTTGTGGTTCACCACGTATGACGGCGTGTGGCGCACCGCCGGCACCGCCGAATCGTTGGAGAGGGTGCTGGCGTTGCCGCCGGGACCCGGGGGAGATACGCCGGTGAGGCTGCACGCCGCGGGCAGCCGCGTGTTCATCCTCGACTACGAGCAGAACCGGCTCCGTCTGCCGGACGGGCCATGGATCGAAACCTCCGGCGACGTGGAGCTCAGCAGCGCCGGCGATCGCCTCGTCGCCTTCACCATCCGCGATGGTATGTACGAGCTGTGGGGAAGCGATGGCGCCGAGGCGGGCACACGAACGCTGCTGCGCAGTGGCTACGGACAGTTCGTCGGCACGGTCGGCGAACTCTCCCTTTTCGTGCAGGAAGAAGCGGGGCTCTGGGCGACGGATGGCACGCCTGAGGGGACGCGGATGGTCGCGGATCTTACGCCCCACGAGGTCGTCAGCTCGGGCCGCCGCCTTTATCTCGCCGCCTCACGGAATGACGTCGGCCATGAATTGTGGTCGTCGCGATTCGAGCAACCGCTCGTCACCGCGCACAACACGACCGTCGTGGAGGACGCGGGGATGGCGCGCGTCGCTGTGACGCTCGATGTGCCGTCGTACCGCCGCGTGAGTGTCGGCTACGAAGTCATTGGCGGGCTCGCCGAGGCGGACGATTTCACCGCGCTCTCCGGCACGGTCACGTTCGAGCCGGGTGAAACCGAAAAATTCGTCGACGTTCCGATCGCCGCGGACGATCGCGTCGAAGGGACGGAGACTCTCGTGATCGTTCTGCGCGACGAAAACGGAGTCGATGTGATCCAGCGGCGTGCGGTCGTGCACATCGTCGAGCCGTCGCGACGCGTCGACCTCGAGCTCCGCTTCGCCGGGTTCCGGAACGGCTCGCCGCGGCTCGACATCTTCAACCACGGACCCAATGCCGCGGCGGCCATCAGGACGCTGGACGACGGGTACGCGTGCTCGTCGCCCTTTTCCGTGCTGCCTGGCGGCTCGAGAGAGCAGGTGTCCTGCCGCCGCTCGGACGCCCTCACTGTCCAGGTCATGAGCGGAGAATCCGACGCCGATCCCTCCAATGATGCGCTCCGCTTCGCCATCGCCCCGGTGGAGGATTTCGCCATCGCGCTCAGCGGACAGCAACTGGTCGCCGGACGGACCGCAACGCTGACGGTGGCGACCGCGTTGCGCAGCGAAGCCGTACGCTTCACGCTCACGTCGAGCGACCGCCAGATCCTTGCCCTTCCCTCTGTCGTCGAGATCCCCGCGGGCGTGTCGACCGTGTCACTGCCCGTGGAGGTACGCGGCGCCGGAAAAGTGACGATCGCCGCCACCCCGGCCGGCTTCAGCGGCGGCCGCGTGGAGCTCACCGTCGAAGCAATCGTGCAGCCGGACCGGCGGCGCGCCGCCGGCCGGAGCCGCCCATGACGCGCTGCGCACCAAGTCCGTCCCGTCGTACGATGCGCAACCGATGACCAAGCAGTACGACCGCGCCTATTTCGACAAGTGGTACCGCTCGCGGAACAGCCGCGTGAACACCGAGGGGGAAGTGCGGCGGAAGGTGACGCTGGCGGTCGCCGCGGCCGAATACTTCCTCCACCGCCCCATCCGCACCGTGCTCGACGTCGGCTGCGGCGAAGGCGCGTGGCTGCCGCACCTGCGCGAGCTGCGGCCCCGCCTCTCGTACACGGGGCTCGACGCCAGCGACTACGTCGTCGAGCGCTTCGGGCGCGAGCGCAACATCCGCAAAGCCACCTTCGGCGACCTCCCCTCCCTGCGCCTCGGCGTCTTCGATCTCGTGGTGTGCTCCGACGTGATGCACTACGTCCCCAACCGCGAGCTGCGCGCCGGCATGGAGACGATCGCCAACGCCACCGACGGCGTGGCCTATCTCGAGGTGCTGACGGCCGAGGATGACATCGTGGGGGATCTGGACGGGCTGCTGCGCCGCCCGGCCAGCTGGTACCGCAAGCTGTTCCGCGGAGCCGGACTGCGCCAGATCGCCCCGTACACCTGGCTGGGCCCGGGGCTGGCGGATGGGGTGGCGGAGCTGGAAGGAATGTAGGGGCAGAAGACGATAGGACGAATGGGACGTATGGGACAAATAGGACCTATGGGACCTATGCGCGGCGCGCATCGCGGAGACCCCATTCGTCCTATTTGTCCCATAGGTCCTATTCGTCCCATCGTGTCCCGGACACGCACGCGGTGCAGCCGTTCACGAATCGCGGTCCGTCAGTCGTTCGACGGATCCACCATCCGGTTGCGCAGCGCGTAACCGACCGCCTCGGCGCGGTTGCTCAGGCGCAGCTTTTCCAGGATGTTCCCCACGTGGAACTTGATCGTGTTTTCGCTGACGTTGAGGCGCCGGGCCAGCTTGCGGTTGGTGGTCAGCCCTTCGACCATCAGTTCGAGCACTTCGCGCTCGCGGGGGGTGAGCTGATCGGGCGCGGCGGGGGGACGGGCGAACTCCTGCAGCAGCTTCTTTGCGAGCGCCGGGGTCAGCGCCGGCTCTCCGCGGCTGACCCGGGCGATCATCCGGAAGAACTCGTGCGCGTCGAGATTCTTGATGAGGAAGCCCTGCGCGCCAGCCTTGATGGCGTCGAACAGCTTCGAATCATCTTCCGACGCCGTGAGGATCACGACGATGATCTCCGGCCGTTCGGCGACGATGAAGCGCGTCGCGGCGAGGCCGTCGAGCTCCGGCATCGTCAGGTCCATCAGGACCAGATCGGGGAGCAGCTCGAGCGCAAGACGGATCGCGTCGCGCCCATTGCTGGCCTCTCCGACGACCTCGTGATCCTGGCTTTCGAGCAGGCTGCGCAGGCCTTCGCGAAAGAGAATCTGATCGTCCGCGATGAGGATACGCACGTCCGCAACTGTATCATTCTGGACATCCGGGCCAGCGGAACGCCGCGGTGACATCACCGGCGAAGTCGGCCGCTGCTTCCATCGCGCCGAAGTGTCCGCCACGCGGCATGTCGGTCCAGCGGACGACGTCGAAAGCGCGCTCGATCCAGGAGCGCGGCGGGAACGGAGCCTCCAGCGGGAAGCGCGCGATGGCCACCGGGACGGTGACGCGCTGCCCCTCCGCCAGACGCAACGGCGACGCGCTCACTTCGCGGTAAAGGCGCATCGACGAGTGGATCGTCTCCGTGCACCAGTAGAGCGTGACGTTCGTGAGGATGTCGCGAGCGGAATCGGGTGCGACGGATCTTCCCACTCGCGGAACTTCTCCACGATCCAGGCGGCCATGCCCGCGGGTGAATCGGCCAGCGCGTGGGCCAGCGTCAACGGCCGCGTGGCCTGCAGGTCGCCGTACGGTCAGGTCGAAGTCGATCGTGAACGGCTGCACCGCGTGAGTGTACGGGGGATGACACACACAGCGATGCGGGCCGCACATAGGTCCCATAGGTCCTATTCGTCCCATAGGTCCTATTCACCCTACGCGCAGCTTCCCCAGCAATCCCCGCCCATCGAGGCCCATGCCCTTTACATCCAATCGGACACGCTTGCCGTGCTGCGTCCGCTTCGCGGCCGGACTTTGTCGCCGTGCAGCGCGCGTTCTCCCTCTCCGGAGACAATCGAATGATGACTCGCCGCGAAGCCGTCACTCTCCTCGCCGCCGCGGCTGCCGGCAGCGCCGCACCGGCAGCCTCGCCCCGGCCGATGCTCAAACGTCGCATCCCCTCCTCCGGGGAAGAGCTTCCCGCGATCGGGCTCGGCACGTGGCAAACGTTCGACACCACGCAGAGCGCGCCGCTCGAGGAAGTTCTCCGCACGTTCGTCCAGCTCGGCGGCCGCGTCGTCGACTCCTCCCCGATGTACGGCCGCAGCGAAACCGTCCTCGGCGACCTCGCCGCGAAGCTCGGGCTGCAGGCGAAGCTCTTCGTCGCCACCAAGGTGTGGACGTCGGGCAAGCAGGCCGGCATCGCGCAGATGAATGACTCCATGCGCAAGCTGCGCGTCGAGAAGCTCGACCTGATGCAGGTGCACAACCTCGTCGACGCCCACGCGCACCTCGCCACCCTCGCCGCCTGGAAGAAGGAAGGGCGTATCCGTTACCTCGGCATCACCCATTACACACAGGGTGCGTACGACGCCGTGGCGCGCTACCTGGCGAAGCAGCCGCTCGACTTCCTGCAGATCAACTACTCCGTCATCGAGCGCGAAGCGGAGCAGCGCATCCTGCCGCTGGCGAAGGAGCGCGGCGTCGCCGTCATCGTCAACCGCCCCTTCGGCGAGGGCAGCGCCTTCCGGGCCGTGCGCAACAAGCCGCTGCCGGCATTCGCCAGGGAGCTCGACTGTACGTCGTGGGCGCAGCTCTTCCTCAAGTTCGTCATCAGCCATCCGGCGGTCACCTGCGCCATCCCGGCGACCTCGAAGGTCGAACATCTTCGTGACAACATGGCCGCGGGCCGCGGACGGCTGCCAAACGAGCAGGAGCGGAAACGAATCGCCGAAGCGATCGGTTAAGCTTTCATCATGCTCAAAAGACTCTCGCTCCTCACCCTCACCATCGTGTTCATGGCCGCGGTCGCGCTCGCCGGCGAACCCACCGCTCCGAAAGGCAAACTCGAGAAGGTCGTGCCGAAGACCGTCTGCATGATGAACGAGCAGCACATGGGGAAGGATCAGATCCCCGTGGACGTCGACGGCAAGACGTACTACGGCTGCTGCGAGATGTGCAAGAAGGCGCTCGCCGCCGACGCGAAGAAGCGTGAGGCCATCGACCCGGTCAGCAACAAGAAGGTCGACAAGGCGCAGGCCGTGATCGCGAAGCAGGAAGACGGCAGAGTCTTCTACTTCGAGAGCGACGAGAGCCTCGCGAAGTGGAACGCCCAGTTCGACAAGAAGTAAGGCGTGCCCGCTGATTTCTCGGCGTCGACCGTCGTCTCGCGGCAGACGGCGGTCCATCCGCGGGAGACGGTCGACTACACGATCGTCGTCCGCAACACGGGGAACGAGGCGCCGTCGTATGTCGAAGTCGCGCAGCCGATGCCGACGGCGGCGCTGTTCGTCTCCTCGTCGAAGGAGTGGACGTTCGATCCCGCGCTCCGTCAGGTGCGCGGGCACGGACCGCTCCAGCCGGGACAGTCGCAGGCGCTCGGGCTGACGCTGATCGCGAAGCCCGGCACCGAGGGGTCGATGATCGCGAACCGCACCGAGGTGCGGTACGGCGCGAACTCGTACAACCTGTTCCACGAGCTCGAGGTGAGCTCCGCCCCGAAGGTGCGCTCCGGCTTCGGCTTCGATGCCGGTAACGTCCGCGTCGACGGCGTGTCCGCCGTCGCCCTGCTGGCCATCGTCGCGGTGATCGTGTTCACGTTCATCGGCACGCGGAAGTCGCGCGCCCTGGCGATGCTGGTGATCGGCTTCGGCTTCCTGGCCATCTTCGCGTCGCTCGCGTGGAAGGACTACCGGATGCTGACGCGCTACGTGGAGAGCCGCTGCACGGTCATCGACACGCTGCCGCCGTACGCCGCGGTGCGCTACAACGACATGGTGTCGGTGGCGCGCGCGGATGAAGCGAGCCACGCCGAGGAGCTGCCGTGCTGGTACGACCCCGGCGACGCGAAGACGGTGGTGCTGTCGCGCAACATCAGCTTTGCGTACGTGTTTTCGCTGCCCGCGCTGCTGGCCATCGGCATCGGCGGCAGCATGCTGCGGTGGAAACCGCAGAGACGTTAGGACGAACAGGAGCTATAGGACCGATAGGACGAATGGCTCCGCGGTTTTGTCCTATCGGTCCTATTCGTCCTATCTGTCCTATCCGTCCTATCGTTCCCGTCAGAACCGGATGGTGAACACGGCCCCACCGTCACCGTTCTCCAGCGCGTACGCAAAGCCGTGGTTCGTCAGGATCTCCTGCACGATGGTCAGGCCGAGGCCGCGGCCGTCGCGTTTGGTGGTGAAGAAGGGGGTGAAAAGCTCCGCGCGGACGTCGTCCGCGATGCCGGTGCCGCTGTCCGCCACCGCCAGGAATTGTGGACGCAGCGTGATGCGCAGCGGTTCGCCGGCGTCCATGGCATTGCGGACGATGTTGATCACCACCTGCTCGAGCTGCGCGCGATCGGCGTCGATCGTGACCTCTTCCAGGTCGAGCTCCGCCTCCGGCCGCAGCAGCGCCACGACGTTGCGCACGACCGTGGCGACGTTCACCGCCGTCCGGTGCGGCTGCGGGATACGCACGACCTCCGCGAAGTCGCCCATGAAGCGGTTGAGCGCGTCCATGCGCGATGAGGCGATCGTCAGCGCGTTGGTGAAGTCCTCGCGGTCGTCCTCACGCACGTCGCGGCCGTAGCGGAGCAGCGATTCGAGCAGCGAGCGCACCGCGCCGACGGAGTTGTTCACCTCGTGCGACATCATGCGGATCAGCTTCTCGTACGCGGCCTTCTCGGAGAGCCGCAACTCCTCGGTCATCTCCTCGAGGAGGAAGAACGTCTTGGGGAAGCCGCGGTCGCGGAACTCGGCGCGCCACACCTTCACGCGGCGCGCGCCGTCGTGCGCCACGAGCCGCGCTTCGCCCGGCACGAGCGCGAACAGCTCGTCCATCAACTGGCCGCGCAGGAGACGCGTGGCCGAGGGGTTCATCTGCTCGACGTTTCCGTCGAAGTCGCAGATCACGATGCCCGAGGGTGAAGCGTCGACGATCTGCTGCAGCAGTTGCTGCTGCTCCTGCGCGGCGAGCCGCTCCTCGCGCAGCCGGTCGGTCATGGAGTTGTAGATGCGCACGAGGCCATCGAGCTCCGGCTCCCCCACCGTGACGAAGCGCGTCCCGAAGTTGCGCTCCGTCATCAGCTCTCCCCCGGTGCGGATCAGCTCGAGGGGCACGAAGAGCGCGCGCACGAGGCGCCAGCCGACGATGAAAGAGAGGAGGAACAGCAATTCGACGACGAAGAGTAACGACCGGTGTTGCATCAATACGTAGACGCCCGCCCCCGCCAGGAAAAGATGCAGGATCACCAGATAGCCGATGAGTTTCCGCCGCAGCGTCATGCAGGCCCCGCGGGGGGAACGATAGGACGAATAGGAACGATAGGACAGACAGGACCAATAGGACGAACGGTAAGCCTTTTCGTCCTATAGGTCCTGTTCGTCCTATCGTTCCCCGCCTTCATTGACGATCCGCATCGATCGAATACTTTTCCAGCCTGCGGTACAACGCCGCGCGGCTCAACCCCAGCGCCTCGGCCACGCGCGACAGGTTGCCCTCGTGGTGCTTCAGCGCTTTGAGGATCATGCCGCGCTCGATCTCGTCGAGGGTCATGGCGCCGACTTCGGGCAGCTCGCCGCCGCGGTTGCTGTCGCGTGCTTCGAGGTCGCGCACGGCGAAGAAGTCGTCGACGTCGAGGGCGTCGCCGCCGCGGATCAGCACCGCGCGCTCGATGATCTGGCGGAGCTGGCGGATGTTGCCGGGCCACGGCTGCGCGCGCAGCCACTCCATCGCCCGCGGCGTGATCGTGGCCGGCTCCACGCCGTGCAGCGCGCAGCCGAGCTGCAGAAAGTGCGCGGCCAGCCGCGGAATGTCGCCGCGCCGCTCGCGCAGCGGCGGCAGCGTGATGGTGATGAGGTTGAGGCGGTAGAGGAGGTCCTCGCGGAAATCGCCGCGCGCGACGAGCTCGTGGAGCGCGCGGTTCGTTGCGGAGACGACGCGCACGTCGACGCTGCGCGAGCGGCTGGACCCCAGCACCTCGTACGTGCGGTCCTGCAGCACGCGCAGCAGCTTCACCTGCGACTGCGCATCGAGCTCGCCGATCTCGTCGAGGAAGATCGTCCCGCCGTCGGCGACTTCGAAGCGCCCTTTGCGATCCTGCCGCGCGTCGGTGAACGCGCCACGCACGTGGCCGAACATCTCGCTTTCAAAAAGGGTCGATGAGATGCCGCCGAGGTTCACCTTGACGAAGGCACGCGACGAGCGCCGGCTGTTCCGGTGCAGCGCCTCGGCGATCAGCTCCTTCCCCGTGCCGCTCTCGCCCATGATCAGCACCGACGCATCGGTGGCGGCGACGCGCCCGACGACGGCGAGCACGCGCAGCAGGCCCGGGTCACTGCCGATGATGTTGGAGAAGTCGAATCGCTCGTCGAGCTCCGCGCGCGACAGCGCCGCTTCGGCGGGCGAGTCGGCGAGCTTCAGCGCCGTCTCGATCGACTGCATGACGTGCGCGTTCGACCACGGCTTGGTGAGGAAGTCGGCGGCGCCGCGCTTCATCCCTTCGACGGCGAGGGCGATGGAGCCCCACGCCGTCAGCAGGATGACGGGGATGGCGGGATGCTCGGCGCGGATGCGCGTGAGCAGCTCCAGCCCCTCCTCCCCCGTCGTCCGCCGCGTGAAGTTCATGTCCTGAATCACGAGCCTCGGGCGCTCGCTGCGCAGCAGCGCCAGCGCGTCTTCCGCGGAATGCGCCATCACCGACCGGTGGCCATGCTGCTTGAGCAGCAAGGCCAGCGATGCGGTGACGGACGCGTCATCGTCAACGATCAGGATCATGGGTGTGTGATGGGATAGGACGAATAGGACCTATGGGACGAATAGGACAAGGCGAAGGCTTTCGTCCTATGGGTTTTATCTGTCCTATTGGTCCTATTCATATCGCAGCGCCTCAGCGGGCCGCAGGCGTGACGCCAGCCAGCTCGGGTACAGCGCACAAAGTAAGGTGAGGGCGTAGATGCTCGCAAGTGCGGCGATGATGCCGGCGGTGTAGGCCTGGCGCGACATCCACATGAAGGCGCCGAGGAGCGGGAGCTGCGCGATGAGGATGCCGGCGGCGACGACGGCGATCGTCGTCAGCAGCAGCACCTCGGTGATGACCTGGAACAGCACGGAGCTGCTGGAGGCGCCGGCGGCGCGGCGCAGGCCGATCTCGCGCGTCCGCTTCGTCACGTCCTGCCACAGCACGCCGGTGAGCCCGAGGCCGACCATCGTGATGAGGAAGAAGCAGACGACGGCGCCGGCGATGACGGGCGTCAGGCGGAAGCGGAGCGCGCCCCGCCGCATGTCGTCCATCCGGCGGATGCGGAACGTCAACTGCGGGCCGAGCGCCTGCAGGCGGGCGGCGAGCGTCGCCTCGAACGCCGACGGCGTCCCGGGCGGCACGCGCAGCACGATGTTCTCGACCATGCCGTCGCGCTTGAAGCGCTGGAACAGCATCGGCTCGGCTTCCGACATCTCACCGTTCTTGCGGAACGGCGCCATGATGCCGACGACGCGGTACGTCACGGCGCGGTCGTTGCCGCCGCGGAAAGAGCGGCCGAGCGGATCGTCCTCGCCGAAGATGGCGCGCGCCGCGTTCTCGTCGAGCACCGCCGGCGTGTACGTGGTGGCATCGTCCTCGCGGCCGAACCAGCGGCCGCGCAGCATGCGGATCTGCATGACCTTCGCGTATTCGTCGCTGACGGAGTCGCTGAAAACGTCCACCCAGCGTCCTTCGACGGCGCCGTACGTATCCTCGATCGTCGAAAAGGAGTACGGCGGGGTGACGGCGGGAGAAGCGGCGACGACGCCGGGCAGTTGCTGCACGCCGTCGAGGACGCGCACCGACGTGGCGCGCAGCTCCTTCCCGAGCTCGGGCGAGTCCATGATCTCGCGCGGCGCCGAGATGCTGGCGACGTAGATGTTCTGCCAGTCGTAGCCGAGCGAGCGATCGCCGACGGCGCGCGGATCGAGCGTGCTGTACGCCCAGCGGTTGGTCATCGTGATGGCCGTGCACATGACGGCGAAGACGACGAGGAAGGCGAAGAAGATCTCGGCGATGATCAGGGCGTTCGTCTTCTTGCGGTTCCAGACGAGCTTGAGCAGATGCAGAATCACGCGGCACCTCCACGAAGGGCTTGGACAGCCTGCAGGCGCGACATCCTCCACGCCGGATACGCGCCGGAGATCACGCCGAACAGCGCGGCGGTGAGCATCCCCCAGGCGAAGATGCGGAAGTTCACGTCGAAGCGGGCGTACGGGATGATCGAGAGGTTGTTGAGCGCGTTGATGGCGATCAGGGCCAGGGCGAAACCGACGATGCCGCCGATGAGCGTCAGCACGACGTTCTCCACGATGAACTGACCGACGAGCGTGCGGGACGAGGCGCCGAACGCCTTGCGCACGCCGATCTCGGAGGCGCGCTCCATGATGCGGCTGAGATTGATGGTGATGAGGTTGAGCGTGGGGAGCGTGATGAAGAGCAGCGTGGCGATCGTCAGCACGATGCGCAGGATGCGCACGCCGCCCTCCGCGTCCTGAAAGAAGAGGCGCGCCACGGCTTCGAACGTGGTGTCTAGCCCCGTCCGGACGACCTCGTAGCGCGGGTCTTCCGGACGCAGCGCCTTCACGCGCGCGGCGAACTCGGCGCGCATGGCGGGGAAGTCGTCCTCACTGCGCGCGAGCACGACGCCGCCGAAGCCGTCCATGTTGCGGCGGAGGAACTCAGGATCCTTGACGGTCTTGATCGGCGCCCAGATCTCGGAGAAGCCGGCGATGCGCGTGATCGGCACCGAGCGCACCACGCCGACGACGCGGAAGCGCTGCCCGTCGACGTCGATGCTCTTGCCGAGCGCCGGCGCGCCGCCGAAGAGCTGATCGCGCATGTCGTCCGTGATGACGGCGACGAAGCGTCCCTCGTCGGCATCGGCCTTCGTGAACGGCGAGCCTTCGATGAACGTGTGATCGAGAATCTGCCAGTACGAGGCGTCGGTGCGGCGGAGATGCGTCTCGATCTTGCGCCCGTTGGCGTACATCGGCAGCGGCGCGGCGCTGCTGAAGATCGTCACGTCTTCGGTGCCCGGCAGGTTGCGCAGGTGCGTGTCGAGGAAGCGGTAGCCCGGCTGCCCGGTACGGCGGCTCGTGCCTTCGGCGTTCGTCATCGACATGGAGTAGACGGTCAGGGCGCGGTCGAAGCGCGACTCCGGCGCCCGCGGCACGAAGACGTTGTCGAGGATCGCCGTCGCCAGCATCAGCACGACCAGCGTCATGCTGATCCCGAAGAGCGAGATGAAGGTGAAGAACTTCCGGCGTCCGAGGACCTTGAGGGCGAGTTTAATGTAGTTGTTGAGCATGACGTTGCCTCGATGAATCGTTGTCGGTTTTCGGTTTTCGGTTTTGGTTTTCGGTGGGGTATGCCGCCGGCCGCTGCCACTTGGCGGCACACCACCGCGCAGACACACCGAAAACCGACAACCGAAAACCGAAAACCGCGTGCCTCTACGCCACTTGCCTTCCATCGAACAGCCGCACGATGCGGTCGGTTCTGCGCGCGAAGCGTTCGTCGTGGGTGACCATGACGATGGTGGTTTTCTCGTCGCGGTTGAGGTCGTGGAGGATGTTCATGATCTCTTCGCCGGTCTGGGAGTCGAGGTTGCCGGTGGGCTCGTCGGCGAGGAGGACGCGCGGCTTGCCGATGATGGCGCGGGCGATGGCGACGCGCTGCTGCTGGCCGCCGGAGAGCTGCGTGGGGAAGTGGCGGACGCGCGAGCCGAGGCCGACGCGCTCGAGCGCGGCGAGTGCGAGCTTGCGGCGCTCGCCGCCACCGATCTTGCGGTACAGCAGCGGGATCTCGACGTTGTCCGTCACCGTCAGGTCGGGGACGAGGTGGAAGCTCTGGAAGACGAAGCCGAGCTTCTCGTTGCGGACCTTGGCCAGGCGGCGGTCTTTCGCGCTGTGCACGTCTTCGCCGTCGAGCTTCATGCGGCCGCTGCTCGGCGCGTCGAGCAGCCCGAGGAGGTTGAGCAGCGTGCTCTTGCCGCAGCCGGAGGGTCCCATGATGGAGACGAACTCCCCTTCGGCGATGTCGAGGTTGATGTTCTGCAGGGCCATGGTTTCGACCCGATCGGTGCGGTAGACCTTGTCGATGCTTTCGAGGTGGATCACTGGGTTCTCCTGGCGTTCGAGCCGTTGGTGGTTTTGGTGGTCGGTGGTCGGTTGTCCGTTGTCCGTTTTCCGTTGTCCGTTTTCCGTTGTCCGTGCTCCGCTGCACCGTGAGCGTCGCGTAGCGCAGCACGGACAACGGACAACGGAAAACGGACAACGCCGTCTACTCTTTGATCTTCAGTTTCTTGACGCCTTCGTGGCTGCTCATGTTGGAGATGATCACTTCGTCGCCGGCGTTGAGGCCGTGGGCGATCTCGACGTAGTCGTCGCCGGTGAAGCCGTAGCGCACGGTGCGGCGGGTGGCGTGGTCGCCGTCGACGACGAAGACGTCTTCGCGCTCGCGCTGGCCGAGGGCGCCGCGGCGGAGGCGGAGGACGCCGTCGCGGCGGCCGCTGACGACGAACACGTCGACGCGGAGGTTGTTGCGCAGCTTCGGGCTGCTCTCGTCGAGGTCGACGTAGAACTTGACGGTGCCGTTCTCGATGCGCGGCTCGATGCCGGCGATGGTGCCGGGGAGCTCGGTCCGGTCTTCGAGGCGGACGCGGACGCGCATGCCGCGCGTGACGCGGGAGGCGTGGAGATCGGAGATCGTGGCGAGCACGCGGAAGGAGGAGAGGTCGGCCACGCGGGCGATGACGTCGCCGCGGCGGACGACGGTGCCTTCCTCCTGGATGATGGAGGTGACGACGCCGGTGCGCTCGGCGCGCATCGCGGCGAGCTGCAACTGGCGGCCGGATTCCTCCTGGTCGCGCGTGAGCATGCGCAGCTCCATCGCGGCGGCGGCGAGCTGCGCATCGGCGGTGCGTTGCGCGCGGACCAGTGCTTCACCGAGCTGCGCGAGCTCGATGGAGCTCTTCTTCGACATGGTGTCGGCGGCGAGGTACGACTGCTCGGAGACGAGGCCCGCCTCGCGCAGGCGGCGGTTCTGCTCCGCCTGATAGCGGTAGATGTCGACGTCGAGCTTCTTCTGCTCGATGCTGGCGCGCAGGCCGGCGAGCGTCTCCTCGTGGCGGAGGCGGAGCTGCGCGGTCTCGTTCTGCTTCTGCGCGATCTTCTCGCGATTGCGATCGAGCTCGAGGCGCGAGGTGGTGGTGTCGAGCGTGATCAACTCGTCGCCCGGCTGCACGCGGTCGCCGGCGCGACGGACGATGCGCAGCACGCGCGCCTCGACCGGGCTGGCCACGGCCTGCTCGAACGCCGGGACGATCGTGCCGGTGGCCTGCAGCGTGGCGTCGACGGCGCCGCGCTCCACGCGAGCGGTGGTGACGCTCCCGCGCTCGATCGACGGGCGGAGCCACTCGACCCCGCGGCCGAACGCGAGCACCGCGATGGCGAGGGTGACGACGATGACGACCGTCCGTCTGGCGAACGAGCGGCGTCTGACTTCGGGGGCGATTTCACGGTCCATACGCCGTCCGCCTATCGCGAACGGTGTACCAGCACCCGCGCCAGTAGAATCAACGACTTAGCGCAGGCAGGGCGTACGGTATCGAACGGGGTGTCCGGAAGCGGACAGTGGGTCGGCGTTGTCCGTTGACCGTTGACCGTTGACCGGGCTGCGCTATGCGATCAATCTGGCACTGCGGAGCACGGACAACGGAAAACGGAAAACGCGGTCACTCCTTGAACGTCGGCGGTGTCGGCGGCACGTCCGCGGGCCGCGGGTGACGCAGCCTGCTGTTCCAGAAACCGTACACGAAGTAGAACACCAGCCCGAGAGCCAGCCACGCGCCGAAGCGCGTCCACGAGCTGCGCTCGAGGTAATACGCCAGTCCCACGCAGGTGAGCGCGCCGATCAGCGGGATGCCCCACGCCGGGCCGGGCACGCGGAAGGTGCGCTCGCGGTTTGGCTCTTTGATGCGCAGGATGATGATGCCGATGCAGACGAGCATGAACGCGAACAGCGTCCCGATGTTCGTCAGGTTCACCATGTCCTCCAGCGAGGAGAACATGGCCGCGACGCCCACGACGAGGCCCGTGATGATGGTGGCGACGTGCGGCGTGCCGTACTTCGGATGGACCTTGGCGATGCCTTTCGGCAGCAGTCCGTCACGCGCCATGGCGAAGAAGATGCGCGGCTGGCCGAGCTGGAAGACGAGCAGCACCGCGGTGTGTGCGACGACGGAGCCGAACGCCACGATGCGGATCGAGAGGTTGCTCTGCCCCGCGTACTGCATGGCCATCGTCAGCGGCTCGCCCTGCTCGGTGGCCAGGAGGCGGCGCAGCTCCGGGAAGGGGATGACGCCGGTGAAGACCGCGGCCACGATGACGTAGATGATCGTGCAGACGATCAGCGAGCCGATGATGCCGATCGGCATGTCGCGCTTCGGATTGCGTGTCTCCTCCGCCGTCGTCGAAACGGCGTCGAAGCCGATGTACGCGAAGAAGATGATCGCCGCGCCGGTGGCGATGCCCGGCCAGCCGTTCGGTGCGAACGGCGTCCAGTTCTCCACCTTCACCGCCGGAATGCAGACGATGACGAAGAACGCGAGGACGAGCAGCTTCAGCCCGACCATGAAGATGTTGAGGCGCGCCGACGCCTTGATGCCCCACACCAGCACCATCGTGATGAGCGCCACGATGGCGAGCGCGAAGATGTTGACGATGATCGGGAACCCGAAGATCTTCGGCGCCACCGCCACGACCTCGGGCATCACATGCCCGGTCTGGTAATCGATGGCCAGCCATTTAGGCAGGTAGATGCCGAAGGTGCCTATGAGCGTGTTGAAGTAGTTCGCCCACGAGATCGCGACGGCGACGTTGCCGATCGCATACTCGATGATCAGGTCCCAGCCGATGATCCACGCCACCAGCTCGCCGAGCGTGCCGTACGAGTACGTGTACGCGGAGCCGGAGACCGGCACCATCGACGCGAACTCGGCGTAACAGAGCGCGGTGAAGCCGCAGACGACGGCGGTGATGACGAACGACAGCATCAGTCCGGGGCCGGCGCCGGGACGGAACGGTGCGGTCGTCTGGCCGCCGGCGGCGGTGCCGATGGTGGCGAAGATCCCGGCCCCGATCACCGCGCCGATGCCGAGCGCGATGAGGTTCCACGGACCGAGCACCCTCTTGAGCTGGCGCCCCTCACCCTCTGTCTCACCTACGAGCGCGTCGAGCGACTTCGTGCGGAACAGTTGTCCGAATGACATTGTGCGCGCATCATGCGGGCGCGGCGGTGGAGGGTCAAGATGTAAGTCGCGCCAGCGCCGCGCGCACGGCCTCGCGCGTCTTCGCGTCGTCCGCCACCGCGGGCCACGGCTGCTTCTCTTCCTCCACGAACCACGATGCGTTGCCGGGTGCGCTCCAGCGGCCGCGCCCCAGGATGCGGACGAGGCGCGCGGCGGTGTCCTCCGGTTGCTCCCAGCTCCGTTTGATCAGCGAGAGGAGCCATCCCATCGGACCGGGACGGTTGCCCAGGTCCGTGCGCACGACGCCGGGATGCACGACGAGCACGTCGAGATCGGGATGCTGCGCCGCGACGTCGCGCATGGCGACGGCGAAGGCGAGCTTCGTGTCGGCGTACGTGCGGAAGCCGGAAAAGTCCGCGCCGGTGGGTGTGCGGTCCGCGTCGAAGCGCCCCTTGATCATGATGCCGGCGCCGATGACGAGGATGCGCTCGACGACGCCGAGGAGCGGCTGCTGAAACGCCAGCGGCCCCGCGCAGTTCGTGGCGAAGCCGGCCTCCAACCCCTCGGCCGTCAGCACGCGCTTGTGCGGCCAGATGCCGGCGTTGTGGATCAGCGTCGCCCCCGGCGCGACGAGCTGCGCCACGCGTTCCCCCGCGGCGCGCGCTTCGGCGCGTGAGGAGAGGTCGGCCGTTATGGCGACGCTGTCGCCGCCGATCTTCGGCGGCGTGCGCGAAACAAGAAAGAGCCGATGGTCTGCTGCGAGCCGCGTGGCCAGCGCGTGCCCGATGCCCCGCGATGCGCCGGTAAGGATGACGTCCGCCATTTGGGGGCGCAGCTTGCCAGCGGAGGAGCGGAAAGGGAATGGCGGGCGGTGAGGTGCGACGGATTGTTTACCGGGGGACGATAGGACGGATGGGACGGATAGGACGGATAGGACAGATAGGACGGATAGGACGGGTTTGCGTGGCGCATCCGTGCGCGCGTTGCGGAGCCAGCACCCCCATGTGTCATCCCGAATCCGCCGTATGGGGGAGTGGGCGGGGGAGGGCGGTGAGGGATCTGTGTGGGGGAAGGTAGCCGCACTGCAATGCCGTCTTTCCCCCGCACAGATCCCTCACCCGCCTCCCCCACCCAAGCCCCCATACGGCGGATTCGGGATGACACATGGAGGAACGCCACCCGAGCCCCCATACGGCGGATTCGGGATGACACATGGCGCCGGCGCAGCGGGGGAAGTCACGTCCGCGCCGCGCGTCCCCGGGCGAAGCCCGGGGCTAGTGGGAGGTCACGTGGCTGGCCGAAACAGGTGTTGCGTGGGACAGATGGAACCCTCTGCGGTCCCATCTGTCCCATTCGTCCCATAGGTCCTATAGGTCCTATCGTTCCCCGTTGCCCTACCTCCGCACCCGCGTCGGATACGCCGGCTTCACCGGCTTCTTGGCGGGGTTGGCATTCAACTGCTGCAGGGCGATCTCGATCGCGCGGTCGAGCTGCGGGTCGCGGCCCGCCAGCACGTCGGCGGGGGTCATCTCCACCTCGACGTCCGGCGCCACGCCTTCGTTCTCCACGATGAACCCTTCCTCGGTCCAGATGGCGAGGTTCGGGGCGGTGATGGAGCCGCCGTCCATGAGGACCGGGGTGCCGAGGATGCCGACGAGGCCTCCCCAGGTGGGGCGGCCGACGAGCGTGCCCATCTCCAGCTTGCGGAACATCCACGGGAGCAGGTCGCCGCCGGAGCCGGCCGATTCGTCGATCAGCATGACCTTCGGTCCCTGGATCGACGCCAGCGGCGTCTTGAAGTCGGCGCCGTAGCGCGTGGCCCAGTAGCTGATGAGCGGGCGGCGCAGCAGGTCGATGTAGTAGTCGGCGACCTGGCCGCCGCCGTTGTACCGCTCATCGACGATGATCGCGTCGCGGTCGGCCTGCGGGAAGAAGTAGCGCTTGAAGTACTCGTGGCCGGCGCCGGCGGTGTTCGGCACGTAGACGTAGGCCACGCGGCCGTTCGTCTTCTCGGTCACGTAGCGGAGGTTGCGCTCCACCCAGTCGCGGTTGCGCAGCGCCGACTCGTCCTCGATGGGGACGACCTTCACGGTGCGTGAGTTGGTGCCGTCGGCGTTCGGGCCGACCGTGACCTCGATGATGCGGTTGGCGGTGCGCTCGAAGCGGGAGTAGAGGTTCTCCGGATAGCGGAGCTCCTTGCCGTCGACGGCGAGGAGGTATTCGCCTTCGACGACGTCGACGCCCGGCTCGGTGAGCGGCGCGCGGAGGTCGGGGTTCCAGTTGAGGCCACCGTAGACGCGGGCGAAGCGATAGCGGCCGTTGTCGACCTTGTAGTCGGCGCCGAGGAGGCCGCCGGGGATGTTGTCGGTGTTGTCGGCGAGGGAGTCGCCGCCGCCGACGCGATGGTGGCCGACGGCCAGCTCGCTGGCCATCCACTGGATGACGCGGTTGAGGTCCTGGCGCACGACGACGTGCGGCAGGAACGCGGCGTACTTCGCCTTCATCGCGTTCCAGTCGGCGCCGTGGTAGTTCGGGTCGTAGAAGTAGTCGCGGTTGATGCGCCACGCTTCATCGAAGATCTGCTTCCACTCGGCCACCGGATCGACGCGCAGCTCGATGCGGTCGAGCGCGATCCGGCGCTTCGACGGATCGATCTTGTCGCCCGCATCGGCGATGGCCCACATCTGTCCCTGGATGACGCCGACGCGCTTCCCGTCGCGGGAGAGCTGGAAGCCGTCGACCTTCTCCAGCAGCGTGTCTTCCTTCCGCTTGGCGAGGTCGTAGCGCATCAGATGCTGCGGCGGCTCGCCCGACGACTTGAGGTAGTGGAGCTGCCCCGTCTTCACGATCTGCAGCGACGAGTAGTTCGCCTCCGGCACGGGCAGCGCCTGGATTCGCTGCGCGAGGCGGGCGAAGTCGATCGAGACGCTGACCGGCTTCTTGTCGTCTTCCTTCTTCTCTTCCGGCTTGTCGGCGGCCGCGGCTTCTTCGTCGCTCTCGCGCGCCAGCGGCGAGGCAACGCCCTTCGGCAGCACCGCGAGGTAGATGCCGTTCGACGAGCGGATGTCGTTGTTGTGCTGCGAGAACCAGTCGGAAGCCGGACCAGCGTCGGTCGAGGCGAGGAAGTAGAGGTACTTGCCGTTCGGGTCGAAGACCGGCTCGCGCGCGTCAGAGAGGCCGTCGGTCAGCGCGAACGACTTCTTCTGGTCGACGCTCCAGAGGTGGATCGTGTTGAGGTTCGTCGTCCCCATGCGGGTGTAGGCGAGCCACTTCGAGTCGGGCGACCAGTTGTGGTCGAGGAAGCGGTTGGGGTTGTACAGCGCGTTCTGCGCGATCTTCGTGGACGTACCGGTGGCGACGTCGAGGACGTAGATCGTGTGCGAGTTGTCGCTGTAGCTGAGGAACTTGCCGTCCGGCGACCAGCGCGGATCGGCGTAGAAGCCGGCGCCCGTGACCTTGATGCGGCGCGGCTCCCCTTTGCCGTCCTGCGGCGAGATGCGCAGCTCGTACTCACCGCTCTCGTCGGTGAACCAGGCGATCGACTTGCCGTCGGGCGACCACGCCGGGTTGCGATCGTGCGCGGCGCTCGACTGCGTCAGGTTACGGTCGTCGCCCTTCTCCGCCGGGAGGGTGACGATGTCGCCGCGGATCTCCACCGCGATGCGCGCGCCGCTCGGCGAGAGGCTGCCGTTGCGGACGTACTTCGGCGCTTTGACGAAGCGGGGACGCAGCTCGGCGAGATCGGCGGCGACGCCGACCTTCACGCGCGACGTCTTGCGCGAGGCCGGATCGAAGACGTGAAGGTAGCCGGCCTGCTCGAAGACGATCTTCCCGTTGCCTTCGCTGGCCGACATCACCGGGAAGTCGCTGAAGCTCGTCAGGCGGACGATCTCCTTCGAGCGCGGGTCGAAGGAGTAGAGGTTGAACTCCCCGTCACGGTCGCTGCGGAAGTAGACCTTGTCGCCGATCCACATCGGATCGGTGTCGTTGGAGCGGCCTTTCGGCTGCGGGATCTGCTCGATCGCGTAGCTGGCCAGGTCGTACACCATCAGGCGCGACGCGGTGCCGCCGCGGTAGTTCTTCCACTGGCGGAACGGCTCGCCGAGCGGCAGGTAGACCATGCGCTTGCCGTCGGGCGAGTAGGTGGCCTTGAACGCGTGCGGGATCGGCAGCTTCGTCACGGCGCCGCCCGCGATGGGGACGGTGAAGAGCTGGACGAAGCGGCGCGTGTGCACTTCGCGCGGCGAGGAGAAGAGGACCGACGAGCCGTCCCGGGTGAAGCCGAGGACGATGTCGTTGCCGGGGTGCCAGGTGAGGCGCTTCGGGACGCCGCCCGCGGTGGGGACGACGTAGACGTCGTTGTTCCCCTCGTAACGGCCGGTGAAAGCGACGAGGGAGCCGTCGGGCGAGAAGCGAGGGCCGGATTCGACGCCGCCGTGCGACGTCAGACGCCGCGCGTTCGACCCATCGGCGTTCGCCACCCAGACGTCGTTGGCGTAGGCGAAGGCGAGGTGGCGCGCGGAGATGGCCGGGTCGGCGAGCAGGCGCGTGTCGTCCACATCGACGGCAAACGACGGCACGGCCGCAGCGAGCAGCGCGAAGAGCAGCATGAGTTTTTTCATGTCGCGCCGGAGTTTACGGCAGACACGGTCACCAAATTGTTGCAATGGGATGAACGCCAACGGGGCGTGGACAACCGGGAAGGGACGATGGGACCAATAGGACGAATGGGACGGATGGGACCGATGGAACGGCGGAGCTATGGTTCTGTCCTATCTGTCCTATCTGTCCTATAGGTCCTATTCGTCCTATCAGGTCAGTTCCCGCACCCTGGCCAGCAATTGTTCCGGCAGGCTGCCCATGGTCCGGGCGATCTGCGGCTGGTAGATGCTGTCGTGGAGGGCGCCGCCGAGGTCTTCCAGGACCTGGCGGTAGTCCTCGGGGAGGTGGGGCCACGATCCTTCGGCAGCGGAGAAGAACGCGTCGACGCTGCAGACGTTGGCGTCGGTGCGTCCGGCGCGGCTGGCGAGGAAGATCAGGAGCCGCTCGAGGGCTTCGCGGAGCTCGCCGAGCTGCGCCGGCTGCTCAGCGGCGCGATCCTGGACGTCGAGCACGTAGGCTTCCAGCTCCGGCGAGACCTTGCGGAAGCGTGCGGCGGCGGCCCAGGCGGCGGCAAAGTCCACCGCGGAACCATAGCAGAGGGTGACGGCGGGCGCGTATTTCCGTTTCGGCGCCGGGGACCTGGCCGAGGCCTCGCGAGAGGGAGGGACCCGTCATCGGCGACCTCGCCGAGGCCTCGCGAAGGGTGGAGACACGTCAGCGGCGACGTCGCCGAGGCCTCGCGAGGGGTGGGGATAGGTCATCGGAGACCTCACCGAGGTCTCGCGAGAGGTGGGGACAGGTCAGCGGAGACCTCGCCGAGGTCTCGCGAGAGGTGGGGACAGGTCATCGGCGACCTCGTCGAGGTCTCGCGCGGGTGCGGACAGGTCATCGGTGACGTCACCAAGGTCTCGCGAGGGTGCGGACAGGTCACCGGAAACCTCACCGAGGTCTCGGGAGAAGGTGCGCACTTCATCGTTGAAGTCGTCGACTTCACGGGTGAAGTCAGCGGGGGTCGATGGGACGAATAGGACGTATAGGACCTATAGGACAGATAGGACGAAGGCGGCGCAGCGACCTATCGGACCTATTCGGCGGGGTCGATCGGACGGATAGGACGGATAGAACCTATAGGACTGATAGGACGAACGCGGCGCAGCGTCCTATCGGTCCTATGGGTCCTATTTGTCCTATAGGTCCCATCGTGCCCTTCCACCTCTACATTATCGAACGCCGGGGGGCTTGCATCAAGCCCCAGCCCCGGCCGCATCATCGCCGGCCATACCGCCGCAACCTGCGGCACGGGAGGCTGGAAATGGTTGATTCGTCTCATGCGGTGGTGGTCGCCGGAGGAGGTCCGACGGGGTTGATGCTCGCGGCGGAGCTGGCCCTGGCCGGCGTCGACGTGGCTGTCGTCGAGCGGCGCCCGAGCCAGGAGCTGGCCGGCTCGCGCGCCGGCGGCCTGCACGCGCGAACCCTCGAGGTGCTCGATCAGCGCGGCATCGCCGATCGCTTCCTCGGCGCGGGACAGGTCGCTCAGGTCGCGGGCTTCGCCTCGGTCCGCCTCGACCTCAGCGACTTCCCCACCCGCCACCCGTACGGGCTGGGACTGTGGCAGAACCACATCGAGCGCATCCTGGCCGGCTGGGTCCGGGAGCTGGAGGTACCGATCCACTACGGCCTCGAGGTCACCGGCTTCACCCAGGACGACAGCGGCGTGGACGTGCAACTGTCCGACGGCCGGTCGCTGCGTGCGCAGTACCTCGCCGGGTGCGATGGAGGGCGCAGCCTAGTGCGCAAGGCGGCCGGCATCGACTTCCCCGGCTGGGACCCGACCACGTCCAGCCTGATCGCCCAGGTGGAGATGGCCGAGGAGCCGGAGCTGGGCATCCGCCGCGACGCTCACGGTACGTATGCGCTGGGGAAGGTCGAGTACGAGATCCGCGACGGCAAGGTCGTCTACCAGAAGGGCGGAACCGTCGGGGTCATGCTGACCGAGGAGCGGGCCGGGGCGACGGGCGAACCGACGCTGGACGACCTCCGCGAGCGGCTCATCGCCGTCTACGGCACCGACTTCGGGGTCCACAGTCCCACCTGGATCTCCCGGTTCACCGACACGACGCGCCAGGCCGCCGCCTATCGCGACCGGCGGGTCCTGCTGGCCGGCGACGCCGCGCACGTGCATTCGCCGGTCGGGGGACAGGGGCTCAACACCGGCGTGCAGGACGCGGTGAATCTCGGCTGGAAGCTGGCCCAGGTGATCCACGGGACTTCGCCGGACAGCCTCCTCGATACCTACCACGCCGAGCGCCACCCGGTCGGCGCCCGCGTGCTGCGCAACACGATGGCGCAGGTCGCGCTCCTGCGCGCCGACGATCGCATCGACGCGCTGCGCGAGACCGTCGCGGAGCTGCTGGGCATGGAGGAGCCGCGCCGGCGATTCGCTGCGGAAATGTCCGGTCTCGGCATTCATTACGACCTCGGTCCCGGGCACCCGCTGCTCGGACGGCGCATGCCCGACCTCGACCTGACCACGGCCGGCGGTCCGCTGCGCGTCTACACCCTGCTGCATCGTGCCCGGCCGCTGCTGCTCAACTTCGGGCCGCGCGGCACCCTCGACCTCACCCCGTGGGCCGCTCGCGTTCAGTTGCTCGACGCGAGCTACGACGGTGCGTGGGAGCTGCCGGCCATCGGGACGGTCCCGGCTCCCGCCGCGGTGCTGGTCCGGCCCGACGGCTATGTCGCCTGGGTGGGAGAGGGAACCGAGGTGGGGCTCGCGGAGGCGCTCACCACCTGGTTCGGACCGCCGGCCGCGGCGTGACCGCGGCCGGCATCCCTACCTCTTGTACTTGGCCGCGATCTTCGCCAGTCCCGCATCGAGCTCGGTGCGGGACAGCCACTGCCCGCGGACCATCACGCCTTCGATCTTCGAGACGTTGCCGATGTCCTTCAGCGGGTCGGCGTTCAGCAGCACCAGGTCGGCGCGCTTGCCCGGCTCGATGGTGCCGAAGCTGTCCTGAGTGCGGAAGTACTCGCCGACGTTCGTCGTCCCCGACTTCAGGATGTCGTACGGCGACATGCCGGCGTCGCGCATGCGCAGGAGCTCCCGGTGCAGCGAGAAGCCGGGCACGCTGAACTGCTGCGGCGCGTCGGTGCCCATGAGGATGCGCACGCCGCCCTCGTGGAGCGCGCGCAGGATGCGCGTGCGGTTGTCGATGACGTTCTTGGCCTCGTCGCGCGGCATCTGCGCCAGCCGCTGCTCGAACGCCTTCGACCAGTTGTCCACCGCCGTCTGCGGGACGTACTTCAGCTCCGCGTACGACTTCAGCGTATCGAGGGGAATGGTCCCGTACAGGACTTCCCACAGCGCCGACGTCGGCACGATCCAGACGCCCGCCTTCTTCGAGAGGGCCACGAGCTCCGCGAGCTTCTTCGCGTCGACCGGTCCCTTGTCGGCTTCGAGGTACTCGGCGTAACCGTCGATGTGGTCGAAGGTCTCCTGCCCCGCCTCGATCGCGCGCAGCAGCCCGACCTCCGCCGGCACGTGCCCGCCGAACCGGATCTTCTCCTCGGCCGCCGTCTTCGCCATGGCGTCGTACTCGGCGAGCGTCAGTCCGGGATGGACCTTCAGCAGATCCCACCCTTCCTTCTTCTGCGCCCGCACCTTCGCCACCGCCTCGTCGACCGAGTTGACCGACTGGCCGTTGAACGAAGGACCGGCGAGGTAGAGGTTCGGCGCGATGATCTCGCTGCGCCGCGCCTTCTCCCGCAGCTCGAGCTGGCCCGGGTGGCCGAGCATGCCGCGCACCGTCGTGATGCCGCTGGCCACGTAGAGGAAGAGCGTGTCCTCGAGCTGGCCGCCGGACGCATTCATCGGCGGCACGTGGCCGTGCATTTCGGCGAGGCCGGGGATGAGGTACTTGCCGGTGCCGTCGACGACCTTCGCTCCCTCGACGCGCAGCTTCGCGTTCTTCGAGATCGTGTCGATCCTGCCGTCGCGCACGACGACGGTCTGGTTCGCCAGCGTCTTCGCGCCGTTCATCGGCACGACCGTCACGTTGCGGAACACCACCGTGTCGGCCAGGACCGCCGACGCGCACAACATCGCCACTGCCGCGGAGAAAAAGGTTTTTCGCATGCGCGGCAGCGTAGCGACGGCAGCGCGCGTGCGTGGAAACGGAACGGCTACAACCGCGCCGCGGTTGGTTGTCGGTTTTCGGTTGTCGGTTGTCGGTGCTGCGCTATGCGGTGCTCGCCGCGCAGCGGAGCACCGAAAACCGAAAACCAACAACCGACAACCACCCCCGCTCCCCCCGTCACCTCCGCGTCGCCACGCCCTCGATCTCCAGCAGCAGATCGGCGCGGCAGATGTCGGCCTCGAGGTAGAGCTGGGCGCAGGAGGGGACGGCGCGCTCCAGACCGGCGGCGATGGTGGCGTAATCTTTCGCGTCGCGGATGTACGTCTTCATCACCGCCACATCGGCCAAGCCGCCCTCGGCCAGCGCCCGCTGCGCGAGGACGTCGATGTTGCGCAGCGTCTCCTCGAGCTGCGCCGCGACGTCGCCCTGATGCACGGTCGCGTGGCCGACGACGCTGGCGGTGCCGCTGATGAAGAGCGTCTCGCCGCTCACCGTGGCGCGCGAAAACGAAGGGCTCTTCGGGCCGTACTGCCGCGGGTACTGGAAGGCCGGCACCTGCCGCGGATTCTCCACCTGCGTCCCCGCCGCGCGTCCCGCGACGAAGTACATGACGAGCCCGCGGCCGCTCATGCCGACGCAGCTCGCCGCCGGGAGGTCGCTGGCCAGCGCGTAACCCGCGTCCGCGAACGCTTCCCACCGGCCGACGCAGAAGCGCTGGTAGCGCTCCGTGCCGCCGTCGATCTCGTTGATGCTGCCGAGGTGGTTCCAGATGCGGAGGAAGAAGGGGTGGGCGTGCTTGCGTGCGAGCGCGATGGCCCGCGCATAGACGTGGCGCGTGAGCGGCTCCAGCGCCTCGGACTCCTCGACGCTGATGGCGCCGAAGAGCGTCTCGCCATCGTCGGCGAGGGCGAAGCCGTCCTCACTCCACACCCGCGGCTCCCGCACCGCCGGCCACACCTCGGCCACCGGCACTTCGCCGAGCTGGCGCATGGGAACGTGTGCGGCCGCGCCGTCGACGGGCTCACCGAAGGAGACGACCGCCAGCCGCAGCGCCGTCAGGCGCGCGAGGTCCGCCACAGGGACGTAGGCCGGGACGAGCGCGTCACTCACGGAAATTGACGGAGAGGATGAAGACTGCATCGACAGGAACCCCGTTCAACGTGGCGGGCCTGAACTTCCATTTCGCCAGGGCGAGCACGGCGGCGCGATTGAGGTCGCCGAGGGGCGCACCGCGGAGGAGTTTCATGTCGTGGATGCAGCCCTCGGTCGTGATCACCGTCTCGGCCTGCACGACCGTGTTGCCGCTGCCCTGTAATGCCGCTCGTGGAAACTCGGGCTTCGGCCGGCGGACCGGCACAGGCGGCTTCATCTCTCCTTCGTAATCGACCGGGAGCGAAGACGCGGTTTCGTCGAGGCACGGCTGAGACTTCGCCGGCTTCACGACGAGCTGCACGTTGTTCACGACCGGCGAGCTGATCTCGCGCGGCGTCACCAGTGACAGCCGCAGCAGCGCGTCGAGCGCGCCGCGGCAGGCAGCATCGGCTTCGACCCGCAGCGGCAGCCACGGCGATGTCGTCGTCGCTGCCCAGCATGGCCAGCGCACGAATCTGCTCGCGGGCGGCTTCGCCATCCTTCTCCACGGCGAGCGCTTCGCGCAGCCGCGGCAGCAGCTCGGTCAACTGGCGGACGTTCGCCACGCGAGCCGCGGCAGCGCGCTGGACCGGATCACGGTCGACAAGCGCGGCGCCGGCGTCCACCTTCCCCTCGAGCAAGGCAACCGGCGTGGCAGCGTGAAGGGCTACAGCGGACAGCAGCAGAGCGGGAACCAGCAGCCTGAGCATCCGCACATTCAATCATGCCGGGCAAGGCCACAGGGAACGATAGGACCAATAGGACGAATGGGACGTATAGGACGGATAGGACAAGAGGCTGGCAGACTCAGTCCCATCAGTCCTATTCGTCCTATCTGTCCTATTGGTCCTATCGGCCTCCCCGGCGCACCCTCACCCGTTGCCGGGTGAGGGGCCGGGGCGCCGTCGAAGGATCAGCGCTGCAGGCGGCGCGCGTGCTCGAGGTGGGCGGCGACGGTCGCGCGCTGTTGCTCGAGGAACGTGCGCAGCTCCGCGTTACGGGCGGAGGGGATCAGCGCGGTGTCCAGGGTGCTGAGCAGCCACTGGTGCAGGTCGATCTGGCTACGGATGTAGGTGCGGTCGAAGTCCTGGCCGTTGTAGGTGCCGAGGTTCGTGACGGTGCGCTGCGAGTTGGCGCGGAGCGTCGACGAAGTGGTGTTGTCCGCCGGCGTGACGCCGATGCGGCCGAAGAGATCGCGGCCCTGGTTGAGAGCGTTCGTGTGATCCGTGACCATCTGGTCGGCGAAGGCGCGGACGTCAGCGCTCTGCGCGCGCGTACGGGCGGCCTGCCCCTGCTGGATCTCACCCTCGTTGGCCGCTGCCATGATGGCGGCGATGTCGGTTTCGGGCTGCGCGCCCGGCATCACGGGACCCATCGGGTCCGTCGTGGCACAGCCCGCCATCAGTAACAGCATGCAAGCAACCAATCCCATTTTTTGCGTCATGTGCAAAGTCCTCCGAAGCGCTGAGGGAGCAATTCGCAGGCCCGTCTCGACGGCACATGCCTTGCGATTGATCGAGGGAGGAGGACCTTCGATGTCGAACCAGAACAATCGCGGCGGCGACGACGCCGCCTCCAGCAACACGCCAGCCGAGCCCGGCCGCCGTCACACGACGGGAGGCAACATGGGCGCCGGCAAGTCCGGCAAGAAGAGCTTTGGCAGCGAGAAGCCCGAAGAGCGCGACAACCACGGCAGCAAGCGCCCGGAAGACGAGCTCTAAGTCAGTTCAGCAATAGAACGCCACAGGACGAGCGGGATTGAGGGGACCTCCCCTGAGTCCCATTCGTCCTGTTTTTTTGTTGCCCCACCAGCCACGTCCGTAGGAACACACTCCACTCCTTCGGCGTTACGCTCCCCGAACACCGAAAAAGGCAAACTCCCGGCGACGGGAGGACGCAAAGTGACGGATCTGCCCCGGCAGATGGCCGCGCTCCCGAACGTTCATGAAAGCCAGAAACCTTTTCCTCGCGCTGCTGTTCGTCCTCACCGCCAACGCCGCGTCCGCGCAGGAGCTGGCGACCCGGGCGTTTCCCCGCCCGATGCCGGAGTCGGTGGCGCAAGCGATCCAGGACGCCAGCCGCCAGTACGGCGTCGATGCGAACCTCATCGCCTCGCTGGCGTGGTACGAGTCGGCCTTCAATCCGAACGCGGTCTCGCGCCGCGGCGCCGAAGGGATCATGCAGCTCAAGCCCCGCACCGCCCGCGCCCTCGGCGTGCAGAACTCCTTCGACACCCGCCAGAACATCCTCGGCGGCACCAAGTACCTCCGCCAGTTGCTCGACCGCTTCAACGGCGACGTCGACCTGACCCTGGCCGCCTACAACCAGGGGCCGGAAGCGGTGGAGCGCAAAGGCGCCCGCGCCGCGGAGTACGTGAGCCGCGTGAAGGCGTTTTATCGCGTGGCGATGGCCAGCCGGTAGGGCGGCTTATGAAGAATTCAGAAGTTCGAATTTCGAATTGGGAATGAAGAAGGTGGCGTGCGGCGGCAGTATGGTCGCGATCGACCATTCCTCCTTCGAACTTCGAAATTCTTAATTCTCCCGCGGTCGTCATCTCCCCTGCTGTCCCGCGTGTACTAAGCTGCTCCCCATGAGCGATCCGCGCTACCCCGTCGGTCCCCTCGTCCCCCGCACCTCCCTCAATCATGACGAGCGCAACGCGATGCTCGATGAGATCGCCGCGACGCCGCAGCGCCTGCGCGATGCGGTGGCCGGGCTGGACGACGCGCAGCTCGATACGCCGTACCGCGACGGCGGCTGGTCGCTGCGGCAGGTCGTGCACCACGTGCCCGACAGCCACCTCAATGCGTACACGCGCCTGAAGCTCGCGCTGACGGAAGACAACCCCATCATCCGTCCGTACGACGAGGCGCTGTGGGCGAAGCTGCCGGACGCGCAGGACACGCCGATCGAGACGTCGCTCACGCTGCTCGAATCGCTGCACGCGCGCTGGGTCGGCCTCTTCCGCTCGCTGCAGCCGGAGGACTTCGCGCGTACGTTCCGCCATCCGGAGCACAGCGGCGTGCAGACGATCGACTGGCTGGTGGCGATGTACTCGTGGCACGGACGGCATCACGTTGCCCACATCACGTCGGCGCGGGAGCGGCTGGGCTGGTGAAATTTCGGCCCCTGGTTCACGAAGACTTCGACGTCGTCTACGCCGCGTTCCTCGAGGCCTTCAGCGATTACGTCGTGCCGATGCAGCTCACGCGCGAACAGCTCGCGGAGATGCTGACGCGCCGCGGCTGGGCGCCGGAGCTCTCCGTGGGCGTGTTCGACGACGAGCGTATGGTCGCGTTCACGCTCAACGGCTTTCACGATG
Source organism: Thermoanaerobaculia bacterium (assembly GCA_036380735.1). Classification (GTDB taxonomy): domain Bacteria; phylum Acidobacteriota; class Thermoanaerobaculia; order Gp7-AA8; family Gp7-AA8; genus DASVEE01. The sequence continues at coordinate 61,966 of DASVEE010000043.1, read as the reverse complement.
GCGTGGCATACGACAGCGGCACCGGCGTGGTGCCGTCGCACCGGCGGCGCGGGCTCGCGCGGCAGATGATGGAGTTCCTCACGCCGCGCCTGCACGAGACTGGTGCGCGCCGCTATGTGCTGGAGGTGATCGAGGCCAATACGCCCGCGACGACGCTCTATCGCGAATGCGGTTTCGTGGAGACGCGGCGGCTGCAGTGCTGGTCGTATGGGGAAACGCCAGGGCAGCCAAGACCTGTAGGACGAATTGGACAGATAGGACAACTGCGCGAGGCCTTTGATGTGGAGCCTTCGTGGCAGAACGCGACGCACTCCGTTGAGCGTGCGACCGCCGAGCATGTGGTCCTGGGCAATGACGACGGTTTCGTCATCGTGTTTCCTGCGAACGGCGACGTGCCGCAGCTTGCCGTGCGGCGAGAGGCGCGGCGGCGCGGTGTGGGAACGCAACTGCTGCGCGCCGCGGCGGCCGCTGCCGGCAAGCCGTTGCGCCTCATCAATGTCGACGACCGTGACGCCGGCATCGCCGCGTTCCTCGAAGCGGTGGGTGCGAAACGGACGATCGCTCAGCGGGAGATGGTGCTGGCGCTGTAGGCACCGATCTGGCCGGTTTCCTGCTTCAGGACCGGCAGGTTGGCCATGCGCGCGGGACACGTGCTCGTCGTCGAGGATGACGACGCGATTCGCAAACTGCTCGTCGAGTACCTCCGGGAGCATGCCCCCCTTCGCGTCGATTCGGCGCGCGACGGGGCGGAGGCTCTGCATCGCGTCGCGACCGCGCGGTACGACGTGATCGTGCTCGACCTGCTGATGCCCTACATGAGCGGCGTCGACGTGCTCAGCTCTCTCACCGTGCTCAACGCCGACCGCGAGGCGATCCCCGCCGTCTTCATCGTCACCGGCGCCTCGGCCGAAGACGTCCCCGCCGACACCCTCGAGCGCAACTTCGGCCGCTTCGTCCGCGGCGTCTTCCGCAAGCCGGTGGAGCTGGAAATCCTGGCCAAATGCGTCGAAGAGGCGCTGCGCAAGGAACCAGAGGACCTACCGCGCTAGCGCTTCCTCGATGGCGCCACTCACGATCTCCCGGGAGAGGTCGCCCTTGTAGATCACGTTCACGGCTTTCGTCATGATCTGCTTCTTCTCTTCTTCATTGACGAAGCGGGACGTGATCACGATGACGGGGATGGCGGCGGTCAGCGGCTCGCCCTTCAGGCGCTGCAGGACTTCGTGGCCGCCGATGCCGGGCATCATCAGGTCGAGCAGGATCACGTCGGGGTGGTCCGTCTGGGCGCGGGCGATGCCCTGCAGTCCGTTCTCGGCTTCGCTGATGACGGTGCCCGGGCGCGTGGCGAAGCTCGCCAGCGTGTAACGCGCCGTGTCGTCGTCATCGATGATCAGGACGCGCAGGTCGGCCTGGTCCGGCGAGGGGCGGTTCGCATCGGGCTCGCGGCGCACCGGCGGACGCACGACCAGGCCCGGGTAGCGAATCGGAATCTCCGCCCAGAACGTCGAGCCGACACCCGGCTCGCTCCGCACACCCACGCGGCCGCCGAGGAGGTTGGCCAGCTTGCGCGTGAGCGGCAGCCCGAGGCCGGTTCCCTTCTGCTGCGACTGCAGCGGATGGTCGATCTGGGTGAACTCGTCGAAGATCCGCTCCTGATCCTCGGGCGCGATGCCGATGCCCGTGTCGGCCACGGTGAAAAGGATGCTGTCGCTCCCCGGCGCCACCGACGCCGCGACGCGCACCTCGCCCCCCTCGGTGAACTTGAGCGCGTTCGAGATGAAGTTGCGCAGGATCTGCGAGATCTTCCCCTCGTCGTTCATCATCGGTGTCAGCCCTTCGGGTTCTTCGAAGACGAGCGACAGCGCGCGGTTGAGCAGCAGCGGGCGCAGCATGCCGCGCAGTGCGGAGAACAGCGTCGGCACCTCGAACTCCGCCGGCCGCACCTCGGTCTTCCCCGCTTCGATCTTCGCCAGGTCGAGGAGGTCGTTGACCAGACTCTCGAGGTCTTCCGCGGCGCGGCGGATGAGCTCGACCTGCTTGGTGCCTTCGTTGCCGAGGGGCGCTTCTTCCAGCAACCGCGTGAGCGCGAGAATCGAGTTGACCGGCGTGCGGAACTCGTGGCTCATGTCGGAGAGGAAGCGCGTCTTGAGATGATCGGCGCGCCGCAGTGACTCGGCTTTCTCGTCGAGCTCCGCGTACAGCGCGAGCACGCCGCGGTTCGTATCCTCGAGCTCCTGGTTGAGGCGCTCGAGGTCTTCCTGACGCTCGTTGAGGTTCGACAGCGCCTGCAGCAACTCGCCGTTCTGCTGCTGGATCTCCTCCAGGGGGTTGTCCGGGCGCCGCCGCGCGAGCTCGTCGACGATGCGATGCAGCCGTGCCGTCGTGAGTGCCTGCGCGCCTTTCGGCAGGAGCTTCTTCATCACGACCGTCGTCCCCTTTTCGGGCGCGGTGGAAATGGAGAAGTCGTCCATCAGCCGCTGCGCGCCGAGGATGCCGAGGCCCATGCCGGTCTTCGAGCGGTACATGCCGCCCAGGATCTCGTCGAGGTTCGGGATGCCGGGACCGCGGTCGGAGACGACGACGGTCAGCGACTGGGTTCCGTTCAGTGAATCGACGCCGAACTCGACGCGCCCGCCGCCGCCATAGCGCAACGCATTGCGTGCGAGCTCCGAGACGACCGTGGCGATGCGCGTCTGGTACTGCTCGTCGAAGTCGAGCAGGCCGGCGATCTGGCGCGCGCGCCGCCGTGCGGCGACGAGGTCGTACTCGTAATTGAGCGCGATCGAGGAGATGGGCGTCGTCGGCATCGCTCGCTCCTACGATGCCTTGGCCACGACCACCGTGGCGTCGTCACTGCCGCGGCAGAAGTCGCGGAAGATGACGGCGGCAATGACCGCCGGATCGTGCTGCACGAGCCCCGGGTAGTGCTTGAAGCTCCACGCACTGCCGATCCCGTCGGAGTTGAGCACGAGCAGCGAATCCGCGGTCCAGGGATAGGAGAACGATTGCACTTTGCGCATCTCGTGGCCGACGATCCCGTTGTGCGAGACAGTCTTGCGGGCGGCGTCGTCCGTGGCAATCGTACCAGCGATGTTTCCCACGCCGACGAAGTCGACGCGCCCGGCCTCGGGGTGGATGCGGGCTAATCCTACAGCCGCGCCACGCGTCGGCCGCAACGCGCCGTGCATGGTCTCGATGATGCGCTCCAGCTGCTGGTCGCCACCCTGCTCGCGGACGACGCGGGTGCCGTACGCGGAGGCGATGGACGCGGCGTGACCGTGACCGAGGCCGTCGACGACGCCGATCGTGACGGCATCGCGGCCGCTCACCGAGGCCCAGGCGTCGCCCGATTCGTCCTCTCCCGGTTTGGCGACGCAGAGACCGGCCAGGGTGATGCGCGACGGCGAGCCGGTCACCGGCGCGCGCGGCCGGTCGCCGATGCGGCAGACGATGGCCGTGCCTTTGTCCGGCATCGTGTAGATGTCGAAGGAGGAGACGGCACGGGTGATGGCGCCGAGGCCGGTGCCCGGGCTGCCGGCGGTGGAGAAGCCGTCGCTCATCGCGGCCTGCACGTTGGCGATGCCGCTGCCTTTGTCGATGGAGGTGATCGTGAGCGTCTGCGGCGTTTCCTCGTCGGAGCCGAAAATCAACGACCCGCCGGGTGTGTGCTTGACGAGGTTCGTGGCCAGCTCCGTGGTGACGAGGCCGGCCGTGGCCGCGGCATTCTCGCTCATCTGCAGCGTTCCGGCGCACTCGATCGCGGTGCGCCGTGCTTCGGCGACAGCGCTCTGGTCGTGGATGTTGACGACGCGGCTGGACCGGATCACGAGGAGCCCTTCCAGCGCGTGATCGTCACAGTCGTTCCTTCGCCGGGGGCGGTCTTGAGCTCGAACTCGTTCGAGAGCCGCTTCGCTCCGCCGAGGCCAAGGCCCATGCCGCCACCGCTGGTGAAACCGTCGCGCAATGCCTGGGCGGTGTCGGCGATGCCGGGCCCGTGATCTTCGAAGCTGAGACGCAGGCCTTTGCGGATGCCGTCGTCGAGCGCCGAAAGGTGCAGCACTCCGCCGCCGCCGTAGTCGACCATGTTGCGCGCGAGCTCGCTCGCCGCGGTGACGATCTTCGTCTGCTCGACGAGCGTGAAGCCGCACTCGACGGCCCAGCGCCGCACGAGATGGCGGACGCTCACGACCTCCGCCGATGACCGCACTTCGACCGTCTCACTCCTGGTCGTCGTCTGCATCCGTAGTTCCCATGGTCATCCGCTGCTGCAGGAGCTCCATCCCGCGCTCGACGTTGAGCGCGGAGCGCACGCCTTTGAGCGAGAGGCCGAGCTCGACGAGGGTGATGGCGACCGACGGCTGCATGCCGACGACCACGGTCTCGGCGTCGAGGATGCGCGCCATCGCCGCGGTGTTGGCGAGCATGCGGCCGATGAAGGAGTCGACGACGTCGAGCGAGGAGATGTCGATGAGGACGCCGCTCGCCCGCTGCTTGACGATCTGCTCGGTGAGATCGTCCTGCAGCGACATGGCCGTGGTGTCATCCATGTCGACCTGGATGGAGACGAGGAGGCACTTCCCCATCTTCAGAATCGGGATCCGTTGCTCCATCGGCTACTCGCTTTCCTGGTCGGTCCTGCGCTTCGGTTTATCTTTCTTCGTGACGTGCATGCCGAGGCGCGCGAGCGCGATGTTGAAGGCGTCGGCGAGCGTCGCTTTCGTGATGACGTCGTTGATCTCGACGCCGAGGTGCACGATGGTCTGCGCGATCTGCGGGCGAATGCCGCTGATGATGCAGTCCGCTCCCATGAGCCGTGCCGCGGCGACGGTCTTGAGCAGATGCTGTGCGACCAGGGTATCGACGACCGGCACGCCGGTGATGTCGATGATCGCAATCTGCGAGCCACTGCTGACGATGGCCTGCAGCAGGCTCTCCATGACAACCTGCGTGCGGGCGCTGTCGAGCGTGCCGATCAGCGGCAGCGCGAGGACGCCGTCCCAGAGGCGAACGACGGGAGTGGAGAGCTCGAGGAGCTCCTGCTGCTGGCGCGCGATGATCTCCTCACGCCCCTTCTGGTAGATCTCGGTGGTGAGGAGGCCGAGCTGGTCGAGGACGATGGTGGTGGCCCACATCTCCTCCGCCAGCGCGTTCCCTTCGAGGCGGCCGCGCATGGCCGTGAACAGCGGCTCCTTGAGCGAGAAGACGAACATCGCGGTCTCGGTCGGCGTGAAGCCCTGCTTGGCGCGGGAACGGGAGATGTTGAACAGGACGTCGCGCACGGGCGACCAGATGTTGGACGTCAGGATGTCGCCGGTGTCACCGGTCTGAATGGCGGCGGCGAGAGCGCGCAGGAAGTCACGCGCCTGCTGGCTGAGCTCCCCCCCGCGCAGCAGGTTGTTGCGCAACGCGAGGTTCTTCTCCTGCGAGGCGATCCATTCGCGCAGGATCTCTTCCTCTTTATCGCGCAGGATTTCAGTGAGAACCGTCAGTTTCGAGTCAGGCATGTCGAAGCTCCTTCAGGTTGGCAAACACGGACGCGGAGGATATCAGGAAGGATGCGCGCGAGACCGATAGGACGAAGAGGACGAATGGGACGAACAGGACAGATGGGACCGCCGCACATCGATCATGGCGTATGAGGACCAACCCGGTAATAAACTGCGCCGCGCAATGCCAGCAGCCCCGAACCGCTTCGTCACGATCCACGGGCACTTCTACCAGCCGCCGCGGGAGAATCCGTGGCTGGAGGCGGTCGAGACGCAGGACTCGGCCACGCCCTATCACGACTGGAACGAGCGCATCACCGTCGAGTCGTACGAGCCGAACGCCACCGCGCGCGTCCTCGACGAAAACGACCGCATCCGGCGCATCGTCAACAACTACGCGACCATCAGCTTCAACTTCGGGCCGACGCTCCTCTCCTGGATGTGCGAGAGCGCCCCGGACACCTACGCCGCCGTCATCGAAGCCGACCGCCTCAGCCGCACGCGCTTCTCCGGCCACGGCTGCGCGCTTGCCCAGGCGTACAACCATCTGATCCTGCCGCTCGCGAACGACGCCGACAAGCACACGCAGGTCTACTGGGGCATCCGCGACTTCGAGCACCGCTTCGGCCGCAAGCCCGAGGGGATGTGGCTGCCGGAGACCGCGGTCGACACGGCGTCGCTCGAAGCGCTCGTCGCGCACGACATCCGCTTCACGATCCTCGAGCCGCATCAGGTCACGCACGTCCGCCGCCTCGGCGACACGCAGTGGCTCGACGCGAACGGCTCGATCGACCCGACGATGCCGTACCGCTGCACGCTGCCGTCGGGCCGCACCATCGACATCTTCTTCTACGACGGGCCGATCTCGCGCGCCGTCGCCTTCGAGCAACTCCTCGCCCGCGGCGAAAACCTGGCGCATCGCCTGATCGGCGCGTTCAACGACGCACGCCGTCACCCGCAGCTCGTCAACATCGCCACCGACGGCGAGACGTACGGCCACCACCACCGCTTCGGCGACATGGCCCTCGCCTACGCGCTGCAGTACATCGACGAGGAGGGGCTCGCCCGCATCACGAACTACGGCGAGTTCCTCGAACAGCATCCGCCGACACACGAGGTGCAGATCGCCGAGTCGACGGCGTGGAGCTGCTCGCACGGCGTGGAGCGCTGGCGCAGCGACTGCGGCTGCAACACCGGCGGCAGTCCGGGGTGGAACCAGCAGTGGCGCCGCCCGCTGCGTGACGCGCTCGACTGGCTGCGCGACGAGGCGCTGAAGATCTTCACGACCGAGGGGCCGCGCGTGTTCCGCGACCACTGGAAAGCGCGCGACGAATACATCGACGTCATCCTCGACCGCCGCGACGAATGCGTCGACGGCTTCCTGACGGAGCACGCCACCGGCAACGCCACGCGTGCGCTCGAGCTCCTCGAGCTGCAGCGGAGCGCGATGCTGATGTACACGAGCTGCGGCTGGTTCTTCAACGACGTCTCCGGCATCGAGACGGTGCAGATCCTCGCCTACGCCGGCCGCGTCGTGCAGCTCGCGGAGCACATCGCGGGCACGAGCCTCGAAGCGGAATTCATCGAGCGACTCACCCCCGCGCGCAGCAACCTCACGGAGCGCGGCAATGCTCGCCAGATCTACGAGCGCGAAGTCATCCCGATGAAGGTGGAACTGCAGCGCGTCGCCGGGCACTACGCGGTGGCTTCGCTGTTCGACCACTTCGACGACGTCGCGCACGTCTACTGCTTCGACGTCCTCCGCCGCGACTTCGAGATTCACAAGGCCGGTCGCGCGCGCATCGCCATCGCCACGATCACGGTGCGCTCGCGCATCACGCGCGAAGAGCAGTCGTTCGACTTCGCCACGCTGCACCTCGGCGAAACGGAGCTCACCGGCGGCATCCGCCCCGCGAACGTCACGGACTGGGACGTCGTCAAACGCGACCTGCTCGAGGCCATGCAGCCGGGCGGCATCTCCTCCGTCATCCGCGTCCTAGACCACCACTTCGGCGCCTCGCCGATCTCCATCCGCTCCCTCTTCCGCGACGAGCAGCGCCGCATCTTCAACCAGCTCATGACGGCGACGCTGGAGGAGGCGGAGTCGGCGTTCCGGCAGCTCCACGAGCGCTACGATCCGCTCATGCGCTTCCACACGCGCCTCGGCATCCCCGTGCCGAAGGTGCTGCAGACGGCGGCGGAGTTCGACGTGAACCTGCAGTTGCGCCGGCTGCTCGAGTACGACACGCCGCCACTGGCCGAGGTGGAGGCGCGGCTGCGCGAGGCGCGCGACGAAGGCGTGTCGCTCGACGAGACGACGCTGCTCGCGTTCGGCCAGGCCATCGTGCGCGCATCGAACCGCTTCCGCGAACAGCCACAGGACCTCGACCGCCTCGAAGACTACGAAACGCTCGTCACGGTCGTGCGCGAAGCGCAGATCGCCGTCGAGATGCGCAGCGCGCAGAACGCCTATTACCGCATGAAGGGGATGGTGCGCCCCGCCATTGCCGCCAACGGCAACGGCACCGCCGCCCAGCGCTGGCTGCAGTTGTTCGATTCGCTGGGCACGAAACTTTCGGTCAGCCCGGAGGCGGAGTGATCGTGCGAACAACGCCAATAGAGCCGATAGCATGCGTGGGTGGGGGAATGTGGGTTTGTCCTGTTCGTCCTGTTGCCCCCATCGACCCAAACGTTCCCCGCTGTCTTCTCCTGGAGATTAATTAGTGGCTCACACATCCGATCCCATCGCCGGGTTGCCGCGCAACGCCGGCGTGCTGCTTCATCCGACGTCGCTGCCCGGCTGCTACGGCATCGGCGATCTCGGCGACGAGCTGGTCAACTTCCTCGACTGGGCCGCCAGCGCCGGCTTCAAGCTGTGGCAGGTGCTCCCGCTCAACCCGCCGGGCTACGGCGCGTCGCCGTACGGCTGCCTTTCGTCCTTCGCGGGCAACCCGCTGCTGATCTCGCCGCAGCGGCTGCTGCACGAGAACCTCCTCTCGCCGGAAGCGGTGGCGCAAGTGCCGAACTTCTCCGGCCAGTACGTCGAGTTCGAGCGCGTCATCGAATACAAGAACCTCCTGCTGCGCGAGTCGTTCGCACATTACGAGCGCGAGGCGACCGCGGAGCAGCGTGCGTCATTCGAGACGTTCGTGCAGTTCGAGCAGGAAGACTGGCTCGGTGAGTTCGCGCTCTACATGGCGCTGAAGGAGCATCACGGCGGCGGCGCGTGGTGGCAGTGGGAGCCGGCGTATGCGCAGCGCGACGCGACGACGCTCGAGCACGCACAGCAGATCTTCGCGGAAGACATCCGCTTCCATCAGTACGTGCAGTGGCTCTTCTTCCGCCAGTGGAGCAACGTGCGCGAGGCGGCGCACGCGCGCGGCATCCACATCATGGGCGACATCCCCATCTACGTCGCCGGCGACAGCGCCGACGTCTGGGCGAACCGCGAGCTCTTCCAGCTCGATGAAGACGGCAACCCGACCGTCGTCGCCGGCGTACCGCCCGACTACTTCAGCGCGACCGGCCAGCGCTGGGGAAACCCGCTCTATCGCTGGGAGGCCATGCGCGAGACGGGCTTCGCCTGGTGGGTCTCGCGCATCCGCACCAACCTCCGCTTCGCCGACATCATCCGCCTCGATCACTTCCGCGGCTTCGCCGACTACTGGGAGATCCCGGCGTCGGAGCCGACGGCGATCCATGGCCGCTGGATGCCCGGCCCCGGCGTGGCCCTCTTCCACGCGATCCAGGACGCCCTCGGCAACCTCCCCCTCATCGCCGAAGACCTCGGCTTCATCACGCAGGCGGTACACGACCTGCGGAACGCGATCGGCGTCCCCGGCATGAAGATCCTCCAGTTCGGCTTCGGCCAGAACGACAGCCCCCACCTGCCGCACCGCTACGATCCGATGACCGTCGTCTACACCGGCACGCACGACAACGACACCGCACGCGGCTGGTTCGAGACCGCGCCGGAGTCGGAGCGCGATGCCGCGCGCCAGTACGTCGGCGACGATCCGATCGCCTGGGCGCTGATCCGCCTTGCGTACACCTCGGTCGCCCAGACCGCCATCATCCCCATGCAGGACATCCTCAACCTCGGCGGCGAAGCCCGCATGAACCGTCCCGGCGCGGAGAAGGACAACTGGTCGTGGAGGATGCGGTTCGGATCGTTGACCCGCGAGGACGCGGAACGGCTGCGCCGCCTGGGCGAGCTGACCGGGCGCACCTGATGCCGACGATCCTGTCGCACCCGGCGACGGCGCTGCTGAAGACGTGGTTCCGCGACGTGCCGCCGCGCGTCGTCACGTTCGGCGCGCTCGCCGCCATCCTCCCGGACGCCGACGTGGCGGCCTTCGCCGTCGGCATCCCCTACGGGCATCCGCTGGGCCACCGCGGCTTCACGCACTCCATCGTCTTCGCCGTGCTTGTGGCGGCGCTGGCGACGCTGCTGCTCCGTCCACCGAAGCGGCTACCGGCCTTCACGTTCCTCTTCCTCTGCACGATGTCGCACGCGGTCTTCGACGCCCTCACCAACGGCGGACTCGGTGTCGCGTTCTTCTCCCCCTTCGACAACCGCCGCTACTTCTTCCCGTGGCAGCCGATCGAAGTCTCCCCCATCGGCGCGGCGTTCTTCTCCCGCAGGGGCATGTCGGTGCTGCTCAGTGAGGTACTGTGGGTGTGGACGCCGCTGATCGTGGTTGGCGTGGCAGGGTGGCTGGTGAGGCGTCCGAAGGCGAAGGCACGATAGGCCGTCCTATTCGTCCTATCTGTCCTATTTGTCCTATCGTTCCCGTTCCAGGATCGCCACGGGAAACGCCGTAAATAACCGGCTGGCCTGCACGCGATCACCATCCACTTCGATCGTGTCCCCGGTGAACGCGTTCCTCCATGTCCCGTGGCCCGGCGCCTCGATGGAGATATCGCCCCACACGTCACCCAAAGGCTGTTGCCCCGGCTTCACCAGCCGCGTCGTGAGGCGCGGCACCGCGACGGCGATGTCGTTGGCGCGCGCGAAGGCCACCAGGTTGGGCGAATCGCTGCGCAGCGGGTGGTAGTCGCCGCGGCGGAAGGTGTCGATGTGGCGCGCGCGGACGGCGAGCGATTTCCACGTCGTGTAGAGTTTGATGCGGCCGTCGAACCAGCGGCGCAGCAGCGTGCCGATCTCCAGCGCTCCACGTTCGGCGCTCGACTTCAGCTTCCGCAGGAGAATCTGCCGCGTGTCGTAGTCAACCGGGCGGCGGTTGTCGGGATCGACGAGGCTGAAGTCCCACAGCTCGGTTCCCTGGTAGAAGTCGGGGACGCCGGGCGAGGCGATCTTGAGCACGAGCTGCGACAGCGCGTTGAGGTAGCCGTGGAACGCGAGCGTCTTCTGCAGCTCCGAGAACGCCTCGCGGAACTCCGGCCGCTCCGCCACCGCGGCGGCGTAATCGAGCAGCGCTTTCTCGTAGTCCGCGTTCGGTGCGATCCAGCTCGTGTGCGTCTTCGCTTCGCGTGACGCCTTCTCGATGTACTGCCGCAGACGCTCCGGCACGGTCGGCAGCTCTTCGTCGTCGAGCGGCCACATGCCGAGGAGCGTTTGATAGATGAGCAGCTCCTCGTTGGCGTCGGGGATGCCGGCCGGGCGCAGCGGCGCGTTCAGCTTCGACCAGCGCCGCACTTCCGTCTCCCACGTCTCCGCCAGCTCCGACAGCACGAACAGCCGCGCGCGTACGTCCTCGCTTCGTTTCGTGTCGTGCGTCGACGTGGCGTTCATCGTGCCGGGCCAGTCGCGTGCGATCGTCGTGTTGCGCGCGTGCAGTTCCTCGACCGGGTCGAAGGCACCGGTGCGTCCCGGCTCGCCGCCCACTTCGTTGAGTGCGATGAGGCGGTTGTAATTGTAGAAGGCCGTGTCCTCGACACCCTTCGCCATCACGCGTCCGGTGAACTGCTGCCAGCGCATGACGAATGCTTTCCAGTGCTCCTGCTCCGACGCGATGTACGACGGTGGGGAGACCGTCAGCACGTTCTCCAGGAACATGAAGATGCGGTCGTCGATGGCGGTGCCGGAGTGCTCGCGCGCGCAGGCGATCGCGCGGTGGATGTACTCGCGATCCTCCTCCGAGACGTTCATGTCGCGGATGTACGTGCGATAGACGTGCATGCACGCCGTGATCTCCGTCAGCGCGGCGAGGAGCTCGCTCGGCGCGAAGTCGCGCGCGTTGCGGTCGAGCTGCGCGAGCGCCGCGAGGCGGTCGCCGAGAGCGCGCATCTCGCCGGAGAACAGCTCGTGGATCACCTGGCGCTTGCGCGTGTACGCCATCTGCTCGAACGACTCCTCGATGCCGGTGCAGTCGCGGTAGAAGTCCGTCAGCCGTGCCAGCCCCGCGGGGTCGATGAATACCGCGTTGAGAATATCGGTGAAGTCGTAGCCGGTCGTGCCGGCGCAGTCGAAGTCCTTCGGGAGGTCTTCCCCTTCCGCGAGGATCTTCTCGACCACGACGTAGAACTTGTCGTCGGGCTTCGAGCTGTCGGCGAGCCGCATCTGCAGCTTGCGCAGATGGCCAGCGGGGTCATAGAGGCCGTCGATGTGATCGATGCGCAGACCGGTGACATGACCTGCAGACACAAGGGCGAAGATGCGCTTGTGGCGCTCTTCGAAGACCTCCGGGTTCTCGACACGCACCGCGACGAGGTCGGCGACGTCGAAGAAGCGGCGGTAGTTGATCTTCTCGCTCGCGATGCGCCAATACGCGAGTCGATACCACTGCGCGCCGAGGAGCTCGTCGAGCTTGTTGAAGCTCTCGATGTTGCCGGCCTCGCCGTTGATGCGCTCGATCGTCGCTTCGAGTGCCTCACGAAACGCAGCCTCGTGCTCGTACAGACGCCGCAGCGTTTCCTTCAGGAAGCGGCTGTTGAGGAATTGCTGCGGCTGCAGGTCGGTCGCGCCGGAAGGGCGCGCAATCTCGCGCAGTTCCATCCCCACGCCGTGGTTCGGTAGCGCGTCGACGCATTCGCCAAGGACGCGCACGTAGGACTCCGGCGACAGCGGCAGCACGCGGTCGAAGTAGCGAAAGTGAAGGCCGCGTTCCGTTTCGTACGCGAGCTGCACTTCCTGCGATTCGATCGCTTCACCATAGGGTTTGCCGAGGATGGGAAGGACGACTTTGTTGTCGACCCAGTCGATGTCGAAGTACTGGAAGAAGCGCGAGTACGGGCCGTTTTCCAGGACGCTCATCCACCAGCCGTTCTCCGGGCTGGCGGCCATGTGGTTCGGGACGATATCGAGCACGAAGCCCATGTCGCGGCTGCGCAACTGCGCCTGCAGCGCCGCGAACTCTTCCTCACCGCCGAGCTCGGGATTCACCCCCGACGCGTCGACGACGTCGTAGCCGTGCATGCTCCCCTTGCGCGCGCGCAGCACGGGCGACGAATAGAGGTCGCTGATCCCGAGGTCGTGCAAATAGGCGACGAGCTTCTGGCCGTCGCTGAAGCGGAAGGAAGCGTTGAACTGCAGGCGGTACGTGGCGACAGGGACTCGGTACATCGTTTTCCTTTCGAGGCGCTTCGGTGGGGCGGAATGGGACGAATGGGACCGATAGGACCTATGAGGCTGCGCGCCGGTGTCCCATTGGTCCCATCTGTCCTATTCGTCGCATCGGTCTATGCGCCCCAGATGGCAAACGTATGCGGCGGCACCGTCAGGCGCGCGCCGTCGACGCTGGCGCCGGTTTCCAGCAGCGGTTCCCATTTGCCGTCGAACGGCGACTCGATCGACTGCGCCTTGTCGCTGAAGTTGAAGGCGATCAGCGTGCGGTCGCCGCCCCCTTCGCGCAGGATGAGCAGCGTGCGGCGGTCGTCGTCCGCGTGCGTCCGGACGCCGTCGAGATCGAGCGAGCGGAGCGACGCGCGGTCCCGGCGCAATGCGAGCAGTTGCCGGTAGAGCCGATGAACTGATGCGTGCTCGTCGCGCTCCAGCGCCGACCAGTTGAGCTTCGAGCGCACGAACGTCTCCTCATCGTGCGGATCGGGCGGCTCCCCCTGCCAGGCGAAGTCGTCGAACTCCTCCGCGCGGCCTTTACGTACCGCTTCGATCAGCGCTTCGTCGGAGTGCGACGTGAAGTACTGGAACGGCGCTTTCTCGCCGTACTCCTCGCCCATGAAGAGCATCGGCACGAACGGCGACAGCACGACGGCCGCCGCGGCGATGCGGAGCTGATCGGGACTGACCAGATCGGACAGCCGGTCGCCGGTCATCCGGTTGCCGACCTGGTCGTGGTTCTGTGCGTAGACGACGAACTGCCGCCCATCGCGCGTCTTCGGCGGCAGGCCATAGCGGCGGCCGCGATAGGCGTTGTGCTGGCCGGTCCAGAGATAGCCGTTCGTCCACACGCGCGCGAAGTCGCTCACCTTGCCGAAGCCGAGGTAGTAGCCGTCGTTCTCTCCGGTCAGCAGCGTGTGCAGCGAGTGGTGAAAGTCGTCGTTCCACTGCGTGTCGAACCCGAGGCCGTAGTCCTCTTTGGGCGTGATGACGCGGGGATCGTTGAGGTCCGTTTCGGCGACGCTGTAGATGTGGCGTCCGGTCCGGTTCGCCACATCGCGCAGAGCGGTCGTCACATCGGCGAGGAACGGCTCCGCCGTGTGATCGACGATGGCGTGCACGGCATCGACACGCAGGCCGTCGACGTGGAACTCGTCGACCCACTGCAGCGCGTTGTGCGTGAAATACCAACGCACGTGATCGCTGTGCGCGCCGTCGAAGTTGAGCGCGAGGCCCCACGGCGTCTTGTAGCGGTCCGTGAAGTACGGCGCGTATTCGCCGAGGTAGTTCCCCTCGGGCCCGAGGTGGTTGTAGACGACGTCGATGACGAGGGCGAGGCCGCGCGCGTGACACGCGTCGACGAGCCGCTTCAACGCGAGCGGACCGCCGTAGGTGTTCTGCGCGGCACCGACGTAGACGCCGTCGTAGCCCCAGTTGCGATGGCCGGGGAACTGCGCGACCGGGAGCAGCTCGATGACTGTGACGCCGAGGTCGCGGAGTCCATCGAGCTTCGGGATGATCGCGTCGAACGTTCCTTCCTGCGTGAACGTGCCGACGTGCAACTCGTACACGACCCACTGCTCGAGCGGCAGCCCTTTCCAGTGCTCGTCCGTCCACTCGAACTCCAGGCTGACGACCTCGGACGGCCCGTGCACTCCTTCGGGTTGCAGGCGCGAGGCGGGATCGGGACGTTCGCTGCCGTTGGGCAGCGCGTATAGATAGCGCGTCCCTTCGGCGCAATCGTCGACGAGAGCCTCGTGGTAGCCGTCGGACGTCTTCGTCATCGGCACGCGGCGCTCGTGCGGCGCGACGATGTGCAGCTCGATCAGGTCGGCATTCGGCGCCCACACGCGGAACTGGCAGCGCTTGCCGTTGATCAGACGCGCGCCGAGCGGAATGCCGAACGGCGCGGGCCGCGTCGGCTCGGCAGCCGGCGCAGGGAACGATTCGTGACCGGGGACGGAGGGATTCGGATCTGCGGAGTGCTCACTCATTCGTCGTCACCAGCCGCAACATCCACGCCGCTTCGTTGCGCCGTGAGGAAAACCGCACCGAGCGGCGGCAGTGTCAGATTCACCGACCAGCGGCGGCCATGCAGCGGGATCGGCGCCGCGTCGACGCCACCCATGTTGCCCTGCCCGCTCCCACCGTACAGCTCCGCATCCGTGTTCAGCGCTTCCTTCCAGTGGCCGCCGAACGGGACACCGACCTGATAGTTCTGCCGCGGGAGCGGCGTGAAGTTGAGCACCACGACGACCACCTCGTCCGGGTTCGACTTCGCGCGGCGCATCAGCGCGACGACGCTGTTCTCGCTGTCGCAACAGTCGATCCACTCGAATCCATCGGGCGAGATGTCGAGCTCGTGGAGCGCCGGCAGATCGCGGTACGCCTTGTTCAAGTCCTCCACCCAGCGATTGAGACCGGCGTGCAGCGGGTGCTCGAGGAGGTGCCAGTCGAGACTGCCGTCGTGGTTCCACTCGCGCGGCGTACCGAGCTCTCCGCCCATGAAGAGGAGCTTCTTGCCGGGGTTCGCGTACATGTGCGCGAACAGCAGGCGCAGGTTGGCGAAGCGGCGCCAGTCGTCGCCCGGCATCTTGCCGAGCAGCGAGCCTTTGCCGTGCACGACTTCGTCATGGGACAGCGGCAGGACGAAGTTCTCCGTGAACGCATACATCATGCGGAAGGTCAGGTCGTTGTGGTGGTAGCGGCGATGGATCGGGTCCTTGGAGAAGTAGCGCAGCGTGTCGTGCATCCACCCCATGTCCCACTTCATGCCGAAACCGAGACCGCCGACATACGTCGGCCGCGACACCATCGGCCACGCCGTCGACTCCTCGGCAATCACCTGCACGTCGGGATGCACTTTGTAGACGTCTTCATTGAGGCGGCGGAGGAAGGCGATGGCCTCGATGTTCTCGCGTCCGCCGAACTCGTTCGGGATCCACTCCCCCGCTTTGCGGGAGTAATCGAGATAGAGCATCGACGCCACGGCATCGACCCGCAGACCGTCGGCGTGATACTCGCCGAGCCAGTAGATGGCGCTGGAGATGAGGAACGCGCGCACTTCATTGCGCCCGTAGTTGAAGACGAGCGAGCCCCAGTCCGGCTGGAAACCCTTGCGCGGATCGGCGTGCTCGAAGAGGTGCGTGCCATCGAAGTACGAGAGGCCGTGCGCGTCCGTCGGGAAGTGCGACGGCACCCAGTCGAGGATGACGCCGATGCCGTGCTGGTGCAGCACGTCGACGAGGTACTTGAAGTCCTGCGGCGTGCCGAAGCGGCTGGTCGGCGCGAAGAAGCCGGTGCACTGATAGCCCCATGAGCCGAAGAACGGATGCTCCATGACCGGCAGTAGCTCGACGTGCGTGAAGTTCAGCTTCTTCACGTATTCGGCGAGCGGCTGCGCGATCTCGCGGTACGTCATCGAGCGCCCGGTCTGGCCGTCGTCGGCGACGCGGCGCCACGAGCCGAGGTGGACTTCGTAGATCGTCATCGGCGCGGCGAACGCATTGCGCTCAGCGCGATTGCGCATCCACTCGTCGTCGTTCCATTCGTAGTCGAGGTCCCAGACCACCGAGGCGGTCTCCGGCGGAATCTGGTGGTAGATGCCGAACGGATCGGCCTTGTCGACCTTGTAGCCGCCGTGGCTGGAGACGATGTGGTACTTGTAAACCGTCCCCTTGCCGACGTATGGGACGAAGCCTTCCCAGATGCCGGAGCTACCGCGCAGTTGGAGACGGTTCGCCTCTTTGTTCCACTCGTTGAAGTCGCCGATGACGCTGACCGATGCGGCGTTCGGCGCCCAGACGGCGAAGTTGGTGCCGTGCACGCCGTCCTGCTGCGTCATGTGCGCGCCGAGCTTTTCCCAGAGGCGGTGGTGCGTGCCTTCATTGAAGAGATGGATGTCCCCGTCGGTGAGGAGCGTCTCCGGCGTGGACGCATCACGCGCGCCCGTTTCCGGCGCTCTTGCTTCCGGCGCGATCTGGTCGTGCGTGTGCTCGCGGATGGCGCGCGGGTCGACGATGTCGTCGTTGTCCGTTGTCCCTTGTCCGTTGTCCGTTCCGTCGTCGTTCGGTTGGTCGTCCTGCGCGAGAAGCGCCGGCCTCTCGCCGGCTGGCTCGTGCGCGCCCTCGCCCGCGCTGACGTCACCGGCAACTTCCGCCGGCTCGTGCTCGACCGCGCTCGGCTCGCCATGCGCCCGCGACGGCTCGCCGGCCACCGGTGGCGGCGGTGCCTCCGGCTCCCACTCCGGCTCATGCACGCCCTGCGGCTGCGACACGAAGCCGGGCGGCTGCGCCGCTGCTTCGGGGACGTCGTCGCTCGAGATCGTGCCGGACGGAACCACGTCGGCGCCGACGTTCTGCAACTCCTCGACGAGCTCCTTCGGCGCTTTCGGCTTCGCTACCGGCGCCGCTTTCTTCGTCGTGGGCTTCTTCGTCGAGGTCGTCGCCTTCTTCGTAGCGTTGGTCACGGCTTTCTTCACCGTGCTCGCGGCTTTCTGCGCCGGCGTCTTCGTGATCTTTGAGGCGGTCTCTTCCAACGGCTTCACTTCGTTGCCGCTGGTCGAGCCTTTCTTACGTCTGAGTGCCATCTGCTTCCTTCGGTCGATGATTTGGGCGAGACCCTATCTCGTATGCACGTGCGTAGCAATTTGGATGCGCGGCCCCACGGATTGAGGGTTGAGAATTGAGGATGAGCTTCGCTACCGCGGCGCATTCAGCACAGCGCAGCTTCACAATCCTCCATCCTCAATCCTCAATCCCGCGTTGCTACGGTTCCGGCCGCGCACGCTCCTCCGGCGGGCGCGTGCCCAAGTTCTGGGTCTTCACCGCGCCGCGGCGGCGCTCGCTCACGATGCGCAGAATCCGCTTCACGGTGGCGTCTTCACGCGTCTGTTCGAGGCCGTAGCGCAGCTTCTGCTTCCAGCTTCGCTCCGGGAGGCCGGGACGGTTCTGCGGCTCCGTCTCGCCCCACAGATCTTCCAGCGTGACGAGAACGATCTCCGCCGCGCTCGACGCGAGGAACGCCAGCGTCCCTTCGACCATGCTCATCGCGTCTTCGCGGCGTCCAGCGAGGTAGCCGCGCTGTTCGAGGAAGTGGCCGAGGGCGTTGCGCATCGACTCGCGCGTGGTGCGCTCAGTTGCGGCGCCTTTCGTGTCCAGCAGGTCCTGTTCGAGCCGTTCGTCGACGTCGCGCTCGCGCCACCAGCCGGCGAACGTCGGCATGTCGTGCGTGTTGATGCTCGCAACCGACTGCGCCGGCGGGGTGCCGGCCGGCTCGTCGCCTTCCGGCTGCATCGAGTACTGCACGACGTGCATGCGCCGCACGCCGTGGCGCGCCATCGCCCGCGGCACTTCCTCCGGCACGGTGCCGAGGTCTTCGCCGACGATCATGCACTTCTCGCGCGTCGACTCGAGCATCAGGATCGCCCACAGCTCTTCCTGCGGATAGCGCACGTAGACGCCGTCCTTCGCGTCGCCGCCGCTCGGGATCCAGAAGAGGCGGTGCAACCCCATCACGTGATCGATGCGCAGGATGCCGGCGTGCGTCACGTGGTGTCGGACGGAGGCGCGGAAGTATTCGTGCTGATGCTCGCGGATCTTGTCGGGATCGAGCGGCGGAAAGCCCCAGTTCTGCCCCTTGGTGAAGAAGAGGTCGGGCGGCGCACCGACGCTGATTCCATCCGCGAAGTGGCTCGCGTACTTCCAGGCGTCGTAGCCACTCGGGTTCACGCCGAGGGGGAAATCGAGGTAGAGCCCCTGACCGGCGCGGCGGGCGGCGACAGCTACTTCACTCATCTGCTGCGCCATCCGGTACTGCACGTAGAGGTGGTAGTTCGTCGAGTCGGTCTCTTCCTGCCGCGCGCGGAACTCGGCGTAGCCGCGCGCCTGGTTCGCGAACGCGTGGTAATCGCCCTCGGGCGTGAAGCGGCCGGCCATCTTTTCGAGGACGCGACGCTTCTCGCGGAAGGAGCGCGCGTACTCGACCTCGCGCGAATGCTGCAGCCGCTCGATCTCCTCGCGGTCGAGATCGCGCGCGTCGAACTCGGGCAGACGCGTCGGGTCGAGGTAGAGCTCGTTCCAGAAGAGACGGCTCACGGGCGAGTAGGGGCTCGGCTCGTCGGAGAACGCGGCCAGCATCGGCAGTGTGGCGACGACGCCGCCGCCGATGGAGTTGATCCAGTCGGTGTACGCGAGGAGGTCGCCGACGTCACCGGTGCCCCAGCTCCGCGACGTGTGCGCGGCGTAGAGCGGCAGAAAGACGCCCCACGACTTTGCGCGCGGCGCAAACGCCTTCCCCGGCGCGGCGATGACAAACGTCTCGTACGTGCGCCCACCGAGCTCGAGGCGCAGCGTGTGATAGCCGTGGGGGAAGAGGTCGTCGAGGACGATCGCCTTCGCGACGAGGTCGCCTTCCTTCTCGATCGTCTGCATCGTTGCCAGGTCGACTGTGCCGCGGCGCATCTCGCTGCCGTCTTCCGGCTCCAGCGTCCACGCGAGCGTGCCGTCGGCCTGCTGTTTCGGCACCCGCAACTCGAATTCGGGCTGCATGCGCCCCCAGACGACGAGCACCGGCTCGACGCCACGCGTCCACTTCTCCTGTTTGCGAAGACGAAGCGCCTCGTCGAGGCTGGCACCATCAGGGATGCGCATCTTCAGCGCCGCCTCGAGCGATTCACGCGAGGCATAGCGTTTCTTGCCGGAGGCGTCGTCGTAGGTGATTTGTATGGAATAGAGTTGCGCGAGCTCGCGCAGTCGGGTCATCCGCATATCGAAGGGAAGACAGAGCAAAGCGGAGGCCCGGTCGGAGGCAGAAGCAGAAGTCAGAACGCAGAACGCAGAACGCAGAACGCAGAATGAAGAATCGAGAAGGCGCCGCTGCGCCTGCCTTACTTTCTTCGTTCTTCGTTCTTCGTTCTTCGTTCTTCGTTCTGCGTTCTGACTTCTGCCTTCTGCTTTCCGCCTTCCCATCCCCCTCCGCCACGTCCGCTATCATTCCGCCCGATGCGCTCCTCCTTCGTCACCGAGCCCTACTTCTCCGTCCTGACCGACCCGAAGTACCTCCGCGCCAATCTCACTCCTGCGGCCGAGGTCGAGTTCTTCGAGACGGGTGAGGCGTACGTGGCGCGCGTGTTCGACGTCATCCGTAATCGCATCGCTCCCGGCCTGCGGCCGCAAACGGCCCTCGAAGTCGGCTGCGGCCCCGGCCGGGTGGCCATTCCGCTCTCGAAGCGCGTTCCTGACGTCACTGCCATCGATGCCAGCGCGGCCATGCTCACGGAGGCGAAGCGCAACGCGGAACGGCTCGGCGCCGGACGCATCCGCTTCGCCGGCGATTTGCAGGAGACGCAAAGCGCTTTCGACCTCATCAACGCCAGTCTCGTCTTCCAGCACCTTTCGCCGGCCGAGGGCGTCACGCTCCTCCGGCAGCTCGTCGCGAAGCTGAACGGCGTCGGCGTTTTCCACATCCCCTACCGCCGTCACGCCAACGCGGTCGTCGCCGCGTCGCGCTGGCTGCGCACGCACGTGCCGGGCGTCGACGTCACCGTCTCCGTCGCGCGCGGCAAAGGTGCGCCGTTTCTCAATCCTCGCATCCACGATCTCGATGCCGTCTTCGCGGTGCTGCAGGACGGCGGCTGTCACGAGCCGCAGGTCTTCTTCGAGCGGCACGGCGATCTCGACGTGGCTGTGCTCTACGTGCTCAAGCGCTCCGTCATGGCAGTCGAGACGAAAGCGGACGAGGAAGCGCGGCCCAGCGACTTCATCGACGTGCAGCAGCTCATCGCCTCCACGTCACTCGAAGAGCTGAACCGGACGGCCGAGGAGTATTTCGGCGGGTTGAAGGAGTGGGAGCACCATCTCGCCAAGCCGTTCAACAACGCCGACGAAGCGGCCACGATCCTCACGAACTTCGCCACGATCCTGCAGGGACTGCGGCTGCATCCCGGCCTCACCGTCCTCGAGTTTGGCGCCGGCACCGGCTGGCTTTCGCGCTGGCTGACGCAGCTCGGCTGCCGCTCGATCCTCATGGACGTCTCCCCCAGCGCGCTGAAGATCGCTCGGGAGCTGTACGCGAAGATGCCGGTCATCGGCGAACGTCCGGAGCCGCGCTTCCTCGTCTACGACGGCCTGCGCATCGATCTCCCTGACGCGAGCGTCGACCGCATCGTCTGCTTCGACGCGTTCCACCACTCGCCCAACCCGGAGCATGTGTTGGCGGAGTTCGCGCGCGTGCTCGTCCCCGGCGGCATCGCCGCGTTCGCGGAGCCGGGGCCGCAGCACTCGAAGACCGCGCAGTCGCAGTTCGAGATGCGCACCTATGGCGTCGTGGAGAACGACGTCGACATCCATGCGCTCTGGAAAGCGGCGCGCCTCGCCGGCTTCGCCGACCTCCGCCTCGCCGCCTGGAACGCGCGCCCGTTCCACATCCGCCTCGACGAGTACGACGATCTCCTCGCCGGCGGCGAGACGTACGCTCGATGGGCGAACTGGTCGCGCGAGTTCATGAACAACGTGCGCGACTTCTTCCTCTA
This sequence comes from Thermoanaerobaculia bacterium, assembly GCA_036380735.1. Lineage (GTDB taxonomy): Bacteria > Acidobacteriota > Thermoanaerobaculia > Gp7-AA8 > Gp7-AA8 > DASVEE01. Next base: position 40,431 of record DASVEE010000043.1, on the reverse strand, counting down.
CAAAGGTGGGGAGCTCGCGCTCGACAGCCGCAGCTCCGAAGGATTGTCGTGCGCGATCCGCGCGCGGCTGGAGGGGCGTACGGTCCACGCGAGCATCACCAACACCGGCCGCGCCCAATGGCTCCCCTCGGGTCAACGCCCCGGCGGCGTCTCCCTCGGCGCCCACCTTTACGACGAGCAGGGAAAGCTGCTCGACTTCGACTTTCTCTGGATCGCGCTGCCGAAAACACTCGCCCCCGGCGAAGCCGTGGAGGTGTCGTTCGACGTGGAAGGCCACGGCATCCTGGAACTGGACTGCGTGGCGGATGGGGTTGCGTGGTTCGCGCAGGTGCGGTCGACGCCCGCGCGGTTGGTGCTTTAGAGAACGTTGTCCGTTTTCCGTTGTCCGTTTTCCGTGCTGCGCGCCGCGCACCTTACCGCACGGACAACGGACAACGGAAAACGGACAACGGCGGTCCCGGTTGCTTCTTAGCCGATCTCTACCAACTGCAGTTCGAAGGTCAGGGCCTGTCCGGCCAGCGGGTGATTCGCGTCGAGCGTCACGCTCTGCGCGTCCATCGCCGCGACCTGCACGGCTGCGCTGCTGCCGTCGGGGAAGCCCACCTGCAGCATGTCGCCGACTTCGATCTCGGTCCCCTCGGGCATCTGCTCCCGGCCGACCGTGAACACCAGCTCGTCGCGGCGCACACCGTACGCGTTCTCCACGTCGATGCGCTGCGTGCGCGTCTCACCTTTCGCCATTCCTTCGATCGCCGTCTCGAAGCCGGGGATCACGTCCCCCGAGCCGAGCGTGAACGTCAGCGGCTCGCCGCCCTCTGAAGAATCGAACACCGTTCCGTCGTCGAGCGTACCCTTGTAGTGCACGTGCACCGTATCGCCGCGTTTGGCCTGCTGCATCGGAAACTCCTCCTCCTTATGAACCCCGCCGGCCAGGCTGCGGTCGCCGGAGATGCATCTGGAAGGGCAAAGAGCGCGCCGGAATTCCGCATGAAGCCGCCACATCCCGACGCTTCGATTCCTCGGTCTCGGTGCCTGATGATCGCAACATCTGATTCTATGCGGCCACTTCATTGCGCTCTTCCGTTCCTGCCAATTCCTCGATGAATTCGGCCGCCGTGCGCGGGGCATTCGTGCGCGCAATCTCGCGCTGCATCGCCTCGGCACGCTCGCGGTAATGCGGGGCGTCCAACACCTCACGCACCGCATTCGTCACTTGTACGGACGTCAGCCGCTTTTCGTGGAGGCCAATCCCAACGCCGGACCATTTCACCCGGTTCGCGATCTCCGGCTTCTCCTCCGACTTGCCCGACGCAACGACCGGGACGCCGTGCGCCAGCGCGATCTGGATCGAGCCGTAGCCGCCATTCGTCAGGAGCAGAGCCACCTTCGGCATCAGCCGCGCGTACGGGATGAACTGCTCGACACGCACGTTCGACGGCAACGGCTCGATGCCGATCTCCGACGCCGGACGGCTGCCCGTGGTGACGACGACGAAGACGTCCTCCTTCGCCAGCGCACGGATCGCGGGGCGCAGGAGATCGTCGTAGTCGTTCGCGATCGTTCCCTGCGTCACGAGCACCACCGGACGGTTCGCCGCGTCGAGCTCGTGCCACCAGCCCGGCGGCGTCCAATCCGTCGGTGCGCCCGGGAGGAACGGCCCGATGAACTTCACCGTCGGCGGCAGGTCGGTGCGCGGGAACTCGAACGCCTCCACTGACGACTGCAGGATCACGTCGGCACTGCGCACGGCATCGAACAGCCCGCGCTTCGTCTCCGGCAGCCCAAGCTGACGCCGCACTTTCTGATAGTGCTGCTTCTCCGAGCGGAAGACGACGTTGTCGATCGACCAGTTGAGGATGCGGTTGCGCAGCCGCCCGAGGGGCGACGCGTCCGGCATCATCGAAAGCCCGAACGGCGCGGTGTCGATGCTCGACATCGTGAGCACGGAGATGCCGAACACCGCCCACTTCAGCTCCGGGCGCCGTTCCTTCATCAGCGCCGGGGTAGCGAATGCGTTGTCCGTCAGGATGATGTCGGCCGGCTCGCGCTCGAGCTCCGCCTCCAGGTCGCGCAGCGCCAGCGGCACCATGTCGATGAAGATGCTGCGGATGTCGTACTTGAGCTGAGCCAATCCTTTGTACTGCAGCCGCTCCGGAAAACGGCTGTCGAGCGTTTCGTCGTCGACGTCGAGACCGTGCGTCAGCGGCACATAACGCGCGCCGGTGCGCTCGATCTGCTGGCGATACTTCGCCGCCGTGTACCAGCGGACGTCATGACCGCGCGAGACCAGTTCGCGCGCAATGGGCAACCCGGGATGAACGTGACCGGTGAAGGGGACCGTCGCGATGAGGATGCTTGCCATGGAGGGGCAATCTCGGTCGCGCGGAGGGCGCGTGACGTGATGCGGCTAACACGTGCCGTTACGAAATGATGAACGGCCAACACGATCAGTGCGCTGAATAACTTACGCGTCCGCACAGCGCAGTGCATTCGTCCTATTCGTCCTATCGGTCCTATTCGTCCTATCGGTTCTCCCCCTGGCGCCGATCCCTCTCCTGCAGCAGTTGCGCGACCACGCTGATCGCGATCTCCTGGGGATGATTCGTGCCCAGCTCCAGGCCGATCGGGCAGCGGAACGCGCGCGTCAGCTCCTCCGGCAGGCCGGCGTCGATCACATCCTTCTTCAGCCGCTTCGCCTTCGCGTTGCTGCCGATGACGCCGAGGTAGGGGAACTGCCGCGTGCGGAGGATCTCCAAAAGAATCGGACGATCGGTCGTGTGTCCCATCGTCATCAGCACCACGAACGATCCCTCCGGAATCCTCGCCACCTCGGCCGGCATGTCGTCCGTCAGCACCTTCCGCAGCTTCGGTGACACCGGCGCGCGCGACAGCCACTCCTCGCGCGGATCGATGCAGGTGACGCGGCAGTCGAGCTTCACGAGCAACTCCAGCAGCGCCCCGGCGACATGCCCCGCACCGAAGACCACGATGTTCCATCGCGTCACGTTGAACGCCTCGAAGTAGAGGCGCACCGTGCCGCCGCACGTCATGCCGATGTCCTTCTCGAGGCTCCACTGCCGGAAGCGCGTCTTCTCCTGCGTGTCGTCCGTGAGGAGCCGCTTCGCCTCGTCGATGGCGCGCACCTCGACCTTGCCGCCGCCGACCGTCCCGAACACGCGCCCCGCCTCGGTCACCAGCATCTTCGCCCCGCGATCCTGCGGCACGCTCCCCATCGTGTCGACGACCGTGACGGAGACGAAAGGGGCGCCCGACTCGGCGAGCTCATTGAGGGCTTCGAAGAACGTCGTCATGGGTTGGGGGCGGTTGTCGGTTTTCGGTTTTCGGTTTTCGGTGCTTCGCTCCGCGGCCAGCGTCGTGCAGCGGAGCACCGACAACCGAGAACCGACAACCGACAACGCCTCTCCTCCCACGTTACCATCTCCGCATGCGCATCCGCTCCACCCAGGTCGTGACACCCCAGGGCACATGTGCCGCGACGATCGTCGTCGACGGCGAGACCATCGCCGCGATCGAGCCGTTCGGCGAGGCGGACGTCGACTACGGCGACCTCGTCGTCCTGCCGGGCATCGTCGATTCGCACGTGCATGTGAACGAGCCCGGGCGCACCGAATGGGAAGGCTTCGAGACCGTCACCGACGCGGCGGCCGCCGGCGGAGTGACGACCATCGTCGACATGCCCCTCAACTCGATTCCCGCCACGACCACGCTCGAAGCGCTGCACATCAAGCAGGAGGCGCTCGCCGGGAAGTGCAGCGTCGACGTCGCGCTGTGGGGCGGCGTCGTCCCCGGTAACGTCGACGAGCTGCGGCCGATGATCGACGCCGGTGCGCGCGGCTTCAAGTGCTTCCTCGTCGAGCCGGGCGTCGATGAGTTCCCGCACGTCGACGAAGGACAGCTCCGCGCCGCGGCACGCGAGCTCGCCGGCACCGGTGTCCCGCTGCTCGTGCACGCCGAGCTCCCCGGCCCCATCGCCGGAGCGCGCGGCGCAATCGCCGGCGCAGATCCCAACGCGTACGGCACGTGGCTGCACTCGCGCCCCAACCACGCCGAGGATGAGGCGATCGAACTGCTGCTTCGCGTGTGCGAAGACACCGGCGCGCGTATCCACGTCGTACACCTCTCCTCCGCCAGCGCACTGCCGCTGCTCGCCCATGCACGCAAAGCCGGGTTGCCGCTCAGCGCCGAGACCACGCCGCACTACCTTCACTTCCACGCGGAGCAGATTCCACCGGGACGCACCGAGTTCAAATGCGCGCCGCCGATTCGCGAGCACGCCAACCGCGAGCGTCTGTGGGAAGCGCTGCGCGATGGCTTGCTCGAGCTGGTCGTGAGCGATCACTCCCCCTGCACGCCCGCCCTGAAAGCCGGCACCTTCAACGACGCCTGGGGCGGCATCGCCTCGGTCCAACTGATCCTTCCCGTCGTCTGGAGCGAAGCTCGCGCGCGCCGCTTCGACGTCGAAGCGCTGGCGCAATGGCTCTGCGCCGGTCCCGCACGCCTGGCGGGGCTGACGCGCAAGGGCGCCATCGCCGCCGGCAACGATGCCGACTTTTGCGTCTTTGCGCCCGAGGAGACGTTCACCGTGACGCCGGAACTCATCCGGCATCGGCACAAGGTGACGCCGTACCTCGGCGAAACGCTGCATGGCGTGGTGAAGGCGGCGTGGCTGCGGGGGCGCTGCGTCTATCCTGAGCGCAGCGAAGGACCTACGGCGCCTCAGCGACACGGGCGGCTCTTGCGGTAGCCGTCGCCCCGGTGGCGCCGGCGTCGCTGAGGCTCCGTAGATCCTTCGCTGCGCTCAGGATAAAGTGGGCCCATGGATCTCATCGACCTTGCCAGCGAGCGCCTCGGAGGCGCCGTGCTGTGGGCCAGCGACGACTTTTTCGCGGAGAAGGAAAATCTCCTCAAGCCTTACCCGGCCATCTGGAAAGAGCACGAATACACCGACCGCGGCAAGTGGATGGACGGCTGGGAATCGCGCCGCAAGCGCACCGCCGGACACGACACCGCCTACGTCCGCCTCGGTGCGCGCGGCGTGATTCGCAGCGTCATCGTCGACACCTCGTACTTTCGCGGCAACTTCCCTGAGGCTTGCGCGATCAGCGGCGTGTCGCTGTCTCCGAACGCCACCGTCGACGAGCTCCACGCCGCGCAGTGGCAGGAAGTGATTCCGCGGACGCCGCTGCAGGCGCACCAGGCCAACATCATCGCCGTCGACAATCCCTACGCCTTCACGCACCTCCGCTTCGAGATCTTCCCCGACGGCGGCGTCGCGCGTCTGCGCGTGCACGGCGAAATCGTTCCCGACTGGCATCCCGTCGGCGGCATCGGCGGCGAAGTCGACCTCGCGGCGGTCGAGAACGGCGGTGACGTCCTCGCCTGCAGCGACATGTTCTTCGGCCCCAAGCACAACCTCATCATGCCGGGCCGCGCGGTCAACATGAGCGACGGCTGGGAGACGCGCCGCAGCCGCGGCCCGCATTCCGACTGGGTCGTGGTGCACCTCGCGGCCGAAGGCATCGTGCGACGCCTGGAAGTGGACACCAACCACTTCAAAGGCAACTTTCCCGACACCTGCATGATCGAAGGCAGCGCTGACGGCGAGCACTACGTCGAGCTGCTGCCGCGCACGAAGCTGCAGGCGCACACGCGCCACTACTTCCGCGACGAGCTGGTCGCGCGCGGTCCGTTCACGCACCTCCGTCTCAACGTCTACCCCGACGGCGGCGTCAGCCGGCTCCGCGTGTGGGCCAGCGCGACGGACGTGGGACGCGGCGCCGTCGTGGTGCGCTGGCTGAACACGCACACCGACGCCGAGCGCGAGCTGTTGTCGTGCTGTGCCTCGACGCGCTGGGCACGCGCGGTCGCGGAAGCCCGTCCGTTCGCCTCGTGGAACGAGCTGCTGGAGGTGGCGGACCGCACGTGGTGGTCGCTCTCTCCCGACGACTGGCACGAGGCGTTTCGCGCGCACCCCCGCATCGGCGAGTGCAAAGCCGCCGCGCGCTTCGCCTCTGAAGAACAATCCGGCACGCGCGGCGCCGCCGAGACCACGATGCAGGCGCTCGACGAAGGGAACCGCGCGTACGAAGAGAGGTTCGGGCACGTCTTCCTGATCTGCGCGACGGGGCGCAGCGCCGACGAAATGCTCGCCAGCCTTCGCGAGCGGATGAACAACCAGGCCGACGCGGAGCTGCGCGTCGCCGCCGAAGAGCAGCGCAAGATCACCGCCTTGCGCCTGCAGAAACTGGTGCTCTGATGGCAGGCATTACCACCCACATCCTCGACACGGCCCTCGGCCGCCCCGCGGCGGGCATCGCCATCACGCTGGAGATCTTCCGCGACCACTGGCAGCAGGTCGCGTCGGCCGTCACCAACGACGACGGCCGTGCACGCATGCTCGACGTAGCGGAACGCGCGCACTACCGCATCACGTTCGATGTGGCGGCGTACAACCCGGAAGGCTTCTTCCCCCGCGTGACGATCGAGTTCCGCGTGCTGGAACCGGCGCAGCACCACCACGTGCCGCTGCTGTTGAGCCCCTTCGGGTATTCGACGTATCGCGGGTCGTAGGATGGATTCAGGCTTCACGGGGCCGCCGGGCAAAGCCCGGGGCTAGTGAAACGTGACGCCTTCGCCAGAAACACGATCCCACTAGCCCCGGGCTCTGCCCGCATATGCGCTAACTTACGAGACGCTACGAGGGACCGACCGCTGCTTTGTTGCCCCTCTCCCCGGCCTTTGCGGGGAGAGGGTGGCGCGTAGCGCCGGGTGAGGGGGCGCGGTGCACCACAAACGCTCCTTCGAAGCTGGCTTCGTGGTGTGCCGCGTCCCCTCACCCGATTTTTCGCTTCAGGCGAAAAATCACCCTCTCCCCGCAAAAGCCGGGGAGAGGGGCGACAAAGCAGGCCCCCGCCCCATCCCGGTGACCGTAAGTTAGTGCATATAGGGCTCTGCCCGGGGTGCATTCGCAGCAGGGGTGATCAGTCTCGCGGAGAGGCAGCCATCCGTCCCTTGATGATCTTCACGAAGCTGCGGCTGCGCAGCTCGTCCAGGGTCAGCCCGGTCGCCAGCGCTTCCTCTTCGGTCAGGGCGCCGCTGTTCAGGCCGCGGATGAAGTAGTTCAGCAGGCCCTGGCCCGTGGCCGCGTCGTCGAAGACGTCGCCGACCAGCGTGGCCTGCCCAACCTTCTCGATGAAGTTGCTCAGGCGCTGCGTCGCGGCCTCCAGCCCTTCGAGGAAGAATGAATAGATCGCCGCGTAGCGCGTCGGCAACTGCGCCGGATGCAGGTCCCATCCCTGGTAGTACGCATGGACCAGCGAGTGGCGGATGTGCTGCACGTGGAGCTTCCACGCGCGATGCACGACGGTGACGTTCTCCTCGAGTTGCGATGACGACAGGCTCGCGCCGCGGTGCGGCGGGATCGGCATGATGTTCGTCGCGCCGTCGGAAAGCCACAGCCCCGTGCCGGCGTACGCCACCTGCATCATGTGCCGCGCGAAATCGCACGCCGGGTGATCCATCCGCTGCTCCGATGCCGTGATGTTGCAGCTCGCCGTGTAGTCGTAGGTCCCGAAGTGCGCGGCCACGGCGCGTCCGCGCGCCGCATCGAGGAAGCGCGGCAGGTTCGATTCGCCGCGCTCGTTCAGGATCGACTGCGTCGTCTCGATCATGAACTCCATCCGCAACGTGTTCGGTGCGAGGCCGAGGCGCGGCTCGAGCATGTCCAGCACGTCGATCAGCAGCGCCACCTGCTCCGGAATCTGGATCTTCGGCAGCGTGATGACGAAGCCGGAGGGCAGCACGCCGCCCGATTCGGCGAGCAGCGTCGTCAGGAAAATGTCCAGCGTGCGGATCCCGCGGCGCAGCAGTTCCTGCGAGAACGTCTTGATGCGGATGCCGATGAACGGCGGCAAAGTATTTTTGCGCATCCCGTCGGCGACTTCGCGCGCGGCCGCCGCTGCGTGGCCGTCTTCTTCGGCATCGGCACGATTGCCGTAGCCGTCCTCGAAGTCGATGCGGAAGTCTTCCACCGGCTCGCGCCCCAGCTTCTCGACGACGCGCTGCCAGATCGGCTCCGCCATCGATTCGCTGTTCGCGAAGCCGATCGCACGCGCGAACGTGAAGGGATCGCGTCCGTACTCGTCGAGAAAGCGCACCGCCACCTCGCCCAGCTTCAGCGTCGTATCCGACTTGAAGAGATGCGCGCCGCCATAGACGGTGTGCACCGGCTGCCGCTCGCCGGCATTGCCCGGAAAGCGCCGCATGAACGCGCTCAGCGCCGGATCAGCTTTGGTGATGAGTGGTGTGAGGTCGTTGTCGCTGAGTGTCGGTTTCATTTCTGCGTTGATCACTGCTTCCGGATCACGTGCGCCACGCCCCACCCGACCAGCACCAGCACCGCGAAGACCACGATGTTGTACTGGCTGCCGTAAGTGCCGACCGGCGCGTGATTGCTGATCATCAGGAAGACGGTGGGGACGACGATGTAGGTGTTGTGCTTCGAGCGTGTCTTCGCACGGTCGGCGAGGCGCTGATCCGGCATCTCCCCAGCACGCGCGGCCGCCACCATCTTCCGCTGCGCCGGGAGAATGCGCTCCCAGACGTTGGCGAACATGCAGGTGCCGAGAAGGGCGCCGACGTGGAGGAAGGCGGCGCGGCTCGTCATGATCTGCGTCAGCCCGTACGCCAGGCCGACGAGCAGCACGTACGAGATCATGATCCCCACGAGGTCGTTCTTCACCACGAGCCACAGCACGTCGTAAATCTTCCAGCCGACCACCATCGTGGCGATACCGGCGACGATCGCCCACCCTTTGCTCAACTGGCCGGGCGAGCCGTCCACCATGAGGCCGCCCATGTAGTAGACGACGGTGAGCAGCAGGACGCCGCTGAGCCACGTGATCATCGCTTCCCACTTGAACCAGTGCAGCGTGTGGCCGGCCGACGGCATCTTCTCTTTATTGACGACGTAGAAGCCGCCGCTGTGGACCATCCACACCTGCTCCGGATCGGTGGTGTGGAAACGGCGGTCGAGCCACGTGAAGTAGTACGTCGCCCCGACCCACATGATCGCCGAGAAGATGTGCGTCCAGCGGAACGCGAGGTTGAGCCATTCCTGGACCTGGTAGTTCATCTCGCGCCTCGCTCCATGCATGAAGAACGCAGAACGCAGAACGCAGAATGAAGAAAGCGCTCATCGTCCCTTCCTCTGAATTCTACGTTCTGCGTTCTGCGTTCTGCGTTCTTCACCGGGCCAATACCTCAGGCCGCGTTGCTGCCGTCATCCGCATCAGGATCTCCTCACACGATGCAGGCACCGCGAGCGCGCCGCCGCCCAGCGCCTGTTTCACCGCCGTCCAGACGCTGATCGCCATGAGCAGCGGCGGCTCGCCGACGGCCTTGCTTCCACGCAGGTTCACCGGATTCTCGTTGTCGATCCAGTCGACGTTGAAGATCTCCGGCAGGTCGTTGACGTTGGGGATCTTGTACGTCGTCGGCGAGTGCGACAGCAGCCGCCCCTTCTCGTCGTAGCGCAGCTCTTCGGTCGTCAGCCACCCCATGCCCTGAATGAACGCGCCGGTGAGCTGCCCGCGGTCGATGCCGGGATTGAGCGGCTTGCCGATGTCCATCAGCACGTCGCTGCGCAGCACTTTCAGCTCGCCGGTGAAGCGGTCGATCAGCACTTCGGAAGCCGCGCAGCCCATCGTGTAATAGAGGAAGGGATTGCCGCGGCCGCTCGTCCAGCTCCAGTCGATGCGCGGTGTGGCGTAGAAGCCACGCTCGCCGAGGGAGACGCGGAGGCGGTAGGCGACGGCGACGACGTGCTCGAAAGGGAGACGCGTCGACGGCGTCCGCTCGTCCCACACCCAACCATCCTGGAAGTGGAGGCTTTCGGGCGACGGCTCGAGGTCGCGCTCGATCAGCGAGATCTCGCGCGAGGCGACTTCGGCCAGCCGTGCGCGGATGCGGCGGCAGGCGTCGACGGCCGCGCTGCCATTGAGGTCGGCGGCGCTCGACGCGGCGGTGGCGGAGGTGTTGTTGTTCTTCTCCGTCGACGTGATCATCACCAGCACGCGCTCGACCTGCACCCCCAGCTCTTCGGCCACGAGCTGGCGGATCTTCGTGTTCACGCCCTGCCCCATCTCGGTCGCGCCGGTCGAGACCTGCACGCTGCCGTCGAGGTAGACGTTGACCAGCGCGTTCGCCTGGTTGAGGAACTTCGTGTTGAAGGAGATGCCGAACTTCACCGCCGTGAGCGAGAGGCCGCGCAGGTGCGTCTTCGATTCCTGGTTGAAGCGAAGGACGTCTGCCATGCGCGCGCGGTAGTCGCAGCGCTCGCTCAGCTCGTCGAAGAGGCGCGGCAGCGTGTTGTTGCGCACGATCTCGCCGTACGGCGTCACGTTGCGCGAGTCGACGCCGTAGCAGTTGACGCGGCGGACGTCGAGCGGATCCTTGCCGAGCTTCACCGCGATCTCTTCGATGGCGCACTCGATGGTCGCCGCACCCTGCGGTCCGCCGAAGCCGCGGAAGGCGGTGTTCGGCGGCATGTTCGTCCGGCAGATGGTGCCGCGGATGTCGACGTGCGGGAGCCAGTAGGCGTTGTCGACGTGCGTCATCGCGCGCCCCATGACCGCGGGCGAAAGATCGGCGTACGCACCGCCGTCGGAGTAGAGGTCGAAGATCGCGGCGGTGATCTCGCCAGAGCTGTTGAAGCCGATCTTGTAGCGGTTGCGGAACGGGTGGCGCTTCCCCGTCGCATGCATGTCGAGGTCTTTGTCGTAGACGATGCGCGCGGCGCGGCGCGTTTTCTGCGCCACCAGCGCGGCCATCGCCGCGGGATGCGTCGCCTGACACTCCTTGCCACCGAAGGCGCCGCCCATCCGTTTCGTGAGGACGACGACCTGGCTCATCGTCAATCCCAGCAGATGCGCGATCACTTCCTGCACTTCCGTCGGATTCTGCGTGGAGGAGTGGACCGTGACGGCGCCGAACTCGCCCGGAATGGCGATGGCGGCCTGCGATTCGAGGTAGAAGTGATCCTGGCCGGCGTTGACGAAGACGCCTTCGAGTACATGCTCCGCCTCGCCCATCGCGCGCTCCGCCTCGCCGCGGCGGATGACGCGCCGTTCGCCGATGAAGCTCTCCGCCGCGATCGCCTCTTCGATCGTGAGGATCGGCTTCAGCTCCTCCAGCTCCACGCGGATGGCCATCTTTGCGTAGCGCGCGGCTTCGGGGGTCTCCGCGGCGATGACGACGATTGGCTGTCCGATGAACGTGGCCACGTCTTCGGCGAGGAGGACCTCGTCTTTGAGGATCGGGCCGAAGAGGTTGTGGTGCAGATCGCCGTACGTGTAGAGGCCGATGACGCCGTCGATGTCGCGCGCGGGCCCTAGGTTGATGCTCTTGATGCGGGCGTGGGCGTAGGGGCTGGCGTAGAAGTCGACGACCAGCTCGCCGGCGAGCGGCGCGAAATCGTCGATGTAGAGCGACTCGCCGCTGACGTGGCCGCGCGCCGAATCGTGCTCGATGTTCTTCCCGACGACGGTCATGCGTTGGCCTCGCTCACGTCGTAATAGAACTTCTTCAGCACGTTCTCGGCGAGCTGCAGGCGGAAGTCGCGCGAGCCGCGCACGTCGGAGAGCGGCGTGATCTCGTCGCGCGCGATGGTGCCGGCTTCGTGCAGCACGTCGAGCGCGAACGGCTTGCCGGAGAGGAAGGCCTCCGTCTTCGGCAGCCGCAGCACGACCGGGCCGACGCCGCCGTACGCGATGCGGATGTTGCCGATGCGGGAGTCGTCGCGGCGCAGCAGCATCGCCGCGGTGAAACTGGAGATGTCGAGATGGCTGCGCTTCGAGACTTTATAGAGCCGCAGCGTGTCGCCCGACTTCGGCAGCGGGATGAGGATGCGCGTGATGATCTCGTCCGGCTGCAGGTCGAGCGTCTTGTAGCCTTTGTAGAACGCGTCGATGGCCACCGTGCGCATGCCGCTCTTGCCGGTCAGCTCGAGCTGCGCGCCGGTGACGTAGAGGAACGGCAGCGAGTCGGCGATGGGCGAGGCGTTGGCGATGTTGCCGGCGAGCGTGCCGGCGTTCTTGATCTGCGGCGAGCCGAAGCGGTCCATGACCGGTGCGAGCTGCGGCACGAGATCGCGCACGAAGCTTTCGAACTGCGCCAGCGAGGCGCGTCCGCCGACAGCGAGCGTGCCGTCGTCGAGCGTGATGTCGCCCAGCCCTTCGATACCGCTGAGCGAGAGCACCGCTTCGGGCACGAAGTTGCGCTTCGTGCACCAGACGCCGAAGTCGGTCGCCCCCTGCACGATGACGCACTTCGGGTGCTCCGCCTTGAACGCGATGGCGCTGGCCATATCGCTCGGCTTGAAGAAGTTGTCGATGCGGACGGCCTCGCCGCTGATGCCGGCAAACTTCCGCAGCATCGTGGCGCTGGGGTAGAGCTCCTCGATGCGCTGCATCTTCGCCGTGTCGGTCTCGACGCCGGCTTTTACGATCGGCTCGTAGCCGGTGCAGCGGCAGAGATTGCCCGTCACCGCGCGGCGTACGTCCGCCTCGCACGGCTTCGCCGTCTCCTCGAACATCGCCGTCATCGCGACGATGAACCCGGGCGTGCAGTAGCCGCACTGCGCGCCGTGGCAGCGCACCATCGCCTCCTGCACCGCGTTGAGTGAGCCGTACGGCGCGAGCCCCTCGACCGTGACGACGTGCGTCAGATCGAGCTGGAAGAGGAACTGGATGCAGGAGTTGATGGGCCGGTACTTCAGCGAGCCGTTCTCGACCCGCCCCACGAGGACCGTGCACGCCCCGCAGTCCCCTTCCTCACAGACGATCTTCGTGCCGGTGGCCCGCTGCCCGTAGCGAAGGAAGCGCGAAAGCGTCTGAAACGCCGCCCGCCCAACGACACGCTGCGGCTTCCCGTTGAGGTAGAAGAGGATGTGGTCGCGCAAGGTGGGAGATTGTAGCGCGGGGGAGGGGAAGGGACCGATAGGACCGATGGGACGGATGGGACGGATGGGACGGATGGTGGGGTCCCATTCGTCCTATTCGTCCTATCGGTCCTATTCGTCCTATCGTCCCCCGTGGCTCTACAGCAACGGCAGCAGACGTTCGATCCGTTTTTGCGCCTCCGCGCGCCATGGCGAATTCGCGTCATGGTCCGCGGCAAGGTAGGCGTGGTACAGCGCAACCGCCTCCTTCTCGAGCTGCAGGTTCTCTGCGATCACCGCCTGGTTGAACTTGGCGTCCAACATCGCGGGATCCAGTTGCAACGCGCGCTGCACCGCCTTTTCCGCCTGGTGCAGATCGGGTGCATTGCCGCGCGCCAGATATGCGGCAGCCAGATCGTTCCAGTAGCGCGGATTATCAGACTCGCGCTGCGCAGCCGCTTCCAGCTTAGCGATCGCCGGGTCGACGAAGCTGCGGTCGCGCGTCATCAGGAGTGCCACGCCCGAGGCGTGTAGCCCGCGCGGCTGGTCGGCTTCTTCAAATGCAGCCGCTAAAGCCAAGGCCTCGTTCACTACGTCGACCGCAACCTGTGGCCCGGGCGGCGGTTCGCCTGGATTCGCGTTGCGAAAGGTGGGCGGCCTCTCCGCATACGGGAATCCACTAATCCGCGCCACCGTCGGTCGGATTGGGGAGTTCACCATCTCCTGTTTCAACTCCCCAAACGGATCCCGCCGCGCCCACCACCACCCCCCGCCCACGGCCAGCACCAGCATCGCCGCGGCCGCAAATGCGGGCGCCCACGTCTTCTTGCGCGGCACCAGCGGCACAGGCGCAGGCAGCGGCGCAGGCTCGGGCGCAGGCACCACTTCCGGTACAACGGCATCGTCGTACGGCGGCACCTCTTCCAGCAGCGGCGCCCTCCCCTCTTCCCGCTCGTCCTCCGCCAGCTCGCCCAGGATCGCCACGCACTCCGCGCAGCGCTCCACGTGGCGCCCCACCTCCGACAGCTCCTGCCCCTCCAGCCCTCCCTCGAAAAATGCCCCCAGCACTTCCGGGTCGGGGCAGTGGCGCAGCGCATTTCCGTTCATGCGCGGTTCTCCTCTTCACTACCGCTGCTCACGCCCCACTGTCTATCTGACGGACACGCCGTCGCATTTGTCAGCAACCCGAAGTCGAGATCGACACATGGCTGGTCGATCAGCTCGTCGATGAATGACGCGCGCACCCCCGCGGTCTCCAGTTTCTGGCGGAACTCGCGGAGACGATGCTCGATGCGCCGGTACAACGGCTTCTGTTCCATTTTCAGAGTGCGGGAGACCTGTGCCACCGTCATCCCTTCTTCATACCGCAAGCGAAAGATGAGCCGGTCTTCTTCCGGCAGGCTGTCGATTGCCTCCCGGACCAGGACGCTGACCGTGCGCCCGAGCCCCACGCGCTCCTGCTCGAGCACCACCGAGTCCGCCTCGTCCATCACTCCGGCGGGCTCGTACTCCAACGCTTCGCTCCCTACCTCGCGCAGGCGCGTGCGGCGACGCGGCAGCCGCTCGGAGAGGGCGACGAGCGTCTCGCGCTCCAGGGTCGCGTCGCCGCGCAGCATCAACTGCACGGCCTCGTCGAGCGTCAGCCGGTCGCGATGCAGCAGTTGCTCGAGCTGCATGGCCGTCTCCCCCAGCCGCTTCGCCTCGGCCGACGCATGCCATTTCCCGAGGGTGTGATTGCGCAGATCGAGGAGGAAGCGTTTGACGACGACGCTGATGTAGCCCTGGAACGAACACAGCCCCTCGAATTTCCGCAGGATCGCGTAATCGTTCTCGATCAGCTTCAGCTTCACATGCGATTCGAAGTCTTCCGCGTCCGCTCCATAAAGACGGCCGCGGCGGCAGGCACGGCGAATCGCACCCTCGATCGTCGAGAGCTCACGGAGAAATAGCTCATCCGGCGGAATGGCACTCATCGGTCAGAAAAGGAGTGCCTACACAGTAACACTGTTGCAGGATTTCCGGCATTGGTGGGGACGCAACGTTACCGGATGGACGCATACAGGCCGTGAGTCATTGTGACACCCGCTGTGCGAGCGCATTGGCGCGCGTCACCAGCCGCGTGTCCCCAATCAGCTTCGCCATTTCTCCGAAGGCTTCCGTCGGCCCACGCCAGCGTAAGGTGTCGACGTCGTCGAAGAGCGGCACGTCGCTCCGCAGAGTCGCCAGCCGTTTGAACAACAACGCGTTCTCCCGATGCGCCCCCAGCACCTCGGACGGAAAGCTCTCGATGGGGCCATAGCGGCCGATGATGCTGGCTGCCGTCTTTTTGCCGATGCGAGGGATGCCGGGATAGCCGTCGGCGGCATCGCCGACCAGCGCCAGAAAGTCGGGGATGTACGCCGGCAGCACGCCGAACTTTGCGCGCACGGCTTCCTCGTCGCGAATCTCGCCGCTTTTTCGGTCGACCTGTACCACGTGCTGCCCGATGACGCATTGCGCCAGATCCTTGTCCGGCGTCCAGATGCACACCTTCTCGACCGTGGAGTCATTGCGCGCGAGCTGCGCGGCGGAGGCCAGAGCATCGTCTGCCTCCACCTCGATCATCGGCCACGTGACGATGCCCATCGCCGTCAGCGCCGTCTCGAGCGGATGAAACTGCGCCCACAGTAGCGGATCGATGCCGGCGCCGGTCTTGTAGCCGTCCCACAAGTCATTGCGGAACGATTCGATGACGTGATCGGTAGCCACGCCGATGTGCGTAGCCCCCTCTTCGACCATCTGCAGCACCGTATGCAGCACCCCCGCAACCGCACTGAACCGCGGCGGCGCCGCGATGCCACGGCGGATGCCATAGAAGTGGCGGAAGAGCTCATAGGTGCCGTCGATCAGATGAACGATCACGGAGACACGCTACCAAAGATGGGACGTATGAGACGTATGGGACGGATAGGACAGATAGGACGCACAGCACCTAAGGAACAGATCTCCCGCCTTCACAGTCCCATCCGTCCCATTCGTCCCGTCCGTCCTATCGTCCCTTCTACCGCCGCAATACCAGCATGGCCACCGCGGCAAGCACGATGGCCAGCGCCGCCAGCCCCCGGCCGTCCAGCGCGGGGATATCCGCCTGCCCCGGGGCCGCGGCGACCACCTGCGTGACCGCGGGCGACGTGCTCGTGGCAAACGCGTCGTCGCCGTTGTACGTCGCCGTGATCGAGTGGCTGCCCGCCGTCAGCGTCGACGTGCTGAACGTCGCCGTGCCGTTCGTCAGGGCGACGGTGCCGAGGACCGTGGCGCCGTCGCGGAAGGTGATGGTGCCGGTCGGTGTGCCGGGTGACGGCGAGGTCACCGTGGCGGTGAACGTCACGTTCTGACCGATCAGCGACGGGTTCGGGCTGCTCGTGAGCGTCGTGGTAGTCGTCGCCAGCGCCGCGCTCACCGTGTGCACGTGCGCCGCCGAAGCGCTCCCATTGAACGTCGTGTTGCCGCCGTACTGCGCCGTCAGGTTGTGCGTGCCGGCGGTGAGGGTGTCGATCGTCAACGTGGCGACGCCGCTCGCGTTGAGCGGTGCGGTGCCGAGCGGCGTCCCGCCGTCGAAGAAGGCGACGGTGCCGGTGGCGATGCCGCTGTCCGCGGTCACCGTTGCCGTGAGCGTCACGTTCTGCCCCGCGGTGGACGGGTTCGGCGCCGATGTCAGCGCCGTCGTGGTATCGACCGGCAGCGCGATCAGCGCCACGTCGTTGCCCGTGCCGGCGGCGTAGGTGATGGTGAAGCTCTGCATCCCGCTCACGATCGCGGCGCCTTCCGGCAGGCCGGCAAACGTGCCAGTCACCGGATCGGCGCCGTCGTTGTCAAGGATCACGAGCGGACCGGCCGGCACGATGCCGGTCTGATTGAGGGTGAAGTTGGCGCCGCCGAGGTTGACGGTGCCGGTGACGTGGAGATTGCCGTATGCCGTGCTGGCCGGACCGGCGATCGTCTCCACGTACGTGGCGTCATTGGTGAGCGAGAGGTTGCCGCTATGCGCCACGCCGGGGATCCGCAATTCCCCCGCGCTGATGGCCACCGGTCCGAAGAAGCGGCCGCCTTCCGTGATGATCGTGGCTCCCGCGTTCTGGAGGTAGTCAGTGGTGTCGGAGAACGAACCGCTACCTCGCAGTGTGATCGTGGCGCCGTCGTTCCCGAACTCGCCGCTGACAATGTTGGCGTCAACGATCTCCATCGCCCCGGTCAGCACGGTGAAGTTGCCGGCGCCAATGATTTGCCCGTCCCACACTCCGGTGGCGTTGGTGAGCAGCAGCTCGCCGTCGGTGGAGAGGCTGTTCAGCGCGATGACGCCGTAGCCGGAGATCGACCGCAGCCGCTGCACGTGTCCGTTCAGACGCACCGAGGCCGGCGCGGGGATCACCAGGTCGAGCGTCGTCGGCAGCACGTTGTCCGCCCCGGCGATGATGTCCACGCCGGAGCTCGAGCTCAGCCACTGCAACGGCCCGGCGAAATCGTTCCCGCTGAAGTAGAGCGTCAGATCGCCGGAGCCGTCGAGCGTCAGGCCGCCCGGACCGGTGATCTGGCCGTGGATGCCGAGCGTCCCCTCGATGACCGCGCGCGTCTGCTCCGTGAGCCGCAGCCCACCGTTGAAGATCGTCGAGCCGGTCGTCTGCAGCGCTCCCTCATTGAGGAACCCGGGGCCGCCGATCTCCAGCGACTCGCCGATCAGTGCGTTCTGCACGATGAGCGAGCCGCCGTTGTAGATGATCGTCCGGTTGAGAAGGTTGTTCGAGCCGGCGCCGAGGCCGTTGGCGTTCGGTACGATGAGGCGGCCGCCGTTCACGCGCGTGTAGCCGGTGTACGTATTGTTTCCCGCGAGCACGAGGTTGGAGATCGTCCCGCCGCCGTCGTTCTTCACGATCTGGCCGTCGCCGCTGATGATGCCGTTCAGCACCACGGTGCCGTTGGTCGTCAGCGCGGTGATGACGTGGCCGTTCAGATTGATGGGCGAGGCCACCGTGATCGTGCCGGTCGCCATGACGAGGATGCTGGTCACGAGGCGGATCGGCAGCGTGACCACGGTCGTGCTCCCGATCCTCAGATCCGCGCCGAGATCGATGGCGTTCCCCTGAAGCGTGTATCCCTCCTCGGCAACGATGCCGTTGATCCGAGTTCCGGCCGGGAGGTCGTTGTTCGTCGTCTTGTTGTTGCCGGTCGCGTAGAAGTAGAGGGTGTCGCCCGCCACCGGAGCGGTGCCGCCCCAGTTCCCCGGCTCACTCCAGTTCCCGTTGACGGCGCCGGTCCAGAACCGGTTGGCCGCCGAAAGCGGCAGAGCGGCGAGCAGCATGAGCAGCAGGGCAAAAACAACGTAACGCTTGATGAACATCAGTTTCCTTTCCCGAGCGAATCCACGGCCGCGCACTTCACCCGAGAAGTTCCACTTCTGGTGTGTCATGGATCACGGAGAGGGAGGCTGTGACGGGAAGGAAGGGAGGGCGTGATGGGGTGGACACAGGGGGTTGGGAGGACAGGACGGCAGGCACGAAGCACCAGCCGGAAACCGGCGCAGGTATTCGTCCTATCGGTCCTATTCGTCCTATAGGTCCTATTCGTCCTATCGGCACCGTACGGCACCGTACGGCACCGGCTGTGACGATAGGACGAATGGGACCTATGGGACGAATAGGACGAATGGGAGAGAGGCAAGGCCGTCAAGGCAGCAGACACCTTTCCGAGGCCGTGGACCGTCATCAGCATGGGTGACATACTTCCACCACTGGTGATGCCGCCGATTCGGTTCCTCGCGCTGTCGCTGTTGCTCGCATTGCCCATCACGGCCGCGGCGGAGATGCAGATCACCGCCGCGTGCCGCAATGTGGAAAAGTGCGTGGTGAGCGGCACGCTGGTGTTGCGTGACGCTGCTGAGGAGATTTCCGTCCCGGTGCGCGCTGGCGTCGCACGCTTCGATGGCGATGCCAGCCGTCCTTGGGAAATGGAGTTGCGCGCCGACAACTACTGGTCGCCGCGCCAGCGCCTCGGCGCGACGATCGATGTCTGGCGCACGACGCCGCTGCGCGGTCGCTTCGCGACTGAGAAGGATGCCGAGGCGTTGCCGCAGACGTTCGCGATCGTCGTCGAATCGCCGTTGAAGGCGAAGGGGACGAAGATTGCGAAGAACACGCTCGACTGCCCCATCGCTGCCGATGGTTCATGGGAGTGTCCGGTGCCGGCGGCGCTGCTCGATCTGACGTTGAGGCCGAAGGGCTTCATTCCGCATTACGTCTGGGAGAAGGATCTCGTCACCACGGCTCCCGCGACGGTCGGCACTCTGACTCTGCGGCAAGGCGGATCGTTCGTCGCCTGGCTCGATCGCGACACCGTGGCCGGGCTGAAGAAGCCCGCCACGGCGCGGCTGATCCGCATGGCCTCTGCGACAGGTCCACAGGCGGCGCTGCGTCTCCTCGCGCCGGTGGCCGAGGCGACGTTCAACGGGCGGGGAGCGGTGCAACTGGCGCCGGTGCCTCCCGGCACCTACACACTCGAGATCACCGCTCCCGGTTTCGCCACGTCGCGGCTCGATCGCATCGAGATCCTCGCCCGCAGCGAATCGACGTTCCGGCAGCCGATCCGGCTCGAGCCGCCGCTCGATCTCCGCCTTACCGTCACCCCAGCCGTGGATCCGCAGGGACGACGATGGCGCCTGGGCATCGGCCGGCGCGATGCCATGAACCAGTGGTCCGCGGTGGGCGAACTGGAAGCGGATACGGAACCGGGGATCTTCCATGTGAAACAACAGGCCCCCGGCCTCTACAACGTGAACGTGTACGACGCCGACAACAACGCCATCGCCGATCGCACCTTCACCGTTAGCGGCCTGTCCGACGCCGAACAGCGCATCGAGCTGTCGCTGATCGCCGTCAGCGGCGTGGTCACCGTCGGGAAGGAGCCGGTAGCGGCGAAACTCCTCTTCGGCGGCACGAGCGGCGTCGAAAAGATCACGAGCACCGCCGATGCGGACGGAAAGTTCTCGGTCACGCTGCCCCGCGCTGGACGCTGGGTGGTCGAAGTGACCGGCGATGACGTCCGCTCCTCCGTCGGAGTCGACGTAGTCGCGGAGAAAGAGCTGAAGCTCGAGCTCCCCGACACCGTCATCTCCGGCTGGGTGACCGGGCCCACGGGGGAGCGCGTGACGACCGCCCAGGTGCAGCTTTTCGGGAGCGAAGGAAACATCGGCCAGCGTGTCAAAGCCGACGGCACCTTCCGCTTCCGCGGCGCGCCGGCCGGACGGATCACCGCCAGCGATCTCGCCACGGGCGAGTCCAGCCCGATGATGGATGTCATCCTCGATCCGGGCGGCCGTGCCGAGAACATCGAGCTCCCCCTCCTTGCACTTCGGACCATTACCGGCGTCGTCACCTCGCGCGGCGAAAAGCTCGCCGGAGCGATGATCATGGCCCAGGCGCTCGACGGCACCACGAACCTGTTCGAGCACACCGCCAGCGACGTCGATGGCACGTTCCGCGTGAGATTCCCGGCCAAGACACGACAGCTCTCCATCACCGCCGCCGCGGCCGGCCGCACCATCCAGGCCTTCGCCGTCCCCGTGCAGGAAGCGCCGGTCCGCCTCGACGTCGCGCCGGAAGGAGGAACACTTCGCCTGTTGGGCAGCGGCGGCAGCGGCCCGCTGATCATCCAGTACCAGGGAGCCACGATTCCTCTGCAGATGATCGGCATGTGGCTCAGCGCTCATCAGCGGCCGATCTCGGGCGATCTCGTCCTGCCGAACGCCGCTCCTGGCCAATGGCGCGTCTGCCGCGGCGCGATCAGCGCCGAGACCTGCCGGGAAGGTCTGCTGCCCCGCGGCGGGACGCTGGACCTGGAACTGCGGTAGCTGCGGGAGCCCGCTACTTCACGCCGACCAGTTCCACCGCGAACACGAGCGTCGCGTTGGGTGGGATCGTGCCGCCGCCGTAGCCCTCTTCGCCGTAGGCGAGGTCGGGCGGGATCACGAGCGTGCGCTTCTCGCCGACTTTCATGGCGGCGATGCCTTCGTCCCAGCCGCGGATGACGACGCCCTGACCGATCGGGAACTCGAGCGGCTGGCCGCTGCGTCGCGAGCTGTCGAACGGCGTTCCATCCGTCAGCCAGCCGCTGTAGTGCACGAGCACCGTCTGTCCCGGCTGCGGCTGCGGGCCGGTTCCCGGGCGCTCGATGGAGTACTTCAAGCCCGAGGAGGTGGTCTGCAGGTTCGTGGGGATGGCGAAGGTGTCGGGCGTGGTGCCGGCGCTCGCGGAAGCGGTATCCGCGGACGCGGCGGCCGTGCTGTCCGCAGCAGTCGCCGCGGGAGCGGCGGTGCCATCGGCGGAATGTGCGCTGCCCTCGTGCGAGGACTGGCCGCAGGCGGCAAGCAGAAGGACGAGAGCGGCAGCGAGTGATCTCATGCCGCCGATTCTAGAACGGCGCGTGGCGGATTGGCTCGCGATCGAGGAGACGCGGAGGCTGCGCGAGACGTCAGGGAGTGTGCGGGTGGCTGCGGGGAAGACGATGCCGGCATCGGGGAGTGCGCGATGGAGCTCCGCGAGTGGGCGCTGGCACCCGGTGTGTGCTTCGCGGCACTCCCTGAGCTCTTGATCGCACTCTGCGAGCCGTTCTTGGCACTCCGCGAGCCGTTCTTGGCACTCCGCGAGCCGTTAATGGCACTGCGTGAGCCGTTAATGGCACTTGGCGAGCCGTTCGTGGCACTGCGCGAGCCGTTGATGGCGCTCCGCGAGTGGTTGATGGCACAGCGCGAGCCGTTCGTGGCACTGCGCGAGCCGTTGATGGCACTCCGCGAGTGCAGCATGCTCTGGCGCTCAGAGCATGGGGTCTGCGCTTCAGAGCATGCGCTCTCACGGTCAGAGCACGCGGTCTGAGGCGCAGAGCTCGTGGTCTGACGCGCAGACAGCATGCTCTGACACTCAGAGCATGGGGTCTGGTGCTCAGAGCTTGCGGTCTGGGCGCCAGAGCTTGTGGTCTGCGGCTCAGAGCTTCTGGTCTGGCGGGCTGAGGCTGATCGGCCGGCGGGTGAAAACTTCATCCTTTCGATCGCTGGGAAATCCGCGGCGCATGTCCCTCTCACGACTGAGAGAAGGGTCAGCAAGCCACCAAATGCATACGCCGGAACGACTCAGCGAAGCTGCGGTCCCGCGCCCTGATGCGGATGTGCACGTGCGCATCCGCAACATCAGCAAGAGGTACGGTTCCCTGAAGGCGAACGACGATGTTTCCCTCGACATCCGCCGCGGTTCGGTGCACGCGTTGCTCGGCGAGAACGGGGCCGGCAAATCGACCCTGATGCACATTCTGGCCGGGCTCGTTCCGCCGGATACCGGCACGGTGTGGATCGGCAGCGATCGCCTCTCGAGGTACGAGCCCCGGGAAGCGAAGCGTCTCGGCATCGCCATCATGCGGCAGCAACTCACGCTGATTCCGGCGCTCACCGGCCTCGAAAACATTGCGCTTCTCGACTCTGACGCGCGCCTCGATCACCGAAAGGGCTCCTACCTCCGCCGGGTCGGCCACGATCTGGAGCGCTATGAGATCCGCCTGGACCTGACGAAGCCGGTGTACGCGCTGTCTCAGGCGGAAAAGCAATTGCTGGATTTCTTCCGCGCCCTCTACCTCAAAAGTTCGTTGCTGATTCTCGATGAACCAACCGCCGTGGTGGGACCAGTCGAAGGCGACGGGCTGCTACGGCGCGCGCGCGCGGCCGCCGACGAAGGACGCACGGTACTCCTGGTCACACACAAGATCCGGGAGCTCATGGCCTTTGCGGACACTGTTTCCGTCCTTCGCAAAGGGCGGTTGATCACGTCGCTCGCACCGGCGGACACGTCGAGCGCAGATCTCGTGCGAGCCATGGTCGGTGCCACGCCCCAGCCGCTCATGGCGCGCCAATCATCCGCGCAACGCGCCCCGTTGGTCGATGTGGACATCCACGAAAGGAAAGTGCCGGGACACGAGCCGCCGCTCCGCGAAGTGAAGTTCACCATCAACGCAGGTGAGGTCCTCGGCGTCGCGGGTATGGCCGGCAACGGGCAGGATCGACTGGCGTCGATCGTGGCGCGCCGCCCCAACGCTGCCGCCGCTGCGGTTCGCGTGCAGGGAGCGTCAGGAGAGAGCGACACCGTCGCGTACATCCCGGCGGACCGCCATGCCCTGGCCTCCTCCGCGCGGCTCTCGATCAAGGACAATCTCACCCTCCGCTGCTTTCGCACGCGCCCGTTTTCGCGCTTCGGTTTCCTCGATTCCCCGCGGCTCGACGGGTTCGCCCGGCAGTGCTGCGAGAACTTCCAGATCGGCACGACCGGCATCGATGCGGAGTTGCGCACGCTCTCCGGTGGCAACGTGCAGAGGGTCATCCTCGCCCGCGAGCTTGCCTCGCGGCCGCGGGTGATCGTCGCCCACAATCCCACGGCAGGCCTCGATGTGGCGGCAGCTCTCTATGTTCACATCGTCCTGGAGCAGAGCGTCGCCGGCAACGCCGCCGTGCTGCTGATCAGTGACGATCTCGACGAGCTCCTCCTGTTGTCGGACAGGATCCTGGTGCTTCATTCCGGCGCCAGCATGGGTGTGTATCCGCGCACGAATCTGACGAGAGAGAGCGTTGGCCGGCTGATGACAGGACTGCCGCTCGCGCATGCCGAGGAGGACCCGTGCAACGCCTGACGGAGACCTGGCCGGTGCACCTCCTGTTCGCGGCCGGCGGCGCGCTGTTGATCTTCGCGCTGGTGCTCTGGAGCGGCGGGGCGGACGTTCCCGTCGTGCTGGAAATCCTGCTCGTCCGTTCGTTCGGATCGCTCTCGGCATGGACCGAGACTCTCGTCAAAGCAACCCCGATCCTGCTGTGCGCGATTGGCGCGGCGCTGGCCGCCCGGTCAGGACTGATCAACATCGGCACTGAGGGGCAGCTATTGATCGGTGCGGTGGCGGCGACCGCTGTGGCACAGATGCTCGCCACGGACCTGCGCTTCGTCATGCTGCTGAGCATGGGAGCGGCGGCCATGCTCGCCGGAGGTGCCTGGGGCTTTTTGCCAGGCGTGCTGCGTACAACAGCGGGGGCCAACGAAACCGTCGTTTCGCTCCTGCTGAATTACATCGCGGGGCTGCTCCTGCTCTATCTGATTCATGGAGCGTGGAAGGACCCGGCGTCTCTGGGCTGGGCTCAGACACCCACGTTCCGCGATGCAGCGCGACTGCCGCTCGTCCCGGGCACTCGGGTGCATGTTCTGTTCGCGTTTGGCGTCGTTGCCGCGGCACTGCTGGCCGTCGCCTACCGCACGACCACGTGGGGATTGTCGGCACGCATCGTCGAAGCAAGCTCCCGTCTGGCGGCCTACTCAGGGCTGAACGTTGCGGCGGTGACGCTGGCGTCATTCGTCGCCGGCGGCGCCATCGCGGGTCTCGCCGGCTTTGGTGAAGTCGCGGCGATTCACGGCCGCCTGCGGGAAGGGGTTTCGCCGGGATATGGCTACGCCGGATTTCTCGTGGCCTGGTTGTGCCGAGGACGATTCGAGTGGCTGCCGGTTGCGGCGGTGGCGCTGGGTGGCGTGATTGCCGCCGGCGACAGCCTGCAGGTTTTCTCCGGGCTCCCGTTCGCCACGACCAGCATCCTGCAGGGGCTCTTGTTCGTGAGCGTCCTCATTGCTGAAGCGGTTCGGGCACGTAATGCGACACGGGCGGAGGTGAGCGCGTGACCGTCTTCGAGCTGGTCTGCACGATCCTGCTGGCGGCAATCCCGGCAGCGACGTCTCTTCTTTACGTCGCGTTAGGGGAGCTGATTTACGAGCGCTCGGGCGTTCTGAATCTCGGTCTCGAGGGCACCATGCTCGTCGGTGCGGTCACGGCGGTGTACGGGCAGACCGTGTCGAGCTCACCGGTCTTCGCCGTGCTCCTCGCGGCAGCCGCTGCGGCCGGGGCAGGCGTGCTCCACGCCATTCTTTGCGTCTGGCTGCGCACCAATCAGGTCGTCACCGGCCTGGCCTTCGTCGTGTTGTTGACCGGCGCCACCGCGTTCTGGGGACAGTCCCTCGTCGGTCAGCGCGTCGACGTCGATCTGCGGATCTCGCAGACGTTCCCCGGCGGGTTCTCCGCCATCGCCGGGACGCCGTTCGATCAGGACCTGCTGACGTATCTCGCGGTGGTGCTGACGATCGTTTCCTGGTGGTGGCTCTTTCGCAGTGTCAGCGGCGCAAAGCTTCGTGCCGCCGGCGACAGCGCGGACGTCGCGCGCGCACTCGGAATCAACATCCGCATCACGCGTGTCGTCGCTGGAGCCATCGGCGGCGCGCTCGCCGGCGCAGGCGGCGCCCATCTTTCGCTCGTCTACGCGAGCCAGTGGCAGGAGAACATGACGGCGGGACGCGGATGGATCGCGCTCGTGCTGGTGATTTTTGCGCGGTGGCATCCCGGCGCGCTACTGCCGTCCGCCTACGTTTTCGGTGCGTTGGGCATTCTTCAGCTGAATCTGCAGGCATTCGGCGTCGAAAGCTCTTCCTATCTGATCAGCATGGTTCCGTTTGCGCTGGCGATTGCCGTGCTGTCGGCCACATCGGCCGTCATACGCAATCGTCCATCGAGCATGCCGGCAGACCTGGGAGTGCCGATCTCGTGGCACGTCACCGCGGCACCGCGAGTCCGCCACCCGGTAATGACTCTCGAAACGTGAGCGGCAGACGTGATGCCGGCCAGACATGAACTCAACAAGGAGAGGGACGATGACAACGAATCCGGAAGCCCGCCGCTGCAGAATGATCCTCCTCGCCGCCGTCGTGGCGGCTGCCGTCCTCGCGTGCGGCGGTGCACCCGAGGCAGCCACCCCGGCCGCGACGGCTGCCAAGCCGACAGCCGCGGCGGTGGTGGCGAAGCCGAAGCCTCTTCAGGTCGCGCTGCTGACGAACGGCCCGATCACGGATTCGGGCTTCAATCAGGCTCACGCCGACGCAATGAAGCAGGTCGAGCAGAAGTTCGGTGACCGGGTCGCGGTGCGCGTCATCGGCAGCGTTCCGGAAACCGGAGATGCCGAAAGAATCATGCAACGCCTCATCGACAACAAAGTCGATCTGATCATTGCCGCCTCATTCGGCTACCAGGACACCTCGGTGAAGCTGGCCGCGACGAACGGCAAGGTCAAGTTTCTCCAGGCCTGGGGGTTCAAACCGGCGCCGAATCTCGGCACTTACTCCTCCCAGATGTATGAGGCGTGGTACGTCCAGGGAATCATCGCCGGCCGGATGACGAAGTCGAACCGGTTGGGAATCGTTGCCGCTCATCCGATTCCTCCCATGAAATGGCAAATCAATGCGTTTGTGCGCGGCGCCCGCAGCGTCAATCCCAATGTCCGGGCGCGTGTGGCGTACATCAACCATTGGTTCGATCCCGGCCTGGCCGCAGCAGCCGCCGATGCGTTGATCTCGCAGCGCTGTGACGTCATCACCGGCGTCCTCGACAACTCCGTCGCCGTCGCACAGACCGCACAGAAGAGAAAGACGTATCTCATCGGCCACAATACCGACCTCTCGAAGTTCGCTCCAGATGTCACGTTGAGCGGCACGCAATGGGTGTGGGGGCAGCTCTACATCGATGCGATCGACCGCATTGGCCAGAACGCATGGAACTCGCAGCAGGATCTGCACGGCGGATTCGGCAAAGGCTATGTAGCCGTAACCGGCTTCGGACCCATGGTCCCGGCATCCGTACGAAAGGAAGCCGAAACCGCCATCGCTCGCTTTGCAGACGGCAGCCTCTCCGTCTACACGGGACCGATCCGCGACAACAAGGGGAAGACCGTGGTGGCCGCCGGAAAGACCCTGACACACGGCGAGATCATGGGCATCGACTGGCTGGTCGAAGGCGTTCGTTAGGCGGCCCTGACCATGAATTTCGCAACGGTTGCCGAAGAGCGGTTGCGCGGCTATCTGGGTGGCGATGCTGGTGCACGTCCGGACGGCGCAGAAGAAGTTTTTCTGCTGATGCGTCTGGACCGGCTCTGGCGCTCCTCCAACGTCGACGGCGCGGACGCCGCAGCGGCATTGAACCGGTTGCAGTGGGTGCCCTCCATTCGAAACGGGTGGAACGTGCTTGCCACGGGAACGAGTGCTGCGATCCGGCTGCGCCACTCGCTGCGTGCCGATTCTCTCGCGACAGAGCTCACCCAGCGCACCAGCGATTCCGCTGCAAGACCTGGGTCGATCGACTGGACGCAGGAAGGGCGGCTCAATGCTCTGGACGTTCTGGTCCGCTTTCACTTCTGGTGCTGTGCTGTCGAGATCCGGGCGGAGAACACACCGCGCACGTATGCGGACACGCTGCGCGAGCGTGCACAGTTCGCGGCCTTCGTGGACGAGCTGTTCCACGACCAGAGAGCAACGGCAACGGCGCTGGAACTCGTTCTGCCCGGCGGTGAGGATGTCCACATGGCGGCGCCGGTGCCCTGCGCCGGAGGAATCGCGCGGTTCGCGCGCGCCGTGGAGGAGTTCCGCCGCGTTGACGGCGTCCACCGTCGACAGCGCTCGTATGTACGCTCCGCCGAGGTGATCGCACGCGCTGGCCAATCGTGCGGCAAGAAGATGCGCGCCGCGGGCTTCGATGTGGAAACGGCCGAGGAGGGCGCGAGGATCGACCTCGAGGACGTTGCTCTCGACCTGAAAGACGAGCCTCACCGCCGCTCCGGCGAGGCACACACGGACGCGCGCTGGGATGAGATCCAAACCATTCGCACCTCCGTCCTCGCGGAGCCGGCCGCTTTCGGCCCGGCGCTCGTCGAGCACGCTCACCACATCCGGGAGCTGCTCTGGTCGTTGCGCGTCGCGCAGATCACCGGGTTCGTGAGGAACCCGATTGGTAAGGACGATCAGCAACAGCGTGCCTATCGGCAAATCGAGGACCAGATCTCCGTGCCCTTCACCTTCCCGCGGCCGGACGGCGAGCTCAAAGAGCTGCCGCAGAGCAGCGAACGTCAGGCGGAGCGTGCGAGGGAGCGCCTTTTTCTCGACACGCTGCACGTGCGCTGGCCCGCGCGAAGGGGTGTCGACAAGGCCGGTCTCCGCAAGCTCTTCGCGCCGGCCGGCGATCTCACCATGAAAGGGAGCGAGCCCGCCGTGTTCATCACAGACGGCGAGATCACGTTCTATTTCTTCCTTGCCGTGATTGCGGTTGCCCTTGCAGCTGGCGAGGAGCACTTCGAGCCATGGCTCGCAGGCGAGCGCAAGTTGCCCACGTTGTTCTGCCCCTCCGCACCGCCCGACAGTACCGCAGCGGAAGCGTGGCTGGCAGAGCCCTTCTGGCAGCCAGGCACGTTCCGCGACCTGATCGCGCAGGCGGGGCTCGTCCTCGACGGAAAAACGACAGCCCGCTTCCATTCGCTGCTGGACTTCGTCACAGAAGCCGACCCGACGGCTCACACCGGCGATACGCTCCTGCTGGCGAAACAAAGCTTCACGCCCCTGGTCGAGCTGCGGGAGTGTGAGGGCGAGACCGTCGTCGACTGCATGCGTGACTGCGCCCGGCGCTATGCCGCGTCGGCTGGCGTACTCACGGTCGCAGCGCTCCAGAGACAGCAACGCGTCGACTACTTCCCGGAGATCCTGCTGCGCCTCTCGCACGACTACACACGAGGGGAAGGAGTCGCGAGAACACTCTTCTTCCTCGTAACGCAGTGGGATTGCACGCCGGCGGGGACTCCCGATGTTCCTGACGCGTTCGTCGGCGGCACCTTCGTGAACCTCGAAAACGCCGACGGCACGCTCGGCACCGGTCGCGCCACCGCGATGCTGAGGATTCTCCAGAGCACGATCACACCGCTTCTGAGCACCGCGATCGCGCAGATCCTGGTCGACGGCGCGCAACAGAAACAACTGACGGAACGCGAACGGGAGCTGCGGCGGCAGATTGCGCACACGATGAACAACGACATCCTCAAGACACGAGGGCAGCTGTCGATGCGGCTCTCGAGTATTCACCAGCCGCTGACTCGTCACGCGGCAGGATCCCAGGCGAGTTCGACCGACGTGATGTACCACGTCAGCGATCCGGCACTCTCGCCCGCGGCAGCTGCGTGGTACATCGCAAGCGCACGGCAACAGAACCTCCACCTTCGCGCTCCAGTACCAGACTGGGTGTTCGACCTCGTCGAGGGCGCCGCTCTCGGCTCGCGCGAGCAGACACTCAGAGTCATCGCGGAACTGGGCGACAGGCTCAGAACAATCGAGCTCGATGCGGACCGCGCCCTGTCGCGGCTCACGAATGTCAGCAGGGTTTTTGCTCGGCTGAGCGAGCACGCCTTCCGCGTGCCATTTTCCAGCTCAGTGACGCGCGCCGGCAGCAAACTCGCTGATGTCATCGCGAAGAGCCTTCTCACGACCGCGTCGACCATCATCCAGCGATGCAGGAATGGGCACTCCGAATCACGCCTGGACGGCTTGAGGAGGACGTACGGCGGCATCCATGAAGCCGATGTCCTGCCGGAGCTGGCGAAGCTGGCCGATGGCGCCGCGGCGATCTCATTGAATGATGTCGGCCCGGCGCTGGCGAGACTGTTGCGGCGGCCGATCGAGGTAACCATCGCATGCCCCGACACGGTATGGATCGCGGATGACGACGGGGTGCTGGTCGCGTCGGAGCTGTTCTCCGAGCTGATGAACAACTGCATACGCGCACTGCGGCCTGCGCCTAGCGTGACCCGCCTGACCGTAACCGTGGAAGCGACCGCGCGCGGGATCTCACGTCTGGAGTGGACCAACACCACCGACGCCGACAACGGCACGCGGCTGCGGGGCATTGCCGAGGGTGGGCAGGGATTGAACTTCGTACGGGAGTGTCTTGCCGCCCTGCGTGACCCGTCTTCCGCGCTTCATTTGAAAACCGAGTTCGTACCCGCGACATCAACGGCGGTGATTCGAGCATGTTGAACTCTGACAGAGCTGCTGTACGCGACGCCGGAAGACTGCTTCTGCCGGCGGGAGGCGAGCGATGAAGACCTTGACGACTGTCGTAGTCGACGATCTGCGCGACGGGGGGATCAGCACACTCATCGACGCGTTGAACGATAACTACTATCAGCCTTTGACGACCGCCATGGAGCGCTGCACCGGAACGGTCATGCAGCACGGGATCGAGCACTTCGAAGAAGCCAGCAGTGCATGTGCGTATATCCGGCGGCAGTCGGCGACTCTACAAGGCGGCATGCCGATCGACCTGCTCATTCTCGACGTGCAACTGGACATGGCGAAGCCCGAGATGCTGAACCTCCAGGATGAATGGATCCGGGACGTCATCGATCGGCAGTCGGGCGGACTGCGAGGTGCGCTCCTCAACGACGCCGCCCGGCTGATTCTGAAGAAGAAAGCGGGCTGGCTGTTATGGTCGGAGGTCGTTCGTCTCAGCCGGCTCGGCGCGATTCTCCCTCCGCGCCGGATCATCGTCGTCTCGGGCTCGGACAAGCTCGACGCGGACGCCGCATCGACGCACGCCATCCTGAACAACAGCGGCTACGTCACCTTCGAATCGAAGGCGGAGGTCGGTGCAACCGAGCGCCAATCCGTCTTCGCCACCTTCATTACGCCGGTCATCGAGGAGATCGTCCGCAAAGACATCCCGAGAAGTGCCCTGGTGTTCCTGCGGGAACGCCTCCAGAAGGTGAAGGATCTTTCATCATGGCTGAGTGCAGTGACACAGCCACTGAACGGCGGATGGACGCTCATGAGTCTCCGTCCCAATCTCATGACCCATGCGACTCCTGGGGCCCCTCCGGAGGTTTTCGGGATCGAGGCAAGAAGGTGCATCGACTGGATCGATGAGCTCCTTGGCGCGCGCAATCCATCCAAGGATCTCTACCTGCTGCGTCGCGATCGACGGTCTGCCTTGAACAAGCTCGCGCATCCAGGCACCGATGCAACGTGGCTTTACGAGACGACGTCAGAGCCCCGCCGCGTGGAGGTCGAAGCTGTGGTTGACGATGCAGCGTCGGAGATCCGGCTGTTCGCCGATGATCCGGAGTTCGAGCGGTTCGCTCTACGGACCCTTCAGCCGCTCCGCAGACTCACGGCGGTAAGAACCGACGCCTCGCCGGCCGACGTGCCGCTGCAAAGCCGGCTGGCAATCTCCACATGGCTCTCACGTTGGACCGATGTGCCGGTCACACGCCTCGAAGACGCGATGCGGGCAGCGATGCCGTCGATCTCGAATACAGAACCGAGCGACGTTTCCGGATGGGTCACGACCATGCCTCCGGCCAATCTGGATACGCTGATACCGGCATCTTTCAAGTTGGACGTGACCGTTTCCGCCATCGAAAACTACGAGCATTCGCGGGTGGGACTGCTCGCCGCCGCCTTCGTTGACAGCATCCACAAACGCTTCGCTCCATCACGGGTCGTGCAGGGCACGATCGTCACCGCGCAGCATCACGAGTCCGGCTACCTCGCGGCGTTCGCTCACTGTGTAGTGGGACACGACGGCGCTCGCGACGATCGTCACGATCTCGCGGTCGACAGCGTCTCGCTGCTCGAGGTGATCGCCGGCCGCGCACTGTCATCCACGGGAGGTGCACTCATCCGGGCAGCGCAGCTCGCGGCGCCGTGGGTCGAGGTGCGCCTTGTCTCACGAGCCGGCACGGTCAACCTGCAGAACGGGCAGATCCGGCGCGCGAACGTGAACGAGCTGCCCGAGGTGATCGAGTGGCTCGACCGCAATTCGCTGACCGTGGCTCTCGTGAGCACCGTCTGGATCTGCAGACCTCGAGAGCGGGATGGACTGGGAAGCAACCCAGGAGCGGAAACGCGCGACGCCGAACGGTTACGACGCATGAAGATGGGCCAGGCGTGATGGACGTGCAAGGCGCAGTGACGCATCGCTCCCGGCCAGTAGCCGTACGGCCGGACTACGCCGTCATCTTCATTGACGGCGAGCGTGGTGACGACGGCCGGGTTGGGTTCAAAGGGCGCGACTGCCTCCTGCGCGTGCCGCAGCGTCCTCCAGGCTTGCCATTCTTCTGCGGCGCCTCCCTCGAAGATGCCGAACGGCTGGCGGCCGCGCAGACGGCCCCGGTACTCATGTTCATGCACGTCAATGGACCCGACCTCACGGGAAGGCCGGCGGAGAAGCGTCTCGTCGACCTGGCCGCGACGATCACGGGTCGCGGGCTGTTCGTCTG
Source organism: Thermoanaerobaculia bacterium (assembly GCA_036380735.1). Taxonomy (GTDB): domain Bacteria; phylum Acidobacteriota; class Thermoanaerobaculia; order Gp7-AA8; family Gp7-AA8; genus DASVEE01. The sequence continues at coordinate 8,296 of DASVEE010000043.1, read as the reverse complement.
GTTCACCGGTCTGGCCAGTATCGATCGGGACGTCTTTCAGCAGTTCACGGATGTGATCGGCCCGCGCGGCATTCGCTGGAATGTGTTGACATGCGCACAGAGGCCGCTGCCGCAGCGTCTGGGCGGCATCGTGCTTCCGATGACGCTCGAGAACGTCACGGCCGCCGACATCGAGGAGCTCCGGAGCGCGGCACTGATCCCGTCGCTGCTGACGCTGGCTGCAGCCGCCAACGGCGACCAACTGGTGCCTGGAACGAACCCCTTCGCCGATTTTCAGCGCGTCAAGGCCCGTACGCCGTATCGCTACCTGTCACCGGGCGAGAGAGCTTTCGTGGAAAGCAGCCTCGCGGACCTGGACGTGCAGAAAATCGATAGACCAACGAAGTCATCTCCTTCCGGCTGGCTGCGCTATGTGTGGCGCACGAGGGCCGAGTGTCGTGCGGTGGACGCCGAGGCGCAGGGTTTCGCACAACAGGAGCTGGCTACGCTGCGCAGATATCTCGACGAAGCACAAGATCGTGATTCACGTATGCGGGCGCATTGCCGATGTGGGGTACGGCAATTATGAAAATACCATTTGAAACCTGCCACGGGACCGACCGTCACAATCCGCAGACGTTGAGCTATTACACACGGATCGAGCATAGCCTCGAGCAAGGTGCCTTCGTCCGCTCGACGACAGGTCCTCGACTCAAGGTCATTCTCCATCAGACGTCCGACAACCATCTCCGGTCGATCTCTGAGCCGGTCTGCCAAAGCGACGATGACCTGACTTTGCCGGTCATCGTCTCTGACCACGCTGCTCAGGTTTGGCGCGATCGAGTCCGGAGTGACGCGTCGTCGTCGGCCGGCCGCCGCAACCGCATTGAAGATTTCGCCTTGGGGGCTCCCTTCGACGAACCGGAGCTGGAAACTTTCGCGCGGGAACTTCAGCAGCTCTGGAGGTTCTGGTTCAGCGAGCAGGACGGCCGGTGGGTACCTCGGCGCTACCGATCGCCAGAGACGCTGTTTGCCGTGGTGCGCGAAGTTCTGCGCGACAACTACGTATCGCTGTTTCTACAGAATGTCGGTGTGGAGGAAGATTCGCAGCACATCCGGCCCAATCCCGAGATCAGAATGGGGGTCCGGCATGCGCAGGCCACCTTCTCCTTTTCCTGGCCGATGACATACGCATCGTATCGGGAGCTCGAAGAAGCCACGCAGAGCGAGTCCCGAAGCGACGTCACCCTGCACCAGCTTCTTCCGAAGCGCACGGGTGTCGGCTGGGCCGCTGCCCGAGCGATCAGACCGAAAATCCTCGTGATCGACGACGAGGCGGCCAAAGTGGCCGACATTCTCAGGCGAACACCTGTTTCACCGGAGGAGTCCGGCCTCTGTCTGGGCGATCTGTGTGACTTCATCCCCGCACCAAAGACTCCGCCCCAAACATTCGATGACGTCAAGCGGGGACTGAATCGCTTCCTTTCCCGGCAAACGGATCATGGGTTCTGTGAGCTGCCCGAGGTGCGCGCGGCCGACTTCGTGCTGCTGGACCTGTCGATGAAGCAGGCACCGGATGAGGAGCTCGGAGGGTTCGATGTCCTGCGGACGTTGCGCGGTGAATGTCCCGACGTGCCTGTGATCATCCACTCGTCATTCACTGACTACCGGAACGTCATTCGCGCGGTTCAGAACGGCGCCACGTGGTTCAGTGCGAAACGGCACGAGAATCCGGAGTCCGCAGCGACCCGCATGCCGATTGTGAGCACGCCGCTGCTCGCCGTGCTGGAGGATGTCGAGCGCCAGCACGGCTGGGCAGAAGAGCACGTGAGGATCAAACGCGAAGTCGACTATGCCGGCCAGCCGCGTCCGGGAGAAGGAACGGCACGACAGTCTCTCTACGAATACTTCTGGTCACGGCTCGCGGCGGAGTTGCCGGCCGGACCAGACACGAAACTGCGCGTCAGCACTCTGGGAGCGGGTATCGGAGGCGCGGTCACGCGCAAGGTCGTCGTGGCATCGACCGCCCAGCAGGAGTCTGGCCGTAAGAATATCGACGCCGGCGCGTTTGTCGCCAAGATCGACCGCACCGACCGCATGATTGCAGAGAAGGAACGCTACCGCCGCTTCGTTTACCCGTACCTCGGCAGTCGCGCCGGACGTGTCGATTCCGACGTAATCTCCGCCGACGGCGTGTCGGCGATCGCGTATGCCTTCTCGGGCACACCCCAGCACGGCGAAGCCGCCAGCCGGCACTACGAGACCGTTACGCTCGACAAGTTGTTTCTCGCGAATCTGTCGAGTCCTCACCCCGAGCCGTTCGCGGCGTACGAGCCGCTGCTCGACGAGCTCTTTCAGCTCCTTGCCGTGCTGCACGGCGTGCGACAGCCTCATCGGAAACTCTGGGCGGATCACTTTTTCTCGGAGACGCGATCGCTACGGGAGTCGTTTTCGGTGCGGCTGCCGGTGGACTTCGTCATCGAGGTCGAAGAGCTCCTCGAGCCCGAGTTCAAGGAGGGGGAGCGGCAGACCGTTGCACCCACCGACGATGGCCGGATCCATATCCCCAACGCCTGGATCGAGGATGTTGGTGATGACCAGATCGGGATCGCCGGCTACGGCAAGGACGGCCTGTTTCGCGCGAAGCTGGAGGGACCGACGGTCCAGTTCCTGCTGCGCGGCGAGCGCCGGCGACTCACTGTCTTCCGCAGGCTCGGCGTGCGCGGAAAAGTCAGGGCCGAACGAGCCGATCTGCTCAAAGCTCTCGTCGCCGATCCTGACATCGGTGAACGACGGCAGCCGCTGTTGAAGAAATACGATCTGGAGACCAGCGATCCAATTCGCAACACACGCCTCCTGAAGCAGGTCTTCGACGTGTTCGACGTCATCGGCGGCAATGCACAAACCCCACGGGCGGACCGCGAGCGCATCGGAATCGTGCACGGCGATCTCAACATGGGCAACATTCTGGTGGAACGCGTCGGGACGAGCATCCCCGGACCAGGAGCGCTGTGGTTGATCGATTTTGCGGCCAGCCGGCGTGATTCGATCGCGCACGATTTCATCGAGCTCGAGGCTGATGTTCTTACGCTCTTGAAGGAAGAGTATCTCTCCGGCGCGGACGTCGACCTGGTCGAGTTCATCAAGTCGCTGGATACCACGGCGCTTGCGTACCCGGAGAAGGTGATGAAGAGCGCGCAGCTCCGGTTCCTGTTCGATGCCGTGCAATCGATCCGCCGCGCCGCCGGCCGCGCCGGTGTGTCACGCTTCGAGTACCTCGCCGGGTTGCTCGCTTACGACCTCGTCATTCTGAAGATTGCGGACAGAAAAGCCGCCGCCATGGCGGGGAGCGCCAAGCAATCTTCATTGATGAAGCGAGTCGCGGCAACGGCAGCTGCGGTTTGCACGCGTGAGCTGGAGGAGACGCGGATTCGCGTCAGTTGCTCAACGGTCCACAGGATCACCGACGGCAACCGCTACCTGCTTCGTGTCAGCGGCCGAACGAGGGAACAGGACGTGTTCTCATTGAAGCCGATCGGCGGCTACCTGCAGATCTCGTCCGACAACAGGGATCCTGTGACAGCGTGGATACCCACCCAGGAGATTGGGATTCTCGAGCTCAACACGTTTCTGGGTTCGAGATTCGAAACGTTCTGGGCCGAAAGGTATGAGCCGGCGCGTGCCGTCGAACGCCTACGTGCCGAGCTGCTGCCGCTCTTGAAACGCGATGCCCGCGAGCTGGTGGAGGAACTGAGGCTCGGTGCGGCGCCTCGGTATCGCTACGTCATCGGTGAAAGCAGCACCCGCAATGTGGATCAAAGGGCGCGTCTCATCGCCATGCCGCAGACGCTTTGGTGCATGCAGGTCCACGATGTTCAGGTCTCCCCCGATGCGTTGACGAGGCTTTGTACGGGCGCGGCAGTGGCCGATACCAGAGCCGGAGGCAAAAAGCCCCGATGGCTCGAGGTCGTCACCCCTGCAGAAATTCGCGCATTGGCGAAGGGTAGCCAGTCAATTGCGCCGATGTGTCTGGGACTGCTGGAGTAAGTGGCTGCCGTCTGATCGGCGCCTGCCCTACTCCCGCACCCAGATCTTGTAGCGGTACTTCACCTCTTTGCGCTCCCCGGCGGCCAGCGGGATCTCCCACTGCAGGCGCTCCGTGGGGTTCACCGCCCTCGGGCGCACGGCGCTCCGGGTGATTTTGGCCTCGGGGGTGTGGCTCAGGGTGGTGCCTTCGATGCTCTTGTCGATGGTGAGGGTGATCGCGTCGCGTTTGTAGCTGCGGATCGTCAGCGTGCCTTCGATCGTCACGGCGTCGTAGGTGTAGCCGGAGCGCGTGAGGTCGCGCGGCCTTCGCTCGATCTCGATCTCGTCGCGCTCGACGGAGACGTCCGTGGCGATCGTCAGCCGCACGTCGCCCTTGGAGCCGGCGGCGGTGTACGGCAGGGTGTCCTGCGCCAGCGGGCGGCCGTTGGAGAGGACGAGCGCGGGCGATGTGGTCCACGGGGTGGAGCCGGTGTTGGTGAGGGAGATGGAGTGCCAGACCTGGTCGGCGGGGCGCTCGCCCGGCTGGATGCTGCGCCCCTCGACGAACTCGGACGGGACGCGCCATAGATAGATGTGGCGATAGGGGACGGTCTGCGTGAGCAGCGGGTGCGCGGCGCGCTCGCCGACGCCGAGAGTGAGGTTGCGCTTCTCGTAGAAGAAGAGATCGCCGGCGGACTCGCCCTCGGTCACGGAATCGACGTTCACCGCGGCGTCCGACAGCCAGGGAGGCGCAGGCGCGTTCGCCTGCTGCGTCATGACGTTGCTGGTGATCCGGCCGCTGGTGGTGACGCCGGAGCCGCCGAGCTTCGCCAGGAGCTCGGCCAGCGTGAGCTGCAGCGAGAGCGGCGACTCGACGTGCGAGAAGGCGAAGTTGGGGTAGCCGACGGCGAAGCGGACGTGCGCGTCGCGCAGCGGCTCGCCGTCGTTGATCAGCGTGGCCTGCATCGTGACGCGGGCGCGCTCGTCGTCGAGGAGCGCGATGGCGACTTCCGGCATCCAGCTGATGCCGCCGCGCAGGTAGCTGATGGAGACCGGCGTCGCCCCTCCAGCCCCTTGGCGCGCAGCGTCAGCGTGGCCTCGGTCGTGCTGACCGCGCGCGTGGTGAGCGGCGACTGGGCGAAGGAGACGGACTGCACGGCGGCACGCTCGAAGACGTGCACGCGACCGCCGACGTCGAGGAGGAGCAGGCTCTCGGGCACCGGCACGACGTGGGTGATGTTGCCGTAGGGGTCGATGCTGGGACGTGGTATCGGACGCGGCTCCGGGGTCACGTCTGCCGGCGGCTTCACGATCGTGCCGGTGTATTCGCGGTCGCCGATGCGGACGGTGACGGTTCGGCCGATGTTGGCCTCGAGCAGCGCGGCGATGGTGGTCGCGGCCTGCTGCGTCTCACGCGTTTCCTTCGCCGCGCGTACCTCGTCCAGCGGACGGCCGGCCGCGCTGATCCAGAGCGTGCCGAGGAGCGCGGAGGGAGCGGGGGTGAGCCGGGCTTCGCCGGCTTTGAAAGGCAGCGTCCCCTCGCGCGTGACGAACGCCAGGCCGTTCTTGAAGACGACCGCGCCGTTGGCGGGGAGTGGTTGGGGCTCAGCGGCGAAAACGGGGAACGTCAGCAGGGACAGCAGGGCCAGCAGGTGCTTCATGGAGGGGAAGTATGGGGCAACGATGGGACCAATAGGACCTATAGGACGAATGGGACCGATGGGACTTCCCCTAGGTCCACCAGTCCCATTCTATAAAAGCGTAGTTGCCGGTATAAGAACCGCACATCAGCACCGCCACGCCCCAACCCCACGAAACAGCCTTTTGCGCAGCGGCATCAACAACTTACGCCGGACCGGACCGGTGTGGCACTTCGTTCGCCTTTTAGACCGGCATCATGGCGAACAAGAACCTCTTCCAGACTCTCCGCGGCGCGCTGATGCCTGCCGCCAATGCGGTGAACGAGGCCGGCGGGAAGGCTTACGCGCTGACGGCGAAGCAGGCGCTCGCGCAGTACGCGGCGACCGGCTGCCTGAACGGGACGTTCTACGCGTCGGCCGACGAGCAGCTCGAGACGGTGCTGCGCTTCTGCGCCGAGGTGGAGACGGACTTCATCGCGAAGACGGCCGTGTGGTGCCGCGAGGCGGGCTTCATGAAGGACATGCCGGCGCTGCTGTGCGCGGTGCTCGCCGCGCGCGACGTGGCGCTGCTCGAGGCGATCTTTCCGCGCGTCATCGACAACGGGAAGATGCTGCGGAACTTCGCGCAGATCATGCGCTCCGGCGTGACGGGGCGGAAGTCGTTCGGTACGGCCGTGAAGCGGATGATGCAGCGGTGGCTCGAGGCGCGCACGGATGCGGCGCTGCTCAGCGATGCGGTCGGGCAGAGCCCTTCGCTCGCCGACATCATCCGCATGGTGCACCCTCGTCCCGCGAACGGCGAGCGTGCGGCGCTCTACGCGTATCTGGTTGGCGCTCCGTACGACGTGGCGAAGCTGCCGGCGCTCGTGCGCCAGTACGAGGCGTTCAAGCGCGGCGAGACGCTCGAGGTGCCGGACGTCTCGTTCCAGCTCCTGACGGCGCTGCCGCTGTCGGCGAGCGACTGGACCGCCATCGCACGCAATGCGCCGTGGCAGATGACGCGGATGAACCTGAACACGTTCGCTCGGCAGGGTGTGTTCGCGAATGAGGAGGTGACGCTGAAGATCGCGCTGCGGCTCGCGGATCCGGTGGCGATCGCGAAGGCTCGCGTGTTCCCGTATCAGCTTCTGTCGGCGTACGCGGCGGCGGGAGAGACGGTGCCGCAGATCGTGCGCGACGCGCTGCAGGATGCGATGGAAGTGGCGATCGCCAACGTGCCGGCGACCGAGGGACAGGTTTACGTGTGCCCCGACGTGTCGGGGTCGATGGACTCGCCCGTCACGGGACATCGGAGCGGTGCGACGACGAGCGCGCGCTGCATCGACGTGGCGGCGCTGGTGAGCGCGGCGATCATGCGCCGGAATCCGTCGGCGGTGGTGCTGCCGTTCGAGACGAAGGTGGTCCAGGTGGCGCTCAATGCACGCGACAGCGTGATGACCAATGCGGCGAAGCTGGCGGCGGTCGGTGGAGGGGGAACGAACTGCAGCGCGCCGCTGGCGCTGCTGAACGCGCGGCGGGCGAAGGGTGACCTGGTGATCTTCGTCTCGGATAACGAGTCGTGGGCGGATCCTCAGCACGGGCGCGGTACGGCGATGATGCACGAGTGGGCGGCGTTCAAGCAGCGCAACCCGAAGGCGCGGCTGATCTGCATCGACCTGCAGCCCTACGGCACGGTGCAAGCGCAGGAGCGTAACGACGTCCTGAATATCGGCGGGTTCAGCGACGCGGTGTTCACCCTGCTGGCGGACTTTGCCGCCGGACGGATGAACGACGATCACTGGACAGGGATCATTGAGAGCTTGGCGATCGCGCGGAGCGCCGCGTAACAGGGGCTTCGATAAGACAAACAGGACCTAGAGGACGAACGCGACAAAGATAAGAACAGCGGGGCCGAATGCCGGGCGGGACTACATTGAGCATGTTCCATCTCGCACCAAGGTTGTCTTCGTCGGCTCCGCTTTTTTGCGTGGCACCTCCCCTGCTACCTCCTCCGGCGGAGGACCAAATGAACAGTCCGAATCGTGGCAATGACAGAGACGACATTCATCACACCAACCCGGATCACGCGGCGACCGATCCGCGGGCGGCGGCGCAGCAGGATCAGGTGAAAGCCGACCATGATGCGCTCGCCGAGCAGGCGCGGCGCGTCGAGGCGTCGGTACCGGACAACGTCACGGATCCGCGGCGTGCCGCCACCGACCCGGAGGCCGCGGCGACGCAGGACCGGGTGAAGGCGGATCACGATCGCATGGCAGAGTCGGCGCGCCGCGTCGAGGCCTCAGTGCCGGCGGACGTGCGCGATACACCCATCCAGGCGGCGAACCTCGGCACGGCATCCGAGGACGAGGCGCAGTCGCGGCGAAACGTGGATTCGGCTCGCGCGAATGCCGACGCGGCTCGCGAAAGCGCGCGGCGCACGGAAGACGAAGAGCGGCGGCGGTAAGCGCCTGAAGCGGCGTTTCGGGTGCGCCGCGACCCCTCACCCGATTCTTCGCTGACGCGAAGAATCTCCCTGTTCTAGACGTAGACATCCTGGACACTGCCGTGGGGACATCCTTGACGGATGTCTTCACGGAGAAGGGATGACTTGGAGTCGAGGACCAGTGGACGAGCGGCGACGGATGGTGGCGTTGTGGGAGTCAGGCAGGACA
>DASVEE010000042.1:0-11025 GCA_036380735.1 Thermoanaerobaculia bacterium | reverse complement strand
CGCCTTGAGCACGGCCGCGAGTTGCAGGCGGATCTGCTTCTGCTGGTGCGGCGGGAAGACGGAGATGATGCGGTTGACGGTCTCGGTCGCGTCCATGGTGTGGAGCGTCGAGAGCACGAGGTGGCCGGTCTCGGCCGTTTCCGCTGCAACATCTTCCAGCAGCGCGGCACGGTGGGCATGGTCCTCCGCGTCATCCCGGTCAAGATCCTCTCCATCCGCGAGCTGATGCTGCCGACGATCCTCGAGAAGATCGCCGAGGAACGGCGCGGACTGATTCTGTGCACAGGAACGACCGGCTCGGGCAAGTCGACCACGCTCGCGGCGATGATCGACTACATCAACGCCCACCGCACCGAGCACATCATGACCGTCGAGGATCCGATCGAGTTCCTCCACCGCGACAAGAAGTCGATCGTCAACCAGCGCGAGGTCGAAGTCGACACCAAGTCGTTCTCCCAGGCGCTGCGCAGCGCCCTCCGCCAGGATCCCGACGTCATCCTCGTCGGCGAAATGCGCGATTACGAGACCATCGAGACCGCGCTCACCGCGGCCGAGACGGGCCACCTCGTGCTCTCGACGCTCCACACGATGGACGCGACCGAGACCATCAACCGCATCATCTCCGTCTTCCCGCCGCACCAGCAGAAGCAGATCCGTCTGCAGCTCGCGGCGGTGCTCAAGGCCGTCGTCTCGCTGCGACTCCTCCCGCGCGCCGATGGCCTCGGCCGCGTCCCGGCGACCGAAGTCCTCATCTCGACGGCGTACATCCGCGACTGCATCGAGAACAAGGAAAAGACGAAGCTGATCAAGGACGCGATCGCGCAGGGCACCTCGCAGTACGGCATGCAGACGTTCGACCAGTCGCTCTACATGCTCTACCGCAACGGCCTGATCACGCTCGACGAAGCGCTCCGCCGCGCCTCCAACCCCGACGAGTTCCGCCTCAAGCTCTCCGGCATCCAGTCCACCGCCGACATGTCGAAGGAAGAGATGGATTCCAAGCTCACCATCTCGGGCCAGGGCGACGATCCGTTCGGCGACGAGTCGCCGTTCGATTTTTCGAACACGATCTAGGGAGTCCGATAGGACGAATAGGACCTATAGGACACATAGGCCGGCCCTGGTCCGCTTCAGCGGCTGGCGGTCGTCTAGCCCCAGGGCTTACGCCCCGGCTGACGCCGGGGCTACCGTGCCGCGGGCTCCGTCCTCCGTCCTATCCGTCCTATAGGTCCTATCTGTCCTATCGGTCCCATTCCGCCGAGGTAGGATTCGTCCGTGTCCGAGACCCTGGAGCGTTGTTACGCCGCCGCGATGCGGATTCTGGCGTACCGGTTCAACAGCGAAGCCGAACTGCGGCGCAAGCTGCGCAGGAAGGACTTCGATGACGAGACCATCGCCGCCACGCTCGAGCGTCTCCGCGGCGAGAACTGGCTGGATGACGAGCGTTTCGCCGGCTCCCTCGTCCGCTCGCGGCTGAGCAAGCGCGTCGGGCGGCTGCGCATCCGCCGGGAGCTCGCCGCGGCCGGTGTCGATGACGAAGACGCCGCGCGTGCGCTGGCCCGGAACCTCGACCCCGAGGCGGAGCGGGAGGCGCTGGTGGCCCTGTGCAGGAAGCGCATGCGCATCCTCGCGCGGCGCCACGGCGAGGCGTGGCTGCTCACCGAAGAGGGAAGAAACAAATTGACCGGATATCTGTTGAAGCAAGGTTACGATGCCGGGCTCGTTCACGGCGTCGTCCGCAGTACCGTCAGGGAGATTTCCATTGTTCACGACTAGCCAGATCCGCGAGCAGTTCCTCGCCTATTTCGAAAAGAACGGCCACCGCCGCGTAGGCAGCTCGTCGCTCGTCCCCGCGGGCGATCCGACGCTGCTCTTCACCAACGCCGGGATGAACCAGTTCAAGGACACCTTCCTCGGGCGCGAGCCGCGCGATTACAACCGCGCCACGACGTCGCAGAAGTGCGTCCGTGCCGGCGGCAAGCACAACGACCTCGAGAACGTCGGCCGCACCGCGCGCCACCACACATTCTTCGAGATGCTCGGCAACTTCTCGTTCGGCGACTACTTCAAGGAAGACGCGATCCGCTTCGCCTGGGAGCTGATCGTCGACGTCTACAAGCTCGATCCGGAGCGCCTCTGGTTCAGCGTGTTCGAAGGCGACGACAAGGTCCCGGCCGACGACGAAGCCGCCGCGCTGTGGGTGAAGGTGGGCGCGCGTCCGGAGCGCGTGCTGCGCTTCGGCAAGAAAGACAACTTCTGGCAGATGGGCGACACCGGTCCGTGCGGCCCCTGCTCCGAGATCCACTACTTCCGCGGCGACGATCTGTCGAAGAACGTCCCGGAGCTGGTCAACGGCCCCGGCGACGACACGATGGAGATCTGGAACCTCGTCTTCATGCAGTACGAGCGCGACGAGAACGGCACGCTCAATCCGCTGCCGGCGCCGTCGGTCGACACCGGTGCGGGCCTCGAGCGCGTCGCCAGCGTGCTGCAGAAGACCTCCACGAACTACGACATCGACCTCTTCGCGCCGATCCAGAAGCGGATCGCCGAAGTGAGCGGCCACCGCTACGGCGGCAGCATGGAGGACGACCTCGACACCGCCGTGCGCGTCCTCTGCGATCACGCGCGCTCGGCGACGTTCCTCATCAGCGACGGCGTCATCCCGTCGAACGAAGGACGCGGCTACGTGCTGCGCCGCATCATCCGCCGCGCGATCCGTTTCGGCCGCAAGCTGCAGAACCCCGTCCTCCTCACGCACCTCGTCGACAGCGTCATCGAGGCGATGGGGGAGGCGTACCCCGAGCTCACCGGCCGCCGCGAGGCGATCGTCAAGACGCTGGAGTCGGAAGAGGAGCGTTTCAGCCGGACGCTGTCGACCGGCATCGAGCGCATCGGCCAGGTGCTCGACGACATCCGCACGCGTGGGGAGCGCACCATCGGCGGCGCGGAGCTGTTCCGCCTCTACGACACCTACGGCATCCCGGTCGACCTGATCGGCGAGATGGCGGAAGACGAAGGCGTCACGCTCGACCGCGACGGCTTCGAGCTGATGATGGCCGAAGCGCGCAAGAAGGCGAAAGCGTCGTCGAAGTTCCAGCTTTCGGGCGACGCGGAGACGTTCGCCGCCATCGCCGAGAAAGCCGGGCCGGTCGAGTTCGTCGGCTACGAAAACTATGTCGACATCGAGTCGACCGTGAAGGCGATCGTCGTCGGCGGCGAAAGCCGCGACGTGCTGCACCACGACTCCGAAGGCGACGTGGTGATCTCGCCGACGCCGTTCTACGCCGAGTCGGGCGGCCAGATCGGCGACACCGGCACACTGGTGTGGGAAGGCGGCCGCGGCACGGTGCTCGACACGCAGAAGCCGTTCGGCGACCTGCCGGTCTCGCGCGTCCGCGTCGACGAAGGATCGCTCCCGATCGGTGCCAAAGTGCGCGCGTCGGTGCCGGTGCCGCTGCGTCTCGACACGACGGCCAATCACACCGCCACGCACCTGCTCCACAAGGCGCTCAAGGACATCCTCGGGCCGGCCGTCCAGCAGGCGGGCTCGCTCGTCGCGCCCGACCGGCTGCGCTTCGACTACACGCACCATGCGCCGCTGACGGAAGAGCAGCTCCGCCGCGTCGAAGCGGAAGTGAACGAGCGCATTCGCGCGAACTACGAAGTGTCGAAGAACGTCATGCCGCTCGAGGAGGCGAAGCGCACCGGCGCCGTCGCCATGTTCGGCGAAAAGTACGGCGAGCACGTGCGCATCGTCGCCGCGGGCGACTACTCGCGCGAGTTCTGCGGCGGCTGCCACGTCAACCGCACGGGCGACATCGGCCTGTTCAAGATCGTCTCCGACCGCTCCCTCGCCGCCGGCGTGCGGCGCATGGAAGCGCTGACCGGCCGCGGAGCCCTCGCGCTGTTCCAGAAGCTCGACGACACCACGCACCAGGTCGCGGCCTCCGCGAACATCAGCGTGGACGACTTGCCGACGTACGTGCGCTCGCTGCAGGACAAACAGAAGACGCTGGAGAAGGAGCTGAAGCAGCTCAAGCTGAAGCTCGCCACGGGCGGCGCCATGCTCGACGCCCGCGGCGTCGAAGCCGGCGGCGCGGGCAAGATCAGTGGCAGCGGCGACGGCGGCATCCAGGTCGACGGCGTAACGCTCATCGCCCGCCGCGTGGACGACATCACCGGCGGCGACCTCCGCAACCTCGCCGACACCTTCCGCTCCAAGATCAAAAGCGGCGTCATCGTCCTCGGCAGCGCCACGGACGGCAAAGTGACGCTGCTGACCGCCGTGACCAAGGACCTCCTCGACCGCGTCCAGGCCAACACGCTGATCGCCAAGCTGGCCCCCATCGTCGGTGGCAAGGGCGGCGGCAAGCCGGACCTGGCCCAGGCGGGTGGGAAGGATGCGGACAAGTTGAACGAGGCGCTGGATCAGGCGCAGGGGGCGTTGCAGGAGTTGTTGGGGGGGTAGAGGGAAGACGATAGGACGAATAGGACCTATGGGACAAATAGGACAGATAGGACTTCCGTCATCCACCGACTACTCCGACCGCGCCATCACCATTCGCATCCGGCAGATGTCGCAGCTTCGGAAGCTGTGCCTGTCCCTGGCCAAGGCAAAACCCGCCGCGGAGAAGACCGCTCCACAGGAGAAGGCGCAGGAACGATAGGACGAACGGGACCGATAGGACGAATAGGACAGATGGGACGTATAGCCTTCACGCCTGTCCTATTCGTCCCATTCGTCCTATCGGTCCCATTCGTCCCATCGTGACTGACTACTAATGACTGACACCCCCACCACCCACGCCTGGGGCACCCAGCCCGAGATGTTCGGGCCGCGCCACGAGCATCGCCTCGGCATGATCGTCCGTGAAGTCGCGCGGCTGCCGCATGGCGCGCGCATCCTCGATGGCGCGATCGGCCTGGGGCAGCTCGCCGGGCGGATGCAGCAGCGGGGGTATCGCGTGTTCGGGATCGATTACTCGTTCGAGGCGGCGCTGCACGTCCGGCGCACGTCATCGATTCCCGTGGTCGTTGGCGACATGACGCGCATGCCGTTCCGCGATGGTGCGTTCGACGGCGTCACCACCGGCGAGACGCTCGAGCATCTCGACGACGACGCCTCCGCCGCCAACGAGATCGGCCGCGTCGTGCGCGACGGCGGCGCGTGCATCGCCACCGTGCCGGCGCTGAAGAGCCTCTGGTCGGCCTCCGACGACTACTACGAGCACCGCCGCCGCTACGCGCGGAGCCAGTTCACCTCCATGTTCCGCAGCGCCGGCTTCGGCATCGAGAAGGCGCGCTACTGGGGCTTCCCCGTCGTGCTGACATACGACACGCTGTTCCTCCTCCCGATGAACAAACGCCGCGCCGCCCGGAAAGTGACGGAAGACGCCGCCCTGCAGTCGGTCGCGCGCGCCGGACGCTCGAAGATGCTGGTCAACGCGGTCCGCGCGGTCTTCGCGCTGGACCGTCTGTTTGCGTGGCTGCCATTCGGGCCCGGGTTGTTGATGGTGGCGCGGAAGTCCCTCCGCCAGAGGTAGCAAGCCCGACCTCCGCTACAATCCGCTTCCGGAGGACCAACCATGAGCGATCTCGATAAGCCCAGCAGGGCTGAAGACGAATACTTTGCCCGGCAGGAGCTCGAGCGCCGCAAGCGCTGGGCGCAGGAGCAGGCGAAGCAGATGGGCACTGCGGAGAAGGAGCGGCTCAAGGAGCTGCACTTCATGAAGTGCCCGAAGTGCGGGATGGATCTGGCCACGATCGAGCTGCATGGCGTCAAAGTCGACCAGTGCTCGAACTGTGGCGGCATCTTCTTCGACTCCGGTGAAGTCGAGCAGCTGCTCGACGCGGACCGCAAGGACCAGGGCGTCTTCGGCCGCGTCTTCTCGATCTTCAAATGACCAATCCGGTGTGGCAGGCGCTCGAGCTCGCGATCGCGGCTTCGCCGGAAGACGACGTGCTGCGTCTCCATCTGGCGACGCTGCTCGTCGACGGCGGTGAGCCCGGCCGCGCGCTCGAGCACTGCGCCGCGATCCTCACGCGCAAGCCGGATCACGCCGCCGCGCTCGAGCTCACCGGCCGCGCCGGACGCGCCATGGCCATGGCGGCGAAGCCGCACGCCGTGCCGCAGGCCGACGCGGCAGACGAAACGGCGGCGCAGCCTGAACCGCCGGCGAAGCACGAACCGCCGCAGGAGAAGGCGCCGGCCAACGTCGTCTCCCTGCGCGTCGTCGGCGGCACCGATCACGACCCCGGCGTCGAAGTCGAGCAGTCGCACGTCACCCTCGCCGACGTTGCCGGCATGGAGGAAGTGAAGCGGCGGCTCAACCTCGCGTTCCTCGCGCCGATGCGCAATCCGGAGATGCGGAAGCTCTACGGCAAGTCGCTGCGCGGCGGCCTCCTGCTCTACGGCCCGCCGGGCTGCGGCAAGACGTTCATCGCGCGGGCGACGGCAGGGGAGTTGGGTGCGAAGTTCATCCCGGTCGGCCTCTCCGACGTCCTCGACATGTGGCTCGGCCAGAGCGAGCGCAATCTCCACGAGATCTTCGAGACCGCCCGCCGCCAGGCTCCCTGCGTCCTCTTCTTCGACGAAATCGACGCGCTCGGGCGCAAGCGCAGCCTCATGCGCCACTCGTCGGAGCGCAACGTGGTGAACCAGTTGCTCGCGGAGATGGACAGCGTCGGCTCCGAGAACGACGGCGTCTTCGTCCTCGCCGCGACGAACCACCCCTGGGACGTCGACGCCGCGCTCCGCCGCCCCGGACGCTTCGACCGCGTGCTGCTCGTGCTGCCACCCGACAAGCCCGCGCGCGAATCGATCGTCACCTCCAACCTCGGCACGCGTCCATCCGAAGGGATCGACGCGGCGTGGCTGGCGTCGAAGACCGAGGACTTCTCCGGCGCCGACCTTGCGCACCTCGTCGAGTCGGCGGCGGAGCTGGCGATGGAGGAAAGCTTCACCACCGGCAATGCGCGTCCGATCGGCATGAACGACTTCAAGCGCGCGCTGAAAGAGCTCCGCCCCAGCACGCGCACGTGGTTCGAAACCGCGCGCAACTACGCGCAGTTCGCCAACGAGGGCGGCGTCTACGACGACCTGCTGGCCTACATGAGGTCGCGGCGGCTGCTGTGACGCGCGACAGGAACGATAGGACAAATAGGACGTATAGGTCTGGCTCCCGTCCTATCTGTCCCATCGGTCCTATCCGTCCTATTCGTCCCATCGTTCCGTGCCGATGAACGACCTGGTCATGAAGAATGAAGAATTTCGAAGTTCGAATGAAGAATTGTGGTGGGGCGTGACCGCCCGCTGTTGAATCAGCAGCTGAAACCGCGAAACTAAACAGCGCGCGCGGAAGCGCCACCTCACTTCTTCATTCGAACTTCGAAATTCTTCATTCTTCCCCGTCCCATCAACGCGCCGCCATGAAACTACTCCCCGCCCACACCGCCGACCCCCACACCATCGCCGCCTCCCGGGAACTGACCGTCGTCACCGGGGAAGGGGAAATCCGCGGCGACGCTGCGGCAGCGTTGCTGCTGGCCGACTGGGCCGTGATCCTGCCGGGGTCCACTCTATTGATCGACAGCGCCGAGGCTTGGGCCGGCGCCGTCTGGCGCCTGGGGCGTGGGGCGTACGCGCTCGCGCTGGCGCAGCGGACGCGGCTGAGCGCGGCCGAAGCGGTCGAGGCGGGACTGTGCGACTCCCTGGACGCGTTTCAGCTGGGGAGCCGCAGCGCCATCGCGCTCGACGCGGGGGCGAACCTCATCCGTTCGCGTGGCGGTGACGCTCTCGAACGGGCTGAATTCGCGCGGCTTTTCGCCGCCGGGATCCCGCAGCACGGGCTGGCCGCGTTCCTGCGAAAGCAAAAGCCACAATTCTGATGTTGCACATAGAATGCATCGCGTGACTAACGAGGTGATCCGATGAGCCGCCATGAAGCCGACGTCCGTCAGGACGCTGCCGTCCTGCCGCCCCAGACCGAAGAGAAGAGCGAGCAGCTCAACCTCTTCTCCGCCGACGCGATGAAAGCCGTTCGCGCCGAAGAGGGCGCCTGGCGTCGTGAAGTCCTCGATCCCGTCCTCAAGAAGAAGCCGTACTGGAAGTCCGATTTCACCACCGTCAGCGGGATGGAGATCAATCCCATGGCGACGCCGCTGAGCGTCGAGCAGCAGGACTTCCGCGAGATCGCCTACCCGGGCGAGTTCCCGTACACGCGCGGCATCCATCCGACCGGCTACCGCGGCCGCCTCTGGACGATGCGCCAGTTCGCCGGCTTCGGCACCGCCCGCCAGACGAACGAGCGCTTCAAGTACCTCCTGACGCAGGGGCAGACCGGCCTTTCGACCGCCTTCCACCTGCCGACGCTCTACGGCTACGACTCCGACCATCACTACAGCGCCGGCGAAGTCGGCAAGTGCGGCGTCGCCGTCGATTCGCTGGCGGACATGGAGACGCTGTTCGACGGCATCAACCTCGAGGAAGTGACCGTCTCGATGACGATCAACTCCACGGCGCCGATCGCGCTGGCGATGTACCTCGCCGTCGCGGAGAAGCAGGGCGCCGACTGGAAGAAGATCTCCGGCACGCTGCAGAACGACATCCTCAAGGAGTACATCGCGCAGAAGGAGTACATCTTCCCTCCGCGCCCGTCGATGCGGCTCGTGACCGACACGTTCCGCTTCTGCACCGAGCACGTCCCGAAGTACAACACCATCTCGATCAGCGGCTACCACATCCGCGAGGCCGGCTCGACCGCGCTGCAGGAGCTCGCCTTCACGCTGCGCGACGGCATGGAGTACGTCGAGTACGGCGTCCGCGCCGGTCTCGACGTCGACGAGTTCGCGCCGCGCCTCTCCTTCTTCTTCAACTCGCACAACGACCTGTTCGAGGAAGTGGCCAAGTTCCGGGCCGCCCGCCGCGTCTGGGCCAAGGTCATGCGCGACCGCTACGGCGCGAAAGACCCGCGCTCGTGGCAGCTCCGCTTCCACACGCAGACCGCCGGCGCGTCGCTCACCGGACAGCAGCCGTACAACAACATCGTCCGCGTCACCATCCAGGCCCTCGCCGCCGTCCTCGGCGGCACGCAGTCGCTGCACACGAACTCGCTCGACGAGACGCTGGCGCTGCCGACGGAGAACGCGGCCCGCATCGCCCTCCGCACGCAGCAGATCATCGCCCACGAATCCGGCGTCATCAACACGGTCGACCCCCTCGGCGGCTCCTACTTCATCGAAGAGCTGACCGACAAGATGGAGCAGGGCTGCTTCGACTACATCGCCAAGATCGATCAGTTCGGCGGCATGGTCGAAGCGATCGAAGCCGGCTTCCCGCAGCGCGAGATCTGGGACGCCGCGTACCAGTACCAGCGCTCCGTCGACTCGGGCGAGAAGCTCGTCGTCGGCGTCAACTCCTTCCGCATGGAGAAGGAAGACCCGTACGAGATCCTCTATATCGACGAGACAGTCGCCGACCAGCAGCTCGCACTGCTGCAGAAGGTGCGCACCGCGCGCGACTCGCAGAAAGTCGAGCTGACTCTCCAGGCGCTCCGCACGGCTGCCGCGGATGAGAACGAGAACACCATGCCGTACATCATCGACGCCGTGAAGGCGTACGCGACTGTCGGCGAGATCTCCGACGCACTTCGCGACGTGTTCGGGACTTATCAGGAGCCGGCGCTCTTCTAACCGGAAGCTCGGCGACTGATCGCGCACGCCCATGGTTTCTTCCGGCTCGTTCATCGAACGAGCCGTTCCCGAGCGGACCTCTGGGACTGATGGGACGCACGTGACGCGTGCGAGCGGCAGTCGCGCTGCGTTCCGGCACAGCCGCAACGTGGCAACGGAACGGTGACGGCGTTCCATCTTCGTCGGCTCGATACCGTTGCTCGTCCTGCGCGTTCCCCCCTTCGTCACTTCCGTGCTGCTGCCGTCCTTGTGTCTCTCTACACTTCGTCCAAGTCGCACGGCCGGCCGTTCGAACTCTCGCTCAGAAGGAAATGAAGAATGGCAAAGAAACTCCGTTTCATGGCAGCGCTCTGCGCGCTCGTTTCGCTGACCGCCGGCGCCTTCGCCGAGCAGCGTCAGCGTGGTGAAGAACCGCTCCCGGGTAAGGGGACGGTGCCCGAGATCAAGAAGGAGCGCGATGCGGCTCCGTTGCTTTACGCGCTGCCGGCGATCGAGGCGAATGAGACCGACTTCCTGGAGATCCGGATCGTCGAAGGGAAGCACACCCTCGTGCGCGAGAAAATCGGGCTGCCGCTGAGCATCCCCGAAGGTGCCACCATCGACGTGCTGTACTCCCATCCGCAGGAGCTGACGAAGTACCGCGCGCTCGAGGCGGCGAAGCCGGGTGCGCTGCGCTTCGTCGCGATCGCCGCCGGCCGCCTGCTGACCGACGAGCCGTTCGCGGCGATCGACCAGAAGAGCGCGCAGCTCTCCGTCGCCAGCGCGATCGGTGAGATCCGCGAGATCAAAGTCAGCGGCCCGCTGAAAACCCGCACGCAGGTCGAGGGCGTGGTCAAGGAGCCGTACTGCCAGGCGCGCTGCGATGCGGATCTCGACCAGTGTCTCAACTACTGGTGCGATCCGCGCGGCGACTCCTGCAGCCTCTGTTACATCTGGTACAACGACTGCGTGATGATGTGCCCCGACATCTGCGTCGATCCGCGCAGCGTCACCACGTACACCACGCGCACCGTCCAGAACGTGTACTTCTACTCCAGCGCGTGCCACTACGGCTTCGGCGGCGGCGAACGGTGGGACCAGGTGTCCGTCACCTATGTCCACAACCGCTGGGAGCGCACCACCAACTGCGACGGCAGCTACACGGACCGCTGGCTGGGTTCGTACACCAGTTCCAACCTCTGCTGGAGCAATTCGGGCCAGCGGTGTTCCTTCCCCTCCGGGTCGCCCGGGTTCCCGCGCTGCTGACCATCGATGATTGCGGCCGGTCCCATGGGCCGGCCGCAACACGGGACCGGTAGGGGCGTTTTCGGTTGTCGGTTGTCGGTTGTCGGT
>DASVEE010000041.1:0-11884 GCA_036380735.1 Thermoanaerobaculia bacterium | reverse complement strand
GTCGCGATTATCGGCGCGATCGCCGTGGCGCGCGGCCGGAGCCCGGGCGAGCTCGCCGAGCTGAAGAGGCGCAAGGCCGAGAAGGACGCGCTCAGCGCAGAAGCAGCGCCGGCCCCAGCAGGAGGCGAGTGACATGCACATCGAGCTCGGCCACTACCTGGTCCTGTCCACGCTCGTGTTCGGCGTCGGCGCAGTAGGCTTCCTGATCCGCCGCAACGCGCTGATCCAGCTGATGTGCATCGAGCTGATGCTCAACGCCGTGAACATCAATCTCATCGCCTTCTCTCACCACCTCGGATCGCTCGAGGGGCAGCTCTTCGCGATTTTCGTCATCACCATCGCCGCCGGTGAAGCCGCCGTCGGCCTGGCCATCATCATCCAGCTCTACCGCCTCAGAAGCACCGTCAACATCGACGAAGTGAGGTCGCTGCATGGGTAAGCGGACCGCATTCGATAGGACCAATGGGACCTATAGGACGAATAGGACCCATAGGACTGCCCATTCGTCCCATGAGTCCCATCCGTCCCATTGCAGGGGGAGGCACTGATGTCCACAGCCCTCCTCATCGTCGTCCTGCTCCCGCTTCTCGGCGCGGCCATCAACAGCCTGCGCGCCTTCACCAACCCCCACGCGCCGAAGAACCGCACCATCACTAAAGCCGTCACGCTCGGCGCGACCGGCCTGTCGGCGCTCGTCGCCACGTTCGGCGTCGTCATCCCCTACATCCGCCACGGCGTCACGGCGCCCTTCACCCACAGCTACTACGAATGGATCCCCGCGGGCATCGGGCACGTCGCCGGCGGTTTCCTTTCCGACTTCGGGATCGACTTCGCCTTCCGCATCGACACGCTGTCCGTGACGATGCTGATGATCGTCACCTGGATCGGGTTCCTCATCCACGTGTACGCCACCGGCTACATGGCGCACGAGACCGGCTACACCCGCTTCTTCACGTACCTCAACCTCTTCATGTTCATGATGCTGCTGCTCGTGCTCGGCGCGAACTACATCGTCATGTTCGTCGGCTGGGAAGGCGTCGGGCTCTGCTCCTACCTCCTGATCGGCTTCTACTACGACAAGAACTTCGCCGCCGACGCCGGGAAGAAAGCGTTCATCACCAACCGCATCGGCGACTTCGGCTTCGTCCTGGCCGTCTTCCTCATCTTCAATACGTTCGGCACCGCTGATTTCACGAAGGTCTTCGCCATGGCCGCGCAGGGAGGGGAGGCGTACCACGGAGTCGCCATCGCCATCTGCCTGCTGCTGTTCGTCGGCGCGTGCGGCAAGTCCGCGCAGATCCCGCTGTACGTCTGGCTGCCCGACGCCATGGCCGGCCCCACGCCCGTCTCCGCCCTCATCCACGCGGCGACGATGGTCACGGCCGGCGTCTACATGTGCGTCCGCTCGAACGTCCTCTTCCGCCTCGCACCCGAGGCGATGGCCGTCGTGGCGATCGTCGGCGCGGCCACGGCGATCTTCGCCGCCACCATCGGCCTCGCGCAGAACGACATCAAGAAAGTCCTCGCGTACTCCACCGTCTCGCAGCTCGGCTACATGTTCCTCGCCGTGGGAGTCGGCGCGTTCACCGCGGCCATCTTCCACGTCATGACGCACGCCTTCTTCAAGGCCTGCCTCTTCCTCGGCGCCGGCTCCGTCATTCACGGCTGCGGCGGCGAGCAGGACATGCGCAAGATGGGCGGTCTCCGCAAGTACATGCCGAAGACGCACTGGACGATGGCCGTCGCCACCGTCGCCATCGCCGGCATCCCGCCGCTGGCCGGCTTCTTCTCCAAGGACGAGATCCTCGCGTACGCCTTCCACTGGTCGCCGCTCATCTGGGTCGTCGGCGCCATCACCGCGGGGCTCACCGCCTTCTACATGTTCCGCCTCTACTTCATGACGTTCTGGGGCACCTACCGCGGCCACGAGCGTGTCGGCATCGAGCAGTCCGAGCCGTCGCACGCGCAGCACGACCTCATGGACGATCACACGCACCTCGATCACGGCGATGCGCACGCGGCGAAGGGGCACGGCCACCACGCCGACTCCCACGATCCGCACGAGTCACCGCTGTCGATGACCGGCGTCCTCGCCGTGCTGGCGGTCCTCTCGTTCGTCGGCGGCTGGATCGGCTGGCCGACGGCGCTCTTCGGCTCCTTCCCCACGCCGTTCCAGCGCTGGCTGGCGCCGGTGCTGCTCCCCATCAAGGGACACGAGTACCACTTCCTCCATGCGCCGGTCCTCGAGGAGCTGATCCTCATGGCCATCTCCATCGCGGTGGCCCTGACCGGCATCATCCTCGCGTGGCGCTTCTACGCGAAGGACGCGACCTGGAGCACGCCGAAGCGCTTCGCCACGCGCTTCCGCCCGATCCACCAACTGCTCGAGAACAAGTACTACGTCGATGAGCTGTACGGCCGGACGGCGATCGGCGGCACGATGCTGCTCAGCCGCGCGCTCGCCTGGTTCGACGTCTTCATCATCGACGGCATCGTCAACGCCGTACGCCACATCACCGTCGTCGGGCTCGGCGGCGGTTCGTCGCTCTTCGACCGTTTCGTCGTCGACGGCGCCGTCAACGGCGTCGCCGCCGGCGCCAGGGGCGGCTCGACGCTCTTCCGCCGGATGCAGAACGGCGTCGTCGAGAACTACGCCCTCGTCATGGGCGGCGGCATCGTCCTGCTGATGGTCGTCTATCTGTTCATGAAGCCAGCTTGAGGTCGAGGAGAACGACTCGATGGGTAGTCTGTACACGAACGCCCCGATTCTGACGATCATCACGTTCCTGCCGCTGGCGGGCGCGATGGTCCTGCTGTTCCTGAAGAGCGCCGAGTCGATCAAGCGCACCGCGCTCGCCGTCGCCGTGATCGACTTCCTCGTGTCGATCCCGCTCTGGATCTACTTCGACGCCAAAGGCACCGGCAACCGGCTCTTCCAGTTCCGCGAGACCGCCGACTGGATCCCGGCCCTCGGCGTGAAGTACTCCTTCGGCATCGATGGCATCGCCCTGCTGCTCGTCCTCATGACGACCTTCTTCGGCTGCATCGCCATCTACTCGTCGTTCGACGCCATCAAGCACCGGCAGAAGGAGTACTACGTCCTCCTCCTCCTCCTGCAGACCGGCATGATCGGCACCTTCTGCTCCCTCGACTTCTTCCTCTTCTACGTCTTCTGGGAAATCATGCTCGTGCCGATGTACTTCATCATCGGTATCTGGGGCGGGCCGCGGAAGCTCTACGCCGCCATCAAGTTCTTCCTCTATACCCTCGGCGGCTCCGTCCTCATGCTGCTGGCGATCCTCGCCCTCTACTTCTTCAACGACGGCGGCATCGAGTTCCTCAACATCAAAGGCCTCGGCAACGCGCCGAGCTTCGACATCCTCCAGTTCCACGACATCGGGCACCTCATTCCGCCCAACCTCCAGTTCTGGATCTTCGCCGGCTTCTTCCTCGGCTTCGCCATCAAGGTGCCGATGTTCCCGTTCCACACCTGGCTGCCCGACGCGCACGTCGAGGCGCCGACCGCCGGCTCCGTCATCCTCGCCGCGGTCCTCCTCAAGATGGGCACCTACGGCTTCGTGCGCTTCGCGCTGCCGATCCTGCCCGACGCCACGAAGGTGTGGCTGCTGCCGATCGTCATCCTCGCCGTCATCGGCATCATCTACGGCGCGCTCGTGTCGCTCGTGCAGAAGGACATGAAGAAGCTCGTCGCCTACTCCTCCGTCTCCCACCTCGGGTTCGTCATGCTCGGCATGTTCGCGCTCAACCCCATGGGCATCCGCGGCTCCGTGCTGCAGATGATCAACCACGGCATCTCCACCGGCGCGCTCTTCCTTCTGGTCGGCGTCATCTACGAGCGGCGCCACACGCGCCTTATCGCCGAGTACGGCGGCCTCGCCAAGCAGATGCCGATGTACGCCACGCTCTTCCTCATCGCCGCGCTGTCGTCGATGGGGCTTCCGGCGCTGAACGGCTTCATCGGGGAGTTCACCATCCTCCTCGGCGCCGCCAACTCCACCGCGCTCGGCACGATCACCTACGCCGTCCTCGCCGCGATCGGCATCGTCCTCGGCGCCGCGTACCTCCTCTGGCTCTACCAGCGCGTCTTCTGGGGCCCGCTCGACAATCCCAAGAACGCCGGCCTCGCCGACGTCAACTTCCGCGAGCTCGCCACCCTCGTGCCGCTCGTCATCCTCATGATCTGGATCGGCATCTTCCCCAAGATCTTCTTCGACACGATTGCGGAGCCGGTCGACTACATCGTACGCAAGGTCGATCCTCAGTATTTCGACCGCAACCCTGTGACGTATCCCCAGACGCCGGCCGCCGATCACACGCCGGAGGTGGCGCATAAATGATCGGCATGAGCTGGAACGACATCGTCTTTCTGCTGCCGGAGATCATCATCGCCATCGGCGCGTCGCTGCTCCTCATCGCGCCGGTGAGCGGCTTCCGCGCGGCGGCTCCGGCAGCGAAATGGTCGATGATCGGTCTCCTCGCGATCGCCGCCGGCTCCGTCGTCGCCTGCTCGGTCGCCGTCGTGAACATCGAGCAGACGCCGGCGTTCGCGTCGATGTTCGCGCTCGATCCCTTCTCCATCTTCTTCAAGCTGCTCCTCATCGTCACCGTCGCACTGGTGGCGCTCCTCTCTGACGAGTACCTCCGCGAGTCGCGCTACTCCCACTGGGAGTACTACTCGCTCCTCGCGTTCGCGCTCTGCGGCATGATGTTCATGGTCTCGGGCGTTCATCTCGCGACCATCTACGTCGGTCTCGAGCTCATGTCGCTCTCCAGCTACATCCTCGCCGGCTACTTCAAGAACGAGCAGAAGTCGACCGAGGCGGCGATGAAGTACTTCGTCCTCGGCGCGGTCAGCTCCGCGATCCTGCTCTACGGCATCTCGCTGATCTACGGCGTCACCGGAACGCTGAACCTCACCGGCATCTCTCGCGCGATGTCGGCGCTCATCGAGAACGACGCCCTCGTCTTCGGCATCCTTCTCCTCGCGGCGGGGCTCTGCTTCAAGATCGCCGCGGCGCCGTTCCACGTCTGGACGCCCGACGTCTACGAGGGCGCGCCGACGCCGATCACCGCGTTCCTCTCCACCGCCTCGAAGGCCGCGGCCTTCGCCATGCTCGCGCGCATCTTCTACATCGCGCTCCCGCACTTCCGCCTCGACTGGAGCGCCATCCTCGCCACCATCGCCGCGCTGTCCATGATCATCGGCAACCTCGCCGCGATCACGCAGAACAACATCAAGCGGATGCTCGCGTACTCGTCGATCGGCCACGCCGGCTACGTGCTGCTCGGCATCATCGGCATGGGCTCGATGGGGCTGCGCGGCGTGCTCATTTACTCCGTCGTCTACATCTTCGCCACGCTCGGCATCTGGGCCACGGTGCTGATGCTCAAGCGGCATCAGTACGCGGGGGAGCAGATCGACGACTTCGAGGGGCTCTCCAAGCGCGCGCCGTTCGCCGCGCTGGCCATGGTCTTCTTCCTCCTCTCCCTCGGCGGCATCCCGCCGACGGCAGGCTTCATCGGCAAGTACTTCCTCTTCTTTGCCGCCATGGAAGCCGGCTACACCTGGCTCGCCGTCATCGCCGTGCTCATGTCGGCCGTCTCGATGTTCTACTATCTGCGCGTCGTGGTGGCGATGTACCTCCGCGAGGGACGGGAGGCCGAGGTGGGGACGAGCGGCACGCTGCGCTTCGTCGTCGGCCTCTGCCTGCTGGTGACCATCGTCTTCGGCGTCCTGCCGAGGCCTTTGATCACGCAGACCGAGCTCTCCTCGCGCGGAGTCGTTGCACGAGCGACCGCGCTGACGAATGTCCGACGATAACGACAACCAGAAACGGCGGGAGTACAAGCAGCTCTTCGAGGCCTCCAGCCTCGGTCTGATGTTCCCCATCGCCATCGGCCTCGGCTTCGGCTGGGGATGGGGGATGGACAAGCTCTTCGGAACCTCTCCGTGGCTGACCTGGATCTTCACCGGCTTCGGCGTGATCGCCGCGTTCGTCAATCTCTTCCGCCTGGCCGGGAAGAATGACTGACGAAGAGAACGGGACCCAACCGCCCCCTCCGGCGGAGGACACTCCGAGTCACCCATCCATCCGGCCCATCATTCCCGTAGGTCCTGCTGGTCTCACAGCTCCCCTCGATCCCGCCGATCCGGGCCACCCGTCGTCCGACGTGCCCGTCACCCCTGAGGAGCCCACACGCAGCGTCACGCGGCGCATCCTCCGGACCAGCCTGGCGGCCTACGGGGTCTTCGCGGTTTTCGCCGTGATTTCCGGCGGTTTTCGCGGTTTCCTCGGATTGACTTGCAGTGCTGCCGTGACTATGATCAGCTTCCTTTGGCTGGAGGAGATCGTCGAGACCGTCCTTCAGCCATCGGCACACCTGCACGCTCGGAGATTGACGTTGCGCACCCTGGCGCGCTTCCTACTCCTGGGTGTGGCTCTCACGGTCACGATCTTCGTTGCTCGTTTCAATGCGTTAAGTGTGTTGCTCGGGTTCTCGGTCGTCGTCGTGGGAATCATGGGTGAAGCTGTGTATTCATTCTGGAGAAGGTAGCTAGCGGATTCGATGGAACACGAACACTCAATCCTCTACGAGCCGTTCAATAAGTACATCTGGCGTCACGCGTTCGGCTTTGATGTGCCGGATCACGTGATCATGGCGCTGTTCGTCCTGTTGATGAGCTGCATCATCTTTCCGCTCGCGACGCGGCGCCTCAGCAAGGACAACCCCGGCGGCTTCCAGCAGTTCCTCGAGCTGATCGTCGGCGGCCTGCGCGATCTCCTCAAGGACATCGTCGGCGGCCATCACTCCGAACGGTTCCTCTACATCGTCGGTGCGTTCGCCACGTTCATCTTCCTGTCGAACATCTGCGGGCTCTTCTACTTCCTGCAGCCGCCGACCGGCAACGTCAACACGACCTTCGGGCTGTCGCTGACGGCGTTCCTCTACTACAACTACCAGGGCATCAAGACGCAGGGGCTCGGACACTACCTCGCGCACTTCGGCGGCCCGGTCCTGTTGCTCGCGCCGTTCATGTTCGTCATCGAGATCATCGGGCACTTCGCCCGTATCCTCTCGCTCGGCATGCGCCTCTTCGGGAACATCTTCGGTGAGCACACCGCCACCGGCATCTTCATGGGCATGCTGCCGTTCCTCGTTCCCTGGCCGATGATGGGCCTCGGCATCTTCGGCGCGTTCCTGCAGACTTTCGTCTTCATCATGCTGACGATGGTGTACATCGGCGGCGCCGTCACAGCAGAAGAACACTGATTTCAAGAAAGCTCAAAAGCTTCGGTTCAACAATTAAGGAGGAGAATTCAAGTGACGAAAAAAATCATCATCATGACTGCCGTCCTGGCGCTCATGGCCGTTGCCGGCTTTGCGCAGACGGGTGAAGCGCCCGCGGTCGCCACCACGAATAACGGCGTGGCCTGGGGCCCGATCGCCGCTGCGTTCGTTCTCGGCCTCGCCGCCGCTGCCGGTGCCATCGGCCAGTCGCGCGCGATCGTCGCGGCCTGCGAAGGCATCGCCCGCAACCCGGGTGCCGCCGGCCCGATCCGTCTCGCGATGATCATCGGTCTCGCGCTCATCGAGTCGCTCGTCATCTACGCGCTCGTCATCGCGTTCATCATCCAGGAGCGGTAAACACACGCAGCGCAGCAGCCAAAGCCCGGCGACAGCCGGGCTTTTTTGTTTTGGTTACCGGCCGCCCAGCTCCGCCAGGACAAAGATCAACGGAGCGTGGAAGTCGATGGCCGGTTCGGTCAGCACGTACTGGGCGTAGAGGTCCTCGAACAGCACGTCCTCGGTCGACCAGCGTGCGTACGGGCCACTGCGACCGGGAGAGTTGCGCAGCTCGTCGCGCGCAGTGGGGCCGCCGATGACCGCGCCCGGCACCTGGATGCCGCGCAGCAGCGTCAACTGATGGTGCGCGTTCCGCGGCCACTGCTGCCCGGCGCCGACGACGAACGACAGGCCGAACGGGTTCAGCCCGAAGAGCCAGTGCAGTTGCGCGCGTGCGATCTCCACGAGCTCGCGTGACGGGATCACGCGGTTCGCCGCCATCGCTGCCGCCGCGCTGCCGAGAATGCGCGCGCTGCTGCCGTTGCCGAGGCTGCGGACGACGACGCCGTACGGTCCGGCGGGCGTGTCGCGGCGGCGCCACGCGTTGACGAACGGCTCCAGCAGCTCCGTCAGCCGGCCGGCCAGCTCCCGCCGCTCGGGAGAGTTTTCCGTGTAGAGCAACGCGGTCTCGCTGAGGGCCAGCGTGCCGAGGTCGGACCAGTCGATCACGGCGAGCTGGTTCGGATTGATGCGCCGTGCGAACAGCAGCGCGTCGCCGCGGTAGCGCGGCTCGCCCGTGGCCCGCGCCAGCACCGCGGCGGCAAATGCGAAGTCGTCGTCCGTCGTCTGCTCCGAGTAATACGGATCGTGCGACTGCGCCCGCTGGCGCGACCGCGCCGCGTCGTACGCGCGGAACGCCGCCGCCAGGTAGCGCTCGCGCTCCTCCGGGTACACCTGCGAGGCGAGCGCGAACGCCGCCGCCGCTCGCGCCAGCAGGTTGCGCCCCGCTCCGGGCTGGAACTTCACCACCGGCCGGTGCAGGTAGTCCGTGAGCGGCCGCAGCGTGTCCTCCTCCGGCAGCCGGTTCCGGTCGTGATCCCCCGCGGCGCCGACCTGAAGCAGCGGCTCCGGACGGTCGATCATCTTCAGCAGCCACTCCAGCCCCCAGCGCATCTCATGGCGCACCGCGTCCGCACCGGCGAAGTCGTGGTCACGCAGCGCGAGGAGGTCGAGCACCAGCACGAACGACGTCGTCCCGGCGAACTTCAGGTAATCGCCCGCGTCGTGCCACCCTCCTTCGACGTTCACCACTTCGCCGGCGCCCGTGAAGACGCGCGTCCCGTACGGCACCACGATCCCGTCACCCGCGGCGGTGGCCGGATCGCCGTCGGTGATCGAGGAGAAGAGGTGACACGCCCCATGCTGCGACGTCGCCGGATTCGTCGGCCCGCAACGCTGCACGGCCATGAAGCGCATCAGCAGCGGGACGATGCTTTCGTACGCCCTGTCCCGCACGTGAATCGGCCCGAACCGCGACCCATCCTGCAGCACGACCAGATAGCTGCCCGGTCCGAGCGAGCCCAGCTCCAGCCGGTCCGCCGTCAACCGGTCCCCCGTGCGAGCGATCGCGTTCACCACCCGCGGCCCCGCGACCCCGCTGGTCACGTCACACCGCGACTCCGCGTCCACGATCCGGTACCGCGGCGCCGCCTTCCCGTCACTGACGACCACGGCATAGCGCTCCCCATCCGGCGCATACCCCAGCTGATCGAACCGCACCGCATAAGGGGAGGAGGCAGGCGCCACCGGCAGAGCCGGGCAAGGATGCACCGCCGCCCGCCGCCGCGACTGCGCCGTCACAGCCAGAGAGGAAAGAAGAACCGCCAGAAGAACCAGTCGCCGCAGCATCGGGGCCCACCCCACTGCTATCGCTGTACCACCAATAAGATTCACGGCGCGGATAGGGACCCGATAGGCCGAATAGGACGGATAGGACTGCATCAGCACCGGCCCAGTCGCGCTCTCTTCGGGTGGGCGGGGCCTCATCCGTCCCATCCGTCCCCGTCGTCCCATCGTTCCCCGTTGTCCCGCCCCATTCGCCGCCCCCGCCCCTCAATGGCACCCTCATTGCTGAGCCACGCTACGGAGGTATGCCGTGAACTGGTTCAATCTTTCTTTCATCGGGTGGCTGATCCTCATCATCGCCCTTGCCATCGGCGCGTACATGCTGAAGGCTCCCCCGGTCTGGATCGGCATCGGTGCGCTGGCCCTGCTCGGCATCGCCATCATCGTCTCCGTCAAGCACTCCAAGCCACGCATCTGACGCCGCGCGCGTCGCAACAAAAAAGCCGGCCTCCTAAGGCCGGCTTTTCCGTTGTCGTTGAATCGCCTGCGTTACGCCGTCGCCACCGGGCGGCGCTGCCACCAGAGGTACCAGACCAGCGCCATGACGGCGACCACCGCGCCGAACGTCACCACGATCGTGGCGCCGGTCGGCAGGTCGACGAAAATGCACAGGACTCGGGCCATGAATACACGGCAAACCTCCGGACGTCGTGTTGATGTCGAAACTGCGGATCAACAGAAAGACGGGGAGGCGGGGGGACGGCGGAGCCAGACGTTCCGGCCCTGACCCGACCGTTCGGCGACCGTGAGCGTGGAAGCGAGCGCGGTCGCGTGCCGGTGCGGTACCGCGATCGGCGCGGTGGAGCGCGGGCGCCCGGACGTCTGTTGCCGGGCGCAGGCCGCGCAGGGGTATTCGTGACCGTTGGAGGAGGAGGTGAGCTCCGCCGCGATGGAGCTGCGCGCCGTCGTCCGCCGAGGCGGCGATCGCGGCCGGCGTCACCTGCTGCTGCGCGAGCGCATGGCGATGCGGCAGCGCGGCGCTGGCCACGCTGAGCACGGCCAGCACTGGCGCGATCAACGATCGCTGCCAGTGCTGCGGTTGCTGGTGACGGACTTGGCTCCGGGGGAACGGCAGATGTGCGGCACGAATAGCGGCGGCAGTGAACCTTGGGCAACGGGACCTGAAGGACCGGTGGGGAAATAGGACGAATGGACCCATAGGCCTGCGGACCTTGCCTCTTCGTGGGGGGGCCGCGTGCATAGGCTTCACGCATTCACATCGGCCGCGGACCTTCTCTCGTCGTGGTGGGTGGGCGGCCTGCCTATAGGTCCTATCCGTCCTATTCGTCCATAGGTCCTATCGTTCCCGGTGCCCAGCGCAACCGCTAACCTACCGCCGCTCAGCCCCGGCCGCCGAGACTTGCCGCGGCAAACTCCCGCAGCAGCCCGCGTTCATGCGCATCGGATTCTTCATACGCCAGTTGCAGCAGCAGCACTTGATCGTCAGTTTCGGAAGCCGCGACGGTGAAGCCGTCGGGGGGCTGCTCGCGTTGCGCGGTGACCTCGCGGTTCCAGCCGCCGAGGCCGAGCCGGCAGCGGAGGAAGGTCTCCTGGGACCGGGCGGCGGAGCCCAGATCGGCGAGGGTCCGGTCGCCGTCGATGACGTTGCCGGCTGCATCGCCTTCGGCGTTCGCTTCCTCGGCGCGGTGGATCTGCTCTTCATAGCGCGCGAGGAACTCCGCGAGCGCATCGGAATGCCCGGCGAAACGCACCAGCAGATCCAGATCGGGACTGCTGGCATGCTCGGCGATGGCGGTGATCAGGCAGCGCAGTTTGACGCGAATGCCGCCGTCGGCGAAGGCCAGTTCGTGCTCGGTGCCGGCCGCGTAGCTGCAGCGTCCGGAGAGCAGGGCACGCGACGGCCCGACGTCGAGCAGCAGCACCGCCTCGTTCCCCAGTCGGGCCGGGATCGGCTTCGCGAGCCGCAGCCACGCGGCGAGCGATTCACGGCGGATTGGGTCGACCTCACGCAGCATCAGCCCTCATGGTAGACCACTCCGTTCCCCGAAGGCCCTCGCCATGCCAGAAATCGTCCCAAACGGACAGAAGACGCTGGCGGAGGTGCCCACCAGTACGGATGGACCCATTCCGGGCGCCGCTCGCCCGGAGATCGTTCTTGACGCTGTGGAAAACGCACGACACTCCGTGGCCGTTCCACCTCACGCGGTGGAAATCGCACGGAGCGCTGTGGAAACCGCACGGCACTCCGTGGGAAACGCACGACACTCCGTGGAAAACGCACGATACTCCGTGGAAAACGCACGACACTCCGTGGAAAACGCACGACACTCCGTGGAAAACGCACGACACTCCGTGGAAAACGCACGACACTCCGTGGAAAACGCACGGCACTCCGTGGAAAACGCACGGCACTCCGTGGAAAACGCACGAC
>DASVEE010000040.1:0-165298 GCA_036380735.1 Thermoanaerobaculia bacterium | reverse complement strand
ACCGCACCTCCCTCTGGGCACCTTGCGACGCGCACAACGAGACCGATCGCGCCACTTCGCCCTCGCCAAACGGTCTCGCCGCTACCAGCTCATCGATGCGCGCTTCATCGCTGGGGGGCTAAGTTAGTGCATATGGGGCTTTGCCCGGGGTCCGCGGACACGATGCCGCACGCACTCCAACGCACTACCCCGGGTAAACCCGGGGCTAGTGGCATCCCGCTGTGTGCACGTGGCGCATGCAGTGATGCGCCATGGAAGTCATGTAGCGCGGCGATTCTGTCCCATCCGTCCTATCGTTCCCCTTCGCCTGATCCTCCTCGCGAGGAACATTCGCTTTCCGTTCGCACCTCCGTAGCCGATCGTTCACCCGTATGGCGATTCGCGAACCGAACCTTCACCAGAGCGATACAAGCGGATTGACGGGGGTGCGGACATGCTGCACAGAAGTGTGGTACGCGTACTTGTCGTCGACGACCATCCGGTCGTCCGCGAGGGGCTCTGCGCGCTGCTCGGGACGCAGAGCGACATCACCATCGCCGGCGAGTGCGGTGACGGCGCCGAGGCCATCGCGCTCGCGCGGCGGACGCAGCCCGACGTCGTCCTGCTCGACCTGCTCATGCCCGGGCTTTCCGGCGCGGACGTCACGGCGACATTGCGCGACGAGTGTCCCGCCATCCGCGTCATCATCCTCACCAGCTTCGACGGCGACGAAGACATCTACCGCGCGCTGCGTGCCGGCGCACGCGCGTATCTGCTGAAGACCGCGTCGCGCGACGAGCTGCTGTCCACGATTCGCGACGTGTACGCCGGGCAGCGCCGCATCCCGCCGCACGTCGCCGCGCGTCTCGGCGAGCGCCTGGCCGTCGAAAAGCTGACCGACCGCGAGCTCGACGTCCTCCGCCTCATCGTTCTCGGCCGCCGCAACCGCGCCATCGCGCGCGCTCTCGGCATCAGCGAAGGGACGGTCAAGGGCCACGTCAACCGCATCCTCGGAAAGCTGCACGCCATCGACCGAACGCAGGCCGCGACCATCGCCATCCGCCGCGGCATCGTCCATCTCGACACGCTGCCCAAACGAGCCCCCATCGACGCCCCGTGAACATCCTCCTTTTGGCCGTCGCGCTCGCGGCACCCTCCGTCCTGCGCAGCTGGGGCACGGCGGAAGGATTGCCGCACGTGGCGGTGCAGGCGATCGCGCAAGGCGCGGACGCGCGACGCGCAGCGCATTCCACGAACCTGCCGCCCGGCACGTACCGCTTCCGTATCGAAGCAGCGTTCCGTCGCACGTGGTGGTTCGCCGTCCTCATCGCAGGTCTCATTCTCGGCGCGCTGTGGCTCGTCGACCGGCAGCGCGTGCATCGGATCGAGCTGCGCCACGCAGCCGCGCTCGCGGAGCGCCGCCGCATCGCGCGCGAGCTGCACGACACCCTCGGGCAGGGGCTCTCCGGCGTCGCGTTGCAGATCGAGACGGCGCTGGCCACCATCGAGGGCGAAACGCGCGCCCAGCGCCATCTCGGCCGCGCGAAGGAGCTCGTGACGATGACGATGAACGACGCGCGGCGTGCGCTCGCCGACCTGCGTGCCGATGCACTCGACGGGCGCGATCTCGTCAGCGCCCTGCGGCTCCTCGCCGCTTCCTCCGCCGTCGCCACGGACGTCGAGGTCCGCGGCCGCACCCGCCGCCTCGGCATCCACGTGGAGAATCACCTCTACCGCATCGCGCAGGAAGCGCTCACCAACTCCTTCCGCCACGCCAACGCCAGCCGCGTGACGATCGCGATCGCCTTCCAGAATGAGCGTGTCGTGCTGCGCATCAATGATGACGGCGTGGGGCTGGCGTCCGAGGTGATCGAGGAGCACCAGCAGGGACTCCGGGGGATGCGCGAGCGCGCGGCACAGATCGGCGCCCGGATCGCCATCCGCGGCGACCAGGGCGTGGAGATCGTGGTCGATCTTCCGGTGGTGTAGACCGGCACGATTGACGGGAACGATGGGACCTGTAGGACCGTGTGGACGGTCCCATAGGTCCCTGTTTTTCAGAGCGGCACTTCCGTGCCGTGCATCATCTTCATGGTGGTCATGTCGAACAGCGCGGCGAACCTGGCGCCACAGTCCGGAGGGAACGCGGCGGCGGCCGTCTTCGCGGCGGCTTCGGTTTCCCAGAGCACGATGTCGATCCAGGTCCCTTCGCCCGCTTCGAGGAGCGTGCGGCGAAGGAAGCCAGGCTGCTGGATGACCCAGCTTTGCAACTCGCGGCTGACGGTGAGGATGGCCTCGCGGTCAGCGTCAGGGTAGGCGTGCGAAACGACGACTTCATAGCAGTTCATGCGCGTATGGTCTGTGGATCGGTGTCAGTTTCTGGCACCATTGAATAGTTCAAATTGTCTTATTCGTCCCACCGTTCCTCTACACCATGCGCGCTGAACGAGTGATGTCCCTCCTGGATCTGCTGCGCGCGACGGAGGAAACCAACGTTGCGGCTCTGGCGGAGCAGCTTGGTGTCAGCCGGCGGACCGTGCTGCGCGATCTGGCCACGCTGCGCGAGCGCGGTGTGGCCATCAGCTCCGACGTCGGCCCCGGCGGCGGCATTCGCCTCGAGCGCGATCGTGGCGCGGCGCAGGTCACGTTCGCCGATGCGGAGATCGTCGCCCTGACGCTGGTGGCGCACCTCGCGCGTGTCGCCTCAGGATTGCCGTGGGGCGGTGCCGCGCGCTCCGGCGTCGCCAAGCTGTTCGCGGCGCTGCCGCGCCAGCGCGCCCGGGAGCTGCGTGCGCTGACGAGCCGCGTCGTCGTCGGTAACGCGGCCACGCCGCGCGTCCGCGAAGGGGCGCAGCAACCGCCGGCGGAACTGCTCGGTCTTTTCGAGCGCGCGTTCACCTCCGGCACCGTCCTCGCGTTCGATTACGTCGATCGCGAAGGGCGCGCATCGACGCGTCTCGTCGAGCCTCACGGCCTCCTCGTCGAAGTGCCGGTCTGGTACATCCTGGGGATCGACTGCGAAAAGCAGGGGGCGCGGATGTTCCGCATGGATCGCATTACGCGCCCCCGCCTGGTGACTCAGCAGCGGTTTCGGCCGGATTTGGCCGTGGTGCGGGAACTGACGACGCACGTGAAAGACCAATGGGACAGATAGGCCTGATGGGACCTATGGAGTGCCATAGGTCCCATTCATTACGGCATTACGCCGCCACCGCTTCCGCTTCGCGCGGCTGCGGTTCCGCGGCCGGCGGCGGCACCGACACATCCTTGCCGATCAGCATCGCGCCGATCTTCGTGGATGCGCCGGGGTAGAAGCCGCACTCGCGGTCGAACGTCGCCGGGTTGCGGAAGGTGCCGAACACGATGTCCCAAAGCGGCAGATCGGAGTAGTTGTAGCGGTGGACGCCGCGCTCGTGGTGTACGCCGTGGCTCTCCGGGCGCTGGATCAGGTAGCCGAGCCACTGCGGCGTGCGCACGTTCGCGTGCTGGAAGACGCCGTTGAACGTCAGGAACAGCGCCGCGAGCGCGCCGGCCGCCGGCGTTACACCGAGGAGCGGGAAGAATACGAGGCTGGAGAGGGTGCTGAAGCCGATCACGTCGAGCGGCGAGAGGTAGTACGCCCCCCAGGCGTCGAGACTCTCGGCGCTGTGATGCATCTGGTGCACCCAGCGGAACAGCGTGTCCGAGCGGTGCACCGTGCGGTGATACCAGTAGTGCATCAGCTCATAGACGAGGATTCCGACGGCCGCACCGCCCCAGATGCCGAGCGGTGCGAGGTCGAACAGCGTGCGGTCGCCGACGACTTTCGCCCACGCGAGGGGGACGGCCATTGACAGCACGAACGAAAAGGCCGTCACACCGAACGCGCGGAGACGCCAGAATCGCGGCGTTTCGAACCGCCGCGCGCGGTGCACGAAATCGAGCAGCAGAAACAGCGGAAGGCAGGCGAGCGACGCCCAGGTCGCGAGGTCGATGATGTTCATGTCCCCAACTTCGGCGCTCTCCGCCCGTGAATCCTGATGAGATCCTGACGAATTCAGGGTGAGAATTAGGGCTGCATGATTCGTTTCGGTGAGTTCGAGCTCGACGCGGAGCGTCATTTCCTGCGCCGCGGCGGCGAAGAGCTGCACGTGGAGCCGAAGGTCTTCCGCGTCATCGACTACCTCGTGCGCAACCGCGAGCGCCTCGTGACGAAGGAAGAGCTGCTCGACAAAGTGTGGGAGGAGACGTACGTCTCCGAGTCGGCTCTGACGCGCGTGATCCGCGACGCCCGCCGCGTCCTCGACGACTCCTCCACCTCGCCGCGCTGGATCCGCACGCTCTACGGCAAAGGCTTCCGCTTCATCGGCGAGATCGCCGAGGGCCCGGCACCCGCGGTCAGCAGCGACAGCCGCCCGACGATCGCCGTCCTCCCGTTTGCCGATTTATCCGAGGCGCGCGACCAGGGGTTTTTCTGCGAAGGGCTGGCGGACGAGATCATCAACGCGCTGACGAAGCTCGAGCGCCTCTCGGTGCTCTCGCGCAAATCGTCTTTCGAGGCGCGGCAGGAACCGCAGAAGCTCGGCGTCGACAAGGTCCTCGACGGCAGCGTGCGCAAAGCCGGCGACCGGCTGCGCGTGACGGTGCATCTCGTCGACGTGGCCACGCGCCGCAACCTCTGGTCGGAGCGTTACGACCGCACCGCGAACGACCTCTTCGCCATCCAGGAAGACATCGCCGAACAGACCGCCAGCTCGCTCCTCGGCGTCCTTGGCGAGCACGAACATGGGCTGCTCCGCCGCACTCCGCACGCGCAGTTGAGCGCGTGGGAGTTCTACCTGCGCGGCCGCCAGCTCGCGTACCAGGAGATCCGCCGCAGTCTCGAAGCCGCGCGGCAGATGTACGCGCGTGCGGTCGAGATCGAGCCGTCGTTCGCGCTGGCGTTCTCCGGCATGGCCGACGCGCTGGCGGATCTCTACCTCTACCACGTGCGTGACGAGCAGTACCGCGCGGGATGTGCCGAAGCGAGCCGCCGCGCGATCGCGCTCGATCCGGGACTGGCCGAGGCGCACAAGTCGCGCGCGCAGTCGCTGGTGCTGGAAGGGAAGTTCGACGAGGCGGCCGAGGAGTTCGAGACCGCGATCGCACTCGATCCGCGCTCGTTCGACGCGCACGTCTACTACGGCCGGCTGTTGTGGACGCACGGCCGCGGCGAGGCGGCGGTGCAGCATCTCGAGCGCGCCGCCGCCATCCGCCCCGACGACTACGCCGCCCCGATGATGCTCGTCCAGATCTACTACGCCCTCGGGCGCGAAAGCGATCGCCACAACGCGGCGCTGCGTACCAAGACGCTCACCGCAAAGCGGCTGGAGCTGCGCCCGGACGACGTGCGCGCGCTCTGCATGAACGCGGAAGCGCAGTACGTCCTCGGCGAGAAGACCGGAGCCATGGGGCAGATCGACCGCGCCTACGCCATCGATCCGCACGACGTCTGCACGCTCTACAACTCCGCGTGCGTGTTCTCGCTGGACGGTGAGCTGGAGCGCGCGCTGGACGCCATCGAAGGCGCGGTGCGCGGCGGCTACACCTACCGTGAATGGCTGACCAGCGACCCCGACCTGGTCGCCCTGCGCGAGCACCCGAGGTTTCAGGCGCTGATGGCAGAGCTGCCGGAGCTGGGGGAAGGGGAACGATAGGGCGGATAGGACCTATGGGCCGAATAGGACCTATGGGACAAAGCCCCACCGCACAGCCTGTCCTATTCGTCCTATCTGTCCTATAGGTCCCATTCGTCCCATAGGTCCGGAGCACAGCAGCGAAATTGCATGGTCCCTCTGCATGGTCAACCCACCACGCAGAGACTGGCAGGAAGAGCGCGGCGGCGCGATCGATGGGCCGCACAAGCCGGCGCTTGGTCACCCGCTCAACGACGACGAGCGCGTCGATCAAGCAATCGCGGAATCCTTCCCGGCGAGCGACCCGCCGTCCTACAACGGCGGCCTCGATAGCGAGGAGGGGAAGACGTGAATGCGGCGGCGGCCGTGGCGCGCTTCGAGCATGCCGCGGACGCGATCGTCTCCGGCGACGACGCCACGCTCCGCCAGCTCCTTACCGACGATCCGGATCAATCGCTACGGCGGCAACGCGCTGGATCAGGCGCTGTGGTCCGTGGAAAACCATCCCCGGCCCGAACACCCGCGCATCGTCGAGGTGCTGCGGGGACGAATGGGACCGCGGTGAATTCCGCCGGGTCCCAT
Organism: Thermoanaerobaculia bacterium; assembly: GCA_036380735.1. Taxonomy (GTDB): domain Bacteria; phylum Acidobacteriota; class Thermoanaerobaculia; order Gp7-AA8; family Gp7-AA8; genus DASVEE01. The sequence goes on along the minus strand of DASVEE010000040.1, from coordinate 159,083 downwards.
TCGCCCCACGTCTGTGATTGTCCCTAGAACCGCACTCCCACCGACATGCGGAACGTGCGCGGCGTCTGGAAGTCGCCTTCGCTGTCCGCTTTGCCGAAGTTCGGGCCTTTGATGTAGTTCACGCCTTCGACCGGCGTCTCCTTGAACGGATCGAACCGCTGCAGCCCCTGTGCGGGGCACGGGGCGGCCAGTGTCGTGTTGCCCGTCGGCGGGGCGCAATCGACGGCGGTCAGCACTTCTTCGTTGTAGGAGACGAGACCGCGCTCGTTGAAGAGGTTGATGATCTCCGGCTGCACGAACACCTTCACACCACGGAAGGTCAGCTCGTAGTTCAGCGCGAGGTCCGTACGCGTGATGTCGTCCGTCTTGAGGTTGCCGCGGCCGCCGAAGAAGTAGCTGACGGACGCGGGCGGGGTGAGGTAGCCGGGGTTCGTCACGTACGGGCGCGTGTCGACGTCACCGTCGACCGAGGTCCGCGTGCCGGAGTCGAAGCTTTCGAGCAGACTGACGTTGAAGCGTCCGATGCGCGTCGGGAGGTCGTACGACGCCCACACTTTCGCGCGGTGGCGCTGGTCGCCGCTGAGGTAGCCCATCGGGTAGTTCCAGCGCTCGTCGCGGTACTCGGGATATTCACCGGCCACGCCGACGAGCGGCCCCGTGCCGCTGTCCTCACCGGTCACGTTGCCGCGGAGGCGCGACCACGTGTAGGTGCCGCCGAGCTGCAGCGGCCGGGCGACGCTGTAGCGGAACTGCGTCTGCACGCCGCGGTACTCGCGGTCGTAAACCTCGTTGTCGCTGCGAATGACGGAGAGGTCGTACACCGTGCCGGTGCGCGGGTCCGTTACCTTGCCGCTGACGGTGTCGCGGTACGAGGTGTAGAAGTTGTCCCAGTTGCGCCAGACGAGGTCCGCGCGCACGTAGCCGCGGGTGCCGATCACGGAGCCGGCGCCGAACGTCATCTCCTTCACCATCGGCGACTGGAGGCCGTTGACGTCGAGGATCGACTCCACGCCCGGAACAGACGGCGTCGTGCGGAACGGACGGCGGTCGGTGCCGCCGTTCGCGAAGAACCAGTCCATCACCATGCGGATGGCCTGATCGGTCGGGATGAGGGAGCTGGTCGGCGCGTTGACGTCGTTGTTGATGCTGGGGCCGCGGTAGTCCCACTGCAGCGAGGCACTGCGTCCCGCCGGATCAGCGTCGTTCGCCGCACCCTCGGACAGGCGGCCGACGTACTCGCCGTAGCTGGCGTTCAGCACGAGCCGTCCGTCGCCGAACAGGTCGTAGTGCGCCGCGAGACGGGGGCTGTATGCGCTGTCGTCGGCGATCTGCGTGTGGCCGTCGCCGGAGATGGCGTCGTTCTTGTCGTAACGGACGCCGAGGTTGAACGACCACTTGTCGTTCAGGTTCCAGCGGTCGTTGATGAAGATCGACTGCGTCGTGTAGTCGGAGCCCTGGCTCAGCACGAAGATCGGCAGCCAGGAGATGCGCGTGAGCGTGCCGCTCGAGCCGCCGGGCATGCGCGGGAAGATCTGGTCGCCGCGAACGATCGTGTTCGGAACGCTGATGCGGTAGTCGCTGCCGTTCTGGAAGTTGTTCACCTTGCGGACTTCGTTGAAGTCTTCGTAGCCGACGCGGACTTCATGCGAGCCGATGGTGGGAGTGGAGAGGAAGTACGTGCCCTTCGCCGTCCAGACGGTGATGTCGCGCTCCTCCCCTTCATCCGTCGCGCGGAACGTCGGCGACCAGTAGCGGTTGCCGCGCGCGCGATCGGTGATCAGCGTGCCTTTGATGATGTCGAAGTCGCGCGAGCCGGAGCCGACGAACTGGTAGTCCTTCTGGGAGAACTGCCCTTCGACGAAGAAGCTGTTGGTCAGCACGCCGCTGTAGTTGGCGACGAGGAAGGTGTTCGGCGTCTCGCGCTCCGGCACGAGGCTGTCGAGGTCCATGATCGTCTGGCCCGTCTGGTTCTTTTCGCTGGCAGCGATGTCCATGTACGAGGCGACGATGTTGTGCTTGCTCGTGATCGTCCCGGTCAGCTTCCCCTCGAGCCGCAGCTCCTCGGTGCCGTGCGGATACGTGAAGGGGGTGAGCTGCGTGCCGATGGGGATCTGGTTGCCGTTGGCGTCCTGATCGCCCTGGCGTGCGAGGCCGGGGACGGTCTGGCGGATGTCTTCGGTCTCCGAGGAGCGGCCGGCGCCGAAGAACCAGAGACGGTCGCGGAAGATCGGGCCGCCGAGGGTGGCTTCGTAGATCGGGTTGATCTTGTCTTCCTGATCGGTGGTGAAGGGCGTGCGCGAGGCCCAGCTCTCGTTCGAGAGGCTCGTGCGGAAGCTGCCGGTGAAGTCGTTGCCGCCCGACTTGGTGATCGCGCTGACGACACCGCCGGTGAAGTGGCCGTACTCGGCGGTGATGCCGCCGGTGAGGACCGTCGTCTCCTGGATCGCGTCTTCGATGAAGAGATCGTGCGGCTGGCCGCGGAGGTTCTCGTTCACGACCGCGCCGTTGACGAGAAAGAGGCTGTCGAACGACATGGCGCCGGAGATCACGATGTTGTTGCCGGGCCCGTTGGCGTTGACGCCGGGCGCGAGCAGCGTCACGGCCTCGAGATTGCGGGCCACCGGGAGCTCTTCGATCATCGACTGCTTGAAGTTCGTGCTGACCTGCGTCGACTCGACCGCGGCGAGCATCGGGATCTCGGCCGTGACCGTGATCGCGTCCTGCACCGGCGACTGGCGCAGCTCGATGTCGACCGTGTCCGTACGGGTGGCCGCGAGAGTCAGCTTGCGCGCGACGGTCTCCATGCCGGCCAGCTCGAACGTCACGGTGTAGTCGCCCGGGGGAAGGAACGGCAGGATGTAGTCACCGCCTTCGGAGGTGACGGTGGTCCGTGCTCCCTGCAGGTTGGGGGACGTCACGGTGACGGTGACGCCGGGTAGCGCCGCACCGTCGACGGTCACCTTGCCTGTGAGCGTAGCCGTGGGAAGGGATTGAGCTGATAGAAAAGCGAGCAGCAGGACCGGGAGCAGAAGCCGTTTCATCGAACCTCCGGTTGATTTTGGTTACACGACAGCTTACTCCTATGGAGACAGAATTCACGCAACCACGAGAGACCTGGCGCTGGCGGAGGAGAAAAATGTCACTCAGGTGCATCACCTCGGTGACAGCGGCGCCGTACCCGTCATCCGCACGATCGTGCGCGTGTGATAAGACGCCGGCGTGTTCGACTTTCGCTCCGACAACACCCACGGCGCCTCTCCCGAAATTACCGATGCCATCGTCCGCGCGAGCCGCGGAACCGTCACGTCCTACGGGCAGGACGAGCTGACGCAACGCCTGCGCGTCCGCGCCCGCGAGCTGTTCGAGACCGACTGCGAGATCCTGCCGGTGGCGACGGGCACGGGTGGCAACGCGCTTTCCGTCGCCGTCCTCACCCCGCCGTGGGGCGGTGTCTTCTGCCACGACGACGCGCACATCCACCGCGACGAGATGGGAGCGCCGGAGTTCTACAGCGGCGGCGCGAAGACGTTCCCCATCGCCGGCGCGCACGGGAAGCTCGACCCGGTGACGCTGGCGAGGACCATCGACGGCATCGCCCTCGAGGGACGCACGGCGAAGGTCTCGGTGGTCAGCCTCACGCAGGCCACGGAAGCGGGCACGGTCTACAGCGTCGACGACCTGCGGGCGCTGTGCGACGTGGCGCACGCGCGCGGCTGCCGCGTGCACATGGACGGCGCCCGCTTCGCGAACGCGGTGGTGTCGGCCGGAGCCTCGCCGGCCGATCTCACCTGGCGCGCCGGCGTCGACATCCTCGTCCTCGGCGCCACGAAGAACGGCGCGCTCGCGGCGGAGCTGATCGTGGCCTTCGACACGAAGGTCATGCCGGAGCTGACGACGCGCTGGCACCGCGGCGGCCAGCGCTGGTCGAAGATGCGCTTTCTCTCGGCGCAGCTCGACGCGTATTTCGCCGACGGCCTCTGGCTGCGCAACGCGCGCCACGCCAACGCCATGGCCGGGCGCCTGGCGGCGGGCGTGCCGGAGCTGCTGATGCCGGTGGAGGCAAACGTCGTCTTCGCGCGGCTGGCGCCGGCGGTGATTGCGGCTCTGCAGGAGGGTGGCTTCCTCTTCTATGAGTGGCCGCTGTTCGGCGTGGGGGCGGTGCGGTTTGTTTGCGGGTTTTCCACCACCGAGGCGGATGTGGATGCGCTGGTGGGGGCGGTTCAGGCGGCGGGGGGACGATAGGACGAATGGGACGTATAGGACCAATAGGACAGATAGGACCCCACCGCCCTACCCACCGGAGCACCTTACAATCGCCCTGTGCATCCTGAAAAACCGAAGAAAAAGCTTCAGGTCGATGAAGTCTGGCGTGAAGCGAAGGAACTGATCTGGGCGCGGCGTGGACGGCTCAGCGCCGGCCTCGGGCTGATGCTGATCAGCCGCCTCGCCGGGCTCGTCCTGCCGGCGACCTCGAAGTACCTCGTCGACGACGTCATCGGCAAGGCGAATCATGAGCTGCTGCCGCTGCTGGCGATCGCCGCGATCGTGGCCATCGCCGTCCAGACCACGACCTCCTTCGCCCTCTCCCAGCTCCTCGGCGTCGCCGCGCAGCGCGCCATCACGGAGATGCGCAAGAACGTCGAAGAGCATGTCCTGCGGCTGCCGACGTCGTACTTCGACTCGACGAAGTCGGGCATCCTCATCTCCCGGATCATGAACGACGCCGAGGGGATCCGGAACATCGTCGGCACGGGGCTGGTGCAGCTCGTCGGCAGCATCGTCACGGCGGTGCTGGCGCTCTTCGTCCTCTTCTACCTCAACTGGCAGATGACGCTGATCACGATGGTGACGCTGGCCATCTTCGGCGTGGCCATGGCCCTCGCCTTCAAGAAGGTGCGGCCGCTGTTCCGCGAGCGCGGCGAGATCAACGCGCAGGTCACCGGCCGCCTCACCGAAAGCCTCGGCGGCATCCGCGTCGTCAAGGCGTACACGACGGAGAAACGCGAGGACATCGTCTTCGCCAAAGGCGTCCACAAGCTGTTCCGGAACGTGGCGAAGACGATCACCGCCGTTTCGGCGGCCACCGCCGGCGCGACGCTGATCTTCGGCTCGATCGGCGTGTTGATGATGGTCCTCGGCGGACGCGCGATCCTCGCCGGGAGGATGACGCTCGGCGACTTCATCATGTACATCTTCTTCACCGGCCTGCTGGCGATGCCGGTGATGAACATCGCCTCCATCGGGACGCAGATCACCGAGGCGTTCGCCGGCCTCGATCGCATCCGCGAGATCATGAAGGTGCAGACGGAGCTGGAGGCCGACGCCTCGCGCGTGCCGGTCGGCCCGATCCGCGGCGACGTCACCTTCGAGGACGTGACGTTCGAGTACGACCCCGGCGTGCCGGTGCTCAAAGGGATCTCGTTCCACGCGCCGGCGAAGACGACCACGGCGCTCGTCGGCTCGAGCGGCTCGGGGAAGAGCACGCTCATCTCGCTGGTCATGACGTTCAACCGTCCGACGAGCGGGCGCGTCCTCATCGACGGGCGCGACCTCGACGACCTCCGCCTCCACGACTACCGCTCGAACCTCGGCATCGTGCTGCAGGACAACTTCCTCTTCGACGGCACGATCGCGGACAACATCCGCTACGGACGCCCCGACGCGACGTACGAGGAGATGCTCGACGTCGCCCGCATCGCGCACGTCGATGAGTTCGTGGAGCCGCTGGAGAAAAAGTACGATTCGATCATCGGGGAGCGCGGCATCAAGCTCTCCGGCGGCCAGCGCCAGCGCATCGCCATCGCCCGCGCCATCCTCGCGAGCCCGTCGATCCTGATCCTCGACGAAGCCACGTCGAGCCTCGACAGCGAAAGCGAGGCGAAGATCCAGGACGGGCTGCGCGCCCTCCGCCGCGGCCGCACGACATTCGTCATCGCCCACCGCCTGTCGACCATTCGGGGCTCCGACCAGATCCTGGTCCTCGAAGCGGGCGAGATCGTGGAGCGCGGCACGCACCAGGAATTGCTGGCGAAGAACGGGCGCTACAAGCAGTTGTACGACCGGCAGTACAACTTCGAAACGGATCAGTTCGTGAATCCGGGGGAAGAGTTGCTGCACGTGTGAGGCGTCTTGTCCTGTTCTGGACCGCGGTGCCGGCGCGTCAGTGTCATTTCTTTCCGCCCCTGCGTCGAGGCGTAATTTTGGCGAGGAGTTAGCAAGAATCCAACGGCGTGAGCTCAGTCGCCGCATTCGAGCAGCTTCTGACGTCTTTCGACTCCGATCGCGACCGCGCGGGGACGCACTACCGCGACCTGCATCGCAAACTGGTGAAGTTCTTCGAGTGGCAGTGCGTCCGGGAACCGGAAGCCCAGGCCGACGAAGTGCTCGACCGGGTTCTCCGGAAGGTCGAAGAAGGGGAGCACATCGCCAACCTGCCCGCCTACGCCCATGGCGTGGCCCGGCTGGTCCTCCTGGAGGTCCGGAAAAAAACGGACCGGGAGACGGAGGTCCTCCGGCTGGTGCAGCATGCGACAGAGGATGCATTCGTGCCGCGTCTGGAGCATGATGAAGGTGAGAGGCAGCAGCAGTGTTTCGAGCAATGCCTGGCGACGCTCACACCCGAGAACCGCGACATCATTCTGAAATACTACGCGGGCGAACAGCGCGCGAAAATCGAGGCGCGGCGCGAGCTCGCCGCGTCCCTCGGAATGGACTTGAACGCGTTGCGTGTCCGTGCGCACCGCATCCGCACGCAACTCGAGAAATGTGTCGCGCAGCGTCTCGCCTCCGGAGGCGCGCGTGACCGACCAGCTCCTCAGACGCTTCCTTCTCGGGCAGCTCACTGACGGCGAGCACGCCCGCATCCTGGAGGCATGCTTCCTCGATGACAACCTCCATGCTCGCGTGCTCGCCGCCGAGGACGACCTGATCGACGCCTACGTGCGGGGCGAGCTCTCGGCCGAGGAGTGCGCACGCTTCGAAGAGCGCTGCGCCGACACACCCGAGAAAAAGCAGCGCGTGGAGTTTGCGCGGATGCTGGAGAAGGCCAGCCGCGGTTGATTCCGTCCATCGAACTTTTTCCAACCGGGCGATGTAATGTTTTTTTGCGCGTGGCCACAGGTACGTAGAGCGGCAAATCCCAGAGCGCCGCCGACTACAACCTGGAGGCATTTCCATGCGTCGATGGCTTTTCCTTCTCACCCTTTTTCTCACCACCACCGCGTACGCGCAGAACTTCCGCACCGGCATGACCTGGCGGGTGCTCGGCACCTCGGGCGGCTACACACACGTCGGAGCTGACGGTCAGACGAACCCGTATTCGGGCGACACCACGGCCGATCAGTCTCTCCCCGTGCTCTGCGTCAACGTCGACGGCCAGGCCGCACCGAGCGGCATCGCCTTCGACTTCCACAACGGCTGGCTGCGCGGCTCCGTCGCCGCGACGGCTCCCGTGCAGGGCATCGTCCTCGGCTCGCAGGAAGCGGCGGACGGTGTCTGCCGCGACTCCTTCGGCTCCGCCTGGCGCATGGCGGAATTCCACGACGGCCGTTACGGCAGCGACTTCTCGCTGAGCGGCGGCTGGAGCTTCTGGGGCGCTGGTTCATTGCCGAGCGGCACACGCTTCTGGGCCTCCATCAACGACCAGCCGGCGAATCCGTGGAACTCCGTGCCGGCAGGACTGGCGCAGGTCAAGGGAATGCTCGACAACCTCGTCTCGCCGGTCCTCTCGTTCTCGCAGAACCCGACGTTCCGCGACATCGTGCGCAACGGCGTGGCCGCGCAGTTCGACGGGGACACGAACGTGCTGCTCTCCGACGTCATCGCGCAGGCCGAGGCGTGGGGTGCAGTCGATCCGTACTCCTACGAGTGGCAGTCGTTCGTCTCGCAGGTCAACTCCTTCAGCAACGTCAACGGCCAGACCTACTATCCGCAGATCTACATCCCGAACTACGGCGACGTCTGGTTCCCCGATGGCAATGTGACGCTGGTCGTCGTCGACTTCAACGCGGACGTCGAAAGCGTGCCGGCGTACCAGATCGACGCCTACGGCAACACGACTTACATCGGCTACGTCGACGAGGCGTACGCCGCTTCCAACGAAGTGTGGGTGCTCTCGACGAACGAGCGCATCGGGATGGATCCGCAGGCCTTCCGTACGCTGCGCCAGCTCGACGCGGCGGGGATGACCTCGCGCAACGCCTCGTTCGCGAAGTCGTTCGCCATGAAGACCGACTCGCTCAACTGCAACCCGACCGGTCTCCGCAACAACAAGGGACTGGAGTACCTCACGCGGTTCCGCTTCACCACGCTCAAGAGGATCGAGAGCTGGCTGCAGGGCAAACTGGAAGTCCGTCTCATCGTCCTCGGCAGAGGGGGCGCGGAGCTCGCCAACCAGCCATGGAACGACATCAAGCGCGCCACGGCAACCAGCAGCAACGGCGTCGTCGTCGAGGAGTTCATCACGACCTGGGATCGCGCCGCGATCGGTGACACGATGTACTACCGCTGGATCGAAGAAGATTGGGGACCGCCGATCACGCTGACGCTGGGCCTTCCCGAGGCAGTCCGTGCGTTGCTCCAGATTCCGGTGTCGGTCAGCATCTCTACGACGTTCGCCCCGGTCCACGACAACATCGGCGGGCAGACGGTGAACTTCGACGAGTCGACTTACATCGAGTACAGCGCCGGCAGCCTCCGCTTCTACCTCTGCACGATCGGCGGCGACGGCCACCCCGGCGACAACAATTTCGCACGCTCCGCGATCGTCGCGGCGTCGTCGACGTTCTCCGGCTACTCCCCGCAGCGGGTCAACGACGGCAACCGCTCCACGGCGCTGGGTGGCGGCACGAGCTGGTGCAACACCGGTTACGGCAGCGGCTACCCGCCGCAGTGGCTGCAGCTCGACTTCGGCGTCAACAGGACGTTCAGCCGTGTGGATCTCTACACCTCGTCCGGCTACGCGATCCGCGACTACGACGTGCAGTACTTCGTCCAGCCGACCGGCTGGATCACAGTCGCGCAGGTACGCAACAACACGGCACTGCAGGTGACGTCGAACTTCGCTCCGGTCACGGCGCGCCTCGTGCGCATCCTGACGCTCAGCGGCCCGACGCACCAGCCGGGCTTCACCCGCATCAACGAACTGGAAGTGTATTAACCCTGAACGTGGAGCGCCGGTGAAGTGCCGGCGCTCCACAATGGGACGAATAGGACAGTTGGGACCTCGGACCTATGGGACGGATGCGGTTTGCGTGTGTCCCGTAGGTTCTGTTTTTTCGGCCATCCACTCTTTCGTCAGCAGCAGCGCCACATCCCACAGCACCCACCCGAGGATCGCCGGCGCCAGGTGCAGCACTTCGTTGTAGCCAACGACAAAGTGCACGCCCACCGCACACGCGAACGCCAGGTTGCCGCCCCACGCCAGCGCGCTCCACAGCCACTGGGCGCCCGCGCGGATTCCCCACTGCGCCGACAGCCACACGGTGATGCCGTTCGCGATGAGCATCCCGCCGAGGCTCGCCCGGTCGTGGGCCACGAGCGGCACGAGGCGCTCGTACGACAGCCGCAGTTGCGCGGCCGTCGTGCGCATGAACGCGAGGTCGCTGTCCACGAACACGCGCGTGCAGCCGATGATCGTCATGGCGATGCCCGCCACGGTCAGCCCGAAGCCGAGCAGGATGAACAGCAGTTGTCCCCACTGACCTCGGCGCCACGCGGCGGTCTCACGCCAGTCGCCGGCGGGCGGCTGCGGCGGTGACGGCTGCATCACCATGCACAGCAGCGTGAACTGCGTCACGATCGCGGTGACGAACGCGTGGAACGGATCGAAGTAGCCGAAGCCGAGGAACGAGAAGAAGCTGAGGAAGCCGACGATCGCGGAGATGATGACCGTGACGTGCGCCCAGTGCGCGCCGCGACGGATGCCGTACCAGGCGAGGGCGATGTAGAAGATGCCGATGCTGAGCATGGCGCCGGCGAGCGAGATCCGGTCGTGCGCCATGAACGGCAGGAGGCGCGGATTGAGGCTGACCATCTGCGCGCGCGTCAGCCCGCAGAGGCTTTCGTCGTACGGCAGCACGACGCGCGTCGACGCGATCGCCACGGCCATGACGCCGCCGAGGAACATGGCCACGCCCATGAGCAGCGCCCAGAACCAGGCGCGCCGCGCGGCGTCGAGCGTCAGCGGCTCCGGTTCGGCTTCAGGCTTCATCGCGGAGAGCAGCGCTTCGTTACAGCGTTTGATGAGACCGGGGCCGGAGCAGACGAGCCCCGCGTCGACCGCGGCGAGATTGGCGCCGGCGTCGAGGAGCTGCTTCACCTCGTGAGGCTCCGTGGCGCCGGCCGCGACGAGGATCGCGTCCGGCGGCAGCCGCGCGCGCATGGCGCGAACGCTCTCCGCATCGCCGCGCATCCACACGCCCGCCGCGCGTTCGTCGGGTGTCCCGTCGACGAGCACCGGGCGTGCGCCGGCGGCGTCATCGACGTTGCTCGGATCGACGATGAAGAGAGCCGCGTGTTGCTGGAGGCGCCCGACGATGCGCCGCACGGCGGCGCTGTCCTGACGTGCGATGCGCACGGCGACCGGCACCCGCGCGCGGCTGATGTTGGCTGCCACGTCGTCGACACTAACGGTGATGGCGTTCGTGGAGGTGATCGTCCGCTGCGCGAGATCCACGCGCCAGTCGGGGGTGATGTCCTGCGCCGCTTCCACCACTGGCCCCACCTCGATCAATCCAACGCCAAAGCGCGCGAACGCGGGAAGCGCGTCACCGCGCGGATCGATCAACGCGCCGAGAGCGACCGGACCGGGGAGCTCCACCTCACCGACGCGCGTCCGCAGCCGCGCATCCGCCCGCATGTGTCCGAGAAAATCGATCGCCTTCAACCCGAGCGGCAGCCGCGAAAGCCGGCTCAACGTACCGGTCGCCAGCCTGCGGGAACGCTCCGCCCCGAGCGCCAGCATCAGCGGCCGCAGGATGGTGCGGTAACTCCAGTCTGGCATGGCGCCATGCTACTGGAGAGTGGGGCGGATCGGACGAGCTACGATGCAGCCCGTGACGACACCCAAAGACATCGACGCCTACATCGCCGGCTACCCGGAGACCGTGCAGACGGCAATGCAGCAGCTCCGCAAGACCATCCACAAAGCGGCACCGGGCATCGAGGAAGCGATCAAATACAACATGCCGACGTTCGTCCTGAACGGCATCAACCTGGTGCACTTCGCCGCCTACAAGCACCACATCGGCTTCTACCCTGCGCCACGAGAAGCAGACGAATTCAAGGATGAACTGGCGGGGTATGACGGCGCCAAAAGCTCCGTCAGCTTTTCGCTGGAGGCGCCGATGCCGCTGGACCTGGTCACCAGGATCGTGAAGCACAGGATCGCGGAGACGGGGCCACGATAGGACGAATGGGACCTATGGGACGGATGGGACGAATAGGACGATGAGCCTCCGCACGGATCCCATTCGTCCTATTGGCCTTCTTGCCGAGACTCCAGCACCTCCGGGTCACGTGCCTGGTGAAGAACCGCTACCACCACAAGCCGTTCGTCGTCCGCGTCGTAGAAAAGTGCATACGGAAAGCGGTGCAGCAGCACTCGCCGGAAGGACCGGTGGACGATCTGGAAGGCTGCCGGCCGTTCCTGCGCCAGCGCGATGGCGTCATCGATCCGGCGGACGAAGTCGTCACCCAGCTCTCTGCTGATGCTTCGGTACCACGCCTTCGCTTCGCGGAGATCGCGCTTCGCTCCGGGCGGATGATGATCCTGCGCGTCATTCAGCCAGCAGCGACTTCTTCACTTCGTCCCACGATTCCCCCTCCTCCGGGTTCTGCTCGAAGGCGCGCCAGCGGCGCTCGAGCTCGGCCTTCTGCGCGGCCGTCAGGGGAACGGCTTCCGGATGGTCGAAGACGCTCTCCCAGATCTGCTGCGCGATCTCGACGCGCTCCGCGGCCGGGAGCTCGAAGATGCGATCGAGGGGGACGCGGCTCATGGTGAGCTGAATTCTAAACGGAGAACTGCATATTTCCTTCAGCCCCGCACCCGCTATGATCCCCCTCATGCGCATCCGCCCTGCCCGCCCCGCTGACCGGGATCGCATTCGGGAGATTCTCGTCGGGACGGCGCTCTTCACCGAGCAGGAAGCCGGGTGGGCGATGGAGCTGGTGGACGCCAACCTGGCCAGGCCGGGGAGTGAGTACACGGTGCAGGTGCTGGAGGATGAGGACGCGCGGCGGGTTCATGGGTATGTCTGCTATGGGCCGACGCCTCGCACCGACGACGTCTTCGACCTCTACTGGATCGCCGTCGAGCCGACCCGGCAGGGGCAGGGACTGGGGCAGTTGCTGCTGAAGTTCGTGGAAAATGAGGTGCGGCGGCAGAATGGCCGTATGCTCCTCATCGAGACATCGTCGAAGGCGAGCTATGCGCCGACCATCCGGTTTTACCAGCGCGCCGGTTACGATGAGATCTCACGAATCAAGGACTTCTACAGAATCGAGCACGACAAGGTCGTGTTCTGCAAGAAGCTGAGTCCAACATGACCCCGGCTCCAACTCATATCCTCTATCTGGCGCTCGCCGCGTACACGCTCGGCACTCTGGTCGCGCTCGGCTCCCTCTTCACGCGCGACAAGCGCCCGCAGCTCGCCGCGTTGCTCTTCATGGTCACCGGCTTCGTGGCCCACACCATCTGGATCGGGACGATCTGCGTCCGGACCGGACATCCGCCGATCACGAATCTGCCCGAGGCGACGTCGTTTGTGGCGTGGGTGGTGTTTCTCGTCGAGCTCGTGCTTTACCTCCGCTACCGGGTCTACGCGGCGTCCTTCTTTGTCTATCCGCTGGTGCTGCTGCTGCTGACCATCGCCGCGGTGCACGGCGAGCGCATCACGCCGCTCGATCCGTCGCTGCGGTCGGGGCTCTTCACCACGCACCTGCTGCTCTCGACCGTCGGTGTGGCCGCGCTGCTCATCGGGCTGGCGTTCGGTCTGCTCGCGTTCTGGCAGGACCGGGCGCTGAAGAACAAGTATCGCGGCCGGATGTGGGACCTGATCCCGAGCCTACAGATCTGCAAGCTGGTCAGCTACCGCGCTCTCGCCATCGGCTTCTCCATCTACACCCTCGGGCTGCTGGCCGGCGTGCTGTGGTCCTACCGGACGAACGCCGGCTTCGTCGCGCCCAACGTGAAGCAGATCGGCGCCGTCACGGCTTGGGTCCTGTTTGCGGTCCTGCTGCAGCAATACATCAGCGGCGCGTACCGCAACCGGCGCACGATCGTGGTGTCAGCCGGCGCGTTCATCGCCGTGGTCGTCGCGATCCTGGGGATCCGCGGATGACGCGCCCTGTCCGCAACGCCATCGGGGGCCAGCCATGCCGCTGATCCTGGTGGGACTGAACCACCGCACGGCACCGGTCGACGTGCGCGAACGTCTTTCCGTCACGGAGAGCAAGCTCGGCGACACGCTGCTCGACCTGCGGTCGCTGCAGGGCGTCGAAGGCGCCACGATGCTGTCGACGTGCAATCGCGTGGAGGCGGTCGTCTCCACGCGCGATGAGGACGTCATCACCAGCATCGTCGACTGGCTGGCCGCGCACGCCGAGACGGACCGCACGGAGCTGGAAAAGCACCTCTACATCCTTCGCCACGGCGACGTGGTGAAGCATCTCTTCCGCGTCGCCTCGGGGCTCGATTCGATGATCGTCGGCGAGCCGCAGATCGGCGGACAGGTCCGCAGCTCGTTCCAGATCGCGCGCGATCTCGGCACGCTCGACGCGCTCCTCACGCAGCTCTTCGAGCAGACGATGCGCGTGGCCAAACGCATCCGCACCGACACCGGCATCGGCGAGCACGCCGTCTCCGTCCCCTACGCCGCGGTGGAGCTGGCGAAGAAGATCTTCGGCAATCTGCACGGCCTGCGCGTGCTGCTGCTCGGCGCCGGCGAGATGGGGGAGCTGACCGCGGAGCATCTCGCGCAGCAGCAGGTGCGGCAGGTGTTCGTCGCCAACCGCTCGCAGGAGCGCGCGCTCGAGCTGGCGCGCCGCTTCTCCGGCCAGGCAGTGAATTACGACGCGGTCGACGACCATCTCCCGTCGTGCGACATCGTCATCGCGTCGACGGCGGCGCCGCACTTCGTCATCGACGCGGCGCAGGTGGAGCGTGCGCTCGAGTCACGCCGCCGCCGCAACCTCTTCCTCATCGACCTCTCGGTGCCGCGCAACCTCGATCCGGAGATCGCCCGGCTCGACGGCGCGTACCTCTACAACATCGACGACCTGCAGCTCGTCGCCGACCAGAACCGCGACAGGCGCCACGAGAAAGCGGCCGACGCGGAAGTGATCGTGCGTAACGAGGTCGATGCGTTCCGCCGCCGGCTCGTGGCACAGGACGCGGTGCCGACGATCCTCGAGCTCCAGCAGCGCCTCGAAGAGATCCGCGGCGCCGAGCTCGAGAAGTGTCTGCGCAAGCTCGGACCGATGACCGCCGAGCAGCGCGCCACCGTCGAGATGTTCTCGACGCAGCTCGTGAACAAGATCCTCCACTACCCGATCCTGCAATTGAAGGAAGCCGCGGACGAGCCGCACGAGCGCGAGTCGCTCCGCCGCACGATCCGCAAGATCTTCGGGCTGCGATGAAGGAAGTGCGCATCGGAACGCGAGGGTCGCTGCTGGCGATGTGGCAGGCCAACACGCTCGCCAATCGCCTGCTCGAAGCCGGCTACCGGCCGGAGATCGTGACGATCAAGACGACCGGCGACAAGCGGCAGGACGTGTCGCTGGCGACGATCGGCGGCAAGGGGCTGTTCGTCAAGGAGCTGGAGGAAGCGCTCGCGCGCCGCGAGATCGATGTGGCGGTGCACAGCCTGAAGGACGTGCCGTCGCTGATTCCGCCCGAGTTCGTGCTTGCGGGCTTTCTCGAGCGCGCCGATCCGCGTGATGCGTGGGTGCATCCCGAACAGCTCTCCATCGAGGAGCTGCCTGCCGGCTCCGTGATCGGCACGAGCGCGCCACGCCGCCGTGCGCAACTGCTGCAGCGCTATCCGCACCTCGTGGTGGAGGAGATCCGCGGCAACGTCGACACGCGCATCAACAAGATGCACGCCGGCCTCTACGCCGGAATCATCCTGGCGAATGCCGGCCTCATTCGGCTCGGGCGGCAGGCCGACGTCACCAGCCTCTTCGACGTCGACACCATGATCCCGGCTGCCGGGCAGGGGATCATCGGCATCGAGGTGCTGCGCGATCACGCCGAGGCGTACGAAGCGGCGCGCGCGGTGACGCATCCGCTCTCCGAGACGGCGGCGCTGACCGAGCGCGGTGTCCTGCAGAAGTTCGGCGAGCGCCTCGACTGCACCTCCGCCATCGCCGTACACGCGGACGGCGATATCGTGCGCGCATTCGTGTCGGACCTCGCGGGCACACGCGCGATCCGCGCACAGGGCGACAGCGTGGATGCCGTCTATGAAGCGCTGATCGCGCAGGGCGCGCTCGAGTTGCTGCAGGACTGAAGGGTGAAGCGTTTTCGGGTTTTGGGTTTTTGGTTTTGGGTTTTTGGTTTTCGGTTTTCGGTTTTCGGTTTTTGGCGCTGCGCTAACACCGCGATCCGCGCATAGCGCAGCACCGAAAACCGAAAACCAAAAACCGAAAACCAAAGTCCCACAACTGCCGCGATATGACTCACCTGAGTCGTATCGATACGCGCCCTTGGTACGATGCGCCCCATGACCGGTAAGGTTTATCTCGTTGGGGCAGGTCCGGGTGATCCGCGGTTGCTCACGCTGCGCGCCGCGGAACTGCTGCGTGCCGCCGATGTCGTCGCCCTGGATGCGCTGGTGTCGAAGGACATCGCCGCGCTCATCGCGAAGACGGCGGAAGTCGTGTACGTCGGCAAGCGCGCCAGCGCACATGCACTCCCGCAGGAGCAGATCAATCAACTGCTCATCGATGAAGCAAAGAAGGGAAAGACGGTGGTCCGGCTGAAAGGCGGCGATCCCTTCGTCTTCGGACGCGGCGGCGAAGAAGCGGAAGAGCTGCTCGCGGCCGGCGTCCCGGTAGAGATCGTCCCCGGCATCTCCTCCGCCATCGCCGGCCCGGCCTACGCCGGTATCCCGGTCACGCACCGCTCCTACGCCACCTCGGTCACGCTCGTCACGGCGCACGAGTCCGAGGGGTCGACGGGGATCAAGTGGGACGCGCTGGCGCGGCTCGACGGAACGATCGTCTTCATGATGGGCTTCGCGAACCTGCCGGCAATCGTGAGCAGGCTGACGGCCGAAGGTGTGCCGGCGACCCGCGGCGTGGCGGTGATCTCGAAGGCGACCACGCGGGAGCAGCGCACCGTCGCCGGCACGCTCGCCGACATCGAAGAGCGGGTGACCGCGGCGAAGCTGGAGACGCCCGCGATCATCGTCGTCGGTGAGGTCGTCAAGCTGCACGACGTGATCAACTGGTTCGAGGCGAAGCCGCTGTTCGGGAAGCGCGTGGTCGTCACCCGCGCCCGCGAGCAGGCGTCGGAGCTGAAGCGCCTCCTCGAAGACGAAGGCGCACACGTGCTGCAGTTTCCCACCATCGAGATCGCCCCGCCGCCGTCGTGGGAGTCGATCGACCGCATCATCGACGATCACGACTACCACACGATCATCTTCACCTCGCCGAATGGCGTGAAGAGCTTCTTCAGCCGCCTCTTCGACCGCAGGCGTGACGCGCGCTGGCTGCACCGGATGCGCGTGGCCGCTGTCGGGAACACGACGGCCGAGGAACTGCGCGCGAACGGCATCACGCCCGACGTGATGCCGGAGCGCTTCATCTCCATCGAGCTGCTGCCGCTCCTCGGCGACGACCAGAGCGGCATCCGCACGGCGTACATCCGCGCGGCCGAGGGACGCGACGAGCTGATCGAAGAGCTGCGCAAGCGCGGCGGCGACGTCGACCTCGGCGTCGCTTACCAGACGCTCGCCGCGGACATCGATCCGGCGGAGCTGAGCGGGCGCATCGACGTGGTGACGTTCACGAGCGCGTCGACGGTCGACAACTTCTTCTCGCGCTTACCGGAGGAGGAGCGTGCGCGGATTCTGTCGACGGCGCTCCTCGCCTCGATCGGGCCAACCACGAGCGACGCGATCCGCAAGTGGGGGAAGGAGCCCGACGTCGAAGCGGCGAACGCGAGTGTCGCGGCGCTGCGCGACGCGGTGCTCCGCATGGTGTCGAGCGCGACGCGATGACGGTCTGGAACGACCGCGAGTTCACGACGAACCTCGCGCACGTGACGTGGATGGCGAACATCGTCGTCCAGATCCATCACAACGAGCGCGCGACAGGCGATCCCGCGCGGAACTGGGTGACGTCGTGGGCGCACCGCTACTTCGTGGGCGACAACCTCCGCGTGCTCGTCCTGGGCTGCGGTGAAGGGTGGCTGGAGCGCTCGCTCGCGGAGCAGCCTTACATCGCCAACATCGATGCGTGTGATTTCGCTGAAGAGGCGGTGGAGCGTGCGCGCGAGCTCGCGCGGGCGCAGGGACTCGGGAAGATCCACTATCACGTCACCGACCTGAACACAGCCATGCTGGAGGAGAACGCGTACGACGTCGTCGTGGCCCACGCGGTTCTGCATCACATCGAGAAGCTGGAACACGCGTTCGGCCAGATCGAGCGGGCGATGCGGCCCAACGCCACGTTCATCATCAATGAGTATGTGGGGGCGAAGCGGTTCCAGTACTCGGAGGACGTGCTCAGGATCATCAACGAGCTGCTCGCCTGCCTGCCGGAGCCGCTGCGGCGCGGGGCGGTGGAGCGGCGCGTGTACGACCGGCGCGAGCGCCCGACGGTGGAGCAGATGATCGCGTCCGACCCGACGGAAGCGGTGCGGTCAGACGAGCTGCTGCCGTTCATCGAAAGCCGCTTCGAGGTGCTGGACCGCCGCGACATCGGCGGCACGATCCTGCAGCACCTGCTCTACGACATCGCCCAGAACTTCCGCTTCGACGATCCGCGCGAGCGCGCGTACCTGGAGCTGCTGTGCAACATCGAGGCGATGCTGGTGGACGGCGGACGCATCCCCGCGGATTTCGTGTTGCTGGCTGCCAGGAAAAAGGGCGCGCAGGGGCGCTACGCGCGCCCTTTACCGCCCCGCCCCGAGGCTGCCACCGACACGGAACCCGATCCTCTGGGGAAGTACCGGCGCGTCCGCGGGGCGCGCGTTGTCCGTTTTCCGTTGTCCGTTTTCCGTGCTTCGCTGTGCGCCGGGCGCAGCACGGACAACGGACAACGGAAAACGGAAAACGTCGCCGTCAATGCCCACCATCTGCGCGCATTGCGCATAGCGCTGCTGTCGACGCAGCCCCGTCGCGCCAACCTGTTCCATGAATCGCAGTTCTGGGCCTTCATGGAGCGCCTACGCGCGCGTCGCCCTGCCGGCGAATGGCTGCGGCGCCGTTACAGTGCTTACGGCGACGATCCCACGATCCTCGCCCTGCTCGACAAGACATGTACACTCGCGCCGCATGGCGGGTGACTCCCTCTACGACCGGATTGTCCGGGCCGCGCTCTGGGTGGCGGCGTTCTGTTTTGCGGCGGGGGTTTTCCTTTCGCTGACGCTGATGTTCCGTGGCCTGCCGGTGACCGAGCCGGTGGCAATCGGGCTCGTCACGATCCAGCGCGTCTCGAAGTTCAAGGACTATCTCGGTGCTGCGCTGTTCTTCCTCCTCGTCCCGCCGCTAACGGTCTATTTCCACCGTCTCGGGACGAAGCTGACGCGCGGATTCGATACCACCGAGGCGCTGCTTTTCACCGGGCCGTTCCTTCTCTCGCCGCTCTTCTATCTGACGACGGGGAAGTTCGGTTGGGTGCTGTTGCTGCCGATCGCCCTTGCGTACGGAGCCGTCAACGCACTCCGCTTCGCACGCACGCGGCGCTGGCTGCGCGACATCTTCCGGCAGGAGTTGCAGCCGTATCACGCGCTGCTGTTCGCCGAGGGGTTGTCGTGGATCGTGTACCGCTACCTGACGGTGGGGAAGCGGATCGCGCACATCCCCACGCTGTTCCTGGAAGTCGTTTTCGTCGCCGGGTTTCTCGCGCTCTTCTGGGGCGTGGCCTTGCTGATCTGCCGCCTGTCGGAGCTGAACTTCGGCGTACCGGCGGAGGAGATGTTCCGCCGCCTGACGAGCGGCGCGCTGCCGTTCGCGCTGTTGCCGATCATCGCCGTGGTGTGGATTCCGATGACGCAGCCGCGCCTCGTGATGGCCGCGGTGCTGCTCCTGTCGGCGCTCATCGCGATGCGCAGGCCGATCGGCGCGCGGACGGCGTGGCGGCTCGCCGCGTTCGTCATCCTGCCGGGGCTCGTCTACATCTTCAGCTACGCCTCGACCGCCTCGCTCTCGCAGTGGGTCGACCTCTTCCACCGTGGCGAGGCGATCGGCCCCGCCTCCGACTACCTCCGCGGCAAGGCGCCGTATCGCGAGGTGTTCGCGCTGCACGGGATGCTCGAAGACGGGCTGCTCGACGCGTGGCTGTTCGAGCTGTTCGGCCGCTCGCTCGAGGTAGCGATCAACCGCACCGTCATCCTCGGCGCCTTCCTCGGCGTCGCCATCTGGTTCCTCGGGCTCGTCCTCTTCGAGTCGATTCCGCTGGCCGTGCTGTGCGTGGCCATGGGCTCGTGGACCACGGCGGAGAACAACCGCACGTTCTTCCAGGTCGCGGCGGTCGCCCTCTTCTGGCACGCGCTGCGGCGGCGCTCGCGCGTGGCGGCGGTGGCCAGCGGCGTCTTTGGTGGCGTGGCGCTCTTCTTCAGTTACGAGATCGGCGTCTTCACGATCGCCGGCGCGCTGGCAACCTGCGTGATCATCGCCATCGCACGGCGCCGCGTGGCCTGGGAGGGGCTGAGCCCCGCGCGCGCGGCGACGTTCTTCCTCCTCGGGCTCACGCTCGGCGCGGCGCCGTTCCTCATCTATCTCGCGTCACGCGGCGCGCTGGGCGATTTCTTCACCGTCTCCTTCGTGACGATTCCGCGCATCATCGACGCGGTCTGGTCGCTGCCGTTCCCCGACCTCGTCTCCACATTCCGCAAGAACCTCAACCTCCACGCGCTCGCCGACTTCGTGCTGTGGGAGAAGTTCCATCTCATCCTCAGCCCGCTGACGATCGCCATCGCCGCCGCGTACCTGATCCATCGCTGGCTGCGCCGCCGCCTCGACCAGTTCGATTACGCGCTGCTCGTGCTCACGGTCTTTGCGACAGTCGCGCAGCGCTCCGCGTTCGGACGCGCCGAGTTCCGCCATCAATACTTCGCCGCCTTCCTCATCGGCCCGATGCTCGTGCTCCTCGGCATCCTCGTCGTGCGCGTGCTGCGCCGGACATGGGCTCGCGGCGACGAAGGTACGCACGCATTCGTAGCGCTGCTGGTGTTCAGCGCGATCCCCGTCGTGGGCATCCTCTTCTGGATCCCCGACCTCCTCAACGCGCGCATCGACGACATGATCCGTTACTACCCCCGCGTGCTGCGCGTCCACCAGGACGGGCAGGCGGAAGAGGTGAGGTGGCGGATCACCGAGGTGTCGAAGGAGATCGGCGAGCTGACGCGACGGAACGAGCCGATCTTCGATTTCTCGAACCAGCCCGCGTTCTACTTCTTCGCCAACCGTCCGAACCCGACGCGCTTCTATCAGGTGCCGATCCTATCGCCGCGCGAGTTCCAGGCAGAGACGATCACCGCGCTCGAACGCACCAAGCCGAAGGTGATCATCCGCACGTCGCCCGAGCTGTTCGACCAGTTCGATGGCGTGCCGAACGACCTCCGCGCGCAGGCGGTCTCCGCGTACATCGACGACGCGTACCGCTATCACAAGACCATTCGCGGCGTGGAGCTCTGGACGCGCAAGGCCGACGCGAAGCCGGCGCGCGTCGCGGAGTATCTGCGCCGCATCCGGCTGCCGCACGAGCGCGAGCTCGTCGCCGGTGCCATGCACCGCATGGTGTTCCCCGCCGTCGGCAGCCTTCCCGGCGCGAGCGGCAACTACTGGGTGTCGGACCTGACGCTGCACAACCCGTTTCGCGCGCCGATCACGATCACGCTGCGGTACGTGGCCGGTGAGACGCGCATCGACCGGCGGCTGACCATCGGGCCGCGGCAGACGATCCGCTGGGCCGACGTGGTGAAGGATTTCTTCGGCGTGCCCAACACGATCGGGGCGCTGTGGATCCGCCATCGCGAAGGACGCGCTCCCGTCGCGGTCGTGAAGACCGTCGACATCGCCCGCGGCGGCCGCGCCTCCGTCGAGACGCCGCTGACGCCACGCGACGCCGCCACGTTCGGCAGCGACGCGTCGGAACTGACGATCGTCGGCATCCCGACCGCACACGACATCGCCCGTCGCGTGAACGTCGGCATCGTGAACGTCGGCCGTATCCCCGGCACGTTCCGCGTGACGGCGCGCTCGCGCGAGGGGAAGCTCATCGGCCGCTTCGTCGAGTCGGGCGTGCCGGAGGACGAGGTGTGGATGGTGCCGGACGTGGAGCGCGAGCTCGGCGTGCGGCTCGACGAATCGACGACGCTGCGCGTGACCGCCATCGCGGGTACCGGCGTCGCCTTCGCCACCGTGGTCGAACCGAGCGGCGACAACGAGTTCATCGCCGCGATCCCGGCACAGCCGCAATGAAGCACCTCGTGCTCGAGTGCGACGGCGCGGATGTGATGCTGTTCTCCAAGGAGGAGCTGGCCATCGCCGCCTCGTTCAAGCTGGCGAAGCGCCGCGACGAGTGGCTGTGCAGCCGCACGGCGGTGAAGCGCCTGGCGGCGTCGATGGGGTTGGAACCGCTGCGCTGCACGGTCGCGCGTCCGATGCTGCTCGTCGACGGCGTTTCGTCAGGGCTGTACGTGTCGCTGTCGCACTCCGGGCGGTACGCCGCGGCGGTGCTGGCGGAGGAGCCGGTGGGCATCGATATCGAGATGCTGCGCGACCTCGACGAGAACGCGGCGCACCTCTATCTCACGGAAAGCGAAGAGGCGGTGATGCGGGGCTGCGCGCTGCCCTACCGGTCGCTGCACTTCTGGTGCGCGAAGGAGGCGGCGTTCAAGGCGCGGTCACCGGAGTTTGTCACGCTGAAGCAACTGCCGCTGACGCTGATTGCAGAACGCGCGGATGGGTTGGTATTCGATGGCGCCACCACGCAGCGGTATGAAAGTTACATTCTGGCGATTGGTACCATCCGATAGGACGAATAGGACGAATAGGACCTACGACGAATGGGACCAAATCGGTCCAGCTCCTTCGTCCTATCTGTCCTATCGGTCCTATTCGGCTGCCATTACTGCAGCCGCGCCAGCAGCCGCTTCGCGTCAGCAATGGCGGCTGCGTCCTCGGTGGCGTAATTCGGATCGGCAGGGGCGGCGATCGTCTTCTTCAGCAGGTCGACCGCGCGTGGTTTGTCCGATGACGCCAGCGCCTCGGCCAGGAAGACGAGCGTGATCTTGTTGGTCGACTCGATGCGCAGCGAGTCCTGCAGGAAGCGGAGGGCTTCTTTCTCGGAGGCCCAGCCGGTGATGAAGGGGATGCGCGGGGTCTGGTCGTGGAGACGGCCGAGCACGCGCGCCGGGGTACCGCCTTCCATGCCCGGGTTCACGAGCAGCGCGATCGTCGCGCCGCGGCGGATGCGGTCGGCCGCTCCTTCGCGCGCCGCGGCCATCTTGCCGTACGCAAGCGCCCACTCGCCCCAGTTCACCGCATCCCACAGGTAGATCTCGCCGGCGCCCGGCACCGCACGCGCGGCCGCGGCGACATCCTTCTCCGACTTCTTCGCGTTCACCCCGAGGCGCTTCTCGGCGACGGCGAGAGCCTCGGCGCCGAGCTTCTTCGCCTGACCGTAGACCTGCTTTTTCTCGTCATTGGACGCGGCGACGTACGCACCCTTGAAGCGATACGCACGGAGGAGCTTCCAACGCGCTTCGAGGTCGTTCGGACTGGCAGCCACGGCGCGTGAATACGCGGCGATGGCGGCGTCGATGTGCGTGGCTTTCGCGCGGCCGTGCTGCTGCCCCTCGTGCCGCTGCTGCCAATGCTGATCTCCCTCGGGCATCTGCGCGACGAGCGGCGTGGCGGCGAGGAGGAGAGTGGCGATCATCAGGCGCATGCCGAACATGGTAGCCTGCCGCGCCGTGCGCATCGTTTTCTTCGGCACCCCCGACTTTGCCGTTCCGTCGCTCGACGCCCTCGCGCGCGAGCACGAGATCCTGCTCGTCGTCGCGCAGCCCGACAAGCCGGCCGGACGCGGCATGAAGATGCAGGCGCCGGCCGTCGCGGTGCGGGCGAAAGAGCTCGGCCTGCCGCTGCTCCAGCCGCCCAGAATCCGCAACGAAGAGTTCCTCGGCGAGATCCGCAAGGTCGCGCCCGACGTAGGGATCGTCGTCGCGTACGGCAAGATCCTCCCGGCTGCGCTGCTGGCTATTCCGAAGGAGGGATTCCTCAACGTCCACGGCTCGGTGCTGCCGCAGTGGCGCGGCGCGGCACCAATCCAGCGCTCGATCGAAGCGGGGGACAAGGTGACGGGCGTGACGATCATGCGCGTCGACGAAGAGCTCGACCACGGAGCGATGCTGGCGATCGAGAAGACGGAGATCGGCGCCGACGAGCGCACGCCGCAGCTCGCGCGGCGGCTCTCCACGATCGGTGCGGAAGCACTCGCACAGGTGTTGCGCGAGCTCGCCAGCGGCACGGCCGTGGAGACACCGCAGGATCACGACCGCGCCACGCACGCTGCGAAGATCGACAAGAGCGAAGGACGCATCACGTTCGAAGAGCCGACTGCCACGATCTACAACCGTTTCCGCGCCTTCGATCCGTGGCCGGGACTCTTCATGGAGAGCAACGGCGAGACGATCAAGCTGACGGAGATCCGTCCGGCCGAGGGCAGCGGTACGCCAGGAACGGTGCTGTCGATCGATGACGGTGTGGTCATCGCCACGGCCGATGGCGCGATCCGCCTCATTGAATTGCAGCGCCCCGGGAAGCCGCGTACGCCGGCTGCGGCTGTGGCGCGGGGATTGGGATGGGACAAATAGGACCGATGGGAGTCCCACTTGTCCCATTCGTCCCATCTGTCCTATTCGTCCCATTCGTCCTATCGTGAACCCAATGACCGAACGCCAGCGCGCCCTGCAGATCCTCAAGCGCATCGAGAAGGAAGACCTCTACGCCTCCCTCGTGCTGCATGAGGAGACCGGCTTCGTGCGCACGCTCGTGCTGGGCGTGCTGCGCTGGCGCCTGCGGCTCGATCACGCGATCACCACGGTGGCGGGGCGCTCGCTGGCCAAGCTCGATCGCGACGTCGTCGACATCCTCCGTCTCGGCGTCTACCAATTGCTTTACATGGACGTCCCGGCGTACGCCGCGGTCTCGGAGACTGTCGATCTCGCGCCGAAGCGGGCGCGCGGTTTCGTCAACGCGATCCTCCGGCGTGCGGAGAAGGCGCCGGCGCCGGCGGAGCCGGCGGTGCGTACGGCGCATCCTCGCTGGCTGTTCGATCGCTGGGTGAAAAACTACGGCGCCGAACGCGCGGAGCAGATCGCCGCCGCAAACCAGGAGCTTTCGTATCCTGACGTCCTGTCCTTGCACGGCGAGGTGCCGGAAGGGGGCGTGAAGTCGGAGCTGGTCGATGACGTCTGGAAGCTCCACGGCTCCTCCTCCGCGCTCGACCGCCACGACTTTTACCCGCTCGATGAAGGGAGCGCCGTCATCGCCGCCGTTGCCGCGGCCTGCGGCGGCGACGTCCTCGACCTCGCGGCCGCACCCGGCGGGAAGACGATCACGATGCAGCATCGCGGCGCGCGCGTCGTCAGCAACGACGTCTCCCTCGGCCGCCTTCGTCCGCTCGTCGGCCGCACACCGCGCATCGTCGTTGCCGACGGGCGGCAGGCGCCGTACGCACGGCCGTTCGAGGTCGTGCTGCTCGATGCGCCGTGCAGCGCCACCGGGACGATCCGGAAGAACCCCGAGCTCAAGTGGCGGCTGCGGGAAGCGGACCTCGCCGCGTTCGCCAAACTGCAGAAAGAACTGCTGGCGAGCGCGATGACGCTGAAGAGCGAGTACGTCGTCTATTCGACCTGCTCGCTCGAGCCCGAAGAGAATGATGACGTCGTCAAAGGATACGAGTGCGTCGACATCACGCCGTTCGTGCCGGAGGGGGCGCGGCGATGGATCGAGGACGGCGTCCTGCGCCTGACGCCGGAGAGCGGCGCCGACGGTTTCACGGCGTTCGTCCTGCGGTAGACTCCGCGCGTGCCACGCGACCTGTCGATCGGCAACGGCTCCCTGCTCGTCGCCTTCGATTCCCAATACCGCCTCGCTGACTTCTACTTTCCGCATGTCGGGATGGAGAATCACGCGGCGGCGCGCTTCCGCTTCGGCGTCTGGGCCGACGACGTCCTCAGTTGGGTCGAGGACCCGCACTGGAAGAAGTCGCTCGAATATCTGCGGGAGACGCTCGTCACCGACGTGCAGTGCGAACATGCGGAGCGCGGCCTCCGCCTCCGCTGCCACGACGCCGTCGACGCCGACTCGAATGTCTTCATCCGGAAGGTCACGGTCCGCAACCTCCGCGACGAAGCACGCTCGGTGAAGCTGTTCCTGCACCAGGATTTCAACCTCTACGGCAGCCCCGTCGGCGACACGGCGATGTTCGACCCCGACTCGTCGAGCATCATTCACTACAAGACGAAGCGCTATCTGCTCGTCAACGTCGCCGTCGACGGGCAATCCGGCGTCACGGAGTACACGTGCGGCCGCAGCGGCATCGCCGGGACGGAAGGGACGTGGCGCGACGCCGAGGATGGGAAGCTGGCGATGGTGGCGATCGCGCAGGGAGCCGTCGACTCGACGGTCGCCGTGACGCTGCCGCTCGAAGCGAACGGCTCCGCCTCGTTTCTCTATTGGATCTGCGCCGGAACGAAATACAACGAGGTGCGCGAGCTCGATCGCCGCGTGCGCGAAGAGACGGCGTCGCGCGTGCTCTCCCGCACCGCCTCGTACTGGTACACATGGGTGAACAAGGCGGGGGAGGATCTTTCCGACCTTCCCGACGAGGTGGTCGAGCTGTATCGCCGCTCGCTGCTGATCGTCGCCACGCAGTGCGACCGCGGCGGCGCGATCCTCGCGGCGAACGACTCCGACATCCAGTGGGGGCACAACGATCACTACTCGTATCTCTGGACGCGCGATGCCTCGTTCGTTTGCGATGCGATGGATCGCGCCGGCTTCCCGGAGCTGACGCGGCGCTTCCTGCAGTTCGCGAATCACGTCATCAGCGACGACGGCTACTTCCTCCACAAATACCATCCGGACGGCACGCTGGCATCGCTCTGGACGCCGTGGCTCCGCGAGGACGGCACGAAGCAGTTGCCGATCCAGGAAGACCAGACGGCGCTCGTGATCTGGCTCGTCGCGCGTCACTACGAGCGGACGCGCGATCTCGAGCTGCTGCGCAGCGTCTACCAGCGGCTCGTCATCAACGCGGCCGATTTCCTCGTCCGCTTCCGCGATCCCGAGACCGGGCTGCCGTTGCCCAGCTTCGACATCTGGGAGGAGCGGCAGGGCATCTTCACGTTCACCTGCGCCACTGTCTACGCGGCGCTGCATGCGGCATCGGGGCTGGCGAATCTCTTCAACGATCCGGAGCGCCGCGGTGCCTACGCCAAAGCGGCGACCGAAGTGCGCGACGCGATGGTGAAGCACCTCTGGATGGAGGAAGAAGGCCGCTTCGCGCGCGGTCTCGTCGCGCGAGGCGAGACGATGGAGCTCGACAGCACGATCGACGCCTCGACGTTCGGCATCTTCTATCTCGACGTGTTCTCTCCCGGCAGCGCCATGGTCGAGGGAACGATGCGCGCGATCCGCGAGCATCTCTGGGTGCACACGGAGGTCGGCGGCGTCGCCCGCTATGAAGGCGACTCGTACCAGCGCATTTCCGAGGACACGATCCGCGTGCCGGGCAACCCGTG
This sequence comes from Thermoanaerobaculia bacterium, assembly GCA_036380735.1. Lineage (GTDB taxonomy): Bacteria > Acidobacteriota > Thermoanaerobaculia > Gp7-AA8 > Gp7-AA8 > DASVEE01. Next base: position 132,100 of record DASVEE010000040.1, on the reverse strand, counting down.
GGTGCTGTGCACGTTGTGGCTCGCCGAGCATGCGCTGACGCGCGCGCAGACGCCGGGTGAGTTGCAGGAAGCGCTCGACCTCGTGCGCTGGGCACGCGCGAAGGGAACGCCCTCGGGCATCCTGCCGGAACAGCTCAACCCCTACGACGGGCAGCCGCTGTCGGTGGCGCCGCTCACGTGGAGCCACGCGCAGATCGTCTCCGTCGTGCGGCGCTACCTCGATCGTCTGCGCGAGTTGCGGAATCGCGAAAATGCGGCCGATATTCAGGAAAAAGTCGATCCGGCCGGCTCCGTTGACATTCCCTGACCGCGCCCCTAGATTGGCGTGCACCACCTCAGGAGGAACGATTCATGGCAGGTAAGGGTGACGTCATTACCGCGATCGCAGAGCAGGCCGGAATCTCCAAGAAAGAGGCGACTGCCGCTTTCGATGCCTTCGTCGGCTACATCACCGACACCTGCGAGCGCGGCGACCGTTGCGCCATCCCCGGCCTGGGAAGCTTCACCGTGACGGAGCGCAAAGCGCGCGAAGGGATCAACCCCCGCACCAAGGAAACGATCAACATCCCCGCCTCGAAGAATGTGCGCTTCAAAGCAGGGAAGGATCTGCGCGATCAGTTGAACGCGCCGAGGAAGAAGAAACGCTAGGACGAATGGGACCTATGGGACGAATGGGACAGATAGGACGAACCCAAATCCCATCTGTCCTATAAGTCCCATTTGTCCTATAGGTCCTATTCGTCCCATCGTCCCTACGAAACCCACGGCTTCGGCATGAACAGCCGTTCGTAGAGATTGATCGCGTAGCGGTCGGTCATGCCGGCGATGAAGTCGATGGCCAGGCGCTCCACCGGTTCTTCGCTCTTCGAGTCGAGGAACTCCTCGGGGTGTGCGACCACGTGCTCGAACAGCGCCGTCAGGATGCGTTGCGCTTTGACGAACTCGTTGCGCACGGCGGGGACGAGGTACATGTTCTCGAACATGTACTTGCGCAGCTCTTCGAGCGACTCCAGCACCTCGGGCGTCATGGAGATCGCCTCGTAGTCGCAGGCCAGCGTTGCGGAGATCACGTCGCGGACCATGCGGTCGATGCGCTCGGCGCCGGTGTTGCCGAGGGTGTTGCGGATGTCGCGGGGAATGTCGTCTTCGCTGATGATCCCGGCGCGCACGCCGTCGTCGATGTCGTGGTTGACGTACGCGATGATGTCGGAGATCCGGACGATGTCGCCTTCCAGCGTCAGCGCGCGCGATTTGGGCCGGGTGCGCAGCAGCTCACCCTTCTCTCCTTTGGAGTGCTTGAGGATGCCGTCGCGCACTTCGATGGTGAGGTTGAGGCCGCGGCCGTCGTTCTCCAGCGTTTCGACCACGCGCACGGATTGCCGGTAGTGGTCGAAGCCGCCGCGCACGAGCTTGTTGAGTGCTGCTTCGCCGGCGTGACCGAAGGCGGAGTGGCCGAGGTCGTGACCGAGGCCGACGGCTTCGGTCAGGACTTCGTTGAGGCGGAGCGACTTGGCGATCGTGCGGCCGATCTGCGTCACCTCGAGCACGTGCGTCAGGCGCGTCCGGTAGTGGTCCCCTTCGGGTGCCAGGAAGACCTGCGTCTTGTGCTTGAGCCGACGGAAGGATTTGGAGTGGATGATGCGGTCACGGTCGCGCTGGTAGGAAGGGCGGAGGTCGTCTTCCGGCTCTTCGTGGTCGCGCCCGCGCGTGTCGGCGCTGCGGGCGGCGCGCGGTACGAGCGTGTCGTGCTCGATGCGCTCGAGCATCTCGCGGATAGTCATCCGCGGCATTGTAGGTTCAGGTGGGGATCGATGGGACGAATAGGACGGATGGGACGAATAGGACGAGAGCTTCGTCCCATCCGTCCCATGAGTCCTATCCGTCCTATGTCTCAGTTCGTGGAGCGCCGGCGGTTCTTCGCCGGCGGCACGGGCGGCGGTCCCATGACTTCGTGGACCACCTGCTTGCCGATCGACTTCGGGTTGCCGGCGTTGTCCCAGGCGGTGAAGGTGATGTAGTTCCAGCCCCGCGTCAGGCGGATCGGTCCGACCGACCAGGCGTTGGTGCCGGTGGCCGTGCCGCGGATGTCGGTGTTCGGCTCTCCCGGCGCGGCTTCGGTCAGATCGCCGGTCGAGACGCGGTAGGTGACGCGCGCGATTCCGGAGGCATCCGAGGCGGTTCCGGTGAACGACAGGCGTCCGTCGGCATTGACGGTCTGGCCGACGAGCGTGAGCACCGGATCGACGACGTCGGCGCTCTGCGCGCCCGGGATGACGAGCAGCGTCACGCTCTGCGGCGGCAGCGTGAGGCTGAGCGCAGCGTTCGCGATGGCGACGTCGGTGCCGCGCTGGACGGCGGTGATGTGCTCACCGTTACCGTTCGGCGGCGTCATGATCCGCGTCGTGACGACGCTCCAGCGCTGCGCCACGGTCCCGACGGGCGTGAAGCCGGCGAGGTTGACCGTGGTCTGCGCTGTGGCGGTGAGCTGCTTGTTGATCAGCATGACCGTCATGGCCTTGTCGCTGCTGCGGAGCGCCGCGAAGGCGGCAACGTTGTCGGGATTCGGCACCGTCGCCCGGACGCTGATGTCGCCGAACGTCGACTTGTTGCCGTCGTAGTTGCGGTAGATCTTCATCGCCGAGTAGGCGGGGCTGTTGGTCGACGGGGTGACCCAACGCGTGGCGAGGTCGATGTTCTCGCGGCCGAGGATGCCGAAGATGTCGGCCTGCGCCGTACCGCCGTTCGGCCACGGATCGGAGCCCCAACTGTACTCGGTGAGGCCGACCGGCGTCAGCGGGTAGTAGCGATCGACCCATTCCTTCATGCGCGGGATCAGGCGGACGTTGTCCTGGATCCACGATGCGTCGATGTAGTTGCGGTCCCAGAGCGAGCGCGTGGAGCGGTTGCGCAGTTGCATGACTTCCGCGCCGCCTTCGCCGTACTGGTACTCCTGAATGTCCCACCGGTTGTTGATGCCCTGGGGGTAATAGTGAAGGGTGAAGATGTCGAGCAGACGGCGGCCGCGCTGCTGCTCGTCGTTGTGGAAGGCGGACAGGAGCCACGGCACGTAGTCCATGCGGCCATGCGCCACGCGGTCCGGCGCATCGCCGAGGCAGCAGTGAGTCTCGGACCACTGCAGATCGGAGCCGCTCCAGAAGTAGCCCGACCAGCCCCACTCCTCCGGCCCCGCGACCAGCGCGTTCGGGTCGAGCGATTTCACCATCGCCGAGTAGTCGCGCATCTTGGTGAACACCTCGTCCATCGAGGCGCCCTGCGGGTGCACGTCGCGATGCGTCGAAAACCAGATCGACGGCTCGTTGTCCATGATGTAGTAGCGGACGCCGCCGGCGTTGCTCAGGCCGAACATGGAGATCATGTGCTGAACCCAGCCGCGCTGGAAGGCGACGTCGGTCGGCCGGCTCGCGTTGTTCGGGTCATTCCCCGTGAGGTCGCGCGTCCCGTCGGGCTGCGTGGAATCCCAGTAAAGACCAGTGCCGCACAGCTGGTGATCCCAGTCGTAGTCGGTCTGCCCCGGATAGAGCGACTTCGGGAAGCTGCAGAGAATTCCGCGGTTCGGACCGAGCTTGCCGCTCCAGCCAAGGGTGGGGATGGTCATCATCGGCTGGGCACCACCGCCCTTGGTGTCGGCGATGAACTCGTCGCGGGAGTTGCCGGGGGAGCCGTTCCCTTCGCCGATGCTGAGGAAGAACCAGTCGCGCCCGCGGTTGGTCGCGTCTTCCTGCCAGTTGTAACGCGACTCGGGGTTGCCGCCGGAGCGGTTCAGGGGGGAGTTGAGGTCGAGCAACTGCTGCTCGGAGGCGAGGTTCGTCCCGTAAACGTTCGGGTTGATGCGATGACGATCCTGCGCGGCGTTGACGTTGACGACCGTCTGGGCCGCCGCCGGCACCGTCGCGAGGGTGAGAAGAAGCGCAATAGTTTTGAACCGCATATGGACGCGGAGGAAATTAAGCGGGCCCCCAACGTTCCTACGTGATCCGAGTCACCAGTTTCGTAAGACGTCACAAGGAGGACGAGTCGCTACTCCCGGCCGCTGGATCCTTCGCAGCCAATGACGGCTTCCGCGCAGCCGACGTCAGGCAGCGCGAACGCAACATCGGCTTCCGTGGAGCCGGCATCAGCCTCCGCGTAGCCAGATTCGGTTGCCGTGCAGCCAACTTCGGCTTCCCCGAGGGCAAGTTTGCGGTCCGCGACGGCGAGCTCGGGGCCGGCGAAGCCGGCTTTGCCTCCCGCGAGCGCAACGATGGCCTCCGCGAACTCAACTTTGGCCTCACGGAACGCAACTTTGGCCTCACGGAACGCAACAGTGGCCTCCGCGAGGGCAACTTTGCGCTCCGCGAAGCAACAGTTGCGCTCTGCGAAGCAACAGGTGGGCTCTGCGAGGCCAATGTTGCGCTCCGCGAGGCAACTGTTGCACTCCGCGAAGCAACAGTTGCGCTCCGCGAGGCCGAAGTTGCGCTCCGCGAGGCCATTGTTGCGCTCCGCGAGGCCATTGTTGCGCTCTGCGGGGCCACAGTTGTCCTCCGTGAAGCTGATGCTGCTCTCCGTGAGGGCGAAGTTGCGCTCCGTCAAGCTGAAGTTGGCCTGTGCGATGCCGTCGTTGCCTCGCGCGAGGCCGAAGTTGGCCGCGGCGAAGCCGCCGTTGGCTCACATGGGGCAGACGGCGCGTACCGCGATGCCTTCGTTACGTGCGATGAGGGCGTCAATGGCCTCCGTCAGGCGGCGATTGCCCCAACGAAAGCCGGCGTCATGATCCACCGGGCAACGATCGGCACGGGCAATCCCGGCGTCGCATTGCGCGACGGGGTTCGATGGGACCTATAGGACCAATAGGACAAGCTACGGTCCTATCCGTCCTATTCGTCCCATGGGCGTTGTTGGTTTTCGGTTTTCGGTTTTCGGTGCTGCGCTACACGGCGCTCACCGTGAGGCGCAGCACCAAAAACCAAAAACCAAAAACCGAAAACCGAAAACCAGCCCCCGCTTCACACCAGCAGGTCGCCGCGAAACACCGTCACGGCCTGGCCGCCCAGCTTCACGCGTTCGTCTTCCAGGCGCACGCGCACGATGCCGCCGCGCGGCGATGCCTGGTAGGCGGTGAACGACTTCTTCCCCAGTTTCGCCGCCCAGTACGGCGCCAGGCAGCAGTGGGCGGAGCCGGTCACCGGGTCTTCGTCGATGCCGCTGCCGGGAGCGAAAAAGCGGGACACGAAGTCGTAGTCGTTGGAGCGGCTCGTGACGATGACCCCGCGCACCGGCACCTCGCGGAGCAGCGCGTGGTCGGGGCGCATGCTGCGCACGGCCTCTTCCGACGCCACCTCGACCAGGTAGTCGAACTTGTTCCGCCCGACGTACACCGCCTCGGCACCCAGCGCGCGCAGCAGGTCGTCCGGCGGCGTCGCCGGCTGCTCGGCGGTCGCGGGAAAATCGAGCTCGATGAGATCGCGGTTCTTCGTGGCGGTCAGCAGGCCACTGCGCGTGTGGAAGCGCGCGACGTCGCCGGCGGCCAGCAGCCCTTCCTCGAACAACGCATGCGCGCTGGCCAGCGTGGCGTGGCCGCAGAGGTCGACCTCCACGGCGGGCGTGAACCAGCGCAGCGACCAGCCGTCGTGATGGCGCTGGAGGAACGCCGTCTCCGAAAGGTTCATCTCGGCCGCGACCCGCTGCATCCACGCAGCGGGCCGCGCATCTTCGAGCAGAACGACCGCGGCGGGATTGCCGCGGAACGGCTCGCCGGTGAACGCGTCGATCTGGAGCAGGCGCACTAGAACCCGGTGACCTTCCCCGATTTCCCGTAGAGCAGGCGCACCGCGATGAAACCGATGACGAAGACGCCCGCGAGGCAGACGCCGTGGAACGAGTTGCCGTACATCTCCGGGTAGTGGTTGCTGATCATCGTGAAGACGAGCGGCACCGACATGAAGGTGTTCTGGCGCGAGCGGAGCCCGGCCTGCGCGACGAGATTCGCGTCGGGCGCCGTCCCTTCCTTGATCGCGGCGATGATCTTCTTCTGGGACGGCCAGATCACCATCCAGACGTTGGCCGCCATGATCGTGCCGAGGATGAGGCCCGTGTGGATGTAGAGCGAACGGCCGCTGAAGTGGCCGACGCGCTCCAGGAAGACGTACACGCCGGCGAGGAGGAGCAGCATGATCGCGCTGGCCACGGCGACGTTCTTCACCGCCTTCATCACGACGTTGTAGATGAGGAAGCCGACGATGACGATCACGACGACGATCGCCAGCCAGAGCCACGCGTTGTTCCTCGGATCGCTCGGGTCGGCGAACACCGCTTTGCCGTGGTAGTAGATCAGGCCGCTGAGGAGGAGACCGGTGATCCAGGTCCACGCGGCGCCCCAGCGGAACCAGTAGAGAGCGCGCGGCATCAGCTCGGGAACCACGGTTTTCTTCGTCGGTCCGTCGAGCAGCTTCGCAAAGTGCGCGTTGACCCAGTTGAAGAAGTAGAGATGACCGATCCAGATGATGCCGGCCACGACGTGCGACCAGCGGAGGATGAGCTGCAACGTGGAGTTGATCTCGGGGGGCATCGGGACACTCCTCACTCTTCAGTTTTTTGGGATAGCCTGCTTCCGATTATGAACGAGTTCTCCGACAAAGTCGCCATCGTCACCGGAGCCTCCAGCGGGATCGGCCGCCGGACCGCGGAGCTGCTCGCCGAGCGTGGCGCGCGTGTTGCGATCCTGGCGCGTTCGGCGGAGAAGTTGCGCGGCGTCGCCGGAGGCCAGCTCCTTGCGGTCGCCGGCGATGCTGCGAATGAAGCCGACGTCGAGCGCCTCTTCGCCGAGACGGAAGCGCGCTTCGGCGTGTGCGAGCTGTTGGTGACGAGTGCCGGCATGATCGATCCCAGACCTCTCATCGAGACGACGCCCCAGGCGTGGGAGCGGATGTTCGCCGTGAACGTGCACGCGGTGTATCTCGCCGCGCGCCGCGCGTTGCCGTCGATGCTCGACGCGAAGCGCGGCGCGATCGTCAACGTGGCGTCCATCTCCGGCGTGCCGGGCCCGGTCAAGTTCCCCGGCTTCGTCTCGTACGCCGCGAGCAAGGGCGCCGTGATCTCGCTGACCGAGGCGCTGGCGGTCGAGGTGAAGGCGCATGGGGTGCGCGTCAACGCCGTCAGTCCCGGCTCCGTCGACACGCCGATGTGGGCCGCGGCGAGCGGCGGCGCGCCGGCGGACATGACGCCGGCCGACGTCGCCGAGACGATTCTTTACCTCTTGTCGGATCGCGCCCGCGCGATCAACGGGCAGAACGTGCATGTCTTCAGTTCGTGACCACCTCCGCCCCACCTGGGCGGAAATCGACCTTGCCGCGTTCGAGCGCAACATCGAAGCGATCCACGCCCGTCTGCCGGAAGGCGCGCGGCTGGCGGCGGTGCTGAAGGCGAACGCGTACGGCCATGGCGCCGTGGAACTGGCGAAGCGCTGCCGCCCCGAGCGCGTGGCGATGATCGTCACGGCGCTGCTCGAGGAATCGCTGGAGCTCCGCCACGCCGGCATCACGCTCCCGCTCCTCGTCCTCGGTGCGCTCTCCGAGACGCAGGTGCGCCTCGCCGTCGACAATGACATCCTCGTCGGCATCCCCGGACCGGAGCCGCTCGCCAACGCCGCGCTCGTAGCCAAAGATCGCGACGTGCGCGTCCACCTCAAGCTGGACAGCGGCATGGGACGGATGGGCATCGTCGAGGACGAGCTGCCCGGCGTCATCGAGCTGCTGCGCGCCACGCCGCGCCTGCGCGTCGAAGGGATCTATACGCACTTTGCGAGCGCCGGCGATCCACGCGATCCACTGACCAGCCACCAGCAGGCGCGCTTCGAAGCGATGCTGACCACCCTTCGTCAGGCCGGCATCGACGCACCGCTGCATCACACCTCCAACAGCGCCGCCACGATGCGGGGACTCGTCCGTCCCGGCGAGTTCGCCCGTGTCGGCCTGTCGCTCTACGGCGCGGAGCCGCTCGACGTCGGCTCCTCGAAGCTGGAGCCGCTGATGCGCTGGCGCACCGCCATCGTCCGCCTCAAGGAGCTCCCGGCCGGCCACCCCGTCGGCTACGGCGCCACGTTCCACACCACGCGCCCCAGCCGCATCGCCACGCTCCCCGTGGGCTACGCCGACGGCTACAGCCGCCACCTCTCCAACAAGGGCGAAGTGCTCGTCCGCGGCCAACGCGCCGCCGTCGTCGGCCGTGTCTCGATGGACCTGGTCACGATCGACGTCACCGATCTCGACGCCGCCCCCGGCGACGAAGTCGTCCTCCTCGGCGACGGCATCACGGCCGAGGAACTGGCGGAGAAGATCGGGACGATCTCGTGGGAAGTGTTCTGCGCCGTCAGCGCGCGCGTGCCGCGCATTTACCGGTAGTGCATAGGATTTAAGCGACGACCGCGATTGCTGCGTGAAAGAACCGCCGGGCGGAGCCCCGGGGCGTCCCTCCGGGGACGGACTTCCCGCCTGGGCCGGTGAAATGTGTCATCCCGAATCCGCCGTATGGGGGCTCGGGTGGGGGAGGCGGGTGAGGGATCTGTGCGGGGGAACCACGGCGCGAAGTGTTGCACCTTCCCCCACACAGATCCCTCACCGCCCTCCCCCACCCGAGCCCCCATACGGGCGGTTCGGGATGACACCCGGGGGGAGCCGCCCACACCCGGATGCTACCCTGCCACTTCGGCGCGCACGTCGCCGGTTACCACGAACAGCTTTAAGTTGACGCCATTGCGGGCTTCGCCCGGCGACCCGTGTCGCAGCGATCATCCGCGTTTCTGCGCTGCCCCCCCTGTGTCACATTCCCGTTACGGCCGTGTCCGCATGGTTACGTCCACCCCGCGCCTCCCGTCCCACTTCCGTACAGAACGGAAAGGGGCTTTCATGCACGTCAGGTGGGCACTGGTCCTCCTTCTCCTCCTTCTCTTCTCCGCGCCCGCGTTCGCGGACTGCGTGGCGCCGCAGACGCCGCCGGCCAGCGCGCTCAATCTCGGTGAGATCGTCGGCAAGAGCTGGCAGAAGGCCTCCGTCACCTACAGCGGGAGTCCGGTCTACTCCTGGACGCTCAACTACCGCGGCGCGACCGGCACATGGTTCTTCTGGCACGGCGGGACCAGCCCCCATCCGCTCGAGCTCAACGTCTCCTGCCTCAAAGAGCCCGCCACCGTCACCCTCGGCGTCGAAGGCTGCGAGATCGAGCAGCATCAGAACAGCGTCGGCCCCTACGACTACACCCCCAAGCTCTACGTCAAAGCCCTGAAGTCCACGCTCAACAGCACTCAGGCTCTCATCGGCTATGACGCGCCTTTCAGCAACTACGAAGAGGTGCGCATCGAGTCGTTCAACATCGGCAGCACCACGCCACCCTACGTCACCGTCATCAACTCGGACACCGGCGGACCGACGATCGGTCCGGTGGAAGGGGAGTTCGGCGTCGAGGCCTTCGGCTCCGCCTTCACCGTCGTCACGTTCACCAGTTGCCGCGACAAATCGGCCTCGGTGGTGCTTCCGGGTTGGGACGGTGAGCGGCCGTGCAGCGAGTGTGACAACGTCCGCCCCTGCAACGACTGCACGGGCGACCCGGTGCGCACGGGTAACGGCAACATGCGGCTGGAGGACGTCGATCCCCTCCCCGCCTCCGACCTCTTCCCCCTGCGGCGCATCTACGACAGCCGCGGCTTCAACACGGCGCCGGTCTTCGGCCACGGCTGGACGTCGATCTTCGACGCCAACACGTTCGAGACGATGCTGCACAACCAGACGCGCTACCGCACCGTGATCACCGAGGAGGGCGTGCACTACCTCTACCGGTTCGGCGGCGGTGTGTGGGGGCAGGTCTGGCCGTCCGACACCGGCCGTCTCGGCCGCCTGGAAGCCGACACCGGCACGGGCGAGTGGACACACTACGATCCCGACCGGCGCCGCGCGCGCGTCTTCGACTCCGCCGGGCGCATCCTGCGCTATCGCGATCTCACGCTGCAGCGCGACGTCGTCTTCACGTACACGAACGGCAAGATCACGCGCGCCGCCGACTCGTGGGGTGCGTGGGCGTGGCTGATTTACTACCTCGACTACCGCATCTCGATCATCGCGGTCGAGGGGCAGCCGGACCAGTCGCTCTCCTATGGCTATGCAGGCGCGATGACGACCGTGACCACGGCGACGCAGGGGATCTGGCGCAAGTACGAGAACGCCGTCAACGAGGATCACGGCCGTTATCTCGTCACCGCGGTCCGCGACGGCGACAACCGCCTGCTCGAATCGCACACGTACGACGGACAGAGTCGCGCCACCTCGTCGTTCGGCCCGAGCGGCGAGATCCAGTCGTATGTCCACGATGGCGTCGGCCGCGTCCCCGGCGAAACGTACACCCGCCTGCAGTGGAAGAACGGCAGGTATGAGACGCACTACAGCCGTCCCGTGGCCGGGCGGCTGCGCACCGTCGAGATCAGCGGGGGCTGCTCCTCCTGCCCCAGCGGCGGCGACGCCGTGTTCGGCTACGACGCGACCGGCAAGTTCGTGCGCAAGCAGGACGCGCGCGGCTACGTCACGCGCTACACCTGGGATACCTCGTGGCGCATGCTGACCTCGGAAGGGCCGTTCCGGCCGGCGGGCTGCGACCCCGAGACCGACAGCGCACGCTGCCGGCTCAATCCCGACTCGATCCTCACCGACGCGCTCGAGGCCACGGACGACACGTTCCTCACCACCTATACCTACAGCGACATCATCTGGCCGGAGCGGCCGACCACCATCACCACGCAGAGCGTGCGCAACCCGGCCGGCACTCGCACCGAAATGCTCGCGTACGATCGGGCGAGCGGCATCGTCACGTCGTCGGCCGAGAGCGGCTGGACGGGCACCACGCCGCAGCTGGAAAACCGCGAGACGGCGACCGCGCTCTACAACGGCATCGAGGGGGCGGCGTTCGCTCCGGGCGGCGCGTTCCAGTCGTCGTGGCTTTCACTGCCGCAGCCGCGCTCGATGCGCAAGTCCGTCGATGGTCCACGGACCGATGTCAGCGACGTCACCACCTTCGTCTACTACCCCGCCGACGCGACCGTGCCTCCGGCGCTGCGCGGCCGCCTCGCCGCCGTGCGCAACGCGCTGAACGAGATCACCCGCTACGAGGACTACGACCTCTTCGGCAACGCGCGCCGCACCGTCGACGCACGAGGGGTGGTGAACGAAGCTGTTTACGACGCGCTGGGCCGCCTCACCTCCACGACGCTCAAAGCGCTCGCGTCGTGCGACACCTCGCTCGATCCACTCTGCGCCACCGACCTCACCTCGACGCGCACCTATTACGGCGCCGGTCCGATCCTCAGTGAAACGCGCGCCGGCGGCGGCGTCACGAAGTGGACGTACGACGCACGAGCGCGCGTGGAGAGCGTGAGCCGCGGCCCGTCGCTGAGCGACCTGCGCGAGCGCGTCGAGACCGCGTACGACATCGACACCGGCAAGAAGAACCTCGAGCGCGTGCTCGCCTGGGAGAACGGCGCCTGGAGCGAGAAGAAGCGCGACGTGTGGTCGTACGATCTCGACGGGCGCGTCCAGTCGCTCGTGCATCCCGGCGGCACCTTCGTCGCGTACGCGTATGGTCCGGACGGCAGCATCGCCTCGGTCAAAGACGAACGGCACGCGCAGCCGAACACGCTCTACACGTACCACCCCGACGGCCAGCTCGCCACGGTCACGCAGACCCTCGGCGCCGGCACCGTCGTCACGCAGTACGGGTACGACCTGCACGGCAACCTCACCTCCGTCACCGATCCGAACGGCAACACCACCACGTACGTCTACGACGACTTCGGCCAACTCCTGCAGCAGACGAGTCCCGTCACCGGCACGACGACGTACAGCTACGACGCGAGCGGCAATCTGCTCTCCACGACGGATGCGAACGGCGCCACGACCGTGCGCACGTACGACGCCCTCGGCCGCGTGACGAGCGCCGTCACCACGCGCAGCGGGGCCGATCCCGAGCAGGTCACCTGGGACTACACGGCACCGCACCTATGGAGCTCCGTCGAGAACCGCATGATCGTCATGACCGATCCGACCGGCATGACGCGCTACAGCCACGACCGCCGCGGCCTGCTCATCCGCGAGGAGCTGCCGCTCTACACGACCTACTACCAGTACGACGCGGACGGCAACCGCTCCGCGATCGTCTACCCCTCCGGCCGCACCGTGACGTACACGCACGATTGGGCCGGACGGCCGCTGACCGCGTACGACGGTGCGACCGCGCTGGTGACGGCGACCTCGTATCTCCCCTTCGGCCCCGCCACGTCGATGACGCTCGGCAACGGCACGACGCGGACGATGACGTACGACACCCGCTACCGCATCACCGGCAACCTCCTCGCGAGCGGCGCCGGCACGATCGCCTCGTACGCCTACGCCCACGACGCCGCCGGCAACATCCTCATGCTCTCGGACTACACCGATCCCGCGTACAACCGCGGCTTCGAGTACGACGACCTCAATCGCCTGACCGTCGCCAACAGCGGCAGCGCGTTGTGGGGCACCGGCTCGTACACCTACGACGCGATGGGCAACCTGCTCGCCTCGTCACTCGGCGCGAAGTCATCGACCTTCACCTATCAGTCAACGACGCCGAAGCTCGTCACCGCCACGGAGAACAGCGTGCCGCGCGCGGTGACCTACGACGCCGCCGGCAACGAGGCAACGGTCGGCGCGCGTACGTACGAATACTCCGCGCGCAACTCGCTCCTGCGCGATGCCCATCTCACGTTCGCGTACGACGGACGCGGCGTGCGGACGAGGACGACGTCGCCGGTCGAGCTCACGTCGTTGAGCGTGGAGAACAATTCCATCGGCGGCGGCAGCCAGCTCTCCGCGTTCGTCGGCCTCTCCTCGGCCGCTCCGGCCGGCGGCATCCGCGTCGCGCTCCTCACCGACAGCGAGAGCTTGACGCTGCCGCCGTACGTCGACATCGCCGCCGGCAACGACTCACTCTGGTTCACCATCGACACGGCACCCGTAGCGACAGTGACGACGGCCACGATCGTCGCCTCGATCGGCACCACGCCTCGCTCGACCACGGTCGAGCTCCAACCTCTCGCGCTCTATGAGATTGAAGCGGATCCGGAGGCGGTGGTTGGCGGTGATCCCGCCGAGGGTTGGGTCGGCCTGAACGCGCCGGCACCGGCGGGCGGCGTGATCGTCACGCTCGCCACGGACAACACCGCCGTCACCGTGCCATCGTCCGTGACCATCCCCGCGGGAGAAGACGGAGCCGAGTTCACCATCACCACGACCTCGGTGACGCAGTACGTCGAGGCTACGCTCACCGCCACGTACAACGGCGGCGAGGTGTCGGGCTCACTCGAAGTGCTGCCGCCCGACGCGGTGAGCGAGCTCTCGGTCGACAACGCCCTCGTGAGCGGCGGCTCCACGACCGCGACCGTCACGCTCGTTGCCGCGGCACCGGCGGGCGGCGCCACCGTGACGCTGTCGACGGACCGCCCGGACCTGGTGACGGTGCCGGCCACCGTGACCGTTCCACAAGGACAGACGGAGGCGCAATTCGTCGTCACCTCCGCGGCACCAGTCGCCACCTCGGACTACGCGCAGCTCGTCGCCACTTCCGGTGGCGCCGAGGTGGATGCGGGTCTCCAGATCGACCCGCCGGAGATCGCCTCGCTGGTGCTCGATCCGGCGACCGTCGAAGGAGGGCAGAGCGTCACCGCCACGGTGACGTTGACCGCACCGGCCGCCGAAGGCACGGTCGTGCAGTTCACCGGGATGCCGATCGCACCGCTCACGATCGCCGCCGGGACGACGAGTGCCTCGACGACGTTCACCACCGAACCGGTGCTGTCGCAAATGACGGCCACGCTCACGGCCACGCTGTCGCCGTGGAGCGAAGCGGCCGTGCTGACGATCGAGCCGCTCGCCGTCACCCTCGCGTCGATCGACGTGACGCCGCAGTCGGTCGTCGGCAGCAACGACGCGACGCTGACGGTCACGCTCACCGCCCCCGCGGGCGCGGGCGGTGTGGAGGTCGACCTGCGCAGCTTCACCAGCACGGTCGCCGCGCAACCGCCGTATGTCATCGTCCCCGCCGGCCAGACCTCCGTTTCCATTCCGGTGACGACGTCGCTCGTCGCCACCACCACGACGGAGACGCTGCGCGCGCGTCACGTCCTCACGCAACGCAACGCCACGCTCGAAGTCACGGCGCCGTCCGGGAACCACGTCGCCGCGCTCACCCTGGCCACCGCACGCGCCGTGGGCGGCGATCTCGTCGGCGGCACCGTCACCCTCGCCTCAGCCGCAGGCAGCGGCGGCGCCACGATCACGCTCACGAGCAGCAACCCCGCCGTGGCGATCGTGCCGTCGACGCTCACCATCGCGCAGGGCGACAGCAGCGGCACCTTCTCCATCGACACCGAAGCCGTCGTCCAGCCGTTTGACGTCACGATCCGCGCGGCGTACAACGGAACCGTGCAACGGCAGCAACTGACCGTCGTGCCCGCGTCGCAGACCGTCACGCTCGACAGCGTCCAGGCCGACTTCGTCTACGCCGGTGACGACGCCACCGGCACGGTGACGCTCAGCGGCCCGGCACCGGTGGGAGGAGCCGAAGTGACTCTCACCGGCTCCCGCCAGAACGGCATCGCCACAGTGCCGGCGTCGGTCACCGTCGACGCCGGCCAAACCTCAGCCACGTTCACCATCACCACCGCACCGCCGTCTCAATCGTTCGACCGCGGCGCGCTCATCACCGCCACGTACAACAACCTCACGCGCAGCGACGTCCTCACCATCAGCCGCGGCCCCGAGCTGCGCGCCCCGTCTCCCAACACCACGCGCGTCCCGACGCTGACGCCCTCGGAGACGCTCGCCCGCCGCTCCCCGTACCAGCGCATCGCATACACCACGACCGTGACGTCGACGGGCGACTACACCCGCCACCACGTCTACACCCCCGAGCTCAACCTCCTGGCCGAATCGCGCTTCTCAACCAGCGGCGCGCCCTCAATCGAGTACGAGTACGTGTGGTTCAACGGCGAGCCCCTGGCCCAAATCACCACCGCCACCAACACCAGCCACTGGTACTTCCCCGACCACCTCGGCACCCCTCTCCTCCAAACCGACGCCACCGCCACGGTGGTCTGGCGCGTCGAGCACGAACCCTACGGCGCGATCCACCACCACCGCACCGGCCTCGCCAAACACCAACCCCTCCGCTTCCCCGGCCAGGAACAGCCAGTCGGCGGAGAACTGTCCTACAACGTGTTTCGGTGGTACCGGGATGGGTGGGGGCGGTATACGCAGGTGGATCCGGTAGGCATACCAGGGAAGGAATTCGGGTACGCGTCGGGTAATCCGATTCTCAACACCGATGTTCTAGGGCTTCGCGACACAAGCGATGTGATGCGGCGTCCAATCACGCGTCCCGTTTGCCGACCTGTGGGCAAAATCGGATGGCTAGCAGGACGCACACTGGGTTTGGTCGGGCTAATCCTCAGCTCTGGTGGCGATCTGAATCCAGTCGAGTTCGAAGCGAGCCGCAGCCGCCACTGCGATCAATGCACTAAAGCTTCCAAATGTCGCCCCTGCATCCCACCCGTGGGCACTCGAGCCTTTCGAGAAGACACGAACCCGGCGTCGCCGCCTCATCGCGGTGTGCCGCCACCCCATTGGCACTTATACGAAATGCACCAAAGTCCGCCGCAGGCTGGATGCGTATGTTTCTGGCATCCGATCAACGACAACCGAGGAGGATTCGGTGCGAGCCCGCCTCCGCCAGGAACGGTTCCGATCACGCCGGCGGCAGGGGGAGGGCTGTGGTGAAAACGTTCACTTATCTGTCGGGCGAAGCGATGCTGCCAGGTGATCACGTGCGATACCTTGGCGAAGCTGGGACTATCGAGTTCATTGCGCTGGAGACGAACGGTGAACAGACCGCAGACTGGTATGCAGAAAAGTTCCCGGACGGTGGAGTTATGATTAATAACGAAACGTTTGGCCGTGTGTTCCTATCCGCGACAAATATTGATTGCCATCTCGAGTTCGTGTCGCGCCGCGGCCCGCAGTAATCAGAGACACCCGATTGAAGGGGAGCCGTACAGCATCGTCCGTACCGATATGGGGCTACCATGCACGACCGGCAGATGAGGCGTTCGCCGCGTTCCTACTCGATACTGACGAGCCATCAAGTCGGGAGTACCAGCGCTTCGTCCACATCTTGGCAATCCTCCTTTATGAGCACGAACCCTACGGCTCCATCCACACGCACCGCACCGGCATCGCCAAACACCAACCCCTCCGCTTCCCCGGCCAGGAACGGCCGGTGGGCGGAGAACTGTCCTACAACGTGTTTAGGTGGTACCGGGACGGGTGGGGGCGGTATACGCAGGCGGATCCGATAGGGCTCGCGGCAGGAGGCAACCTTTACGCGTACGTCGACGCGAACCCCGTCCGGTGGTCCGATCCGTTTGGTTTGATCAAGCCTGTCAAACCAAAGGATCAGGCCTGGCGGAAGTGCAACCCGCAGGAAGAGCAGCAGTGCATAGCACGCTGTAAGTACGGCATGGAGAGTTGTATGGTGTCACGCACTTTTCGTGTCGTCCGAGCGAAGAATGGAATGACCGTGAGAGGGTGGATGGACGGTCCGATGAGTTGCTCGTGTAAGGAGCCGGACTGCTGGGACAAACTCAAGGATTGGGTTAAAGACTTGCTGCCCGACCCAGCACCACCGGTGCGTCCGCTTCCGCCGTTCATGCCGCCGGTTCCGCCTCCAGTGCCACTGCCTGTGCCGGAGCCGGTGATACCCGGCTTCGTACCGATCTTCAATCCGTGCATGATGAATCCATCGTTGTGCTACGGTCCGGGCGGGAGCGCATGACGATGCGATTTGAAGCACGAGAGCTTAAGACTCACGCCGAGCCGATCTCGGTGGACGACTTAAACGAAGGGGCAATCTACTTTTTCGTTTCGTTCGCCGATGAGGACATGCTGATCCCCGTGATGGATACGGTCGTCTACATCGGCGAGAACCTCGAACCGGGTGATTCGGATCAGGTCTACTTCCAAGACATCCTGTCGTTCAAACGAGGCGTTGAGTACGGTGGTGAAGGTGACGGCGACCACGCACTCTTTCAGACCGGATCGAAGAACGAACTTGGGCACGTTTTCGATTACGAGCACGCACTTGATCAGTTGTTGGCGTGTTCGCTGCGACGCAGGAAGGTGGAGCAGCAAGAATGAGAGTCAGCCCGGTCTTCGTGCCGCGAGTACGACATCGACTTCGGAGAATGGCGTCTCCCTTTCGCTTTAAATCAGGGAGCGTTACCACATTAGCGGAGTTGGCGAGCATGTTTGGGAGACCACGCGAAGTCGCTATGCTGACCGGCGCGAGTGGCGCGCGGCGCGGAGGTGAACAGGGTGCGCGTGAGATTCCTGCCATTTGCGATCGCGATCGTCATCTTCATCATTGTGTCGTTCGTCTTTCGGACCGGCGCTCGAACACTGGCAATGCCAGTGTTGGTTGGTTATGGCGCTGTACTCGTCATCATTGTCGCCGCCGTCTGCAGAAAGTGGACGGCGGCACATGGTCCGCGCTTGGCTGCATACGCGAGTGCCGCTGGCCACGTAGCCTCCATATCGGCATACTTCGTCGGTGAACTGCTACGGCCAGAAGGCATCTCACGTGTCGGCAACGCCTTCCGCGGGCTCGGTGTCGAATACATTCTGATCAGCATCGCGTATCCACTGCGGCTAGGTGGGGTCCTGGTCGGACTCGGAACCGCGCTCGTCCTCATCCTGCTTGCTCACTTCTCGAGAGTCCGTGCCGAACGCTTCACGGAACAATCGTGATCACGTAAGGCGGTCGAGATCACGTTCGGCGACAAACCCTAGTACGGCAGCCCATGACCAACGAGGGCGACACCAGCGGCACCTTCTCCATCGACACCGAGGCTGTCGTGCAGCCGTTTGACGTCACGATCCGTGCGGCGTACAACGGAAACCGTGCAACGGCAGCAACTGACCGTCGTGCCCGCGTCGCAGACCGTCACGCTCGACAGCGTCGACGTCGACTTCGTCTACGCCGGTGAAGACGCGACCGGCACGGTGACGCTCAGTGGTGCGGCACCGGTGGGAGGAGCCGAGATCCTCCTCAGCGGCACGCGGCAGAACGGCATCGCCACGGCGCCGGCGTCAGTCACCATCGCAGAGCAGTGCGGCGGCTCAAGATCTACGCCGCCTGGTGCGGCCGGAGGGGAGAAGAGATGACGGCAGGAATCGGGGCCTTTTTTAGTGTGACTCTTCTCGGCACTGCCATTGCGCTGATCAGAGGCGAGCCCGAAAAACCGGAGGCACGCCGGTCTCCGGCAGTCTGGGGTTCCCTGCTCGTAGTGACGCTTCTCGCATGTGCCGGAGCTGCGTGGGAAGAGGTCTCGCTACGTCGTTTCGCCAGACAGGAAGGCGTAGAACTGCACGGCCTCATCATGAAGCCGCTTCTTCTCACAACGGATCACCAGTTTACGAAGAACGGCCGCGAGTACTTGCGCAAAGGGATCCAGCTCCCGGCGTTGATCACGTGCTCGAGTCTTCTACTCGCGGCGTTCGCGGGGACGGTGCTGCTCCACGTGCGCGACCTTCGAGGCATGGTGCCGGCCGTCTGGTTGCACACGCTGACAGCGATCGGCGCAATGATCCTTTTCAGCGTTTCCCGCCTTCTCGCATCGATCGACTTCTTCATATAGCAACCTGACGATCTCGCGCCTGATCTACCTATGGCATGCGAAGCTGCCCCGGCTCGCGGTGGCGCTCAGCGCTCCCGCGCCGGTGCGAGGCGCCGAGATCCTCCTCGGCCGCAGCCGCCACAACGGCATTGCCACGGTGCCGGCGTCCGTCACCATCCCAGCCGGCCAAACCTCAGCGACGTTCACCATCACCACCGCACCGCCGCCTTCGCAGGCGTTCGACCGCGGAGCGCTCATCACCGCCACGTACAACAACCTCACGCGCACGGATGTCCTCACCATCAGCCGCGGCCCCGAGCTGCGCGCCCCGTCTCCCAACGTGACCCGCGTCCCGACGCTGACGCCTCCGGAGCCGCTCGCCCGCCGCTCCCCCTTCCAGCGCATCGCGTACACCACGACGGTGACGTCGACGAGCGACTACACCCGCCACCACGTCTACACCCCCGAGCTCAACCTCCTGGCCGAATCCCACTCTCGGCCAACGCCGAGTTTGCCGACGCCGAAGCCGGTGATTCCGGGGTTGCCGCCGCTCTTCATCAATCCGTGTATGCTGAATCCAAGCCTGTGCGACGACGGCGCGGGGATCGCGTGATGGTGACCTTCGAAATTGGGGATCTGAGATACGACGAGTCTGTTCGCAACGGGCGAATTGCGCGAAGGAGAGATCTACTATCAGGTTACCTACCTCGACGACTTGACACTTGTCCCGATGCTCCAACCATATGTTTTCATCGGTCGCGATCTCAGTGAAGGCGATGAGCAGCAGGTGTATTTTCAGGATGCAACTTCGTATGCCACTGGGATACGTTTTGGAAATGCACTTGATGACGGTGTTGACCTCGGCGACGCCTACATCATCTCTGGTTCGCCCAGTGACGTGCACGTGATGGAGTTCGAAGAAGCGTTGAAGGCTTTGATCAAATGTGGATTGCGGAGGCGTGAAGCTGCTCCTCTAGTCAAGGGAAGCGGAACCATCGGCAACGTGAGACGATGACTCCTCGAGTTGTCGCATCACACCACGCTCTTACCGCCCGCAGCACCTGCTGATGTCAGAGGTCCAGTTCAACATCCACAAGGGTGTTGAATGCAACTGCAAAGAAGACGACGATTGCGAAAAGTCTTGGCTGGATGAGCTACAGGACTGGTGGAAGCAGTTTGGTTCGCCGAGTTTCGCGGAGCGCCTCGCTGCCGGACATCGATCGCCGCACGAACCCACGCACCCCGGCAAGGGACGCACCGGCCGCGAAGCGTGGACGTAACCGGCATGGCGGCTCGGTCGTAAACGAGATATGAGATCAGCCCTCGCCGTCCTCGCGCTCGTCGCCGCCACGACCCCGCTTGTCGCCGAAGAGCCGGCAAAAATCCTCCATCGTGTCCTCGCCCCGCAGGAGGTCATCGCCGGCGCAACGCGCCTGATGCCCAGTTTCACGGCCGCCGCCACCGAAGGGACGCTTCTGCTGGAGAGTGGTGATCCGGTGGCCTCGTGCACATCGGTCACCGACTGGCGCGAGCGGCAGCTCTGCGTGATGCGCGAGCTCGGCCGCAATCGCGAGGCGATCGCCGCCAGGCTACGGGCCGACGGGCTCGATAGCTATGTCGTCGTGCTCGCCCGCAAGGTGGAGCCCGGCATCGAGGCGGTGCTGTTTCTCGCCACGCCGAAAGGTGAAGTGGCCTCCTTCTCCGCGAGCATCGACGCAACGAGCGTGATCAGCGGCTTCCCGGTCGTCGCCTCGAAGAGCCTGGGTGTGAAGGGTTTGAACCAGCCGGCCGAGGGGTCGCTGACGGTGCCGTTGCAATAGCCCGGTGTAGAACGGGAGAGGGAACGGTAGGACGCAAAAGTGTAAAGCGGCGGCGCGTTTCGCCAATTTTGCCAAGTGTCTCGCAAACCCCGCCCCCAGGTCCTGCCGCCAATGGCGCCCTCTACCCAGTGTCCCCGTTCCCCATCCTCCACCGTTTCGTCATTTCTTTCACACGGCCGCGGACGTACGTTGTTCACCAGTGGAGGAGACCTTGCGCGAACGGTATCTCGATGCGTTTCCGGTGACGCGGCGGCTGTTGCTCGGGGTGGCGGCGTCCGTGCTGGCCGCCGGGCGCGGTCTGGCGGCTGCGGACTGCGCGCGGACTTCGCGTGCCATTCAGGGGCCGTACTGGCGGCCCGATGCGCCGGAGACGGCGGATCTGCGTCGCGGGCCCGGTGGTGAGCCGCTCGTCGTGCGCGGGGTCGTGCGTGGCGGCGCGCCGTGCGCGCCGCTGGCGGGTGCGCTGCTGGAGGTCTGGCAGGCGGACGAGCATGGGAAGTACGACGCGGATTATGGCGACGGCGCCACGTTCCTTCGGGCGCGTGTGCGCACACGCGCTGACGGCTCGTACGAGTTCCGCACCGTTCGTCCTGCCCCCTATGGCATCGGCCGTTCGGTGCGTCCGGCGCACATTCACTTCATCGTCCGTGCGGCCGGGCACCGCGACCTCGTGACGCAGCTCTACTTCAGCGGCGATCCTCACCTGCAGTCGGATCCGTTGGCGGCCGTGCATCCGGATCTGGTGCAGACGGTCAGCGGCGGTGCGGTGACGTTCGATCTCGTGTTGTAGCGGCGTATGCGATGACACATGGGACGGATAGGACCTATGGGACCGCAGGAAACGCGCGGCTAGGCATGATCCGTCACGGTGAGAAAGTCGTTCACCGCGCCGGCGTGGGTCAGGTTGAGCAGATGACCGGCGCCTGCGACCACGAGGTCGGGGTTCACGCGATGCACGGGGATCAGGCGATCGCCCGTGCCGTGGATGTGGTGGATGGGCATCGGGAGCTCGGGCACGCCGGGCCAGGAGAAGACCGCGCGCGAGGCCCAGCGGATGAACGATGGCGGCGTGGCGGCGAGCATCCCGGCGAAGAGGTCGACGTGCGCCGGCGCCGTGGCGCCGAACCAGCGCGCGACGAGTGGCTGCAGCAGCCGTGGAGGGTGCAGCAGTCGATCCGGCATTGCGGCGGCGAGATGGCGTAGCGCGCGCAGCATGGGAGCTACGGCCTGGGGAGTGCGGCAGCTTCCGAAGAGGTAGACGTGCCGCGGCGTCAGGTGCCGCGCCAGCTCGAGCGCAACCATGCCGCCGAAGGAGGAGCCGCCGAGGTCGAATGAAGCGGTGGACCGCAGTTCGCGGGCGAGGCGGGCGGCGTAGTGCGTCAGCGGTTCGTCAGGGCTTGCCGGCGGCAGCCACTCGATCACGCGGATGTCGCGGACGGCGCGCTGCGCGTTGAAAAGACGGGCGTCTCCGCCGATGCCGGAGAGGACGTAGAGGGGCGGCGACACCTTCGCATTCTACGGGGCACGAGGGGACAGGTAGGACAGATGGGACGAAGGGGACGGCTGTGATGGGGTGCGGCACTGCAGCGCGAGAGGAGGCGCCGCAAAACAAAAGAGCCGGCGTTTCGCCGGCTCTTCATCGCGTGATGCGAGTGGTGCTTACTTTTTCTTTTCGCAGGTACCCAGCCATTTGCCGCTGTACTTCACGGTCATGTCCTGATCCTGCATCTTCATCTTCGTGGTGCCGGTGAAGCTCTCGTCGGTGTACGTGGCTTCGCCGACGCCGGAGGTCTTCTGCTTCGGGCAGTCGATCGTCCAGGAGACCGTGTTGCCGTCGACTTTGTAGTCGCTGACTTTGCAGTCGCTCTTGGGGTCGTTCGGCACCGCTTTGTTCGGATCCTTGAGATCCTCTTCGGTAACACAGATCTCGGTATTCACCGCCGGCATCTTGATCGGGAAGCCCGGGATCTCGGTCTGCATCGAGATCTTCCACTTGCCCGGTTTCTGGGGGCTGTCGGCCGCGATCAACGGGAATGCAAACAGCGCGACTGCAAGCACAGCAATGCCACGCACCTTCATGTTTTCTCTCCTGGGTTAGTTTGGATAAATATCGTAACACGGTCGCTTATACTCGCGCGATGGTCCGCTTCCTCCGCATCACCGCCGTGCTCCTGCTCTGCCTTTTCGCCACCTCCCTCTTCCCCGCCGCCCTCTTCGCCCGCGAGCCGTGGGACGGCACGCCGTTCGCCGCCGAGCCGAAGACGCTCGTCGCCGCGGCGGAGAAGATCGACGCCGGGGAAGCCGCCGCCATCGTGCTCCTCAACGCGGTCACCCACACGTTCGACGCCGAGGGGCGGTCGGTGACGACGGAGCACCACGTCTACCGGATCGTCGATGAGTCCGCGATCGAATCGTGGTCGACCGTGGAGGCAGGCTGGGCTCCCTGGTACCAGGAACGGCCGGTCATTCAGGCGCGCGTGGTCACGAAAGACGGCACGGTCCATCAACTCGATCCGAACGCCCTGACGGAAGCACCGGCGCCGGAGGAATCGCTCGACATCTTCAGCGACAACCGCGTCATCCGCGCGCCGCTCCCGGCGGTCGCTGTCGGCTCGATCATCGAGCAGGTCGTCACGTACAAACAGAAATCGGCGTTCTTCGAAGCCGGCACGACGAGCCTCTTCTACTTCGGCGATTACGTCCCGGTGCATCGCGCGCGGCTCGTCATCGACGCACCGGCATCGCTGCCGCTGAAGTTCGTCAACACGACGGAGCTGAAGGAACAGACCGAAGGACAGCGCCGCACCTTCGAGGGCGGCCCGTACGCCGCGATCGAGCACGTGGAGTGGAACCTCCCGTATGACGTCGCGCAGCGTCCGTACATCGCCTTCTCCACCGGCGCGTCGTGGCAGGAGATCGCCCGCCGTTACGCGAAGATCGTCGACGAGCAGATCGCCGCCTCCCCTGTCGACGCGCACGTGCGCGATGCGATCGGCGGGACGAAGGAGCGCCGCGAGGCGGTGGCGAAAGCGCTCGCGTGGATCCAGAAGCGCGTCCGCTATGCAGGCGTCGAGGTCGGCGAGTCGTCGATCGTGCCACGCGCGCCGAAGACGGTGCTGCAGAACCGCTATGGCGACTGCAAGGACAAGGCGACGCTGCTCGTCGCGCTGCTGCGCGGCGCGGGGCTCGATGCGCATGTGGCGCTCCTCCGCGCCGGCGAAGACTTCGACACGCCCCGCTCCCTCCCCGGCCTCGGCATGTTCAATCACGCCATCGTCGTGGTGGGCGACGATCTGTGGGTCGATCCGACCGATGAATTCGCGCGCGCCGGCGAGCTGCCGTCCATGGACCAGGGACGTCTCGCGCTCGTGGCCAGCGCCACGACGACCGACCTGGTCATGACGCCGGTCTCGGAGTCGAAGGCCAACCGCACGGTCGAGACGCGCATCTTCACGCTGCCCGAGGAAGGGAAAGCGGCGGTGCGCGAGATCACCGAGCCGACCGGCATCGAAGAAGCGTCGATGCGCCGCGACTACGCCACGAGCGATCGCAAGAGCTACCGCGAGTCGATGGAGGGATACGCGAAGGGGTACTACCTGGCGAAGGAGCTGAAGACTCTCGAGGCGAGCGACGCGCACGATCTCGCGAAGCCGTTCCGCCTCGAGCTGGGTGTGTCGGAGGCGACGCGCGGCATGACCGCGGGCGGCGATGCGGTCGTGGCGGTCTTCACCTCGGGGCTCCTGGAGACGCTTCCGTGGCCGCTGCGCAACTACGAGGACGACGAAGAGGAAGACGAAGACCACCGCCCACGCACGAACGACTTCGTCTTCACGCGGCCGTACGTGAAGGAGTGGCGCTATCAGATCGCAGCGCCGGCGGGCTTCGTCGCGCGCACGCTGCCGCAGAACGAGACGACGCCGGTGGGCAGCGCGACGCTTTCACGCGAGCTCGCGCTGCAGCCGGACGGCAGCGTCGTGGCGACGTTCCGCTTCGACAGCGGCAAGCGGCGCCTCAACGCGGCGGAGTTCACCGCGATGCGCAAAGCGGTCGCGGAGATCCAGGCCCAGCCGGCGCTCATGATCGGCTTCGACGAGATCGGCCGCGCGAAGCTGAATGCGGGCGACGTGGCCGGCGCGCTCGCGGAGTTCCGTAAGATGGCGGCGCTGCATCCGAAGGAAGCGCGCCATCAGGCGGACATCGCCGAGGCGCTGCTCATCGGCGGCATGGGCGAAGCGGCGCGCGAGCAGATCAAGCGCGCCATCGCCCTCGAGCCGGGCTATGCCGGCGCCTATCGCACGCAGGGCTACATCTTGCAGCACGACGTGCTCGGACGCCCGTTCCGCCAGGGCTTCGACCGCAAGGGAATGATCGCCGCGTACCGCAAAGCGAAGGAGCTCGACGCCGACGACATCTACACGCGGCGCAACCTGGCGAAGCTGCTGACGTACGGCGATGACGGAGTGCCTTTCGGCAGGAACGCGGAGCTCGACGCCGCGATCACGGAGTATCGCGAAACGATCGCGAAGGACAAGCAGTCGGGTGCCGAGCACGATCTGCTCGTGGCGCTCGCGCGGGCGAAGCGGTTCGACGAGCTGAAGGAATTCGCGAAGACGCTCGAAAATGCTCAGGAGCGCGACCTCGCGCTCGTCATCGTCGCCGCGGCGACGGAAAGCACGGAGGCGGCGCTGCGCATCGCCGGCACGCGCGACCACGCCGCGCGCAAGAAGCTGCTCGCCGACGCCAGCCCGATCCTCCTCGCCCTGCGCCTTTACACGCGCAGCGCGGATCTCCTCGACGAGGCGACGAAAGATACGCCGGCGCTGGAGCAGCGTGCATATCTCGACGTCCTGCGCAAGTCACGCCGGTACGAAGAGCTCGACTGGTCCGAGGCCGACGCGAAGAGCTACATCAGGAAAGTCGTGCGTGACGGCCTCCTCGGCATCGACATGAAGGAGCACTACCACGCGGACCTGCAGCCGCAGCTCGCCCGGGAAGCGGTGAAGGCTCAGCATCGCGCCGCGTACCGGATGCTGCTCGGGGCGGCGCGCGCGCAGGGTTTCCCGCCGGGCTTCTATGTCGACATCGGCGTGGCGAGCTTCACGGCGCAGCAGGAAGGGGATGACGACACCGGCTACCGGGTGCGCGTCCGCTCCACGGTGCAGGCGACCAAGGGCGAACAGGAGGCAATGTTCGTCGTGCGCGAGGCTGGGGTGTGGCGCGTGAGCGGGTCGACCGACGAGCCGGCGACGCTCGGCATGACGGTGCTTCGCCTGCTCGATGCAAAACGGCCCGAAGCGGCGCGACAGTGGCTGAACTGGGCCCGCGAGGACTTCGCGTCGGCCGGCGGCGACGATCCCCTCGCCGGGATGCCGTTCACGAAGGTGTGGGCGAAGGCGACACAAACCGCGACCGAAGACGAGATGCGCGTGGCGGCAGCGACGCTGATGCTGGACGAAGACAGCGGCGTCCGCTCCATCCCGATTCTCACCGTTGCCCGGCAGACGGCCACGGGCGAACGGCAGCAGCGGCTCGATCAGGCGCTCGCGACGGCGTATGTGAGCGCGAAGCGCTGGAATGACGCACTGACGGTCGCGCAGCGGCTTTACGCGGCGCTGCCGCAATCCGACGCGGCGTTCGACACCGTCATCATGATGCTGGCGCAGCTCGGGCGTCTCGACGATGCGGCGAAGCTCGCGAACGAGCGCCTCGCGCGGCTGCCGAAGGACGAGGCGGCGCTCCGCGCGCTCGCCTCGACTGCGATGCATCAGGGGAACTACGCGGAGAGCGAGAAGGTCTACCGCCAGATCATCGACGAAATGACGCCGAACGACGGCGATTACAACAACATCGCGTGGAACGCACTGCTCAGCGGCACGAACCTGGAGCGCGCTCTGGAAGATGCGGGTCACGCCCGCTCCGGCGCGGCGGGCCTGCACACGCTGGCCTCGATCTACGCGGAGACCGGCAAGACGCTCGAAGCACGCGCGGCGCTGCTCAAGTCGATGGACGACGCCGGCCGCGACGAGCCCTCCCCCAGCGACTGGTACGTCCTGGGACGGATCGCCGAGAACTACGGCGCCACCGAGGCCGCGCTGGCTGCTTACAAGAAGGTGGAAAAGCCGGCAGTGGCCGGCGACAAGGGGTCCACGTACGTGCTGGCGGAACGGCGGATCAAGGCGCTGGGAAAGCGGTAGGCGCGAAAACCGGCTCGACTTTCATCTTGTGCGACAAGAGCGTCCGATAGGACGAATCGGACCCCCGCCCATGCTGGATCGGGCGGGGGTCCGATCAGTCGAGCTTACGGTTTCACCCAGCCCGCGAAGTTCATCTGGCCGTTTTCGATCTTGATCATGGCCACCGGCTTGATCGGGTCGCGATCCGGGCCCATGGTGATGGTGCCGGAGACGCCCTCGTAGTCGCGTGTCTGCGCGATCTGGTCGCGCACCGCTTTGCGATCCACCGACCCCGCACGCCGTACGGCGTCGGCGAAGATCATCAGCGCGTCGTAGCCCAGCGCCGCCGTCGCCTCGGGGTTCTTTCCGGTGCGCTGCTTGATCTTGGCGACGAAGTTCTGCACGGCGGGACGGGTCTCCCCGACGAAGTAGTGGTCGGAGAAGTAGGAGTTCTCGATCGACTTGCCGCCGATCTCGATGACGCTCGGCGAGTCCCAGCCGTCGCCGCCGACGAGCGGCACGGTGATGCCGAGGTCGCGGGCCTGGATGGCGATCTGGCCGACGTCGGTGTAGAAGCCGGGGATGAAGACGATCTCCGGCGACGCGGCCCGGATCGTCGTGAGCTGCGGACGGAACTCGGTGTCGCCGCCGCTGTAGCTCTGCTGCGCGACGATCTTGCCGCCCGCCGCTTCGAACTCCTTGCGGAAGAACTCCGCCAGGCCAACGGAGTAGTCGTTCTTCTTGTCGAGGAGGATGCCCGCAGTCCCCGCTTTAAGGTTGTTGCGCACGAACGCGGCGAGCGCCTTCCCCTGGTAGGGGTCGGTGAAGCAGACGCGGAAGATGTACTCCCCTTTCTGCGTCACCGCGGGGTTCGTCGACGAGGGGGAGATCATCGGCACGCCGTTCTGCTGGGCGATCGGCGCGGCGGCGAGCGACTGGTTGGAGGAGTTCTCGCCGATGAGGGCAACGACCTGATTGCTGGTGATGAGCTTCGTCACGACGGAGGCGGCTTCTTCGGCGCGCCCCTGATCGTCCTCGACCACGAGCCGGATCTTGCGCCCGAGGAGGCCGCCTGCGGCGTTGATCTCCTCGGCGGCGAGGCGGACACCAGCCACGGTCGAGGTACCGAACGCGGCTTGATCGCCGGAGAGGGCACCATAGACGCCCACCGGAATTTCACCTGTCGAGGCCGTGGTTTGCGCTTGCCGTTCGACCTGGGGCTGACAGGCTGCGATCCCCACGATTGCGGCGGCGGCGAGCAGGGTTCGGATCTTCACGTTTTCGCTTTCTCCCCTCAACGGCTAGAATGCCGCGGCTTTTTCATCAGGAACGTTGTCCGTTTTCCGTTGTCCGTTCTCCCTCGTGCTGGAGAGCGGGAAGCGGAAAACGGAAAACGCAAGAACCGAAAGGATACACATGCAGGCCAATGACATCCGCAAAGGAATCGTGATTCTCTTCGAGGGCGACCTCTGCAAGGTGATGGACTTCCGCCACCACACGCCGGGAAACCTCCGCGCCATGGTGCAGGCGAAGCTGCGCAACCTCCGCACGGGCAACCAGTTCGAGCACCGCTTCCGCTCGAACGACGAAATCGAGCAGGCGTACATCTCCCAGCACGAGATGGAGTACCTCTACTCGGACGGCAGCGCGCACCACTTCATGAACACCGAGAACTACGAGCAGATCGAGATCAGCGAAGATGATCTCGGGGATGCGACGGCGTGGCTCGCGCCGGGCCTGAAGATCCAGGTGCAGTTCCACGAGACGAAGCCGATCGGCGTCGAGTTGCCGAAGACGATGAAGGTGAAGATCGTCGAGACGCAGCCGCTGATCAAGGGCGGCACGGCGTCGGCGTCGTACAAGCCGGCCACGCTCGAGAACGGCGTCACGGTCCTCATCCCGCCGTTCATCACCGAGGGCGAAGAGATCATCGTCGACCCGACCGACAACCGCTACATCGAGCGCGCGAAGTAAGATGGGGGACAGGCTTCCGGCTTGTCCCTCATGACCACCGTCAACTTCCTCTGTACGCAATGCGAGGCACGGCTCGTCCGCCAGGCGGGCGAGCCGCCGCTCCCTTGCGAACAATGCGGCCAGGCGAACAGCGTCGCCGCTCCCCCACCCGAGACGGTCATCACCCACTGCGCCGCCTGCGGTCACGCGGAGCTCTACTTCCAGAAGGACTTCAACCGGCGCACGGGCATCGCTCTGGTGGTGATCGGCTCGATCCTCGCGCCGTTCACGTACTTCATCTCACTCGTGGCGGTGACGATCCTCGATTACGTGCTGTGGCGCATCGTGAAGAACGTGATCGTCTGCTACGAGTGCCAGGCCGTGCATCGCGGCTATCCGCCCAACCCGGAGCTGAAGCCGTTCGATCTGGTCGTGCACGACCGGCACGTGTATGGGGCGGCGCCTCCGGGCGCGGAAGAGGGGCATGGGTAGGAACCGATGGGACGAATGGGACCTATCGGACGGATGGGACAAACCTCATCTGTCCTATAGGTCGCATCTGTCTTATTGGTCCTATTCGTCAAAACTCCTGGCCCATCGCGTGGATGGCCAGTTCATCGACGACCCAGTGCTTCGGCAGCTTCAGCATGTCGACGATCATGCCGGCCACGAACTCGGGGCGGAGTGACCACGTCTCTTCTTTCGTTCCTTCGACGGCGCCGCCGAAGAAGGTGTCGATGATGCCGGGGGTGAGCGTCGTGACCTTGACGCCGCTCCCCTTCACCTCGCGCAGGATGGAGCCGGCGAAACCGAGGACGCCGAACTTGCTGGCGACGTAGGCGGCCATGCCGGGGATGACGCGGCGCCCGAGATCGGACGCGACGTTGACGATCTGTCCGTAGTGCGCGGCCTGCATGTCCGGCAGCACGGCTTTCGTCATGTACAGCGTCCCTTTGAGGTTGACGTCGATCGTGCGGTCGAGCTCCTCGATCGTGTGCTCGGTGAACGGTTTGTACCAGCCGACGCCGGCGTTGTTGACGAGGATGTCGATCTTGCCGAATTGCTGGCGCACCGTGGCCACGCCCTGCTCGACGGAGCTCCAGCTGGCGACGTCGATGACGAGCGGCAGCGCTTCACCGCCTGCGGCGCGAATCTCCTCCGCGACGCGCGTGACCTCGTCGAAGGTGCGTGCGGCCACGGCGACGCGGACGCGCTCCTGCGCGAGGCGCAGCGCAACGTGGCGCCCGAGGCCGCGGCTGGCACCGGTGACGATGGCGGTCTGGTTTTCGATCATGGCGACTCCTTTGGGCTGCGTGGGGGCAGATGGGCGACCTGTTGGCTGCGTGGGGGCAATGGGACCTATAGGACAAATAGGACGAATGGGACGGCGAGCGCGAGGCTTTGGGCCATATGTCCGCATTAGAATATCGCCATGACACGGCGTTCCCTTTCGCTTCTGGCGGTCAGTCTTCTTCTGGTGCTTTCGTGCAGTACGTCTCCGAATGCGTTTGCCTCGCGGCGGCGCGCGGTGCCTTCGACTCCCGTGCAGCGGGGGCCGGTGCAGTGGCAGCACGACTGGGCGAAGGGCGCGGTGTTCTACGAGGTCTTCGTCCGCAGTTTCTACGACTCGAACGGGAACGGCGTCGGCGACATCAACGGGCTGATCGCGAAGCTCGACTACCTCAACGACGGCAACCCCGCCACCACCACCGACCTCGGCGTCGACGCGCTCTGGCTGATGCCGGTCTTCCAGTCGCCGAGCTATCACGGCTACGACACCGTCGACTACGAGACCATCGAACAGGATTACGGAACGAACGAAGACTTCCAGCGCCTCCTCGAGGAAGCGCACCGCCGCGGCATCCGCGTCATCGTCGACTTCGTCGTCAACCACACGAGCAGCCAGCACCCGTGGTTCCTCGAAGCGTCGTCGTCGCCGACCTCACCGAATCGCGATTGGTACGTGTGGAGCCCGGCGCGCATCGAGTGGGCGCAGCCGTGGGGCGGCGGGCAGACGTGGCACGAGCGCAATGGCGCCTGGTACTACGGCGTTTTCTGGGGCGGCATGCCCGACGTGAACTGGCGCAACGCGGAAGCGAAAGCGGAGATGCTGCGCATCGCGCGGCACTGGCTCGAGCGCGGCGTCGACGGCTATCGCCTCGACGCGACGCGTTACCTCGTCGAGACCAGCGGTGGCGCCGGACAATCGGATACGGCGGACACGCACGCGGCGCTGAAGGATCTCGCGCGAGCCGTCCGCGAGACGAAGCCGGACGCTCTGCTCGTCGCGGAGAACTGGACCGACACGCCGATCATCGCCACGTACTACGGCTCGACGTCGACCATCAAAGGCGGCGACGAGATGCCGATGAACTTCAACTTCCCGCTGGCGACGGCGATGCTGCAGGGAATCAACAGCGGCAGCGCGACGCCGATCGCGCTGAAACTGCGCGAAATGCTGCGCACCTATCCGGAGGGCGTCCTCGACGCACCGTTCCTGACGAACCACGACCAGCGCCGGCTGGGGTCGGAGCTCGGCAACAATCAGGCGAAGCTCCGCAGCGCCGCCTCGGTGCTGCTGACGCTTCCCGGGGCGCCGTTCCTCTACTACGGCGAAGAGGTGGGGCTGCTCAACGGACCGACGGGCGGCGACGAGTCGAAGCGCACGCCGATGCCGTGGACGCCGCAGGGCGGCTTCACGACCGGCTCCCCCTGGTTCCAGTACGCTTCCGGTGCCGCGTCAGCGAACGTGGCCTCGCAGACCGGCGACCCGAACTCGCTGCTCTCGCGCTACCGGAACCTGATCCGCGCGCGCAATGCCTCGGTCGCGCTGAAGAAGGGATCGCTGGAGATGCTCGACTCGACGAGCGGCCAGGTGCTGGCGTTCCTCCGCCGCACCGAAAGCGAGACCGTGCTGGTGCTGCACAACGTCGGCGATTCGTTCATCACCGCCGGGCCGCTGAGCGTCTCCGCCGCGGGGCTGGATGCGGTGCTGGTCGACAGCGGCGTGAACGTCAGCGGCGGCAACAACTCGTGGAATGTGGGGATGCCGCCGCGCAGCACGGGCGTGTGGCGGCTGCGGTAGGGCGCAGTCATAGGACGTATAGGACAGATAGGACGAATAGGCCTCCGGTCAGCGGAGCCATTTGTCCTATTGGTCCTATAAGTCCTATAAGTCCTATTGGTCCTATTGCGCGCTACCTGCCTACCAGCAGGTTTTCCGGGTTGCTCATGGTGATGGCGATCTGCCACCCCGCCGCGCCCGCGGTGGCGGGGCCATTGATGGAGTGGCCGTCACCGCCCTCGCCGCCGAGGGCGCCGCCGCCGTAACCGAGGTTGACGGTGGCGGTGCCGGTGACCGAGGCGCCGGTGCCGCCGCCGTTCGTCTCCATCGCGCCGGTCGTGATCGACGGTGCCAGCAGCACGATGACGCCGCCGCCGCCACCACCGCCGCCACCGACGGTGACCGTGCTGGTGGCGCTGCGGAAGCCCGCGGCACCGTTGCCGCCGTTGGCGCGAAGGGTGCCGCCATTCGCGATGCCCGTCTTGCTGGCCAGGAGGATCAGGCCACCGGCGCCGCCGCCCGCGCCGCCGATGTTGCTTGCGCCGGCGGAACCGGCGACGCCATCACCGCCGGAGGCGCGGATCAGTCCACCACTCTGGATGGTGATCGTGCCGGCGGCGTAGATGGCCAGGCCGCCGCCACCTTCGCCGCCTCCGCCGCCGGGGATCGACCAGCCGGAGCCGCCGCTGACGATGGCGGGGCGGAGCAGCGTCGCCTGCATCTTCGAGACGGGAACGCCTCCCTGAGCGGTGCGCGCCGGAACCGCGGAGAGGCCCTGGAGCGCGGTGCCGGGAGCCGGCGTGGACGGCAGCACGAAAATGGTTCCGGTGATCGTCACGTCGCCGGTCGCGCGAATGATCGTGCCGCTCGGAACGTAGAGGGTGCCGTTGACCGCGAAGTTGGTGAACTGCAGCGTGCGTGCGGCGCCGAGACTGTCGAAGGCCACGGCGTTGTTGAGGTCCAGCGTGGTGTTGATCACGCGAAAACCGCCGGAGCCGTCGCCATAGACGCCGAGCGCCCCCGCCGGTCCCTGTGGACCTTGCGGTCCCTGAACGCCTTGCGGGCCCGTGGCTCCGGTGGCACCCGTGGCTCCGGCCGGACCGGTCAATCCGGTTGGCCCCGTACTCCCGGTCGCACCGGTGGCTCCGGTCGTTCCGGTCGCGCCCGTGGCACCCGCCGGACCGGTCAATCCGGTTGCTCCTGTACTTCCGGTCGCACCGGTGGCTCCGGTCGCTCCCGTGGGTCCGGGCATGCCTTGGGGACCGGCATCGCCCGTCGCGCCAGTCGGGCCGATGAGCCCCTGGATGCCGGTAGCACCGGTCGCTCCGGTTGGACCCTGCGGACCGGGATCCCCCGTCGCGCCAGTCGGACCGGCGAGTCCCTGGATGCCGGTCGCGCCGGTGGCTCCGGTAGCTCCCGTCACGCCCTGCGGACCGATGTCGCCCGTGGCTCCGGTGGGACCGACGAGTCCCTGTGGACCTGTGGTGCCCGTAGCGCCGGTCGCGCCTTGCGGACCGATGTCGCCCGTGGCTCCGGTGGGACCGGTGAGACCTGTGACGCCCGTCGCACCCGTGAGGCCGGTCGCTCCGGTGGCGCCGGTGCTGCCGGTCTGTCCGGTCGCGCCGGTGAGCCCCGTGGCCCCTGTCGATCCTGTCGCGCCCGTGACTCCGATCGGACCCGTGGCGCCCGTTGCTCCCGCGGGTCCTGTGGCGCCCGTGACGCCGGTGGCTCCCGTGGCTCCGGTGACACCGGTCGGACCGGTGACACCCGTGGCTCCCGTCGGGCCGGTCGGGCCCGCCGCGCCCGTGGCGCCGGTCGCACCGGCGGGCCCGGTCACCCCTGCCGGACCTTCCGGTCCCGCCGGTCCCGGCGTCCCCTCGGCATGGATCGTCAGCGTGTTGCCGTTCGGCACGATCGCCACGTTGTTGCCGGCCTGGAGTTGCACGTCACCGGCGAGGCCGTTCAGCGAGCGCACGCCGGCGCCGCCGTTGGCGGCGAGCAGCTCCGCGCGGAAGCTCATCTCGAAGCCGGTGGAGTCCTGGCTGCCGTTCGCGACGAGCGAGCCGGCGAAGAGCACGCGCCCCTCCCCTTCCATCACACGCGCGCGCAACTGGCCGCCGCTGATCATGGCCGTCGAAAGGTCGCTCACGTTGACGAGCAGCTGTTCGTACGCGCCGACGCCGTATGGCTTCGCCGCGACGACGGCGCCTGACGCGTCGAGCAGTTCCACAGCGACGCGCGCGGCGCGCCCCGTGACCTCGACGAAGAAGAAGTTGTAGCGATAATCAGCGTTCTGCGTCAGCCCCTGCAGCATCGCCCACTCACCATTGCCGATCGCGAAGTCGGCGGGAACGGCCGCAAACACGACGCCCTGGCTCTGCGCTTCCGTCGCTCCCGCGCTGCGGTTGAACACGCGCGCCGAGGCGACGACGGGCCGCGTCGAGCGCATCCGCAACGCTCCCAGCAGGTTCGGCACACCGAACAGCTCCTCGGCCATGTTGTCGTACGTCTTCGTCTGCCCCGCCTGCAGCGACTCCGTCACGGTGATCGGCGCGACGCCGGAGCCCGAAGCCGGCAGGAACGTGAGCTGGACATCCGCGCGCTCGGTGCCGGGGTTCGAGACCCAGACGGTCGTGTAGAACTCACTCCCCCCGGCGCCGCGGACGCGGCCCGCCGCGGGGAGGAAGAGATCCGTGGCAGCGAAGGAGGCGAAGAGGTTGGTGGAGGAAAGGACGGCAAGGAATAGCGACAACACTACTTTCGGAAACATGTGCGCGCGATTCTAGGGACGCAGCGCAGTTTCCGTTTCCGTACAGAAGTCCTGTAACAGGAGGGTTGCAGCGGGGGAACGATAGGACGAATGGGACGAAAGGGACCTATGCGACGGATAGGACGTCGTGCAGGTCCAATTGCCTACGGCTTCACGCCTTTCAGCACCGCGGGCTTGTCGGCATCGGCGTCGTACGAAGACAGCACCGTTTTCTGGTCGCTGCCGGCGGGAACGATCGCGTCGATGATGGGCGGCAGGTAGTTGTCGTTCTCGAGGGCGCCGCCGAAGCGGTCGGTGGGGCGGCCGGTGCCGACCGGGAGGATCATCAGCGCTTCGGTGGTGTTGCCGCGGCGCATGATGACGTTGCTCTTGTCGAGGCGTTGAACGACGTCGGCGCCGCTGACGGCGACGACGTAGCTCCACGACGGCTTCGCGCCTTCCAGCCCGAGGAAAGAGTCGGGGACGAAGAACTCGACGCGGTTGCCGAGGACGCGGACGCGCGTGGGAAAGAAGACGTACTCGTCGACGCCGCGCGTGAGCTGCGTGCGCTCCTCTTCCGTGACGATCCCCTTCTTCCCTTCCTCCTGCTCCGCGCGGCGCTCTTCGCGGATGACGATGCGCTTCAGCTCATCGCGCGCGAGCTCGGGCTGCGGCGTCAGCGAGATCGCCTTCTCCCACGCCGTGGACGGATCGACCAGCACGCGGCGTCCCGGCAGCGACGTCGTCGACCCGGAGTCGGGCTGGCCGTCGGTGTCGATGTAGACGTCGAGGTTGAACGTGAAGAAGCCGAGGCGCGCCATCTCGTCGAGGGAGGTGCCGATGGCGTCGACGGTGCGGCCGTCCGGACGGCGGACCGGCCGGGCAAACGTCGCCTCGAACGTCGTGCCGCCGTCGGTGCGCCGCGCCGCGAACTTGACGAGATCGAGATCGCCACGCGCGTAGTCGGCGCTCATCGGGTACTGCAGCTTGCCGTTGCCGTAGTCGTCGCCGCGGGGATCGGTGAGCGTGAAGAGCGGCTCCGCCGCGAACAGCGGCGTGGTGAGGAGGGTCGTGAGGAGGAGCTGTTTGAGCATGATGTCCTTTGGGTCTTGGTTGTTGGTTTTTGGTTGTCGGTTGTCGGTGGGGAACCGAAAACCAAAAACCGAAAACCAAAAACCGTGAAACGGAGCGGAGCGCGTGCAGCGCTCCGCTCCTCCTCGTGAACTAGAACCGTACCTTGAAATACGCCTTCAGGTGATGCTGATCGAACTCGCGGGTCTCGAGGCTGTTCCAACCGGTGAAGCGGTTGCGGAAGCCGAGCGAGCCGACGCGGACGCCGACGGAGCGGGCGGTGTCGGCGTCGGCAACCTGCGGCACGAAGCCGCCGCCGAAGTCGGGCGCGAACTCGCCGAACGCGTACTCGTAGTTGAAGCCTGCCTCCGCGCCGCCGATGGGGAAGCGGAGCAGCGCGATGAGCTTCGTCTTCTCGTGCTGACCGGAGGCCAGCTCGTGAAGGTTGTACGCCTGGAACGCGCTGTTGCCGTCCTGCAGGTCGACGTCGTAGTGCTCGAACGTCAGCGAGCCATGGATGACCGGCGTGATCTGGTAGCCGGCGCCGAGCTGGAACATGGTGTAGTCCATGTCGCGGTCGTCGTCAGCGATGTCGTTGAACGGCTTCCACTGATAGCCGACCTGGCCGTTCGCACCGGTGATCACCGGCGGATTGTTGAAGATCGACGCCGTCGAGTTGCCGGCCGAGTAGAAGCGCTGCACGTTCGCGCAGGCCGTGCCGCCGCCCGGGCAGTCGCCGGCCACGTACGGGAGGAACTGCTCGTCGTTGATGCGCAGATCCGTTTCCTGGATCGTCTTGATCTTGCCGAAGATATCGAGGCCGTTGCCGACGGCGAGCGTGTACTTGCCGCGGATGAGGGCGATGTCCGTTTCCTTCTCCTGGAACGGCGCGTACGCCGCACGGAAGCTGAGGATGCCGGTCGGCAGATCCATGGCCGGGTACTGGGGATTGTTGATGGGACGGGAGGTGTCGCCCCACGCCTCCCAGTTGGTGTTGTAGTCGATGTGCGAGTACTCGCCGGAGATCTCCAGCGTATCGCGGATGAACTTCGGTGCGATGGTGATGCCCTTCCAGCCGATGACCGTTTCGGCGGCCGGCTCGTCGAAGTCGGTGAACTCGTTGTCGACGTTGATCGTCGCCACCTGCTGCATGTTCCCCTGCCAGCCGGCGTAGCCGATGCGCGTGGCGTTGCCGCCGAAGACGCCGTACGTGGCGTTCGACGGACCGTTGAAGGCCCACGTGCCGTCGTGCCCTTCGGTCAGGAGGACGTCGGACTCGCGGCGCGCCGCGAGGATGGAGACGTAGTCCGCGCCGATGTTGAAGTACTCGGCGTTGAACGAGAGGCCGATGCCGAACGGATCGTTGACGTCGAGGTTCGCCTTGTACGAGCTGTCGCTGCGGTCGCCGAAGGGCACCGGCGAGTAGCCGTTGGGGCTGCCGAACTGGTCGCCGAGGAGGGCGGCGTTCGGGCGCGAGGAGGAGTGGTAATAGGCCACGCGTCCGGCGTACGGGCCGTTCGGGTGGATGTCGGCCTTGAGCGCGTAGACGGTGTTGCGGAAGCGGTTGCGCAGCTCGCGGCCGTCGTCCCAGCGTCCGTCGCGGCCATCGACTTCGACGTCGTTGACGTGCTCCCCGAACGCGGTGAGGTCGACGATCGGGTGCGCGGCCCAGCGGAACTGCAGGCCGTACGCGCCGTCCTGCGACACGTAGTCACCGGTGGTGAAGTTCGGACCGGCCCAGAGGCGCGGGAGCGAGACGCGGATGGCGTCGTAGCGGATGTCGGGCGTGATGCCGCCCTGGGCGAGGATGACGCCGAGGTTGTCGCGGTCGATGTAGCGGATCTTCCCCATCGTGAACGGATCGAACATGCCGAGATCCGTCGAGCCGAAGGTGAAGGAATCCATGTACTGCCAGCCGGGGGTGACGCGCACGGTCATGCCGCGCAGCTTCACGTACTGGTTGGAGCGGGGGTCGAACTCACCGCAGTCGCCGCCGACGCAGTCGCCGTCGGGATTGCCGCCGAAGCCGCCGAAGTTCGTCCAGAAGTTCTGGCTGAAGCGGGAGTGAATGCGGCCGCTCACTTCGAGGAAGCGGTTCGGTTTGGCCATCACGAGCAGCTCGAGCTCGGTGCCCTGGCCGTTGTCGCCGTAGCCTTCGCCCGGGACAGTGGTGAAGTTATAGAGACTGCCGTCGAGGCGCTGGTTGCCCCAGAGCCACTTCGTGTACGTCGTACCGGAGATCGTCATCGTGCTGCCGCCGCCCGGCTGCTGCGCCGACGCGCCGGCTGCGATCACCAGCATCAAGGCCAGAATCGCGGGGACCCGAAAGATTCTGCGATACATCATTTCTCCTCAACAATCGTTATCCGCTGCCCCTCGTCCGTGGTCCACGGACGAGGGGCAACGTCTCAATTCATTTCGCGGCGTGGACGGTGGAGATCTGCGCGAGCTTCTTCACGGTTCCGTCGGTGTTGCACTCGTAGGCGAGCATCTTGTGCTGCGCTTCGGCTTCCGCCTTGTCGCCCTTCCCTTCGCCGGCGAGCATGTCGACGACGTGCGGGTCGCACTCGCCGTCATTGCCGCCGCCGAAGCGGTGCTGCCCTTCGTACTCGTTGACCTTGCGCGTCAGGAGGTCGGTGCCGGAGGGGAAGCCTTCGTTCGACTGCACGACGACCTGGTAGGCCCACGTCGTCGGATCGCCTTCCGGCAGATCCTTCGTGTCGATCGTTGCCGTGACGTTGCGTCCCGCTCCGCGGGTACGCGTCGGGATGATGACCGACTTCATCATCGTGCCGGCCTTCTGCTCGGCCTCCGACTTCACGCGCGCGGCCGCCTGCGGCGAGATGATGATCACCTTCTCCCAGGCGCTTTCCGGGGCGAATTCGATGTTCAGGCCGGGGAGACCGGTCGTGTAGCCGCTCCCTTCCTTGTGATCGGTGTCGATGAAGACGAACGCCATCTGTGTGGCGAAGCCGTTGCCCATCTGCCACGGATCTTCGAGCTGCGCGTTGAACGAGACGGTGACGTCGGTCTTGGCGTCACCCTTCTTCAAGGTGAAGCCGGTGAGATCGAACGAGCCGCGCTTGTAGACGCCGTCGGTCGGATAGACGTACGTGCCGGGACCGTCGTCATCGCCCGTCGGATCCTTGAACGAGACGGTCTGCGCGAGCGCCGAGCCGGCGACGAGCAGAGCGGTGAGACAGAAAACGAGTTTCTTCATGTGATGACCTCCCTGAGTTGTGTGAACCGAATTGGACGAACCGTTTGGACTGCTTAGCCTTTGACGGCGCCTGCCGTCAGACCGGAGACCAGGTACTTCTGCAGATACATGAACAGGATGACGACCGGAATCGCGACGAGGATCGAACCCGCCGCGAAGTAACCCCACTGCTGCGAAAAGCCGCCGACGAAGAAGCGCAGACCGACGGGCGCGGTGTACATCTCTTCCTTGTCCATGAAGGTGGCGGCGAGGATGAACTCGTTCCACGCGGTCATGAACGCGAAGAGCGCCGTCACGGCGACGGCCGGCTTCGCGAGCGGTAAAACGATCTGGTAGAAGATTCTTGCGGACGATGCGCCGTCCATCAGCGCCGATTCCTCGAGCTCGCGGGGGATGGTATCGAAATACCCCTTCAGCATCCATACACAAAAAGGGATGGCCGTACAGGCGTAGATGAGGATCAGACCGATCCACGACGAGCCGAGGCCGAGCCACTGCACGAGGATGATGTAGAGCGGGATCAGCGTGAGCGTGCCCGGAAACATCTGCGAGACCAGGAACGACATCAGCCCCGCGCGGCGTCCGGGGAAGCGGAAGCGCGAGAACGCGTACGCCGCGGTACAGGCCATGAAGACGCCCACGACCGTCGTCGCCGCGGCGACGATCGTGCTGTTCAGCACCCAGCGCGCGAACGGCTGGTCCTGCACGACGGAGACGAAGTTGGACGCCGACACTTCCTCCGGCCACGGAGTGATCGCGCGGAGGCGATCCTGCACCGACGGATTCGCCGGCAGGTTGACGATGGCGAGGCTCTGCTTGCCGGAAAAGGCGATCGTGAAGACCCACAGGATCGGGTACGTCGTGATCACCACGAACACGAGCAGGAGCAGATGCAGCGGAAAATGCGGGACTTCGCCCGCCGCGCGTTTCATGCGATCGACTCCGTCGCTCTCGTCGCCCGATTCTGAAAAATGCCGTAGATGAGGAGGATGGCGAAGATCACGGTCGAGTAAGCGGCGGCATAGCCGTAGCGGTATTGCTCGAACGCGATCTTGTACGCCTGCGTGATGAGGATCTCGGTCGATCCGGCCGGCTCACCGGCGGAGACGAGATAGATGATGTTGAACATGTTGAAGGTCCAGACGACCGACAGGATGATCGCGGGAATCAGCGCCGGCTTCAGCGACGGCAGCGTGATGGACCGGAACTGCTGCCATCGCGTGGCGCCGTCGACGCGCGCCGCTTCGTAGAGATCGCCCGGAATCGACTGCAGCGCGCCCAGGGAGACGACCATCATGAACGGGAAGCTCAGCCAGCCGTTCGTCGTGACCACCGC
This sequence comes from Thermoanaerobaculia bacterium, assembly GCA_036380735.1. Classification (GTDB taxonomy): domain Bacteria; phylum Acidobacteriota; class Thermoanaerobaculia; order Gp7-AA8; family Gp7-AA8; genus DASVEE01. The sequence continues at coordinate 91,975 of DASVEE010000040.1, read as the reverse complement.
GGCGAACGACGTGGCCGGCTTCTCGAACCAGGAGATCGGATCGCCGCCGAAGATCTGGATGACCTGGTTGATGACGCCGAACTGCTGGTGGAACATCCCCTTCCAGATCAGCGCCGTGATGTAGTTCGGCACCGCCCACGGCAGGATCAGCAGGACGCGGTAGAGGGCCTTGAAGCGGAGGTTCTTCGTATTGAGCACCAGTGCCAGCACGAGCCCAACCGCCACGCCGATGGCGACGTTCGCCACGGTCCAGAGGATCGTGAAGAAGAGCGTCCAGTAGAAGTTGCCGTAGTTGATCTGCCGTCCCGCCGGCGTGTTCCTGAAGATGTTCACGTCGGTGATGATGTCGACGTAGTTCTTCGCGCCGATCCACAGCTCCGTCAGCGGCTGGTTCGCGGTGTAGATGTTCTGCCGCGTGAACGAGAGGATGATGCCGTAGAAGAAGGGAAAGAAGACGAGCAGCAACATCCCGATGATGGCCGGCGCGATGTACCAGTACGCCTGGCGATGCTCGAGCAGCGCGCTGCTGGTGCGGCCGGCGTAACCACCGCCGACGAAGACGAACAGCAGCACGGCCGCGGTGGCGAGGCCGTAGCTCGCCCCCTTCTCCGTCGCGTGCAACCAGATGGTGGCGAGGAGCAGCACGAGGCCGGCGATGAAGAGGATGGTGTTGTTGCGGACGAAGAACGTCAGCCCGAGGACGACGAGGAACGGAGCGGCGATGAACGCGAGCGCGCGCCAGAGCGGCGGCGCGGTCGATTTCGGCGCGACCGGCGTGGCCAGGATCTGCGCGAAGCCGGTCACGGCACCGTCGACCTTGAATGGCGCGGCGACGAGGACGTCGCCTGATGCCTGCCGCTCGACGGTGAACTCGGGATTGCCGGTGGTCTGCTCTTCCGCGTTCGTCTCGACGTTCGTGCGGAGCGTCTGGCCGAGGTCGTAGAGCGGCTTCTCAGGCCGCGCGAGCCGCCGCGGGGGTGCGCCTTCCTGCTGGTCGGCGGGAAACGTCGACGCTTCCAGCGAACGGCTGTCGATGTTGATGACGCGGTACGCCTTGACGCTCGGCTGCGACTGCGCCCACGCCGTCATGGCCGGCGCGATGCCCTCCCCTTCACCGCCGAGCTTCGCCGCGACGTCCGCCGCGGCACGGGCGACGACGATCGTGGCTTCGGCCTCGGCGCCCTGCGACCGCGACGCGGAGCGCCGCACGTCGAGCCAGTGCATGACCCCCACCGCGAGCAGCGCCGCGAGCAGCACGCCGACGGCGATGCGCCCCGCGCCCGAGGCGCGGCGCGGCGGGGCCGGCGTGCGCGACGGCGTGCCGTCGTGCGCGGGTTCGAGCTGCGGTGCGGGAGAGGCCATGGACTTTGTCAGTGCGACATGGGGTCGATGGGACAGATAGGACAGATGGCTGCGCTGCGCGGAGCGATTTGTCCTGGCCGTCCCGTGGTCATTTCTTCAACTTGGCGATGTTGGCTTCCACTTCTTTCTGCGCGGCGTTGAACGCGGCCGCGGGCGTCGAGGCCTTCTTCACGATGGCGTTCATGGCGGTCGTCACCGGCGACCACATCATCGTCATCTCCGGGACGTTCGGCATCGGGACGCCGGTGTCGAGCTGCGTGCGGAACGCCTTGAGGACCGGGTTCGCCGCGACCTGCGCGTCGCTGTAGACGAGGCGGTTCGCCGGCTGCTGGCTGCCTTCGAGCGCCATGATCTTCGCGGCCGGCGTATCAGTGAGGTACTTGGCGAATTCGAAGGCCTGCTCTTTGTGCTTCGACGGTGCGGCAATGTAGACGCCTTCGACCGAGATCCAGGGGCGCATCGGCTTGCCGCCCGCTTCATCGATCGTCGGCAGCGGGGCCAGGCCCCACTGGACCTTCGGCGAGATCTCTTCGAGGAACCACGGACCGCTGAAGACGATGGCTGCCTTCCCTTCGTTGAACAGCGACGTGACGAGCGCCGTCGACGGCTCCAGCGGGACGATCTTGTCCTGCGTCATCCACTTCATCATCAGGTTCGTCGCCTGGACGTTGCCCTGCGTGTTCACGATCGGCTTGCCGGCCGCGTTGAAGACGCCGCCGCCGAAACCGTTGAAGAGGATGGCGTGGTAGTACCAGTTGGGGTACCAGTACGCGAGACCGAAGCGGCCGGACGACGAATTCGTGAGCGACTTCGCCAGCTTCACGAGCTCGCCCGTCGTCTTTGGCGGCGTCTTCACGAGGGCCTTGTTGTAGACCATCGTGATGACTTTGTAGTTGAGCGGCAGGCCGTAGACGGTCTTGCGGAACGTCATGGCCTGCATCGTCGACGGGATGTAGCGGTCCGTGAGCTTCTTGTCGAGATAGAAGTCGATCGGCTCGATCGTGTTTCCCGCCGCGACCCAGCCGCCGAGGCGATCCTGCGCGTAGATGAAGATGTCGGGCCCTTTGCCGCGAGGCACGGCCGCGGTGATCTTGTCCGCGAAGGCGTCGTACGGCACGGCGAGCGCCGAGACTTTGATGTTCTTCTGGCTGGCGTTGTAGTTGTTCACGACCTTCTCGAACGCCGTCTTCTCCCCTCCTCGGTACGCATGCCAGACGACGATCTCCGTCTGGGCGGCGAGGAGCGTGGGGAAGAGAAGTGCAGCAACGACGAGCAGTGTTTTCTTCATAGGCGGGCCTCCGTTGCGGCGTCGAAGAGATGGAGCGCGTCGAGCTCGATCACGAGCTCGATCGTTTCGCCGACGCGCGGCATGTTGTGCGAATCGAAGGAAGCGACGAAAAGATCGCCGCCGGTGCGGACGTGCACGATGGCCTGATGGCCGATCGGCTCGACGATCTCCACGACGCCCTGGAGGCGCGCCGTCTGGCCTCGCCCCGTTTTGTTGCTTTCGAGCAGGTTCTCCGGCCGGATGCCGACCAGCAGCTTCCGCCCGTTGTCGACTGGACGCGGCGACGGGATCGAGAACGTCGCGCCCTCGATGCGTCCGTCGCGTGCGGTCGCCGAGACGAAATTCATCGGCGGCGTGCCGATGAACTGCGCGACGAAGACGTTCGCCGGCTTGTCGTAGACCTCGAGCGGCGTGCCGACCTGCTGGATCTTCCCGGCGTTCATCACGGCGATGCGGTGCCCCATCGTCATCGCCTCGATCTGGTCGTGCGTGACGTACACGGTCGTCGTCTGCAGCCGCTGCTGCAGCTTGGTGATCTCGGCGCGCGTCTGCACGCGCAGCTTGGCGTCGAGGTTCGAGAGCGGCTCGTCGAAGAGGAAGACTTTCGGATCGCGCACGATGGCGCGCGCGACCGCAACGCGCTGGCGCTGGCCGCCGGAGAGCTGCTTCGGCTTCCGGTCGAGGAGGTGCGTGATGCCGAGCGTGTCCGAGGCGGACATGACGCGCCGCTCCATCTCCTCCCGCGGCGTCTTGCGGATCTTGAGGCCGAACTCGATGTTCTCCCGGATGGTCATGTGGGGATAGAGCGCGTAGCTCTGGAAGACCATCGCCACGTCGCGATCCTTCGGCTGCAGGTCGTTGACGACGCGGTCGCCGATGCGGACCTCGCCGTCGGTGATCTCCTCGAGGCCGGCGATCATCCGCAGCGCGGTCGACTTGCCGCAGCCGGATGGGCCGACCAGGACCATGAACTCGTGGTCCTTGATGTCGAGGTTCAGCCCCTCGATCACCGAGACGTTGCCGTAGCGCTTTCCGACGTTCTCAAAAACGACTTCTGCCATGGAGTCTCTTTCTTACACGATTCACATGGAACGAATGGGACCTAGGGAACAGCTGGAACGATGATCCTCGCGCGTTTGCCGTTGACACTGGTGCGTACTTCGCCGTTGGTGACGGGCAGCGATTGACCGTTCCAGGCATCGCGCACGCTGGTCACGCTTCCCCAGCGCGCCGGAACCGGGAACACCAGTTCCGCCGCTTCCGCGCCGCGATTCACGGCCACGATCACCTCGTCGTTCTCATGGATCTGGGAGAACGCCAGGAGATCGCCGTTGGTGGAGATGGCGGTGTGCACGCCGCGCGCGAGCGCCGGATGCGCTTTGCGGATGGCGATCAGCTTCTTGTAGTCGTTGCGGAGCGTCTCGTCGCGCGGCAGTCCGGCACCGGGCACGAGCGCCTTCGCGCCCCACGGCATGTCGCTCCGGTTGTCAGGCCAATCGCCGCCGGAACGCGCGACTTCCTCTCCGTAATAGATCATCGGGAGACCGGCGGTCGTCAGTTGCAGCAGCGCCGCGAGCCGGAACAGCTCGACGTCGCCGCCGAGCTGGAAGAGCGCACCCGGTACGTCGTGCGACGAGAGGAAATGCGAGAGGAGAAAGCCGCTGCGCACTTTCTCCCGCGACTTGAGATAGCGATCGTAGGCGACGGTGCGTCCGCGGCCCTGCAGCCAGCCGAGCGTGCTCCCCTGGAAGGAGAAGTCGAAGCCGGCGTCCATCTCGTCGCCGGCGAACCACGGATCGAGCGACTGCGCGTCACCGCCCCATACCTCGCCGAGGAGGAAAAAGTCTTTGCCGATCTCGCTGTCGAGCCGCTGGCGGTGCTCCTGCCAGAACTCGTGCGTGACGTGTTTGACGGTGTCGAGGCGGAAGCCGTCGAGCCCCACGCGCTTCGCCAGCGCCAGGTGTGCATCGATCAGATACTTCCGCACCTCCGGCAGTTCCGTCTTGAAGTCGGGCAGCCCGGAGACACAACTCGTGATGTCGTCGCTGCCGCACGTGCCGGTCTCATTCGAGCGCAGCCAGCTCTTTGTGGCCGGGTCGGTGAGATAGCGCGAGTTGTAGCCGGCGTGGTTGTAGACGACGTCGAGCAGGACGCGGATGCCGCGGGCGTGCGCCGCGTCGACGAACGCGGCGAGCTCCGACTCCGTCCCGAACCGCGGGTCCATCCTGGTGAAATCGTCCGCCCAGTAGCCGTGATACGCCCAGTCGGGGAAGCCGGCGCCCGTGACGAAGCCGTCGATGTTGTCGACCACCGGCGTAATCCAGATGGCGTTGACGCCGAGGTCGGCGATCTCGTCGAGCTGCTGCCGCAGGCCGGCCAGATCGCCGCCGTGAAACGTCCCCTTCGCCTCGAGGTCGACGTTCGCATTGTTGGCCTGGCTGCCGTCGGCGAAACGGTCGAGGACGACGAAGTAGAGGACCGACTCCTCCCACGGTGCGAGGCGCGGCGTGGGAAGTGGAACAACTGTGACTGGAGTGGCGGGAGCCGGGGCCGTCGAGCTTGCGCAGCCGGCGAGGAGCAGAGCTGTTAATGCTGCTGCGAGAGGTAGTTTCATCCGAACCGAACCCGGCGGATGGTAGCAGAGGATGAAGCAGTTTTGGCTAGCTGGTCGAGTATTTCTTTACTTAGAGGGGTATGTGCGCCGCCGCTGACAGCCAGCCGCCCAGCACCTCGCCGATCACCACCGCCACGACGTCGACGTAGAGGATGCCCGTCGCCGCCATCGTCGAACGGATCTTCACCGTCCCCCACACCATCGGAAAGAGGAAGAGAGGTCCGAGCAGCCCCCAGCCGGCGCGCATCCAGAAGAAGATGTCCTTCACCGCCGGGCTGTCGGTCAATGTGAGCGATACGGCCACGACGCCGATCTTGAGGACCGCCGTGACGAGCGTGAGGATCGTCAGCCGCTTGAGCGGATCGATGGCCATGCCGCGCACCACGAGATACCAGTGCCCGAGGAGCATGGCCAGGTTGACGCTGCCGAGGAGCGCCACCGACGCCAGCGCGCCGACGATCGACCACGCGAAGTGCTTCGGATGCACGGCCGCGTCGTACGCGAGGATCGCCGCCGCCAGATACGCGGCGCCGAGGAGCACCGCCGGGAGCTTGAAGATGACGCGCTTCGGGTAGCGCAGCGTGAGCCAGACGACCACGGTCAACCCGACCGTGAACGCGTCGGCGATGACGAGATCGCGCCGGTTGGCGATCCAGTGCGCCCCCGCTGCCAGCGCGGCGAGACTGGCGCTGGTGATGAAGATCAGCCGGTAGAACTTGGCGCCTGCGTTTCGCCGCCCGACGAACGGCAGAAAAACGTAGAGACCCGCCGCGACGTTGATCAGAAAAAGCGCGAGCAGCATTCAGGGCTTTCCGGGGATGACGGCGTTGCGCACTAGCGCACCGCCTCACTTGCACGAATCAACCGGAAACCTTCGGCACGCAGCTTCGGCAACTCCTCCGCGAGGACGCGCACCGTCACCCCATGCGGATGCCCGATGCCGACGGCGACGCCGTGCCGCTCCGCGGCTTCCGCAAGCATGGCGATCTGGCGGCGCACGGCGCTCTCGGTCAGCACGTCATCGAGAAACACGTGCCGTGACGCGGTGCGTACGTTCATCTGTCTCGCCAAAGTCGACCCCAGCGACCCGCCCGACGTTTTCGAATCGATGAAGTACATCCCCTCGGGCAGCGACCGCAGCACGGTCGTCATGACCCGGCGATCGCTCGTCGCGCGCGAGCCCATGTGGTTGTTCACGCCGCGCGCATGCGGGATCGACTGCACGTTTTCCAGCGTCAGGCGGGCGATCTCGTCATCGCCCATAGACGTGAGGATCGCATTCGCACCCGGCGACGCTTTCCCCTGCGGCTCCATCGGCAGATGCACCAGCACCTCGAAGCCGCGCGCCGCGAGCTTCTCCGCGACCGCCGTGGCGCTGTTGCCGTTCGGCAGGATCGCGCAATTGACGTTCGGGTCGAGCGCCATGACGCGCTCGAGCGGCTGCCCGTCGAACCCGAGGTCGTCGATGATGAGGACGATCTCGCCGCCGCCATTGCCGCCGCGCGCCGGCCGCTTCGGCTTCTTCGCCGTCACCTTGGGTAGCGCCGATGCCTCCTCTTTCGGGGGAGCGACGGTTGCCTTGGCAGGAGGTGCAGCGGTGGCGCGCTGCGGCCCTCGAAACTCTGCCCATGCCTCCTGCGGCGTCTCTCCTCCCTGGAACGTGTTCCAGAGAAAAAACACCGCGAGACCGAAGAGCGGCAACAGCATCAACGCCGCGATCGTACGAAAAGAAGCGCGCTTTTCCCCATCCCGTCCATCCATGCGCATGGCGGCATTTTAGCCTGAGGAGCGTCCAGTGACCGAAGGATCTATGGACCCACAGCGACGCATCTCACGATTCGGCGCGAGGCGTCCGCCCCAGCCACAACGCGGCGGCAATCATCAGCAGCGCACCGACCGCCAGCGTAACCGTGCTGTCCAGCGCCAGTCGGCCGAACATGACGGTGGCCGCACCAAGTGCGGCAATGACGAACGCAGCCCATTGACGCCGCACGTGCGACGCCCAGCCGGTGAACGCCAGAGAGACGGCCAGCAGGACCACCGTCGCCGGTAACAGCCACCGCCCGAGCGCCGTCACCTGCACGCCGACGGTGCTGGCCACGGCGATCAGACAGAACGGGCACTTCGGCGTCAGCACGGCAAAAATCGCCGCCGCCGAAGCCGCCGCCGAACGTCGTGGTGTGGCATCGCAGTGCATCGTCACTAGAAGGAGTGACGTGCAGCACGGTTTCCCTACCACGATAGGACGAATAGGACCTATGGGACGAATAGGACGAATAGGACAGCAGTGGAACCCATCGGTCCTACCGGTCCCATTCGTTCTATTGGTCCTTTCGGACTCTATTGCCGGACCGTCACGACTCCGCCGCCACGATCTCCCCCACCACCACGCACTCCAGCGTCACCCCGTCGATCTCAGCGGGCAGCTCGCGCGCGACCTCGTGATTCTTCACGTACGCGCGCACGACGTTGTCGCCGATGCCGAACCCCTGCACGCCCTCGATGTCGGAGAACGCCTCTTTTGCGGCTCTTTTGGCGGCTTTCAGCGCGTCGATGTCCATGTCTTCTTTCTACGCAATCTGCGCACCGAAGCGGGCCAGTACCGTCTCGATGTGATTGCAGTACGTCAGCCCCTGCGCGACCGCAATGACCAGCCCCACCGGACGCCGTGTCACCGCATCCACGACGAGCGATCCGGAGTCGCCGCGGTCGGCGAACCAGCCGTTGACGCCCGTCACCGCGAGTTGATCTTCGAAGTAGGCGATCTGGTTTCCATAACGCACCGGGATGTCGGCGGCGATATCGGTGATGACGCCGAGCGTGTGCAGCGTCGTGCGGCCGTACTTGCGCACCGACTGGTAGATGGCGCCGGGCAACAGCGGCTGCACGACGGGACCGATCTGGTTCACCTCGGGTCTCACCGAGGCCGGATCGAGCAGCTCGGCGATGGCCGCGTCGACGTAATTCTTCACGCCGCCGAAGCGCAGCGGCTCGTAGTCGGCCAGCACCGCGATGTGCGGCAGCCGGCCGCCGTCGAGCAGGCCGGGCTGAATGATGCGATCGCCGATCTTCGCCTGGTTGGCATTCGCCAGAACGTGGTTGTTCGAGAGAATGTAGCGCTTGTGCGGCTCCGCGGCGCGCTTCAGCACGCAGCCGAGCGTGCCGGCGGAGACGTTCACGTGCCCGATCGACACGCCCGACGGCACCGCGGCGGCGGAGATGTCACCCACCGGGATGACGTCGGTCGGCAGCCCGTTGATCTCATCGGGCACGCGCTCCGCCTCGGTCAACCACCGCTTCGGAACCTTCGCCTTGACGTAGACACGCACGGCGAGATCGTCGAGCGCGGCGCCCGACGTGATCTTCGCGCCATAGCCGAACCCGCGGACGTTCCCCTCGAGCGGCAGCCCCGCCAGCGCCGACAGCGGCTGCGCGTCATCCGCCGGTGCGCTCTTCTTCTTCCGCGAAGGCGCACGAAGGGAGGTCACGCCGCGCGGGGCCGACGTGTCGCCGGCCGTGAGGTCGATCTTCGGTGCGATAGCCACCGCCGCCTGCGGAAACATGCGCGTGAACAGCTCATCCTTGAACAGCCGCGCCGTCTGACGCGTTTCTTCATTGGCAACGATCATCAACTAGGAGAGACGCGAAGGCCCCGGATACCTACCCACCAGCGCCAGATGGCCGTCGGTGTGGTCCCATTCGTCCCATAGGTCCGTTAGGTCCTATCCGTCCTGTTCGTCCTATCGTTCCCCTGCCGCCACCGCCACTACCGTTCCATTTCCCACAACCCCGGATACACGCGCGTGAACCCCGCCTCATTGACAGCCAACTCCGCCGCGTAGCCCGCGGTGGGTGATTCATACCAGTACGCCAGCTCCCCGCGGCGCTCATAGCGCTGCGGCAGGAACAGCAGCGCTCCGGCCGAAACGTCCAGCCACGCCGCCGGCGAATCGCCGCTCTCCCCCAGGGCGAGATTCAACCGCCGCATCGCGAAGAGGTTCGTCGCCGGCGTGAAGCCGAAGTCGAGATCGACGCACTCCTCGAGCCCCGGCACCACTATCCCATCGAGCGTCCACGCCCCCTCCGCCGTCCGCGCCATCGCAAAATCGACGGCGGTCGGCCCGAGCCAGCCGTGCACCCTTCCGTGCCGCGAGTGCCACTGCTCGTCGCAGGTAACCTCATACGCCAGCCGCGCCGGCCCACGCTCGTCGAGAAACACCGCCATCCCCTCGAGCACCCAATCCCGCCCCTCACGGAGCAATCGCGCATGATCGTGCCCCGGCACCTCGAGGTTTCGCCACAGAACCGAAATCATCGTCGCCCTTTCATTACCGGTCTGGGGGAGCACCGGCCTCTCGCCGGCGCTCCCCTGCACACCTTACGACGCCACCCGTGCTCCGCGGTCACGCCATTGCACCTCGGACGGGTCGATGCGTCCCAGTTTCACCAGGCGCAGGGTGATGGCGGCGTTGGTGCGGCCGTGGCGCGCGGCGAGCTCGCCGACGGGGACGCCGTCGTCGAAGGCGCGGCAGAGGCGCGCGTCTTCGTCGTCGGTCCACCGCTTCCCGGCCGCTTGAGCATCGCCGTCGCCGCGGTCAGCGCCTGCATGACGTCGGGCCACTGCAGCGCCGCAGGATCGCCGTTGCCAATCACCGATTCCAGGACTGTGATCACCTGTTCCCGTTCCATGTCTTACCTCCGCAACCGAGGTTACCTCGGCAAGGCAAGCCACTCTCCGCAGGGTAGAAATCGACGCATCTGCCATAGGTCCCATCCGTCCTATAGGTCCCATTCGTCCCATCGTTCTCTACTCTGGAAAGAAAACAAAATGGGCCGGCTTTCGCCGGCCCACCAATCAGCAATTCATTGAAAACCGCTACGCCACCAACTCCAGCGCCTTGGCTGCCGGTACGCGGAAGAACGCCACGGTCTTCCCCGGCGTCGCGCCGAAGAGCTGCAGGGCGCGGTTGAGGATCAGGTCGTCCTTCGGCTTCTTCCCTTCCTCCGTCTCCAGCGCCTGGATCGAGAGGTCGACCAGCACGTCGGGGCGGACGCCGGTCTCTTTGATCGGCTTGAGGTCGGGGGTGGTGTAGTGGGCCACGGTCATCTGCACGCCGCCGCCGCTCGGCAGCGGGATGAAGCGCTGCACGATGGCGCGGCCGTAGGTGGTGCCGCCGACGACTTTGCCGCGGTTGTTGCCGCGGACCGCGGCGGCGAAGATCTCGGCACCGGAGGCGGTCGAGAGGTCGGTCAGGACCTGCACTTCACCGTCGTACGAGGTGTTGCGGTCGGCCTGCCAGCGCTTCGCTTCGATCTTCCGCCCTTCGAGGGCGGTGATCAGGCCGCTGGTGAGCAGCTCGTCGGCCGCGACGATCGCTTCCTCGACGTCGCCGCCCGCGTTGCCGCGGAGGTCGACGATCAGCTTGCGGACGTTGCGCTTCCGGATGTCGTCCAGCGCCGCCTTGAACTGCGCCGCCGTGCCCTTCTCGAAGTACGGCACCTTCACGTACGCAACGCCGGAGATCGTGTTGGTCTCCAGCGCCAGCGGATGGAACTCGGCCGTTTCGATCTTGAGGTTCGCGCGCTTGGTCTGGCCGCCGCGCAGGACCTGCAGCGTCACCGGCGATGACGCGCGGATCGCGTTCCGGACCTGCCATACAGCCATCTTCTGCGTCGGCTGGCCGTTGATCTTCTCGATGAAGTCACCGCGCTCGACGCCCGCCTTCGCCGACGGCGAGCCGGGGATGGCGGAGACGACGTACGCGTAGCCGAAGCGCTTCGAGACGACGATGCCGAGGCCGTTGTCCTCGACGTCGACGAAGTTCTTGTACGACGGCATCTGCGGCGGCGGCACGTAGTAGCTGAACTCGTCGATGGCGTCCGTCACGCCGGCGAACGCACCTTCCATGAGCTGGTCGGACCCGACCTGCTCCACGTAGTTGCTCCGCACGAGGTCGAACACCTCGGAGAAGATGCTGAGATAACGGAAGACGTTGTTCCGCGGCGTCGCCTGCCCGAACAGCGCACCGGCCAGCAGCAGAACCATCATCACGACGGAGAGGGAGAGGAAAACGATCTTTTTCTTGGTCATCTCGGCGCAACCACTCTTGTCAGCGCAACCACTTTTGCGGGTCCTCAGGACGATTATCCTGCCGCATCTCGAAGTAAAGATAGCCGGACTCTGCGTCCTCGCTCTCGCCTACCCCTGCAATCGGCTGGCCGGACGTGATCCGGTCACCCACCGCAACGGCCGGCGCCTTCACGTTTCCGTAAAGCGAAAAGACGCGGTTTCCGTGATCCAGAATGATCAAGTTGCCATAGCCTTTGAACCACTGCGTAAACAGGACTGTTCCCTGGAAAACGGCGCGAACCTGCGTCCCTGGAGGACTTTCGATTTTCACCCCGTTGCTCATCGTGACGGTTGCAAACTTCGGGTTACGCTGCTTCCCGAAACGTTCCACCACTTTCCCTTTGACCGGCCACTCCAGCGCGCCCTGCACGCTGCGGATGTCGAGCGCCGGCGCTGCTCCCTGCTGCCTGGAGAGCAGCGTGACGAGCCGCTCGAGCCGCTTCGCCTTCTCCTCCAGCTCCGCGAGCTGACGCTCCGAGCCGGTTTCCTGCGCCCGCAGCGAGGCGAGGAGTTTCTCCTTCTGTGACTGCGAGGCGAGGAGCTCCGCACGCCGCTGCTCGACGTTCTTCCGGGTCTGCTGCAAACGCGTCTGCCGCTCGGCGAGCTGCACACGCTGCCGGGCAAGTTGCTTCTGCAGCGTCTGGAACCGCGTCACGGCCCGGGCGTCGCGGCCGACGAGGTAACTGAGCATCGACATCGCCTCCACCGGGTTGCGGTTCTCGTCGATGGAGAGCAGCAGCCGGACGTAACTGAGCCCGCCGAGGCGGTAGAGGGCGACGAGGCGGTCGCGGAGGTAGAGCTTCTGCTTGGCGATGCGCGGGGTCAGACCTTCGATCTGCGTCTGCAGGCTCTGCTGCTCGAGGTCGAGCTGCCGCTCCAGATCGACGGCCAGCTCCAGCTCGCGCGAGCGGATGCCGATCTCCAGCTCGACGGTCTCGAGCTCCTGTTCGGCGCCGCGTGCTTTCTGGCGCACTTCTTCGAGGCGGGAGCGGAGTTTCGTGATCTCGCCGCGGATGCGCTCGAGGTCGGTGTTGCGCGCCGGCTGCGTGTGCCCGGTGGAGAAGACGAGCAGCGCCAGGAAGGCGATGCCGGCCAGCTGCCTAATCGTTCGCCGTCGGCGATGCGAATTCGCGCAATGCATGCTTGGCCGCCTGTTGCTGCGCTTCCTTCTTCGACGAGCCTTCGCCGCGCGCGGCGAGACGGCCGATCCTCACTTCGACGACGAACGTCTTGTCGTGATCCGGGCCGATTTCCCCGATGACGCTGTACTCGGGGAGCATCAGCCCCTTCCCCTGCGCGAGCTCCTGCAGGGCGGTCTTGTAGTCGGCGAAGAGGAGGTCCTGCTGGTCGATGGCGCGGATGTCGCCCGCGAACGCGCGCTCGATCAGCGTGCGCGCCGCCTCGATGCCGCCGTCGAGGTAGACCGCGGCGATCATCGCCTCGAAAAGGTTCGCCAGCAGCGAGTCCTTCTTCCGGCCGCCGGTCTTCTCCTCACCGACGCCGAGAAGGATGACCTCCCCCATCCCGAACTCGCGAGCTTTGGCGGCGAGGCTGGGAGCGCTGACGAGATACGCCTTCATCTTCGAGAGCGCCCCTTCGTCGAGCTCGGAGAAATGGCGGAAGAGGAGGTCGCCGACGACGAAGCCGAGGACGGAGTCGCCGAGGAACTCGAACGTCTCGTTGTGGCGGACGGCGTCGTCTTTCGACTCGTGGGAGTAGGACTTGTGAGTGAGCGCGCGCCGGAGAAGCTCGTGGCGGTCGAAGGTGTAGCCGATGCGCTGTTCGAAGCTGGCGAGTTCGTGTTGTTCCACGCGCAGCGAAGTATAGGCGGAGGTGGAGGATAGAGATCGGTAGAAAGAACAAACGCCGCGAAGTTGGCTTCGCGGCGCTTGCATGGCCGAGCCTTCCGGCTGCCTACGAGGTTAGCTGTCGGGTTCGGGCTGGAAGCCCTACCAGCTTCTGGCTGGATTCACCCCGGACGGTGGCAAGCCGTCTCTGCGTTGGTTCCCCCGTTCCTCGGCGCCGAGGATTAGGCGGCAAGGCCGCCACCAATGGCGGCGAGATGAGTGTACGCGGGTCGAGTGCCAAGTCAATCAATAAATGTGGCTGGGGCCGGTGGGCGGAGAAACCCGAACGCAGAGCGCAGAATGCAGAACGTTGAAAGGTAGAGCCGTGTTTAGTTTCTGCGTTCTGCGTTCTGCGTTCTGCGTTCTGCCTTCTGCGTTCTGCGTTCTGCCTTCACTTTCCCCCGCCCGCTAACGCTTTCCGCTCCGCTGGAATGAATCCCCGCCTCTGGCGTTAACACCGGAACTTGCCAACGCGGCCGCAACTGTGTATCTTGCGCGCCGCTCGTCGCAGAGGCCACCTAAGCCCAGGTAGCTCAGTTGGTAGAGCAGAGGACTGAAAATCCTCGTGTCGGCGGTTCGATTCCGTCCCTGGGCACCACTTCCCTCCCCTCTGGAAGTGATGATTGGCTTCCCCCATGCGTGGGAGCACGCGGTCGAGCTGGCGCCACGTCGGGGTTCACCTGCCGTTGACGCGGTGATCTCCCCTTTCGTCACGCGCGCCGTTCAGCTTCTGGACGGACGGTCCTCATTTGGACGTACGATTCGGCCGTCACTGAGAGGAGCCCTGCGGCGCGAGGGCTGCACAACGTCGCGAGGAACGAACCTGATGCTGCCGGACGATACCCACTCGATTCTCCTGATCGACGACGACCCTACCATCCTCTTTCTTTTCACGGCGGTGGCCCGGCGCAACGGGCTGGAGTGCGTGACCGCCGCGGACGGCAGCACGGCGCTCGAGCGGATTCGCGACGGCGAGTACGACGTGATCGTGCTCGACCTGAATCTGCCGCAGGTCGACGGCCGCGAGATTCTCCGGATGATGCGCCACGAAGCACCGCAACTGCTGGAGCGCACGATCGTCGTCAGCGCCGCATCCGAGGAGCTGCTGGCGGAGCTGCGGGCGACAGCCGGTGTCTGGCGCGTGGTGCGGAAGCCGGTCGACATCCGCGACCTCGAAGGCGAAGTGCTGGCCTGCCTCGGAGAGCAGTTGGTACGGCGGGCCGCGGTGAAGGAATAGAACGAAGGAACGAATGGGCAAGGCTGGTGGGCGCCCCCATGTGCTATGCGTCCTGTTCGTCCTGCCGTTCCCCTCACCTCACCCGATCGCGCACCATCGCCGCCAGCTCACGCAGCGGCCGGGCGGAAGGGCCCAGCGGCTCGATGGCGGACACGGACGTATCCACCAGCTCTTCGCTGAGCTTCCGCGCCCCCTCCACGCCGGCCAGCTTGACGAACGTCAGGCGCTGTTCGTCCTTGCCGACGTCCTTGCCGAGCACCTCGGGGTTCGAGGTCACGTCGAGCACGTCATCCGTGATCTGAAAAGCCAGCCCGAGGTTCTTGGCGAAGACTTCGACGCGCTGGAGCGGCGCGGGGTGGCAGTTGGCCAGCATCCCGCCGACGGCGGCCGCGGCGACGAACAGGGCGCCCGTCTTGCGCGAGTGGATGAACTCGAGCGTGTCGAAGTCGAGGTGCGCTCCCTCGCTGTGCAGGTCGACCGCCTCGCCGGCAATCGTGCCGTCCCACCCCACCGCGTCGACCACGCGCTGCAGGACCTGCTGCATCGGCCAGCGGCGCGGCGCCAGGCCGGCGTGCGCCTCGGCGACCAGCCCATACGAGTGGTTCAGCAGCGCCACGGCCGAGAGCACCGCGATGTCCTCCCCGAACTCGCGGTGCAGCGTCGGCTGGCCGCGGCGCAGCAGCGCGTCATCCATCGACGGAAGGTCGTCGAGGATCAGCGACGACGTGTGGATCATCTCGATGGCGGCAGCCGCGGGAACGAGCTTCTCCACCTTGCCGCCGAAGCTCTCCCCCACCGCCAGCGTCAGCAGCGCACGCACCCGCTTCCCGGGCGACGTCAGAGCGGCGCGAAGAGCCGGATCGAGGGGTCGTGGCGCGCCGGTTCGCGAGGCGAGCGTTTCGAGAAAGCGATCGACGAGCGCGCGGCGGGAGTGAAAGTACTCGGACAAGCGGCGGCCATGGTAGCAAGGCCGTCCCAGCCCGGCTCAGCCACACGCACCGCCGTGTTAGCATCCACGCCCGGGAAGCTCATGAACGCTCGGTACTTCGGTCGCAATCTACAGATGTGGTTGCTCATGGTCGCGTGCGTCGGCCTGTTCGGGCTGTTCAACTGGATGTTCGTTCCAGGAATGACCGGTCCGATGTGGGTGCGCATCATGCTCGCCGCCTTCGTCGCGAGCGCGCTCTGCGTCGCGTTCTTCCAGTGGTGGCTGGGCAACGTGCTCGCGCGGAGGGAAGGGGCGATCGAGCTCCTCCATCGCGTCACCAGCGGCGACCTGACCCTCGGCGCGAAAGAAATCAGCACAGCCACCCAATCGACGCGCATGGCCGCGGCGATGCGCGCCCTCGTCACGAACCTCGAGCGCACCATCCGCCGCTTCGGCCAGCTCGCCACCGACGTCTCGAAAGTCAGCGATCAGATCAGCGGCCGCTCGCGCATCCTCGCGCGCAGCGCCGAGGAGCAGCTCGGATCGACCGAGACCACCTCGGCCTCGGTCACGCAGATCGACCAGTCGATCAACAGCGTCCGCCGCTCGATGGAAGACCTCTCGGCGAATGCCGAGGAGACGTCGACATCGATCCTGGAGATGTCGGCGTCGATCGAGGAAGTCGGCCGCATCGCCGATACGCTCGCCGAATTCGTCGAGCAGACCAGCTCCGCGATTCAGGAAATGATCGCCTCCATCAACGAGGTGGCGACGAACACCGAGAGCTTCTCCTCCTTCGCCATCCAGACCGCCAGCTCGATGGTCGAGATGAATGCGACGACCGAGGAGATCGGCAAGTCGGCGAAGCAGTCGGCGGAGCTCGCGCGCTTCGTGAAGGACGCCGCCAGCGAAGGGCGCAACGCCGTCGAAGGCACCGTCGACGGCATGCGCAAGATCCAGATCTCCGTCGAGGAAGCCAAATCCGCGCTGAGCGAGCTCGCGGAGCGCTCGCTGGAGATCGGCGAGATCGTCCGCGTCATCGACGACATCGCCGGGCAGACGAACCTCCTCGCCCTCAACGCCGCGATCATCGCCGCACAGGCCGGCGAGCGTGGCCGCGGCTTCGCCGTCGTCGCCGACGAGATCCGCGACCTCTCCGAGCGCACCTCGGTCTCCACCGAAGAGATCCGCACGCTGATCCAGAACGTCCAGCGCGGCGTCGAGCGCGCCGCCGAGCAGATGAACCTCGGCGCCGACCGCGTCGCCGACGGCGTGACGCTGACGCAGCGCGCGTCGCTCGTGCTCGGCCGCATCCTCGAGCTGACCGACCGCTCCACCAGCTCCATCCAGGAAATCGCACGCGCGACGGAAGAGCAGGCGCGCGGCAGCGCGGCGGCAACGGCGGCCATCGAGGAAGTCACGAAGATGGTGCAGCAGACCGCCTCCGCCACGCAGCAGCAGTCGCAGACGTCGAGCAAGATCGGCGAGCAGGCGTCGCTGGTGCGCGACTACACGAAGCACCTCAAGCGCGCGATGACCGAGCAGGAATCGGGCAGCCGCGCGATCAGCCGGGCCATGGAAAACATCATGGGGCTCGTGCAGGCGGTGCTCGAATCGACGTCCGTCCTGGCGACCGAATCATCGGCCATCGTCAAGTCGATGGACGTCATCAAGCAGGGCTCGCGCGAGGCCAGCTTCGGCGTCAGCGAGCTGAATCAGATGGCCAGCTCGCTGAGCCACGAATCGACGCTGCTCGAGCAGGAGCTCGGGCGCTTCTCGCTGCCGAATCCGCACGAGGGGGGGACGATCAACACCGCCACCGTGCTGTGGCAGAAGCTGACGTTCGACCCGGTGCACACCTCCGCCTCGGCGCTGGGCTACCTCTCGAAAGCGATCCACGCGAACCTCGTGAAATACGGTGAAGGCGCGGAGCTCGTCCCCGATCTCGCCGAGCGCTGGGAAGTGCTCGAGCAGGGACTGCTCTACCGCTTCCACCTCCGCCGCGGCGTGCGCTTTCACAACGGGCGCACGCTCGAAGCGAAAGACATCCACGACAGCTTCGTGCGGCTGCTGCTGCCGGAGCTGAAATCGACCGGCGCGTGGATCATGCGCAACGTGCGCGGCGCGGCCGACGTGATCTCCGGCAAGTCGCGCACGCTCACCGGCATCGTCGCGCGCGATACCTACACCGTCGACATTCACCTCGACGAGCCGATCGCGTTCTTCCTCTCGCTGCTGACGATGCACGAGTGCGGCATCGTGCCGATCGAAGAGGCGCGCGACGCCGACGCCTACCGCACGCGCGGCATCGGCGCGGGTCCATTCCGCGTGGAGCAGGCGACCGAGGATGACCGCGTCGTGCTGCGCAAGAACCGCGATTACTACGTCAAGGGGCTCCCTTACCTCGACGAGCTGACGTTCCGTCTCGACCTCAAGAGCTTCCGTGATGCAGCGGACGCGTTCCTGCGCGGGGAGCTCGACGTCATGCACGGCATTCCGCTGAAGCTCGCGGACGAGCTGCGCC
This sequence comes from Thermoanaerobaculia bacterium, assembly GCA_036380735.1. GTDB lineage: Bacteria > Acidobacteriota > Thermoanaerobaculia > Gp7-AA8 > Gp7-AA8 > DASVEE01. The sequence goes on along the minus strand of DASVEE010000040.1, from coordinate 74,045 downwards.
GCGATCCGCGCTATGCGCCGTACATGATGGCGACGGTGCAGTTGCACACGTCGTACATCGGCTACGACTCGTCGGCGGCTCCGTTCAACCGCACCGAAGTGCGGCAGGCGGTGAACATGGCCATCGACCGCGAGCGGATCAACCAGGAAGTCTACGCGGGGCTGAACCTCGTCGCCGGCGCGCTCCTGCCGCCCGGCCTCCTCGGCTACGACGCGAACCGGAAGGGCCACACGTACGATCCGGCGCGCGCAAAGTCGCTGATGCAGCAGGCCGGGTACGGTTCCGGCTTCGCGGTCGAGTACCGCACGTGGCCGACGGACGAGTTCACCCGCTCCGGCATGATGGCGCGCGTCATCGAGGCGCTGGCGGAGATCGGCATCCGCGTCAACGTGACGGAGCATGACGCGCTGTCGGCACGCAAGCCGCTGGAGCGCCGCGGGCACGGACAGCTCTATTGCGCGAACTGGTACGCCGACATGCCCGACCCCGACAACTTCTTCTACATCCTGCTGCACAGCCAGTCGACGGCGGTGCGCGGCCTCTTCTTCGACCGCGACGAAGTCGACGCGCGCATCATCGAAGCGCGCAAGTCGAACGACGTCGAGCACCGCGCCCGCATCTATCGCGAGCTCGACCAGATGGTCGTGCACGAAGCGCCGCTCGTTCCCCTCTTCCACGAACGCATGTTCGTGCTGCACAAGCCGGAGGTCCGCGGCGTGCAGATGTCGCTCGTGCCGCCACCGGTGCGGTACCACGTGGCGTGGCGCGAGGAGTAGCTTTGCCCGGCGGGCGCCGGGCTACGCGTTGTCGGTTTTCGGTTTTCGGTTTTCGGTGCTCCGCTAATCGCAACCTGTTGCCCGAGCGCAGCCACCGAAAACCGAAAACCAAAAACCGACAACCAGTTCTCCACAACGCCCCACCTCTCTCATGAAGGTCCACCTCGCCCTCCTCACCGTCGCCGTGCTGTTCTCGGCGAACTACGTCATCTCCAAGCTGGGGATGCGCGAGTTTCACCCGCTGACGTTCGCATGGCTGCGCGTGGCCGCGTCGGCGCTGGTGCTGTTCGCGATCGCGCGGGGTGAGGCGCCGATCCCGCGCGAAGATCGAAAGGTCATCCTCGGCTTCGCGATGCTCGGGGTAGTGATCAACCAGTGCCTCTTCCTGGCGGGCCTGTCGCTGACGACGGTGCCGGTCGCGGCGGTGCTGATCGTGACGATCCCGGTGTTCGCGCTCGCCGCGGCGATCCTCCTCGGGAAAGAGCGCGCCACGGTGCAGAAGATCGGCGGCATCGCGCTGGCGGCCATCGGCGCGCTGCTCGCGGTCGGCGGCGAAGGGATCGTCGGCAACGCGCGGTCGCTGCTCGGCGCGGCGATGATCGTGCTCAACTGCCTCTCGTACGCGCTCTATCTGGTGCTCTCCAAGCCGCTGATGGCGCGCGCGTCCCCGAAGCAGGTCGTGGCGACGATGTTCGCTATGGGGAGCGTGCTGATGCTGCCGATCGCCGCGGTGCCGCTCTGGCGCGAGAACTGGAGCGCGATCCCGCCGAAAGCGTGGCTCGCGCTGGCGCTGGTGATCGCCGGCCCGACGGTCGCCGCGTACCTGCTGTCCGCCTGGGCGCTACGCCACGCGGAGAGCTCCCTGGTCGCCACGTACACCTACCTGCAGCCCGTCATGGCCTCGGTCCTGGGCGCCCTCTTCCTGGGCGAAGAGATCCACGCCATCGTCCTGGTCGCGGCGGTGCTGATCTTCGGCGGCGTGTGGCTGGCCGGCAAGGCGCCGGACGCGCCGGTCGTGGAGTAGGCCGCAGGAACGATGGGACGAATGGGACGAATAGGACCTATAGGACGAATGGGACGGGCTTAGGCTTAGGTCCTATCCGTCCTATTTGTCCTATTCGTCCTATTCGTCCTGTCCGCACACGCCTCAGTGCCTCGCCGCGCGCCGCCGTCCCGGCGTTGGCGGTGGCGGTGGTGTGGTTTCGAACGTGAAGGTCACGTCCACGCCGTCGCACGACGTCTTCACGCGCGCGGTGTAGGCGCCCTCCTCTTCGGGGGCGTTGAACGTCGTGCCGCCGGTGCGGAGCGGCGCCGCGGTCAGGTCGTTCCCGCGGAACCACTGCACCTCGTACGCGTCGGGTGACGTGACGTGCAGCTCGAGCGTCGTGCCGTTGCGTGTGCCGGTGGCCTGCAGGCGGCCGCAGGTCTCGCGGTAGCTGAAGGCTGCGGTGCGGACGTCCGTCGCGCCGTCGCCGTTGACCACGGCCACGTCGACGTTGCCGCTCGCGTGCGGCGGCGTGCGCACGGTCAGCGTGTCGTCGCTGCGTGTGAGGATCGGTGCTTCGCTGGCGCCGAGATAGACGCGCGTGGAGGTGTTGAAGCCGCCGCCGCGCACCGTGACGACGTCGCCGCCGAGGACGAGGCCGGAGACGGGAACGACCGCGCCGAGGGCCACTTTGCGCATCTGCAGCGTCATCTCCGCGGCAAAGCGCGGCTCCACTACGATCGGCGTGCCGGCGGTGACGTCGCACGACGAGCCACACGGAATGTTGCCGCCGAGGACGTCGACGTAGCCGGCGGAGTTCCAGCTCTTGACGTGATAGCTGCCGCTCGGAACGGTGACGCGCACCAATCCACTGCCGTTCGAGACGTCGCTGGATCGCAGGATCGTGCCGCCGGAGGTGGAGTAGAGCTCGACCCCGATGCCCGGCAGCGGCACATCGTTGGCGTCGACGAACCAGATCGCCGCAATTCCGGGCGGCGCACCGAGGCTGAAATCGATCCCTGTGACGTCGGTGCCGTGACTGCCGCGGACAGCCGTCCCGGTGCCGGGCTCGCACCGCAGCGGGCACTCGACGCGATCGAACCATTGCTCCCCCTCGGTGAAGGGGCGGCGTGCGACGGCGAAGTACTCGCCGAGGCCGGCGAACTTCGCCGTGGCGTAAGTGCCGTCGGCGAGAGTCTTTGCCGATCCGACGACTGTCCCGTCGCGTTCATAGACGGTCACGACGATCTCACCGAGCGGATTGCCGGTGAGGCCGTCGACGACCTTCCCCGTGAAGCGCGACGGGCGGTGCAGCGCGAAGTCGACGCGGACCTCCTTGTCGAGCTCCAGCTTCAGCACCGCGCCCGGGCACCTGGAGCAATCGGTGGACGGATAAGCCTGACGAACGTAGTCGTTGTAATACGGCTGCGCCGCGAGGAACACCTCGAGGCCGTCGCGGACGATCACGCGGTACTGACCGTCGTAGCCAAGACGGTTGTTGAGCACCTCCGCACGGTCGACAGGCGCGCCGGTCAGCGCGTCGGTGACGCGGCCGTAGACCACCGGATAGCGGCGCAACGTGAAATCGGCCGTGCCGCTGCCGGTCGTGCCGAGCGTGATCGGAGCGGAGGTCTGCGGTTGGAACTCGCTGTAATACCCGGCACCCGCCGTCACTGAATACGTTCCGGGCGCCAGCTCGATGAATGCGAACCGTCCGTCGGCCCCGGTATAAAACGATCCCTTGGTGCCGAGCTGCACCTGCACGCCGCGCTGCGGCTGTCCGTTGATGTCGCGCACCGTGCCGGTGATTTCCGGCTGACGCTGCAAGTCGAAGTCAGTTACGGTCTCGCTGCTGGCCGTGATGTCGACCGCACGCTCGGCAGGAAACCAGCCCGACCCGGAGACACGCACCGTGTAGCGGCCGGCGAAGAATGGGTACCAGTACGTTCCGTCTGCCGTCGCGGAGAACGACTCGGTCTTCCCCTCACTGTTCTTCCACGACAGCTGCGCGTAGGGGACCGGCTGGCCCGTCCCTGCCGCGATGACGCGGCCACGTGCGAGGCCCATCTCGGACACCGCGAACACTTCGAGCTCCAGCTGCTGTCCTGCCGTCACCTGAATCGGATCGCCGCTCATCGGGCATTCGTCCGTTCGCGGATTGCAGACCACGTCCGGCCACGCCATCATCGGATACGCCGCGGAGTGCGGGTCGATGCCGATCCAGTACTGGCCGGCAGGCAACTGGGCGACGTCAGTCGTGCCCGTATAGAGCTCCGGCGCGTAAAAGCGGACGGTGGCGGGGATCTGCTGCCGCGTCACCGCGTCGCGTACACGCACGCGGACTTGCGCTGCGGCGGGCAGGTCGAGGTCGATGCCGGCGGTCGTGGCGCCGTCCGTCACGACGACGATCGTGCCGTCCACGACTTTGCAGCCGATGCCGCAGGCGACGTTGTTCCACAGCGCGGCCGAGCGTCCCGAGCTCCATCCTGACGCCAGCACGTAATAGCTGCCCGGCGCCAGCAGCGACGAGGTGTACTTGCCCGCGCTGTCGGTACGGATCGGCGCCGGCGGCACGACCGCGCCACTGCTGTCGTAAAGCCAGACGGTGGCGTTGACCAGCGGCTGCCCGCCGCCAGTGATGGTCCCGGCGATGCGTCCCCCGCTCTGGGCGAAGACAGAGGGCACGAGGCCCCCCATGAAGGTGAGTGCGAAAAGAACGACAAGAGTTTTGCGCAAGGTCAGTGTCTCGCCGCGCGACGGCGGCCCGGGGCCTGTGGGGTGGTTTCGAAAGTGAAGGTGATGTCGAGACGGTCGCACGCCGTGGTCACGCGCGCCGTGTAGACCCCCTCCGCCGCGGGAGCGTTGAACGTCGTGCCGCCGGTGCGGAGCGGCGCCGCGCTCACGTTGTTGCCGCGGAACCACTGCACCTCGTACGCGTCGGGCGAAGTGACGTGCAGCTCGAGCGTCGTGCCGTTGCGCGTGCCGACGGCCTGCAGGCGTCCGCAGGTCTCGCGGTACGTGAAGGCGCCCGTGCGAAGCTCCGTCAGGCCGGCTCCGTTGACGATGGCCAGATCGACGCTGCCGCTCGCATGCGGCGGCGTGCGCACCGTCAGCGTGTCGTCCGAGCGCGTCACGATCGTCCCCTCGGCCGACCCGAGGTAGACGCGCGTCAAGGCGTCGAAGCCGCCGCCGCGGATGGTGACGACGTCGCCGCCGAGGACGAGCCCGGAGGCCGGGACGATGGAGGTGACGGCGAGGCGGCGCATCGTCAGCGTCGTCACCGCCGCCGAGGCTTCGCTCACGACCACCGGGGTGCCGGAGGTGACGTCGCAGGAGGAGCCGCACGGGATGTTGCCGCCGAGGACGTCGATGTAGCCGGCGGAGTTGAAGGTGCGGGCGTGATAGGTGCCGGAGCCGACGGTGACGCGGAGGATCCCGGCCGCGTCGGACAGCGAGGAGGAGCGCAGGAGCAGACTGCCGTTCGACGCGTAGAGCTCGATGCCGATTCCGGCGAGCGGGTCGCCGGTGACTGCATCTTCGAAGTAGAACGCGGCGATGCCCGGCTGCGCGCCGACGGCAAAGTCGATGTTCGGAACGTCGGCGCCGTTGTTGCCGCGTACGGCGGCGCCGCGGGGAATGTCGCAGCCGTTATTGCAGTCGATGCCGGCGTACCACTGGTCGGCGCGGCCGCTGCCGGGACGCGCGCGCACGAAGTAGTCTTCGTGCCCGGCGAAGGCCTGCGTGGCGTAGGTGCCGTCGGCACGCGTGACCGCCTCCCCGACCTTCATGCCGTTGGGGAGCATCACCTCGACCGGCACCTGGCCCAGCGGCTCACCGGTGGAGGCAATGACGACCTTGCCGGTGATGCGCGATGGGCGATGCAACGCGAAGTTGGCGGTGGCGGTCTGGTCGAACTCGACGTGGACGGCCGCGGCTTTGGTGAGATCGCAGACGACGCAGTCGAGATTGGGGTACATCTGGGAGACGTAGCCGCGGGAGTAGACCTGGAGCTTCACGTCGCCAGCCTGAGCCAGATTCACAGTGCGGCTGCCGCCGCCGAAGTACGTGTCGCCGTAGTAGAAGTCGAGCGGCGCACCTGTCGCGGCGTCGGTGACGTTGAGAGTGACGCGCGGCCAGCGGCGCAGTGTGAAGTCGGCGGTCGCGCCGCCGTTTCCGACGGCAACGTTCTTCACCGCGGGACGCTCGAACTCATCCGAATACCAGTCGCCCCCGGCCTGGACACTGACGCTGTAAGTGTCGGGGGTCAGCACCTCCGGCGTTTTGTAGCGGCCGTCGGCACCGGCGTAGACGGTGTAGTCGCGGCGCGGCGGTACGCTGCTGATGATGTACAGCTTCACACCAGCAAGCGGCGCGCCCTGCGCGTCCGTCACGAGACCCGTGACGTAGCCGGAAGCGAGGCGCTTCATGCGGATGTCCGGAGCGACCGAAACCTGCGGAGGCGTGACCGGCACGTCGGCCGAAAGCGTCGTCTCCCACCCTTCGAGGAAGGTCCAGGCCCAATAGTCTTTGGTCGCGGAGAGCGGATACGCGAGGTAGGTTCCGTCCGCCTTCGTCATCCCGGGGACTTCTCCGAACTGCGGGTCGCGGAACACTACCGCTGCGCCGCTCAGCGGCTGGCCGGTGGCGTCGTCGACGACGCGGCCGCGGATGGCACCATATGGCGTACGCATGGCGAAGTGAATCGGGACCGTCGCGCCGGCGGCGACAGTCACGAGCGTGCCGCTGCGCAGACAGGCGTCGTCGGCCGCTTCGCACACGGTGCCCGGCCAGGCCAGCGAGAAGTACTGGATCTCGCTCGGAGGCGCTACCACGGCGACGCGATACTGCCCTGCCGGCAGGCTCACCGAATCCTGGCCGTAAACGTAGTTGCTGTACTGCTGTGAGCCGTCCTGCGCATAGACGCGCACCGTGCCGCGCCCCGTCCACTCCTCCCGGACGGCATCGCGAAGCTGAAACTCGAGCGTGCCGTTCTGGGCCAACGCGGGGCAGACGAAGAGCAGACAAAGGGCAAGCAAAAGGAGGGGTTTCCGCATGGACCGATCCACTATTTACGTCACCTGCGTGAATGAGTCAAATAATTTCGAATGCGCGCGCCGCGCGGCCCTGCCATTCTTCATTCGAACTTCGAATTCTTCATTCATTGGTCCCACCGGCCCGAATCCCCTACGATGTACACGTTTCCCCATGTCCGACCGTCCGATCTCCGTGAGCACGAACGTCACCGCGTTCCGCCAGCCGCTCCCCGCGAGTGACGACGACCTGATCGCCAGCATCCTCGCGGGGGACGCCAATGCGTTCGCCGTCGTGGTGGAGCGCTTCCAGCGGAAGATCTACCGCGTGGCCTACGCCATCGTGCGCGATGAGACGGAGGCGGACACGGTCACGCAGGACACCTTCATCCAGGCGTATACGCACCTGGCGAAGTTCGAAGGGCGTGCGGGGCTGGAGACGTGGCTGACGCGCATCGCCATCAACCGCTCGCGCGACGCGCTCCGCCGGCGCCGCTTCGTCAGCTTCTTCGTCCCCGGCAACAAGGACGAGGACGATGACGAGCTGCTGCTCGAGCCGGTCGACGACCGTCCCGATCCGGAGCGGCAGTTCCTGTCGGTGCAGCTCCGCGTGGCCATCGACCGCGCGGAGAGGAAGCTGTCGGCGCAGCAGAAGGTGATCTTCCGCCTGCGCCACTATGAGAACCTTCCGCTCGAAGAGATCGCCGTCCACCTCGGCCTCAGCGCCGGGACGGTGCGCGCGCATCTCTTCCGGGCGATCCACAAAGTACGCGAGGAGCTCGCCTCATGGCGGCAGAAAAAGATCTCATGACCCACTACACGGAAGCCGGCCTTCTGGAGACGTACTACACGCAGCCGGGCGAGTCGATGCCGGTGATGCTGCATCTCGCCGGCTGCAGCGACTGCGCGGCGCGCTACGAGCGGCTGGAACGGAAGCTGCGCGAGCTCGCCGCCTGCCACACGGACGAAAAGCCGGAGACGTTCTGGTCGCGCCAGCGGCTGTCGATCCTGCGGCAGCTCGCGCCGCGGCGCCGCGTCATCGCCGCGCGCCTCGCCGCCGCCTCCATCGTCGTCGCCTTCGCCCTCGGCGGCATCGCCACGTACACCGCCATCGGCGCGAAATCCGCCATCGGCGCGAAACAGCCGCAGCCCGTCCCGGCGGAAGTGCAGCTCGCGGCCCCGGAAGAGCCGGGCGAGGATCCATGGGAATCAGAAGCGCTGCAGGACTACGCGGAGGTGGTGGAATGGGAGACCTGGTTATGACGAAACGATTCCTGATGGCCGTGACGCTGCTGCTCGCCGCGACGTTTGCCAACGCGCAGGGACAGTTGCCGCCCGGCAAGTGGTGGCGCATGCCGCAGGTCGTGAAGCAGTTGCAGATCACGGCCGCGCAGCAGACGCAGCTCGACACGATCTTCCGCGGCTCCGCGAGCGATCTGATCGACCTGAAAGCCGCGGTGGACAAAGCGTCGATCGCCCTGCGCGGCGAGCTCGATGACACCCGCATCAACCGCACCGAGCTGCAGCAGGCCGCCCGCCGCCTCAACGAAGCCCGCGGCCGCCTCTTCGAACGCGAAGTGATGCTGCTGGCCGACATGCGCGCCGTGCTGACGGACAGCCAGTGGACCCGCCTGCGCGAAGAACTGGACCAGCGGCAGCAACAGCACCAGCAGCAGCGGAGACGACGGCCGGCGCAGTAGGGCGTCAATGGGACCTATGGGACATGGGACCTATAGGACCTATAGGACCTATGAGCGCTTCGCGTAGGGCACCACAGTCGCCGGACGCGAAGCGCTCATAGGTCCCATCTGTCCCATAGGTCCCATGTCCCATAGGTCCCATGTCCCATTGGTCCCATGTCCCATTGGTCCCATCGGCAGCGCTGATCCCGCCCCCATGTCACAATCCCTCCCGTGCTGGACGTTTCCCTCCGCAACGTGACCTGCGGCATCCTGCGGGACGTCACCGTGACGTTTCCCCGCAGCGCGCACAGCGCGATCGTGGGGCCGGCGGGCGCCGGGGCGTCGACGCTGCTCAAGCTGATCAGCGGCGAGCTGCGCCCCGACTCCGGCGCCGTCCTTCTCGGCGCGCGCGACGTCACGAAGCTGAAGGCGGCGCGGCGGCCGGTGCTCGCGGACGACGACGTCTCCCCTCGCTGGTCGGTGCAGCACGCGCTCGTCGCGGCGGTGCGTCAGCGCTCGCTCGACCGGGAGGATCGCCATCACGAATACGCGCTCGCCGTGACGAAGTGGAAGCTCGCGGCGCTGCTGGAGCGGCGCGTGTCGACGCTTTCCTCGACCGAGCGCACGCTGCTCCGCCTCGCGCGCATGGAGTTGCTGCGTCCCGCCATCGTCGTGGCCGACCGGCTGCTGCAAGGCGTGAATCCTTCGATGCTGGCGGAGCTCGCGGACGAGCTCTACCGGACCCTGCGCGTCATGGGCGCCACGGTCATCAGTGCCCCCGCGTCGATACTGGAGCTGGCGATGACCGACCGCATCGTGGTGCTCGACGGAGGGCGCGTCGTGCAGAGCGGCGGTGCCGGCGAGGTCTACGCCTCGCCCTCGGGCGAAGCGGCCGCGCGCGCCACCGGCGGCGTGAACGTGATCCCGGTGCAGATCCGCGGCAAGGTCGTGGAGTCGGTCATCGGCGCGTGGGAGGTCGAAGAGCCGCCGTTTTCCGGCAACGGCGTGGCGCTCGTGCGCCCGGACGATTTCGCGATTGCCAGGCCGGGGGAGGAGTCGGATCTCGTCTTCGGCGTCGAGGAGGCAGGATTTGCCGATGGGCGATGGCTGGCGACCGGCATCCTCAGCGGCGGCATCCTCCTGCGCGTGGTGTTGCCGCGCGAGGCAAACCTGCACAAAGGGAGACTCGTGGCGTTGCGCTACGACCCTTCCCGCTTCCGTCTTCTGCCGCGCGAAGGAGAACTGCCGCAGAGCGGCGTGCCGACGGATGTGATTCCGTTGTTGCGCGATTCGCGCTGAGTCCGTGGGCCCGCCGTTTGCAGCGGCAGAACCCGATTCGACGCGCCAAAAGGGGAGTCAACCTTGATCCGTGCCCGCAGGACCCCGTTCAAGCTCCGTAAGCTGCTTGTGATCGATCACGAGCCGGCCCTCTTCCGCGATCTTCTGACCCCCTACGGGTTCGAAGTGCTCACGGCCCCCGACGGCGAACAAGCCACTCCCCTGCTCGAGAACAATCCCGACATCCTCCTGATCATCATGGAGTTCGAGCCGCCGCGCCTCGAAGAGCACGGCTGGCTGCGACGCTTCCGCACGATGCGCAAGGAATCGCCGGTCATCGCCATCTGCCACAAGAAGGTGGAGATCAACGATCCGGACGGACCGTCGGTGATGCTCGAGCGCCCGCTGGACGTCGCCGAGTTGCTCGATCTCGTGGGGCTGTTCTGCGGCCTCGGGACTCCGGTCGCCGCGGCCAAAGCGTAAAGTCCGGCCTGACGCCGGCCGTCAGCTGCGGCAGCCTTCGAACGACTTCAGGTCCAACTGCAGCGAAGCCACGCTCTGCTGGATCTCGATGCGCGCCGGGATGCGGCGGGCGTCGTTCGTCAGCCACACCTTGATCCCGCCGGACCATTTGCGTCCGCCGGGAGCATCGACGATCTCGAAGCCCATCGCGTCGACCTTGCGGCTGTCGATGACGAACGTGCGGTGCTCCGTCGGGCGGAACACGACCGGGTACTCCTTCCCGTCCGTGTAGATCGACGTCGTCAGCGGCTGGCGGATGTCGGTGGCGTGCTCGCGCAGGTAGTGGATGGCGGTGAGCACGTCGCGCAGCTCCGCCTGTTCCGGCAGCGGCTTCACGCGGTTCTGCGCTTCCTCGCCGGGCGACTGCTTGCGGATGCGCACCAGGCGCTTCGCCCAGTCGAAGATCGTCCGCTCGTTGCGCGCCTTGTCCTTCCAGGCGTAGCCGCTCGCCGTCATCAGCGTCTTCTCCCCCGCCGTGTCCATCTGCGACTCGTACGAGTAGAAGCCGCCGGCGCGGCCGTTCGGCGCCGTGATCAGCAGCTCGCTGTTGATCACGCGGTCGAGATACGTCGTGCGCAGGTTGCCGACACCGTTCGTCGGGAACATCAGCCCGGCCAGGAGGCGCATGCCCCCCTTGAGCCGCCACGCGTAGTGGAACTCCTCGACCTTGCCCGTCCCCTTGCAGTCGAGGTCCGCCGCCAGGAGCGAAGCGGGCGCGGCCAGAAGGGCGAGCAGTACGACGGCGGTGCGAATGAAGGCCATGGACTGACGGAAACCGGCGAAAGAAGGGCGATATTCGTCGGATTTCGCGCTCCGGAACGCGAAATTCGCACTCGAACCCGCGAAATTCGCGCTCGAACCCGCGAAGTTCGCGCTCGAATCCGCGAAATTCGCGCTCGATCCCGCGAAATTCGCGCTCGAATCCGCGAAATTCGCGCTCGAATCCGCGAAATTCGCGCTCGAATCCGCGAAATTCGCGCTCGGACCCGCGAAATTCGCGCTCGAATCCGCGAAACTCGCGCTCGATCCCGCGAAACTCGCGCTCGATCCCGCGAAATTCGCGCTCGAAGCCGCGAAACTCGCGCTCGAACCCGCGAAACTCGCGCTCGAACCCGCGAAATTCGCGCTCGATCCCGCGAAGTTCGCGCTCGGACCCGCGAAATTGGGGGAACGCTGGTTGGACGCGGCTCCCGACCGCTGTACGATGGAGTTATGGAAGACGAACGGCCCGACGTGCCGCGCCAGACTCCCGATGGCCGGTCAGAGGCGTACTACGCCGACCCGTCACCCCGCCGCCCGTGGGACGAAGCCACGGAAGAGCTGTTCGGCCGCCTGGAGTCTCCCTCCGAACGGTAAGACCATAGGACGAATGGGACAAATAGGACCTATGGGACAGATGGGCCGCCGTGCGAAGCCATCCGTCCTATAGGTCCTATCTGTCCTATTCGTCCGGGCTCAGAAGCTGGCCAGTGCCGATTCCACTTCGTCGATGACGTAGTCGGGCGTGGATGAACCGGCGGTCAGGCCGATCACGTTCACTTCCTGGAACCACGAAGGGTCGAGGTCCTGCGCGCCCTGCACGAGGTACGACCGCTTCGATTCGCGGCAGATCTCCCACAGGTGCTTCGTGTTCGCGCTCCGCTTGCCGCCGATGACGACGATGACGTCGATCTCCGGGTCCTCCGCGAGCACGCGCGCCGCATCCTGGTTCTCTTTCGTCGCGTAGCAGATGGTGTCGCCGCGCTCCACGTCCGCCGCCCGCTGCTCGATCGTCCGCACCACTTCCTCGAACTCCTCGGCATTCAGCGTCGTCTGGTAGAAGACCTTGATCTTCTCGTACGTGCTCCAGTCGACCGCGTTCGCGTCGTCGACCGTGAGGACGATGTGGTACGCGGACGGATCGATGTCGTGCGTGTAGCCGATGACCTCGCGATGCTTCGGGTCGCCGATGAACACGAGGTGGTAGCCGGCGGCGAGCGCCTGCTTCGACTCGCGGTGGATGTCGTAGACGAACTTGCAGGTCGTATCGAGGACCTGCAGGCCACGCTCCTTCGCGCGATCGTGGAACGACGGCGGTACGCCGTGCGCGGAGAAGACGATCGTCGGCTCCGCCACGTCGCCGATCGCGTCCACGGTGCGCACGCCGAGGTTTTCCATCTCCTCGACGACGCGCTCGTTGTGGACGACCTGGCCGAGAATCGCCCCGCGGCCACCGGCCGCGGCAAAACGCTTCACCTTGAGGTCGGCGATCCGCACACCCGAACAGAATCCGTACTTTGCCGCTCGTTTTACCTTCATCGCGGGAGCGTCAACGCATCGCGTTGGCGGAACATTCTGATCGCCGTCGATAGACCGGGGGCGTCCCGTACAATGCGCCGGCCATGTCGGAGCGTCTGTTCACTCCCCGGTTCATCGCTCTCTGGTCGTTCCAGCTGGTCGTCTTCTTTTCGGCCTTCCAACTGCTGCCGGCGATTCCGTTCCGCATCCTCGAGCTCGGCGGCAGCAAGGCCGCGGCCGGCTCCTTTCTCTTCGTCTACACCTTCGCCTCCGCGCTGGCGGCGCCGATCACCGGGACGATTGCCGATCACTTCGGGCGGCGCCGGATGCTCATCCTGGCGTCCGTCCTGTTCATCTTCTTTTCGCTCGCCTACGGCGTGATTCCGTACATCCCGCTGCTGCTGGCGGTGGGAGTCATTCACGGTGCGCTCTGGTCGGGGATCCTCTCCTCGGCCTCGGCCATCATGGCCGGCTTCATCCCTCCGTCGCGCCGCACCGAAGGCCTCGGCTACTGGGGACTCGCGCCGACGGTGGCGTTCTCCATCGCCCCGGCGGTCGGGCTGGCCGTGTACCGCGCCGGCGGCTGGTTCTGGCTCTGCGTCGAGCTGTCGGTGATCTCCGTGATCATGGCCATCTGGGCCTCCAGGCTGCCGGTGGTCGATGAAAGCCGCGGCGCGGAGCTGCCGAACCTGCGCGAGGCGTGGGACTGGCGCGTGATCGCCGCGGCGCTGTCGCAGACCGTGACCGCGTTCGGCTACGGCGGCATCACCAGCTACGCCGCGATCCTGGCGAACGAGCGCGGCATCGTCCCCGACTCGCTCTACTTCACCGTCTTCGCCGTGACCGTGATCGCGGTGCGCATCCTCACCTCGCGCGTCGCCGACCGTTACCCGCCGAAGGCGATGATCTACTTCGGCTACGTCGCCATGCCGCTCGCGTACGCCACGCTGGCCATCGCGGAGACGCGCGTGATGATCGCCGTCTCGGCGACGTTGTTCGGCCTCGGGATGGGCATCGCCTTCCCCGCCTTCATGACGTTCGTCCTCACGTACACGGACGAACGGCACCGCGCGCGGACGATGGGGAGCCTGATCTGGGCGTTCGACACGGGGATCGGCATCGGCTCGCTGCTCATCGGCCGTTTCGGCCAGCGCTGGAGCCTCGGCACCGCCTTCGGCATCGCCGCCGCGCTGGCGCTCCTCGCCATCCCGATCTTCGCCCTGACGTCACGCCGGCTCATCCGTGGCACCGACGTTGCTCCCGCCGTGGAGCATGCCGGAACCACCTGACAACAACGAGTCGGAGTCGCACGTCGAGCGCAAGGTCGTTTACGAGACGAGGAGCGCCAGTTCCTCGAAACAGAGCATGGGGGCAATCATCGCGATCATCGTCGTCGCGCTGATCATCCTCGGCTTCATCATCATGCAGATGCGATGATGCCGCGGCTCATCTCGGACCGGCGAGCGCCCATCCCAGCGCCGGCTCGGTGGCCAGTGCGCCGCTGGTAGGGAAGCCCGTCCGGTTGCCGAACCACGCGAGCGTCGCGCCCGTCGACTGATTCCTCCAGACGATGTCGTTGATGCTGTCGTGGTTGTAGTCGCCGACGGCGCCGGCGCGCCAGGTTCCGGCGCCGATCGTGCCGGCGTTCGCGATCGAGAGGCGCGTTGCGTTCTGCATGTACCAGAGCTGCACCTGGCCGGTGCCGAGGTGGTGGAAGAGGTAGTCGAAGTGACCGTCGCCGTTGAAATCGGCCGTCCCTTCGAGCCGCCACTGCAGGTCGAGCGTCGTCAGCGCGGGAAGCGGCGTGATCTCGTAGCGCGCCGTGCCGAGCATCTTCCAGATCTCGAGTTTCCCCTGGTTCGCGCCGCTGCCGTAGTTGCGCAGCAGGATGTCGAGGTTTCCGTCCTGGTTGAAATCGCCGGCGCCGGCTACTTCCCACGCCGTACCGGCCGTCGCGACGGCGACGGTGTTGATCGTCGCGAGCTTGTTCAGGAGACGGAGCTGGATCTCCCCTGTCTGCGGATTGCGGATGACCAGATCGTCGCTGCCGTTCTGGTCGAAGTCGCCCACGCCTTCGATGCGCCACGGGTACGCGAGCGCGCCGAGGAAGGTGCGCGCGGCGACGGCGGTATCGAGCCACACGGCGGGGCGGTTGTCCGCCGTCGCGTTGCGCCACAGCAGGTCGGCCTTGCCGTCGTGATTGAAGTCGCCGCGCTGGCTGGCGTTCCACGCGTACAGCGCGAAGTCCTGGTTCGGGCCGGCGATGGCGGCATTCCCCTGCGCACCGACCTGCTTCGGATTGACCTTGACGTACAGCGCCGTGAACGCGCTGCCCGGCTGCAGCGAGAAGATCTCCGTCGCGTTGCGGTAGTCCTGGCCGACGCCGAAGACGGACGCGCCGCACGGCACGCCGATCGAGTTGTCGCCGGAGGCGATGTTGTTGCCGTAGTAGTTCACCGCGCACGGCACGCGCGTGCCGATCTGCGGATTCGACACCGGCTTGTTGACCGTGAGATCGAGGTCGTTCATCAGCGGCGCCGTCGAGTCGGCGACGGCCGGCGCGTCGGTCCAGGTGAGGCCGATCCGCACCGGACGGCTGGTGTTCCGGCGGAAGTAGACCGCGTTCCACGATGCCTGTCCGGAGCCGGTGAACGTGTGCGTCTGGTTGACGTAGGTCTTGGCGATGGTGCTGTCGAGGATGTCGGGCGTGTAGACGTGGCCGAAACCCTGGATGTCGTCGGGCCGCGGCCCGAGGACGGTGTTGGTCGCGCGCACGACACCACCCTCCATCGAGCGGGCCGTCGACGTCAGCATGGCTTTGACGAGCGCGGGGCTCGCCAGCGCCGAGTTGCGCGGCTGGTTGCGGAACTGCGCGTAGACGCGGCTGGCGAGCAGCGCGGCGCCGAGGCCGACCGGTGAGGCGAAGCTGGTGCCGGACTCCTGGATGTACGGTTGCCCGAGGAAGTTCGTGTTGCAGTAGCCGCCGAAGACGGGAGAGCGCGCGGAGACGATGAACGTCATCGGCGCCGTGAGATCGGGCTTGATGTAGGTGCTCCACTGCCGCTTCTGCCCGTCCGGCGAGATGGGGTTCACGTTCGTCCCCCACTTCGCGTAGTTGGAGATGATGTTGAAGCCGTCGGCGAACACGCCGCGGCAGTTCGGCACCTGCTCCGCCGCGATGCGGAAGTTCTCCGAGCCGCCGATGGCGAGGACGTTCTTCGCCGTGGCATGCGGGAGCGTACCGAGGTTCGGGCGCGACGTCGGCAGGTCTTTGTTGCCGGCGGAGACGCTCAGCGTGATCGGAGCGCCGCCGGCGGTCGCGCCGTTCGAGTCGCGCACCGCGGCGTCGACCTGCGCCGAGCGTGCGCTGTAGGTGCCGTCGACGTTCGGCCGGTAGTCGTTGTACGAGTGGTTCTGGAAGAAGACGCCGTTGTTGGTGGCGTCGACGATGATGTCGAAGATGGAGATCGCCCCCTGGACCTCGCCGCGGTCGTCGGCCGCTTTGGTGCTGAAGATGCCGGCGGTCGGGACCATCCCCATGCCGAGATAGAAGCCGCTGCCGCCGTTGTCGCGCGCGAACGTCGAGGCATCGCCGGCGATGATGCCGGCCACCATCGTGCCGTGGCCGACGCGGTCGGCGTCCTGCAGCGTCGGCGCGTAGAAGTTGCGGCCGAAGCGGATCTTCGTCGATGGATTGGCCAGATCCGGGTGACGCGTCGTGCCGGCGCTGCCGGAATCGACGCCGGTATCCGCGATGCCGGCGTACCAGTTCTGGCTCAGCATGTTGTTGCAGAACGAGCAGATCGTGCCGAGCCACGTCCGGTACGTCGTCGGATTCGTGGGCTGCGAGCCGAAGGCCGTGGTGTTGTTCGTCGTCCCCATGACCTGCCGCTCGTCGGACACGCGCAGATTCGCCTGCGGCGAGATGCCGACGACGCGCGCATCGGCCAGGAGGCGCTCCACCGCCGCGGCGGGCAGCGTGGCCACGAGGCTGATGCGCCGGGCGAAGCGCCCGGTCTCCTTCGCCTGCGGATCGAGACGGCGCAGCTCCGCCAGCGTCTCACCGGCGTCGCGGACGTCCGCGTTCTCGATCTCCACCGGCACGAGCCCGGTGTCGAGCTTCGCCGGCTTCGCCTTGAAGTGCGGGTGGAACGGACTCACCCACTGCACGAACGGCAGCGCCTCGATGGCGCCGGCGGCCTCGCGCGTCGCCGCGATGAGGTAACCGTTCTGCGGCACGTAGCTGACGATCTCCGCGCCGGCGGCATCGAGCTGTTCGACCCAGGCGGCCGACGGCGGCGCGATGAGCTGCACGACGTGCAGCCCGTGCACGCCTGCGCCGTAGCCGTGAATGAGACGCGACGACGGCACCGCGAGGTCGACGCCGCGCCGCGTATCGAGCGCGCCGCCGGGGAGCGCGAGCACGTCGAAGTCGTCGCGCCGCGAGACGCGCAGACCGCGCTCGCGGAGCTGTTCGATGACGCGGTCGGCGGCGGCCGCCGGCAACGCGAGCACGCGGTACGAATCGTACGCCGCCACCTCCTCGGCACCGAGCGCACGCGCGTCGAGCGGCGACGCGCCCGCGCGCTCTTCTTCCACGAGGATCTTCGTGCGATCCGCCTGCGGACGTGGCCCCGCATCGACGGCGAGTGGGATGGCGAGAGCGACGAGCAGCGGCACTGCAGAGCGGAATGTGGACATGGACAACCTCCACGTTCAATGTACGTGCATGAATCTGTCACTGGTGTCGCCAAGCGGAAAACGAGAGCACCGTTTGCAGTCAGCGTAGGGGCGCGGGATCGGGCGGTAGCAGCGGAACGATAGGACGAATAGGACGGATAGGACGGATGGCTGCGCCGCACGAGCGCGCTACGCCCATACGGCCGGGCTACACCGCGGTAGACCGGCCGTCATTCGTCCTATAGGTCCTATCGGTCCTATAGGTCCTATTCGTCCTATCGTTCTACTTCTTTTCAATCCGCACGCGGCGCAGCGTGGGGGAATCCACGTCCAGCTCCGCGCCGTGCGCCGCTCGAACGGGCTACGCCCGCGGGTATCGCGTGGTGCCGCTATAAAAAACGGCCGGTCTACACCGCGGTAGACCGGCCGTCATTCGTCCTATGGGTCCTATCGGTCCTATCGGTCCTATTCGTCCTATCGTTCTACTTCTTTTCAATCCGCACGCGGCGCAGCGTGGGGGAATCCACGTCCAACTCGGCCACGGGGATCACTTCCACGTTCTGGAAGCGTGCGCGCAGCGGGGTGATGAACTGCGACGCGTTGCCCACGATCACGATGTTGGAATCGCCGGCGATGGTGCCGGCGAATTTGCGCACGTCCGTGGCCGTCACGGCCTGCACGTTGCCGATGTACTTGTTGATGTCGGTCAGCGGCATGCCGTGCAGCGCGAGCGTGGAGACGCGGTCGACGATGCCCTCGCTGGTCTCCAGCGACTGCGCGAAGCCGCCGATGAGCACTGCTTTGCGCGGCGTCAGCTCCGCTTCGGGCACGTCGCTCTGCCCGAGGCGCTTCAGTTCGTCGACGAGGATACCGGCGACTTCGGCGGCCGATTCGTTCTTGGTCTGCGTCGAGGCGATGAACGGGCCGACGTCGCGGCGCGTGTCGAACGAGCTGCCGGCGCCGTACGAGAGTCCGCGCTTGATGCGGATCTCCTGATTGAGGCGTGAGGAGTAGCCGCCGCCGAGGACGGAGTTGGTGACGAGCGCCTGATAGAGCAGCGGATCGCTGCGGCGGATGCCGCGCCGCGCCACGAGCACCGCGGCCTGCCCTGCTTCCGGCATGTCGACGACGACCACACGCGGCGCCGCCGCTTCGGTCTTCTGCACGACCGACGGCGGACGCGCCGCGCCGCGCGCCCACGTCCCGAACAGCTTCTCCGCGAGCGCGAAGACCTCGGCCGGGCGAACGTCTCCGCCGACGATCCAGACGGCGTTCTCGGGGCGGTAATACGTGGAGTGGAACTTCGCCAGCTCCTCGCGCTTGATGCGCTCGAGCGACGTGGGCGTGCCGCTGACGGCGTGACCGTACGGCGAGGAGCCGAAGAGCACGCGCGAGGCGACGAGCCCCGCCAGCGGCCGCGGCTCCTGCAACTGCACCTGCACGGCGTCGATGGCCTGCGAGCGCTCGCGGGAGAACTCGGCCTGCACGAACGTCGGGTTGCGGGCGACGTCGGCGACGTACGTCATCGCGTTGGCGAAATTGCTGGAGAGCACGCTGACGTCGATCGACGACGCGTCCCAGCCGGCGGAGGCGTCGAGCGTCGCGCCGAGCGCTTCGATGCCGCGGGCGATCTGCTCGGCGGTGCGCGTCTTCGTGCCGGTCGTGAGCACCGTCGCCGTCAGCTCGGCGAGCCCTTCGCGTCCGGCGGGATCGGCTTCCGCGCCGGTCCGGATGAGGACGCGCGAGGCGACGAGCGGGACGTCCGATTTCGGGATGACGATGACGCGCAGCCCGTTCTCCAGCGTGCGCTCGACAGGCTGGGGGATCTTCGCTTCGCGCGGCGCGGCCGGCGCAGGAGGCGTCGTCTGCTGCGCGATCGCCGGTACGGCGAGCGTCGCCGCGAGCGCCAGCGACAGCCAGGCGTTTCTGTCCTTCATGAATGTCCGTTTCACTGGTTGCCTCCGGCCTGCGGCGCCGCGGCGGCCTTCTCGGGCTCCGCGGTGTAGTTGATGACGAGCGCTTTCCCTTCGCCGAAGTACTTGCGCGCGACGCGCTGCACGTCGGCGGCCGTGACGGCCTGGATCTGCGACAGACCTTTGTTGACGGCGCTGGCGTCGCCCTGCAGCACGATGGCCTGCCCGAGCGCGAACGCCTTGCCGTTGCTCGTCTCGCGCTCGCGCACTTCGCGCGTCAGGATGAGGTTCTTCGCTTTTTCCAGCTCGCTCGCGCTCACCGGCTTGTCGATGAGGTTCTTGATCCCGGCACGCAGGAGTTGCTCGCCGTCGGCGGGCTTCTTCTCGCTCCCCATGATCGCGAGGAAGGTGAAGAGCCCGAGATCCTGGCGGAGGTCGGCGTAGACGTTGACCTCGACGGCGATCCCGGTGCGCACCATCGCTTCGTGGAGGCGCGACGATTCGCCTTCGCCGAGGAGCGTGGCCGCGACTTCGAGCGGCACCGCGTCGGCGTGCGCCGCGGGCGGCGCGAGGTACGTCAGCACCACGCCCGGCAGCGGCACGTTCGGGGACGTCTCGTTGATCACGCGCTCGGCGGTGCGCGCCGGCTCCTCGACGTTGACGCGGGGAATCTCGGTCGTGGGCTTCGGGATCGGCGTGAAGTATTTGTCGATCCACGTGTCGACCTGCTGCTGCTCGAAATCGCCGACGACGATCAGGATCGCGTTGTCCGGACGGTAGAACGTGCGATGGAAGCTGCGGACGTCCTCGATCGTGGCGGCGTCGAGCTCCTCGATGCTGCCGATGCCGGGCCGCTTGTACGGATGCTTGACGAACGAATTGCGGTCGATGGCGTAGAAGAGGCGGCCGTACGGCGGCGCGAGGATGCGGAAGCGGAACTCTTCCTTGACGACGTCGCGCTCCGACTTGAAGTTCCCCTCATCGACGGTCAGCGATCCCATCCGCTCCGCCTCGGCCCACAACAGCGTCTCGAGGTAGTTGGAGGGAACGACTTCGTAGTAGGGCGTCGAGTCGTCGAACGTCGTCGCGTTGTTGTAGCCGCCGACGTCCTCGGTCAGCCGGTCCATCATCTCGGACGGCATGTTCTTCGTGCTCTTGAACATCATGTGCTCGAAGAGATGCGCGAAACCGCTGCGCCCCTGCGGATCGTCCTTGGAGCCGACGCGATACCACACGTGAATCGCGACGGTCGGCGTGGAGCGGTCCTGGACGGTATAGATCTGCAGCCCGTTCGGCAGCGTGCGCGTCCTGTAGTTGATGGGAGGAAAAGTCGTCGTCGCGGCGCCAGCGGTGGCCGCCACGAACAGCAGCAAAAGAATCGATCGTGCGAGTCGCATGCGCGGATTCTATCTGCGCAAGGGAGCCAACGGCGTGAACAGCCGGTGTCGGGGAGTTTGGCGGAAGGACACTGATTCGTATCTCGTCGTAGAATCAGACATGACCATCGACGAAGTCCTCACTTCCGATCCGGATGTGCAGGGTGGCGCCGTCGTTTTTGCCGGCACACGCGTGCCGGTGAAAAACCTCATCGATTACCTCGAAGCGGGCGACTCACTCGAAGAGTTCCTCGACGATTTCCCGTCAGTGACGCGGGAACAGGCGGTTGCCGCCCTGGAGCTGGCGAAAGAGGCGCTGACGACACTTGCTGGTGCTCATTGACGAGTCGCTGCCGAAGACGATTCGGCGCGAAATGCCGGGTCACACGGTGCTGACCGTGCCGCAGCAGGGCTGGTCCCGAACGAAGAACGGGGCGCTGCTACGGCTAGCCGAGGGTGCGGCGTTCGACGCCTTCTTCACGGCCGACCAGAGCCTCACCTATCAGCAGAATCTAACCGCGTCGAGGCTGCGGATCATTGTGTTCGCCGCGCCGTCCAACCGCATGGAACACATCCGGCCACTTCTACCGGAAGCATTAAACGCGCTGGCCACGATGGCGCCGGGGGAAGTCCGTGTGATCGCCAGTCGTACGTGAATCACCTCCCGGCGAACCGAAGGCCCATCCGTCCCATCTGTCCTATAGGTCCTATTCGTCCTATCCGTCCTATTCGTACCTCAACGCCTCGATCGGATTCAGCTCCGCGGCGCGCGTGGCAGGGTAAATCCCTGACACCAGCCCCACCGCGATCGAGACGCCCGTGGACAGCAGCAGCGACCAGATCGTGATCACGGTTGGCCAGCCGGCGTAGGCGGCGACCAGCCTCGCCAGGACGATGCCGATGATGATGCCGGCGATGCCGCCGAGGGAGCTGATGGCGAAGGATTCGATGACGAACTGGGCGCGGATGTCGGTCTTGCGCGCGCCGATGGCGCGGCGAATGCCGATCTCGCGCGTGCGCTCGAGGACGCTCGCCAGCATGATGTTCATGATGCCGATGCCGCCCACCAGCAGCGAGATGCCGGCGATCGAGCCCATGACGATGTTGAAGATGCGCTGCGTCTGGCGGCTCTGTTCGAGCAGCGCTTCCGGCACGACGATCTCGTAGTCGTCGGCGCCGCCGTGGAGGCGCTGCAGCAGCGGCTCCAGCAGCTCCGAGGTGCGGCGCGTGGAGACGCCGTCCTTCACCGTGACCAGCAGTTCGTCGACCGGCGCGTCGAGCGGATCGCGGTCGAACTTGCGCATCGCCGTCGTCACCGGGATCCAGATCTCCTCCGCCGTCGAGCCGGCGGCGACTTCGCTCGGCGACGCACCCGGCGCGGGGTCGGTGCCGTGGACGCCGATGACTTCGAGCCAGACGTCGTTGACCTTGAGCTGCTTGCCGAGCACGGGCCCGTAGCCAAAGAGGTTGCGGCGGATCTCCTGCCCGATCACCGCGACCTGCGCGTGCTCCGCTTCATCGCGTGCGTCGAAGAAGCGGCCGTCGGCGAGGCGCACGTCCGCCACCTCGCGATAGCGCGAGGAGATGCCGAACACCTTCCCCTTCGTCTTCGCGCCCGGGGCGAGGATCTTGTACGGCTTCACCTCGACGCGAGGCAGCACGCGCTCGACGTCCGGCACGGCTTCGAGGATGGCTTCGCCGTCGCGCAGCGAGACGCCGAGCGACTTCTTGCGCAGCTCCGCGCGCTCCTCCGGCTTGACCGTTTTCGCGCGCACGATGACGTTGCGCAACCCGAGCCGGCCGATGGCTTCGAGCGCCTTCTTCTCGGCGCCCGCGCCGATGGAGAGCATGGCGATGACGGCGCCGACGCCGAAGATCATCCCCAGCATCGTCAGCGACGTGCGCATCTTGTGGCGCGCGAGGTTCAGCAGCGCGGTGGCGAGGGTCTCGATGTTGGTCATTTGGATTCGTCAGTCTCGGCGGTCGGATCTTTCAGCGCGAGCTGATCGCCTGCCTTCAGCCCTTTGGTCACGACGATGCGTCCCGCGGTCGCGGAGCCGATCTGCACCTCGACCGGCTCGAACGTGTCGCCGTTGCGGCGGTACGCGAGACGTTTCCCGTCCTTTTCGAACAGCGCTTGACGCGGCACCGCGAACGCGTCCTTCTGGTTCTCCACCTCGAGGACGGCGCGCACGCGCGAGCCCGGCTTCATCATCTTTGGATCGGTCTTCTCGATCGTGACGACGACGCCGAAGTACTGCACCGGCACGCCGCGGATGCGGGGGCGCGCGAGCTTGTCGACGCTCTTCACCTTCCCGTTGAATGCGCTGCCGGGGTGCGACTCGAGCGAGACGTGCGCCTTCTGGTCGACGGCGAGGCCGGCGGCGTCGGCTTCGAGGACGAACACCTCCGCCTCCATCGACGTGAGCTCCGGGATCTCGCCGAGCGGGTTGCCGGCCCACGTGGTCGTGCCGACGCGTGGCACGTCGCCGCGCCAGTCGCGCTTGAGCACGAGGATGCCGTCGTGCGGCGCGACGATCTCCAGCGACTTGAGGCCGTCCTCCGCGTTCCGGATCTTCAGCATCGCCTTGCGCGTCTCGATGCCGAGGAGGTCGCGCTCGGCGGCGGCGATCGTTTCGCGGACGCCGAGGACTTCTTCGGCGTGCTGCTTGCGGTCGCCGGCGAGCTTCTCGTCGAGCTCCGACTCGATGCGCTGGTACCGGGAGAAGATCTCCGCATCGTCGAACTTGAACTTCTGCGCCGACTCCAGCTCGTTCTGGGCGAGGTTCGCATCGCGCTTCAGGTTCGTGCGCGTCGTCTTCGCGTCCGTGTTCGCTTTCTTCAGCTTGTTGTTCGCCGTGGTGTCGTCTTCGCGGCCATTGAGCAGGAGGTTCTCGAAGTCGGTCGGATCGAAGCGAACGACCACCTCCCCTTTGCGCAGCAGCGCGCCATCCTCGGCGATCCACGCGAGTTTCAGCGGCTGACGTGTCGCCGGCGTGATGATCGGCGTGGCTTTGACGGCGCGCAGCGTTCCTTCCGCGGTGACGCGCCGGGAGAACTGCGTCGGCTCCACTTTGTACGTGGCGGTGGCGTCGCTGTTGACGCGCGGCCAGGCCGCGGCGACCACGACGACGGCCACGAGCAGCAACGCGACCGCCGACCAGAGCACGCGATGACGCCGCATCATGACGACTTCTCCTGTTCCTTCTCGTCGACCTTCGGCACGAGCACGCGGTCGCTCGGCGCAAGGCCGGAGAGGACTTCGACCTTCTCGTCGCCTTCGCGTCCGAGCTTCAGGTGCACCTGCTCGACGGAGAACCTTCCGCGGCGGAAGGTGTACGGGCCGCGGTCGTCGACGAGCACCGCTTCGCGCGGAATGAGCAGCGCGTTCTTCACGCGCCCGAGCTCGATCGTTCCCTGGAAGCGCATGCCCGGACGCATCTTAGTCGGGTCGGTGCGATCGAGCTTGATCTCGACGCGCAGCACCTTCACCGGATCGCGCGTCTGCTGTTTCTGCTGCACGGTGCGGCCGGCGGAGACGATCGTGCCGCTGAACTTCTCGTCCGGATGTGCGTCGAGGCGCAGCTCCACGCGCTGCCCGGCGGCGACGCGGCCGGCGTCGACTTCATCGACTTCGCCGTTCGCCTTCATCTTGTTGAGGTTCGGGATCTCCAGGACGCGCTCCTGTTTCCAGGTGCTGTCGCCGACCTTCTTCTTCTCGCCGCGCCAGTTCATCATGTAGACGATCGTGCCGTCGCGCGGCGCGACGATGGTCATCGCGGCAATGGCGGCCTGCGTCTGCGCCACGATCCCGGCGGCGGTCTTCTGCTTGCTCTCGAGCAGGCGGATCTCCGCCTCGGCGGCGCGCGAGAGCGCCCCGATGCGCGAGCGTCCCGCTTCGACTTCCTGCTTCGACAGCTTGAAGTCGAGCTCCGCCTGTTTGCGCTCGGTGATGCCGACGATGTCGGGCGGCGACTGCAGCTTCAGCTCCGCCTTCCGCAGCCGCGCTTCCGCCTCCGCCAGCTTGAGGCGCTCGTCTTTCGTGCGCAGCGCCAGGTCGGCGCGTTTCTTTTCGATCTGCTTGAGCGCTTCGTCCGACTCGGCGCTCTTCTCGTCGAGACGGCGCTGCAGGTCCGACGTATCGAACATCAGCACCGGCCGTCCCTGCTTCACCTCGGTCCCCTCGGGCGCCATCATGGCGATCTTGAAGTCCCAGACGTCGGCGACGTTGGGCGGTCCGAAGGTGTCGGATTCGAGCGCGGCGAGCGTGCCGGTGACTTCGACGCCGGTCACCAGGTCGCCGCGCGTGGCGCGCACCCATTCGCCTTGCCGGTCGGCCGCCAGCTTGTTGCGCAGCGTCCAGCCGCCGAAGAGAAAGAGCATCAGCACCGCCAGCGGCACCAGGTAGCGGATGCGCAGGTAACGCTCAGCCACGTTTCACCTCCAGCACGGGCGCGAGGCGCTCCCCTTCTTCGAGGCCGCTCGTGACGATGCACTCCTGCGCATTGCACGCGCCGACCTTGATGGCTTTCTTTTCCCCGTTCGCGAGATGCGCGAGCGGCTCTTTCCCGGAGAAGTCGAGCGCCGCGCGCGGCGCAAGCAGCGCTTTGGCGGCGCCACGGTCGACGACCACGCGCGCGGACAGCCCGGGGCGCATCCGCTCCGGATCGAGCTTGTCGAGCGCGATGATCACCTTGAAGAGACGGCGGAGCGACTGGCGGCCGCTTTCCTGCGCGACCGCGGAGATGCTTTCGATGCGGCCGGTGAAGCTCTGGGACGGATAGCCGTCGAGCGTCACGTTCGCCTTCATGCCGACGGCGACGCGGCCGTCGTCGACGTCGGCGAGCGCCGCGGCAACGCGGAGCGAGGAGAGATCGGGCAGCAGGGCGATCGGGAAGCCGACCCACACCGTGTCGCCCGCCTGCAGCTTGCGCCCTTCCCACGGAATGTCGCGCAGGACGACGATGCCATCGCGAGGCGCGCGGAGGACGAGCGCCTCGATGGCGTGCTCGGCGCGCGCGATCTCGCGCTGCGCCTTATCGATGCGGAGGAGGAGGTTGTCGCGCTCGGCGGCCACCGCCTGCCGCTGCGAGGCGTAGACGTCGCGCGCCTTGTCGAGCTCCACGCTCGTGCGGCGCAGCTTCGTCTGCCGTTCCTCGTACTCGCGGGAGGAGAGGATGTCGGCCGGCACGGCCGCATCCAGCCTGGCCTTGTCGTGCTCGGAGCGCTTCCGCTCGACCTCGAACTGCTTCTGCTCGAGATCGGCCGACCACTCGGCCTCACGCTGCTGCAGCTCCTGCAGTGCCTGCGTGGCGGTATTGCGCTTGGCGTCGAGGTCGTTCGTGAGGGCGGAGTTGTCGAGCTCGACGACCTTCTCTCCCTCTTTGACGGCGGAGCCGTCCTCCGCCAGCCACTTGATGGAGGTTTGCCAGTTCGGCAGGGCGGGGACGGTGAGAGATTCGCCGCGAGCCGGCTCGAGCTCGCCCGTGAGGACGAGGTCGTTGCGGAGCTCGCCGCGTTTCACCCGCAGCTCGCCCGGCGCCGAGCTCGTCTCGGAGGCATTTCCTGAGAAGCAGCCGGCGAGCAGCAGAAGAGCAACTGCAGCAACGGAAGTTCGCAACATGGTGGTTGTCATTCGATTGTAGTCAGCGGTTTGACGACACATCTTCGAAAAAGTTGCGAAAGTGGTACGAACGGGCGGTTTGCCGGGACGAAACGGTACTTGGGGAAACTGTGTGGGTGGCGCCCTTCGTGTCATCCCGAATGCCCCCGTATGGGGGGCTGGGTGGCGCCCCTTCGTGTCATCCCGAATGCCCCCGTATGGGGGGCTGGGTGGAGGAGGGGGCTGAGGGATCTGTGCGGGGGAAAGTAACCGCACTGCCGTGCCGTGTGTCCCCCACACAGATCCCTCAGGCCCCTCCTCCACCCACACCCCATACGGGCCCTTCGGGATGACACCGAGGGGGGCCCCCCAGGTCCCTCGCTACGGTCGGGATGACACCAACTGAGCTGCGTTTCCGTCGGCATTCAGCCCCTCCCCACACCATCCGTCGCCGACCGCGACTAGAATAGCCATTGCCCGATGCCTTCAGCGGTACTCCCTTTCACGGACGATTCGCGCTTCACGCTCCGCCGCGGCGAGACGCAGCGCGCCGACTTTGCGGACGATGTCCGCCGAGGGTTGACGGCTGCGCACAAGGCTCTGCCGCCGCGGTGGTTCTACGACGCGCTCGGCTCCGCCCTCTTCGAGGCCATCTGCCAGCTTCCCGAGTACTACGTCACCCGCGCGGAGACGGACGTCCTCAGCTCTCACGCGGCCGAGATCGCCCGCGCCTTCGGCCCCTCGGTCCGCATCGCGGAGCTGGGGAGCGGCAGCGCGCGGAAGACGCGCATCCTGCTGGACGCCGTCACCCAGCGGCAGCCGGAGCTCGAATACCTCCCCATCGACGTCGACGCCGGGATGCTCGAAGCGAGCGGCCACGCGCTGATCGCGGAGTACCCGTCGCTCCGCGTCTCCGCGATCTGCGCCGACTTTGGACGCCCCTCGGTCGCTTTGCGCGACGCGCTGACCAGGGATCGCCGGAACGTCGTTCTTTTCCTCGGGTCGTCGATCGGCAACCTCGATCCGCTGGCCTCGGCCGCGATGCTGCGCGATCTCCGCGGCGTCCTCGCCCCCGGCGACGCGCTCTTCCTCGGCGCCGACCTGCGCAAGTCGAAAGAGATCCTCGAGCCGGCGTACGACGATCCGCTCGGCGTCACCGCCGCGTTCAACCTCAACGTCCTCTCGCGCATCAACCGGGAGCTCGGCGGCCAGTTCGACCTTCGCGCCTTCGCCCACCGCGCCTTCTACGACGAAGAGCACGGCCGCATCGAGATGCACCTCGTCAGCCTCCGCGACCAGCTCGTGGCCATCGATGCGCTGGAGCTCGAAGTCCATTTCGCGGAGAGCGAGACGATCCATACCGAAAACTCCTACAAGTACGACC
Source organism: Thermoanaerobaculia bacterium (assembly GCA_036380735.1). Classification (GTDB taxonomy): domain Bacteria; phylum Acidobacteriota; class Thermoanaerobaculia; order Gp7-AA8; family Gp7-AA8; genus DASVEE01. The sequence goes on along the minus strand of DASVEE010000040.1, from coordinate 46,540 downwards.
GCGCCACCCTCGCCCATCTCGCGGAGGAGACCGGATTCACCGTCGAACAGACGTGGACCGACCGGCACGATTTCTTCGTCGACGCACTGCTTTCGGCCCGCTGAACTACTGCCCGTAGATTCGGCCGCGGAACGCGTAAAAAACAGCGCCGCGACGCGTTTCGTCTTCAATTTTTTTGGAAGCTACACGGCGTAGATACGCCTGCGCGCAGCGACGCGCGCGGCGTGCGCACAATAGCTCTCCGTCCACGGCGTCGACGCGGCTCTCGATGCCGGTTCGTGCACGATCGAGCACGATCGCGCACGAACGGCCGCGATCCGAGTGACTCCGCTTCCCACAACATTTGTTACTGAAAATGCGCCGTTTTCTGCGTGTCGTAGCCGATCGTCTGCATGGACGGAACTACGTGTTCAATTCTGAACTGACGCAGCCGACACGACTACCTACGCTGCGTCGCACTGCATGCCCATTCGTGACGGAAGCGCACACGCGCACACGTCCCTTCGCGACGTACTCGAACGAGATGATCTCCAGTCTGTGCGGATCAAATACAACGCACACGACTCGATCTACGCCGCCGGGGAGACAGACGATTCGCTCTACCTCATCGAGACAGGGCAGGTGAAAGTGTATCTGTCGTCCGCCAGCGGCAAGGACTGCCTCCTCGCGATCTACACCGACGGCGACGTGTTCGGCGAGTCGTGCTTCACCGGCTCGGAACGGCGGCACGAGAGCGTCGTGGCCATGCTGCCGACGGTCGTGCGGCGGATCGCGCGCAAGGACGTCGTGGCGGAAGTGGCACGCGCCGGCGCGATCGAGGCGCTCCTGCGGCATCTCGCCACGCGCGCTGCCGATCGCGAGCAGGCGGTCTTCGACCTCGGCACGATGTCCGCCGAGCGCCGCCTCGCGAAAGTGCTGCTCGAGCTGGCGCAGCGCCTCGGCGGCGAAGACGGCGCCTTCTTCCACATCGAACAGCGCATCTCGCACGAAGAGCTCTCCCAGATCGTCGGCACCACGCGTCCGCGAATCACCGCGTTCATGCAGCAGTTCCGCAAGCTGGGGCTGATCGACACCTCCGGTCCACGCTCCATCCGCGTGCACCGCAGCAAGACCGCCGATTACCTCGCGCGTGACTGACGATGGGCTCCGCTGCCACTCTCCTTCATGACGTGACCGTCCTCTGCGAGCAGACCCGCCAGGAGTGGCGCCTCCCCGCCGCCGAGATCGCAGGAGGCCTGATCTTCGTGGAGATCCCCGGCTTCGAGCACGTCCCCGCCAGCACCTACACCATCACCGCCAAAGACGGCGGTGAACGGACGCGCCGCTTCATCAGCGTGACGGTGGACTGGCCCCGCTCTACCGGGATGAGAGTGGCCTTCCGGTAAGGGGACGATAGGACGAATAGGACCTATAGGACGGATAGGACAGGTGGAAAAGCCGCAGCCCGGCTACGGCCAGGTGTTCTACGATCGGCTACGGCTGCTACCACAGCCGCACACGGCCCGCACCGGTCCGCATCTGGGCGGAGGCTCCGGGGTGATCAGCCAATGGCTGCCTATACATGTGCCGGCATGTAGTGGACATTTGGTACGGGATGGCCGGGCGGCGGATGGTGGATGGCGCAGCCACCAGCGTGGCAAGGGCGGCACCGTCGTCCTATTCGTCCTATCTGTCCCATAGGTCCTATTCGTCCCATCGCCCCTCCCGCCCTACTCCAGCAGCACCTTCAGCATTCTTTCCCGGCGCAGCAGAAAGTCGCGGGTGACGCGGTAGTGCTCCGTCTCTTCGTACTCCACGGGGCGGATCACGCCTTCATCGATCAGCAGGATCCTCGCGTGGGGATAGCCCAGGATGATCGGGGAGTGCGTTGCGATCAGGAACTGCGAATCCGCCTTGACCAGGTCGTGCATCCTCGCGATCAGGGCCAGCTGCCGGTTCGGCGACAGCGCCGCTTCCGGCTCGTCGAGGATGTACATCCCGTTGCCGCGGAAGCGGTCCATCAGCAGCGACATGAACGACTCGCCGTGCGACTGCTCGTGCAGCGACCGGGCCCCGTAGCCGCTCACGCCGAGCTCGTCCACCTGCGTCGCCACATTGAAGAAGCTCTCCGCCCGGAGGAAGTAGCCGTCCGTCGGTTGCCAGATCCCGCGGATCAACTTCAGGTGACGGTGCAGCTCCGAATGCGCCGCGGCCGTGCTGAAACGGAACGCCGTCGAGCCTCCCTCGGCGTTGAAGCCCCAGGCGATGGCGATGGCCTCGATCAGTGTCGATTTGCCCGACCCGTTCTCCCCCACCAGGAATGTGACGGGGCGGTCGAAGGCGAGGCTTTCCAGGTTCTGGATGGCCGGAAGGCTGAACGGGTACTCGTCGAACGACGCAATCCAGTCGCGATTCAGCACCACTTCTTTCAAGAACTGCTTCCGGTCGAGCCCTGCCATCGCGGCGGAATCGTATCGCGCCCCTGCCTGTTCTGCCCGACTGCAACGGCAGTTGCCTCCTTCCTCGCCTGCCGTTATGATTCGCCTCCCGTGCCGGGGTAGCTCAGTTGGTTAGAGCGCTGGATTGTGGATCCAGAGGTCGACGGTTCGAGCCCGTCCCTCGGTACCATCCCCCGCCTTCGGCGGGATTGAGGATGAAGGATTGAGGATTGAGGAGCCTGCGCATCGCCGCCTTTCCTCAATCCTCAATTCTCAATCCTCGATCCAGAGAGCCGCGGCGCCCATGAGGCTCTCGAAATGACTCCTACCAGTACCGTTGAGCCGCGGCTGTCGAGAGGCCTCCGCGACCTGCTGCCCGATCAGTCACTCGCGCGGCAGAAGATGATCGACACCATCCGCGGCGTGTACGAGCTTTACGGCTTCGTCCCCCTCGCCACGCCTGCCGTCGAGTTCCTCGACGTCCTGTCCGGCTCCGCCGGACAGGAAGCGCAGTCGTCGATCTTCCGCGTCACCAATCCCGAGCGCGAAGAGCTCGGCCTTCGCTTCGACCTGACGGTGCCGCTCGCGCGCGTCATCGCGCAGTACAAGGAGCTGCCGCGCCCCTTCCGCCGCTACCAGGTCTCCCCCGTCTGGCGCGCCGACAAGCCCGACAAAGGACGGTTCCGCGAGTTCACGCAGTTCGACCTCGACTCCGTCGGCACCGTCAGCGAGATCGCCGACACCGAGATCATCGCCGGCATGTGCGACACCCTCTCGGCGCTCGAAGTCGGACCGTACCTCGTCCGCTTCTCCAGCCGCGCGGTGCTCAACCTCCTCCTCGACTTCGCCTCGATCCCGCACGAGCAGGGCGTCGACGTCTTCCGCGTGCTCGACAAGCTGGACAAAGTCGGCCTGCAGAAGGTCGGGCTCGAGCTGATGGACGGCTACAAAGACGAATCGGGCGACACCATCCGCGGCGTCGGCCTCTCGCGCGGCCAGGTGGATCGCATCGAGCAGTTCCTCGCCGTCAAAGCCGACACCCGCCGCGACGTGCTCGGGCAGGTCCGGGAGCTGTTCGCGGCCGTCGAAGGCGCGCGCGAGCAGCTCGACACCATCGAGCGCATCTCCAACCACCTCTACTCTCTCGGCTACAACGACGATCGCGTGGCGCTCGACCTCTCGATCGCGCGCGGTCTCGCCTACTACACGGGCCCTGTGTTCGAGGCCATCCTGCTCGACGCGCCGCAGTTCGGCTCCGTCTTCGGCGGCGGCCGGTACGACAACCTGGTGATGCGCTTCCTCGGCGAAGCCATCCCCGCCGTCGGTGCCTCCATCGGCGTCGACCGACTCCTCTCCGCGCTCTCGCACCTCGGCAAGATCGAAGAGCGCCGCTCCACCTCGCGCGTCCTCATCACCAGCATGGACGCCGGACTAGCCGAGGATTACGTGGCGATGACGTGGGAGCTGCGCCGCGCCGGCATCCCCGCCGAGTTCTACCTCGGGCAGGGCAAAGGCCCCGGCAAGCAACTCAAGTACGCCGACGCCATCGACATCCCGCTGGCCGTGCTCTACGGCTCGAACGAAAAAGAGCAGGGCACCGTCACGATCAAAGACCTCGTCGCGGGACGGGAGCGCGCCAAGCCGGTTGCCGACCGCAAGGAATACCTCTCACAGCGTGCCGGACAGATCACCGTGCCGCGCACGGAGCTCGTCGAGACGATCCGTCGCATGCTCGCGGAGATCGGATGACGGACGTCGTCACGCTCGACGGCGAGTCGCTGAGCATCGAACAACTCGTGGCCGTCGCCCGACACGGCGCACGCGTGGAGCGCGATCCGTCGACGGACGAGCGCGTCGCGCGCAGCGAAGCCGTCATCGCGCAGATCGTCAAGAACTATCGCGACGCCTACGACGAAGGACGCCTCGGGCCGAACGAATACGGCGTCACCACCGGCTTCGGCGAGTTCAAGGACAAGCCGGTCGCGCCGGACGACCTCGAGCAACTGCAGCGCAACCTGCTGCTCTCCCACTCCGTCGGCGTCGGCGACAACACCGATCCCGACGACCTCGCCAACTACTTCGCGCCCGAAGTCGTCCGCGGCGCGCTCGTCACGCGGCTGAATGCGTTCCTCAAGGGGCATTCGGGCGTGCGCACGAAGCTCGCCGACATCGTCCAGGCGATGCTCAACAAGGGCGTGATTCCGCTCGTGCCGTTGCGCGGCTCGGTCGGCGCGAGCGGCGATCTCTGTCCCCTCTCGCACCTCTTCGTGACGCTCCTCGGCGTCGGCCGCTTCTACACCAGCGACGACCGGACCCTCCGCGACGCCACCGAGCTGCCGCAACTCCTCGGCTTCACGGCGGAAGAGTTGAAGCCGACGTTCAAGGAAGGGCTCGGCCTCGTCAACGGCGCGAACTTCTCCGCGGCGATGCTCGCCCTGGCCGTGCATGACGCCGAGCGGCTCGCCGAAATCGCCGACTCCGCCGCGGCGCTCACGCTCGAAGCGCTGTGCGGCTGCACGCGTGCGCTCGACGAAAAGGTGCATCTCGTGCGCGGCCACGCCGGCCAGATCGACAGCGCGCGCCGCATCCGCGAAGCCGTGGAAGGCTCGAAGCTCGTCGAGCGTGCCGGCGCGGTGCAGGATGCGTATTCACTCCGTTGCGCCCCGCAGGTGCACGGCGCGACGCTCGACACCATCCGCTTCGTGCGCGGTATCGCCGAGCGCGAGCTCAACGCCGCCACCGACAATCCGCTCTTCTTTCCGGACGAAGGCGATCCGTTCGACCTCCGCTTTGCCGCGAACTGGCCCGAGTGGTACCACGGCGATCGCCGCCTCGCCTACTCCGCCGGCAACTTCCACGGCCAGCCGCTGGCGCTCGCCGCCGACTTTCTCACCATCGCCGTCCACGAGCTGGCGAACATCAGCGAGCGCCGCACGCAAATGATGCTCGACGGCGGCCACAATCGCGGCCTGCCGCAGAACCTCACCACGCGCCCGGGCGTGAACTCCGGCCTGATGATCGCGCAGTACACCTCGGCGTCGATCGTCTCCGAGAACAAGGTGCTGACGCATCCCGCGTCGGTCGATTCCATCCCCACGGGCGCGAATACCGAGGATCACGTCTCCATGTCGACGCACGCCGCCCGTAAGCTGCGCACGGTGCTGGCGAACGTCGAAGCCGTCCTCGCCATCGAGCTGATGTGCGCCGCCCAGGCCGTCGAATGGCGCGTCGCCTTCCAGTTGGATCCCAACGAGAAGGCGCCGAAGCTGCTCGACCAGGCTGCCGCCGAAGAACAGGCAAAAGCGTTCGAAAAGCGCGTGCACGATCGCGCGACGGAGATCGCCGCCCACCTCGGCAACGGTTCCCGCGCTCTGTACCTGAAGGTGCGCACCGCCTGCGTCCCGGTGTTCTTCGACCGGCCACTGGATGGCGACATTCGCGCGGTGAGGAAGCTGATCAAGGGACGATAGGACGGATGGGACCTATGGAACAGACGGGACGAATGGCTTCGCCGTTTGTCCCGTCTGTTCCATAGGTCCTATCCGTCTTCACTGGCCAAAACGTCTGCTGAAAGTTACGCGGAACGGCCTGGCGAGGAAGCTGCGCCGGCTGCAGATCGGGCTGGAAGTGGCGCGCGACGCTTTTCGGATGCCGCCCGGCAGTGAAGTCGGGCGAACGGAGCCACTGGACCAGTGAAGACCGGTGGAAGAGCGCCCGTCTGCAGCCTGCGCCTGTCGCACGGCAGCCGCGGAGTGCTGGCGACACTCCACGCGTTCGATCGCGACCTCACCGCGTGCGGCGCAAGACGTTCACGCCTGCGGTGCGGCGGTTCCGGCGTGTCGTCCGGACGCGGACGGTGCCGTGCGAACCTCGCCAACTGTGACGCCGAAGTCCGCGCCTGCCCTGCGGAGCGTCGACGGTGCCATCGAAACGCGCACCGTGCCGTGCGAACCGCGGCGCGTGCGGTGCGGCACTCCACGCGTGACGTTCGGCACGATTCGGATGATGAACCGTCGTCAGAACCTGCCGTGCGACAGTCTCTGCGTAGCGCGCGCACACTCCACGAGTCCCGCGCCGCATTCCACGACTGACGTGCCGCACGCCACGGGCATCGCGCGACAGTTCGTGAGTCTCGTGCCGCAGTTCCGTGAGTGTCGTGCGACACTCTCTGAGTGTCGTGCAACAGTCCGAAAGTGCCGCGCGACAGTCCGAGAGTGCCGCGCGACAATCCGAGAGTGCCGCGCGACAGTCCGCGAGTGTCCGTGCCGCCGTGCTGCGGCTGTTTTGGGACAGATGTGATCCGTCCTGCTAATCCCATCACCGTTGAAACGCGTAGCTCACCTTGAGAAACACCTCTCTCCCGGTGACGGCAAAGTCGCCCTCTTCCGCGGTGACTTCGCGGAGGTCGCCGCCGCCGAGGAAGAGGACGGTCTGCCAGTTGAGCTTGTAGGCGAACAGCAGTTGCGTCGACAGCGCGCCTTCGTGCTGGTTCACCTCGTTCAGCGGCAGGTAGAGCTTGCGGTTCTGGTTCGTGCGCTGGTTCTGCACGATCGCGCGGATGAACATCTTCGTGTTGAAGGTGTACGTCGCGCGAAGGCGCTCGATCTGCGACGTGAAGAGGTGCCCCTCGTCGATGTTGAGGAAGCGCACGCCGCTCGTGAGGCTGAGCTGCAGATGGTTCGACGGGCGCAGCGTGCCGGTCAGGTTGATGTCGGCGCCGCTGCCGGGACGGTTGCCGGCGAAGTCGACCTCATCGCCGACCCAGCCGCTGAGCGCGATGCGCGTGATCTTCGTGCTCGGCGAGAGCTCGGCGTTGTAGTAGACGCGGTTGCGCTCGAAGATCGCATCGCCGCTGCGGACCGCATCCTTTGACAGGCGGAGGCGCCAGAAGGAGCGATAGCGGCCGTCGGCACCGACGGCGACGCTCATGCTGCGATAGAGCATGTCGCCGTCCTGCGCTCCCTCGTACGAGCCGAAGGAGTAGAGGCGCACGCGGTTGAACCAACCCTCCGGCCGCCACGTGTACCCCGCCTCGGTGTAGTTCGACCGGAAGCCGACCTGCGGGACGAAGCCGCTGTCGGCGCGGAAGTCGTCGCCGTAGTCCTTGTACTCCGTGTAGAAGTCGACGGAACGGGAGGAGAAGGTGTACCAGGCGAAGCCGGCGTGCCCCGACAGCTCGTTGCCGGTCCACTGGACGGAAAGGTCGGGACGGTTGGGCGTGCGTGAGTCGCTGTAGAGGAACTGCGCGCTGAGCGTGTGCCGATCGCCGCGACGCCACTGGAGGTCGGGACCGAAGACGCGGTTGTGCGCGCCGCCGTCGGTCTCGCGCGCCGTGCCGAGAAAGCCGACGAAGGAGGTGCCGATGTCGCGGCGGAGGCGGCCGATGACGACGTTCGACTCCAGATCCTGATCGGCAAAGTCGGAGCCGAGCGGCGACGGGAGAATCACCGAGCCGCCGCCACGATCCTGCGCCACGAGCACCGTGTACGAGTTCCCGGCGAACTTGCCCGTGCTGCGCAACCCCCAGCGGGGCGAGGTGATCGTGCGCGTGTAGACGGCCTGGATCGGCGTGGCGAGCAGCTCCACGCCTTCGAGGAAGAAGGGGCGCTTCTCGGAGACGAAGATGGCGAAGCGCTCGTTCGTCGTGATGTTGGCGACGTCGGATTCGATCTGCGAAAAGTCGGGGTTGAGGGTGGCGTCGATGGCCGTGTCGGCGTTCGGCGTCCATTTCAGGTCGAAGCCGGCATCGGCGCCGGCGGGACGAGTCACGAGGCCGCTGCGAAGGTCGTCGGCGTCGCGCAGCGCGCCGCTGGAGCGCGCGGTGAAGTACGGCGCGGCGACGATGTTGCCGCCTCGCGGCAGATCGGTCAGCCCCGTGATCTTCTGGCTGTTGCAGACGAAGCAGTTGCTGCCGCGCGGCAGCCGGTTCGTGAAGATCTGGTAGCGGCGGTCGCGCGGCATGTTGCGGTAGAGCGTGAGGCCCCACGTCTGCGGCCCCTCACCGTAGCGCAGCGAGGAGAACGGGATGCGCAGCTCGGCGCTCCAGCCGCGGTCGTGGATCTTCGTGGCGGAGTCCCAGAAGAAGTCGGGCGACGCGTCCTCGGTGTTCGAGGAGTCGTCGAGGATCGCGTCGAACTGCGTGCCGCGTGCGGTGACGAAGAGCTCGAGGCCGGTCTTGCCGTCGTTGCGCGTGTCGAGGATGACGCCGGCGAAGTCGTCGTCGTTGCCACGGATGCTGTCGTGATCGGCGAAAGGCGCGCGGATTTGCTTCGGGTTCGGATCGAGCATCTCCAGCGCGACGTAGAAGAAACGGTCGTCGTACGTGACGTAGCCGATCGTCTTCACGCCCGGCTCGATGTTGTCGCCGGGGTTCGTCTCGTACCAGGTCTCGAACCGCGCCGCCGACTGCCACGCCGCGTCGGAGAGATCGCCGTCGACGTGGACCGGCGCCGTCGTGCGCGGAATCGAGACCGGGTCGGCCGCGGCGCTGACGGAGATCAATGAGAGAAGCAGGACCGCTACGACAAATCGCATGTACGAACCAATTCGTAGCGGCGACGATGGCGTTGCATGAAGGTTGTGAAGGTTCCGTTACGACCGTGCAGTTCTGGAGTGTGAGGCGGGGAAACGATAGGACTGATCGGCCGGATAGGACCTATGGGACGGATGGGACTACAGGACGGTAGGACCGGGCGCGTCGAGATCCTGCGGCACCGTCCGTTGGTTCTGTCCTATCCGTCCTATCTGTCCTATCTGTCCTGTCCGGCCGCCACCGCCGCCGCGTAGCTTCCCAGCACGATGACCGTGTCGCACATCTCCCCGAGGTGGCGCAGCGCGTTGGCTACGTTGGGGTCATCGGCGGCACCGGCGACGTCGACGTAGAACGCGTACTCCCACGGCCGGCCGGCGATGGGCCGCGACTCCAGCTTCGTCAGGTTGATGTCGCGCAAGGCGAACGTGGCCAGGCCGCGAAAGAGGGCGCCGGGTGTGTTCGGCGTGCGGAAGACGAGCGACGTCTTGTTCGCCGGCTGCGTCTTCAGCTCCACGACCAGTGGCGGCGGAGCGACGAGGAGGAAGCGCGTGTAGTTCTCCGCGTGATCCTCGATGTTCTCGGCGAGGATCTCCGCGCCGTAGATCGGAGCGGCGTCGGCGCCGGCGATGGCGGCTTCGTCGTCGCGCGGCTGCTCCATGATCAGGCGGACGCTCCCCGCGGTGTCGTGCGCGACGACTGCCTCGACGTGCGGCAGCGACGCGAGGAAGAGCTGGCACTGTGCGAGCGCGACGGGATGGGACAGCACGCGACGAACGTTCTGCAGGGTGGCGCCGGGACGGCCGATGACGCTGAGGCGGATGCGCAGGAGCGCTTCTCCCGCGATCTCGAGGCCGGAGGCACCGAGCAGCTCGTAGTTGCGGATCACCGAGCCGGCGAGGCTGTTCTCGATCGGGATGACGGCAACGCCGGCTTCGCCGGCGCGGATCGCGGCGAAGACGTCGTCGAACGTCACGCACGGTTTGACCGTGATCTCACTCCCCAGCAGTTTGCGTGCGGCGGCTTCGCTGAACGAGCCGCGCTCTCCCTGAATCGCGACGACGTGGTGCATGGCCGGGCAGGATAGGACAAGTGGGGCAAAGAGACACGAAAAGGCCTTAGACGCACGAAACCCCGGGCTCTCACCCGGGGCCACGTTCATTTCATCGATGAAACGACCGTCAGCTCAGCACGCGTGTTCGATGATGATGAGCTGCGGCATCCGCGAGCGCTGCTTGGCGCGGTACTGCATGAAACGGCCGAGCAGTCCGAGGACGAGGCCGCTGCCGCCGGCGATGGCTGCCCACTTCATCGGGTCCGTGCGCATCGACGTCTGCATCGTGGCTGCCTGCATTCTCGCGTTACTCTTCGCCTCGACCATCTTGCGATCGACGAGGACGCGCGTGTCCGCGACCTTCAGGTTCCACTGCTCTTTGGTTTCGGCCAGCTTCACGTTCGCCTGATGCTTCAGATCCGCCAGCTTCACATTTGCCTGCTGCGTGAGATCGGCCATCTTGACGCTCGCCTGCTCCTTGACCGTGCTGGCCGTGGAGAGTGCGCGCGACTTGAGATCGTCGATCTTCTGCTTCATCCCACCGCTCGGCTGGATGTCTTCGTGATGGTGATGGTGAGTCATGCCGCAACCGCAAGGCGCAAAGTGCCCCTCGGACTGCGGGATGAACGATGCCGATTCGACCTCATAGCCGCTCGGCAGCGCGTCGGAAGTGCGGTTGATATCCATAGTGTGTCCTCCCTTTCGACAGCAGTTATTGATATTGCGAGGGAAGTGCCACAACTGGCAGGAAAAGCAGGAGTTTATGGTCTGCCGACGACATAAACCGGCACCCGCCGATCGCCTTCGACGAACACCGGCTGCGGCTGCCTCTGCAGGTAGAGCTGCACCGAGGGGCCGCCATCGAAAAGCATGGCATCCTGACAGTCGAGTTTGGTCGCCGCAAGGTCGACCATCTGCCAGACGTCGAAGAGGCTCTCGTGCGGCGTGGCGAAGAAAATGACGCGCTCGGCCTTGTCGATGCAGACACCGGCGCGCAGGTCACCCCGAGCACGTGCGACCTCGTTCTTCCGCCCTCCGATGACGAGCCGCGGCCCCGCCTGCACACCGAAGACGGCGTCGTCGCGGTGCTGCTTCCACTCCGGCGCCCGCACGATGCCGGGCTTGCCGTTCTTGTCCACGTAAAACACCGACTGCCAGGAGACGTTGTGCATCGCGTTGAGCTCCCGGCCGCCCGACGTGACCACCCCCAGCGCCTTCCCCTCGGTATCGAAGAAGTTGGCGTTGATGCCGAACGCGCCATCGCCGGCGACCGTACGCGCGTCGCTGTCGGAGCGCACGACAGCCTCGAGCTTCACCTTCTTCGGGTCTACGCGGACGAGATGAAGCGCGAACTCCTCCGGCGTGCAGTCGAGCATGCGGTACTCGACGCCGTCCCCGGCAGGCGTCCAGTCGTTGACGCAGGCGATCGGTGCCACCGGCTTCCACTCGGGGTCCTGCTTCTTTTCCTCGGGCGCATCGTCGGCAACACGCGCGCAGGCAGTCAGAGCAAGAAGGAGGACGGTCGCCAGGAGTCTCACGGTGGGCGCGGCGGGCAAAGGGCATGCCGTTACGGAGGGCCCAGGGGTCAGGGCCCAGGGCTCACGGAGCTCCGCTGGGCGGCGATGGTCGTCGTGTAGCGGAGCCCCTGAGCCCTGGGCCCTGTGCCCTGTGCCCTGTGCCCTGAGCTACAATTTCCCCACCCGATGAAGACTGCTTGCGCGCTGTTCCTTCTTCTCCCGCTCCTCGCCGGCTGCTCGACCAATGACGGGATGATCATGGAAGAGACGTTCGATGCCTCGACCGGCAGCGACGTCTCGGTCGAGATCGTCGGGCTCGAGGAGGCGCTGCCGACCATCGGGCAGATGACGCTCGTCGTGGAGATCAGCAACAACTCCGACACCGACATCACGGTGACGAAGCTCCGCCTTCGCCCGTTCGGTCAGGACTCCGTCTACGAGATCGACCAGACGGCCGTCGGCCTCGACGAGACGATCGAGGAAGGGAAGTCGAAAATGATCCGGGTGCAGGTCCGCGGCCGGCTGCGACGCCAGCCGCGGGACAATGAGCGCCCTGTGGCCGTCGTGACCGTCAGTGTGACTTTGCTGACGGGCGCGACTTACGTGAACCAGTTCGCGTTCGAGGTTCCGATCCACCGGATTTGACGGCGGCTTTCTTCTTCGCCGGAGCCTGTTTCGCGTCGGGCCGGACGCCGAGGTCGAGCTGCCCGTGGTAGGTGACGGGCACGGTGAGCGGCCGGGCGATGCCGGCCTGCGTGGCGCGAGCGTAACCGCGCTCGACGAGCTCCCGGTTGATGAAGAGCGCATCCGGAGAGCGATAGACGAGCGCCTGCGCGTCCGCCCCTTCGATCATCACCCACGAATCGCCGACGCTCCAGCGCAGGAGCTCGCGAGCCCCGCGCGGATCGGTGATCTCGATCCCGGCGAGCCGGACTTCGACCTGTTTGGCGTCCTTTTGAACCAGTAGAGTCGCGTTCTCCGAAACGCCCGTGACCCGCGCCATGACGACGAGCAGAAGCAATACCTTCATTGTGCTTGTGTGGTGCCGGGCAAAGTGAGAGCGCGCCGCGCGAAAGGCGACAGGAAGGTGGAGCCGGAAGGATAGCAGAAAGACCTATGAGGTTGAATAGACCTATCGGTCCTATCGGTTCTCTCCCACCGGCCGCGTCGCCACTTCCATCGCCGCCAGAACGCCGTACGCCTCGGCCGCGCTGCTACCACACATGCTGTCGGTCGGCCGCAGGCTGGCGCACACCGCCGGCCGCTCGACGCTGCCGAAGATCGCGCAGCGGAGGTCCGCCAGCAACTGCACGCAGCGCACGCCGGCCGGCTTGCCGTCCGGCATCCCCGGAATCGGGGACGAGATCGACGGCGCGATGCAGCAGGCTCCACAGGCAGGGCGACAGTCCATCAAAGAGCGGAACGGCGTCCATAGAAGTAAGACTTCCCGGCGTCGGCATCGTCCCAGGTCCAGAAGCCGCGGTCGCGGTGGATCCAGATGAAGTTGAGCATCGCCCAATCGCCGCTCTCGCCATGCAGATGAAAGACGAGGATCGCGAGAAAGAACACCGCGTACTGCGGCCAGACGAGCGCGCAGATGACGAGCGGTACGTTCAGGAGGAACGGCGCCAGCGCGACGAAGAGGAACGGCTTCGTCGTGACGACGAAGCGATGCGCCGTGACGTAGACGACGAGCGTCCTCAGCGTGTACGACCAGCGGATGTCGCGCGCGCCGCACAGGCGGTACGCGAGCGCATGCAGCGCCTCGTGCAGCGGCAGAATGACGATGACCATCGCCAGCAGGCCGAGCCCGGCCTGGGCGAAGGAGGCACCGGCGCTCCCCCACCCGGCTGCCACCGCCGCGGCGATCGTCGCCAGCGACATCAGGTGATGCAGCCACGTGACCCAGGAATGGCGGTGGAGGAAGTACTGGACGGCGAAGTGGGCGATGTCGTCGTGAGTGAGCACGGCGACGAGCTCGTACTCGCCGCCGTGCAGCTCGTCTGGCGTCACCACTACTGCGTCACCACCGCTGCGGCTCGACGCCGAGGTAGGAGGAGGCCATGTTCAGCGTCGGCCAGACGTCTTCCGTCTCGATCTTGTACGACTGGTCGAACATCCTCTCGGCGGTCTCACGATCGCCCTCGAGGTTGTAGTACGCGCCGACTTCGCTGAGCCACTTCTCGTCGCCCTTCTCCATCTGCAGCGCCTTGTCGAACGCGGCCTTCGCCTTGTCCCACTCGCCCGCCTCGCGATAGACGCGTCCGATGCGGAACCAGTCTCCCGCCTCCGGCTTCTTCGACGTGACCGCATCGAACAACGCCTGCCCTTCGGCCTTCTGCCCGGAGAGGTAATACACGCGCCCGACCCCGATCTGCTCCCAGCTCCCCTTCCCCGCCTGCTTCTTCGCGGTCTCGAGGAGCGCGAGCGCCGCTTCCTGCTTCGACTTCGACCGATACCGTGTGGAGTCCACACCCCGCCGCGCGGCGACCGCGCCGACCGTAATGCCGAGCGTAAACACGAGCGTGAGAAGTGCCATGGATTTGAGTTTCATGGAGGAAGGATAGCAAGGGTCGGGCAGGCCGTATGCTATTGTCGAAATCGTGAGGCGAGCACGCGATACCTCGGAAAAAGCAGCCGCGATTCAGTTCGCGCTGAATCGCGCCGCCGGCCCCGAACGCCGCGTCGAGCAAGTGCTGGAAATGAGCGAATTCGTTTTCCAGCTCGCCCGGGCCGGGATGAAAGCACGTCACCCCGAATACGATGACGCACAAGTACGCCGCGCGTTGCTGGAACAGCTCTATCCGGACATCCTGACGCGCCGGAAATGAGCGTCGAAGCGTTCTTCGCGCATGTCATCGCGGCGCTCGAACGGGCCGGGATTCCGTACATGGTGACGGGGTCGGTGGCCAGCTCGGCTCACGGAGTCGTACGGTCGACGCGCGACGTCGACATCGTCGTCGCGCCTACGGCGCAACAGCTTCGCGAGTTGATCGCCAGCTTTCCGAACGACAAGTACTACGCCGACGAAGAGGACGCGCTGGATGCGCTGCGGCATCGGTCGCAGTTCAACATCATCGACTTCGGCAGCATGTGGAAAGCAGACCTCATCATCCGCAAACAGCGCGAGTTCAGTGAGACGGAGTTTTCCCGCCGCCGGACGCACGTCATTCAAGGCGTGCGTGTATCCATCGCCACCGCCGAAGACATCGTGATCGCGAAGCTGGAGTGGGCGAAGATCGGCGAGTCCAGCCGTCAGGTCGAAGATGCCGCCGGAATCATTGCCACACAAGGCGCCGACCTGGATACCAGCTACGTAGAACGCTGGGTACGGCAGCTAGGCCTGGAACAGCAGTGGATGGCCGCACGCGCGATAGCGACTGAATGATGGGACCTATAGGACCTATGGGACGGATAGGACAGATGCGTCTTCCGCGCGATGCACATCGCACAGAAGACCCATCCGTCCTATCCGTCCCATAGGTCCCATCCGTCCCATCGTCACCCCACCCCTAGCACTCGTTCAAGTCTTTCGCGGTACTTCGGCCCCACGCTCAACGCTTCCTGCTTATCCAGCACGACCGTCTGCGACCCCTCGTCATCCGACTGCAGTTCGTCCAGGCAGTCGATATTGATGATCGTGGAGCGGTGGATGCGCACGAAGCGCGTGGGGTCCAGTGACTGTTCGAGCGACTGGATGCTGTCGCGCACGAGAAACGACGTCTCGTGGGTGTACAGCCGCACGTAGTTGCCTTCCGCGCCGATCCAGCGGATGGAGGCCGTCTTCACGAACACGACGCGGCCGCGTGATTTCTTCACGGCGATGCGTTCCGCGCCGCGCTTGCGGCCGCCGCTTTCGAGCATCTTGCGTGCGCGCAGCAGGGCGCGGTCGAAGCGCTCCTGGTTGAACGGCTTCAGGAGGTAGTCGGCGGCGTTGGTCTCGAACGCGTCGACCGCGTAGTGGTCGTGCGCGGTCAGGAAGAGGACGATCGGCGCGGACGAGCCGGTCGGGAGAGCGCGCGCCAGCTCGATGCCGGTGAGCTCCGGCATCTCGATGTCGAGGAAGACGAGGTCCGGACGCAGTTCCACGATCGCGTCGCGTGCTTCGGTCCCGTTGCCGTATTCGCCGAGGATCTCGACGTCGTCGTGGTTGGCGAGGAACATCTTCACCCGCTCGCGCGCGACGGGCTCGTCGTCGACGATGAGCACGCGCATCATCATGCGGTCGCCCTCCGCCCTTCGCGGGCCGCCGGCGTGTCGGTGCCGCACGGGAAGCACATGCTGATGGTGAAGCCGTCGCCGCTCTTCGAAAAGTCGACGCGTTGCGCGCTGCCGTAGAGCGCCTGCAATCGCGCGAGTGTGTTCGACAGCCCGACACCGTCGCCGATGTGAGACATGTCGAAGCCGCTGCCGTCGTCGTGCACGTCGATGCGCAGCGCCTGGCCGTCGCGGCGCGCGCGCAGGATCAGCTTGCCGCCATGACGGCGCGGGGCGATGGAGTGCTGGATGGCGTTCTCGACGAGCGGTTGCAGAAGAAACGTCGGCACGCGGCACGCGAGGACGTCGTCGTCGACCTGGATGTCGAAGCGGAGGCGGTCGCGGAAACGCGCCTCCTGGATCGCGAGATAGCTGCGCACGAATCCGAGCTCGTCGGCGAGCGGAATCTCCTGCTGGTCCCCCAGCTCGAACGACGCGCGCAGCAGCTCGCTGAGCGACGTGATCATCTCGTCCGCCGTCCTCGGGTCCGTGTGCACCAGCGTGGCGATGGTGTTGAGTGTATTGAAGAGGAAGTGCGGCCGAAGCTGCGCTTTGAGCTGCGCGAGGTTGGCTTCCGTGAGTTTCGCGCGAAGCTGCACGCGCTCGCGCGCCGCGTCGCGGTAGTCGACGAGCAACAACAGCGTGGCGACCGCGGACGCGGCGAACGTGTTGCCGAACATGCGCACCACGAACGCACGTCCGATCTCTCGCCCCACGAGCGGCACGCCTTCGATGGCCATGCCGGCCATGCCGCCGATGACGCTGCGCAACGCCGCGAACGTGACGACCAGCGCAATCAGCAGCCCGATCCGCCGGAACGTCCAATGCCGCGGCAGGTCGACCTTCCGGAACGCGTAGAGGAAGAACGGCGTCATGAGGGCCCAGATGAGGACCGTCATCGCATTCGCCCGCAGTGCATCCTCCAGCGGATGCGGCCGTCCCCGGGTGTTGAAGACGATCACTTCTTCCGCCAGGAAGAAGATGTGGAAGAGGCTCCAGCCGCCGACGATCGCGATCGCCGTTTTCAGCGACCGCAGGATCAAGCTCATTTCTTCAGCAGCTCCGTGACCATCGACGTCATCGCCTTGATGCCGGTGCGCAACGCCGGCTCCGCAACCGGCGCCCACTTGCTCGAGTGCAACCCGGGCTGCGTGCCGGCCGCGATCTGCGCCGCATCACCGGCACCGAGGAAGAGCAGCGACGAGGGGATCTTGCGGTCGAGGGCGAAGCGGCCAAAGTCTTCGCTGACCATCATCGGATCGAGCTGCGCGACGTTGCCCTCGCCCAGCGCAGCGCGCAGTGTGGTGGCGAGCCGCTCCGTGAGCGCCGGATCGTTCCACGTCGGCGCCACCGACTCACCCTGCACCAGCTCCACGATCGGCGCGCGCTCGCTCGACACGCCTGCCGTCATGGCCACTCCTTTCGCCACGCGCTCGATGGAGTCGAGGAAGCGCTGGCGCACGTCGGGTTTGAAGGTACGCAACGTGGCGTACAGCTTCACCTCATCGGGAATGATGTTGCGCTTCGTGCCGCCCTGGATCATGCCGACGGTGAGCACCACCGGATCGAGCGGATTGCGCTCGCGGCTGACGATCGTTTGCAGAGCGAGCACCGTTTCTGACGCGAGGACCACCGGATCCTTCGTCGTATGCGGCGCCGCGCCATGGCCGCCGACGCCGCGCACCGTGATGTTGATCGAATCCGACGCGGCCATGATGTAGCCCGGCACGTAGCCGATCTTGCCCGCCTCGATCACCGGCACGTCATGCAGCGCGAGCGAGTAATCCGGCCGCGGGAAGCGCTCGTACAGCCCATCGCGCAGCATCGCCTCTGCGCCGCGCACGATCTCCTCTGCCGGCTGTCCGATGAGCATGACCGTGCCGCGCCACTGGCTCTTCGTCTCCGCCAGCATCTTCGCCGTGCCGATCAGCGTCGTCATATGGAGGTCGTGTCCACACGCGTGCATCACGCCGGCGTTCGTGCTGGCGAACGGCAGCCCCGTCTGCTCCGTGACCGGCAGCGCGTCCATGTCGCTGCGCACGAGCACGACCGGACCGTTGCCATTCCTCAGCAGCGCCACCACGCCGTAGCTGGTGGTGTTGGGCTCGAGGTACTTGCCGACCCGCTCCGTGACTTCGTAGCCGAGCGTGCGGAGCTGCTGCGCCAGCAGCGCCGAGGCTTTCGCCTCCTGCGTCGAGAGCTCAGGGTTCGTGTGGAACGTACGGTACGTCTCGAGCAGCGCCGGCAGCGCACGATCGATCCGCTGATCGAGCGTCTGCGCGGTGAGAGTCGACGATAAAAGAAGAAGAAGGAGAAGACGCTTCATGGAGCAACAGAGTAGCGCGTCGCAGGGCCCACGGCCCAGCACGCAGTGCCCAGCTGCCGGATTAGCGTGATGAAAGCGACGATAGGACGAATAGGACCTCTGGGACGAATGGCTGCACACGACGACCCATCCGTCCTATAGGTCCTATTCGTCCCATTCGTCCTATCGCAGCTTCAGTGCGCCAGGGCCGCGCCCAGCACGACCTGGTTCTTGCCACGCTTTTTGGCCGCGTAGAGGGCCGCGTCGGCGCGCGCGATGAGGTCGGTGCCGGTGATGCCGTCGCGGGGATAGCAGGCCAGGCCGACGCTGACGGTGACGCGGAGGCCGCGGGAGAACTCGCGGCGCTCGACGAGCTCGCGGAGGCGGTTGGCGACGTCGCGGGCGCTGTTGGCCGGGGTGTCGGGAAAGATGATGGCGAATTCTTCGCCGCCGTAGCGGGCGATGACGTCCGTTTCGCGCGCATTCATCATCAGCACGTCGACGAGCCCTTTGAGGATCTCGTCGCCGACGGGGTGACCGAACGTGTCGTTGATCAGCTTGAAGTTGTCGATGTCGAGCATCGCCAGGGCCATCTCGCCGCTGCGGCGGGCGTGGCGGGAAACTTCCTTCGTCAGCGTCTGCTGGAAGTAGCGGTGGTTGTAGGCCGGTGTGAGCGGATCGATGATCGTGAGGCGCTTGATCTCCTCGTACTGACGCGCCGACTGCAGGGCGGTGACGGCCTGCGTAGCGAAGATCTCGAGCGTGCGCAGTTGCTCTTCGGACGGCGTACGTTTGTCGGGGAGATGGACGAGGAAGTAGCCGAGCATCTCGTCGGCGCTGTGCAGCGGGATGAGGAGCGTGTCGGCGGTTTCATCGGGGAGCGACGCTCGGCGGAGATCGCTCCAGATCTCGATGTGCACGTCGAAGCCGAGGGTCGTGTGGATCGACTCCTTGATGCGGGCGAGGGCGTCGGCGACGTCGACCTGGCCGATGAGACTGTTCGA
The DNA here is from genome assembly GCA_036380735.1 of Thermoanaerobaculia bacterium. Taxonomy (GTDB): domain Bacteria; phylum Acidobacteriota; class Thermoanaerobaculia; order Gp7-AA8; family Gp7-AA8; genus DASVEE01. The sequence continues at coordinate 27,457 of DASVEE010000040.1, read as the reverse complement.
CACCTCGAGGATCGTGGCCATCGTCGCGGCGTGACTCTCGAGCTGCACCGTTTTTTCGCGCATCTCGCGGCGCAGCAACTGGTCTTGCAGCGAGAGCGCGGTCTGGCTGACGAGGAGCGTGAGGAGGTTGAGGCTGTCGGCCTTCAGGATCGCGCGCTCTTCGCTCTCGAAGATCAGCACGCCGTAGATCACCTCGGCCGTCTGCAGGCCGATGAGCACCTGTACGGCGTCGCCGCTCGACAGCGGCAGCTTGCGCATGCCGCTCTGAAAGACGAAGGCGCGGCTCGGCGCCGAGTGGGCGAAGCCGGCGCTGTCGACCCATCGGAGGATCTCGTCGTCGCCGGGACGGCAGTCGCCGAAGCGGTGCACGCTCGGCGGACCGTCGGGATGCCAGCGGACGACGGCGCAGGCCTTGAGTGTGGCGAGCTTCGTCAGCAGCGACATCAGCCGCTCGAGGGTTTCGGCCTCCCCTTCCGCGGACAGGATCTGCGTGGAGCTTTCGCTGAGGATGGCCAGGTCGCGGTTGCGGCGGACCAGGTCGGCGTTGCGTGCGGCGGTGAGCGTCGCCGTGCGCATGGCGTACGCGAGGATCGGCACCGGGAGAAAGCCGATGGCGAAGCCCGCGAGGCCGTGGGTGCGATGGAGGAGGACTTCGATGGCCACGATCGGCGCGACGAGCAGCATCGTCCGCAGCGCGGCCGGCTTCAGGCGGTGGACCGCGAGATAGCCGGCGAAGAGGACGAGCGACGCGGCGAGCGGCGGGACCGGCACGAGCGTGTAGATCCACCCAAGCGCCGCATAAAGGATTGCAGCCTTCGCGGCGTCGAGCACCGCTCTCGGTGCATAACTGGCGAACCCCAGGAAGGTGGCAAGGAGGATGAGAAGCGGATCGCGCGTGACGATGATGGCGCCAAAGACCGCCGCCGCCTCGAAACCAACCTTCTCCTCCCCCGCGTCGACGGAGAGATGACGCGCGATGAGCACGAGCGCCGCAAAGAAAAGCGCCGGGACGAGGAATGACATGGGCGTGGGCGAGCGATTGTACGACGAAGGGCGCAGCGGTCATGGATGGTGCGCAGGAAATCTTTTTTCTGCAATGAGCCATACAGCTGCCAATATCCCGGCAATTCGCCCGTCAATACCGCCTGGCTCAACACCTGAGCGGCGACCGCTGAGCCCTGAGCCCTTACCCCTTACAATCCCCCGCCATGTCCTGGGAAGTCGTCATCGGACTCGAAGTCCACGCCCGCCTGCTCACGCGCACGAAGATCTTCTGTGGCTGCTCCACCACGTTCGGCGCGCCGCCGAATACGCAGGTATGTCCCGTCTGTCTCGGGTATCCCGGCGCATTGCCCGTGCTCAATCGCAAAGCGGTGGAGCTGGCGATCCGGATGGCGCTGGCCACCGATTGTGAAGTGCATCCGCGCTCTGTGTTCGCGCGCAAGAATTACTTCTATCCCGACCTGCCGAAGGGTTACCAGATTTCACAGTTCGACCGGCCGCTGGCGACGAACGGCAGCGTCAATGGCATTCGCATCGCGCGCATCCATATGGAAGAGGATGCGGGGAAGCTGCTGCACAATCCCGACGCGTCGCTGGTCGACCTCAATCGTGCCGGGGTTCCGCTGATCGAGATCGTCTCCGAGCCCGACGTCCGTAATGCCGAGGAGGCGACGGCTTACCTCACGCGCCTGCGCCAGATTCTGATGTACGCCGAAGTGTGTGACGGCAACATGGAGGAGGGGTCGCTCCGCTGCGACGCCAACGTCTCCGTCCGCCGCCCCGGCGAGCCCCTCGGCACTCGCACGGAGACGAAGAACCTCAATTCGTTCCGCTTCCTCCGCGCCGCGATCGACTTCGAAGTCGCGCGGCAGATCCAGGTGCTGGAGAGCGGCGGAAAGATCGACCAGGAGACGCGGTTGTTCGATCCCTCGACCGGCGAGACACGCGTCATGCGCTCGAAGGAAGAGGCACACGACTACCGCTACTTCCCCGAGCCCGACCTCCCGACGCTCGAGGTGAGCGACGGCTGGATCGAGGAGATCCGCGGCGCGCTGCCCGCCCTGCCGCATCACCGCGCGGAACGCTACCAGCGCGAGCACGGCCTCTCCGCCGGCGATGCGGAGGTGCTCGTCGTCACGCGCGCCCTCGCCGACTTCTACGAGGCGACGGTCGTCGAGGCGGGGAACGCACGCGCCGCCGCCAACTGGGTGCGCAACGAAGTGCTCCGCGTCCTGAACGAGCAGAAGCTCGAGGTCGACGGTTACCGCGTCACGCCGGCGATGCTCGGGAAGCTCATCAAGCTGATCGAGAGCGGCGCCATCGGTGGCAAGGCGGCGAAGGAAGTGTTCGAGGAGATGTCGGCCACCGGCGACGCGCCCGAAGCGATCGTCGAGCGCAAAGGACTGTCCCAGATCTCCGACCCTACCGTCATCCGCGAAGCCGCCCAGCGCGTTCTGGAGAAGAACGCCGCCTCGGTCGAACAGTTCCGCGGCGGATCGGAGAAGGTGTTTGGCTTCTTAGTCGGTCAGTTGATGAAGGAAACGCGGGGGAAAGCCAATGCGGAGATGACCAACGCCATCCTGCGCGAATTGCTGCGGTAGCTGCGCGTTGTCCGTTTTCCGTTGTCCGTGGTGAAGGGGAGCACGGACAACGGAAACGTCAAACGGACAACCCCGCCCCTACGGCTTCAACTGCTGCATCAACTCTTCGATGGGGCCCTGAGTCTTGGCGTAGCCCTGCGGCAGTTCGAACTCCGCCGGGGCGACCTTCGCCTGCTTGATGTCGCTGACGTTGATCGTGGTCGTCGACTTCATCTCGTTTCCGTTCTGGATGATCGTCACGGTCATGACCTGCTTCAGCGGGAAGCCGGTCAGCGCGGAGGCCTGCTTCTCGATCAGGCGGTCGATCTCGTCGAGCCCGGTCTTGAAGCCGCGGAGCTGGAAGAAGTTCATCAGGTCGGCGCTGAGCTTGTCCGTCACCCACAGCTCGGACGACGACACCGTCGTCATGCGCATCTGCTGTCCCATGACTTCGAGGACCATGTCGTACGAGCTGTCGATGATGCGCTTGCGCGTGGCGTAGCCTTCGATCGTGCCGCCGTCACCGGCGTCGCGCGCGGAGACCTTCGGGTTCTCGATCTTCATCTTCACGCTGTCGCCGAGCTGGCGGAGGAGCGGACCGGCGCCGCCGAGGTCCTGGAGGTCGAGGTTGTAGTAGGTTTTGGTGGAGGGGTCGGCGACGACGAGCGACTTGCCGCTGTCTTTCGAGGTCACGACGGAACCGTTCTTGAAAAGGACGCCGTCGCCCGTCGCCAGGTCCACCCGCATGCTCGTCCCTTCGACCTTCACCGTGCCGCCGATGTTTGCACTCGCAAGGCCGGTCGTTTTGCTGTCGAGCTTGTACGTGACGCCCGCCATGGCGGATGCCGCGGTGAGAAGGAGGGTGAACGCGGTTGCGAGGATCTTCATGACTGAATCAGAACGGCCCTTACGGATGTGAATTCCGTGTATGATTCGCCGACCCGTGATGCGCCGTAATTCCGTAAGAAACAAATGACTTAGGAGGTTCACTTGCGTTTCAGCAGATTCTTGCTCGTGACAGCAGTAACGTGCTTGGTGAGTGGTGTGGCGTTCGGATCAGGCTTCTCGATCTTCGAGCAGGGAGCGAAGGCAAGCGGCATGGCCGGCGCGTTCGTGGCAACGGCTGACGATCCCAGCGCAATCTTCTACAACGTGGCCGGCATCGCGCAGCAGCGCCAGATGACCATCCTCGCCGGCGCGACGTTCATCAACTTCAACAATGAATTCGAAGGCGATGCGAACGATCCGTTCGCCGCCGGGACGACGGGGCAGTTCGACCGTCACCTCTTCATCCCGCCGAACGGCTACGCGATCATCCCGATCGGCACCAACCTGACGTTCGGCGTCGGCATGTTCTCGAACTACGGTTTGCGCACCGACTGGGAAGATCCGTGGGTCGGACGCTTCTCGTCGCGCGACGTCAACCTCAAGACCGTCACGCTCGAGCCCGCGCTCGCGTGGCAGAACGGCACGGGCTCCGTCGCCGTCGGCGCCGGCCTGCAGTACCGCCGCGGCCGCGTCACGCTCAGCCGCAACCAGGCGGCGATCAACCCCTTCACCGGCCGCATCGTCGACGTCGCCAACGCTTACCTGAGCTCCGAGTGGGGCTCCGAGTACGGCTGGAGCGCCGGCGTCCTGCTCAAGCCCACCCCGACGCTCCGCATCGGTGCGAACTACCACGCGCCGATGGATCTCGAGCTCGAAGGTGACGCCGACTTCATCCAGATCCCCACGGGCAACGCCCAGTTCGACGCCATCGTCGGCGCCGGGCTCCCGCCGGACCAGGGCATCACGACGACGATCCCCTTCCCGGCCACGCTGTCGGTCGGTATCGCCACCAGCGCCATCGCCACCTGGGACATCGAGTTCGACATCACGCACACCACGTGGAGCCGCTTCGAGACGCTGCTCGTCGAGTTCGACCAGACCCCGGCGAACAACCTGAACCGCCCGCAGAACTGGGAAGACACGTTCTCGTACCGCCTCGGCGCCAACAAGCGCGCGACGGAGAACGTCGACATCCGCCTCGGCCTCGTGTTCGACGAGAACCCGCAGCCGGTCGAAGCCGTCAGCCCCCTCCTCCCGGACGCCGACCGCATCGGCGCGACGATGGGCCTCGGCTTCCGTCACGGTCCGTTCATCTTCGACGCCTCGGCCATGTTCCTCCACTTCCAGGACCGCAGCACCGAAGGCGTCAGCGAGGACATCAACGGCACGTACAGAACGAATGCGAACCTGTATAGCGTCAACCTCGGCTATCGGTTTTAAGACTAAGGAGACCTCATGAAGAACCTCGCAAGAATTGCAGCAGCGTTTCTGGCTGTGACCGCCCTGTCGGTCCCGGCGTTCGCGCAGCGCGGCTCGGCGAATTTCAACCGCTTCGTCGCACTCGGAGACAGCTACGGCGCCGGCGTGTCGAGCGGTTCGCTCAACGAGCGCCATCAGCATTGGAGCTGGCCCGCCATCATCGCCCGTCAGGCCGGTGCCGTCGACTTCCAGCAGCCGCTCGTCAGCTTCCCCGGCATTGGCAACGAGCTGCAGATCGTCAACATCGCGTCGTTCCCGCCGGTCATCCAGCCGGCCCCCGGGCAGGGACAGCCGATCAACCTCGCCCTCGCCCGTCCCTACAACAACCTCAGCATCCCGGGCGCGACCGTTCGCGACCTGCACACCCTGACCGGTGCGCAGCAGCCGACGCGCACCCCGGAGCAGTTCGCGCAGTTCATCCTCCGCGCTTCCGCGTTCCCGCAGCCGCTGACCGCGGTGCAGCAGGCAGTCGCGCTGCAGCCGACGTTCATCGCCATGTGGATCGGCGGCAATGACTTCCTCGGCGCGGTCCTCTCCGGCTCCCCGGCCGGCCTGACCTCGGTCGAGCAGTTCCGCACGTCGTACACGACGGTCCTCGACACGCTGGTCGCGGGCGCGCCGAACGCCGGCATCGTCGTTGGCAATCTGCCGACGTCGACCAACATCCCGGTCGTCAACACCGTGCAGCCGGTCATCATCAACCCGGCTACGCGCCAGCCGCTCCTCATCGGCGGCAACCCGGTGTTCCTGTTCGCCGACCTCGGCGGCGGCAACCTCGGCCAGCTTCCCCCGGGCAGCCGTGTGCTCCTGACGGCTTCGGGCGACGTTGCCTCGGGCTACGGCATCCCGCCGCAGCTCGCGACGCAGGCGCCGTTCAACCAGCTCCCGAACGCCGGCAAGCCGCTCGCCGACCGCCACGTCATCACGCCTGACGAAATGGCGGCGATCACGGCACGCGTCGCCGAGTACAACACGGTGATCAACCAGCTCGCCTCGCAGCGCAACATCCCGGTGGCCGACATCAACGGTCTCTTCAACCGCTGGACGAGCACCACCACCCCGTACCGCGTCGGCCCGATCACGCTGAGCTCCGCTTACATCACCGGCGGCATCTTCAGCCTCGACGGCTTCCACCTCACCGACATCGGCTACCTCCTGTTCGCCAACGAATACATCCGGACGATCAACGAGGCGTACGACACCGACATCCCGCTCGCGTCGATCACCCAGCTCTTCGCGAACAATGGCGCCTTCTTCCCGAACGAAGACGGCGACAGCGCCCGCGTGACGCTGAGCCCCGCCGCCGAAGCCCAGATCCTGAGCTTCGCCACGCCGCCGGCGAAGCGGGGCCGCTTCCGCGCCGCGACGCATTGATCACTTCTGCAGCGAATGAAAAGGGCGGCCGCGAGGCCGCCCTTTTTTAGTTGTTGGTTTTCGGTTGTTGGTTTTCGGTGCTTCGCTCGGCCAGCGTCCGTGGTGCGGAGCACCGTAAACCGAAAACCAACAACCGAAAACCGCCCCTTATGTCCCTGCCGGACGTCCGCGCGGTGACGGCCGGGAGATGTCGATCATCGCCATCCGTTCCTTTTCGTCGTACCAGCAGTGGAAGCGTTTGATGCCCGGAACTTCGATGTCGTAGAAGCGAAAAAACTTCGGGACGTGGAGCGAGGTCGACTTTTCCGACTGGCGGATCTTCGCCGCTCCTTCCTCTTTTTTGTCGAGGGCGCGGATGCCGATGACCTTGCGCTTTTTGTCGTAGTAGAGGTTCGCGCTCGTCTTGTTTCGGAGGCGAAGCATCGACGCGACAGGCGTCGGCAGTCGGATCAGGCGCGACTGGACAATCGTCGCCGAAGCGGGAAAGCGTTCGAACTCAGGCTGCGGTTCCCACTTTTCAAAAGCCATACTCCGACTCCTCACCCATCACGTACCCTGCTGAAGTAGGTAGTACGATCATAAAAACCCGAACCTTTTTGTCAACCATTAATCGCCATCGTTTGGCAGGTCGGACAACAGGGCAGGATCGGAAGGTTATTCTGAAAGCGGGCGGATTTCATACGCTTTTTTGCACCGGCGGGATCAACGCAAATCGCGTGCAAATACGCGCTAACTGATAGCGCAATCAGCAGTTAGATGTGCGCACACACCTCTGTGCACCGAGGTGGCAGGCCCGGCCGGAAACGCCCGGCGACGCGCCAAAAACGAAAAATCAAATGCGACGAAACACGAGCATGGCGTTGGCTGGCATGACGAAATTGTTTGCCGGACGGAGGATCTGCCCCTCGTCACCCACGTTATCGCCACCGTAGAGCTCGGGGCCGGAGTTGAAGATTTCCTGCCATTCGCGGTCCACTTCGACGTGCTGCGTGCGCGCCTGATTAGCCAGAGTTCCGACCACCAGATGTTCGGCAGGGCGGAAAGAATGGGACGAATGGGACGCGGCCTGTCCTATTCGTCCCATCCGTCCTATTTGTCCTATTCGTCCTATCGTGCCCTTGCCACGTGCGCTCACTCCGAGGTAGCCTCGGTTCAGGGATTTCCGCGGGGTCGCGCCCGCTATGTTGTCGAAAATCTGGACTGCTGCCACTCTTGGCATCGACGCGGTCCGCATCGTCATCGAAGTCGACGCACAGAACGTCGGACAGCCGAGCTACACGATGGTCGGCTTGCCTGACGCTGTCGTGCGAGAGTCGCTCTCGCGCGTGCTGTCGGCTCTGCACAATTGCGGATTCCATCTGCCGCCCCGCAAGATCACCGTCAATCTTTCCCCGGCCGACGTGCGCAAGGAAGGGTCGGGCTTCGACCTCCCCATTGCCATCGGCTTCCTCCGCGCCCTCGAAGTGCTCGAGGAAGCGCACGTCGCCGGACGTGTCTTCGTGGGCGAGCTGTCGCTCGACGGCACGCTGATGCCGGTGCGGGGGACGCTCTCCGTCTCCGCGGCGCTCGCCGGCGACACCTCGCTGCGCGAGCTGCTCGTGCCTCTGGCGAACTCCAACGAAGCGGCCGCCGTCCAGCGGACCCGCGTCGTTGGCGTTGCGCATCTCAGCGATCTCGTACGGCACCTGCGCGGCATGATGCTGTTGCCGTTCGCCAGCTCGGCGCCGTCGACCGAGGCGCCGCTCGACGGCGCGGACTTTGCCGACGTGCGGGGCCAGGCGCAGGCGAAGCGCGCGCTCGAAGTCGCGGCGGCGGGGGGCCACAACGTGATGCTGATCGGCCCGCCCGGCTCCGGCAAGACGATGCTCGCGAAGCGGCTTTCGTCGATCCTGCCGCGGCTGTCGATCGAGGAAGCGATCGTCACGACGAAGATTCACTCCGTCGCCGGCACGCTTCCCGCCGGCAGTGGTCTCCTGACGCAACGCCCCTTTCGCGCACCGCATCACACGATCTCGACGGCGGGTCTCTCGGGCGGCGGTGCGCTCGTGCGGCCGGGTGAAGTGAGTCTCGCCCATCACGGCGTGCTGTTCCTCGACGAGCTCCCGGAGTTCCGCCGCGAAACACTCGAAGCGATGCGCCAGCCGATGGAGGACGGCACCGTCACCATCGCCCGGGCGGCGCGCACGGTGTCGTTCCCGAGCCGCTTCACCCTCGCCGCCGCGCTGAACCCCTGCCCCTGCGGCTATTTCAATGACGGGCGGCGCCAGTGCATCTGCACGCCGCGCCAGATCTCCCGCTATCTCGGCAAGATCTCGGGGCCGTTGCTCGACCGCATCGACCTGCAGGTGGAGGTAGCGGCGCTGCGTGCCGACGAAATCGCGTCGCTCGAACCCGGCGAAACGTCGACGTCGATCCGCGATCGCGTCGAGACCGCGCGCGTCATCCAGCGCGAGCGCTTCCGCCGCGGCAGCATCGCCAGCAACGCGGAGATGTCGTCGCGCCACCTGCGCAAGTGGTGCGAGCTCGACGCCCCTTCACGGCGGCTGCTACTCCAGGCGATCGAGCGCCTCGGTCTTTCCGCACGCGCCCACGACCGCATCCTGAAGGTCGCGCGCACGATTGCCGACCTGGCCGCGTGTGATGCCATCGATGCCGCGCACGTGGCGGAGGCGGTGCAGTACCGGGCGCTGGATCGGGCGTACTTTCGCTAGGGGCACGATAGGACGGATGGGACAAATAGGACGGATAGGACGGATGGGACGGATAGGACAAGGGACGACGGAACCAGCGGGCATCTGAAACCTGAAAACCCGCTAGTTCCTATTGGTCCCATAGTCCTATTAGTCCTATTAGTCCTATTGGTCCCATAGGTCCCATAGGTCCCATACGTCCTATAGGTCCTATCCGTCCTATCCCCCTACCCCACCGCGCCCGCCACCGCTTCCGCCAGTTCCTGCATGTCCACCGGCTTGCGCAGATACTTGCGGAAGCCGGCCGCGCTGGCGCGTTGCTCGTCTTCGACGCGGCCGTGGGCGGTCAACGCCACCACCGGCAGGTTGCTCCAGGTGCCGTCGTTGCGGATGGCGGCGAGCAGGTCGTAGCCGTCGCGGTCGGGCATGGCGATGTCCGTCACCACGACGTCGGGTTTGAAGTCGCCGAGGAGGGCGAGGGCTTCGTCGACGCTGGAGGCGTTGGCGACGTCCGCGCCCGACTTGCGCAGCATCGTGCGGATCAGCAGGCGGGCGTCTTCGCGGTCGTCGACGTAGAGCACGCGCAGGCCGTGCAGCGGCGCGCGCGTTCGGTCGGTGTCAGGCGGCGTCGTGTGCTCCGAGGTCATCGGCATCGCGGGCATCGGGAGCCGCACGGTGAACCGCGAGCCGCGTCCCGGCTCCGACTCCACGGCGATCGTGCCGCCGTGCAGTTCCGTCAGCTCTTTCGCCAGCGCGAGACCGAGTCCCAGCCCGGCATGCGCGCGCGTGGCGGAGCTGTCCGCCTGGCGGAAGCGGGCGAAGAGGTGCGGCAGGAACTCGGGCGCGATGCCCGGACCGTCATCCGCCACCTCGATGACCGCGGAGCCATCCTCACGGCGCAGCGCCACGCGCACCGGCGTCCCCGGCGGCGAAAACTTGATCGCATTGGAGAGCAGGTTCCAGACGACCTGCTGCAGGCGGCTCGGGTCAACGTAATGCAGTCCCAGCGTGCGATCCAGCGAGACCGAAATCGGGATCTGTTTCGCCTCGGCCGCCGGACGCACCGTCGCCAGCGCATCTTCGACGATGGTCGAGAGCGCGGCAGGGCGGCGCTCGAGCCGCATCTTTCCGGTCGTAATGCGGGAGACGTCGAGCACGTCTTCGATGAGCTGGAGCTGCGCCTTCGCGCTGTTGCGGATCGTCTCGAGCGCGAGCTGCTGGTCGCGCTCGGAGAGGTCGAGCATTTCCAGCATCTGGGACCAGCCGACGATTGCCGTCAGCGGCGTACGCAGCTCGTGCGACAGCGTCGCCAGGAACTCGTCCTTCATCCGGTCGGCATGCCGCAGCGACTCCTCCGCCTTCCGCTGCTCGTGGACGTCGGTGACGGTGCCGATCCACTCGCGCACCGCGCGGTCATCATCGAGCAGCGGCACCGCCTGCGCGGAGAAGTAACGATACTCCCCCGACGGAGCGTGCCAGATGCGGCCGTGCGAGGTGTACATGGCATTCGCCGCGACGGCGCGTTTCCACCGCTGACCGACGGCCTCACGGTCGTCTGGATGGATCGCCTCCGCCCATCCCCACCCTCGATACTGCTCCCACGTCTGCCCGGTGAACGCCGCCCACTCGGGCTGCTCGCTCACGAACTCTCCCGCGGCATCGGTCTGCCAGACGATGGAGGTCAGCACGCGCGTCAGCGAGCGATAGCGCTCCTCCGACTGTCGAAGTGCCGCGTCGACCCGCAGCTTCTCCACGACGGCCCAGACGCGGCTGGCGATCAGCTCCAGCAGCGAAACTTCCTGATCCGTCCATCGGCGAGGCACGTCGTCGCTGACCCATAGGGACGCCACCCACCGCCGGTCGCGCATCAGCGGGACGGCAACGTACGCGCGCTCCTTTGCCGGCGCATACGTCTTCTCGTAGGCTGCGGCCGTGCGCGAGTCGGTTTTCGAGTCTTCGTTGATGACGATCTTCCCCGCCGCCATCTCGCTCGACGTGACGGAACTGTAGTCGGTGATCCGGTGGACGCCCGCGACCGACTCGACGCCGCGGCAGTAGTCCTGATAGACGACCTCCCGGTCGTGCTCCAGGTCGATCTCGTTGAAGAGACAGCGGCTGACGCGGAAATGCTCGCCGACCGCGGTCGCGACCGCGAAGAGCAGCGCGCGAGGATCTTCGATCGTGCGGGTCAGCTCCCCGATGTCCGACATCAGCGCCAGCCGGCTCTCCTGCGCCTCCGCACCAAGCCGCGCACGGCGCATCGCCTCGCCGAGCAGCGCCGACGCCACGCTGGTGACGAGGTAGACGACCACGCCCGCACCGACATACGGCTCGGTGAGAGCCAGCGAGAACCGCGGTGGGAGGACGAAGTAGAGAGTGGCCAGGCCGCCCAGGACCGTGGCGAGGAGCGCGGGGCCGATGCCCGCGTACCAGCCGAGTAAAACGATCGTGAAGAAGAGGGTGAAGTACGGGACCTGCCCCGCCCCGACCAGCGGCTCGACGGCGAAACGGATGAGGACAGCGACCGCCGTCGCGACGATGGCGGCGCCGTACCGGGCTGCGAGTGATGGAGCCATACGTTCCCGCCGGACAGCCGCCATCATAAGCTGGCGGGCACAATAGACGCACAAGTCGTCACAGGGAGAATTGCAGACATGCGCGTTGCCGTAGAACACAACACGACCCGCGACCGGGCCCGCCGGATCGTCGACCAGAAACTGCAGACGTTACTCGGCCAGTTCGGTCACCACACCAAAGAGACGGAGCACGAATGGACGGGGGACGTCCTCCGGTTCAAGGGGAAAGCGCAAGGCCTCAGCATCGAGGGCACCGTCGAGATCACCGATCAGATGATGATCGTCGACGCAAAGTTGCCGCTGCTGGCGAAGCCGTTCGAGGGGCGCATCCGTCAGACGGTCGAGACCGAAGCCGCGAACCTGTTCAGGACTGCGTAGCCGACTCGACGTTCAGGATCTTCTTCAGCGCATCGACGTTCGGGTCGACGAACAGGCGTCCATCCACTTCCACCGCCGGGTCGTCACCAAAGTGATGCGTGTTGGTTTCGCTCAGCTTGTTCAGTTTGTTGCCTTCCGTGCGTACGAGCTCGTGCTCGACTCGGAACTGGCTCAGAAAGCCTGCAATCAGGCTGGTTTTATGCCGCTGTTTTCCGGGGAAGAACCTAACGGTCATCGCTCCCCCTCCTCTCCCACACATGGGTCATGTTCATTTTTTACGGATGGAACGGTACGGTACGCCACGGATCTACCGAAGTCAAATAACGACCGTGGCGAGACGGTAACGTCCACGTTAAGGATGAGTTGAGCGAAAGCCATGCCGGAGTTGCCAGCGAAGGAATGGACCAATAGGACCAGATAGGACGAATGGGACCGGTAGGACCCTGACGCGAACCCTGGCTGACGCGGTAAACGCGGTTCATCAGTCCCATAGGTCCTATTCGTCCTATTCGTCCCATCCGTCCCCTCGCGCCAGGTACCACGGCCACTCTACCCGTCGTAGAGTGGCCGTGTTCCCGCCTACCCGATCTGCGCATCCTCCTGCAGGAACGCCGACCAAAGGTTGCTCGACGACTCCCCGCGGTACGCGGAGTACAGCACGCCGTTGAACGGCGCCAGCGCGATGCTCGACGACGTCTTCGCCCCGTTCTCGTCCGTCACGTTCGTCTGCGGCAGCCAGGTCGTGCCGTCGAACGCGCAACTGTAGATCGTCGACGAATTCTCTCCGCGGAAGACCATCCACAGCAGGTTGCCGAGGACGCCGATGCGGGGGCCGGACGACGACTTGGCGTCGTTGATCGACGTGATCTCCGTCTGGCCACTGTAGTTCGTTCCGTCGGTCGTGAACGACCAGAGGGTCGATGACGCCTCGCCGCGGTAGACGACGTACAGCAGGCCGTTGAAGACGGCCAGGCCCGGCGTCTCCGAGGTCTTCGCGCTGTTCTTGTCGGTGATGTTCGTCTGGGCGCTCCAGTTCGTGCCGTCGAACGACGCGAGGTACATCGTCCCGGAGCTCTCGCCGCGATAGACCATGTAGAGGCGGCCGTTGTACTCGCAGAGCGCCGGCCCCCGCGACGTCTTCGCGTCGTTCTTGTCCGTCACCTTCGTCTGGTCGCCCCACTTGGAGCCGTCGTACGCCGAGGCGTAGATGTTGCCGGAGCCGTCACCACGGTACGCCGCCCACAGCTTGCCGCCGTAGGCCGCGAGTCCCGGGCCGTAAGAGCTCTTCGCCCCGTTCTGGCTCGTGATGTCGACCTGCGCCTGCCAGCTCGTACCGTTGAACGGCGCGGAGTACAGCGTGGACGAGCTGGCGCCGCGATACGCCATCCAGAGCTGGCCGTTGTAGACGGCGAGCGCCGGCTTGTCCGAGGACTTCGCGTCGTTCTGGCTGGTGATGTCCGTCTGCTCCGACCAGGCGTTCCAGCCGATCTGCCGGCGGCTCCACGTGCAGAGCACGAGGTCGTTCGTGTCCATGAGGCACTTGAAGTGCTCGCCGTCGCAGTTGACGCAGTTGTTGTTCGGCGCGCCGAAGTAGCCGTAGCTGCCGCCGCACGTGCAGTCGCCGTACTCGTCCGCCGCACCGAAGATGTGGCCGGTCTCGTGCGCGAAGACGCGGTGGATGTTGCCCGGTCCCCAGCCGTCGTTCGAGTACTGCATGACGAGCCGCTCGGAGCTGGCGTACGCGAAGTGCTGGACGGGGTACTTGGTGAAGTACGCGACGTAGCCCCAGTCGACGCCCTGCTGCGCCTGCAGGTCCTCGGCATACTGCACCGAGCCCGCACGGTCCGGCGAGTAGCCGAGAATCGCCAGCGCGGGATTACGCCACACCGATTCGCACGACTCGTACGAGGAACAGCTCGACGGCGGTGCCGCGGTGATCGTCACCGGATTCATCTCCAGCGTGAACGACAGCCCCACCTCGGGGTTCGCACCGGCGAGGTAGTCGACGCCCGCCAGCACCTGCGAGTAGACGTTGTCGATCTCTCCCTGGCTGAACGTCAGGCCATCGGACGACGGCCCGGAAACGACGACGACGCCGACGGCGACGCGGCCGGTCATGACGAGACTCGTCGGCGTGCCGGTCGAGAGGGCGACGCCGCCCTTCGCGTTCCGGAACAGCGTGCGGATCTCCTCCGGATCGGAGATCTGCAACGGCGACTGGAAGCCCGGCGAATCCCAGCGGAGGCCGTGCCCCCGCGGCGTGGAATTCAGCACGGCCTGGCTTTCGCGGAAGATGCGCACGATGCGGTCGTCCTTATCGCGGGCGACGCTGGCGGCCTCCAGCCCGGCCTCCTCGAAGCTGTCGGGCACGCGGGCGAGGACATAGCCGTCGGGCAGCGTCACGGCGATGCGCGCGCCACGCGCACGCAGTTCCTGGGCGGCGGATTCGAACTGGGAAGTACGGAGTAATGCGGTCTTGGACACAAAGCCTCCTTCAGACGATTCAGTTGGTTGTTGGCGAGGTTGCCCTGGACACACGGCGACTCCTCGGACCCATTGGTCCGGTCGTCCCATCCGTCCGAGTTGTCGCGGGAAAGTTGGTGTTAAGGGCAGCGCCCTGCCGGCGCCACGGCAAACGGCGCCGTGCCGTCGCCGACGAACGCCCACGAGTTGTTCTTCACCTTGTCGGTGGCGAGGATGTTGACCGCGGCGCGCTGCGCGTTGCCCCACGACGTGCTGTCGTTCTCGACCCACGCGCGTGTGGCGAAGCCGGTCGCGCTCTGCGCGCTCACCGCGAGCTCGCACCAGCCGCTGCGGCCATAGTTGATGTTGATGAACACGCGGTTGCCGTTCGTGTAGGGCGGCGCGGAGGGATTGTTGCCGGCGGTGCGCTGATCCCAGTCGACGAAGGCCAAACGGTTCTGCGTGTCTGCCGACAGATACTCGCGGCGCCGGCGCACGGCGGAGTCACCGTCGGCGCCAGTGAAGACGAGAATGAACTTGTTCTTCAATTGCGCCAGGGTGGGCCAGCCGAACTGGCGCGCCCCTGCGAGCAGCGTCGCCGCGCCGCGCTGCAGGTCGCCCGGCGTGAAAAGGTTCTCGCGGCCGAGCGCCTGCACGAACTGCTCTTCCACCTTGCGCGTGTACGTGGCGTCGTCGCCCGGCGCGTTCTTCAGGTCCATGTAGACGGTGACGACGTCGTGATTCGGATTGGCCCGCGCCCAGTTGCGCAGGATCGTGAGATCGTCGACGAGCGTGGTTTTCTTCCAGTCGTACGCGCCGTCGTGCTGGACGGAGCTCGCCCAGTTGTCGTCTGGCCCGAGGTACTGCTCGGAGAGCACGAGGTCGAGCTCGATGGCGCGGCATCCCGCCTGATACGGCTGCGCGCGGTCGAACTGGAGAGTTTCCGGCAGCGTCTCCTGCCGATCGATCGAGTTGTGCGACGCCTTTTGCGTCACGCGGTTGTACGGAGTGTTGTCGACTGCTTGTGCGCCTGCTGACATTGCGAGCAGACAGAGCGCTGCCATGACCGTCGAAAGACGGAGCTTCATAACCACCTCTTGTTTTGTGAGTGAGAGGAACTACGCGACGATGGCTTCGCGGTACTGGACTTCGTACAGGCGCCGGTACAGACCGTCGGCGTGCATCAGCTCCTCATGCGTGCCGCGCTCGCGGATCTCGCCGTGATGGAACACGAGGATCGTATCCGCAGACCGGATCGTCGAGAGACGATGCGCGATGACGATCGACGTGCGCCCCTCGAGCAGCGTTTGAATCGCCTCCTGGATGAGGCGTTCCGTTTCGGTGTCGATCGACGACGTGGCCTCGTCGAGGATCAGCACCGGAGGATTGAACGCGAGCGCGCGCGCAAAAGAGAGCAACTGTTTTTCTCCGACCGACAACCCCGCCCCGCGCTCCCTCACCTGCGCCCCATACCCCTCGGGCAGCCGGGCGATGAAACGGTCCGCCTGCACGCGCAGCGCCGCGGTGCGGACGGCCTCGTCGCTGATCGCCGGATCGCCGAGCGAGATGTTCTCGCCGATCGTGCCGGTGAAGAGAAAAAAGTCCTGTTGAACGATTGCAAAGAGCCGTCGCAGAGATGCGAGTTTGTAACGCCTGATGTCGACACCGTTGATCAGGATCTCCCCGCGCTGGATCTCGTAGAACCGTAACAGCAGCGACGTGATCGTGGTCTTGCCTGCACCCGTGTGGCCAACGAGAGCGACTCGCTCACCACGTGCAACGCGAAACGAGATGTTCTTCAGAACCCAATCGTTTTCGTTGTACGCAAAGTAGACGTCACGAAATTCGATTGTGTGAAGTTCTGCAACATCGAGCTCTCCGCTGTCTTCGATGCGCACGTTCGTATCGAGCAGCTTGAAAATGCGCTCGCTCGCCGCCATCGCGGCCTGCAGGATGTTGTACTTCTCCGAGAGGTCGGAAATCGGCTCGTAGAAGCGCTGCGCGTACTGGAAGAACGCGACGAGCACGCCGATCGACAGCGTCCCCTGAATCACCTGTCCGCCGCCGTACCAGACGATCAGCGCCACACCGACGGTCTGAATCAGCTCGATGACCGGATAGAAGACGGCGTAATAGAAGATCGAGTCGATGTTCGCGCCGCGGTGACGGTCGTTCAGTTCGTCGAACTTCGCCGCTTCCTTCTCCTCGCGGTTGAAGAGCTGCACGGTCGACATGCCGCTGATGTGCTCCTGCAGGAACGCATTGATCGCGGCGATGCGCACGCGGACCTGCCGGTACGTCATGCGTGCGCCGCGGCGGAACCAGATCGACGCGAGGATGATGAACGGCGTGATGGAGAAGAGGACGAGCGCGAGCTGCCAGTCCATCCAGAACAGCACCGCGACGATGCCGAGAAGGACGAAGATGTCGCCGAAGATGGCGACGAAGCCGGCGGTGAACAGCTCATTGAGCGCGTCGACGTCCGTGGTCACGCGGGTCATCAGGCGGCCGACCGGGTTCTTGTCGTAGAACTGCACGTCGAGCTTCTGCAGGTGCGTGAAGATCTGCTTGCGGAGGTCGTACATGACGTACTGCCCCATCAGATTCATCAGCACCATCTGCGTGTAGAGCACGAGAAACCCGAGGACGAGGGTCGCGAGGTAGATGCCGGCGGCGATGTTGATGCCGGTGAGCGCGTCGAGCGTGTAGCCGTTCGACGTCAGCCACGCGCTGATCGCCTTGCTCGCACCGTTCGGCTCCGCGCCGGCGACCGGCTGGACGAACATGTCGATGGCGATGGCGATGATCGCCGGACCGGCCAGCTCGAAGAGCGATGAGAGGATGACCAGGAACACCGAAAAGCCGGCGCGCCAGCGATACGGCTTCAGGTACCGCAGCAGGCGCCACGTGAGGCGCCGGTCGAAGGCTTTCGCGCCTTCGTCTTCATGGCGGTCATCCGCGCTCACGCGATCTCCTCCAGTTCACTCTCGATGGTCTGGCGGCGGTAGAGATCGGCGTAGTAGCCGTCTTTCGCCACCAGCCCTTCGTGCGTGCCGCGCTCCACGATGCGTCCTTCATCGAGCACCACGATGTGATCGGCATCCTTCACCGACGAGACGCGGTGGGAAACGATCAGCACCGTCCTCCCCTGCCGCACCTGGCGCAGCGACTCGAGGATCCGCTCCTCGGTCTGCGTATCGACGGCGCTGAGGGAGTCGTCGAGCAGCAGGATCAGCGGCTCGCGAATCAGCGCGCGGGCGATGGCGGTGCGCTGCTTCTGCCCGCCGGAGAGCGTGATGCCACGCTCGCCGATCATCGTCGACAGCCCCTGCGGGAACGCGGCGACGTCGGTCGTCAGCCCCGCCAGCCGCGCGGCTTCATCGACTTCCGCGTCGTTCGCATCGGCGCGGCCGAAGCGGATGTTCTCCGCGATCGATTCGGAGAAGAGGAACGTCTCCTGCGGCACCATGCCGATCCACTCGCGCAGTTGGCGCGTGGGGATCGTCTCCAGCGGCCGGCCGTCGAGGAAGATGGTCCCCGGCGGCGGCTCGAACGTCCGCGTCAGCAGCGCGAGCAGCGTCGACTTGCCGCTGCCGGTGCGGCCGACGATGCCGACGGTCTCGCCATGGCGCACGGTCAGGTCGAGCTCGCGCAGTACCGGATGATCGCCGTACGCGAACGTCAGGTCATGGATCTCGAGGTCGCCGCGCGCCCCTTCCTCGCCCGGCGCCAGGTCGCCGCGGTCGTCCGGCGCCACGGACCAGACGTCGTGCAGCCGCTGCATCGAGGCCATGCCGCGCTGGACGAGGTTGATGACCCAACCGAGGGCGATGAGCGGCCAGATCATGCGCCCGAGGTAGAACTGGAAGGCGACGAAGGCACCGATGGAGAGCGTCCCGCCGATGATGCGCCGGCTCCCCATGAAGAAGACGACGACGAACATGACGCCGATCAGCGCGTGCAATGCCGGGTAGAAGGTCGCGGTGAGGCGGATCAGCGAGCGGTTGCGCTCCACGTATTCGTGGTTCATCCGCTTGAAGGTCTCGATCTCACGCTCTTCCTGCGTGAACGCGCGCACGACACGGACGCCGGCGAGGTTCTCCTGCACGCGTGCCGAGATGTCGCCGAAGTAGTCCTGCACCGCCTTGAAGCGAACGTGGATGCGCTGCCCGAACGTCTGCACGAGCCCCGCGACGACCGGCACCGCGAGGAGCGACACCAGCGCCATCACGACGTCGATGCGCAGCATCATGATGAACGCGCCCGTGACGATCAGCAGCGACGAGAACGAGTGCATGACCGCCGGCCCGATGAGCATGCGCACGGACGAGAGGTCGTTCGTCGCCCGCGACATCAGGTCGCCGGTGCGCTGGTCCTGGTAAAAGCGGAGCGGCAGCTTCTGCAGATGCCCGTAGAAGTCGTTCCGCATGTCGTACTCGATGTGTCGCGAGGCGCCGATGATGATCCAGCGCTGCGCGTAGAGGAACGCCCCCTCGATGGCCGCCGCGCCGATGAGCAGCAGTCCGTAACGGATGAGCGTGCCGCGGGTCACGGCCGTGGAGAGCTCGTTGACGGCGTTCCCGATGATCAGCGGCTTCAGCAGCGAGAAGAAGGCCGAGCCAACCACGCATGCTGCGCCGAGGAGAAGTCGCTTCTTGTACAGCGCGAAGTAATGCAGAAGACGGCGGATCGGGGTCATTCGCAGTGGAGGATTCTATTCGACCGGCAGGCAACAGAGTCCTGTCCGCATGGGCAGGGAACGCCTTCCTGCCTTTCTGAAATCCTGCGATGAGGCCCCCTCAACGCCAGGGGCGTGGGCGTTGTGACAATCAGCGTGTTTCACGCGCGCGTATCGTCGTTAGGCCGGGTGTCGCTATCCAGCGCTTCCTTCAGCGGCAGCCGCTTCAACTCCTGCAAGGTGATCCGCAGCACGCTCCCCAGGGTGAACCCCGTCGGAAAGCAGTGCGGGATGCGCAGGCCGGCGCCGATCAGCTCGAAGAAGTCCAGCGGAGGTCGCCGCCGGGCCAGCACGTACGCCAGCCGTCGCGGCAGGTCCTCCCGGTCGAATGCATTCAGATGCAGCGGCTGTAAGTAATAGCCGAAGTGCATCTGCTGCAGCGATGGGGTGCCGCCGGCGAACTCCGGCAAGGTCACGCTCATGGTCAGCGAACCGAAGATCCAGTTTTCCTGCGCGAACTCGCCGCGCCAGTGGTCCTCTTCTTCTTCCGTCAGATGCTCGAGCCGCACTACCTCAGGTTCTCCACGGTCTGCTCGAACGCCTCGGCACCGCGGAATCCTTCCATGCGTGTCTTCTGCACTCCGCTCGCGTCCGCCCAGACGACCGTGGGAAAGCCGCGGACGCCGAAGCGCGCCTGCAGCGACTGCACGGCGGGTTGGTTCTGCCCATCCTCACGCTGCCGGTCGACGACGCGCACCGGCACGAAGCGGTCGTTGATCAGCTTCGCCAGCCGGCGATCGCTGAACACCGCGTCTTCGAGCGCGTGGCACGGCCCGCACCACGCGGCGGTGAAGTCGTACATGATCGTCTTCCCCGTCGTGCGGGCGAGGGTGCCGGCCTGCTCGATCGGCACCCATTTCACGAGGCTCGTCGTCTTGCCGCCACGCTCGCCGGTCTGGACGCTCCCCGCCTCTTCCTTCTGCTGCAGCGTCACCACAATGCGCGCCGCGATGAGCGCCGCCGCGATGATGAACAGCCACACCGGAATGCTGCGCTGATTGCTAGTCCGCGCCATAGGGCACCTCGCGTCTGCGGAAAAGGAGACACGCCACGACCAGGGCCACCGCGGCGTTCGAAAGCACCATCAGCGCGAAGCTGCCGTTCGCGCGCGGCGGTGCGTCGGGAAAGAGATTCTGATCGATCCAGACGATCGCCTTCGGGATCGCCGGGAAGTCGGTGAGGATCTTGCCGAGCCACGCGAAGAACCCCTCACGCGCCATCTGCAGCATCCCCATCGCCCCCTGCACCACCGAGAGGCCGATGCTCAGGACGAAGTAGATGGCGATGTTGAAGTACGCACGCGTGAAGCTGCCGAAGAGCGCCATCAGCGACACCGTCAGAAGCGCCATCAGCGCGTAGTTCAGCGTCGTGCCGAGGATGATCTGCGCGTGCTGTCCCTTGCGGCCGAGCAGCTCGATGAGCATCGGCACGAGCAGCGCGATCCACACCACCGCCGTCGCGCCGAGGACGCGCGACACGAGATAGACGGTGCGATTCACCGGCTTCGCCAGGATGAGCTGCAGCGTGCCGGACGAGAACTCCGGCCCGATGACGCTGCAGCCGACGATGTACGACAGCAGCGCGATGAGCGGCGGCCAGATGCGACCCGGCATGTTGTCCATGCGCGACACGCCGAAAGCCATGATCGCCAGCAGCACGAGATAGCCGAGATACGGGATGCTGGTGACGTGACGGCGCACCGTCTCCGCCACGACCGTCGGGTTCATGCTTCACCTCGGAAGATGCCTTCCAGATCGGCCGTGTGGCGGCGGACGTCGACGATGCCCGCGCCCGTGGCCACGAGCTCGCGCACCACGCGCGCGATGCCCGCTTCGTCCTCCACCGTGGCCACGACGACGTTCGCGCGCGGCGCGGCGCCGGTCGCCTGCTCCACCTTCAGCGGGTCGAAGGTGCCGTGCATCATCGTGATGGCCACGATGATGCGGTCCGTGTAGTGCAGCGTCTCGTCGCGCGTGATGACGCCGTTCGAGAGGAAGAGCACGCGGTCGCAGACTTTGCCCACTTCCGCGAGTTGATGCGAGTTGAGGAGCACGGCGGCGCCGCGCTGTTTCTGCTCCACGATCAGGTCGCGCACGAGCAGCACGCCGTTCGGATCGAGCCCGGACGTCGGCTCGTCGAGGAAGACGTACTGCGGCTGATGGATCAACGCCTGGCACATGCCGATGCGCTGGAGCATGCCGCGCGAGTACTGCGACAGCCGCTTCTCCGCCGCGTGCTGAATGCCGAGGCGCTCGAGCATCGCTTCGACGCGGTCGTCGACGCTGGCGCGCGGCACCTCCGCCAGACGCGCCATGTAGCGCAGGAACGCGCGCCCGGTGGCGCGCCGATCGAAGTTCATGCGCTCCGGCACGAAGCCGGTGCGGCGGCGGACGTCGAGGTCGTCGTTCGCCTTGTCGTCGATCGTGACTTCCCCTTCGTCCGGCTCGAGGAAGGCGAGCAGACACGACATCAGCGTCGTCTTCCCCGCGCCGTTCGGCCCGATGAGGCCTACGACCTCGCCCGGCGCGATGTCGAGATCCACGCCCTTGAGAACGTGCTGCACCTTCGTGACGGTTTTGAACGACTTCGTGAGCCGGCGAACCCGAACGCCACTCATGCCTGCTGCTGCTTCCGCTGCCGCAGCCCGTTCATGATCTCTTCGACCTTGGCCTGGTGAAACAGGTTCACCCGCTGCTGAAGGCCGTCGTCTTCCGCGACATCCTCGGCGTAGACCTTCTTGAGGGCCCCGCCGAGGTAGACCTTCGTTTCGATGCGCGCGTTGGGCCGAGGGAAGAATTCGGTCTGGACCGTCAGCTTCTTGTCACCGACATCGAAGGCGTCGAGACGGCCGTTGATTTGTTGCTCACTCATTGGGAGCCATCTTACAGGGACCGATAGGACGAATGGGACCTATAGGACGGATAGGACAGATGGGACAACGGCGCCGGCCGCACCCTCTGTGTCATCCCGAATCCCCGCCCACGACGCCGAAGGCGGCGCGGCGGGGTGAGGGATCTGGGAGGGGGAAAGTGGGTACGCTGCTAGGACGTCGCCATCCGAGGTCCCATAGGTCCTATTCGTCCTATAGGTCCTATCGTCCCCTCTACCGGTCCCGCCGCACCGACCGCCGGCACTTCGCCTCGGCGCGGCTTTCGATCTGCCTTACCCGTTCGCGCGACAGCCCCAGGATCTCGCCGATGTCGCGGAGGGTCAGCTCTTCGTCCTGCAGCACGCCGTAGCGCAACTTCAGGATCGTTTTTTCTTCCAGCGTCAACGCGTCGATGGCGCGTTGCGGGGAGCCGTGTTGCCGCAGCGACTGCAGGTACGGGAGGCGACGGGCGTCGATCTGGGGGGTCATGCCGGGCGAGAGGTCGCCCAGCTCATCCCAGAAGCGGGTCCACGCTTTGGGGTTCGGGTTCGTGTAGAGCAGCAGCACGGAGAGCTCGCTCTCGCTGATCTCCAGCTGTTCGCACACCTTCGACTTGGCGGTCGCCAGGACGGTGGTGACGTTGTCGGTCTCGCGGTTGAGGAAGTCGGCGAGCTCGCGCACTTTCTTCGGGATGTTGTCGCTCACGCCGTGACGCAGCGTGATGACGAGGCGCTCCTTCGGCGAGAGCTCGGAGATGTGCGCCAGCAGCTCTTCGCGGCGCGACTGCTCCGTCATTTCCTGCTCGGCCGAGGGGATCATCGTCTGCTCGACGACGTCGGCGAGCTCCGTGTGCGATTCGTCGTCCAGCTCCGCGTTCAACGAATAGTTGTCGCTGTTCGCCTGCAGGAGCGTCTGCACTTCCTTGACGGAGACGCCGAGCTCCGACGCCAGCTCCTCCGGTGTCGGGATGTGCGTCCCTTCCGACATCGCGGCGCCGATCGCCTTCTCCAGGCGGTACATCAGGTTCGCGCGTTTCGGCGGGAGGCGGAATGCGCCCCCCTGCTCCGACAGAGCGTGGAGGATCGACTGGCGGATCCACCACACGGCGTAGGTGATGAACTTGACGTTCTTCTCGGGGTCGAACTTCTTGGCCGCGTGAATCAGGCCGATGTTCCCCTCGTTGATCAGGTCGAGGAAGAGGACGTGCGAATTGCGATAGCGCTTCGCGTACGACACGACGAAGCGCAGATTCGCTTTGACCAGTTCTTCGAGGGCGCCCTTGTCGTTTTCCTGAATGCGCTTGCCGAGCTCACGCTCGCGCTCCGGCGTCAGCCTCGGCACCTTGGCGATTTCCTGCAGGTAATGGTTCAGGAGATCGTACGAATCGTCGCGTTCTTCGTAACGGGCCATGATTGGGGAGCGACGATTCTACAACGTCAGGGCTTCGATCCGGTCATCACCTTCCTGCCACTCGGGTGACCGAACGCGGCTCGTCGAGGTATTTGCCCACCTGATCGGCATCGACGTCCACTCGCACCAGCACGGTGTCGCTCGAATCGTGTGTGAGTACGTACAGTTCAAGACGTTTTCCGCCGGTCCTTGGTTTTGCGTAAATGAAGCTCCACTCCCCCTTTCGTGACCATACCTTCACGAGCGGCCGGTAGCCCTGCGTCTCGAGCTTGCGCATGATCGGCTCGAACTCCCACGCATTGAGCTTCCCGTTTCCCTCGAACGTCGCCAGCTGGAAGTCGTACACCCCTTCCGGACGGGCGATGTTGATGGCCAGCCGCGCAATGCCGAGGAAGGGGATGGAGATGCGCTTGACCCCTTTCTTCGCGCCGATCGCCCGAGCCAGCGACGAGAAGTGATCGGCATGCAGCGGCAGGGCGATGGCAGCGAGGAGCGTGAGGACCGCGAGGCGCTTCCTCACGGGCGTCTCTCCTTCTCGGTGGTCACGTTGGGGATCCCGAACTGCCCTTCGAGCTTCGAGAGCTGCTCCAGGTCGATCGGACCGACGATGTTCACGACCGTGAACTCCTTCGGCTCGGCCGAGATGATGACCAGGCCGACGATCCTCTCGCCGCGCATGTCGGCGAGGATGTTCACGTTTTCCTTCGACTTGCTGCGGACGGTGACGATCGGTTTCCAGCTCGCGCCGAGCTGCGAGCGCACCCTGTCGACGAGGCGGCGGTCGTACTCCCCGTCCTTCCCGAACTGGTAGCTGCGGACGTAGATCCCCTGCAGGCCGCGCACGGTGTCGCGGATCGCTTTGTCGTCGTTGTCAGAGAGGAACTTCGCCGCGAGGCGGAGCATGTCGGCGTCGAGGGTGATGTCGACGACTTCTTCGGCGCGCTCGGCGAGGCCCGGGAAGTCGAGGTTGAGGCGCTGCGCGGACGCGGGCAGCGCGGCGAGGATCAAGAGTGCGGTAATGAGAACGATTCTGCGCATGGGCGTTGGCTCCTATTCGTTGTGAGTGCTGCCGATCTCGCGCACTTCGTCCTGGGCGTAGCGAACCTTTTCGTTCGCGATGCGCAGCGCCTGCACCACCTGGTCGCGAGCACGCTCGCCTTCGAGACGGCGCTGTTCGTAGACCTCGTGGGCGGCCCACCCGCCGAGGACGGCGGTGAGCGTGAGCGAGGCCGCGATGGTGCGCCACCAGTGAGGGCGGACACGCGGTTCCGGTTGCGTTTCGATGCGCTGCATCACCCTGCCGGCAAAGCCCGGCGCCGGGCGTTCGCGGCGAAGGGCACGCGCGAGATCTTTTTCGAGATTCATGACTTCGGGTCTCCCTGAAACTTCCTGCGCAACGCCTGCAGAGCGCGGTGCAGATGACTCTTGACGGTGTTCACCGGCATATCGACGATCCGGCAGATTTCGGTCGGATCGAGATCTTCCTGATACCTGAGTGTGACGACGATTCTCTGCGCTTCCGGCAGCGATGCAACCAGTTCGCGCAGCTTGCGGTCGCGGAGGGGGTCGGCGCCCGGCTCGTGGGAGTACAGCTCCTCGACGGACTCGAGCGGCACCGCACGCAGCTTCGTCCGGCGCACCTGATCGATGCAGCGCCGCGTGGCGACCTGCCGCAGCCAGAAGAGCAGATGCGACGGCGACTCGATGCTGCGCAGGCTGCGATAGAGCTGCAGGAAGGTCTCCTGCGCCACTTCCTCCGCCTGCGTGCGGTCGCCGAAGAAGTGAAACGCGAGGCTGAAGACCATGGCCTCGTGCTCGTTCACCAGCTCGGCAAAGGCATCGTGGTCACCCGCCTGGGCTCTTTCCAGAGCCCCCGTCAGTGCCACCGCGTCGGAGAGGATCGCCGTCATCTGAGGGCTTATACGCAGCCTTCAGAGGTACGGGTGCAGCAGGGGATGAAAAAGTCGCTTTCTGGCGGTTCGCCCCACTTGCGGACCGCTTCGTCACCAGTGACGGAACGTTGACCCTGGCTGCCGCCTTCGGCCCGCTACCATCGCGGCATGCCGCTTCTTGACTGGTTCGACCGCCGCCGCGAGTACGCCGCGTTTTTCATCCGCCTCATCGTCGGCGTGATCCTCATCGAGGGAACGGTGGACAACGTTTTCTCGTGGGAGCGGATGCTGGAGTTCGAAAAGTTCCTCGCCGCGAACGGGGTGCCGTTTCCGCTGGTGGGGGCGATCCTCTCCGCCTACGCGCAGTTCATCTGCGGAATCCTCATCCTGATCGGCCTGGCGACGCGCTATGCCTCGATGGTGATGATCGTGAACTTCCTCTTCGCATTGGGCATCGCCCATCGCGTGGGCGGCTTCAACCCGGCGCGGCTGGCGCTGGTGATGCTGTTCGCCGCGCTGTTTCTGCTGTTTCACGGGGCCGGGAAGCCGTCGGTCGACGATCGGCTGGCAGGGAAACGATGGGACGAATAGGACAAATAGGACCTATAGGACGTATGGGATCGCTGTTGTCCCATTCGTCCTATCGGTCCTGCCAAGATTGCGCATGCGTGGCCGCACGGCCACGCATGCGCAGGACGAAAACTACGCCATCTGCGGACTGGCCGCGCCGTAACGCGACTCGCTCCACGCCAGCAGCGGCATGAAGATGAACGGCAGGAACGCGATGCCGATGCCGAAGCCGACGCCTTTGCCGAAGCGCTCCGCCAGCGCGATCGACACCATGATCCAGGCGATGACGTTCACGAACGGGATGATGAAGAGCACGATCCACCACAGCGGCTTGCTGCAGATCTTCAGCAGCACGATCGTGTTGTAGATCGGAATGAGCGCCGCCCAGCCGGGCTCGCCCGCCTTCTCGAAAATCTTCCACATCGCGGCGATCATCAGCACCAGGATGCCGAAGTACACGACCATCGCGGCAATCGCGACCCCCGCCGCGGCGCCCTCGCCGCCGCCCGTCACCGCCGTCGGATCTTCCTGAAGCCAGAGATGCAGTAACCCGAAGAAATGGACCATTGGCCAGCCTCCTAAGTACACACACACGATTTGGGAACGATGCGGATGAGCTTACGCCGATTTGCGCCATGCGCAACGGGGCAAAAATGGAGGCTGTGGCACGTGCGTGGCACCTCCGCCCGGGATGCCGCCCTCACCGCTGGTTCTCCCTCCTGATGCCACGCTGGCTCCCGACCTTCGCAGCGGCAGTATCTTCTTCGTCGGCACGGCGACGGTGATCCTCCGCTACGGCGGCTTCACCATCCTCACCGACCCGAACTTCCTCCACAAAGGCGACCACGTTCACCTCGGCTACGGTCTGCACTCGGAGCGGCTGACGGAGCCCGCCATCACGCTCGACCAGCTTCCGCCCGTCGACTTCGTCCTGCTCTCCCACATGCACGGCGATCACTTCGACCACGTCGTGCGCGATCACCTCGATCGCCGCATCCCCATCGTCTCGACGAAGCACGCCGTCGCCGTGCTGAAGGCGCACAAGTTCGAGCAGCCGATCGCGCTGGAGACGTGGGAGACGCTGGAGGTGCGCAAAGGAACGGCGACGATGCGCGTCACCGCGATGCCGGGCAAACACGCGCCGGGCCTGCTCCGCCTGATGATCCCGCCGACGATGGGGACGATGCTGGAGTTCGGCAGCCGGCCGTCGTTGCGGCTCTACATCACCGGCGACACGCTGATCCACGAGCATCTGAAAGAGATCCCCCGCCGTTACCCCGACATCGACATCGCCCTCCTCCACCTCGGCGGCACCCGCATCGCCGGCGTCCTCCTGACGATGGACGCGAAGCAAGGCGTCGAAGCCATCCGCATCGTGAACCCCCGCACCGCCATCCCGATCCACTACAACGACTACGGCGTCTTCAAGTCCCCCCTGGACGACTTCCGCACCGCCGTCCGCGAAGCCGGCCTGGAAGACCGGGTGCACTACCTGGCGCACGGGGAGACGTTCGAGATCGCGGTGCCGGATAGCCGCTTGTGAGCGGAGGGCTCAGGGGTCAGGGCCCAGGGCTCAGGGGCTGCGCTATGCGTGAAGTGCAGCCAGCC
>DASVEE010000039.1:0-154520 GCA_036380735.1 Thermoanaerobaculia bacterium | reverse complement strand
GGAGCTTCCCTGAGCCCTGGGCCCTGAGCCCTGAGCCCTCATCTGTCGATCATGCCAGCGCGCCAGAATCACCTGCGCCACCATGGCTCCGATCAGGGCGAGCAGCATGTCTTTCTGCGTGTCCCATACGTCGCCCTGGGTGCCGAGGAACGCTTCGGCTTTGGTACCGGTGAAGGCGGCGGCGGCCCATTCGAGGAGCTCGTACGCCGCGCTGATCGCGAGGCAGATGCACGTCACGATGGTGAACAGCCAGCCGGCGCTGCGCACGACGTTGCGGCGGATCAGGATCTCTCGCGCCACGATCGCCGGCACGAACCCCTGCGCGAAGTGGCCGATGCGGTCGTAGTGGTTGCGCGTGAAGCCGAACGCTTCCTCCATCCAGAAGCCGAACGGCACCAGCGCGTACGTGTAATGCCCGCCGACCATCAGGATCACCGCGTGGATGGCGAGCAGCACGTAGAGCAGTGGCGTGAGCGGGAAGCGCTTGCGCGTGGCGAAGACGATCACGAGGCCGATCAGTGCCGGCAGCACTTCGAGCCACCAGGTGAAGCGATCGTGCGGTCCGATGGCGGACCAGACGAGGACGACCGTGAAGACGGCGAGCAGGACCGCATTGAGACGCATCGTGGAAGAGCTTACCCGACGCGGCCGTTGCAGGCAGCAACTCCATGAGCAAGCGCTTCTCCCTGGGCCGCCAGAAATTCGCGATCGGCATCGGCTTCGCCGTCCTCGTCGTGCTGCTCATCGTCTGGGTCTCCTCGGTCAGCAACCACGACTCGCTCGAGGCGAGCCGCATGGTCGCGCATACCCACAAAGTGCTGACGCGGCTGCAGCAGACGCTCGCGCTGGTGGAAGCGGCGGAGACGGCGCAGCGCGCGTTCGTCATCACCGGCGACGCTTCCTACGCCGCCGAATCGCGCGCGGTGGAGCCGCGCATCCTGGCGAACCTCCGCGAGCTCGACGCGCTGGTCGCCGACAACGGACCGCAGGTACAGCGGGCTTCGCTGCTGTCGCTCGCGGTCGCGGAAAAGCTGCGTGTCGTCGAGCATGTCCTCGAGCTCCGCGAGCGCGACGGCTTCGAGGCCGCGCGCGCCGAAGTGCAGACCGGCCGCGGCAAGGACGCCATGCGCCGCGTTTCGTCGATCATCGCGTCGATGGAAGCGCACGAGCGGCAGCTCCTGCTGCAGCGCGCGGAGCTCACGGCGCGGCGCACGCGCTTCACGCGGATCTGGCTCATCGCCGGCACGCTGGCCGACCTCACGCTCCTCGCCGTCATCTCGTGGCTGGTCTGGCGCGACGCGCGGCGCAACCGCGAGCTCGCCTCCGCGCTCAAAGCGAGCCGCGACGCCGCCATCCATGCAGCGGAGATGCGCACGCAGTTCCTGGCCAACATGAGCCACGAGATCCGCACGCCGATGAACGCGATCATCGGCATGAGCGGACTGCTGCTGGAGACGAAGCTCGACGACGACCAGCGCGACCTCGCGCAGACGGTGCGCACGAGCGCCGACGCGCTGCTGACGATCATCAACGACGTCCTCGACTTTTCGAAGATCGAAGCGGGAAAGCTGTCGATCGAGGCGAGCGATTTCGAGCTCCGCGCCACCGTCGAATCGGTCATCGATCTCCTCGGCGAAGCCGCGCACGCGAAGAGGCTCGAGCTCGGCGCGCTGTTCGATTACGAGCTCCCGAAAGTGCTGCACGGCGATGCCGGCCGCATCCGCCAGATCCTGACGAACCTCACCGGCAACGCGGTGAAGTTCACCAGCCGCGGCGACGTGATCATTCACGTGGCGAAGCTGGAGTCGCACGGTGACACGGTGCGGGTGCGCTTCGAAGTGACCGATACCGGCATCGGCATCCCATCCGAGGTGCAGTCGAACCTCTTCCAGCCGTTCACGCAGGCCGACGCCTCGACCACACGCCGCTTCGGCGGCACCGGACTCGGTCTGGCGATCTCGCGCCATCTCGTCGAAGCGATGGGCGGCGAGATGGGCGTCGACTCCGTCGAAGACAAAGGGTCGACGTTCTGGTTCACGATCCCGCTCGGCATCGGCGCGGTGGACGAGGTTACGCGATCGCACAAGGTGCAGGCCCTCGGCGGCATCCGCGTCCTCGTCGTCGACGACAACGAAACGAACCGCCGCCTCGTCCGCCACAACCTCGGCGCGTGGCGCATGGAGAGCGACGAAGCGGCGAGCGGTCCCGAGGCGTTGACGATGCTGCGGCAGGCGCGCGAGGAAGGACGGCCGTACGCGCTCGTCATCACCGACATGAACATGCCGGAGATGAGCGGTACGGTGCTCGCGCGGCTGATCAAGAGCGATCGCGAGCTCGCCGACACGCACGTGATCGTGCTGACGTCGCTGATGAACCGGCTCGAGCCGGCGACGATGAAGATGGTCGGCATCGACGCATGCCTGACGAAACCGGTGAAGCAGTCGGCGCTCTACGACAGCATCGTCAACTCCATGTTTCGCGAAGAGCGGGCCGCGTCCCGGCCTCCGGAGCCCGCACCGCAGCGGATTGCGATGCGTCCGAACGCGCGCATCCTCCTCGTCGAGGACAACCCGGTGAACCAGAAGCTCGCGCTGCGGCAGCTCCAGCGCTTCGGCTGCCACGCCGACACCGCGGCCAACGGAGTGGAAGCGGTGGAGGCGGTGAGCCGCATCGATTACGACGTCGTGCTGATGGATTGCCAGATGCCGGAGATGGACGGCTTCGCCGCGACGCGCGAGATCCGCCGCCGCGAAGGCGGCCACCGCCACACGCCGATCATCGCGCTGACGGCGAACGCGCTCGAAGGCGACCGCGAACGCTGCGTCGCGGCGGGGATGGACGACTATCTTTCGAAGCCGCTGCTGGAGCCGGAGCTGATGCGCGCGCTCGCGCGCTTCATCGGTGAAGCGGAGCCGCTCGACGCAGAGGTGCTGGCGAACCTGCGCGAGGTGGCGGGAGGCGACGAAAGCTTCCTCGGCGAGCTGGCGCAGCTCTTCATGACCGATTCGCCGCCGCGCATCGAGGCGCTGCGCGCCGCCGTGGAGCGCGACGACGCCGAGGCTCTGGCGTACGCGGCGCACGCGTTCAAGAGCAGCTCCGGCAACATCGGCGCAACGCGCATGCACGACCTCAACGCCGAGCTGGAACTGCTCGGCCGCAGCGGCTCCACGGAGGGGGCTCGCGCGAAGGTGGAGGCTCTGGTCGCGGAGTACGCGCGCGTGGCGGATGCGCTAAGGAAGTTGTAGGGGAACGACAGGACCCATAGGACGAATAGGACCTATGGGACGGATAGGACAACGGCAGACCTATCGCGTCCGGGCCCTACCGATAGCTGACCTCACGGCGATGACCGCGGCAAATGGGACCTATACGTCCTATAGGTCCCATTCGTCCTATCGGTCCTATCGTCCCCTGTCGCTTCCGCGCTACTTCTTCTTGGAAGACTTCTTCGATGAAGACTTTCTGGAAGCCGTCTTCTTCGATGATGACGACTTCTTGGACGGCGCTTTCTTCGTCGTCTTCTTCGACGAAGTCGTCTTCCTGGAAGTGGTCTTCTTCGAAGTTGCCTTCTTCGAAGTTGCCTTCTTCGAAGACGCCTTCTTCGTCGACGTCGCCTTCTTCGTCGTCGCCTTCTTCGAGGAAGACTTCGGCGGTGGCGGCACTTTGCCGCCTTCGCGGCGGGCCTCGGACAATCCGATGGCGACGGCCTGTTTGCGGCTCTTCACCTTCTTGCCCGAGCCGCTTTTCAGCGTGCCGCGCTTGAACTTGTGCATCTCAGTTTCGACTTTGTCTTGAGCTTTCTTTCCGTACTTTGCAGCCATGCACAAGTTGTTGTGCAAACGAAAGGCCCACTACTCGTCGACGAACGAGGAACGCGCGAGCACGCGCATGCCGCGGCGCTTCACGTCGACCGTGATCGCGTGCGTCCCGTGCTTCAAGCCCGCGGGTCTGCGCACTTCGAGCTCGTAGTGGCCGGTGAGCGTCCGTTGCAGCCGGCTGACGGCCTGTTGCGGGAAGCGATGCGTCTTCGCGTAGAAGCCGCCGGTGTCGGCGGCCGCGGTCTGCAGACCTGCTTCGAGGCTGTGGTAGTCGGCATCGCTCGTGTCGAGCGAGAAAATCGTGACGCGGGCGCTTTCGAGGACGTTGCGCGCGATCTCGTATTCGCGCGGCATCACCACGCGTCCGTTCAGCAGCTCGCCGAGGCCCCAGCCGAGGAGGACGAGCGTCTTGGGGCCGGGGATCGGCTTCAGCGCGTCGCCGATGATCACCAGCGCTTCCTCCGACGACGTCGCCTTCTTCATCCGCTCGCGCTCGAGCCGCCGGGCGAGCGACGGATTGGCCACCAGCGGCGGCGTTGGCGGATCGTCGATGAGCAGCGACTGCTTCACCGCATCGACGATGCTCGACCGGTCGCTGGTGAAGTCGAGGCGGAACTTGAGGTGCGAGTCGAAGGAGAGGACGGCGACGCGGTCGTCCGGCTCCACGAGTTGCTCGACGAGATCGACGAGGTGCGGCATGAACTTCATCGCCCCGCCGACGCGTGAGCTGTTGCGTGCAAAGTCGGTCTGCACGAAGAAGACGAACAGCCGGCCGGCCGGCGCGACGTCGGTTGCAGTCGTCGCAGGCGTCCCCTCCGCCGTGATGGTCCCTTCGTCCACGAGCTCCGCGATGGCGCGTGCCGCGGCAGTGTCGGGGATCCACGTCACCGATTCGATGGTGGCCCGCTTGCCGCCGATCTTCACCGTGAAGTCGGAGGGCTCGAGGTCGAGGATCGGCTCACCAGCGGCATCGGTGACGCGGACGTCGATGAGGATGCGCTCCACCGTCACCGTTTCGGCGACCTGCGCCGCGGCCGTGACGGTGAACAACCACAGGCACGCGAAAACGATTGGGAAACGGGGCATGAATGAGAGGATACGCTGCCATACAATCCGCCCCCGAAAGGAATCTGTCACATGCGCCTGCGCACGCTTCTGCTCGCGATGTTCGTCGCGCTCCCCGTGGTCCCCGAAGCAACCGCCGCGACGTTCGACGAGCAGTTCCTCGACAAGACGATGCGCGTCGACTACTTCCACACGTCGACGCCGAAAGGCGACGAGATCGTCGCCCTCGACCGCATCGTCTCCGACGGTCCGTGGTCCGGCAGCCGGACCCGCCTCGTCGACACCTCCAACCTCGGCAAGTACCTCTTCGAGATCATCGACCGCGGCACGAATCAGGTGATCTATTCGCGCGGCTTCGCCTCGATTTACGGTGAATGGGAGACCACGGCCGAGGCCAAACAGCAGCCGGCGACGTTCCATGAGTCGCTGCGCTTTCCCTGGCCCAAACAGCCGGTGCAGGTCACGCTCAAAAAGCGCGACGCGCAGAACGCGTTTCAGCAGGTGTGGTCGACCGTCGTCGATCCAAATTCGCGCTTCGTGAATCCCGCCGATCGCGAGCCGATGGGGCGCGTCTGGTCCTACCTCGACAACGGACCGGCGTCGCAGAAGGTCGACCTCCTCGTCATCGGCGAGGGCTACACCGCGGCGGAGATGCCGAAGCTGCGCAAGGACGTGGAGCGCCTCGTCGGGAAGCTGTTCGCCACCGAGCCGTTCAAGAGCCGCCGCGCCGACTTCAACGTGCGCGTGCTGGAGCTGCCGTCGAAGCAGAGCGGCGTGCATCGGCCGCGCACGCGCGACGACCGCCGCACCGCGATCTCGACCGAGTACAACATCTTCGATTCGGAGCGTTACGTGCTGACGCGCGACAACCGCTCGCTGCGCGATGCGGCCTCCGCCGCGCCGTACGATTTTCTCGAGATCCTCGTCAACGAGAAGCAGTACGGCGGCGGCGGGATCTTCAACGACCAGGCGACGTCGTCGGTCGACACGGGCTTCGCGGAGTACGTCTTCGTCCACGAGTTCGGCCATCACTTCGCCGGCCTCGGCGACGAGTACTACACCTCGGATGTGTCGTACGTGACCGGCGGCTCCGAGCATCCGGAGCCGTGGGAGCCGAACATCACCGCGAACGGCGCGAATCCGAAGTGGATGTCGATGGTGACGCCCGGCACGCCGTTGCCCACGCCGTGGAAGAAGGAAGCGTTCGAAGCGCACCAGCGCGAGTACCAGGCGGAGCGCCGCAAGCTGCGCGAATCGAACGTGCCGGAGTCGCAGATGGACGCCCTCTTCCGCCGCGAGCAGGAGTGGGAAACGAAGTTCCTCGGCAACGAGCAATACGCGAACCGCGTCGGCGCCTTCGAAGGCGCCGGCTACGAGGCGAAGGGACTGTACCGCCCCGAGGCGGATTGCATCATGTTCACGCGCGATGAAGTGGGCTTCTGCGATGTGTGCAACCGCGCCATCCAGCGCGTGATCGATCTGTACGCGCGTTAGTCGCCAGGGTTGGGACCAACGGGACGGAGACGTTCTGTTGGTCCCTCTGCCCAACCACGATCCTCTGCGGGTAAACTTCCCCGCAGCTTTGGCCCTCACATTCATTGTCGGTCGTGCCGCGGATGCTTACGGCGGTGCGTTTGCGCGTGCGGTCGATGCCGCGCTGGCGCAGGTCTTCACGCCGCCTGCGGGCGCGCCGCTGGAGCCGTATCAGTCGGAGCCGGTCGACGTCTCCGGCTGGCGCCTGCTGCAGCAACGCGTCCTGCGCGACTTCGACACTGCCACGTTCCCGCAGCTCACGACGGTGGAGGCGTATCAGGCCGTCTACGTGCCGCGCGACGCGGCGTCGATCGAGCTCGCAGCAATCCCGCAAGCAGCCGATCCGCTGCAGATCGGCAGCCTGCCGCGCCTCATCGAAGAGCTACGCCGCTTCGCCGCTCACGCGTCCTTGCCGACGGACGACGTGGAGCTGATGAAGCTCGTCGTGCACTACCTGGAAGCGGAAGACCCGGACGCCGATCTGGACGTGCAGACGTACGTGCAACTGATGCTGTCCGCAAGGCAGGCAGTGGCGCGTGGACAGGCGTTGTTCGTGGTGGTGTAGCGGCCCACGGGACGCGTCAGCCCGGTGGACAACTACACGTGACGCGATGGCGGTAGCAGCGACTTGTTGATGGCGATGGCTGCGATGGCGCCATCCGCGGCCGAGGTGATGGCCAGTTGTGCGCCGGCGACCAGATCGCCCGCCGCCCACACGCCTTCCACGGTCGTCTTGCGGTGATCGTCGACGATCACGTTCGGTTTCTCAGGGTCGACTTTGCAGCCGAGTTGCTCGGCGAGATCGGTGGAGCGGTGCACGCCGAGGGTGAAGAAGAACGCTTCGGCTTTGACGCACTCGCCGGTGGAGAGCACGGCGCCGCTGACGCGATCGCCGTTGCCTTCGAGGGCGACGATCGCCTCGTCCTTCACGGTGACGTTCGCCGCGAGGATTTTGCTGTGCTGCTCTTCGTTCCATTCGCGGGCGTGGCCGTGGGTGAAGACGACGACGTCGTCGGTCCACTGCAGCAGTTTCAGCGCGAGTCCCGCCACCTTCTTTCCCCAGCCGATGACGCCGATCGTGCGGTCGCGGCATTCGTAGCCGTCGCAGTCGGGGCAGTGGTAGATGGAGCTGCCGTAGTAGCGGTCGAAATCGGGGATGTCGTCGGGACGCTCGTCGCGGACGCCGTACGCGAGGAGGATGCGCCGTCCGCGCACCGTGCCTGCGTCCGTGGTGAGCTCGAAGACGTCGCCCACCTTCTCCGCCTTCGTCACGCGCGCCTCCTGGATCTCGACGCCCGCGGCTTCCGCTTCGGCGCGACCGCGACGCAGCAGCTCGGCCGGGGGGATGTCGTGCTGCCCGAGGAAGCCGTGGATGGCGCGGGCGGCGCGGTTGCGCGGCTCACCGGCGTCGAGGAGGAGGATGCGGCGGCGGTAGCGCCCGAGGAAGATGGCGGCGGTGAGGCCGGCGGGGCCGCCGCCGATGATGACGCAGTCGTAGAGGGAGTCGGAGCTCACGGCCGAGCGTGGTAGCTCAACGCGTGCCGGACCACGTTTCGCCGCGCACGTTGATCGAGACGTTGCTCGCGGCGACCGGCGTTTCACTGCCGTCCTTGCGCACCCAGACCACGACCGTGTAGACGCCCGGGCCTTCGGTGAACG
The DNA here is from genome assembly GCA_036380735.1 of Thermoanaerobaculia bacterium. Classification (GTDB taxonomy): domain Bacteria; phylum Acidobacteriota; class Thermoanaerobaculia; order Gp7-AA8; family Gp7-AA8; genus DASVEE01. Next base: position 146,445 of record DASVEE010000039.1, on the reverse strand, counting down.
GGACGCCGAACGAGAAGCTGCCGTCATCGGCGACGTGGAAGTCGCCGCGGCGGCCGTCGCGGTACTCATTGCGCACGACGTGCAGCGTGCCGTCGTCGCGGCGGCGGAAGGCGTCCTTCAGCAGCGGCAGGTAATCCTTCCGCTTCGTCGGGAGGGAGTAGTGGCTGATGGCGTTGGCGACGTGCACCGGCATCGGCTGCGGCGCGGGCTCGTGATGAACGGTGATGGCCTCGATCTTCGCGCCGGAGAGCGGTTTCCCGGCGCCGCGCACGAGATCGTTGGCGGAAGCGCTGCGCGGCAGCGGGCGCGACCAGGTCACGTAGCGGCGGACGAACTCCTGCGCGATCCGGAACTCTCCCTTTTCCCAGGCGAGGCCGATCCCGACGTGCGTCGCATGCGGATCGAGGATGGTGCGGCGATGGCCGTCGTGCGGCGGCTTCTCTTCCATCATGGCCTGCTGCGAGCGGCGGGTCATGTCGAGCAGCGCCCGGTCGTTGAACGAGAACGGTGCCGACCACGCGGCCGTGTTCTCACTGACGCCGTCGTTGCCTCCGGCGAAGGAGTAGCGCATGTACGGAGCGCGGCCATCGGTGGTGAAGTGTCCGTTCGTTTTCTCGCGAAGCTGCTTGCGGCAGTACTCATCGGCGATGACGGAGGCCTCGATGTCGAGCTCGACCGGCAGCAGCCCGTGAGCCACGCGATCGTGATTCACCAGCCGCAGCAGTTCCTGCCGCAGCGTAGTCCGCGTCTCATCGACCGGCGCCTCCCCCTGCGCGAGCGGGGTGCCGAGCGTGACAGCAAGTACGATGGCGGCGATCAATATGCGCATGAGTGGCGGATCTGCTGGAACACGATTGTAGCGAGGAAAATTACCGCGATTGTAGGGCCCGTCACGATTTTCCCGGGGATCAGTCGCGCTTTTTCGAGAACACCGTCACGCCAGCGATTCCGATGAATCCGGAGTCGGTTGTGAAGAGCTCTGCGCGATGCGCGCGTGCTGCGGCGAGCATCATGGCGTCGGCCATGGCTACACCGTGTACGAGGCTCAGGTCGGCCGCCGTCAACGCGAGCTCCTCCGTCAGGTCGACGACAGACGTTTTCTTCATCGTGGCGACAGCTTGCAATGCTTCCTCTTCCGACCGTTCACGTTTGATCCACTTGTACACTTCGTAGATGGCAACGGTCGGCGTAAGTACGTTCGCTGGTTGCCGCAATCGTTTCGCGAACTCTGCCGCGTGTGGACCGTCGGCGAAAAACTCGATCCATCCGGACGAATCAATGACGATCACATCCGGTCCTTCTTTTCACGAAAGCCGGTCGTTCGCATTCCTTTGACGAACCCGCGCATCGCGGAAAGCGGCTTGTCCGGGACAAGTGTCACGACGCCGCCTTTCGCGATCACCTGAAACTCCTGCCCGGGGCGGATGTCGGCGCTGTCTCGCACGTCCTTCGGGATGACGATCTGGTATTTGCTCGTGACTTTTGCGCGTGTCATGACGCCATCGTACCGTGAGGATCAAGACCGGTTGGCGGAGTCGGAACTCCTATCCGTCCGATCTGTCCCATCCGTCCCATCGTTCCCCGCGGCTACCTCACCGGCAGCTCGATCACCACGCGCAGGCCGGGGTTGACGTTCTCTGCCTGGATTTTGCCGCCGTGCTCTTCGATGGCTTTGCGGGCGATGGCCAGGCCGAGGCCGGTGCCGGTGGTCTTGGTGGAGAAGTAGGGGTCGAAGATCTTGGGGAGGAGCTCGGGGGCGACGCCGGGGCCGTCGTCCTGGACGGAGATCACGACCTTGGAGTCGACGCCGAAGCTGCCGAGGCGGACGTGGCCGCCGGGGGTGGCCTGGAAGGCATTTTCGATGAGGTTGGCGACCGCGCCGCGGAGGAGGCGTTCGTCCGCCTGCAGCGTGCGTGGGGTGGAGGGGTCGAGCTCCGCTTCGAACTCGATGCCGCGCTCGGCGCTGTCGGCGTAGCCGGCGGCGAGGTCCTCCAGCAGGTGCCGCAGGTCCACGCTCTTGCGGTGCACCTGGCGCAGCGAGGCGTAGTCGCTGAACTCCTTCGAGGTCTCGCGCAGCGTCACGACCTGGCGGAGGATGTTCTCGACCGCGGTCTTCACGACGTTCGGGAGGTTGGGGTCTTCGCGGTCGGCGACGGCGCGCAGGTGCTCGGCGGTGAGTTGGATCGGCGTGAGTGGATTCTTGATCTCGTGCGCGACCTGACGGGCCATTTCGCCCCACGCTTCGAGACGGTTGCTGCGCAGGATCTCGGTGACGTCTTCGGCGATGAGCATCTCTTCGTCGCTGTCGGGGAGCGGGACGATGGAGACGCGGAAGGTGCGTGGGTTCTCGTCGACGACGAGCTCGATCTCGCTCGATTCGACGCGCCGCGAGCGATGCTCCTCGACGAACTTCACCACCGCCGGAAACGGCGGCCGGAACACCTCGGTGGCGTGCTCCTCGAGGCCGAACAGCTTGCGCGCGGCGAGGTTCGTGGCGCCGACGTGCATCAAGCCGTCGAGCACGACGACGGCGGCGTTGATGTTCTCGAGCAGCGTCTGCAGGCGGTCGCGCTCGTGGCGGAGGTCTTCCTGCTGGCGGCGGATCGAATGCGCCATGTCGCGGAACGTGGTGACGAGCATGCCGAGGTCGGGATCGTTGGGGACGGCGACCTGGACGTCGAAGTCGCCTTGCGCGACGGCGCGCGCACCGGCGACGAGTCCCTGCACGGGACGCGTCACGCCGCGCGCGATGCGGAAGGCGACGGCGATCGCAGCGAGGGCGATGAAGATGAGCAGGAGGTAGATGGTCGTGGCGAGGTCGTTGACCTGTTGCTGGATCTCGCGGCCCTGCACGATGAACGGCAGCGCCAGCGTGTACGTGCGGCCGCGTGCGAGATTCACGGGGCTGTAGATCTCGACGTACTGCGCTTCGCCGGCGCTGCGCGTGGCGGTGGTGAGCTGGCGGCCGCCGAGGACGATGTCGAGGTAGACGTCGCCGGGGAGGCGCTCCGACTCGATGTGCGCGGCGAAGAGATCGCGGCGGCTCGACGCGATGAGCTGCTCGCCGCGATAGAGATGGAGATCGTGTCCGACGACGCGCGCGAGCCAGATGAAGATGTCGTCGTCGAGCACCTGCTCCGGCGCGGCGGACTGCGAGGCCAGGTAATCCTCGATGACTCGCTGCGCGGTGTTGAGCGCGCGCTGGCCGCGCTCGATCGTCTCGGACTCGAGACGGTTCGACAGGTAGGCGCGGACGAAGAGCACGAACGCGATCAGCGGGATGATCACGACGAATGTCAGGTAGAGCGACGTGCGCGCGCGGAAGTCGAGGTTCGACGGGACGTGCCGCAGCCAGGCGATGACCTGCGGCGCGCAGATGCAGAGCAGCGCGAGCAGCACGAACGCGAGCGCCCAGATCAGGACGCCCCCCGCGCGGCGGATTTGTTGCGTGATGGTGGGGACCTGCAGCGGAAACGCGAAGAGCGTGTTCTCGGTGCGGCGCAGGTAGATCGTCGCACGGTCGTCGTCGCTGGAGCGCACCCACAAGCCGCGACCCGGTTTCAACGTGGCGAAGTACCACGCGGGATTCTGCGGGAGGCGCACATCGACGCTCGACCGCGGCGTCCCGGTCTCGTCGTAGACGGCGGGCTCCGGCTGCGCGCGCAGGCCGGTGGGGTCGTTGTCGGCGGTGCGGAAGAAGTCGCGGTAGATGTCGGCCGAGGCGGCGGCGCCGACGTCGGCGGGATTGACGATGTGCACGGTACCGAGCGCGATCGTCGTGCCGAACGCGGTGACGTCGAAGTTCTCCTGATGGAGGTCGCGCCGCAGCGTGCCGACCTGCAGCACTTCGCCCTGGAACTGCGGCAGGCCGACGCCGAAGCGGCTGATCTGCGTCCGCGTGTACTCGTCGGTGATGGTGATGACCGAGGGCACGCGCCACTTCGAGAGATCGCTGTTGAGCCAGAGGGCGTACGCGAGATCCTCGAGGTTCATGTGGCGGTAGTCGTCGGGGAGGATCGCGTCGAGGTCGATGCTCGCGAACTCGGTCTCGAGCATCCCGGTGATCATCGCCCGGATCTGCCCCGCTTCACCGGCGACGAGCGGCGCGTAGGTGTCGGCGAGGAAGCGACGCGCGCTGATGCGCTCGAAGTGCTGCACCGGCGTGTAGACGAGGATCGCGACGACGATCGCGGAAGCGGCGGCGCGCATCAGTGGCGACTGCACGAAGTGCCTGCCGCGATGGTGAGCCACGGAGGCCGCGAGCCGCACGACGGCGAACGCGAAGAAGAGGAGCGCCCCGAGCAGGACGCCTTGCGCGGCGGTGCGAGGGAAGACGTGCTCCGGCACGGACGAGAGGTGCGAGTTCGCGACGAGGTTGCGGATCAGCTCCACGTAGCCCCAGCCGGCGGCGATGGCGAGCAGGGCGCGGAGGATGCGCGGCACGCGCGCGAGCAGCGGCCCCGCGACGCTGACGATCGTCAGCGTCGCGATCGCCGTCAGCAGAAGATCGACCGGCGAACGGCTGAAGGGCCCGAGGACTTTCGAGGCGTAGACTTCGAAGCCGAAGATGCCGAGCGGATCGTCGTTGACGCTCATCGACAGCAGCGCGACACGCGCGATGGCGGCGAGCACGATGAGGAGCAGCGGATGGCAGGTGGTGCGGCAGGCGAGGGCGAGGACGACGATGGTGCCGAGCGCGAGGAGGATGGCGCTGAGCGTGACGCCGTCGGCGTGCACGGCTTCGACGACCTCATCGCGCAGGCGCGGGGTCACGTCGAGCCAGAGCGCCGACTCCTCGCGCTTCACGATCAGCGCGCGCTGCGTATCGGTTTCCTGCCGCAGCGAGCCGCCGTGGAAGAAGAGCGAGACGATCCAGTCGTCCGGCGGATGGACGGCCGAACGTGCGCCGCGGATGTTCTCGATGCGCTCCCACACCTGCACGGTGTAGCCGTTCGTCACGCGCGTCTTGGTGATGTAGAGGTTAGTGACGTCGAAGGAGAAGACGCGCTCCGCGGTTCCGCGGAAGTGCTCTCCCCACCACGCGAGCGGCTCGCCGTCCGGCTGGACGATGCGCGCGCCGCGCTCCGCTCGCGGCCCGACTTCGGATTCGAGGAGACGGAAGAGCGCGCCCTGCTTGACCGCCGGTGAAACGCGCGCGGCGATGCGCGCGGCGGAGGCATCGAGCGCCGCTTCGGTGGCCTGGATGTGCTCGCGGACGTGGACGATGTCGTGCTGCACGTGGTCGCGCATCTCGACTGTGAAGGCGGAGGAGACGGCGCGAACGCGCTGCTGCGTGACGACGTCGCTGCCGGCGACGATGAGGAGGGAGAGGGAGGCGATGAGCGCCAGCCGGCGCGCGTTGTCCGTTGTCCGTTTTTCGTTGTCCGTGCCGCGCTCGGCGGAACTGGACCGCACGGAAAACGGAAAACGGATAATCGACAACGCGAACGCAACCAGCGCCAGCGCGCCGACGGTCGCCGTGACCCACACGCGATCGGGTCCGCCCCAAAGACGAATCGCCGTCGCGAGAGCGACGGCGATCCATGAAAGTACGTTGCGAAGGGTCACGTCACATTACTTGCCCGCGGCGCGGACCGAGACGACCGACCAGCGATCGTCTTTGTTACGGAGCGTGATGTAGAGGTCACGCGTCTCCGTACGGCCGCCGACCGCGATGTTCCAGCGGGCGGTGATGTGGTACTGGTTCTCGGCGCTGACCTTGCGGGCGCTGACGCGCTCGAAGCCGCTCGGCGAGACCTTGTTGAACAGCTTGTCGAGCAGGTACGCGGCCTGGTCGCGCCCGAAGAATCCCGTCTGATCGACGAGACCCGGGAACTGCAGGTTCACCTGATCGGCGCTGCCGACTCCGGCGACGATCGCCTGCACGTCGCCGCTGCCGAAGCCGCGATCGAGGTTCGACATGGCCGCGTCGAGGTCGCGGAACTGCGCCGACGCAACGAGCGGCACGAACATCATTACGAATGCGACTTTCGTCCAGAGTTTCATCGGGGTTTCTCCTAGTGTACCTATAAGAACCAGACCGTGATAGCCGTTATTCTAACAGACTCAATGACTTAGCGTGCACTCCAAAGGTGTCGCCCTGTCCTCCCGGCATGACGATCTTCCGGGCCGCGGCCTCGGCCAGAAAGTCGTCCGGGATCGGTGCCGTCACCCGTAACCGCTGCTGTGTCAAAGGATGCGTCATTTCGAGCGCCGCGGCGTGCAACATCGGCCGCGGTGCGTTCCTCTCTCCATAGAGCCAGTCGCCTGCCAACGGATGGCCGATCGCCGCGAGGTGCACGCGGATCTGATGCGTGCGCCCCGTGAGTAGTACGAGCGAGACCAGCGAGCCGTTTTGCCCCACCGCCAGCGGATGCACCTCGGTGATGGCGCGTTTGCCATGCTCGCGCACGCCAAACTTGATCGCGCCGATCCTCGCCAGCGGCGCATCGATGGTCTGTGTCTCCCGCAACTGCCCCTCGGTCAAGGCGACGTAGCGCTTCTGGATGCGCTTGGTCTCGAACTGCCGCGTCAGCTTTGCGTTCACATCCGGGCGCTTCGTGAAGAACATGACCCCGCTGGTACCACGGTCGAGGCGCTGCATCAGGAACAGCGGGCTGGTGTATGCGGCGACGAGCTCGTAAAGGACGGGCTCGTCCTGATCGTGGCTGCGCTGCACGACCAGATGGGGCGGCTTGTCGATGAAGATCAGGGCTTCGTCTTCGTAGAGGATGCGCAGCATCAGAAAGATGTGACCAATGGGACGAAGAGGACGGATGGGACTGCTGCGCCGCGGTTCATTCAGCCGGATTCCGCAACAGAGAATTCGACCGGCAGCGCCTTGGCGGTGTAGCGCCCGGCTACCAGCGGGAGTGCGCGTAGTTCAGCCATCAGTGTTTCATCGACCGAGATCAGCAGCAGCGCCTCATCCACCGTGACCGCCGCTTCCTCCGCGGGGAGGAAGCCGACGCCCTGCTGTTCGCCGAGGAGGCCGAACTCGCGCTGGTGGGCGAGGCGGCTGTCGATGGCGCGCACCAGCTCCTCGGCATCGCGGACGTCGAGCTCGATGTGGTAGCGGCCGTTCTCTTCTCGCCAGGAGACGTTCGCCATCACTTCGCGCAGCGACGAGCCGTCGCGTGCGATCCCCGCCTCGACGGCCGCGCGGTTCGCCGGGTCGGCGAGTAGGCTCGGGCGATCGAGGTCGGAGACGAACATCGGATTGGCGGGGCGCATCAGGTCGAGCAGGTGGTCCGTGCTCCACCGTTTGCGGGCGTCGAACTCCTCCGCCGTCAGCCCGACGACCTGCAGGAACTCGACGCGGCCGTGCAGGGTGTGCAGCGGCGCGAGCTCCGGATCGCGAACGAACGTGACGGCCGTCAGCTCCGACTCGCGGTCGTGTGCGATGGAGCCGCCGACGCCGATGCCGTGGCCGGCGCCGAACGGATTGCCGGAGTCGAAGACGTAACGGGCGAGACTCTGCAGCAGGTCGACCGGCCACTGCGGCGGTGCATCGTCCTCACGCTTCAGCCGGAAGGTCAGCTCGAAGCCGAAGCCGCTGACGTCTTCGTCTTCGGTTTCTTTGTCGAACAGCTCGGTGAAGCCGTACGTGACGTAATGCCAGTGAGGGATGCCGCCCGCATCGGACGCGTAAGCGCTGATGCCGTCGAGCGGATCGGGGCCGCCGAGGAGGCGGGGGATCTCAGGCGCCCAGTGGACGGGCTCCTGCGCGTGGTAGAACGGCTCGAGCGCGTCGTCGATCGCGTCCCACCCCGGCGCGTTCTCCTCTTCCTCACTGCTCATAGTTCAACTCCCACGGTCCCTCGCACGTGAGCTGCAGGACCGTCTCCTCGGTGAAGGTGAGGTAGTGGCGGCTGTCCGGCGGATTCACATAGAACATCCCGCTCGTGAAGGCTTTCGTTTTCGCGTCATCGTGCGTTGTCCCAAACCCCACGAGCACGCGTCCCGACAGCACCGTCACCCGCTCATCGCGAGGATGCCAGTGCGGCGCGATCTTCGTCCCGGCCGGCACCTTCAGCCGGATGGTGAACATGCCGGCCGCGCGCGGATCCCCTTCGAGCACCGCCATCCGCGTCCCCCTCGGCATCGAAGGCGGCGCATCCCTCCAGGCGACTTCTGTGACCTGGATGGGAGTGGTGAGTAGCAGGGTGAGGATGAGGGCGAACATGAGGGGCATTGTAGTGGCGGGACAGCGGAGGACGGTGGGGGCAGGGGAACGATAGGACGAATGGGACGAATAGGACCTATGGGACGAACAGGACGAACGGTTTCGCAGAGTTGTGCATTCGTCCTCACGGCCGGATCAACGGGGCCGTTGCTTCGCCTGAAAAACGTCCTATACGTCCTGTCGCCCTCTACGCCTCCGCGCGAGGGGCTTCGATCAGCACGTCATTCGCCACGCGTGCGTGCGCCACGATCGACATCCGCGGTACATCCGCATATTCGGCAAAGTGGACGCCCTGGAATGAGGGCCAGGTGGCGATCCACGCGTCGAGGTCGCCGCCACGGTCGATGATCTCGGCGAAGCGGTAGGAGCCGGTCAGGGTGTCGATGGCCCGGCATTTGGCGAATTCGTAGGGGGCTTCGTGGAAGCGGAAGTGCTCCGGGGCCAAGTCGTGCGCGATCTTCACGCACCACATGCCGGTGCGCACCGCCTCGAAGCGGCGGCGGTCGTAGACGTGCATCATCACGCCGTGGCAGCGCTGGCCGGCGAATTTGCTGAACGCGGGTTTGAACGAGTGGGCCAGGAAGCGGACGCCCGGCAGGGCGACGTCATTGAGACGCTGCGCCAGGACGTCGGCGTCGAACCAGGGGGCGCCGAACAGCTCGAACGGCTGCGTCGTGCCGCGCCCTTCGCTGATGTTCGTCCCCTCGAACAGGCACGTGCCGGGATACACCAGCGCCGTCGACGGCTTGGCCATGTTCGGCGAGGCGTAGAGCCACGGCAGGGCGGTGTCTTCCCACCACATCGACCGCGTCCAGCCGTGCATGCGGATGACCTCGAGGTCGGCGCCGTAGTGCTGGCTCTCGTTGACGAACGTCAGCAGCTCGCCGACGGTCATTCCGTGGCGGTTCGGTACCGGATACGCCGCGACGAAGCTGTCGAACGGCGGGTGAATGAGGTTCCCCTCGACCTGCTCTCCGCCGATGGGGTTCGGGCGATCGAGCACATACACCGGCAGCCCGAGGTCGGCGGCGACGCCCATGCAGTTGGCGGCGGTGACGGCATAGGTGTAATAGCGGCAGCCTGGGTCCTGCACATCGATGATCAACCCGTCGGCACCCCCGAACTGCTCCGGCGTCGGCGCCAGCGCCGCTTCGTCGTGCGGGCTGTAGAGCGGATGCATGACGATGCCGTGGTAGCGCTCTTCCTCGATCCCCTCCATGTACGCGGCATCGGCCCAGAAGCCGTGCTCCGGCGCGAAGATGGAAACGATGTCGATGCCCGCTTCGAGCAGCGCGTCGACGTTGCGCCGGAAGTCGGCGGTCACGCAGGAGTGGTTGGTCAACAGCGCGAAACGGCGGCCGAGGAAACGCGCGGGATTGGCGAGGAGGACGTCGAGCCCGGTGAGCACCATGATGCCGTGCCCCATTCGCAAAGGATCTGCCATGTCGGCAGGGAGACGACCTCACGGTCGTTCCCTGTCGACAGCGCGGCTAATCTCTGTAGAGCAGGAACTCCGACTTGGCGCGCACGAACTCGCGCAGCGGGTCTTCCCACTCCACGACCCAGTCGTCGACGTTGCCGCCGTTTTCGACCAGCTCGCGGTACTTGGAGCTGCCGGCGAGGAGGTCGATGGCCAGGCGGTCGCTGACGAATTCGTACGTTTCGGTGCGCCACTTGAACTCGTCCGGGTTCATGTCGTGCGCGATCTTCACGCACCAGAGGCCCGTGCGGTACGGCTCGAAGATGCCTCGGTTGGTGACGTGCAGCTCCACGCCGCCGCAGACCTTGCCGGCGTGTTTGTGGAACGTCGGCATGAAGTAGTGGGGGCGGAAGCGGACGCCGGGAAGGTCGAGGTGGTTCAGACGGTCGGCGAGCTTGAACGACTCCAGCCACGGCGCGCCGAAGAACTCGAACGGATGCGTCGTGCCGCGCCCTTCGCTGAGGTTCGTCCCCTCGACGAGGCACATGCCGGGATAGACGGCGGCGGTGTAGACCGTGGGCATGTTCGGCGAGGGGATGACCCACGGGAGGCCGGTGTCGCCCCACCACATCGAGCGCGACCAGCCACGCATCGGGACGACGGTGAGGTTGCACTCGACCTTCTGGATCTCGGCGTAGTAGCGGGCGAAGTAGCGCGCCAGCTCGCCGGCGGTCATGCCGTGGCGCGTCGGCAGGGGGAACATGCCGACGAAGCTCGAGTAGCTGTCCTCGCGGATGTTTCCTTCGATGTGCGCGCCGTCGATCGGATTGGGGCGGTCGAGGACGATGACCTCCAGCCCGAGCGGCGCCGCTTCGCGCATGCAGAGCGCCATCGTGTAGATGAAGGTGTAGTAGCGGGAGCCGATGTCCTGCAGGTCGATGACGAGCGCGTCGAGGTTGCGGAGGATGTCGCGCCGCGGGGCGAGGTCGGATTCCTTGTCGCCATAGAGCGAGTAGACGTCGAGCCCGGTCAGCGGGTCGGTCGAGTGATCGACGTGCGCCATGTCCTGCGCTTCGCCCCAGATGCCGTGTTCCGGGCCGAAGAGGGCCGTGAGCTTCCAGCCGCGTCCGGCGTGCAGCAGCTTGACCGCGTGCTGCAGGTCGTTCGTGATGGCGCTCTGGTTCGTGACGAGGCCGATGCGCTTCCCCTGGATGCGCCACGGTTCGTCATAGATGAGGACTTCGAGGCCCGGTCGTACTGTCATTTGCTCTCCGTTGCGGTGTGGATGTCGGTTTTCGGTTTTTGGTTTTCGGTTGTCGGTGCTGCGCTCTGCGGCGAGCGTCTTGTAGCGCAGCACCGACAACTGAAAACCAGAAACCGAAAACCAGGTCAGTGCTTCGTCTTACCCTCGAGCAGATCGAGCGCGTGCGGAATCAGGTGCAGGATCGCCTCCAGATTCTCGGTCGCGCCTTTCACGCTGCCGGGCAGATTCACGACGAGTGCCGTTCCGCGGATGGCGGCCTGGGCTCGCGAGAGGGGAGCTTTTTCCGACGTGCGGCGCATCGCCTCGCCGAAACCGGGGATGAGGCGGTCGCAGACGCGCATCGTCGCCTCGGGGGTCACATCCCGCGGAGCGATCCCGGTGCCGCCCGTGGTGACGACGAGGCGGACGGCGTGGGCGTCGGTGGCGTCGACGATGGCGGCGGCGATCGCCTCCGGCTCATCGGGCACGATGACGATCTCGTCCACGGCGATCCCGCGCGTTTCGAGCATGGCCCGGACCGCGGGGCCGGAACGGTCCTCACGCGTCCCGTTCGACGCCGCATCGCTGCAGGTGATGACGCGAGCGCGTATCATCCGCGCGCGATTCTAATGAAGCGGACCGACTTCACCTATGACCTTCCTTCGGAGCTGATCGCGCAGGAGCCGCGCCCCCGCGGTGCCTCGCGCATGATGGTCGTGACGGAGGAGGGGATCGCGCACGATACGTTCGCCAGCTTTCCCTCGCGGCTCAGCTCCGGCGACGTGCTCGTGCTCAACGACACGCGCGTCATCCCGGCCCGGCTCTACGCAGAGCCGAAGGGGCAGATGAAGAACCCGATCGAGTTCCTCCTGACCCGGCAGCTCGATGCCTATACGTGGGAGACGTGGTGCAAGCCGGCCAAACGGGTGCGGCCGGGCGACGTGGTCACCTTCTCCGGCGCCCTGAAGGCGCACATCGTGGAGAAGGGGGAGGGGACGGTCACGATCCGCTTCGAGGGCGACCTCGACGAGATCGAGCGCCTCGGCATCCCGCCCCTTCCGCCGTACATCGCGCGCCAGCAGCCGCGAGATGAAGATCGTGAGTCGTACCAGACGGTCTATGCGAACGCGCGCGGGGCGATCGCCGCCCCGACGGCGGGACTGCACTTTACGCAAAACATCCTCGACGAGCTGACCGCGCGAGGAATCGAGATCGTCCGCGTAACCCTTCACGTCGGCATCGGCACGTTCAAGCCGGTGAAGGTGGACGACATCGCGGAGCACCGCATGGACTCCGAGCGCTACGAGATCAGTGCCGAGGCGGCCGAGCGCCTCAACGCCGCGCTGGACGCGAAGCGGACGATCGTCGCGGTCGGCACCACGTCGGTGCGCACGCTCGAAAGTGCGATCCGGGCAGGCGAGGGCCGCTTCGTCCCCGGGTGGAACGAGACGTCGATCTTCATCACCCCCGGCTTCACGTTCCGCGTGGTCGACCGGCTGCTGACGAACTTCCATCTGCCGGAGTCGACGCTGCTGATGCTGGTCTCCGCCTTCGCCGGGATGGAGACGATCCGCACGGCGTACGCGGAAGCGATCCGGGAAGGTTACTTTTTCTACAGTTACGGGGACTGCATGTTGCTGGGAAAGAGCTCTCAGCTGTTCGCTGCTAGCTCTTAGGCCCGCCCGGCGGCTGCCGCCTAAGAGCTAAGAGCCAAGACCTTAGGGCTACTACGAAAGGACATCCATGAAGACATTCACCGCAATCGCAGCGCTGGCGCTCACGCTTTCGCTGAGCGCGCAGAATCCGCCCACGCCGCCGCCGGGGCCGACGCCTCCTCCTACGGATAAGAAGGCGGAGCCGAAGAAGCCGGAGAAGGCGGAACAGGAGCCTCGGCCGGCGCAGCAGGAGCTGCAGAAGCAGGAGACGCAGCAGAAGGACGCGATTCCGCAGCCGACTGCCGCTACGCCCGCCGAGCCGTCCGAGAAGAAGGACGAGAAAAAATGGGACGTCGACAATCCTCCGGGACCGATGTTCGACGTACCGATCGATGTGACCGAGGGGACGTGGATGTCGCTCGATGTGAGCCCCGATGGGCGCGACATCGTCTTCGATCTCCTCGGCGATCTCTACGTCATCCCGGCCGGCGGCGGTGAAGCGAAGTCGCTCACCTCCGGCATCGCCTGGGACATGCAGCCGCGCTACTCGCCGAACGGCAAGTGGATCGCGTTCACCAGCGATCGCGCGGGCGGCGACAACATCTGGATCGTCGACCGCGACGGCTCGAATCCGCGGCAGGTGACGAAGGAGACGTTCCGCCTCCTCAACTCACCGTCGTGGACGCCGGACAGCGACTACGTCGTCGCACGCAAGCACTTCACCTCGACGCGCTCGGCCGGCGCCGGCGAGATGTGGCTCTATCACCGCACGGGCGGCGAAGGGGTGCAGCTCACGAAGAAGCGCACGGAGCAGAAGGACTCGGGCGAGCCCGCGTTCTCTCCCGATGGCCGCTATCTCTACTTCAGCGACGACTCCACGCCGGGCGCGATCTTCGACTACAACAAAGACCCGAACACACAGATCTACGTCATTCAGCGCCTCGACCGCGAGCGCGGTGACCTCGAAGCGTACGTGACCGGCCCGGGCGGCTCGGTGCGTCCGACGCCGTCGCCCGACGGCAAGTCGCTCGCCTTCGTCCGGCGCGTGCGCTACAAGACCGTGCTGCACGTGCTCGACCTGGAAACGGGACGCGAGACGCCGCTGTACGACGGTCTCGAGCGCGACATGCAGGAGACGTGGGCCGTCCACGGCGTCTATCCATCGATGGCGTGGACGCCCGACAACAAGTCGCTCGTCTTCTGGGCCGGCGGCAAGATCCATCGCATCGACGTGGCGTCGAAGCAGGTGACGAACATCCCCTTCCGCGTGCGCTCCTCGCGCCGCGTGCAGGAAGCGGTGCGCTTCCCCATCGAGGTGGCGCCGCGCGAGTTCCCGGTGAAGATGCTGCGCTGGACGGAAGTCTCGCCGCGCGGCAATCAGGTCGTCTATCAAGCCCTCGGCACGCTCTGGATCCGCGACCTGCCGAACGGCACGCCGCGCCGCCTGACGAAGCAGAACGAGCATTTCGAGTTCTACCCTGCCTGGTCGCGCGACGGCCGGAGCATCGTCTACACGACCTGGAACGACGAGACGTTCGGCTCCATCCGCGTCGTGCCGGCGACGGGCGGCGAGGGGCGCACGATCACGTCCAGGCCAGGCCACTACATCGAGCCTGCTTTCTCCCCGGACGGCGCGACGATCGTCTACCGCACGACGAGCGACGGCTTCCTCCGCCCCGCGCTGCATGCGCGCGAGACCGGCATCTACTCGATCGCGGCGACCGGCGGCACGCCGAAGCGGATCACGAAGCGCGGTGCGCTGCCGCAGTTCGGCGCCGCGAACGACCGCGTCTTCTTCATGACGTTCGAGGAAGAAAACAAGCGCGCGCTCCGCTCCATCGAGCTCGATGGCAGCGACGAGCGGCAGCACCTGATTACGACGGCGGCGACCGACTTCGCGGTCTCCCCTGATGAGAAGTGGCTCGCCTGGACGGAGAAGTTCAACGCGTGGGTCACGCCGTTCGTGCGCACCGGCAAAGCGGTGGAGATCGGCCCCGGCGCGAAAGCGCTCCCGGTGACGCAGGTGTCGCGAGACGCCGGCGAGTACATCCACTGGTCCGGCGACTCGCAGCGTCTCTGGTGGTCGCTCGGGCCGGAGCTCTACTCGCGCGACCTGAAAGAGGCGTTCACGTTCATGGAAGGGGCGCCGGAGAAGCTGCCGCCGGTGGCGGAGAAGGGGACGAACATCGGCTTCACGCGTGCGTACGACGTGCCGTCCGGCCGCCTCGCGCTGACCGGCGCTCGCATCATCACGATGCGCGGCGATGAAGTGATCGGCAACGGGACGGTCGTCATCAACGGCAACCGCATCGAAAGCATCTGCGCGAACTGCGCGGCGCCGGCGAATGCACGCGTCATCGACGTCGCAGGCAAGACGATCATGCCGGGCATCGTCGACGTGCACTGGCATGGCTCGATGGGCGCCGACGAGATCCAGCCGCAGCAGAACTGGAACGCGTACGCGACGCTGACGTACGGCGTGACCACGATCCACGATCCGTCGAACAGCACGAGCGAGGTCTTCGCCTCGAGCGAGCTGGCGAAGGCCGGCCTCACGGTCGCGCCGCGCATCTTCTCGACGGGCACGATCCTCTACGGTGCGAAGGCGCCATTCCGCGCGGAAGTGGAGACGCTGGACGACGCGCTGTCGCACATGCGCCGGCTGCAGGCCGCGGGTGCGTTCAGCGTCAAGAGCTACAACCAGCCGCGCCGCGACCAGCGCCAGAAGTTCATCGAAGCGGCGCGCCAGCTCAAGATGCTGGTCGTGCCCGAGGGCGGCTCGCTCTTCCAGCACAACCTGACGATGGTCGTCGACGGCCACACCGGCATCGAGCACTCGATCCCCGTCGCGCGCATCTACGACGACGTGACGCAGCTCTGGGGGAAGACGAAGGTCGGCTACACGCCGACGCTGATCGTCGGCTACGGCGGCAACTGGGGCGAGAACTACTGGTACCAGAAGACGAACGTCTGGGAGGATCCGCGCCTCAACACGTTCGTGCCACGCCGCATCCTCGACGCGCGCGCGCCGCCGGGTGATGGTGCCGGAGGACGAGCACAATCACATCGACAACGCGCGCGTCGCGAAGAAGCTGCTCGACGCCGGCGTGAGCGTCCAGAACGGCGCGCACGGCCAGCGCGAAGGCCTCGGCGCGCACTGGGAGCTGTGGATGTTCGAGCAGGGCGGCATGACGCCGCACCAGGCGCTCCGCGCCTCCACGCTCATGGGCGCGCAGTACCTCGGCATGGACCGCGAGATCGGCTCGCTGGAAGCGGGGAAGCTGGCGGACCTGATCGTGCTCGACGCAAACCCGCTGGAGAACATCCGCAACTCGACTGCGGTGCGCTACACGATCGTCAACGGCCGCATCTTCGACGCCGCGACGATGAACGAGATCGGCAATCATCCGCGCCAGCGGAAGCCGTTCTTCTTCCAGGTTCCGGGCAATGATGCGTGGGGTCCGGCGGCAACCGCGGCGGCCACGCACGACGAAGATTAGGCGATGGGACGAATGGGACCTACGGGACAGATGGGACGAATGGCTGCGCCACGCGTCTTGTCTGTCCTGTAGGTTCTTTTCCTGGGCCCTGAGTCCTGAGCCCTGCCTCACCAGTACGTCGTGGTGACCGTACAGTTTCCTTTCACCACTGCCTGACATCCCATCCTCTCGTCCGCGGTGAATCCACGGGAGCTGCCGAACCGTACTTCCACGGCGGTGCGCTCCGTCAGATTCTCGGCGCCTCCCACGATGCGCACTTTGCAGCGCGTGCAAATGCCTACGCCGCCGCAGGAGTTGCCGAGGGGGACGCCGGCGCGGCGTGCGACGTCGAGAACCGTCTCGTTTTCCTGCGCGGAGGCGGTGCGCCCGAGCGGCGTGAATGTCACGACTCTTGACGTGGTGTTCACAGCGAATTGGGAATGCGCGACGAAACTTCTCGCGCATTCTGGCGTCTATTAGAGCAGATCAAATGTGTGGGAGGCAGTCATGAGCACGATGAAACTGATGGATGAAACCAAAGTCGCCGAGGCGATCGTGAGCGTGCTGCCGGAAGGCGTGTTGCGAATCTGTTCCGATGACCGGGAGTCGATCCGTTACGCCGTCCGGGCAGCGGACCTCACGCTGCGGACGATCGTGATGAGCCGCGCTTCGCTGCGCCGCCTCGCGCAGGATCCGCAGCAGGCGGTGAAGATCGAATACCTGCAGCGCGACCTCCTCCGGAACGCCACGCGGCGCGAGGAGTTCCAGTACCCGCGTCCCAGCCGCCTCTTCGCCAAGGTGGCGGATGCGAAGCGCGCGGCGATGGCGCTGGTACGGCCGATCGCGTCGGTGTTGTAACCGTTTCGCCGACGATTCGAAGGTTTTGAGCCGTGGTTGCCGACGTTTTGGTGGTAGCATGCCGCCATGGCTGTCGAACTGGATGAGCTCGACCTTCGGATCGTCGAGATCCTGCTCCGGGACGGCCGTACGCCCGCCGCGCAGCTCGCGGAGCAGATCGGCCTCTCCCGCCCCGCGGTCGCCGATCGTATCGAGAAGCTCGAGCGCAACGGTGTGATCCGCGGCACGACGGCGGTCGTCGACCCGGTCGCCCTCGGACAACGCATCACGGCGTTCGTCGCCGCACGCGGCCCCAAGCTCACCGCGAAGACATGGGCGATTTTCCGCGACCTGATGCGCCGCAGTGAAGTGCTCGAGGTGCATACGGTCGCCGGCGACGACTGCTTCCTGCTCAAAGTGCGTACGGAGTCGATCCAGACGCTCAACGAGCTCGTGAACGAGCTCACGCATCCGCCGCTGTCGCTCTCGACACGCACGACGATCGTCATGCAGACCCACTGCGAGAAGGTCGGCGGCATCGTCCTCGGCGAGCTCGAGGAGGGGAAATGATGAAGCACGAGAAGTTCTGGGCCTACGCCGCGTTCGCCGTGGTGTGCATCGTCTGGGGTACGACGTACCTCGGGATCGCGATCGCCATCGAGACGATTCCTCCTCTCCTCATGACGGGGACGCGCTTCACGATTGCGGGCCTTGTCCTCCTGGCGGTGGCGAAGTACCGCGGCGATGCGATTCCGACCGATCGGAAGACGCTGGCGAATCTCGCGCTCATCGGCTTCCTGATGGTCGGCGTCGGCAACCTGGCCGTGGTGTGGGCGGAGCAGTGGGTGCCGAGCGGCATGGCGGCGCTCTTCGTGGCGACGGCTCCGTTCTGGATGGCGATCCTGGAGACGTTCCGCTCCGGCGGCGAGCGCGTCACGCTGCGCAGCGGCATCGGCATGTTCATCGGCTTCATCGGCGTGGCGATGCTCGTCACGCCGGGCGGCGCCGGTTCCGCGTGGGGCATCGGACTCGTCCTCGGCGCGCTCGCGATCCAGATCGGCTCGATGGCGTGGCAGCTCGGCTCCGTGCGCGGCAAGTACCACATCAAGCACGTGCCGCTGCTGGTGTCGTCCTCGCTGCAGATGCTGTTCGGCGGCGGCATCGTCACGATCGTCGGCCTCGCCATCGGCGAAGGGCCGCGCTACGTGTTGACGCCGCGGTCGTTCGCGGCGCTCGTCTACCTGACGATCTTCGGCTCGATCGTCGCGTACAGCGCGTACGTGTACGCACTCGCCCATCTGCGGACCACCGTCACGTCGCTCTACGCCTATGTCAATCCGGTGGTCGCGGTGTTCCTCGGCTGGCTGGTGCTCAGCGAGCCGCTGACCTGGGTGTCGCTGCTGGCGATGGCCATCATCCTCGGCGGCGTGGCGATGGTGCAGAGCGAATCGTGGAAAAAGGCTGCGCCGGTTGCCGCCGCCGAGACGGTGCCGGTGAAGAAGCAGGCGGCGTGAAGGCGATAGGACGAATAGGACGTATAGGACGAATGGGAGCTTGCGCGGAGGCTTCATGGAGTCTCCCGACAGGTTGGTGGAGTCTCCCAACAGGTCCGCGGAGTCTCCCAACAGGTTCGTGGGGTCTCCCAACAGGATCGTGGAGCCTCCCGATAGAATCGTGGAGTCTCCCAACAGGTCGGCGGAGTCTCCCAATAGGATCGCGGAGTCTCCCAATAGGATCGCGGGAGTCTCCCAATAGGATCGCGGAGTCTCCCAATAGGATCGTGGAGTCTCCCAATAGGATCATGAAGGGTTCGCAACCCTCCCCTGAAGGTTGGCAATAGGTTCAGAACCTGTTCGCAACCCTCCGGCGAGGGTTCGCAACAGGTCCGCGAGGGGTTGCGAACCCTCCGGCAACCTATTGCGACACGTCAGCAAGGGTTCGCAACCTTCCGGCGGTGTATTGGGAGAGGTCCGCGACGTGTTGTGCGCCTGCAAAATCGTATTGGGAGAGGTCGCGGAGGGTTTGGAGCCTTCCGGCGAAGGTTCGCAACTGGTCCGGAAGGGTTTGCAACCCTCGCGCGAAGGTTCACAACTGCTCCGCGAGGGGTCGTCACCCTCCGCTTGGGTGCCGGTTTCAGTCGCCGGACACGGGTTGCACCGGAAACTCCATTCCCCCGGGGAAAAGCGCCACAGGTTCACCTTCATCGCGGATGGTCATCGGGTTGTACTTGCGGCGCACGTGGAACACGCGACGGATTTCAAGGCCGTCGATGGTGATGCGGTAGATCAATCGGTAAGTGCCGACCGTGATCTCACGAAACTCCTCACCGCGTTTGCGGCGGAGCAGCCCCCATCTGTGGATGCCGCGTGATCGTGACCACCCAACGCGAGACGTCGAGCCACCAGTCGACCGCGGCGCCGAAATTTGCCTGCGCGATTCGCTCGAACGCGGAGACACGCTCGCGCCACGCGACTGGCGTCCACCGCAGATTCATTGCTGCGCGCGTCGTTTCTCGATCTCGCGTGTGAACGCGTCCATCTCTTCCTGAGAGACGAACTCGGTGGAATCGTCCGCGTCGAGCTCCAGCAGGAAGAGCTCGTTGTAGTCACTCGCGCGGAGCAGCACGGCCTGCACTTCTCCATTTCGCGTGAGAAACACACGGCGCGGTTCTTCGTGCACCAACTCGATCATGTGCTCGACTGTCGCCTCAGAATCGCCTACTTCCAGATAGTCTTCGAAGAGGTGGCTCATACGCCGAGTGTACCTCGGGCAAATGGACGTCAAGACGCCTGTGCGCGGCTGTCGAAAAATTACTCCACGAGGCGGGGCAATCGACGAACAGGATCTACAGGACGTGGGGTTTTCCCATTCGTCCCATAGGTCCTATCGTCGTATGAAGGCGCGCTCTACGACGGCCGCATCACCACTTTGATGCAGTCGTCGGCCTTGTCGCGGAAGGTGCGGTACATCTCCGGCGCGTCGTCGAGTGACACGCGGTGCGTGATGATGAAGGAGGGGTCGATTTCGCCGCGCTCGATCTTCTCGAGCAGCAGACGGGTGTAGTTCTGCACGTGCGCCTGGCCCATTTTCAGGGTCAGCCCTTTCGCGAACGCGGCGCCGAAGTTCACTTTGTCGAGGAAGCCGGCGTAGACGCCGGGGATCGACACGGTGCCGCCTTTGCGGCAGGCCTGCAGGACCTGGCGAAGGACGTGGGGGCGGTCGAACGTCAGCCGCATCGCCTGCTTCACGCGATCGTAGATGGCGTCGGGCGAGGTGCCGTGTGCCTCCATGCCGACGGCGTCGATGCAGGCGTCGGGGCCGCGGCCGCCGGTGATGTCTTTCAACTGATCGAGGATATTGATGTCTTCGTAGTTGAGGATCTCCGCGCCCGCCTGTTGCGCGAGGCGCAGACGCTCGGGGAAGCGGTCGATGGCGATGACGCGTGCGGCGCCGAGCATCTTGGCGCTGACGATCGAGAAGAGACCGACCGGTCCGCAGCCCCAGACGGCCACGGTGTCGCCGTCCTTGATGTTGCAGTTGTCGGCGGCGAAGTAGCCGGTGGGGAAGACGTCGGTCAGGAACAGCACCTTCTCGTCGGGCAGCCCTGCCGGGATCTTCAGCGGGGAGACGTCGGCGAACGGCACGCGCACGTACTCGGCCTGGCCGCCGGCGTAGCCGCCGTAGAGGTGCGAGTAGCCGAAGAGCGCCGCGCCGCCGTAGCCGTTGAGCGCTTCCAGCATCCACGCGTTCGGGTTCGTGTTGTCGCACAGCGACCACTGGTTGGTCTTGCAGAACCAGCAGCGTCCGCAACAGATCGGGAAGGGGACGATGACGCGGTCGCCGGCCTTGAGCGTCTTCACCTCGCGGCCGACTTCGACGACTTCGCCCATGAACTCGTGCCCGAGGACGTCGCCGCGCATCATCGTCGGGACGTAGCCGTCGTAGAGATGGAGGTCGGAACCGCAGATCGCGGTCAGCGTGACGCGCACGATCGCGTCATGAGGATTGATGATCTCGGGATCGGGGACGTCGGCAACGCGCACCTCGCCTTTGCCCCACCAGCAGACTGCTTTCATTTACTTCCTCCCCGACGGGCTTTCGTTGGTGGCGATCTCGCCGGTTTCGATCAGCATCTTGAGGCGACGGAGATCCTCCTGGACCTGCATGGCGGGGTCTTCGCCGAGGATCCTGGAGACGAGCGCGCCGAGCTTGCCGGCGGGTGGGTCGTAGCGCAGCACGACCTTCACCTGCGTGCCGCGTGCACCCGGCGCTTCGGTGAAGTGGACGGAGCCGGCGTTGTCGACTTTCGAGCCTTCGACCGAGCGCCAGCCGATCAGCTCATTCGGCACTTCGTTGACGATCTCCGCTTCCCAGTCGACGGAGGTGCCGATCGGCCCTTTCGCCACCCAGTGCGAGCGCTGGCCGCCTTCGCGGACCTCGACCGATTCGAGGTTGTGCATGAAGCGGGGGAGGTTCTCGAAGTTGCGCCAGAACGTGTAGAGCGTCTCCGGCGTCGCGTCGATCGTGACGGCTTTCTCGACGCGGACGCCTTTGCCGTACGGGACGCTGACCTGCTGTCCCTGATGTTCGGGAACGGTGGAGATGCCGAGGCCTCCGTAGATGGGGCATTGTCCGGTGGCGCCGCGCCAGACGAGCACGCCGCCGAGAGCGGCGACGATCGAACCGCCGATGGAGCGTTTCTTCAGTCCATAGGCCGCGAGAGCACTGCCGAAAATGACCGATCCCCAGCGCTCGGGCTCGCTGACGTTTCGTTCGTTCGCACGGTTGTAGGTTTCTTCAGCCATGGAAGGTGTTGAGGCAGAACGCGTGCCCGCGCGGCGATAGAATCGCGCGCCATGATCGATCCCGTCCGTCCCGTGGCCCTCGAGGAGATCCGTGCCGCACGCGAGCGCATCCGCGGCGTCATCACCCGCACGCCGCTCGTCAGGCTTTTGCACGGGATGGAAGGGGTGCCCGAGGTGTGGCTGAAGCTGGAGAACCTCCAGCCGATCAATGCGTTCAAGCTGCGCGGTGCGGCAAACGCGGTGGCGTTGTTGCCGCCCGAGGAGCGGAGCAAAGGCGTCTGGACGATCAGCGCGGGGAACGCGGGGCAGGGCGTTGCCTACGCCGCGCGTGAGGCCGGCGTGCCGTGCACGGTCGTCGTCATCGAGACCGCCCCCGAGACGAAGGTCAACCGCATGCGTGCCCTCGGCGCGACGCTCGTGAAAGCGCCGTTCGATGCGTGCTGGTCGGCGATGGAGGCGCGCCGGTTCCCCGGTGTCGAAGGGACGTTCGTGCATCCGTTCGACGACCACGATTTCATCGCCGGCAATGCCACCGTCGCGCTGGAGATCCTGGAGGATCTGCCCGGCGTGAAGACGATCATCGCCGCGATCGGCGGGGGAGGGCTGGTCTCCGGCATCGGCGCCACCGTCCGTCATCTCGCCCCGAACGTGCGCATCCTCGGCGCGGAGCCGGAGACCGCGGCGCCGGGCGCGGCGTCGTTCGCGGCCGGCTCACCGCAGGAGTTCAGCGGCTGGCAGGCGTCGTTCGTCGACGGTGCCGGCGGCAAGAGCATCTTCCCGCGGATGTGGGACCGCCTCCGCGAGACGGTTCACGGCTCCACGGTGGTGACGCTGGATGAGGTGCGCGGCGCGATGCGCCTGGTCGCGGAGAAGTCGCGCGTCATCGCCGAGGGGGCGGGGGCGCTGGCGGTGGCCGCGGCGTTGAAGGAAAAGGATGGGCCGGTGGTGGCGGTGATCTCCGGCGGGAACATCGATCTGCGGAAGTTCTGCGAATTGATCGGGTGACGATAGGACGAATAGGCGATCGGTCCTATTCGTCTATCAACCGCAAAGGCTACCGTACCGTTGCCACCGGCCGGAACCCTGGCGGCTGCGGGTACTCCCGCCGGGTGGCCAACTCCTGCAGCGGCACTTCCATGACGGGCACTCGGTGACCTGCCACGATGGCGAACTGCCCGGTCGCGCGCGGTTGGCCGTCTTCACTCACCACACGCACCTTGATCGCTTTCGGATCGAGGATCTTCACTTCGCCCTGGCGCAGGATGACGCTGGGGACGAGTACGTCGGCGGTGCCGGGGACGTTCTGCAGCGTCAGCGTGGCGGCGGTGATGCCGGCCGACTGGAACACCACCGTGGCCTTGTCGTGGGGCACGTCGAGGACCACGAACGCTCCGTTTTCGGAGACGCCGCCGGACGAGAACTCCGATTTGTCCACGTAGACCGTCGTCGCGGCGAAGATGGCGGCGCGGCGCGCGATCTCTACGTCGGGGATCTGCTCGGTCTTCGCCCCTTCGATGTCGTGGATCCAGCCGCGGACGCTCAGCGGTGTGCGGCTCATCGTGCTGGCGGGCGAATTCGACGGCGTTTCGCTGCAGGAGACGAGGAGCGCGAGCAGAAGGAACGGCCATCGTTTCATCGCCGGAGAGCGTACCACGCGAGGCCGATCCACTCGTGGAGCATGCGGGTCGAGACGCGCAGCGCGTGGGAGCTCGGCAGCCAGTCGTTGATGACGAGCGGCTCGTGCTCGGGCAACTCGGCCGCACGGCCGACGACGTTCGGGTAATGACGCCGGAAGGCGAGGAGCGCGCGGCGCATGTGCCACCCCGAGGTCACGATGCCGACGCGCGTCTGCGGGGTGATCCCCGGCAGCGCTGCGAGCCGCGACGCATGCTCGCGCGTGTTCGCCGACTGCAACTCCAGCTCGAGGCGTTCGGCGGGCACGCCGCGCTGCATCGCCAGCTCGCGCATCAACAACGCCGTCCGTGGCGACGGCCCGGTTGGACGCATGTCGACGCCGGCGATGACCAGCCGTGCGCGCGGATGCTCCTTCCACCACGCCGCGCCGGTCATGACGCGGCTCGTGCTGGAGTCCGACAGCCACGTTCCCGCCATCCCGCCGCCGGCGATGACGATCACCTCGGGTGCGCCGTCCGGCGGCTCGACCAGCAGCGACCGCTCGAGCCACATCGCCACCATCGGCGTCGAGAAGACGAACAGCGTCGCCAGCGCGAGCAGGGCGATGCCGAGGAGACGGCGCTCGCGCGAGCGGCGCAGGGCGACCGCGATGCAGAGGATGGCAATGGCGAGGGCGACCAGCAGCGGATCGGTCAGCGCTTTTCCCGGGCTCAACACTGGCGCGCTACTCTACATGCGATAATCGCCCACCGGTGCTCATGAAACGATTCACACTCCTCGGATTTGTCGCAGTCCTCGCCGTCGCCTCGATCGTCCTCGCACAACAGCCTCAACAGGCCACGCTGCGGACGCCGTCCGGCGACACCCCCGTGACGTACGTCGTCCAGGGCGGCCAGACCTTCTTTGCCGCGGGCGACGTGGTCACCGCCCTCGGCGGGCAGATCACGGCCGAGAGCACCGGCTTCAAGGTGACGGTCAACGGCGCCACCGCGGCGTTCGGCTCCGACAGCCGCTTCGGCGTCGTCGGCGAAGACCTCATCGAGATGCCGGTCCCGCCGGCGACCTTCGACGGCAAGCCGTTCGTCCCGTGGCAGTTCTTCCAGGGGCTCCTGCGCAAGTCGTCCTCGCTCGACGTGACGTGGGACGCGAACGCGAAGGTGCTCTCCGCGAGGCCGCTCGAGCTGAGCGCCGTGGCGGTGCAGGCGTCGCTCACGAACGTGCAGGGGATCTCGAAGATCGTCCTGACGATGAGCGGCCCGATCGAGTACGCCATCGTCAAGGAAGCCGGCGCGTACACGGTCCGCTTCAAGGCGCCGATCCGCGCCCCCTTCGGCGAGCAGACCTACGAAGACCCCTACGTCCAGAAGATCTCCTTCGCTGGCGACGCGATGCGCGTGCAGCTCACCGCGGCCGACGTCGTCGCCGACGCCTACCAGCTCGAGGAGCCGTTCCGCATCGTCCTCGACATGCGCAAAGCCGTCGGCGGCCCGATGCAGGGCACGACCACGCCGCTGCCGGGACTCAAGCCGGTCGAACAGCCGGGCATCCGCACGATCGTCATCGATCCCGGCCACGGCGGGAAGGAAGTGGGCGCGGTCGGCTCGGGCGGCCTGTTCGAGAAGGACGTGACGCTTGCCATCTGCCGCAAGCTCGCTTCGGCGCTCCAGGAAAAGACCGGCGCACGCGTCGTGCTGACGCGCGACGACGACACGCTCGTCTCGCTCGATCAGCGCACCGCCATCGCCAACCAGTACGGCGCCGATCTCTTCCTCTCCGTGCATCTCAACGCGGCGGTGGTGAAGGGAGCCAAGGGCTCCGAAACGTACTTTCTCTCCCTCGAAGCCTCGGACGAGCTCGCGCGTAAAGCGGCCGAGACGGAGAACGCCACGGCCGCGCAGCACGCGACGCCGGATCCCTCGGCCGACCTCAAGCTGATCCTGTGGGATCTCGCGCAGCAGGAGTACCTCCAGGAGTCGAGCCGCTTCGCCTCCACGATCCAGGAAGAGCTCAACGCCGCCTCGGGCGTGCAGAACCGCGGCGTGAAGCAGGCGCCGTTCAAGGTGCTGGTCGGTGCGACCATGCCGGCCGCGCTCGTCGAGGTTGCCTTCATCTCGAACCCCGAGGAAGAGGCGAAGATCCAGACGGAAGAGTTCCAGAAGACCGTGGTCGAGGCCATCTCGCGCGCGGTGCAGCGCTACAAAACGGAGTACGAGACGCGCATCGGCATGGTCCAGCCGGCCGCACCGGCCGCCGCGCCTGCCGCCGGTACGACGACGGCGGCTCCCCCGGCGACCGCGACTGCCGCGCCGGCGGCACCGAGGACGGGCACGTAGTGAGACGACTTGCCGTAGCGGCACTGGCGATGGTCCTCATCGCCGGCGCCTGCAAAAAGAAAGAGGACGCGTCGCAGCAGGCCATCAACGCCGCGAACAAAGTGACGGTGAGGCAGGTGCGGCTGTTCTACGAATCGCCGGACATGGTGCTCGTCCCCGAGACGCGCAACCTCCCGCTGCCGGAAGCGCCCGCGGGCGCACTGCCGATCGTGCTGCGCGAGTACTTCAAAGGACCGGCGAACCAGGCCGTGCCGCGCCTCTTCCCGGCGGATACGGTCGTGCGCGGCAGCTTCCTGATCGGCGACACCGTCATCCTCGACCTCGGCGGCTCCACGCTCTCGCAGGGATGGGGCACCGGCAGTCATCAGGAAGCGATGGCGATCTATTCGGTCGTGCAGACGGTGACGGCGAACTTTGCCGAGGCGAAGCGGGTGCGGATCCTCGTGAACGGGGCGCCGGCGGAGACCTTGGCCGGGCACATTTCGCTGGCGCGTTCTCTGAGCGCGCGCGCCGATCTGGTGGACCCGCGTTTCCGGCGCTGACGCAGGGGACCCGTAGATGGGGTCTCTGATTCTGTCCTATTCGTCCTTCAGCCCATTCAATGGTCAACATCCTGTTAAGGATGCCGCAGCGTTTCCCAAACTACCCACCTGCCGCCCGGCCGTCCGGCATAGACCGAACAACTGTTTTGTCTTACACTGCAACTACCCCCAGCCAACACGCGTATCTCCGTGGAGAGCAAGGGGTTGTCACGTTGCTGTTACATTGAGAAATTTTTCACAAAGTCCGTGCGATAATGGACCTCACGATGCGAACAGATTTACTGGATGGGCAGGCGAGAGCCGCTTTCTGCTGTAAAAGCCTGCCTGTAGTTTTCCCCTCTTGAACTCTTCCTTGAACCTTACCGATTAGTACAAAGCACACCTCCGAGCGCTAGCGCCCGGCCCCATCCAGTAGAGATACCCACGACCCCGCCGCGAGGCGGGGTCGACTCTTTTGTGTAAACGGTTTCATTTACGGAACTGACGTTGCGTTTGCGCAATGGAAATGGGCCTGCAGGACGATGAGGCGATTCCGCCTTAGTACGTTCAGCGCGCTTACACCAGCGCTGCGACGACCTGTTCCGCCAGCAGCCGCGAATCCGCGTTGACGCCCAGCCAGCGGATCGCTCCCAGTGCCGTGTCCGCGGCGGCGAGCAGCTTCTCCGTCGGGATCTTCGCCCGGACGTCCTCGAGCTTCTTCGGGTCGACGGATTCCTTCGGGTCGAGGGCCACGATGTCGATGAACACCGATCCCATCAGGGCGAGGGCGTCCTTCACATCATCCTGACTGCACACGACGCTCGCGAGCGCCAGGAGGGCGGCGCTGTCGCCGCGCGTGGCGAAGCGGTGGAGCGCTTCGAGCGCCTGCCCGGCCAGCTCGCCCCCGGCTTCTTCCACCAGCGCCACCTGCCGCGCGCGCAACGCCTGTCGCGGCCCCACGAGCTGTCTCGTCGTATCGGCCACATACACCGGCTGCGACCGCGAGCGGATCGTCGGCAGCAGCAGGTCGGGGGAGCGCGTCAGGAGGATGAACGTCGTGTCGCGCGCCGGCTCCTCGAGCGTCTTGAGCAGCGCGTTCGAGCCTGACGGCGAGAGGCCATCCGCCGGGTCGATGATGAAGACCTTGTTGCGTCCCTCGTATGGCCGCATCGACGCGTTCTCGAGGATGTCGCGGATCTGGTCGATCGAGATCATCTTCTTCGTGTCGGCGACCTCGACGAAGTGGATGTCCGGATGCGTGCGCCGGTCGATGCGCTGGCACGACTGGCAGTCGTCGCCCGTCGTCCCCTCGACGCAGTTCAGCGTCTTGGCGATGCGGATCGAGAGCTCGCGCAGCGCGGCCGGCACCGGGCCGTGCAGAATGATGGCGTGATGCAGCTCGTTGCGCTTGGCGGTGTCGAGTACGCGAGCGGAGATCGAAGGTGTGGTCATGGGCGATTGGCCAGGACAGCAAGCGAACGGGCAAACACTTCGTCGACGCTGCCGTTCGCGTCGATCACGGCGAAGCGCCTCGGCTCCGCGACGGCGAGCGTGAGGTACCCCTCGCGCACGCGGCGGTGGAAGCGCAGGTCCTCCGCCTCGAAGCGCCCCTCATCGGCGACGGCGGAGGCATTCCGCGAGCGCGCACGCGCCACACCGACTTCCTCCGGCAGGTCATACAGCAGCGTGAGCTGCGGCCGCAGTCCATTCGTGGCCCAGTCATTGAGCGCGCGCAGCCGGTCGAGGTCGAGCAGCCGGCCGAAGCCCTGATACGCGAGCGTCGAGTCAGCGTAGCGGTCGCACAGCACCACCTCGCCGCGCGCCAGCGCCGGTTCGATGATCTCGGTCGTATGCTGCCGTCGCGAAGCGCCGAAGAGCAGCACTTCCGCGACCGGGTCGATCACCGACGCGCTGTCGAGCAGGATCGCGCGGATGCGGTCGGCCAGCGGCGTGCCGCCGGGCTCTTTGGTGGTGACGACGGTGCGGCCCGTCCCACGGAAGTGAACGGCCAGACGCTGCTGCTGCGTGGTCTTGCCGGAGCCCTCGATTCCCTCGAAAGTGATGAACATTCGCGGCGCGGATTCTACAGAGAAACGAGGGGACAAATAGGACCTATGGGACCGATGGGACGAATGGGACGCTTCAACCCCGCAGCCCTTCCTGCAGGCCGCGCAGGTAGTGTTCCCTCATCAGCGTTTCGAACACCTTGGGGCGCGCCAGCAGGCGGAAGCGTTCGCCCCAGCGGGCTTGGCGCCGCAGGCTGGCCAGTTGGGTCTCATCCGCCAGCTTGCGCGTTTCCAGTTCGTGCACGCCGAGGAAGTGACCCAGCTCGGGGTGCTTGCGGTAGAAGATCGCGCCCGATTTGCCGACCGTGTACTGCCGGCGCGAGAACGAATCGATCGTCATCTGATGGTAGTGACGCGTGACCGCCTTCGCGTTGTAGCGGATCTTCAGGCCCTTGGAATCGAGGCGGTACGCCAGCTCGATGTCTTCCCACGCGGCGCTCGGGAAGCTCGTATCGAACGGATGCGCGGCGATGAGTTGCCGGTCGAGCGAGATGTTCGACGTGTAGAAGAAGTTGTACGGGACCGTCGCCCCATCCTCGATCAGCTTGTAGCCGAACTGCAGGCCGTAGTCGTTGATGTAGTCCATGAACGCCGTGACGCGCTCTTCGCGAGGCCAGCCGGTGTAGCCGAGGCAGGCGACGAGCGGATCGTCGCCTGCGTCGCGGTGGACGCGAGCGTGCTCCGCGAGGAAGCGCGGCTCCGGCACCGTGTCGTCGCCGATGAAGATGACGTACTGCCCCTGGGCCAGCGTGACGCCGTGGTTGCGCGCGCGCCCGGGCCCGCCGTTCGGCTGCAGCCGGTACGTGATCCCTTTCCGCTGCGAAACCACGCGGTCGGTGTCGTCGGTGGAGCCGTCGTTGATGACGATGACCTCGAACGGCGGCGCGTCGACCTGCCGCTCCAGCGCGTCGAGCACGCGCAGCAGCATGTCCAGGCGGTTGTAGGTAGGGATGACGATCGAAAAGTACATGGGCTCAGGGCTCAGGCTCAGGGCTCAGGAAAACCGGGCGGTGTCCTGGTCCTAAGCGCTGGCGCCCCCGTCAATACAAAGCACCTGTCCGGTAATTCCGCTGGCCTCGTCGGACAAGAGGAAGGCGATGCCCGCCGCCACCTCGTCCGCGCGGATCACGCGGCGCATCGGGATCTGGCGGATCATCTCGCGTTTCACCTCCGCTTCGAGGCCGGCGATCATGTCCGTTTCCACGAGCCCCGGCGCGACGCAGTTCACGCGGATGCCGCTGCGGGCCACTTCGCGTGAAAGCGAGCGCGTCATCGCCACGAGCCCTCCCTTGGCCGCCGAGTAGTTCGTCTGCCCCACGACGCCGTGCAGCCCCGAGAGCGACGCCACGTTGACGATCGCGCCGCGGCGCTGGCGCATCATCGCCGGGATGACCGCCTTCGTCATGACGTACGTCCCGCGCAAATTCGTGTCGAGCACGTCGTCCCACTGGTCGGCAGCCATGTTGTAGAGCAGCGCGTCGCGGCGGATGCCGGCGTTGTTCACCAGCGCGTCGATTGCGCCGAAGCGCTCCACGACGTCCTCCACCACTTCCTTGGCGCGCGCTTCGTCGCGCACGTCCGCCTCGAACGACGCGAGCTGCGCTGTCTTCGCTTCCTCTTCGAAGGCGAGGGCGGCCTCTTTCGACGCACTGTACGTGAACGCCACGGCCCAGCCGTTCATCAGGAGACGCATCGCGGTGACGCGGCCGATGCCGCGCGCGCCGCCGGTGATCAAAGCTACTTTCATGTGAGTGTCGCTGTTCGCGTCGGTTTTTGGTTTTCGGTCTTCGGTTTTCGGTGCTGCGCTCGGCGGACAGCGGAGCACCAAAAACCGACAACCAAAAACCGAAAACCGGTGGGCGGCGGCGCTACGCGTCCTCCTCGTACTTCTCCTTGAGCGACGCCACGACGCCCGGGTCGGCCAGCGTCGTCACGTCGCCGAGGGCGCGGCCTTCGGCGATGTCGCGCAGGAGGCGGCGCATGATCTTGCCGGAGCGCGTCTTCGGCAGGTCGACCGTGATGATGATCTTCTCCGGCCGCGCGATCGCGCCGATCTTCTCCGCGACGTGCTGTTTCAGCTCGCGCTCGAACGCCTCCGGATCGGCGAGCGCACGTTCGCGCTCCGACTCCTTGATGATGACGAATGCCGCGACGGCCGTTCCTTTGATGTCGTGCGTGATGCCGACGCACGCCGCCTCGGCCACGCAGTGGTGATCGACGAGCGCCGACTCCACTTCCATCGTCCCGATCCGGTGGCCGGCCACGTTGATCACGTCGTCGACGCGCCCGAGGAGCCAGAAGTAGCCGTCGTCATCGCGCTTGGCGCCGTCGCCGGTGAAGTAGATCCCCGGCCATTTCGACCAGTACTGCTGGCGGAAGCGCTCCGGATCGCCCCAGATGCCGCGCAGCATCGACGGCCACGGCGAGGTGATCGCCAGATAGCCGCCGCCGACGGACACCGGCTGTCCGCTTTCGTCGAGGATCTGCGCGTCGATGCCGGGGAACGGCTTCGTCGCGGAGCCCGGCTTCGTCGGCACGAGCCCCGGCAGCGGCGAGATCATGATCGCGCCCGTCTCCGTCTGCCACCACGTGTCGACGACAGGGCAGCGCTCGCCGCCGATGACGCGCTGGTACCACATCCATGCTTCCGGGTTGATCGGCTCGCCGACGCTGCCGAGGAGGCGGAGGGACGACATGTCGTGCGCGGCGGGGAGCTCTTCGCCCCACTTCATGAACGCGCGGATCGCCGTCGGCGCCGTGTAGAAGATCGTGACCTTGTGCCGCTCGATGATTTCCCAGAAGCGGTCTTTCTTCGGCCAGTCCGGCGCGCCTTCATAGAGGAGGACCGTCGCGCCGCAGGAGAGCGGCCCGTACACGACGTACGAGTGCCCGGTGACCCAGCCGATGTCGGCGGTGCACCAGTAGATGTCTTCATCCTTCAGGTCGAAGACCCATTTGCAGGTCGCGTAGCAGCCGGTGAGATAGCCGCCGGTCGTGTGCACGATCCCTTTCGGCTTCCCCGTGCTCCCGGACGTGTAGAGCATGTACAGCATGTGCTCGGCGTCGACGTACTCCGGCTCGCACTGGCTGTCCGCCTGCTCCATCAACTCGTGCCACCAGAGATCGCGGCCGTCCTGCATCGACGCTTCGTCGCTCGCGTTGCGGCGCACGACCACGACGTTCGTGATCGTTGGGCATTCCGCCACCGCGGCGTCTGTCATCTTCTTCAGCGGCACCGCGGTACCGCGGCGCCAGCCGCTGGTCGCCGTAACGACCAGCTTCGCCTCGGCGTCCTGAATGCGGTCGCGCAGCGCTTCCGAGGAGAAGCCGCCGAAGACGACGGAGTGGGCGGCGCCGATGCGCGCGCAGGCGAGCATCGCCACGACCGCTTCGACGATGAGCGGCATGTAGATGGCGACGCGGTCACCGCTCCGGATGCCGAGCGACTTCAGTACGTTCGCGAAGCGAGAGACCTCGGCGTGCAGCTCGCGGTAGGTGACGCGGCGGATCTCTTCGCCCGGTTCCCCTTCCCAGATCAGCGCGACCTTGTCGCCGCGCAGCTCGAGGTGGCGGTCGATGCAGTTGACGGAGGCGTTCAGTTTCCCGCCGACGAACCACTTCGCGTCGGGCGGATTCCATTCCAGCACCCGCCCCCACTTCGTCTGCCAGTCCAGCTCCTCGGCCCAGCCAGCCCAGTACGCTTCGCGGTCGCTGCCGGCCTTGGCCCAGATCGCCGGATCGTTGATGATCGCGTGACGGCGGAACTCGTCGGAAGGCGGAAATTCGCGGTTTTCGTGCAGCAGGTCGTCGATTTCGTTCGCCATGGGGCCCCGATTCTATGCGCAACTTCCATCGAGGCGGAATCGTCCAAGAGGATGTCGATGAAGAAACTCCTGGCCGTGGTGGCCGTGCTGCTCGCGCTGTGGTTGACGGTGACGATGCTGAGCCTGCGCGCCGAGCAGGAGGCGCTGCATGCTCCGTGGCCGGCAGGGCTCGGTACGCTCGCGGAGGTGCCGAAGCGCTTTCCGCCGCGCGAGGCCACGCCGGCCGCGCGCCAGCTCGTGCCGCTGGCGTCCGACGCCGGCGTCGATCTCGCCCCGGCGATACGCAAGCCCGGTGCGCGCGATGTGGAACTGCGCGACTACGTCCGCGCCCAGCTCCAGCGCGACGACGGCCGCGTCGAGACGCCGCCGGCGCCGGTGGTCGATCAGCTCACGATGCGCGGACCGGCGCTCGATGCCATCCGCGCGCATCTCTTCGCCGGCCAGCCGGTCGCGTGGAAGTTCGCGCTCGGCAGCGAAGAGCTCCCGAACCTCAGCGGGCACATGCACCTCACGCGGCTCTTCATCGCGCGAGCGCTCGCCACGCAATCGTGGGACGACCTGCACGCCGCGTGGGAGCTGAACCGCGATCTCCGCTCGCGCCCCGAAGTCATCTCGCAACTGATCGCGCTGGCGAACACGCGCCAGATCAACGGGGCCGCGCGGTCGCTGCCGCTGCCGGAGCCCGCCTGGATGAACGAGCTGCGCACGTTCGATCACCGCCGTGCGATGCTCGTGGCGCATCAGGCGGAGGCGTGGTCGTTCGGCCGCGCCGGGAAGCGGTCACCGCTGCTGGTCCCGCACCACAGCTTCAGCATCGCGAACGGCCGCGACGCGTACCGTCTGGCCAGCGAGCAGGTCGCCGCGGCGCCGAACTGCGTCGTCGACGCAGCCCTCTTCGGCGAGGCACTGAAAGCGAACCTCGCCCGATGGAACGGCCGCTCCCGCACCTTCATGCCGAACACCACCGCCATCTGGTCCCGCATCGGCCGCGCCAGGCTGGAGATCGAAGGCACCCAGAAGCTGGCGATGCTCAAGAGCGGCCGCACCGAAGGCGTGGAATCGTCCGCCTGCGCGGAAGGGAAGTGGGTGGTGGATGGCCGCGTCCTGCGCTATTCGAAGGAAGTCCCCACGATCGGCAACGTCGAAACGCGCATCCCGCTGTCCATGCGCTACTGAGGGGAACGATAGGACGAATAGGACGAATAGGACAAATAGGACCTATGGGACGAATAAAACAGCCGGGCCGGCGCTGAAACCACGCGCCTGTTTGACCATCTTGGTAATTTCGGGTGGCGTAGCGTCCATCTTGCACGGGCGGGCGGGTCCCATCTGTCCTATAGGTCCTATTCGTCCTATAGGTCCTATCGTCCCCCGGCTACTACGCCCGCGCGAACGCCTGCGCGATCGACTTGAACACCAGCAGCCCGTCCGCGTTGCCCAGGATCGATTCCGAACACCGTTCCGGGTGCGGCATCAGCCCCAGCACGTTCCGTTGCGCGTTGCAGATCCCCGCGATGTTCCGCGCCGATCCGTTCGGGTTCGCTTCGCCCGTCACGCGGCCGTCGGCGTCGCAGTAGCGGAAGATCACCTGGCGGTTCAGTTCCAGCGCATCCAGCGTCGCCTCGTCGGCGAAGTAGTTCCCTTCGCCGTGCGCCACCGGCACGCGGACCACTTGCCCCGTGACCATCTGGTTCGTGAACGGCGTGTCGATCTCCTCGGTCCGGATGTGCACGTCGCGCGCGACGAAGCGCAGATGCTCGTTGCGCATCAGCGCGCCCGGCAGCAGCCCCACTTCCGTCAGCACCTGGAAGCCGTTGCAGATCCCGAGGACCAGTCCTCCCTGCGCGGCGTGACGCCGGATCGGCTCCATGACCGGCGCGAACTTCGCCAGCGCTCCCGCGCGCAGGTAATCGCCGTACGCGAAGCCGCCGGGGATGATCACGCAGTCCGCGCCCTTGAGGTCCGTGTCCTTGTGCCACAGGAACTCCGCGTCAGCGCCGAGGACGTCCTTGGTCACGTGCATCGCATCGTGATCGCAGTTCGAGCCGGGAAGGAGAACGATGCCGAATTTCATAGTCCGAGTCTATCTTGCGATTGGCTACTTCACCACCGCCGCGCGCGGCACCTTGTACACCGTCAGAAACCCCGCGCGGTCCGTCGCCACCAGCGTGTTCGTCGACGCGTCGTACACCAGCGCGTACGCGTTCACCCCGTACAGCGAGGCCGGCGTCACCCGCCGCTGCGAGCCCGAGAACCCCGCGCCCACGCTGCACCGCCGCTCGGCGTAGAAGAGCTGTTCGCTCGCCGCGCCGGTCGTCGCCACCTGCGGTCCGCTCCCCTCGGGTAAGCAGATCCGGTCGCTGTTCACGAAGTCGCCGAAGTCGAATGCCACGCGCATCCTGTCGCCGTTCGTGCCGCCCTGTAGCGTCTTCGCCGGACGCGAGACGACCGCCTTCTCGTACAGGTACTCCCGTCCGAAGGCGATGAGGGCGCGATCGCCGGCCGCGAACATCGCCCCTTCGATCGGCTTGTCGGTCTGCATGGGCTCCCGCGTCACCTCGGCGAAATTGTTCGCCGGATCGTAGATCGCCACCGACGTCGCTTTCGCGCTGCCGTAATCCTCGGTCGCGATGACCGCGAACTGCGCCCCCGTCGACGTCGTCGTGATCGCCATCGGGTTATCCAGCTCGATGGTGCGCAGGTTGGTCTGCCCGTCGATGTCGAAGACGTGCACGTCGCGCCCGAGTAGATAGAGGTAGCGTCCGGCCGGATCGGGGAGGATGTCGCGGATCGCTTCCCCCTCCATCGTGATCTCGCGGATGACGGCGAGGTCGGGGAGGGAGAGGATGGTCGCGCTTTCGTCGCTGCCGTTCGCGATGTAGAGCCGCGTGCGCTCCGCGTTCGTACGCATCGTGACCAGCTCTTTCGTCGACGCGATCTCGGCCGAGTCGAGCACCAGCCGCTTCCTGATCGCGCCGGTCTTCGGATCGACGGCGATCACCGCCTGCGGCTCCGCGAGGCCGACGTAGAGCGTGCCGTCCTTGCCGATCGCCACGCCGCGCGGATCGCCCGGCAGGTTCCAGCGTTTCACGATCTTCTGGTCGCGCGTGGAGACAGCCGTCAGCGCCTGCGGCGGCTGTTGCGCGACAGCGGAGACAGCCAGAGCCAGTACGGCGAGGAGCTTACGCATGCAGAGGATCATGCCGCGGAGGCAGTGAGCAGCACGGGGATGTCCGAATTACTCCTCGAGAGTGTAGGAGAAGTTTTCGATGACCGTGTTGGCCAGGAGCTTTTCGCACATCTGCCGAAGCTGCGATTCGACTTGCTCTCGTGGCTGCCCACTTTCCGCTAGCGTCAATCGAAACAGTTTCCCGACGCGCACATCTTCCACGCCGGCGAAGCCGAGAGAGTTGAGCGAGTGCTGAATGGCTTTGCCCTGAGGGTCGAGGACGGAAGGCTTGAGCTCGACAGTGACGGTGACTTTCATCGGGCGAATCATAGCCCGAACAGCCGGGGCGCAACCGTCTAGAACAGCGACAGTTGCGACGCGCGCGGACCCTTGCGCGCGATGTCGTACACGCCGGTCGCTTCGAACTGCTTGGCGATGCTCAGGTCGAGCCTCGCGCCGGTCCGTTTCACCACGCGCGAGGCCATGTCGCGCACGATCGACTCGTGGTTATTTTTCTGTGACAGGTGGATCAGGCAGAGCGTCTTCAGCTCCGCGCCGATCATCCGCTGCACCGCGCTCATCGATTCGTCGTTCGACAGATGTCCGAAGCGGGACATGATCCGCCGCTTCAGCGACCACGGGTACGTCCCCATGCGCAGCATGTCCAGATCGTGGTTCGACTCGAAGAAGAGCCCGTCGCAGCCGCTGAGATGCTGGAGCACCGGCTCGTCCACATAGCCGAGATCGCTGGCGAGCCCGACGCGCGTGCCGTCGCGAGCCTCGATGACGAAGCACGCCGGATCCGCTGCGTCGTGGATCGTCCGCCGCGCGTGCACCTGCAGCTCGCCGATCGTGAACGACGTGTCGTTCTGGAACACGACCGTCTT
This sequence comes from Thermoanaerobaculia bacterium, assembly GCA_036380735.1. Classification (GTDB taxonomy): domain Bacteria; phylum Acidobacteriota; class Thermoanaerobaculia; order Gp7-AA8; family Gp7-AA8; genus DASVEE01. Next base: position 110,386 of record DASVEE010000039.1, on the reverse strand, counting down.
CGTCTCGTTCTCATCGATCCGTGAGGCGGCGAGCGTCCCCTTCGTCAGATAGAGCGGGATCTCGTACTTCCGCGAGATCTTCTCCGCGCCGTGGATGTGATCGGAGTGCTCGTGCGTGAGCACGATTCCGGCGAGCTTGTGGATGTCGCGCCCGACCTGCTCCAGCCGCTTCTTCGTCTCCCGCGGACCCAGGCCGGCGTCGACGAGGATGGCGGTGCCGTCGCTCTCGAAGTAGTACGAATTGCCGGCACTGCCCGAGCTCAGCGGGGCGACGATCATTGATGGTGATGGTAGCAGGGGTTGCATGGCGCAGCTCGTTTTCCGTGGTCCGATTTCCGTTGTCCGTGCTGCGCTTCGCGAGGAGTGCCGCCGGACGCAGCACGGAAAACGAACAACGGAAAACGGACAACGCCCCTCTTCCAGATACAATCCGCGCCCAAATGGCGATGGAACGTTTCATAGTCGAAGGTGGCCGGCGTCTCGAGGGGACGATCCGTCCCGGCGGTAACAAGAATGCGGCGCTGCCGATCCTCGCGGCCTGCCTCCTCACGGACGACCCGATCGTCCTCCGCAACCTGCCGGACATCCAGGATGTCCGCGTCATGCTGCAGATCCTCGAAGGACTCGGCGCCACCGTCGAGCGGCTGGAGGCCAATGTCGTCCGCATCACCGCGAAGGGCGAGATCTCCTGCGATCCCGATCCCGACCTCTCGCGCAAGATCCGTGCGTCGATCCTGCTCGCTGGTCCGCTGCTCGCGCGTTGCGGCCGCGTGGCCGTGGCCAAGCCCGGTGGCGACGCCATCGGCCGCCGCCGCGTCGACACCCACCTCCTCGCGCTCGAAGCCCTCGGCGCGCAGATCGAGGTCTCGGCACACGAGTACCGCATGGAAGCGCGCACCATGCGCGGCAAGAACATGTTCCTCGACGAGGCGTCCGTCACCGCCACCGAGAACGCGATCATGGCTGCCGTCCTCGCCGAGGGCGACACGCTCATCTATAACGCCGCCGCCGAGCCGCACGTCCAGGACCTCTGCCACTTCCTCAACGGCCTCGGCGCGCAGATCGACGGCATCTCCACCAACTCCCTGCGCATCAAAGGGGTCGAGTCGCTTCACGGCGGCGAGTACCACATCGCCAGCGATCACATCGAGGTCGGCTCCTACATCGGCCTCGCCGCGGTCACCCGCAGCGAGCTGCTCATCGAGGACGCCGTCCCCGAGCACATGTACGCCGTGCGCCACATGCTCGAGAAGCTTGGCGTCGACGTCATCACGGAGGGAAGGAACATCCGCGTGCCGAAGAACCAGGAGCTGCGGGTTCGCTACGACATCGGCGCCGCGGTCCCCAAGATCGACGACGGCCCGTGGCCGCTCTTCCCGGCCGACCTCCTCTCGATCATGATCATCATCGCCACGCAGTCCGAGGGGACGGTGATGATCTTCGAGAAGATGTTCGAATCGCGCCTCTTCTTCACCGACAAATTGATCGGCATGGGCGCGCGCATCATCCTGTGCGATCCGCACCGCGCCATCATCGTCGGCGGCGCCCGCCTGCACGGCTCCGAGATCTCCAGTCCCGACATCCGCGCCGGCATGGCCCTGCTGCTGGCCGCCCTCTGCGCGAAAGGGGAGAGCATCATCCACAACGTCCACCAGATCGACCGCGGCTACGAACGCATCGACGAACGGCTGAATGCACTAGGCGCCAGCATCGTGAGGGAACGGGACGTCTAGCGCGTTGTCCGTTGTCCGTTGTCCGTTTTCCGTGCTGCGCCGCATGGAGGCAGACCGCACGGACAACGGAAAACGGACAACGGACAACGGCCGTACCCATCGTTCCCCCCGCACCACCTGAGATAAAGTGACCGCCGTGTCAACGCCGCGCGTGATGGGCATCCTGAACGTGACGCCCGACTCGTTCTCCGATGGCGGCGTCCACTTCGACCGCACCCGCGCGGTCGAGGCCGCGCTGCAGATGGAGGCCGACGGCGCCGCCATCATCGACATCGGCGGCGAATCCACGCGGCCCGGTTCCGAGGGCGTCAGCGCTGAAGTGGAGCTGGACCGCGTCCTCCCCGTGATCGAGGAACTGCGCAAGCGCAGCAGCGTCACCATCTCCATCGACACCATGAAGGCCGCCGTGGCCGAGGCGGCGCTGAAGGCCGGGGCGAACGTCATCAATGACGTCGGCGCCCTCGCACGCGATCCCGGCATGCGGCCGCTCGCGGCGAGGACCGGCGTCCCCGTGATCCTCATGCACATGCGCGGCGAGCCGCGCACGATGCAGCACAACCCCGTCTACGACGACGTCGTCACCGACACGATCCACGAGCTCGCCCAGTGGCGCGACGCAGCCATCGCCGCCGGCGTGAAACCGGAGAACATCCTCATCGATCCCGGTATCGGCTTCGGCAAGACGTTCGACCACAACCTCCAGATCCTCGCCCGCTGCGAGGAGTACACGCGGCTCGCGCCGCTGGTGATCGGCGCCTCGCGCAAAGCCTTCATCGGCCACCTCACCGGTCAGCCCGGCGGAGCCGCAAGAATGCACGGCTCCCTCGCCGCCGTCGCCGCCGCCTTCGAAGGCGGCGCCCAGATCATCCGAGTCCACGACGTGAGACCAACGGTCGACTTTCTCAACGTCCTGACGGCGATCGCGCAGCACCACGGACAACGGACAACGGACAACGCAAAGCCGCCGGAGGCGCCGCGTGACGCTGCTCGACCGCCTCCAGTACCTCCAGTTCGGGTGGCGCGACCTCGTCGATGTCCTGATCGTCGCGCTCATCATCTACAACATCCTCGCCCTCATCCGCGGCACCCGCGCGATGCAGATCTCCATCGGCCTCATGCTCCTCGGGTCGAGCTTCTTCATCGCCCGCGCCTTCGATCTCCCCGCGCTCGAAGCCATCTCGCGGCAGATCCTCTTCTACCTGCCGTTCGCCGTGATCATCCTCTTCCAGCAGGAGATCCGCCGCGCGCTCGCACGCATGGGCACCAACCCCCTCGTCGCGCTCTTCCGCCGCGACAGCTCACCGATCCCGTTCGACCTCATCCTCGGCGCCTGCGACATCCTCGCGGCCAAGCGCATCGGCGCCCTCATCGCCATCGAAGGGAAGCAGTCGCTGCGCGTCTGGGCCGACGTGGCGAAGCCGCTCGACGCCGTCCTCACCACCGAGCTCCTCGTGGCCATCTTCACCCCCGACGGTCCGCTGCACGACGGCGCGGCGCTCATTCGCGGCAACCGCATCATCGCCGCGAATGTCTTCCTGCCGCTGACCGCCATCCCCGATCCGAAGCTCGCCCACGGCACCCGCCACCGCGCCGCCCTCGGCCTCAGCGAAGAGAGCGACGCCTTCGTCATCGTCATCTCCGAAGAAAATGGCTCCACCGCCGCGGCCTTCGACGGCACGCTGCACGAGAACCTCGAGCACGCCGCGCTCGAACAGCGGCTGCGGGAGTGGGCACGATGAAGAACCTCGGACTGAAGCTCGTCGCGCTGTTCCTCGCCGCGATCCTCTGGATCTTCGTCTCCGCGCCGCGGCGCGAGCGCACGAGCGAGCGCACCTTCGCCGCGCCCGTCTCGCTCGTCTCCGTCCCGCCGAAGTTCCTCATCACCACGCCCGTCCCCGAGACCGTCGACGTCCGCCTGCGCGGCCGCGTCTCCGAGCTCCGCGGCGTCTCCTCGCAGAACCTCGAGGTGCCGGTCGACCTCTCCTGGCTCGCCGCGGCCGGCGAGGTCACCATCACCCTCCGGCCGCAGGCCATCAACGTCCCACCCGACGTCGAGGTCTTCGCCATCGAGCCCAACAAGTTCCGCTTCCGCGTCGAAGAGGTGCGCCAGCGCGCCGTCCCCATCCGTCCGTTCCTCGCCGGTGCGCCGCCGCTCGGCTACAACATCGGCGATCCCACGGTTCAGCCCGATCGCGCCCTCGTCAGCGGCCCCGAGTCGCAGATCCTCAAACTCAGCGAAGTCGCCACCGAACGCATTATCATGACCAGCCGCACGGGGACGTTCACCACGACCGTCGCCGTCGTTTCCGACTCACCGCTCGTACGTGTGATCTCGCCTCTCCAGACGCAGGTCACGGTGCCCGTACTGGCCGAGTTCGGACCCAATCGGCCGGCGTCCACCGACACCACCGGCACCGATACCACCGGCACCACGACCACGACCACCACGACGACACAGTCGCCAGAAAACGAGACCGATCAATGAGAGTCCTCTTCGGAACGGATGGCATTCGCGCCAGGGCGCATGAGTATCCGCTCGATCCACCCACGATGTACGCCCTCGGCGAAGCGCTCGCGCATCGCCTGCAGACCAACGGTGCACGTCCGCGGATCCTCATGGGGATGGACACACGCGAGTCCGGCCCCGGGATTGCCGGCGCGCTCGCCAGCGGCATCGAAGCCGGCGGCGGCGAGCCCGTCTACATCGGCGTCATCCCCACGCCCGGCGTGGCCTACCTCTGCCGCACCAGCGACGCCGCGGCCGGCCTCTCCATCTCCGCCTCGCACAACCCGTTCGAGGACAACGGCGTCAAGATCTTCGGGCACGACGGCATGAAGCTCGCCGACGCCATCGAGGAGGAGATCGAGGACGAGCTCCGCGCCATCCGCCGCGAGGACGTCTCCGTCGACGGCACCCAGCTCGCCGACCATCCCGAGCTCATCGAGGCATACGAGCGCTTCCTCATCTCCGGCGTCCCTCCCAGCGCGCTCAAGGGACGCAAGGTGGTTCTCGACGCGGGCCACGGCGCCGCGTACCGCATCGGCCCCGAGGTGTTCCGGCGTGCCGGAGCGGAGGTCGTCGTGATCAACGACGCGCCGACCGGCCGCAACATCAACGAGCAGTCGGGCGCGCTCCACCCCGAGCGCCTCGCGCAGGAAGTCGTCTCCCATCACGCTGACTTTGGCGTCGCCTTCGACGGTGACGCCGACCGCGCCATCTTCGCCGACGACGCCGGCAAGATCCGCGACGGCGACGAGATCATCTATCTCTGGGCCCACTGGCTCAAGCGCAGCGGCGACCTGAAGAACGGCTGCGTCGTCACCACGGTCATGTCCAACCTCGGCTTCGAGAAGCAGCTCGCGTCCGAGGGGATCGAGCTTTGCCGGGCGAACGTGGGCGACAAATATGTCCTCGAGATGATGATCGAGCGCGGCGCCCTCCTCGGCGGCGAGCAATCCGGCCACATCATCGACCTCGCCGTCCACACCACCGGCGACGGCATCCACACCGCCCTCGTCTTCGGCCACGTCCTCTCCGAATCGCGCGAGCCGTTCTCCAGGCTCCACACCTTCGACCCCATGCCGCAGCTCCTGCTCAACGAGAAGGTCGCCTCCAAGCCGCCGCTCGAAAGCCTGCCCCGCTACCAGGACGCCTACGCCAAAGCCCAGCAGGAGCTCGCCGGCCGCGGCCGCATCCTCGTCCGCTACTCCGGCACCGAGAACAAGGTGCGCGTGATGGTCGAAGGCGAAGACGCCGAGCAGATCAAACGCGTGGCGGAAGAACTACGCGATGTGCTGAAAACGGAGATCGGCTAGCTGACGCGTTGTCCGTTGTCCGTTGTCCGTTGTCCGTGCTTCGCTCGGCGAGCCAACGTGCAGCGGAGCACGGAAAACGGACAACGGAAAACGGACAACGCATGACCCACTGGACCCTCACCGGCAAAACCGCCTTAGTCACCGGCGCCACCAAAGGCATCGGCCTCGCGATCGCGGAGGAGCTCCGCCGCTTCGGCGCCACGGTCATCGGCGTCGCGCGCGACAACCCGGACGGCATCTCCGCCGACGTCAGCCGTGCCGCCGACCGGCAGCGCATCTTCGCCGGGCTGGACCGCCTCGACATCCTCGTCAACAACGCCGGCACCAATATCCGTAAGGCGTCGGTCGACTACACGTACGAGGAGTACGAGCGCGTGCGCGAGACCAATATGGACTCCGTCTTCGAGCTCTGCCGTCTGGCGCATCCTCTATTAAAGGCGTCCGGCAACGCGAGCGTCATCAACATCATCTCCATCGCCGCCTTCCGCCACCTCGGCACCGGCCTCCCGTACGCCATGACCAAGGCGGCGGTGGCGCACCTGACCAAGGTGCTGGCAGGGGAGTGGGCCAAGGACGGCATCCGCGTCAACGCCATCGCCCCCTGGTACATCCGCACCCCGCTCGCGGAGCCGGTCCTGCAGGACCCCGTCCGTCTGGGGAAGATCCTGGCCGCCACCCCGATGGGCCGCATCGGCGAACCGGAGGAAGTCTCCGGCCTGGCCGCGTTCCTCTGCCTGCCCGCCGCCTCCTACATCACCGGCCAGTGCATCGCCGTGGACGGCGGGTTCGCCGTGAACCCCGTCTTCTGACGCGTTTTCCGTGGTCCGTTGTCCGTGGTCCGTGCTCCGCTACGCGACGGGTCGCCGCGCGAAGCACGGAAAACGGACAACGGAAAACGGAAAACGCCTCGTATCGATGCGCCTTTCACAGCCGTCCTCTAGCGGAACCGGGGGTCGGCTGCTATATTGCGCCATCCATTTTTCAGGTGTAGGACGGCGGAGAGGGGCTCGATGGCAAAGGCTCAGGTGAAAAAGACGGCCGCTGGCAGGAAAGGTGCGGCCAAAGTCGCGGCTCGCGTGAAGAACGCTGTGGTCAAAGCCGCGAAGAAGGCGACGGCGAAGAAGCCGGCCGCCCCCGCAGCTCGAGCCGCAAAGCCAGCAAAACCAGTCAAGTCCGCGAAGCCAGCTCCCAGGCCGGCCAAACCGGCGCCGAAGGCGAAAGCCAAACCGGCGCCGGCGGCGAAGGGCAAGGGCGGCGTGAAGCCCACGGCCGCGACCGCCAGGTCCTCCGCCGCGGCAGCCGCGAAAGCAGCCGCCAAGTCGGGCAGGAAGGTCGCCTCCAAACCGGTCAAGGCCGCCAAGGCCGCGGTCAGGAAGGTCAAGGAAGTCGCCAAAGCCGTCACCGCGAAGACCAAAGCCGCCGTGACGAAGAAGCCGGCCGTCGCGGCGAAAGCCGCGAAGACCGCGGTCAAAGCCGCGACGAAGACCGCCACCAAGGCTGTCGTCGCGGCCAAGCCGGTCCCGGCGCCGAAAGCCGCCGCCAAAGCACCGGCCGCGGTGAAAGCTCCGAAGCCCGCGCTCAAGCCCGCCGCCGTTCCCCCGACCACACTCCCCTCGGCGCCCGTCGCGCCGAAAGTCCCCGCTGCACCGGCACCCGTGGCCGAGAAGCGCACCCGCCGCCCGCGACTCAAAGTCACGTCCAGCGGAGCCCCGGCCGCGTCCTGGCTCACCTCGGAGAAGCCGCGCGCCGCCTCGTTCATCCCCGCGCCGCCGCGAGCCGAAGCCCCGTCCGCCGTCGCCGCTCCGCCGGCGTCCTCCGACCGCCTCATCCGTGAAGAGGACGTCCTCCCCTTCACCACCCGCACCATCCCCGTGCGCGTCGACTTCGAACAGACCGCCGGCCGCACCTACGTCATCGTCCAGCCCGAAGAGATCACCCTTCGCGTCGGCGAAGGCATCGAATGGGACTTCCGCTACTTCGGCGGCACGGACGTGACGGTCGAAGAAGTCGTCATCGAATTCGAGCGCGGCAACACCCCCTTCACCCAGGCCGTCTTCCGCACCCACAAGCCCGGCGGCGCACGCCCTCACCGCCAGATGTCCGGCGCCGTCGAGCCCTCCGCCGCGGCCAAACGCTTCCCGTACTCGATCCGCGCGATCTCTCTCTACAAGACCGACCTGGCGATCGCACGGTTGACCGTCGTGGTGCTGTAGGCAGCATCGATAGGACCTGTAGGACAAATAGGACCTATAGGACGTATAGGACAACTGCGGGCTACTGCCGTCCCATCTGTCCTATAGGTCCTATTCGTCCTATCGGTCCTGTCGTTCCCCGGTGTGGGGCGTGGGCATGTCCCCCCATGTGTCATCCCGAATCCCACCGTACGGGGGCGTGGGTGGGGAAGGTGGGTGAGGGATCTGTGCGGGGGAAGGTGACGGCATCGTTGCGCTGTGGTTCCCCCACACAGATCCCTCACCCTCCTCCTCCGCCCTTCCCCCCATACGGAGGGATTCGGGATGACACAGGGGGACATGCGCCGGTCCCCGGCTCAACGCCGGGGAAGGTTCGCGTCGTGGTCCCATCGTTCCCCGCGCTACTTCGCCCGATGCTGCTCCTGCAGCGACGCAAACGTACTCACCCCATCGCGCAGCGCGCGGATCCCATCCACGCAGGCACTCGCCGCGGACAGCGTCGTGATGCACGGGATGTTCATCTGCAGCGCGGTGCGGCGGATGTACGTGTCGTCGAAGAAGGCGCTCTTGCCCAGCGGGGTGTTGATCACCAGCGTCACTTCGCCGTTGATCATGCGGTCGACCACGTTCGGCCGTCCTTCGTGCACCTTCTCCGCGAGCGCCGCCGTGACGCCGTTCCGCACGAGGAACTCCTTCGTGCCCGACGTCGCGATGATCGCGAAGCCGAACGACGACAGCTCCTTCGCCAGTTGCGCCACCAAGGGGCGCTTGTCGTTGTCGTTGACCGAGATGAACGCGGTGCCGCCGCGCGGCAGCTTCACGCCGGCGCCGAGGAGCGCCTTCGCGTACGCCTCGCCAAACTGCGGAGATGAGCCCATCACTTCGCCGGTCGACTTCATCTCCGGCCCGAGGAGCGTGTCCTCGCGGGGGAAGCGGTTGAACGGAAACACCGGCGCCTTGACGAAGTAGCCGTGCACGCGCGGCTCCGCCGTCAGGCCGAGCTGGCGCAGCGTCTCGCCGGCCATGACACGCGCGGCGATCTTCGCGAACGACACGCCGGTCGCCTTCGACACGTACGGGATCGTGCGCGAGGCGCGCGGATTCACTTCCAGCACGTACAGGTCGCCCTGGAAGATCGCGTACTGCACGTTCATCAAGCCGATCACGTTCAGCGCCTTCGCCAGCTCCACCGTGCGGCGGCGGATGCGGTCCTGCTCGCGCGCGCCGATGATGTACGGCGGGATGATCGTCGTCGAATCGCCGGAGTGAATCCCCGCCAGCTCGATGTGCTCCATCACGCCGGCGACCACCACGTCGGTGCCGTCGGAGATCGCGTCGACGTCGATCTCGATCGCGTCCTCGAGGAAGCGGTCGATGAGGATCGGATGCCCGGGCGCCGCTTCCACCGCGCGCGCCATGTAGCTGCGCAGCGCCTCGTCGTCGTACACGATCGCCATCGCGCGGCCGCCGAGGACGTACGAGGGGCGGACGATGACGGGGTAGCCGATGCGGTTGGCCACTTCGAGCGCTTCCGGCTCGTTCACCGCGGTGCCGTTCGCCGGCACGAGGATGTGATGCTCCCGCACCAGCTCCCCGAAGCGCTCCCGGTCCTCGGCCACGTCGATCGAATCCACCGACGTGCCCCACATCGGCACGCCCGCTTCCTGCAGCGCCTTCGCCAGCTTCAGCGGCGTCTGCCCGCCGAACTGCACGATGACGCCCTCGGGCTTCTCCAGCTCCACCACTTCCAGCACGTCCTCGAGCGTCAGCGGCTCGAAGTACAGGCGGTCAGACGTGTCGTAATCCGTCGACACCGTCTCCGGATTGCAGTTCAGCATGATCGTCTCGAAGCCCGCCTCGCGCAGCGCAAACGACGCGTGCACGCAGCAGGTGTCGAACTCGATGCCCTGCCCGATGCGGTTCGGCCCGGAGCCGAGGATCAGCACCTTGCGGCGGTCCGTCGGGTTGGCCTCGTTCTCCTGCTCGTACGTCGAGTAGAGGTACGGCGTCGAGGCTTCGAACTCCGCCGCGCACGTGTCGACGCGCTTGTAGACGGGGCGCAGCCCGGCCGCGTGCCGCAGGTCGCGCAGCTCCTTTTCCGTGCGGTTCGTCAGCTTCGCGAGCTGCCGGTCGGAGAAGCCGGCGCGCTTCAGCCGGCGCAGCGGCACGCCGCCCGCCGAGCTCTCGTCGTTGGGCACCGAGACGCCGGTCTGCGCCGTCTTCTGTTCCAGCTCGACGATCGTGCGCATCTCGCGCAGGAACCACGGGTCGATGTGCGACAGCGCGTAGATCTCGTCGACCGTCATCCCCGCGCGCAGCGCATCGCCCACCGCGAAGATGCGGTCCGGTGTCGGCGTGCGCAGCAGCTCGGGCAGCTTCTCCCGAGGAGAGTTGCGCGTTTCGAGGCCGGCCACGCCGATCTCCAGCGACCGCAACCCCTTCTGCAGCGCCTCGGAAAACGTACGCCCGATGGCCATCGACTCGCCGACCGACTGCATCGAGAAGCTGAGCAGCTGCGGCGTGTTCGGGAACTTCTCGAAGGAGAAGCGCGGGATCTTCACCACCACGTAGTCGATGGACGGCTCGAACGACGCCGGCGTCTTCTTCGTGATGTCGTTCGGGATCTCGTCGAGCGTGTAGCCCGCCGCCAGCTTCGCCGCGAACTTCGCGATCGGGAAGCCGGTCGCTTTCGAGGCGAGCGCGGAGGAGCGGGAGACGCGGGGGTTCATCTCGATGACGAGGCGGCGGCCGGTCTTCGGATCGACGGCGAACTGGATGTTCGAGCCGCCGGTCTCCACGCCGATCGCGCGAATGATCTTCATCGCCTCGTCGCGCATCGCCTGGTATTCGCCGTTCGTCAGCGTCTGCTGCGGCGCGACCGTGATCGAGTCGCCGGTGTGCACGCCCATCGCGTCGAAGTTCTCGATCGAGCAGACGATGATCACGTTGTCCGCGCGGTCGCGCATGACCTCGAGCTCGAACTCCTTCCAGCCGATCACCGACTCTTCGACGAGCACGTGACCGACGGGGGAGAGCTCGACGCCGCGGGCCACGATCGAGCGCAGCTCTTCGACGTTGTACGCGATGCCGCCGCCGGAGCCGCCGAGGGTGAAGGAGGGGCGAATGACGAGCGGATAGCCGATCTGGGCGGCGAACTCCTCCGCCTCCGGCACGTTGCCGCAATGCCGCGACTTCGCCACCTCGGCGCCGATGCGCTGCATCGTCTCCTTGAAGAGCTGGCGGTCCTCGGCGGTCTTGATCGCGTCGTAGTTCGCGCCGATCAGCTCCACGCCGTGGCGCTCGAGCGCGCCGTTCTCGTAGAGCGCCATCGCCAGGTTGATGCCGGTCTGCCCGCCGACGGTGGGGAGGATCGCGTCCGGCTTCTCCCGCTCGATGATCCGCTCCAGCGACTCCGGCGTCAGCGGCTCGATGTACGTCGCGTCGGCGAACTCCGGATCCGTCATGATGGTCGCCGGGTTCGAATTGACGAGGATGATCCGGTAACCCTCGTCCTTCAGCGCTTTGCAAGCCTGTGTACCGGAGTAGTCGAATTCGACTGCCTGACCGATGACGATGGGGCCGGAACCGATGATGAGAATGCTTTTGAGATCGGTCCGTTTCGGCACGGCGCGGATAATACAGTGAGCAGATGAAAAAGTTGATCGAATGGGACTCGCTCGAAATCCGCGTCGACGGGACGAAGATCGCGGAGATGGCGCGCGCCATGATCGCCGGGAAACCGCCCATCGAGACGCTCGACGTCGCGTTCGAGAATGGCGTCATTCGCGCCACCGGGACCGTGCGCAAGTTCCTCCTCGTCCCGTTCACGGTGGAAGTCCGGCACATCTACGCCCGCGGCACCACCATCTACGTGCCGCTGGCGAAGATCAACGCCGGGCGGTTCGCCGTCCCGACCATCCTGCTCGACATCTTCAAGTCGCAGATCCCGAAAGACGTGGTCGAGTACAAGGAGCCGGCGACGTTCGTCATCTCGCTGGACCGCTTTTTGCCACCTTTCGTCTCCGCAGACATCCAGAAGGTCTGGATCATCGATGGAGGGCTGTCCGTCACTCTCGGCCGAGGTGGAGCGGACATGCCGCCCGACGGAGGCTTCAATGGCAAATGAGATGGACGACAACTTCGAAGAAAGCGCCTCGATGGCGGACCCGGTGAGCCAGGATCGCGCCCAGCGCTTCTACGACCGCGTGCGCGACAGCATCCGCAACTACCTCGAGACGAAGGGGGGCAAGCTCGAGAAGTTCGGCGACTACCTGCTCCTCGTCCCCGACACGTTCATGCTGCTCTGGCGCCTCGTGAACGACCCCCGCGTCAACAGCAAGAACAAGATGCTGCTCGGCAGCGGCCTCGCGTACTACTTCTTCCCCTTCGACATCATCCCCGAGGGCTTCGTCGGCCCGATCGGTTACCTCGACGACCTCGTGTTCGCCGTCTACATGCTCAACCGCATGATCGGCGACACCGACGTGGAGGTCCTGCGCGAGCATTGGAGCGGCGACGAAGACGTGCTGCACATGATCCGCAAGGTGCTCGACGCCGCGGACAACCTCGTCGGCGGTGATCTCCTGAGCAAACTGAAGAACATGGGCAAGTAGCGCGGCTGACAGCGCTAGACGAAGAGGACGAACAGTTCCGTCCTCTTCGTCGTGTCGTGCCGTCGTTCTGATCGCAGCCGTCTGTCGAATTCGATAGGCGCGCCTATCCTCTCCATCATCGCGGCCCGATGACGAGATCACTCGCCTCCGATGTAAACGATAGAGGCCTTCATCCTTTGCATCATGCGCATTCATCCATTTTGATAGACGCCGCCATTCGCTACGTCAGATGCCTCCGATAGATTCATCATCAGCTTCTGATAAATAGATCATCGACGGCTGATACATTCATCATCGGCCTCTGATCCAAACATCATCAGCCTCCGATTCGATCATCGAAAGCCTATGACGTACTCATCAGGAGAGGCTATACTGCTCATCACCGCACCCCATTAGTGATGAGGAGACGTCTGCATGCCGTCGCAAGAGCCGATCAACCCTCACGAGCTCATTCAGCTCCTTCGTTCCTACGCGGAGCGCATCCCCGACTTCAAGATCCTGACGAATGACGAGATCCTCGCCCTGCGCCGCGCTTCGACGCTCGAGCGTGACTGGGTGGTCGAGGCCATCAGTACCATCGGCGCGTCCCCCACGATCAATCAGGCGCTCGACAGCACCTCCGACGCTCTCTTCAAGGAGATGAGGTCAATGGGCGAGTGGAGCGAGGTCGAGGCGCAAGCACGCACGCTGCTCCTGGGCATCAGCTGCGCGAACCTCATCCGCCGGCACCGCATGGGCCTCAAGGCGCTGCAGGCCTACGGCATCGCCCGTCAGCTCGTCCGCCAGCGGGAGCACGCCGATCTCATCCCCCACGTCGAGCGCCTCCGGCAGATGAACAAGCTGGGCAAGAGGAAGAAGAAGACGCCGGAAGAGGACAAGTAGGAACGATAGGACGAATGCTCCGCGCTGCGCAGCTCCTATAGGTCCTATCTGTCCTATAGGTCCATCGTTCCCCCGGCCCGATCTGCGCTACCTTCACATGGTGAGAATCGCCGTTTCCGGCACGCACTGCTCCGGCAAGAGCACCCTCATCGAAGACTTCCTCGCCGCGCACGGCGACTACACCCACGAGCCCGAGCCCTACGTCTGGCTCACCGAGCTCCATGGCGAGGAGCTCTCCGCCGCCCCCGGCCCCGACGACTTCTACCGCCAGCTCGAAGTGAGCGTGGAGCGGCTCGCGCAGTACGCCCCCGGCGCCCGGATGCTCGCCGAGCGCAGCCCCCTCGACTTCATCGCCTACCTCCTCGCCCTCGACGAGCGCCATCCCCGCCACCGGGCGTCGAGGCTTCTCGAGCCGGCAATCGAGCTCGCCTCCCGCGGCCTCGCCCACCTCGACCTCCTGATCGTCCTCCCCCTCAACCGCCGCGACGCCATCGACGCCCCGGAAGACGAAGACCTCGAGCTGCGCCAGCTGATGAACGACCACCTCGTGGAGCTGGTGACCACCGATGAATACGACCTGCTCGGCGGCGGCGCGCTGCGCATCGCGGAACTGCACGGCAACCCGCAGCAGCGTCTGGCGATGCTGGAGGGTGTCGTGTCCGGGAGTCCACTCTGAAGACGCCGTAAACTATGTCGTGAGGCCGTCATGAAACTCGATCTCGACAAGATTGATCGCGCTGTTCTCGCTCTGCTGTCCCTGGGACTCCACGACGAATACCGGGTGTGGAAAGGGTTCGACTGGGATGCGATGAATCGCCTTCACGAGAAAGGCTACATCTCGGATCCTGTGGGCAAAGCCAAGTCGGTCCTCTTCACCGAGGAAGGCCTGGCCGAGTCCGAAAGGCTCCTGCAGGAGCTCTTCGGGTTAGAGAGCCAGGACCCTCGGCGATAGCGTCAACGGCGTGATCGCGCTCGCTAAACCGTGGAGGGACTGGCTCCGCGCGAGCTGCGGGCGCGGCTGGCGTACGGAAAGGTGTCGCTTCTTCTGCTGACGGCCCTCGGTCTTCCCAAGCTGCTCTAATTCGAGTGGTTAACCATCCATGAACACCAACCTCCTCCTCACCGCCAGCGCCATCGTCATGGGTCTCCTCGGCATCGCCGCGTCGTTCCTGCCGCAGGAGATCGCGGCGCGGCTGGGTGCGCGCGACGAGGGGGTCGTGTTGCTCGTCCAGGTTGCGGGGGCGCTGCTGTTCGGCTTCGCGATGATCAACTGGATGGCGCGCGGCAGTCTCATTGGCGCCATTTACAACCGACCCCTCGCGGTGGGGAACGTGGCCCATTTCGTCATTGGGGCGCTCGCGCTGGGGAAGGCCGCGCTGCAGGGGCCAAGGCCGGTGGGACTCATCGCGATCGCGGTGATCTACGTGATCTTTGCGGTGGCCTTCGCGATGGTGCTGTTTCAAAGCCCCGTGCGCGGGGCCGGGGAACGATAGGACCGATAGGACGAATAGGACCTATAGGACCAATAGGACGAATGGCTCCGCTCGGGCGGGCGGGGTCCTATTCGTCCCATTCGTCCTATAGGTCCTATTCGTCCTATCGTCCCCCGGCCGTTCCGCCTGACCCCACCGGTTACCATGCCTGCAATGCGGTTGCTGGTCGCGCTGGCGGCGCTCTTTCTTTTTTCCTGCCCCTCGACGAAAGCTCCGGCGTTGCCGCCCGGGCCGGACGATCCTGTGAAGAACCTCGCGCAGCTCGATGCGTTCGCGGATCGGGTGCAGTTCGAGGCCATCAACGCCGCGTGGCTCTCCGCCACAGAGCCGGAGAGTAACGCCAAGGCGAAGCCGTTCGGCATCCTGCCGCTGCTGTTGCTCACCGACCGCGAAGTGGCCGCGTTGCAGGCGCGCCTGCGCGAACCGGAACACCTGCGCTGCCTGCAGGCGGTGCATTCGATTGCCGTGCGCATGCAGTCGGAAGCGGACCGTCACGTGGCGCCGCGCGTGGCGGCGATTGCGGCGTTGCGGCTGCGGATGCCGGACCTCAGCCGCGTTTACACCGACGAAGCGGACGTCGTGCTGCGCGAGCAGCACTGGTCGTCGCAGGCGGGCTGGAGCGCGCGTCGTTCGTCCTCACGTATCTCGGGCTGCCGGCGCAGCCGCCGGCGCTGCAGGTGGCGGAGGCATGGTTCCGCAAAGCCGTGGGCACGACGCCGAATTGCACCGCGTGGCTGGAGGATGCGGCGGGGGCGGGGTGAATCGGCGGCTAGAATGCCGCGCCAGGGAGAGAACGCATGGCCAAGCCGCTGAGGGATTTGCTGTCCGAGGTTGAGGACGAGACGACGTTCATCCGTTTCCTGTCGGCGCTGCGCGCCGACTGCGAAACGACGAAGCACAACTGCGAGAGTCGCTATGAGGACTGCCTCGAAGGCGATCACTTCCAGACCAAGTCGACGCAGACGTTTCTGCGGGCAGCCGAGGACTGGGCCCGCCGCGGCGACTTCGCGGACGGGGAGCACTACGGCGAACCGATGCTGCGGCGCGTCGCCACGATGCTGTACGTGGGGAAGTACCTGCTGCGCGAGGATGCACCGCGAAGGTAGGGCGCGTGGGGTTGTCCTATCAGTCCTATAGGTCCTATCAGTCCTATCGGTCCCATTCAACGGAGACCGATGGGACGAATAGGACGAATAGGACAAATGGGACGTATAGGACGGGCAGGATGAATACGCCACTCGTCATCGCCGCCGTCCTGACCGCGTTCCTCGGTATCGCCCATTCGTACCTCGGGGAGCGCTACATCCTCATGCGGCTCTTCCGGCGCGGGAACCTGCCCGAGCTCTTTCGGCGCCATGAGTTCACGCGGCGGACGTTGCGGCTGGCGTGGCACATCATGTCGGTGCTGGCGTTCGGCTTCGCGGCGCTGCTCGTCGTGCTGGCGTCGTCCGTGGCCGCCGAGGAGCTGCGCACGATCGGCCGCATCATCGCCGTGACGTTTGCGCTCTGCGGCGTCATGTCGCTGGTCATTTCGCGCGGACGGCATCTGTCGTGGGTGGTCTTCTTCGCCATCGCCGCGCTGGTGTGGTTTGCGTAGCGCCCCATCGTAGAATCGCCGTCATGATGAAGTTTGTGGTGAGTGTGGCGGCGGTCGCGTTGGTGGCTGGTGCGATGGGTTGTGCTCAGGCGACATCCCATCACGGAGCCCACGCCGGCCATGAGCTGGGTGTCGTCGAGTTTCCGGTCAGTTGCTCGCCGCAGGCGCAGCACGAGTTCACGCAGGCGATGGCGATCCTGCATCACATGACGTATCCGCAGGCGCGGCTCGCGTTCGAGAAAGTGGTGGCCACCGATCCGCAGTGCGCGATGGCGCATTGGGGGATCGCGATGACGCTGTTCCAGCCGTTGTGGCCGACGCGGCCCGGGCCGGAGGCGCTGCAGCGGGGGTGGAACGAGGTGGCGCAGGCGAAGGCGCTCGGGGCGCCGACGGAGCGGGAGCGGCGGTTCATCGACGCGGCGGAGGCGTTCTTCCTCGAGCCCTCCTCGAGCGATTACTGGCTGCGCATCCGCCGCTGGGAGAAGGCGATGCAGGCCGCGTACGAATCGCTGCCGCACGATCCGGAGGTGGCGGCGTTCTATGCGCTGGCGCATCTCGCCACGACGCCGCCCACGCGCATCTCGCGCGAGCACGCCGATCGCGCCGCGGCGATTCTGCTGGATGTCTACCGCAGGAACCCGCAGCATCCCGGTGCGATGCACTACCTCGTGCACGCGAACGACGTCCCGGGCCGCGAGCGCGAGCTGCTGGAGATCACGCACAAGTACGAATCGCTGGCGCCGCGCAATCCGCACGCGCTCCACATGCCCACCCACATCTACACCCGCCTCGGCGACTGGGACGGCGTGATCCGCGGCAACCGGCTGGCGGCGGAGGCGGCGCTCGAACATCCGGCGGGCGCGCACGGGGAGCTGGTGTGGGACGAGTTCGCGCACGCCATCGAGTACCTGATCTACGCGCATCTGCAGAAGGGCGAAGACGACGCGGCGGCCGCGGAGCTGAAGCGGCTGCGCGAGACGGCGCGCATCGAGCCGTCGTTCAAGACCGCGTTCCATATCGCCTCGACGCAGTCGCGCTACGCGCTGGAACGGCGCGCGTGGAAGGAAGCAGCGTCGATCGCGGTGCGCGAGCCGGCCACGCTCGACTGGAACAAGTTCCTGTGGCCCGAAGCGATCGTGGTGTTTGCGCGCGGCTACGGAGCGCTGCGCACCGGCGAGCTGGCGCCGGCGAAAGAGTCGCTCGCCCGGCTGCGCGAGCTGGAAACGGCGACGCAGAAATCCGGCGAGGAGCTCTTCGCCCGCAACGTCCAGGTATTGCGCCTGGAGCTCGAAGCGTGGCTCGCGCACGCGGAGCAGCAGGGTGAGCGCAGCCGCGCGCTGATGGCCGAGGCGGTGACCGTGGAGACGTCCACACCCAAGCACGCCGTGACCCCGGCGCCGACGATCCCTGCGCAGGAGCTCCTGGGCGATCTGCTGCTCGAACAAGGACGGCCGGTGGAGGCGCTGGCGGCGTACCGGGAAGCACTGGTGCGCTATCCGCGCCGGTTCAACGCGATCCTCGGCGCCGCACGCGCGGCGCGCGCGGCGGGGGATGGTGCAGCGGCGGCTGCGTTGTATCAGCAGTTGCTGGATGGGAAGGGGATGCGCCGCGCGGAACTGGATGAGGCGGGCGCGTATCTGCAGCGCCCAAGCGAACGATAGGACGATAGGACAAATAGGACGAATAGGACCTATGGGATGTCCTATTCGTCCCATCGTTCCCCCGCCACCCCATGAAACGTTTTTCCATCGACCTTCACTACTCCGGTGATTCTGGAAATCAGTGGAGGAAATCGAATGGGTCGTTCAATTCGCAGGGTTCTGTTCTCGCTCGTCGTTCTTGCGTTGGCTACGCCGGTGTTTGCGTATGACGTGGTCAACACCTCGTGGACCGTGGTCTGTCTCTTCAGCCCGAGCTGCAGCGTGCCGGTGACGGATTACGTCTCGGAGTTCGCGGTCAGCGGCGGCAGCGGCAACGGCAAGCTGCAGTCGCGCATCTATCAGGCGCAGGCCGGCTCCACCGCCGCGGGCAAGTGGGTGTACGAGTACCGCATCAACATGGGGCCGGTCGCCGGCATCGTCTATCCGCCGTACGTCAACCAACTGGCGATCAGTAACTGGGGTGCCGTGCGCACGTACGACTACAACGGCAACGGCATCGTCACGGACGACGTTTTCAACATCACCAGCGGCGGCATCGGGACGAAGGCGGTCACGTCGTCGTACCTCACGGCGCCGTGGACGTACTTCGTGCTGAGCAGCCCCGTCTACGCCGGCAGCTATCCGGGCGGCGGCGAGAGCAGCTACTTCTTCGGCCTCGTCTCCGATCAGGCGCCCGTGCTGCGGACGATGTGGGTGCACACGGACAGCGGCTGGGTGGCGGTGACGGGCTACGCGCCGCCGGTCTGAGCGTCGCATAATCGGCGGATGCGGACGATTGCGGAGCTCTTCGGCACCGCGCTGCCGATCATCCAGGCTCCGATGGCCGGCGTGCAGGGAAGCGCGCTGGCCATCGCGGTGTCGGAAGCAGGCGGCCTCGGGTCGCTGCCGGCCGCGATGCTGAGCGCGGAGGGATTGCGCGCGGAGGTCGCGGCGATCCGCGCAGCGACCGCGCGGCCGTTCAACGTCAACTTCTTCTGTCACACCACGCCGCCGTTCGACGCCGCGCGTGACGCCGCATGGCGCGCGAATCTGGCGCCGTACTACGACGAGCTGGGCGTCGCGCGCGATGCCGCGCAGGCCGGACCGGCACGTGCGCCGTTCAACGAGGAGCTCGCAGGCGTCGTCGAAGAGCTGCGGCCGCCGGTCGTGAGCTTCCACTTCGGCCTGCCGGACCAAGCGCTCCTCGAACGTGTGCGCAGCACGGGCGCGAAGATCCTCTCCTCGGCCACGACCGTCGAGGAAGCGCGCTGGCTCGAAGCGCGCGGAGTCGACGCGGTGATCGCGCAGGGAGTCGAAGCTGGCGGGCATCGAGGAATGTTCCTCACCGACGACGTGACGACGCAGGCCGGCACGTTCGCGCTGCTGCCGCAGCTCGTCGACGCCGTGCGCGTGCCGGTCATTGCCGCGGGCGGCATCACCGACGCGCGCACCGTCGCCGCCGCCTTCCGCCTCGGCGCCGCCGGCGTGCAGGCGGGCACCGTCTATCTGCTCTGCCCTGAAGCCACCACTTCGCCCGTGCATCGCGCCGCACTGCAGAGCGAAGGCGCGCAACACACCGCGCTGACGAACGTCATCACCGGCCGACCGGCGCGCGGCATCGTGAACCGGATCATCCGTGAAGCTGGCCCGCTGCGCGACGACCTGCCGCCGTTCCCTCTGGCCACCGCCGCCGTGCAGCCGCTGCGTGCGGCTGCCGAGGCGCGCGGCAGCGGCGACTTTTCCCCGCTGTGGGCAGGGCAGAACGCCTCACGCTGCCGGGCGGTGCCGGCAGCGGAGATCACGCGGGAACTAGTGGAAGGTGTGCCGCAATAGGACGAATAGGACTGATGAGACAAATAGGACGGTAGGACGCATCCGTCCTATCGGTCCTATTCGTCCTATCGTGGTGCCTACTTCGCCGCCTGCCGCGGCTTGGCGTTCTTCACGTACGTGTCCAGCCAGCGGTCCTGTTCCCACCACATGTGCAGCACCGATTCGCGGGCGCGGTAGCCGTGCGCTTCGTGGGGGAGCATCACCAGGCGGACGGTGCCGCCGAGGCCTTTCATTGCCTGGAAGAGGCGCTCGCTCTGGATGGGGAAGGAACCGGCGTTGTCGTCGGCCGCGCCATGGATCAGCAGCAGCGGCTCGTTGATCTTCTGCGCGTGCATGAACGGCGACATGCGGATGTACGTCTCCGACGCCTCCCACAGATGGCGATCCTCTGCCTGGAACGTGAACGGCGTCAGCGTGCGGTTGTACGCGCCGCTGCGGGCGATGCCGGCGCGGAAGAGGTCCGTGTGCGCGAGGAGGTTCGTCGTCATGAACGCGCCGTACGAATGTCCGGCCACGGCGAAGCGATCGCGATCGCCGACGCCGCGGCGCACCACCTCGTCGACCGCGGCCTGCGCGCCGGCGATGAGCTGCTCGATGTAGGTGTCGTTCGGCTGCGCGCCGTTCGCTCCGATGATCGGGATCGACGGATCGTCGAGCACCGCGTAGCCGCGCATCAGCAGCGGCAGTGCGCCGGCGACGCTCGCGCGGATGAAGCGGTACGGCGACGTCGTCACCTGCCCCGCCGCGTCGGCGCTGAGGAACTCCTCGGGATACGCCCACACGATGACGGGCAGACGGCCGTCGCGCGCGGCGTCGTAGCCGGGCGGCGTGTACAGCGTGGCCGTCAGCTTGACGCCGTCGGCGCGGTCGTAGCGGATCAGCTCCTTCTTCGCTCCGGCGAGCTGCGGCGACGGGTGCGGGAACGTCGTGATCGCGCGGCTCGTGTTGGCGCGTACGTCGCGCAGGTAGAAGTTCGGCGGATTGCTCGGCGACTCGCGGCGCGTGACGATGCGACGCCCCTCGTCATCGAGCATGTCGACCGGCATCTCGTACTGCTGTCCTTCCGAGCGCCAGAGTCGCGTGGCTTTCTTCGTGGTGAGGTCGAAGCGATCGAAGAACGGGCGATCGCCCTCGGGTGAGGCGCCCTCGCCGAAGAAGTAGAACGCGTTGCCGCCCTTCGCCAGGCGCAGCATGGACATGCCGCGCGCATTGCGCCGCATCACCGGCGTGCCCGGCGCGGTGTAACGATCCTCGGCCGAGCGGTCGAAGAGCAGGTCCGGCGTGCCGGGCTGGAACGGTTTGATGCGCCAGAACTTCGTGCGGCGCGTTTTCCACCAGCGCTCGTAAACGAGCGCCACGTCGCCGTTGCCCCACTGCACGCCGCCGAAGCGCGTGGCGAGCGACGCGAGCTCCGTCGGCGTGCCGCTGAACGGCGCCGGCAGAATCACGAGACGGTCGCGTACCGCTGCTTCGGTCTTCGGGTTGCCCTTGTCGAGCGCCTCGACCCAGAAGAGCGTCGCCGGCTCATCGCCGCGCCAGCCGAGGTTGCGCGGCCCCTCGGCCACTGCATCGCGGTCGGGGATGACGGTGTCGATCAGCGGCAGCTCGGCGACCTGGCGCACGACCTCACCATTGCGCGACCAGATCTCGAAGCGCCTCGGGAACCGCCCTTCGGGCACGATGTACGAGAACGGCCGCCGCACCGTCTCCACGAGCAGGTACTGCCCGTCGGGCGACGGCTCGCTGCGCACGATCATCCCGGGCGTGCCGAGGTTGCGCACGCTGCCGTCGAGCGACACGGCGACGAGCTGCGATTGCAGGTGGTATTCGAACAGCGCGGCGTCGTGCTCGTCGGTGAGCAGATCCTGAATCGTGCGTGACGGGGTGCGGCGCCCGAGGTTCTCCTGCACGAGAGGACCGGCGGGGACGCGCGCTTCTTCCGGCGGCGCGGGGCGGCTCGACGGAACGACGCGCGCGACGATCGTGCGGCTGTCGGACAGCCACTCGTACGGACGGCGCGGATGCGTGCCGTTGAGCAGCACGGTGCCGAGACGCGCGGCGCGGCCCGTGGCGACGTCGGCGGTCCAGAGCGTCACGCCGCTGTCGGTGGCGATGGTGAACGCGATGCGGCTGCCGTCGGGGGACCACGTCGGATTGCGCGCGCGCAGCGGAGAGGGGAGGCCGGCGAGCGCTCGCTTCTCGCCCGTCGCGCCGTTCAGCAGCGAGAGCTCGGTGCCGTAGGTGGCGCGCGACTGCTCGTGCGTCACCGGATTGAAGCGGTAGCCGCCGAGGCGGAGCTCGGGCTCGGAGAGATCGGCGATGGTGAACATGCTCGCGGGGCGAGCGAGGAGGAGCCAGTCACCCGGCCCCGTGAACGCCGAGGGCGGCGGCGGGGCATCGGCGAGCTCCACCAGCTCTTTCGCCGGCACCTTGTACGTATCCTGCGCGACGGCAAGGCCGGTCATCGACAACAGCAGTACGGCAACGGCAACACATCGCTTCATCATTCGGATCGTTCTCCTCGGGTGGTGCCACATCGCCGGTTACTACGCGGGCGATGGAGAACGGTGCACAGGGGACGGATGGGACAGATGGAACGAATGGGAGGAATGTGATGGCTATACTGATCCCGTGGCTTCCCGACACGGGCTGGTTCTGGCGGCGCTTCCCGTCGCCGCGAGTGCCGCCGGCATGGCGACCTTGTTCGAACGGGCACCAAACCGACGGAGACGCGTGCGTAGGTGATTCTCCTCCTCAACGGCGCCTTCGGAATCGGCAAGACGAGCGTGGCGCGCGTGCTGGTGAAACGCATGCCGGGCGCCGTGCTTTACGATCCGGAGATCGTGGGGATTGTGCTGCAGCGCGCGGCCCGGATGGTGGGGCGCGACGTGCCGGACTTTCAGGAGCTGCGGCTGTGGCGGCAGCTCACGATTGCAGCTCTGTGGCTCGTGCGGCGATTTCGGCGCACGGTGATCGTGCCAATGGCGTTCTCCGAGGTGCGCTATCTCGAGGAGATCCGCGACGGAATCGCACGGTTCGAGACGATGCAGTTTCACTTCTGTCTCGTCGCGCCGCTCGACGTCGTGCAGCAGCGTCTGCAGACGCGGCGGCTGAAGGCGGCCGATGCAGCCTGGCAGTATCGACGAGCGGCGGAATGCTGTGCGGTGCACGGCGACGGAGCCTTCGCGATGCAGGTGAATGCGGCGGATCGCGACGTGAACGAGATTGCCGACGAAATCGTCTACGCGCTTGCGAGCGCCATCAGGAGGTCGCGATGACCGCGCCCGCTCTGCTCATCATCGACGTGCAGCAGGCGATCGACGATCCTCGCTGGGGGAATGACCGGAACAATCCGGACGCGGAAGTGCGGATGGCGGAGCTGCTCGCCGTCTGGCGCGCGCAAGGCTGGCCCGTGGTTCACGTGCGGCATGCGTCGCTGGAGCATGCGACGTCGCTGGCGAACCTGGAGGGGGAGTACGCAACCGTCGTATCTGCGGCGGAGCGGTGCGGCGGGTGGTGGGGGAACGATGGGACGAATAGGACGGATAGGACCTATAGGACGACGACCGATTTACTGCGCCGCCGGTGCATAGCGCAGGTACCACTGGTTGCTGAAGATGTGATTGGGATCGATCCGCACCTTCTCCTCGAAGAAGCAGTTGAGGAACAGCAGCGGCAGCAGCGCGCAACAAATGCGGTTGAACACGTGCCGCATTGTGCACTGCCGCATGACACCGATGGGACGAATGGTTGTCCCATTCGTCCCATCGGTCCTATCTGTCCCAGACGTCCTATCGGTCCTAGCGCTGTTCCTATGGCAAACCGCGCGTGCGGCGGCGGGTGCCCGGCGCCTTCCGGATCGACGCTGCACCCTCGCGCATCGGCGCCTTCTTGGCCACCGCGATGCCGGCGATTCCGGCGATGACGTGATGCGCGGAGCGCACGGCGCCTTCCTGCCAGCCGGAGAGGTAGGAGACCTGGTCGCCCGCGACCCAGAAGCGTCCCTCGGGCTGCAGCAGCGTCTGCGGAATCGTCTTGTCGCACGACCAGTCGTCCGCCCAGCCGCCGAGCTGCCACGGAACGTTCTGCCAGGCGATGGAGAGACCGAGCTCGATGGGGACGTGCTTGTCGAAGTCGGGGTGCACCTTCTTCGCTCCCTTCATCGCTTCGACGAGGCGTTGTTGCAGCGGCATGTTGCCATAGGCGATCGCGTCGGCGTCGTAGTTGTACGCGCCGGTGAGGATGCCTTTCTGTTTGAAGTACGCCCACGACGGATACCAGATCTGCGTGATCGGATCCGTGGTGTACGAGATGCCGCCGTACATCTCGTCGCGCGTCTCCCAGAAGCGGCTGTTGGTCTGCCAGCCGACCTTCACCGTCGGGGCGAAGGCGACGCCGTTGATCGCGTCCTTGTAGGGCTGGCTGAAGTTGTTGTTCTTCGTGATCTTCGCCAGGATCGGCAGCGGGATCGTAGAGATGCACCAGTCGGCGGTGATCGACGACACGACCTGCGCGAGTCCGCCTGACGGCCGGAACGCGACCTTTACCTTCGCCTTCCCATCCTCGGTCACGTTCTCCACGTTGACCACTTCCTGGTTGTAGTGGATGAACCGTCCGACGGGCGATTTCTGCAGGAAGCCGTAGCGCCAGATCTGGTCCATGCCGCCGACAGGCTGGAAGAGCGTCGGCTGCCACTCGTACTCCTCCGCCTGATAGAAGCGGTGATTCCAGAAATCGGACGTGACGAGATCGGCGAGCGTGAGCGGCTTGAGGAGCTTGCCGCACGAGTCGATGCCCGGCTGCACGAAGTAGCCGGAGCGGGAGGAGCCGAGGTAGTCGTACTTGTCGGCGGGATCGATGTCGCCGAAGACGGTGAGGAGGTTGAGGAACTGGTCCTTGTCGACGCCTTTCGCCTTCAGCTCGGCGTTGAGGTTTCCTTTCACCACGGACTTCGCGAGCAGCTCGGAGATCCAGCCGCGCGTGTCGTTGGCGATGCGGCGGTTCGGCACGGAGCGGCTGTCCCACGATTCGTCGCGCTGGAAGAAGTTCGCGCGCGTCATCATGGTGTAGACCTCGAGCGGTACGCCGAAGAGGGTGCAGTAGTGCAGGATGGCGGTGTGGTGGTAGGGGAGGCGGCCGGGGCCGGCGTTGAGGTAGAAGTCGTCGCCGTCGTCGAACTTGCACACCTGCTTCGTGCCGGTGTTCTCCTCGATGGTGTAGCCGCGGCGCACGGTGTAACTGCGTCCGCCGGCGCGCTCCTTCGCTTCGAGGATGATGACCTCGTAGCCGGCGTTGTTCAGCTCATACGCGGCGGTGAGTCCGGCAATGCCGGCGCCGAGGATCACGACACGCTGGCCGGCGCCCTGGCCTTGCGGGATCTGCGGCGGTCCCGCAAAAGCCTCGGGGACACGAATCATCCCCATGGCCACCATGGTCTCGTAGACGGCGGCCGCGCCACCCGCGGCGCCGACGGCATTCAGGAAGCTGCGACGCGTCCACCTGGGGGAGTCACTCATCCGGACCTCCGCGTATTCAGTTGTGGGGGAACGACGGAAGGATAGCGCAAGAAGGGATGATCTAGGTCCGATGCGTTGGATGGTTTATGGTGAAGCTGATGATGATCGCGCACGATCTCGAACACACGAAACTGCGGCCGGAGGACCTCGCGCGTCCCGGACGCCACCCGGTGCTCGGCGCCACGACGCTGTCGGAGCTGCTGGCCACGTGGGCGGCGCACGATCTCAGCCACCTCCATCAGATGACGCGCGTGATGGCGCATCAATACCGCGAAGTCATCGGGCCGTGGAGCCAGTTCCTCGGCGTGATGCACTGCGCCGGGCATGGCTCGTAAACCTTCGAATGCGGCGTTGCGCCGCCGCGGTTACAGCAGCGCTCCGCCGTCTTGACCGCACGTGCTCCCACGGCAGATGGTGCGCGCATGGCTCGGATTCACCTCATCGTCGGCCCGGTAGGCGCCGGCAAGTCGACCTTCGCCCTGCAACTGGCCGCGCAACATGACGCCGTGCGCTTCAACCTCGACGAGTGGATGCCGCGCCTCTTCAGCCCGGACCGCCCTGCGACGGGCGTCATCGAGTGGTACGTCGAGCGCGCCGCGCGCTGCGTCGACCAGATCTGGAGCGTGACGCAGCAGCTGCTCGGCCTCGGCATCGACGTGGTGCTCGAGATCGGCCTGATTCGGCGGCACGAACGGGAGGCGCTGTACGCACGCGTGGATGCAGAGGCTTTCGACCTCACGATCTACGTGCTCGACGCCCCGCGCGAACTGCGACGGGAGCGCGTCGCGCATCGGAACATCGCCCGGGGCGCCACGTTCGCCATGGAGGTGCCCCCGCACATCTTCGAGCTGGCCAGCAACCTGTGGGAACCGCCGACGGACGTGGAGTGCGATGGCCGTGAGGTGCGGTTCCTGACCACGTAAGGGAAACGTAGGACGAATAGGACAGATAGGACCTATGGGACGCCTGCGCCTGCGGCGATTCGCCCGTGCGCGTGGTGGATAGGTCCCATCCGTCCTATAGGTCCTATTTGTCCCATCCGTCCTATCGTCCCCCTGCGGACATCCGACCGCCCCCTCCCTCTACTCATGGCAAGCCCGGCTGCAACTCATGCGTCATGCGGTGGAAAAATGTGGACGACGGTGGATGGAAGTGGTACAAACGACCATCTTGATAGCGGAAATGCCGTCCTAGAGGGCTCTACCAGCCGTGGAACTCAGCGTACTCATGGGGCACAGCCCCGCGAAGATCGACGAAAAGGGTCGGCTGAAGGTCCCGGCGAATTTCCGCAAGATCATTGAAGACAAATACGGGCCGGACCTCTTCATCACGTCCACGGACGGTGAACGGGCTCTGGTGTACCCGCTGCCGGTCTGGTTCGACTTTCAGCAACGGCTGGCCAAAGTGCCGTCGGCGTCGCTCGCCAAGGCGAAGCTGCTCGAACGGGTCAACTACTTCGGCCAGGTGTCGACGATCGACACGCAGGGGCGCGTCCTCGTCCCCGCCGTGCTGCGTAGCGTGGCGAGCATCGCCGAGGACGTGGTGGTCATCGGCAATCAGGACCACCTGATCGTCTGGAATGAAGAGCGGATCCAGAAGCGCCTCCTCGAGACGCCCATGAGTCCGGAAGACTTCAAGGAGCTGGAGCTCCACGGGGTGTAACGACGCGTTTTCCGTTGTCCGTTTTCCGTTGTCCGTGCTGTTGCGCACGGCGGAGCACGGAAAACGGTCAACGGAAAACGGACAACGACGATGCACGCCCCCGTTCTTTTCGAGGAAGTACTCGACGCCCTCCGCCCCTCCCGTCCCGACGGCACGCTGGTCGATGCCACGGTCGGTCTCGGGGGACACGCGGAGGGATTGCTCGAGCGGTATCCCGAAGCGCGGTTGATTGCCATCGACCGCGATCCGGAAGCGCTCGAACGGTCGAAGGAGCGGCTGAGCCGTTTCGGCGACCGCGTGTCGTTCCACAGAGGACGCCACGAAGAGCTCATTGACATCCTGAAGCAGTCCGGCAGCCATGCGGTCAGTGGGGCCGTCAGCGGCCTGCTCGCCGATCTCGGCATCTCGTCGATGCAACTCGACGATCCGGCGCGCGGCTTCTCCTTCCGCTTCGATGCGCCTCTCGACATGCGCATGGGACCGGAGAGCACCAGCGCGGCGGAGCTCGTGGCGACGCTCGACGAGCCGGAGCTCGCGCGCATCCTCCGCGATTACGGCGAAGAGCCGATGGCGCGGCGGATCGCCCGGGCGATCGTCGAGGCGCGCGCGGAAGCGCCGATCGAGACGACGGCGCGGTTGGCGGAGGTGATCCGCTCCGTGAAGCGCTCGAAGCCGCACGAGATCGATCCATCGACGCTGACGTTCCAGGCATTACGCATCGCCGGGAACCGCGAGCTGGTCGACCTCGACCACTTCGTCGACGACGCGGTGAGCGTCCTCGAGCCCGGCGCGCGTGTGGCGATCATCGCCTTCCATTCATTGGAGGACCGGATCATCAAGCGCGCTTTCCGGCGGCTGGAAGGGGAGTGCACCTGCCCGCCGAACATGCCGGTGTGCGGGTGCGGCGCGCAGGAGCTCATCGAGATCCTGACGGGGCGCCCGGTGACTGCTTCAGAAGAAGAGTTGAAAAGAAATCCAAGGGCTCGCAGCGCGAAGCTGCGGGTGGCGGAGAAGGTAGGAGTCTGAAGTGATTTCCGGACATCAAAGCCGGGAATCGGAAATCGAAGATAGCGGAGCCAAAGAGCAAGGGTGAAGGTTGGGGAAGGGTTGGGTGTGAGTGCGGTGGCGGGAGCTCGGGAGGGGTGGTGCGTGGGGGGTGGGAGAGTGTGGATGGTTCTCGACATCGTACGTGCAGGCAGATCTTCACCCTTGTTCGTTGGTTCCGCGCGCCGCGGTTGCCCCCGTCATGTACACACAAAAAAAACCGATCGAGAACACGCACATCGTCCGCGAGAGGGATCGCCGGCGATTCCGCGAAATGCTGGCCGTACTCTCCATCGGGATTCCGGTCGGTGCGTTCCTCCTTCTGTTCACCTGGCAGAACCTGGAGATCATCCGGCTCGGCCATGAGGCGACGCGTCTCCAGAAGAGCCGCAAAGCGATCGAAGCGCAGAACAAGGCGCTGCAGCTCGAGCTGGATCGCCTGACCGCGCTCGAAGCCGTCGAGCAGAAAGCCGTCACGCTCGGCTTCGAGCCGACGAAGCCCGGCGCGATCGTCATGGTCTCGACGCCGCCCAAGCCGCCGGCCGCGCGCAAGACGGGAGGAGGCTGATGCCGCTGACGCAGAAGCGCCTCCTGCAGCTGTTCGCCTTCCTCGCCGCCTGGGCCATCGTGGTCATCTTGCGGCTGGTGCAAATCCAGCTCGTGAAGCACGACCACTACGTCGCCCGCGCGAAGAAGCAGCAGGAGCGGACCGTGGAGCTCGATCCGGTCCGCGGCTCGATCCTCGACGCGCGCGGCCGCATCCTCGCGGAGAGCGTCGCCGCCGAATCGATCTACGCCGATCCGCAGTTCGTCATCGACCGCAAGACGACGGCGAAGAAGCTCGCCTCCATCAAAGCGCTGAACGTGACGGCCCGCGAGGTCGAGGCGAAGCTGCGCGCCGGCGGCAGCTTCACCTGGATCGCGCGGCAGCTTCCGCTGAGCGTGACGGCCGAGGTGCGGAAGCTGAAGCTGCGGGGCATCTACTTCCTCGAGGCGCATCGCCGCTCGTATCCGCGGAACACGCTGGCGGCGAACGTCATCGGCTACACGGGCATCGACGGCGGCGGTCTCGCTGGGATCGAGCACGCGGTCGACAGTCACATCCACGGCACGCCCGGCAAAGTGACGCTGCTGCAGGACGCGCGCGCCGGCATGTACCTCGTCGGCGGCGACGGCGCCAATGCGCCGCGCGACGGGCATGACGTCGTCCTCACGATCGACAGCGTCATCCAGTTCATCGCCGAGCGCGCGCTGGAACGCGCGGTGGTGAAGGCGCGTGCGACCGGCGGCTCCATCCTCATCATGGACCCGGCCGACGGCGCGATCCTGGCGATGGCGTCGTACCCCACGTACGACCCGAACCGCTTCCGGCAGTTTGCGCCGGTCGCCTGGCGCAACCGCAACGTCCAGGATCTCTACGAGCCCGGCTCCACGTTCAAGATCGTCGCGGCGTCGGCGGGTCTCGAGGAGCGCCTCGTCACGCCGTCGCAGATCATCGACTGCAACAACGGCTCGATCCGCATCGCCAATGTCGAGATCCGCGAGCACGGCGGCAATCGCTACGGTTTGATGTCGTTCGAGGACGTGCTCGTGCACTCCTCGAATGTCGGCACGATCAAGGTCGCTCTCGCGCTCGGGCAGACCCGGTTCTACGACTGGATCCGCAAGTTCGGCTTTGGCGAGCGCACGGGGCTGAACCTCCCGGGCGAGCCGATCGGCCTGTTGCGGCCGACGCAGAAGTGGTCGGCCGTCTCGAATGCCAGCATTTCGATCGGGCAGGAGATCGGCGTCACGCCGATGCAGATCGTCCGCGCGATGGGGACGGTTGCGAACGGCGGCCTGCGCGTCGAGCCGCGCATCGTCGAGAAAGTCGTCGATGAAGACGGCAAGACGCGGTGGGCGCCGAAACGCACCGAGCCCGTGCGCGTCACGTCAGAAAAGACCGCGGCGGTGATGAACGAGATCCTCAAGCAGGTCGTGCAGCGCGGCACCGGCAGCAAGGCGCAGCTCGCCGAGCACACCGTCGCCGGCAAGACCGGCACGGCGCAGAAAGCGGTGCGCGGCGGCTACTCCGGCGACAAGTTCGTGGCGTCGTTCGCCGGCTATGTCCCGGCCGACCAGCCACGCCTCGTGATGCTGGTGGTCGTGGACGAGCCTCGCGGCGGACACTACGGCGGCGCCATTGCGGCGCCGGTGTTCCGCGAGGTGGCCGAAGCGACGCTGCGCTACCTCGGCGTGCCGCCGTCGCGCCCGTCACGCTCGATCGCCACGGATGGGCCGCTGCTGGCGGCATTTTCGCAACGCCAGCCCTCGGCCAACGCGGCGTCCGCGGTCCCCGATTTGCGCGGTCTCGATGCTCGGGCAGCGATCGCTGCGGCGGTCCGGCGCGGCTTCGCGGTGCAGGCCATCGGAAGCGGCGTGGTCATCTCACAGAATCCAGAACCGGGCGGAGCCCTGCCACGTGACAAGAGGTTGACGTTGAAGATGTCTGAGAGGCGCGGATGAGATTGAGTGAGCTTCTCCGCGATGTCCCGGTGCGTGGGATCGAAGGTGGCGACGACGTCGACGTGACGTCGGTCGTCATCGATTCGCGCGTCGTGAAAAAAGGCTCACTCTTCGTGGCCATCCCCGGCACGTTGAAGGACGGCAGCCAGTTCATCCCGCAGGCCGTCGAGAGAGGCGCGGTGGCGATCGTCTCGAACACGCTGCCCGCCGCCGAGCACCGGCCGCCGACGACCTTCGTCGATGTGGACGATCCTCGCGAAGCGCTGTCGCTGATCGCGGCGAACTTCCAGGGCCGCCCGTCGGACGCGCTGACGCTCGTCGGCGTCACAGGCACGTCAGGCAAGACGACCACGACGAAGATGCTCGAATCGATCTTCGACGCGGGCGACACGCCGGTCGGCCTCATCGGAACCATCGAGTACCGCGCGGGGAACGAACGGCTCAGCGCCGACCGCACCACGCCCGATGCCGTCGTGCTGCAGGAGTGGTTCGGCAAGATGCGCGACGCGAACGTCCGCTACGCGGTGATGGAAGTGTCGTCGCACGCGCTCTCGCTGAAGCGCACGCACGGCGTCCGCTTCGCCGCTGCGGTCTTCACGAACCTCACGCAGGACCACCTCGACTTCCACAAGGACTTCGAGGACTACTTCGCCGCGAAGCGCATCCTCTTCGACCAGATCGACCGCTCGAAGCCGACGGCCATCGTCAACATCGACGACGCGTACGGCCGCCGCCTCGCCGATGATCTCGGCGAAGCCGCGGTGACGTTCGGGCGTTCGGCGGAGGCGATGATTCGTCCGGCCGATGACTTCGCCGTGGACGTGCGCGGCCTGCACGGCGTCGTCCACACGCCGCACGGCGACGTCCGCCTCGAATCCAAACTCCTCGGGCAGCCGAACCTCTACAACTGGCTCGGGGCCATCGGCGCCGCGCTGGCTGTCGGTGTGCCGATCGAGACCATTGAAGCCGGCATTCGCAACGTCACCAGCGTGCGCGGCCGCTTCGAGTACGTCGACAGCGAGAGCGGCCCGACGGTCATCGTTGATTACGCACACAAGCCCGACGCACTCGAGAAGCTCCTGCACGCCGTGCGCGAGCTCGCGCCGGAGCGGAAGCTGACGCTCCTCTTCGGCTGCGGCGGCGACCGCGACAAAGAGAAGCGCCCGATGATGGGCGGCATCGCCGCGCGGCTCGCCGACTTCTCGATCCTGACGAGCGACAACCCCCGCGGCGAGAAGCCGGAGGCGATTCTCGACGGCATCGAGACCGGGATGAGCGGGGCGACCAACTACACGCGCATTACCGACCGCCGCGAAGCCATCGCGCGCGCCATCCACGAAGCGGCCGACGACGACGTGATCGTCATTGCCGGCAAGGGCCACGAGACGTACCAGGTCATGGAAGACCAGGTCATCCACTTCGACGACCGCGAAGAAGCGGAAGCCGCTCTTAAAAACCGCAACAGTAAATCAGTATCAAATAGATCTTGATTTCAATGACTAATATGACTTACAGTTCAAGCCGTTCGATCAGGTGTCGCGTTCCGGCTCCGTCGGTCGGTTTCGGCGAGGGTGGACGGATGGGGTTCGCTGGCAGTTCCTGGGGAAGGGGACGAGCAACGGCGACCGAAACGCGGCGGGGCCGGATCGCGACATCGGTCGCGATCGTCCCGCCAGCCGGTGTGATCCGCTCACAGTTCGCGCGGGGGTGCCAATGCCCACGCTGACCTTCAAAGACATCGCCGAGATGGTCGACGGCGTCGTCATTCAGGGTGGCGACATCACCGCGACCTCCGTCGTCATCGACAGCCGCGAGGTCAAGCCCGACTCCGTCTTCTTCGCCATCATCGGCGAGCGGCTCGACGGCCATCAATTCCTCACGCAGGCCCTCGGCACGGCGCGCGGTGCGGTGATTTCACACGCGCACGAAGAAGTCGATCCGTCGAAGGCGCTCGTCCGTGTCGACGACACCACGGTTGCGCTGCAGAAGCTCGCGTCGGCGATCCGCGAGCGGTACGACGTCACGCTCATCGGCATCACCGGTTCGGCCGGCAAGACGACCACGAAAGAGATGATCGCCACGCTCATCTCGTCCGAGCGGCGCGTGCACAAGTCGTGGGGAAACTTCAACAACCAGATCGGCGCTCCCCTCTGTCTGGACAACATGCCCGACGACGCGCAGGTCGTGGTCAGTGAGATGGGGATGAACCACGCCGGAGAGATCGCCGAGATCGCGGGGCTGATGCGCCCGCACGTCGGCGTCTACACGAACATCGCGCCCGTTCACATCGAGAACTTCGAGAACGGCATCGAAGGGGTTGCCGCCGCCAAGCGCGAGCTGCTCGAGAACGTCGTGCCCGGCGGCACCGTCGTCGTCAACAACGACAACGAACTGGTCGTTCGCATCAGCAGAGACTTCGAAGGGAAGCGCGTCACGTACGGGGTCGAGCACGAAGCCGACTACCGCGCGGCGAACATTCGTGAGCGCGGGCTTCTCGGCACGCACTTCACGCTTCACGCCGAAGGGGAGACTCGCGAGCTGGACCTCGTGCTCCCCGGCCGCCACAACCTCGACAATCTTCTCGCCGCCATCGCCACCGCGCGCGCGGTTGGCATTTCGTGGGACGGCATCGAGCGCGGTATCCGCGACGTCAAGCCGGCGTACCACCGCGGAATCATGCTGGAGTGGCGCGGCGCCACGATCTACGACGACACTTACAACTCCAATCCGTACGCTCTCGGCCGCACGCTCGAGCTGATGGCGCAGGCCGAGGCGAAGCGTCGCGTCGCCGTGATCGGCGACATGCTGGAGCTCGGCGAGCAGGAGCTCCAGTTCCATCGCGATTCCGGACGTGCCATTCCGCGTGAAGTCCACGCCGTCATCGGTGTCGGACGGCGCAGCAAGGCGCTGCTCGAGGGAGCGAAGGAAGCCGGCTTCACCGACGATCAGCTCCATCACTTCGACGACGCCGCCGGCGCCGGCGAATTTCTGCAGACCTTCATCCAGCCCGGAGACCTCGTCCTCATCAAAGCTTCACGCGGCATCAAGCTCGACACCATCGTCACGGAAATCGAAAAACGGAAGGCGGCCGACGGCGCCGAGGGAGCGAGGTAAATGCTCTACTACCTGCTGTACGAACTGCGCGACCACGTCGTCGGGTTCAACGTCTTCCGCTACATCACGTTCCGGACCGCCTTCGCGGCGCTCACCGCGCTGATGATCTCCTTCATCCTCGGCCCATGGCTGATCGAGCGGATGCGCCACATCAAGCTCGGCCAGTTCATCCGCGAGGAAGGGCCGAAGTCGCACCAGCAGAAGGCGGGGACGCCGACGATGGGCGGCATCCTCATCAACGTCGCGATCATCATCCCGACGGTCCTCTGGGCCGACATCATGAATCCGTACATCTGGATCGTGCTGTTCGTGACGTTCGCGTACGGGGCGATCGGCTTCGTGGACGACTACCGCAAGCTCGCGAAGAAGCGGAACCTCGGGCTCACCGCGAAGGAAAAATTCGGCGCGCAGTTCGCCGTTGCCGCGCTCGTCGCGCTGGCGATCGCCTACCTGCCGATGCTGAAGAACAACTACAACACCGTCATCACGCTGCCGTTCCTCAAGCCCGAGACCTTCAAGCTCGACATCGGCATCCTCTACATCGCATTCGTGATGATCATCCTGGTTGGCGCGTCGAACGCGGTGAACCTGACGGACGGCCTCGACGGTCTTGCCATCGGCTCGTCGCTCATCGCCGCGGTGACGTACACCGTGCTGACGTACGCCGCGGGCCACGCGCGCATCGCGGACTACCTGCGCATCGCCTGGGTGCCGCAAACCGGCGAGCTGGCCGTGTTCTGCGGTGCGATGGTCGGCGCGTCGCTCGGCTTCCTCTGGTTCAACGCGCATCCGGCCGAGATCTTCATGGGTGACGTCGGCTCGCTCGCCCTCGGCGGCGCGATCGGCTGCCTCGCCGTCATGATCAAGCAGGAGATCCTGCTCGTCCTCGTCGGCGGTTTGTTCGTTCTCGAAGCGCTCTCCGTGATCATCCAGGTCGCCTCGTTCAAGATCACCGGGCGGCGTGTCTTCAAGATGTCGCCGCTCCACCACCATTTCGAGCTCTCGGGCTGGAAGGAAACGAAAGTCGTCGTCCGCTTCTGGATCGTCGCGATCATCTTCGCGATGTTGTCCCTGGCGACGCTCAAGCTGCGATGAGCAAGATCCTGGTCATTGGAGCGGCCAAGTCGGGCGTGGCGTCGGCGAACTTCCTCGCCGCGCGCGGCGAGTCCGTCGTGTTGACGGACGCCAACGCGAGCCCGTCGCTGCCGTACGAGTTGGACGCGCGCGTCGAGCGTGCCTTCGGCCGCGAGGACGAGGCGCTGCTCGATGGTGTGAAGCAGATCGTCCTTTCGCCTGGCGTGCCGACGTCCATCGAACTGCTGCAACGTGCCGGCGCGCGCGCGATCCCCGTCATGGGCGAGATCGAGCTGGCGTCGCGACATCTCACCGGCACCGTCATCGCCGTCACCGGCTCGAACGGCAAGTCGACGACGACGGCGCTGATCGGCGAGATCCTCAAGGTCGCCGGGCATCAGCCGATCGTCGCCGGCAACATTGGCGAGCCGCTGATCAACGCGCTGGATCTCGAGCGTGCGCGCACGTATGTCCTCGAGCTCTCGTCGTTTCAGCTCGAGACGGTCGAGAGCTTCCGCGCGAACGTCGCGCTGCTGCTCAATATCACCCCCGATCACATGGACCGCTACCCGAACTTCGATGCGTACGCCGCGGCGAAGTACCGGATCTTCCGCAACCAGAGCGGCGGCGACGTCGCGATCATCAACGACGTCACCGACCGCCGCGAAGAACAGCGCGACGGGCGCGTGCGGCGCTGGACCTTTTCCGCGGCGAAGAGCGTGGAAGAAGGCGCGTCGTTCGACGGCACCGATCTGATCCTCAACGTCGGCGGCGACGAACGGCGCATTCCGCGCACGTCACTGCGGCTGGAAGGAAACGCGAACGTGGAGAACGCGCTGGCCGCATGGCTGGCGGCGCGCGCCGTGGGCGTCAATGACGTCGACGTGCAGATCGCCTTCGGCACGTTCACCGGGCTGCCGCACCGGATGGTGCTCGTGCGCGAGCTCGATGGCGTCCGCTGGATCAACGACTCGAAAGGGACGAACGTCGACGCAACCCTCAAGTCGCTCGAAGGCTTCGACCCTTCCTCCGTCTGGCTCATTCTCGGCGGGAAAGACAAAGCCGGCGAGTTCGAGCGAATGCGCGAGCTCGTTCAGACGAAAGCGCGTGGCGTGCTGACGATCGGCGCCGCCGCGGACCGCATCGCCAGCGCGCTCGAAGGCGCGACAGAAGTCGTCCCCCTGACAAACATGCAGCGCGCCGTGCAGTGGGCGCGCGAAAACGCCAAAGCCGGCGAGACCGTGCTGCTGTCGCCGGCGTGCGCCAGCTTCGATCAGTACCGCAACTTCGAGCACCGCGGCCAGCACTTCGAAGAGCTGGTGAGGGGGCTCGCATGAGCCGGAAGCTCACCTACGACTCCTGGCTGTTCGGCGCGGCGATGCTCATCATCGTCGTCGGGCTGGTCATGATCTACAGCGCGTCGGCGATCATCGCCACGCAGCGGTTCGGCACACCCGACTATCACTTCGTCACCCGTCAGGTGATGTGGCTGATCGGCGGCAGCGTGATCATGCTCGTCCTGATGCACATCGACGTGTCGCTGCTGCGGCAGCCGCGCATCATCTACAGCGGCATGGCCATGGTGGTGCTCGGGCTGGTCGTGGCACTGTTCCAGTCGCCGATCAACGGGACGCACCGCTGGATCTCGATGCCGGGCTTCCAGTTGCAGCCGTCCGAGTTCGCGAAGCCGGTCATCGTCGTCTTCCTCGCGTGGTACCTCTCGCGCAAGGAGGGGAGGATCAACGAGCTCGTTTCGACGCTCGTTCCGGTCGCCTGCGTCCTGGCGCTCTTCGCCGGGCTCATTCTGCTCGGCCGCGACTTCGGCACCGCGGCGATGCTGCTGCTCGTTGCGGCGGGGATGATCTTCGCGGCCGGCGTGGCGTGGCGCTACATCGCCATCTTCGGCGCGCTCCTGATCCCGTCTGCCGCCGCGATCGCGCTCACCACCGACTACCGGCGCGATCGCGTGCTCTCGTTCCTCAACCCCGAGGCCGATCCGCTCGGAAAGGGCTTCCAGGCGATGCAGTCGTTGATCGCGCTCGGCACCGGTGGCTTCGACGGCCTTGGAATTGGTAACGGACGGCAGAAGCTCTTCTTCCTGCCGGAGCCGCACACGGACTTCATCTTCTCCATCATCGGGGAGGAGCTCGGCTTCGTCGGCGCCTTTGCGTTGATTGGTGCGTTCTCGCTGCTGGCGTGGCGCGGCTTCCGCGTGGCGCGCGACAGTCAGGACCGCTTCGCCTTCTACTGCGCGCTCGGCTTCACGCTGATGATCGCGCTGCAGGCGCTGATGAACGTCAGCGTCGCACTGTGTCTTCTTCCGACGAAAGGATTGCCGCTGCCGCTGGTCAGCTACGGCGGCTCGTCACTGCTCGCGAGTCTCATCGCGGTCGGCATGCTGCTGAACTTTTCACAACAATCGAGTTGAGTCGGGGATGGGGGAGACGGGCGTGAAGACACTCATGATTGCAGGCGGCGGGACGGGAGGACACATCTATCCCGCGATCGCCGTCGCGCGCGAGCTCATCGCACGTGACGCGCAGCGCCGCGTCGTCTTTGTCGGCACCGAGCGCGGTCTCGAGAGGACCATCGTCCCGAAGGCCGGCTTCCCGCTGGAGTTCATCGACGTCGGCGGCCTCAAAGGAAAAGGCGGCCTCGATCTCGTCAAAAACGTCCTGCGCCTCCCGAAAGGCTTCATTCAGGCGTGGAAGCACATCACGAAGCATCGCCCGGACGTCGTCATGGGCGTCGGCGGCTACTCGTCCGGCCCGGTCCTGATGATCGCCGCGATGCGCGGCATCCCCACGCTGATCCACGAAGCGAACGCTTTCCCCGGGCTGACGAACCGCGTCCTCGCGAAGCTCGTCAAGTCGGTGGCCGTGGCGTACCCCGACGCGCTTGCCCGGATGAAGCGCCTGGACGGCGTCATCACCGGCAATCCGATCCGCAAAGAGTTCTTCGATGCGGCGCAGCACCAAAAACCGAAAACCGACAACCGAAAACGCCTTTTGATTTTCGGCGGTTCGCAGGGGTCGCGGATCATCAACGACGCCATGGGCGGCGCGCTGCTCTTCCTGGCGCGGCTCAAGGACCGGTTGGAGATCGTCCATCAGACCGGCCCGAACGAGCTGCCAAAGGTGCAGGAGGCGTATCGCACCTCGGCTTTCCCGAACGCGCGCGTCGTCCCGTACCTCGATCCGATCGTGAACGAGATCGCGGCGGCGGACCTCGTCGTCTGCCGCGCCGGAGCGATGACGCTGGGCGAGCTCGCCGCCGTCGGCCGGGCCTCGATCCTCGTCCCCTTCGCCGCGGCGACGAATAACCACCAGGAAGTGAATGCGCGCGTGGTCGAACAGGCCGGCGGCGCCATCGTCATCACCGAAGCGCAGCTCTCGCCGGAGCGTCTCGGCCTCGCCATCAACGAGATCGTGAACGATCCGGACCGGGCTGCGCGCATGGGGAACGCCGCGCGGAAGCTCGCCGTACCCGAGGCGACACAGAAAATCGTCGATTTGATCGAGTCGATTCAACGAAAGTAATTTAATATTTCGATATCAGAAGCCACGTTCAGAATGAATTTTGGTGACATTAAGAACATCCATTTCGTCGGGATCGGCGGAATTGGAATGAGTGGCATCGCGGAAGTCCTGCGCCATGCCGGCTTCGCCGTCTCCGGTTGCGACCAGAAACGGAATGCCGCGACCGACCTGCTCCGCACGAAAGGCATCGACGTGCAGATCGGGCACGACCCGTCGCATGTGAAGGATGCGGACCTCGTCGTCGTCACCGCTGCCGTCAAAGGGCGCAACGAAGAAGTCGAGCGTGCCCGGACGAGCGGCATCCGCATCATGGATCGAGCGGAGATGCTCGGCGCGCTCGTGAACCGCAAGCGCGCGGTCGGGATCAGCGGCACGCACGGCAAGACCACGACCTCGGCGATGACCGCGATGGTCCTCGAAGAAGCGGGCCTCGAGCCGACAATCCTCGTCGGCGGGATGCTCCGCAACTTCGGGACGAACGCGCGCACCGGCGAAGGGGAGATGCTCGTCGTCGAGGCGGACGAATACGCACGCACCTTCCACCATCTCCATCCGGAGATCGCGGTGGTGACGAACATCGAGCCCGATCACCTCGAGTACTACGGCAGCTTCGAGAACATCATCGAGGCGTTCAACATCTTCGTGCGAGGCGTGAAGAAGACGGTCATCGGCTGCGTCGACGATCCGGTGGTTGCCCAGGTACTGAGCGGCGCCGCCGAGCTGCCGCTGTCGATCGTCGGCTATGGTCTCGGCGAGCGCGCCTCGATCCGTGCGGTCAACCTGCAGTTCTCCGCGAGCGGCGCTTCGTTCGAGGTGCCGGACTTCGGCTTTTACAAACTGTTCGTGCCGGGGGAGCACAACGTGCGCAACGCGCTGGCGGCGATCGCCGTCGGCCGCGAGCTCGGCCTCTCCCACGACACCATCGCCTCCGCCCTCGCCAAGTTCCTCGGCGTCGACCGCCGCTTCCAGATCCTCGGCGAGTACCAGGGCGCGACGATCGTCGACGACTACGCTCACCACCCGACGGAAGTGCGGGCGACGCTGCAGGCCGCGCGCGCCGGCTACCCGACGCGCCGCATCGTGGCGCTGTTCCAGCCGCACCTCTACTCGCGCACGAAAGACTTCGCGCGCGAATTCGCCGAAGCGCTGAAGGTCGCCGACGTCGCCATCGTCTCACCGATCTACGCCGCGCGCGAGGAGCCGCTCGCCGGCATCTCCGCCCGCATCATCAGCGACGCGCTTCCCGGCATCGAGTTCCTCGACCGCAGCAACGCGCAGATCGTCAACGAGCTGCGCCGCCGTTTGAGACCGAACGACGTCTTCATCGCGATGGGCGCGGGTGACGTGCACGAGATTGCCGAGAACCTCGTGCGGGGAGGAGGGGCGGAATGAGCACGCACTTCGATACGACCACACCTCGATTTTTCCGGCCGGCGGACGTGGCGCGGCTGCGCCGCAACCAGCGCCGCATTCAGGTGCAGCGGCTGCTCGTCGTCCTCCGCAACGTCGGAGTCGCAGCGCTGCTCGTCTTCGGTGCGGTATGGGCGTGGCGCCACACGCAGTCGGACGAGCGCTTCGCCGTGCGTACGATCGAGATCGAGGGCGCGGTCCACGCCTCGCGCGAGGACATCGACGCCATCACCCGGCAGTACGTCGGGCTGAACCTCTTCAAGATGGACATCGCCCGCGTGCAGAACGACATGGGCGGCCTCGCCTGGGTCAGCCGCATCGAGATCGAGAAGAAGCTGCCGGACGTGCTCCGCATCAAGATCACGGAGCGCAATCCGGTGGCGCTGGCGCTCGATGGCGAGCGCATTCACTACGTCGACGAGCGCGGGGTGAAATTTGCCGAGCTGGCCCCGGAAGTCGGCGACGATGACCTGCCGATCATCACCGGCGCGACGGGCCGCGAGCTCGCGCGCAGCGTCGCTTTCCTGCGCGAGCTGAAGGCGAAGGACGCCGAGGTCTACTCGCGGATCAGCGAGGTGTCGCCGATTCCGCCGCACGGCTTCCTCCTGTTCGACCGCCAGCTCGCGGCGTACGTCTACGCCAACGCGAGCGACGTCTCCCCGAAATGGCGCAACTACTACGCGCTCGCGGCGGCGGAGAAGCTCGGAAGCGGCGACATCGAGTACGCCGACCTTCGCTTCGCCGACCGCATCGTCATCAAACCGCGCAAGCAGCTCACGACCAGTGCGGCGAACGCTCCCATGAGCGGCGTCGCGCAGATCACGAATTAGGAGTTCAGGAGAAACACCATGCCGCGAACCGAAGACAGATACATCGTTGCGCTCGACATCGGAACGTCGAAGGTATGCGTCCTCGTCGGGGAGATCAACGACCGCGGACACCTGGAGATCATCGGCAAGGGAACATCGCCGATGAAAGGGACGCGGCGCGGCAACATCATCAACCTCGATCAGGCCATCGATGCGGTCAAGAAAGCCG
This sequence comes from Thermoanaerobaculia bacterium, assembly GCA_036380735.1. Taxonomy (GTDB): domain Bacteria; phylum Acidobacteriota; class Thermoanaerobaculia; order Gp7-AA8; family Gp7-AA8; genus DASVEE01. The sequence continues at coordinate 69,685 of DASVEE010000039.1, read as the reverse complement.
TCGATGAGGCCGAGGTGATGGCGGGGCTGCAGATCGAGTCGGTGTTCGTCGGTGTGGCCGGCGATCACATCCGCTCGGTCAACTCGCGCGGTGTGGTCTCCGTCGGCGGCAAGCACAAAGAGATCGGCCGCGAAGACATCGACCGCGTCATCGAGGCCTCGAAAACGATCAACATCCCCTCGGAGCTCGAGCTGCTGCACGTGATTCCGCGCGAGTTCGTCGTCGACGGACAGGACGGCATCCACGATCCGCTCGGGATGACGGCGGCGCGGCTCGAAGCGAACGTGCACATCGTCACCGGCGCGCGGACGCACAACCAGAACGTGCTGACGTGCGTGAACAAAGCCGGCATCGCCGTGCAGGAGCTCGTCCTCGAGCAGCTTGCGGCGGGGGAAGCGGTGCTCACGCAGGACGAGCGCGAGATGGGCGTCCTCCTCATGGACATCGGCGCCGGAACGACGGATTACGCGGTGTTCCTCGAAGGGAACGTCGTGCACACGAACGTCCTTCCGGTCGGTGCGGGGCACTTCACCAGCGACATCTCGGTCGTCCTTCGGACGCCGATGGAAGACGCGGAGCGGATCAAGAAGCGGTATGGCTGCGCGCTCGCGTCGCTGGTGACCGAGGACGATCCGATCGAGGTGCCGACCGTTGGCGGACGCGCGCCGAAGATTCTGTCGAAGCAGGAGCTGACCGGCATCCTCGAGCCGCGCGCCGCGGAGATCGCGAAGCTGGTGTACCGAGATCTCGAGAAGGTTGGTCTGGATAAGGAGATTCGTTCCGGCGTCGTCCTCGTGGGCGGCGGCGCGGAGATGGACGGCATGGTCGAGATGGTCGAGCAGGTCTTCGATCAGCAGGCACGCCGCGGCGTGCCTCGGGGACTCGGCGGCCTTGCCGATACGGTCAACGGACCCGAATGGGCCGCGGCCGCGGGGCTGCTGCTTTGGGGCTTCCGCCATCAGGCAAAAGTGCGCAAGCGGCCGCGCAAGGGACTGTCGAAGGTGGCGGACTCGGTCAAATCGTGGTTTGCGTGGTCGTAACACAAGAAATCAATTGATATCGCTAGCATTAATTCTTACTATTCCGGAGACGGTAAATGATCACATTTGACGAAAGGCTCGGCGACGGCAGGCTCGGAATCACCATGGATGACGAGCAGATGCCGGCGAAGATCAAGGTCGTCGGGGTTGGTGGGGGTGGTGGGAACGCCGTCAACCGGATGATCCAGGCAGGGATCAAGGGCGTCGAATTTCTCGTAGCAAACACCGACGTCCAGGCAATGCGCCACGCGCTCGCGCCGGTGAAGCTGCAGATCGGCCACAAGCTCACCAAGGGGCTGGGCGCCGGCGCGAATCCCGAAGTCGGCAAGCAGGCCGCGCTCGAAGATACCGATCGCATTCTCGAGGCGCTCAGCGGCGCCGACATGATTTTCATCACGACGGGCATGGGCGGCGGCACCGGCACCGGTGCGGCGCCGATCATCGCGTCGCTCGCCGCGGAGCTGGGCGCGCTGACCGTCGCCGTCGTGACGAAGCCGTTCAACTTCGAAGGGAAGCGCCGCCGCGTGCAGGCCGAGCATGGCATCCGCGCGCTGCGCGATACCGTCGACACGCTCATCACGATCCCGAACGAGCGGCTGCTGAACTTCGTCGAGCGCGGTACCTCGCTCTCCGACGCGTTCAAGATCGCCGATGACATCCTGCGCCAGGCGGTGCAGGGCATCTCCGACCTCATCACCGTCCCGGGCGAGATCAACCTCGACTTCGCGGACGTGAAGACGATCATGCACGGCATGGGCATGGCGCTCATGGGTACGGGCGTGTCGCAGGGCGAGCATCGCGCCGTGGAAGCCGCGCAGCGCGCGATCTCCTCGCCGCTGCTGGAGGAAGCATCGATCGAAGGCGCAAAGGGCGTCCTGATCAACGTGACCGGCGGCCCGGACATGACGCTGTTCGAGGTGCACGAAGCCGCGTCGATCATTCAGGAAGCGGCGGACGAGGAAGCGAACATCATCTTCGGCACGGTCATCGATCCGAAGATGAAGGACGAGATCAAGGTCACGGTCATCGCCACCGGTTTCGACGCGGCCACGAAGGGCCTGCTCAACACGCGCGGAGAATCGCTGTCGTCGTCATCGGTGGCGCCGCGCGTGCCGCAGCCGCCCCAGCCGCGTCCCGCGCATCCGACGTCGCACGCCGCGCAACTCGCGGCGCAGCACGAGGAGCCGGCACCCGCACCGCAGATCGGTGCCGAGGGGGAAATTTATGATCCTCCCTTTTTTCGCAGAGGCTTCACCCGGCCCGACGGCTCCGGAGGATGGGGACCGATGGCGTCGAATGATTTCGGCAATGATCTCGATATTCCGACGGTGATCCGCAATCTGAGTGACTAAAGGTTTCGGGGGACTCTCGGGTCCTCCGAACGGCGCACCCCTCCTGTGCGCCATGCGGTCCGGGGGAGAGGGCCCCTTGACCACCTGCTCCCCGGGGGACGGACTTCCGACCGTCCCCCGGATTTTTTTGCGCAAACAAAAGGGCCGGCTTTCGCCGGCCCTCGTCACAACAGATCGTTCTGATTACTGCTGCTTCGTTTCCAGCTGCGAGAGACGCTCGTTGAGCTGCTCGATCGTCTTCTGCTGCTCCTGGACGACCTTCGTCAGCACGGCCACGACGTCCATCGTCGCGAGGCCTTTGCGGTCCGGCGTCGCCACGAGCGACGGAACGTCCTCGGCGATGAAGCCGACCTGCGGATCGTTCGGGTCGACCTTGTACTCGTACGTCACCGGCTTGAGCGCCGCGACGGTCGCCATCGCCTCTTCGGTCGACAGCTCCTGGATGTGCTGCTTGTAGTCGCGGCTCGAAGCGTTGGTCCACACGCCACCGACCGACAGCGAGGCGCCGGTGCTCGAGTGGACCGGAACCGACGGATCGGTGATGCCGCCGATGCCCATGTAGCCCTGGTTGTCGATGATGAACCGCTGCGCGCCCGCGATGAGGATGCGCACGGAGGGGTTCGGAGCGACGGCCGAGGCGTCGGCGATCGAGTTGATGACGACGCCGCCGCGTCCGACGCCGCTGGTGCCGCCCGCGTGGCCGATCAGCATGCCCGGGCCGTTGGTCGGATCGGAGCCGATGAAGGCGAACGTGTCGGCGGTGGCCGAGGAGCCGCGGACGTCGAGCTTCTGCGACGGGCTGGCCGTGCCGACACCGACGTTGCCGTTGCCGGCGATGTCGATGGAGCTCGTCGGCGCGCCCGGACGGATGCGGAACGACAGCTTCGAGCCGCCGGTCAGGTCGCGGATGAAAAAGTTCGCTTCGTTGCCGCCGATGTCCCAGGTCTGCGCCGTGAAACCGCCGCTGTTGTTCTGCTCGAGGCGCAACGCCGGCGTGTCGCTGGTCGTGAGGTGCAGGTCGAGCCCCGGAGCGCTCTGCTGAAAGCCGACGTTGCCGGAGGCGGCGACGTAGATCGAGTTCGCCGGAGCCGCCGCTTCGATCGTCATCGGGTTGCGCGCCGCCGTCGAGTCTTCGATGACGAACTTGTTCGCGCCGCCACTGGCGGAGTCGTTGGCCACGATGCGCCAGTCATTGGACGGGTAGCCGGCTGACGCCGAGGTATCGTCGAAATTGATGCGGAGGTTGTTCTCTTTGAGGCGGAGCGTGTCGAAGCCGAACGACTCGCCGTTGACGCAGTCGAAGCCCGTGCAGGTGCTCCCCTGCACGATCAGGTTGTCGGGGATGACCTGGTCGTTGACGCCGATGCGGAAGCGCGGCTGCGTGCCGAGCGTACCGGCGCTTTCGATCTCGTCGGACGGCGTGTTCTGCTCGGTGCCGATGCGGCGCGGCGACGTGGTGGCGGCGTCGTTCGCCCCCGCTTCCGTCAGGTTGTTCGGAATGAACGCACCGCCGGAGATGGTGAAGGCGCCCGCCTGCACGACGGTCGAATCGAGACCGTTCTCACGCTGGATGCGCTTCACGGCCGCGTCGTCCTCGTTCGCACGCGCCTCGGCGAGCTGCTTCTTCACGTTGCCGGAGATGCGCGGCACGACCCGGAGCTCGTAGGTGTACGTGCCATCCTGCACCTGCTTGCCCGGCAGGTCGTTGAGGCGGAACGTCGGGTTCTTGCCCGAGTTGAATTCTTTGGTGGCGACGACGTCACCCTTCGGATCGACGACCGTCAGGACGAGAATGTCGTGATCGACGTTCACGGCCCAATCGACGCCGGTCGCGCCAACGCTGGTCTTGCCGACCGGTTCCTGTTTTTTTTCGCTGTCGGCGGAAAGGGGAAGAGAGAGAGTGACTGACAGGCCAAGGGCCAGCAGCGGGAGAATAGAGCTCCGAGCACGCATGAGTGCCTCCTTTGCGTTAACCCGGCGGACCATCCGCCGGGGCGGGAATTGGATCGACTTTGGAGGCGGCAAGTATAAGGGTCATTCCGGTCAAAAATGTGGAGTCATCTTTTTCGCTAGACGAAAATGGAACTCGTGCTGAGAGGACTGCGTCGTTTCTACCGCCGATTTTTTCCGCGACTCCACGAGCCGTGGATTGACGACGCTCCCACGGAGAGCGCACGCGATGCGTCGTATGCGATTAGTTATTCGTCAGCACTGGGCGAGACGGAGCGCGGGGACGTTTTCGTCGCCGCGCGATACGAGGAGGGAAAGCGCTGGCGCGCGCTGCTCGATCGCGCCGCTGTCGACGCGGGACCGGTGCTCGACGTGGGATCCGGCAGCGGCGCGGTGGGGCTGGCCGTTGCCGCCGGCGGTCGCAGCGTGGTGTCGACGGACGTGCTGTGGAACGAGATCGCCCGCCGCGCGCATCGCGCCGCGGGTGCGCCGTACCGCCATGTGATCGCCGACGCCTCCGCGCTTCCGTTCCGCGACGGCGTCTTCTCAGCGGTGCTCTGCCTCGAGACGATCGAGCACTTCCCCAACCGCGAAGCGTCCGGCGCAGAGATCAGCCGCACGCTGCGCAGCAGCGGCGTGCTGCTGGTGATCACACCCCCGCGCCTGCGCTTTCTCCTGCGAGGCGACCCTCACTTCGGCATCCGCTTCCTGCTGCTGTTCCCGCCGAGCCTTCAGCGCGCGATCGCCGCGAGACGCGGCTTCGCCGACCGGCACCACTTCGTCGACCGCATCTACACGAGCGCGGCGCAGATCGCGCGGGTGTTCCCGCGGTGCAAAGTGGACCGGGTGCTGTCGCGGTCAAGAATGCCGAAGAGGTGGTTCTGGGATGCGATCGTGTTGCGGAAAGGTGGATGACGATGGGACGAATGGGACAAATAGGACGGATACGGCCACCCGGACCGTTTCAGCCGCGCTGATCGCGCAGAAGGCGCTCGCGCTGATCGAGTTCCCTCGCACGAGCCAGACCGCCACTCTCGTACGCAAGCTCGATCATTTCTTCCAGCCACTCCAGCCGTTGCGTGGGCGTCGTATTGCGCACCACCTCTTCCAGACGGTCGTCAGTCTGCCATCCGTTGCCACGCCAGTCATTCGTTTCGGTCATTGATCGACTCGACCCGTTTCAGTGCTTCGATGTCCGACAGATCCTGCGGCCGTCCTGCGCGCTGCTTCATCTCGATGAGGTCAGAAATGGACGCAACAGACACCATGACGTCATCCAGTCGCAAGAGCTTTGCCCGGCCCCAGAGGCTCTCGAAGTCAACCAATGCCCGAACGATGTCACGGACGATGCTCATCTCACTCCCACTCGATCGTGCTGGGCGGCTTCGACGAAATGTCGTACGTCACCCGATTCACTCCGCGCACTTCGTTCACCACTCGCCGCGCAATCCGGTCCAGTACGTCGTGGGGCATGCGGAACCAATCGGCGGTCATGAAGTCCGTGGTGGAGACGGCGCGGACGGCGAGGACGTTTTCGTAGGTGCGTTCGTCGCCCATGACGCCGACGGTTTTCACCGGGAGCAGCACGGCGAACGCCTGGGAGATTTCGCGATAGAGGCCGGCGCGGCGGATTTCGTCGATGACGATTTCGTCGGCGTTCTGGAGGATCTCGACGCGCTCGGCGGTCACTTCGCCGAGGATGCGGACGGCGAGGCCGGGGCCCGGGAAGGGGTGGCGCCAGACGAATTCCTCTTCCAGGCCGAGCTCGAGGCCGAGCTGGCGCACTTCGTCCTTGAACAGCTCGCGCACCGGCTCGATGAGCTGCAGCCCCATCTTCTCCGGCAGGCCGCCGACGTTGTGGTGCGTCTTGATCACCGCGGACGGTCCCTTGATCGAGACCGACTCGATCACGTCGGGGTAGAGCGTGCCCTGGACGAGGAAGTCGACGTTCGCCAGCTTCTTCGCCTCTTCTTCGAACACCGCGATGAACTCGTTGCCGATGCGCTTGCGCTTCACTTCCGGATCGGTGATGCCGGCGAGGCGCTCGTAGAACCGCTGCCGCGCATCGACGGCGATGAAGTGCAGTCCCAGGCGATCGCTGAGCCGCGACGCAACCTGCACGGCTTCATGTTTGCGCAGCACGCCGTTGTCGACGAAGACCGCCGTCAGCCGGTCGCCGAGAGCCTCCGCGACGAGCACCGCCGCTACGGTCGAATCGACGCCGCCGCTGACGGCGACGAGCGCATGGCGGTCACCGACCAACTGCCGGATCTCGTCGACCTTGCGGCGGCGGAAGTCGCCGAGGTCCCAGGAGCGCTGGCAGCCGACGATATCGAACAGGAAGTTGCGGATGATCTGTCCCCCCGCCTCGGTATGCGTCACCTCGGGGTGGAACTGGATGGCCCAGACCTGCTTCTCCGGGTTCTCGAACGCCGCGATCGGCGCACTGGCCGAGGAGGCGGTGGGACGGAAGCCCGGCGGCGCGGCGAGGATGTTATCGCCATGGCTCGCCCAGACGCGCTGATGTTTCGGGGTGCCGGCGAAGAGCGGCGACTCGGCCGTGACTTCGATCTCGGCGCGGCCGTACTCGCGCTCCGCCGCTGCTTCGACTTTCCCGTCGAGGAGGAACGCGGTGAGCTGCATCCCGTAGCAGATCGCGAGGATGGGGATGCCGAGCTCGAACACCTCGCGCGAGCAATGCGGCGCGCCCTCGGAGTAGACCGATTGCGGGCCGCCCGAAAGGATGATCGCGCGCGGCGCGAGCTCGCGGATCTTCTCGACGGGCCAGTCGAACGGGTGCACGACGGAGAAGACGCTGTTTTCGCGAACCCGCCGGGCGATCAGTTGTGTGTATTGGGATCCGAAATCGAGGACGAGGACGGTCTGCTCTGGCTGCACGGGGCGGATTCTATCCGCGTTGTCCGTTTTCCGTTGTCCGTGCCCGTTACGGAAAACGGACAACGGAAAACGGACAACGGAAAACGTCCCATCGGAAGGGCGGCCGGCGCGCAGCCCTATGGCGCCGGCCGCCGAGGAAGGAGGGTGGGGCGGGTTACTGCGTCACGATTGCGCGGGACGCAGGCTGGAAGCCTGAGTTGGTGGCGCAGCCGAGGACGTACGGCACCTTGGGCGTGCCCTCGCCGGCCTTGTACACCTTCAGCTCGGACAGGCTGAGCCAGTCCTTGCCGTCGGCGCAGAAGCTGCCGCGGCCCTGGACTTCACCGGCCGGCCAGAAGCCGCGGTTCGTCATCGAGCCGCGGACGTGCAGGCCGTAGACCGTCTTGCTGAAGTCGTAGGTGCGGACCTGATTGGGGGAAGAGAGAAGGACGAACTCGGGTGCGTCTGCAGCATTGGGGAGAGCCGCGGCGCTCGGGGCCGCGGTGCCGGCGCCGGTGCCCGACGTCTGGGTCGGATTCGAGGCGCAGGCGACGGTGAGAAGGAGGGACAAGGCGACAGCGGTTGACTTCAACATCAAGACTCCTTTTTATTGGCCCGGCGCGCCGGTTTCCCGTTTGCGTGAACCGCCCCGTGTCGCAGCCACGGGGAAGTTCCGGTTGCCGGCGCGCCGTGCACCAGCTCGTGTGTACGACGCTTTCTAACGTACGGAGTTAGCTGTGGTTGCGCGTGTGGCTGGTGGTTTGCGAAACGTTCACTGGTGTGAACGAGCAGGACGCAAAAAGAGGCGGGAGCTGTGACGTCCTCGCAACGCGTTGCACGTTGCTTTCGTCACAAAACGAAAGCGCCGGACGGGCCGGCGCTTCAGGTTCATCAGAGAAGGTTGCGGAGCTCTTTCCCCGGCTTGAATCGAATCGTGTTGCCGGGCGGGATCTTCACTTCGACGCCGGTCTTCGGGTTGCGTCCGATGCCCTTCTTCCGCTGCTTCACCTGGAACACGCCGAAACCGCGGAGCTCGATTCGCTGACCGCGCGCGAGAGCGTTGCGAAGGCCCTCGATGACGGTGTCGACGGCCTGGGCGGCCTTCACGCGCGAAATTTCCGAAACCTCCGCGACTTTGTTGACGATGTCGGCCTTGATCATTGAGTGCCCTCCGGAAGCGTCGAGTGTACAAGGGTTTACCGGCAATCAACAACCCATGAGACAAAAACAAAGATGAACGAACGTCATCGCATCGACATGTGGCTCAAGCTCGTCTGCCTGTTCAAACACCGCAACGAGGCAACCGAGGCCTGCCGCGGCGGACACGTGAAGCTCAATGGCGCCCGCGTGAAGCCCGCCGCCACCGTCAAGGAAGGCGACGTCATCGAGTTCTACCTCGGCGACCGCTTCCGCAAAGTGATCGTGCAGGGCCTGCCGGTGGCGAACGTGTCGAAGGAAGTCGCCCGCACCCTCTACCTGGATGAGAGTCCCGTCCAGGAAAGACCCGTCGAGCTCGGCGGCTACCGCGACCGCGGAGCCGGCCGCCCCACGAAGCGGGAACGGCGGGAAATCGATAAGTTCAAGCGGTGACGATCGGACTGATTGTCGTCCCATCTGTCCGATAGGTCCCGTTCGTCCTATAGGTCCTATCGTCTCCTGTTACGGTTCGCGCGGCCGCTCTTCATTGCGGCACCATTCACTCCAGCTTCCGACGTAGAGCGCCGCCCCCGGCAGCCCGGCCGCATCCAGCGCCAGCAGCGTGTGACACGCGGTGACGCCGGAACCACAGTGCACCACCAGGTGATCCGGCGTGGTGCCGCCGAGGAACGCCTCGTACTGCTGGCGTAGCGCTTCGCCGGCCTTGTAGCGGCCGCCTTCGAGGTTCTCCGCGAACGGCAGGTTCACCGCGCCGGGGATGTGACCGGCGATGGGATCGATCGGCTCCGTCTCGCCGCGGAAGCGTGGCGTCGCACGGACGTCCAGCACCTTCCACTCCGGGTCGTTGCGCAGGGCGTCGACCTGGTCGAGCGAGACCGTGCGCATTTGCCACTTCTCCGCCGGATACGCTGCTTGCGCGGCGATCTCGGGCTTGTCTTGCGTCACGCCGAGCGCACGAAAGTCGCCGTCGAGCACCGCCACGTTCTCGTGTCCCACCGCGCGCAGCATCCACCACGCACGCGCGGCGGCGTTCGCGCCCGCCTGGTCGTCGTAGACCACCACCATCGTCGACGGCGTGATCCCCCACGCGCCGAGCTGCTGCAGCCAGCGCTCGAGCGGCGGCAGCGGATGGCGTCCGCCGCGCGCCGGATCGGCGTCCGCGTCGCGAGCGCTGCTGAGCTGCGTTTCGAGATCCGCGTGCCGCGCGCCGGGCGCATGCCCTTCGGCGTACGCGTCGAGGCCGCGCGCATCGAGCAGCACGACGTCGCGCAGCGCGCGGAGCTCGTCGACACCGATCAGCGGTTTCACGCGTTCACGAAGCGGCGCATGTCGACGTTGAGCATCAGTCCGATGGCGATGAAGAACATCATCGTCGACGAACCTCCATAAGAGATCAGCGGCAGCGGAATGCCCGTCGTCGGCAGGATGCCGATCTGCATCGCCACGTTGATGAAGACGTGGAAGATGAAGAACGAGATCAGACTGATGACGAGGAACGTGCCTCCTCGATCACGTGCGTGCTTGGCGAAGGTCATCGCCTGCACGATGAAGAAGAGATACAGCGCGAGCACGATCGTCACGCCGATGAAGCCCCACTCCTCGCCGAGGACGGAGAAGATGAAGTCGGTGTGATGCTCGGGGATGAAGCCGAATTTCCCCTGCGTGCCGTTGCCGAAGCCTTTGCCGTGGATGCCGCCGGAGCCGATGGCGATCTTCGCCTGGATGACCTGATAGCCGGAGCCGAGCGGATCGCGCTCCGGGTTGAGGAACGTCATGATGCGTTCGCGCTGGTACGGCTTGAGGAAGAAGGCCCAGCCGACCGGCAGCGCGATCAGCACCGTGAGGATCATCGCCGCCCAGACGCGGGCGCGGATGCCGCCAAAGAACATGGCCACGCCGACGAGCGGCGCGAACGCCGCCGCCGTACCGAAGTCCGGCTGAATCGCGATCAGCGCGACCGGCGCGCCGATGATCGCACCGGCGACGAGGAAGCCTCGCGCGTCGAGGTACGCCCGATCGTTCGAGTCGAAGTAGCGCGCCAGCATCAGCGCCGTGAACACCTTCATGAACTCGGCGGGTTGGAACTGGAACGCCCCTATGTGAATCCATGAGTTGACGTTCGCTGTCACCCGTCCCCAGATCAGGAGGTAAACCAGTAGCACCATCCCGAGGCCGTACAGGATCGGGGCAATGTCGAAGAGGACGTGGTAGTCGACCGTGATGATGATCAGCGCGAGGAGGATGCCGATGCCCACCCAGATGATCTGACGCTTGAACGTCGCGAGACCCGGCTCGGTGAAGTAGGTGGCGCTGTAGACGAGCATGCAGCCGATCGCCGCGAGGACGAGGGCCGTGCCGAAGAAGTTGAGGTCGATGTTACTGAAGAGTCGGCGGAACATCAGCGTGTCTGCGGCAGAGGCAGCTCGCCCTCCTTGATCTGCTCGAGCGTCTCGGGGTTGCTCAGGTCGAGGCGCGCATTCGTCACCTTGTCGCGGAAGCGCGATTCATACAGCAGCTTCGCGAGCGGGGCCGCGTCGGCACCGCCGGCGCCACCGTGCTCGACGAACACGACGACCACGAGCTGGGGATTGTCCGCCGGGGCGAACGACGCGAACCACGCGTGGTCGCGGTACTTGAACGGCAGCGACGTCGCCTTGATCCAGCCGGAGTAGGCGATGACCTGCACCGAGCCGGTCTTGCCGGCGACGTTCAGCCCTTCGACGCGCGCGTTGCTGCCGGTGCCGCCCTGGTCGTTGACCACCTGCCAGAGGCCGGTGCGCACGGCCTGCAGCGCGCGCGGCGCCAGCTCCACCTCGTGAATGACTTTGCTCGGGACGCGGAAGCGCTTCTTCTTTCCGTCCGGCTGCACGCGGTCGACGTAGCGGACGACGTGCGGCTGGAAGACCTTGCCGCCGTTGGCGACGGCCGCGGTCATGTTCGCCACCTGCAGCGGCGTCACGATGAGCGGGCCCTGGCCGATGGAGACGGAGATCGTCTCCGACGGGTACCACTTGCGCTTCTGTTTGACGCGCGCCCATTCGGTGGACGGCACGAGTCCGGCGCGCTCGCCGTCGAGGTCGATGTGCGAGATCTCGCCGAACGTCAGCTTGTTCGCGTACTCCTTGATCTTGTCGACGCCCAGCTTGCCGCCGGTCTGGTAGAAGTAGATGTCACACGAGACCTTCAGCGCGCGCTCGACGTCCACGCCGCCGTGGCCTTCACGCTTCCAGCAGCGGAAGCGCCGGCCGAAGAAGACGCCGCTGCCGCCGCAGCTGAACTGCGTGTCCGGAGTGACCACGCCTTCCGAAAGTCCGGCCATGGCCATGACGATCTTGAACACGGAGCCGGGGGAGTAGAGCCCCTGGATCGCGCGATTCAGCTCGATCTTGAAGGGGTTGCTGACGATCGTCTTCCACGTCTCCGGCGTGAAGCGCTTCGAGTAGACGTTCGGGTTGTAGGCCGGCGAGGAGACCATCGCCAGCACCTCGCCGTTCCGCGGGTCGAGCGCGACCGCCGAGCCGACCATCTCGTTCTCGATGAAGTACTGTTCGGCGCGGCGCTGCAGCTCGAAGTCGACCGTCAGGTAGACGTCGTCGCCCGGCACCGGCGGCTTGTAGGCCGGACGGTACTGGCGCAGGCGGCGGTGGTTGGCGTCGTACTCCCAGAACTCCGCGCCGTCCTTGCCGCGCAGGTAGGTGTCGTACATGTACTCGACGCCGCGCTTGCCGACGAGGTCGCCCTGCTCGAGATCTTTGCGCTTGGTCAGCTCTTTCTCGTTGATCTCGCCGATGAAGCCCATCACGTGCGCGGCCATCGTCCCGTAGGGGTAGTTGCGGCGCTGCACCGGGATGACGTTGAGCTCGGGGAACGCCACCATCTGCGCCTGGATCGACGCCACCTGCGACATCGTCAGGTCCTCGGCGATGTCCAGCGGCTTGGCGCTCGGCGTCCCCTGTCCCTTGGCGAAGCGGGCTTCCATGTCCTGCGGCGTCGTCAGGAGGACGGCGGCGAGGAAGTTGATCAGTTTCGCGCGGTGCTGCGGATCGCGCTTCACCAGCGGGCGCATGGCGATCCGGTCGAGCTGCAGCGAGTAGGCCGGCTGGTTGTCCGCGAGGATTTTGCCGGTGCGGTCCATGATCAGACCCCGCTTGGCCGGGATCTCGATCTCGCGGAGTGCGTTCGCGTCGGCGAGGCCGCGATAGCGTTCCGCGTTCACGCCCTGGACGAACCAGAACGAGCCCGCGAGAAAGACGAACACCACGACGATGCCCCACAGCACGGTATTGATGCGGAACTGCAGGAACTTATGGTCGTCTCGGTATACGCGCATGGTTAGGTTGTCCGTTGTCCGTTTTCCGTTGTCCGTATGCGAATTCCGAACCCCGGCGCCTTACGGACAACGGTCAACGGAAAACGGACAACGCTTCGTCACTGCCACGTCACCTGCCGCCTCGTCGCCTCGATCGGCTCCTCGCGCAGGAACAGCGTCAGGAGCTGATAGATGAGCATGCCGAAGAGGAGGGTGAAGACGGTCTTCACGAGCAGCGCCTGCTCGAACATCTCGATGCGCTGCTTCACGAGGATGTTGACGAGGATGTAGATCACGAGCTCGTTGACGACTACGGCGCCGCCGAGGCAGGCGCCGAAGGCCAGCGTGCCGCGGAGGGCGAGGCGCGCGTTGATGTAGGCCACGATGTAGGCGCACACCGTCATCGAGAAGGCGTGCAGGCCGAACATCGCGTTCGAGAACGCGTCCTGGACCAGACCGGCCATGACGCCGGCGATGATCGCCCCGAAGATGTTGCCCCCCATCGAGTAGTACACGACGAGGATCACGTACGGGTTGAAGAACGCCAGGGCGTTCGGAAAGAAGCTGTCGAGCAGCGAATGGAGCGTCAGAGCGATCAGCAGGCCGATCGCGAAGCGAAGCCACCTCAAGGCGTGTACCTCATCACCTGTGCCGGGATTTTGCGGGTGTGAATGATGATCACCTCTTCGATCGTCCCGAACTCGACGGCCGGTTTGACGACGATCGTCTTGAAGAGGCTCGTGCCCGGCTCCGCGCGGACGACGGTGCCGAGGGGGATCCCCTTCGGATAGATGCCGTCGATGCCGGCCGTGAGCACCTGATCGCCGACGGCGACGTCGGCCAGCGACGGGATGTCGAGCAGTTCCAGCGCCTGCGTGCCGGTGCCGCGCACCACGCCTTGCCGGCGGGTCCGCTCGACGAGCGACCCGATGGCCGAGTTGGCGTCGGTCAGGAGCTGCACCTTGGCCATGTCGTTCGTCGTCAGGACGACGCGCCCGAGCAGGCCGTTGGCGTTGACCACGGCGTCATTGATCTCGACGCCGTGCTTGGCGCCGTGATCGATGATGATCGATTTGAAGCGGCTGGACGTGTCGATCATGATCGTCTGCGCCATCGACGTCTCGCCGGCGAACTGTTCCGAGTAGCCGAGGAGGCTGCGCAGGCGGCGCATGTCGCCTTCCGACTGGCGGAGGCGGAGGTTCTCGCCGGTCAGCGAGCCCACCTTGCGGCGCAACTCGATGTTCTCGTTCACGGCGCGGCGCATGTCCAGATAGCCGTGGTACATGTCGGACGCGCTTCCTCCCACCCAGTTCACCGCTTTCGGCACCGGGGAGAAGATCGTCATCACGGTTCGCTCGAACATCGTCCGGGTTTCCCCGACATAGCGGGTCTGACTGCTGAGGCTCATGAGCACGAACAGCAGTGAAAGGACGACGATGAAGAGCAGCGTCGGGCGGCGGGGAATGACTTCTGCGGGCATGTTGACGACCGCGTCCTACAGCAGGATTTGGGCCAGTGAACCGGGGAAGGTGAAGCGGTTGTTGGTTTTTGGTTTTCGGTTGTTGGTGCTGCGCTACACGTGTTTGTCGCGTCGGCGCAGCACTGAAAACCAAAACCCGAAAACCAAAAACCGCGGAGGGGGCGGGCCCCCTCCGCGTCATTCGATCGAGATCTTCCGCAGCAAATTAAAGTCCGTCAGCATCTGGCCGGTGCCGAGGGCGACGCACGCCAGCGGATCTTCCGCGAGGGTGACCGGCAGGCCGGTCTCTTCGCGGAGGCGTTTGTCCAGGTTCTTCAGCATCGAGCCGCCGCCGGCGATGATGATGCCTTTGTCCATGATGTCGGCGGAGAGCTCCGGCGGGGTACGCTCGAGGGCCACGCGCACCGCTTCGACGATCGTGGCGACCGTCTCCGACAGCGCTTCGCGGATCTCTTCGTCCGAGACGACGAGCGTCTTCGGCACGCCCTCGACGAGGTCGCGCCCCTTGATCTCCATCGTCATCTCTTCATCCAGCGGGAACGCCGAGCCGATCTCCATCTTGATCTGCTCCGCGGTGCGCTCGCCGATGAGGAGGTTGTACTTGCGCTTGATGTACTGAATGATCGCGTCGTCCATCTCGTTGCCGGCGACGCGCACGGAGCGCGAATAGACGATGCCCGCGAGCGAGATGACGGCGACGTCGGTCGTGCCGCCGCCGATGTCGACGATCATGTTGCCGGTCGGATCGGTGATGGGCAGGCCGGCACCGATCGCCGCCGCCATCGCCTGCTCGATGAGGTAAACCTCGGTCGCACCGGCGCGGAGCGCGGAATCCTTGACGGCCCGCTTTTCCACCTGCGTGATCTCCGACGGCACCGAGATGACGATGCGCGGCTTGACCAGGAACCGCCGGCCGTGCGCCTTCTCGATGAAGTACTTGATCATCTTCTCCGTGACTTCGAAGTCGGCGATGACCCCGTCCTTCATCGGCCGGATCGCGACGATGTTGCCGGGCGTGCGCCCGAGCATCTCCTTCGCTTCCTTGCCGACGGCTTCGACGTTGTTGTTGATCTTGTTGACCGCGACGATCGAAGGCTCACGCACGACGATCCCTTTGTTCTTCGCGTAGACGAGGGTATTCGCTGTCCCGAGATCGATCGCCAGATCGTTCGAGAACATCGAGAGAAGCGATTTCACAGCCATTCGATTGTCATTTCCTCGAAAGTGAAAGTTCCGTAGCGTAGAGGGCCGAGCCGCCGCGGTGCAAAGTGCGCGCCTCGCCCGCACAACCGGTTGTCGGTTGTCGGTTTTTGGTTTTCGGTTCGGGTGCGGCGGAGCGAAGCAAAGTCGCCCGGGCGAAGCACCAAAAACCAAAAACCGAAAACCGAAAACGGGCGCGGGGTGTGCGGCGGACTACTCCTCCACCAGCACCGACTGCGATTGTACTGTCTGATTGCCTGCCGCATCGATGGCTTTCACCACCACCGCGTTGCGGCCGATCTTTTCGAAGCTCACCAGCTTCTGGAACGAGCCGTTCGCTTCGACGTCCACTTCCTCGTCGTTGATGAACACGGTCGCCCCCGGCTCGGTCGTGCCGGCGATCATGTAGAACTGGCCGCCGATGTTGAACGGCGCCTTCAGCTTCAGCACCGGACCCTGGCGGTCGCCGCTCGTCGCCTTGCCGCCGCCCGCCACGCGGAACCGCCGGAACGAGGAGAACGGACCGAGGTCGCCGTCCGGTCCCACCGACGCCACGCGCCAGTAGAACGCCCCTTCGTCCGTCACTTTCGCCTCCGCCGTCGTCTTCACGCGGCGGGAGTTGATCTCCAGCGTCGCGAACAGCCGCGACCGCGAGACCTGCAGGACGTAGCCGATGGCGCCCGGCGTCTCGTCCCAGGCGAACTGCACCCGCAGCTCCTGGGTCAGCTGGAAGACCTGGTTGTCGGCGGGGGAGAGGATCGCCGGCGCCTGCGCCAGCTTCTTCACCGGCGTCAGCGCGCCGGTGGGGGTGGAGCTCACCTTCTCGCCGGCGCCGAGGCGGACCTGCTGGCCGGTGCTGTCGGTCTTCACCTGCGTGCCGCCGCGGAGCGAGACGACCGAGGTCTCGTCCGTCTTGTCGTCGACGCCGACCTGCGTGGTCGAGTCCGTCTCCACGATCACCTGGTTGCCCGGCGTCGTCACGGACGACGAGTCGTCGGTTGTCGCCACTTCCACCGAGCCTACCTGCATCTTCACCGAGTTCGTCCGCTTGGACGTCCCTGGGTTGATCTGGGCGAAGATCTCCAGCAGCGCGTTCGGTCCGATCGTGTACAGCGAGCCGTTGGAGAACATCAGCTCGGCCGAGCCGCGGTCGCCCGTCTTCACCCAGTCGCCATTGAAAAGAGGAGTGCGGGGATCCGCGTCCTTCCAGGCCCCCGAGGAGCCCTTCTGGAACTTCACGTCGCCCTCGACGGTGAGGAACTGCGCGTCGTTCTCCCGGTCGGCGCCGCCGGAGAGCGCCGTGCGGCTGATCGTCTGCGAATCGACGGCCGCCGCCTGCGCCTCGGTGTACTTCGACTGGTTGAAGTGGCGGTTCGCTTCCTCGAGCTTCAGCTGCGCCCGGTTGAACTCGCTCTGATGCTGGTTGAAGTCTTTGGACGCGGCCAGCGCATTCAGCGACTGCCGCGCCTCGGCAATGGCCGACTCCGCATTCGTGCGAGGGTTCCCCTGCTGACGCTGGTAGAACCAGTACCCGGCGAGCCCGAGCAGCAGAATGAGCACGACCAGCCCGATCTGCTTGAGCCGGTCGATCGAGATCAGGTACCAGTCGATATCCGCCGACTGCGCCGCGTTCCGCTTTCTCGCCAAGGCTTTGCGTTTATATCATGCCAGCCGGGCGCGATGAATGGTGCCACGGGGCCTAGATGAGCGGAACGGGACAAATAGGTGGAATGGGGCCCGATGGAACGAATAGACGGACCGATAGGACGAATAGGACCAATAGGACGAATAGACCTGCGGACCCTGCAGCTTCGGGGTGGGTGAGCGTCGTGGTGGGGTGGGGGGCCTACCTATCTTATCCGTCCTATAGGTCCCATTCGTCCCATTCGTCCTATCGTTCCCCGTCCTCCCGTCCAAAAAGGGGGCGTGCCCACCCGCACGCGCCCGCTCCACTTAACCCGAGGGGTCAGAGCTTCTCTTCTCGCTTCGGCGCCGGCGGCACTCGTAGAGCAAAGCTCTGACCCCACCGCCCTCGACGACCAAAGCTCTGGCCCCGCCCTACCGGCGCTGGCCCCGCCCTACCGGCGCAAGAGCCGCTTGCCAAGATCTTCGAGCTCGTGGCCCGCGATGACGGTGTCGAGGACGCGGAGGGCGAGCTCCTGGCGCTCGGGCGGGATCGCATCGAGCTGGCGCATGCGCGCTCGAAGAGCCCCGTGTTCCTGAAGACGGGGAGACGCGACTCCTCGGGCGGCTCGCTTCCGCTCACCAGCTCGTCGAGCGAGACCTTCAGGGCCTGTGCGAGCCGAGCCGCCGTGTCGAGCGACGGCAGGCTCTGTCCCTTCTCGTAACGCGAGACCTGCATGTAGTCGACCCCGAGCAGCGCCGCGAGCTTCGTGATCGAGAGCTGCTGCCGTTCCCGAAGCTGAGTGACACGAACTCCGAACTCACGCGTGTTCATGACCTCGCAGTTTAAGCGAGTTCGCTGAAACGAGGGACGCCGCCAATCAAAAGTTCAGCGCTGTTACTGAAAAAGATGAGGATCGAACCAGCCAGCGCAGCGGCACAGGCCATATTTTCAGCAAACTCGCTAAAAACGCATCTTTGCACGCTTCATTTGTTAGCGAGCTTGCTTGGAACGTAAGCGATTTTGCTCGCAGCGTAAGCGACTTTGCTGACACTCGAAAGCCAGAAACTCCCAGAATCAGCGAGTTCGCTGAGAAATCGAGCGTTACACGCTCCACACGCAGCCGTGCACGCGTCGATTTTCAGCAAGCTTGCTTGAAATGCAGGCACTTGTCGTCCACATTTCAGCGACTTTGCTGGAGGTGCAGGCAGTTGCCGTTCAATTTTCAGCGAGCTAGCGTGCAATGCACACAGTTGCCGTCCTTTTCAGCGAGTTCGCTGAACTTCAGGCTGTGCGACTCCCCCGGCATCGCGGAGCTGTCAGGGGCCAGGACTCGCGCTGTCAGGGCCAGAGCTTTCTTCTTTTGTTCATCCCAGAAGCTACCAGCTGTAACGTTGGAACGCCCAAAGCTCTGGTCCCGAAGCCGAATCCTGTGCGCGGCAAGCACCATCGACTACGGTGGGCAAGTCGTGACGCAAAGTTACGCTCCCGCCCCCAGCCGCCATGCCGTTGAGGAGATGTATCGACGGCGCGATCTTCTCTGGGCGGAAGCTGTCGATCGACTCTGCGAGGCTTCAGGCGCGCAACGCGCGCAACGCGGCGTCCAGGTGCGCGAGCAGCGCCGCGCTGGTGCTGAACTCCGCCTCGCATCGGCGGATGAGCGTCGAGACGTATCCTTCACTGCGCAGCCGGAGCGCGGCAGCGATCGTTCGCAACGTGATTAGTCCCTCCTGCCAGCCGAGCCATGCGATGAGCCGGCGAAGAGCGCCACCTTCTGCCGAACGCACGCTCTCTCTCGGATGGCGGGTGATCCTGGCCACCGCGGTGACGATATCCGCCATCGTCGGCCGTCCAACGGCGCGCTGCGACAGAGGATGATCGGTCGACCGCGGCCGCGACTCCACGATCTCCCGCATTTCTCGCCGCCACGCTTCCGTTCCGAGATAAATCGAGTTGCGGAGGTTCGTCCACAGCCGATCCTCAGCTCCCACGCCCGCTAGGACGAAGGCGCGGTACTCCGCCTGCGCCTCGGACTTGCCGGCGCCGAACGCGGCGAGAGCTGCGGAAACGTCGAGCCATTCGGGCGCCGCCTCGAGACCGGCAATGGCCCGGTAGCTCGACCACGCGTAGTCCTCCGGCCGCTCGACCAGGCCGGCGCGGACAGCGTTGAGCGCCACGTAACGAAGCACCTGCGTGAGATAAGCCTCCTTCTCGATCAGCAGCGCATGGAAGCGGCCTTGGAAGAGATGGCCGCATCGCTTGTGACGCCGGTTGAACGCCGCCGCGTAGGCGCCGTTGAGCCATTGCATGCCGCGCGAGAGGTTGGGCAAAGGCGTCTGCAGGACGAGGTGGTAGTGGTTCGTCATCAGCGTGAACGTGAGGAGCGACCATTTGAAGCGCTGGACGGCTTTCGCGAGGAGTCTCAGAAAGAGGAGCCGGTCGGCGTCATCGCGGAAGATGTCGCGCCGCTCGTTGCCGCGCGAAGTGATGTGGTAGTGGGCTCCGGCGAATTCCAATCGTAACGGTCGTGCCATAACGCCGAGATCGTCCCTCGGTACCCGCTCCGATACCGAGGAGTCCTCTCGTGTGTAGAGCGCGAGGCAATGAAACTCCTCGGAATGGAAGATTTGAGCGACTTCGCTCCACCTCCCGTAGATCGCAGAGTTGAAGTGCGAAGAAGAAAGCTTTGACCCCAGAGGCTTGATAAAATGCGAAGAAAGGCGGCTTTCACCCCACCTTTGTGAACCCTCCGGCCTTTCGCTAGTCAGGAATCTCCGATGGCTGAGACCAAAACCAAACCGACGGGCGCGAGCGTCGATGCGTACCTCGCATCCAGGGCCAGTCCCGAGCAGCTGGCGGACTGCAAGGCCATCATGGCCATGTGCAAGCGGGTTACGAAGCAGCAGCCAAAGATGTGGGGGCCAAGCATCGTAGGCTACGGCTCCTACACCTACAGGTACGAGAGTGGTCACTCAGGCGACGCATGTCTCGTTGGCTTCGCAATCCGCGGCAAGGAACTAGTCGTCTACGTCATTGCAGAGAGCCCGGAGCAAGTCGATCTCCTGGCCAGGCTTGGGAGACACAAGATGGGCAAGTCCTGTCTGTACTTCAAGCGCCTGGCGGACTTGGATGTCAAGGTCCTTGAGACACTCATTGCCGGGTCGGTCGCTGAAGTCAGACGCCGGTATCCGCACGGTCGCGACGCCTAGACGCTCGAGCGCGCCCCGGGCCGTTGCTTTTGGGGCCGCGAGCTGACTGAAGTCATCGTGACGGTCATCGGTCATCGGGGTCACACCTTCTGTCTTCTTGAGGTGCATCGGTCATCGGGGTCACACCTTCTCTTTTCTCGCGCCGGAACACCAAAGCTCTGACCCCGCGCGCAGCGGCGATGCGCTGCTCCATGGGGGAGGTCAGCGGGGTCACACCTTCGGTCTTCTCACGCCTGTCGACCGGGAACACCAAAGCTCTGACCCCCGCCGACTCTGGCGCCGCCGACTGAAAGGCCAAAGCTCTGACCCTATCCGCCGCTACTGGCGGCGCCTGATCCTGTCCGCCGCTGGCGAAGTGCTGGGCCGATCCGCCCGCCCTCTGGAAGCTACACCGTCCGCTGAATCGGCAGTTTCCTCGGGCGGACCAATGGGACGAATGGGACCTATAGGACGAATAGGACGAATAGGACCTATACGACGAACGGCCGGCCGTCGCGCATCTCACCGAATGATGACCCCCCCAAACCGCACCTCCCCCAGCCGTCCCGCCCGCTGCAGGTGACATGGCCGCAGGGAATAGGTAGACTGCGCCGCTTTTTCTGAGGCTTCGCACCAAAGTCACGCCCCCGAAAGGTTGTTCTTCATGCTCAAAGTAATGCGGGAAAGTTTCCAGCATCTGAAGTGGGTCCTCCTCGCCGTCGTCGCGGCCTTCATCTTCGGCTTCGTCTTCATCGACATGGGCCTGGGTGGCGGCGGCTTCACCGGAGCCGATCCGAACCAGCGCAGCTACGCCGCTCGCGTCAACGGTGAGACGATCACCGTGCTCGACTACCAGCGCGCCATGCGTGGCTACACGGAGATGTACAAACAGATGTACGGGCAGCAGTTCACGCCCGAGATGGCCGAGGCGATGGGGCTGCCGCGTCAGGTGCTCGATTCGCTGATCGACCAGCGGCTCATGCTGCAGGAAGCGCGTCGCCTGAACCTCGACGCCGACTCGGAGGAGATCCGCAAGAAGCTCCTCTCGATGCCGACCTTCAGCCCGGACGGCAAGTTCGTCGGCATGGAGCTCTACACGCGCTACGTCACCGGCTCCCTCGGCTACCCGAACGCCGCGGCGTTCGAGGAAGACCTCGGGGAGGAGATCGCGCTCGCCAAGTTCGAGAGCGCCCTCCAGAACTCGATCGTCATCTCCCCGAAGGCGGCCGAGGCCGAGTACCGGCGGATGAACGAGAACGCCAAGATCAAGTTCGTCCTCTATCCCTCCTCGCGCGAGGCCGCCAACGTGACGGTCACTCCGCAGGAAGTCGAGGCCTACTACCGCAACAACCAGACGAAGTACATGCACGGCGAACAGCGCAAGGTGCGGTACCTCCTCGCCGACACGAACCTCCTCCGCTCGCGCATCACGGTTCCGGACACGGAGCTGCGCCAGCGTTACGAGGCGAACAAAGAGCAGTACAAGACGCCCGACTCGGCGCACGTCCTCCACATCCTCGTGAAGGTGGAGCCCGGCGCCGCGGCCGATGTCGACGCGGCGGCGAAAGCCGAAGCGCAGCAGGTCGTCACGCAGCTCCGCGCGGGCGCCGACTTCGGCGCGCTCGCGCGGCAGCACTCCGATGACCCGTCGTCCTCCGGCACCGGCGGCGACATGGGCTTCGTCGAGCGCGGCCAGACCATCCCGGTCTTCGAGCAGGCGATCTTCTCGATTCCCCTCAACACCATCAGCGACCCGATCCGCTCGACCGAGTACGGCTACCACATCGTGAAAGTCGTCGAGCGCAAGCCCGCCGGCACCCGTCCGTTCGAGGAAGTGCGCACCGAGCTCGCCGGTCAGCTCTCCGACGACCGCGCCAAAGAGCAGGCTCGCAACGAGATGAACCGCATCGCCGCGGCGCTCAAGGCGAAGAAGCCGGCAACCGTGAACGAGTTCGTCGGCTACGCGAACGACACCGTCAGCTCCAACGACACCGGCTGGTTCGCCAAGGCCGACGCGATCCCCGGCCTCGGCTTCAATCAGCCGCTCTCGACGTGGGTCTTCGCCGCGAAGCAGGGTGACGTCGGCGAAGCCGTCGGTACGTCGCGCGGCATCGCCATCCCGTACGTCGAGATCATCCGCCCGGCCGGCACGACGCCGCTGGCGGAGATCCGTGCGAAGGTCGAAGCGGACGCGCGTCTCGCCAAGGCCGCCGACGTGGCGAAGAGCTCCCTCACGGCCGCGATGGCCGGTGCGCCGAACATCGAGGCCGTTGCCTCGAAGGTCGGTCTCGCCGCCTCGGAAGTGACGCTCAACCGCCAGGCGCAGGCGCCGGGCTTCAGCGGAGACACGAGCGCGCTGGTCGACGCGGCGCTGAAGGCGAACGTCGGCCAGGTGGCCGGCCCGATCGTCATCGGCGACGGCGCGGTCGCGTTCCAGGTTCTCGAGCAGAAGAAGGTCACGCCGCAGGAGTTCGAGCAGAATCGCGCGAGCCACCTCGACGCCCTTCGCTCGCAGCAGGCGCGCAGCCTCCGCTCGTCGCTCCTGCAGCGCCTCCGCAAGGGCGCGAACGTCGAGATCAACGACACGCTCTTCACCAACGGCCAGAACCAGCAGCAGGCGGGCCTGTAGTAGTGGCAGCAGACGCAGACGAGATTTCACCGAAGTGGCAGGAGCCGGCGATCCGCGTGCTGATGATGCCGCGGGACACCAACGCTCACGGGACCATCTTCGGCGGCGTGATCCTGTCGTACATCGACCAGGCCGGCGCGATCGAAGCGCGCCGGCAGGGTCTGAACAACATGGTCACGGTCTCGATGGACAAGGTCGTGTTTCACGAGCCGGTGTTCGTCGGTGACCTCGTCAGCTTCTGGACCGAGACGCAGCGCATCGGAAACACCTCGATCACGACGAAAGTCGTGGTCGAGGCCATCCGCAGCAACGACCCGAACCAGAAGGTCGTCGTCACCGAGGCGAACGTGGTCTACGTGAACCTCGGCGAGAACCGCAAGCCGACGCCGATCAACGCGAAGCTGCGCGCGACCATGAACGCGTAAGGCGCTGCGCGCTGCGCGATGGCACAGGACGACTGAGACTCATGACTGCAGTGCAGCTGTCCCATTAGTCCTATAGGTCCTATAGGTCCGACACTGA
This sequence comes from Thermoanaerobaculia bacterium, assembly GCA_036380735.1. GTDB lineage: Bacteria > Acidobacteriota > Thermoanaerobaculia > Gp7-AA8 > Gp7-AA8 > DASVEE01. Next base: position 46,356 of record DASVEE010000039.1, on the reverse strand, counting down.
GACCATCCGCTACATCACGCCGGCGATCGTCCTCAGCAGCGACACCACTTCCACTGGCTTCACCACGTACGCGGCGAAGCCTTCCTGAAGACTCTTCTCCCGGTTGGCCTCGAGGCCGAACGCCGATACGGCGATCGCCGGGATCTGGCCCCGGATCCTGCGGACGAGAGCGTAGCCGTCCTCGTCGGGCATGGCGATGTCGCTGACGATGAGGTGCGGCGGTTCCGACTCGATGCGCGCCAGCGCCTCGGCCACCGACGCGGCCGTCGTCACCGTCGCGCCGGCGCTTTCGATCATCGTTTTCAGCACCGTCCGTGCGTAGGGCTCGTCATCGACGACGAGGATGTGTTTGCCGTCGAGCCGCGGCATCTCCTGCTGCTCTTTCGCCGGCGCGATCAACGGGGCCAGGCCATCGAGCAGCGGCAGGCGCACGCGGAACTCGGCCCCGCAGCCGATCCCGTCGCTGAACGCCTCGACGGTGCCGCCGTGCAGATGCACGAGCTCGCGGACCACGGCGAGGCCGAGGCCGAGGCCGCCGTGGCGGCGCGTGCTGCTCGCGTCCTGCTGCGCGAAACGGTCGAAGATGCGCGGCAGAAAATCGGGATCGACGCCCGAGCCGGTATCGCGCACGCACAGCTCGACGTGGCCGTCGGCGCGGCGCACCATCAGGTCGATGCGTCCTTCGTCAGGCGTGAACTTGATGGCGTTCGACAGCAGGTTCGCAATGATCTGGTAGAGCCGTTTCGCGTCGCCGAGGATCGGCAGCGCCGGCTCCGCGGTGAGGCGCAACTGCAGCCGCTTCGTGTTGAGCGGGACGCGCATCGACTCGATGACCGCACCGACGACGCTCATCACGTCGACCGGCGCGGCCTCGATCGTCAGCTTCTCCGAGATCGCGCGCGAGACGTCGAGGAGATCGTCGATGAGCTGCTGCAGCAGCTTCGCGCTTCCCTGCAGCGATTGGAGCGCCGTCGTGAGCGTCTCCGTCTCGACGACGCCCATCGAGAGGAGCGACGTCCAGCCGAGGATGGACGTCATCGGCGTGCGCAGCTCGTGCGAAAGGATGGCGAGGAACTCGTCCTTCGCGCGATTGGCGCGTTCCGCCGTATGACGCGCTTCCTGTTCGCGCGACTGCCACAGCTTCTGCTCCGTCAGGTCGAGCACGAAACAGATGTATTCCACCGACGCCGCCTCGAAGCGCGCGAAGCCGATGAGCACCGGCACGCGCGAACCGTCCTTGCGGAAGTACTCCTTCTCGTACGGGTCGCAGGCGCCCTGCATGTCGGCCTCGCGGATGGCCACGTAATCCTGCGTCAGGTACTCGCGTGGCGTGATCTCCGTCCATTTGATCGAGCCGGCATCGAGCTCGTCACGCGTGTATCCGAGCATCGACAAAGATCGATCGTTCGCATCGAGGATGTGGCCTTCGCCGTCGGCGACGAGGACGCCGATGATGTTCGAGTCGACGAGCCTCCGCACGCGGGATTCGCTGACGCGCAAGGCCTCGAGTGCGACGCGGAAGTCGTGGATGTCGGTCGCGGTGCCCAGCCAGCGGACGATGACGCCGAGCGAATCATGCACGGGCAGGCCGCGCGTGAGATACCACCGCTCCTCGCCATGACGGTCGCGCAGGCGGTGCTCGTATTCGAACGCTTCGCCGGTCAGCAGCGCCGCGGTCATGACCTCACGCATGTGCTCGAGATCCTCGGGCGGCACCACGACGGTCCACCCCTGGTCGTCGGCATCGATGGCTGGGAGTCCGGTGATCTCGCTCCAGCGGTCGTTCATGTAGACGACGTGCATGCTCGCGTCGGTCATCCAGACGAGCTGCGGCATGGCGTTGGCGAGGAGGCGGAAGTGCGCCTCACGGTCGCGCAGCGCTTCCTCGGCTTCGTGCCGCTCGCTGACGTCGATGAGCGACCCGACGTAGCCGAGGTATTCGCCGTTCGGACCGAGACGCGGAGCGGCGGAGTCGATGATCCAGCGGTACGCGCCATCGTGGCGGCGCAGCCGGTAGTCGGCGCGGAACGGTACCTTCCGCGCATTCGATTCGAGGAAGACGATCTTCGCCAGCTCGCGATCGTCGGGATGCACCGCGTTGATCCATCCGAGGCCGAGCGACTCCTCGACTGTCTGGCCCGTGAGCTCGTACCAGGCGCGATTGAGATAGATGCACTGGCCTTCTTCATCCGTCACCCAGATCATGACGGGCGATTGATCGGCCACGAGGCGGAAGCGCTCTTCGCTGGCGATGTGCGCCGCTTCCACGACGTCATCGACGTCGACGCAGGTGCCGCTCCATTGGCCGTCGCGGATCACGCCGTGCAGTTGAAACCAGCGTTGTGTGCCGTTCGCGAGGCGCAGCCGCACGCGAACGTTGAACGGCGACTGTGCGGCCAGCGCACTCGCGACCGTCTCGCGATGGTCATTGTGAATCGGGTCGAGGAACGCGTCGCTGCCGGTGAGCTCGCGCCATGCAGCATTGACTGAGATCGCGTCAGTAACGCCTGACCAGAGCGGTAAGGGAATGGAGTCCAGGGGATTCACCCACGGAGATTGTAGGCGCTGAATGGCCTAAGGTAGCGCCCGGCGGCAAAGAATTTTCACTCCGTGTAAGCGTTGTCTGGACGTTTTGCGCTTTGCGAAAGCCACGGCTCACTTGCGCGTCAGTGGCGGAATCGTGGTGCCGTTCTCCGAGCATTCGATGAGCATGGCCAGACGCTTTTCGCGCGTCTCGGCTTTCTTGGCGCTCATGACCCAGAACGCGGACGTCTTGCGGTACCACGGCGCCTGCGACTCGTAGTACGCCCACGCCTTTTCGTTGCCGCGGAAGCGTTGCTCGAGATCGGCATCGAGCCCTTGCTCGCGCGACTCGAACGAATACTTTCCCGTTTCGCTCTCGTCGCGGGCTTCGAATGCCGCGAGTCCCGGCGGCGCGACGCGTCTCTGCTGGATGAGCGACTGCATCTTGCGGATGTTCACGTCGCTCCAGTAGCTCTTCGCTTTGCGCGGCGAGAAGCGGTTGATGTAGCGGTCTTCGTCGAGCTTCCGGCGCACGCCGTCGATCCAGCCGAAGCAGAGCGCTTCCTCCACCGCCTCCGGGTACGTCATCCCCTTCTTCCCCGACTGCTTGTTATAGAAGCCGACGTACAGCTCGCGCGCCTGGGCGTAGTTCTTTTCCAGCCATTTGCGGAAGTCGGCCGGAGTCCTGAAGAACCGCACGTTCGTTTCGCTTGCCATTGCCATCCACCATCCTCACCAGCCGTGATGCACCACGAGCGATTTCGCCATCCCCGCGATCCGCTCGCGCCACAGTGTCGCCTCGGGGAACAGCGCACGCAACTCGGCGGCGTCGAGCAGGCGAATGGAATCGACGACTTCTTCGGCTTGCCGCCGGTCGCGCGTGCGCTGCAGCCAGCCGATCGTGAAGCGCTGCAACAGTGCGATGCGCCACGTGCGCGGCAACAGGTGATACAGCGGCACGAGGAAGTGCGGATCGCTGACGAACCAGCGGTTCGGCGTCTGTACGTAATAGCGCTTCCCGACGCGCCGGATCTCACGCGCCATCGCCGCCTGATCGTCGACGTGCTCGATGACGGAGTTGCTGACGACGACGTCGAACGCACCATCGCCGTACTGCAGCTTCCTCGCATCGCCTGCGACGAACGTGAACCGCCCCGCATGCCGCTCTTCGCTATTGAGGTTGAGGATCACGATCTGGACGTCATCGCGCAGCGGAATGTGATCCCAGTAAACCGCCTCGCCGCCGACGTCGAGAATGCGCAGCGGCCCCTCGACGCGAGCCAGGAGCGAAGCGAGATGCGCGCTCCGCCGCCGCCGGAACCACGCCGACCACGACCGCGCATCACGCCGATCCGCCAACCGGCGAAGGAATTTCATCGGCGCGAAGAATACCGCTACCATTGGCTCATGGGACTTCTCTCCGGACTCCTGGGCAATGCCTCGCAAGCCGACCTCGAAGACGTCGAAAAGGACCTCGAGCGATTCCTCGCCGAGGGGGAGCCGATCGAGCAGGCGTTTCAGCTCATCCGCGACCTTTTCGTCTTCACCGACCGCCGCTTCATCCTGATCGACAAGCAGGGGATCACCGGCCGCAAGACCGAGTACCACTCGATCCCGTATCGCGCGATCACCCACTTCGTCGTGGAGACCGCCGGCCACTTCGACCTGGAAGCGGAGCTGAAGATCTGGGTCTCCAGCACCCCCGACCCCATCCAGCGAACCTTCAAACGCGGCGACGCCATCTTCGAAGTGCAAAGGGCACTGGCGAAGCATGTGAAGTGAGGACATCCGTGACCAAGGTTGAAGCCCTCGAACGCGAAGTGCAGAACCTGACGCCCGAAGAACTGGCCGCGTTCCGCGACTGGTTCAGTGAGTACGACTGGCAAGCGTGGGACCGCCAGCTCGAACGGGATGTGGCGGAAGGGAAGCTGGATGAGCTGGCGGAAGAGGCGTTGGGCGAGTACCGGCGCGGCGAGACCAGAAAGCTTTGAGTCACCGAGCGTCCGGGCGCTTCTGGCGCCGCTTCGACGACCTGCCGCGTGAAGTGCAGCAGCTTGCCCGAGCCAACTACGACCTGCTGAAAGAGAATCCGCAGCATCCTTCACTACACTTCAAGCGGGTCGGCCGGTATTGGTCAATCCGCGTTGGTTCCGGGTACCGCGCGCTTGGGGTTGATGCGCCTGAGGGGATCCTCTGGTTCTGGATTGGCACCCACGAAGAGTATGACCGTCTGATCGGGTGAGATGCGTCAGTAGATCCGATAGGACGATAGGACCTATGAGACGAATAGGACAGATGGGATTCAGGCGATCCCGCCAAACCCCAGCCGTCCTATAAGTCCCATCCGTCCCATTCGTCCTATTCGTCCTATGGTTTCTTCCGCGCCCCGCGCATCCGTTCCAGCCGTTCCTTCATTTCCTTTTCAAAGCCCGCGTCTTTGGGCTCATAGAAGCGGCGCCCTGCCAGTGCGTCCGGCAGGCATTCCATGGCGGCGGTCTGGTCTTCGAAGTCGTGGGCGTACTGGTAGCCGCGGCCGTAGCCGAGGTCCTTCATCAGGCGCGTCGGGGCGTTGCGGATGTGGAGGGGGACGCCGGGGTTGTCGCCTTGGCGGACTTCCATGACGGCTTCGCCGTAGCCGCGGTAGGCGGCATTCGACTTGGGGGAAGCGGCGAGGTAGGTCACGAGCTGCGCGAGGGCCACGCCGGCTTCGGGCATGCCGAGGAAGTGGACGGCGTCTTTGACGGCGATGCCGAGGACGAGCGCCTGCGGGTCGGCGTTGCCGATGTCTTCGGAGGCCGCGCGCACCAGGCGGCGCGCGATGTACATCGGGTCTTCGCCCCCTTCGAGCATCCGCACGAGCCAGTAGACCGCGGCGTCGGCGTCGCCGTTGCGGATCGATTTGTGGAGCGCGGAGATGATGTTGTAGTGCTCTTCGCCCGACTTGTCGTACATCAGCGAGCGGCGCTGCAGGATCTCCTTCACCTTCGTCGCATCGATCGGCGAATCCTCGGGTGACGCGGTCTCGACGACGAGCTGCAGCGAGTTGAGCGCCTGCCGCGCGTCGCCGGCCGACGTGGCGGCCATGAAGTCGAGCGCATCCTCCGTCACTTCGATGCGGTACTGCGAGACCGTGGGATGCGCGAGCGCACGATGGAGGATCTGGGTGACCTGCTCGCGCTCCAGCGCGGGGATGACGACGACCTTGCTGCGTGAGAGCAGCGCGGAGTTGACCTCGAACGACGGGTTCTCGGTCGTGGCGCCGATGAGGGTGATGTCGCCCGCCTCGACGTAGGGGAGAAACGCGTCCTGCTGCGCCTTGTTGAAGCGATGGATCTCGTCGATGAAGACGATCGTCTTCGAACCGCGCGCCGCGCGCATCCGCCGCGCCTCTTCCATCAGCGCCTTGATGTCCTTGATGGAGCTCGACGTGGCGGAGAAGGTGACGAAGCGCGCGCGCGTCGTCCGGGCGATGATCTTCGCCAGCGTCGTCTTCCCGGAGCCCGGCGGTCCCCAGAAGATCATCGACGGGATGCGGTCGGATTCGATGGCGTTGCGCAGAAAGCGGCCGGGCGCCAGCAGCTCTTCCAGGCCGACCACGTCTTCCAGCGAGGAAGGACGCAGGCGCTCGGGCAAAGGGGCGTCAGCACCGGCGGGTTTGTCGGTTGGGGGAAAAGGATCGTCGCCGAAGAGGGAGCCAGTCATAGGGGGAATGATGAACGGTGACTCAGGAGATTGCCGAATTAAGAATTTCGAAGTTCGAATTCAGAAGTCACCGCCCCGCGCCGGCAATTCTTAATTCGAACTTCGAAATTCTTAATTCACCGATCATCACCTGCCGCCTTAACGGCACAACAACCCGAAGTCCAGGTTCCCCCCACTCACCACCACCGCTACCGGTCCCTTCGGATTCACCTTGCCCGTCAGCAGCGCGGCAATGCCCAGCGCTCCTGTAGCTTCGATGACCATCTTGGTGCGGTACATCGTCCACTTGACGGTCTCCAGCAGGACGTCGTCGTCGACGCTGACGACGTTGGTCACGCGCTCGCGGATGATGGCGAAGTTGCGCTGGCCGATGGCGAGGGTGCGGGCGCCGTCGGCGATGGTGTTCGGGGGATCGATGGTGACGATGCGGCCGGCGTGGAAGGACTGTTCGCCGTCGTTGCCGGCAGCCGGCTCGACGGCGTAGACCTCGGTGCCCGGGTTGACGGACGTCGCGGCGAGGGCGACACCGGAGACGAGACCGCCGCCGCCGAGAGGGGAGAGGATGGTGGTGACGCCGGGCCACTCCTCGACGATCTCCAGGCCGACGGTGCCCTGGCCGGCGATGATGCGGTCGTCGTCGAACGGCGGAACGATCGACGCGCCGGTCTTCTCGGCGATCTCACGGGCGACCGTATCGCGCGTCGCTGCCGTCACGCCGCCCTGCACCACCTCGGCACCATAGCCGCGGGTGGCTTCGACCTTCGACTGGACGGAGTTCTCCGGCATGACGATCGTGGCGCGGATGCCGAGGAGTTTTGCCGCGAGGGCGACGCCCTGGGCGTGGTTGCCGGAGGAGAACGCGACGACGCCGCGATGGCGATCGCCCTCCGGAATCTGCAGAAGGGCGTTCATCGCGCCGCGGATCTTGAACGAGCCGGACCGCTGCAGGTTCTCGCATTTCAGCCGGACCTCGACCCCGACACGCTCCGACAAAGAACGGCTCGTCAGGAGGGGCGTACGGTGGATCCAGGGGCGGAGGCGATCGGCGGCGGCGCGGATTTCGGCGAGATCGACGGACAGGCTGATGTTTGATGAACTCACCGGCGGTAGTATAAACTCGCGTGAAACCAATGAGATCGGGCAGTGTAGTCGCCCGGATTATTTGATTTTCAAGTCACAGCGGAGTATCGTCACGGACGAATCCGCATCACCAGTACGGGGACATCATCGGGTTGGAGGTTGGGGTTATGTGGAGATGGGCTACCCGCGGCCTGGTTCTCACCAGTTTGGCGCTGCTGCTGCTTACGCCGGCGCTTCATGCACAGACAACGGAGTTTCTGGGCGGTCTCGACCGGCCGGACACGTCGCCTCAGAGCGGCATCGTCCTGGTCCAGGGCTGGCTGCTCGATCCGGGAGCGATCTCGAAGATCCAGCTCTACGTCGACGATCAGTTCGTTCACGATCAGGTGCTGTTCAATCAGCCCCGGATCGACATTTCCGAAGCCTATCCGAACTACCCGGGCATCCACACGGCGCGCCCGGGCTTCGTGACCGGCTTTTTGGCGTCGAACTACTCGAACGGTCCGCACACCATGGAGATTGTGGTGGTCATGTCCGACGGCCGGCACATCCCGATGGGACGCCGCACCGTCAACATCGACAACACGATCAACCAGTCGCCGTTCGGTTTCGTCGACATCCCCGACCTGCGGGGCACGTACAACGCGTCGGGCTCCTTCCCGGTCACCGGCTGGGCGGCTGACGCCGACGGCGTGAATCGCGTCGACGTCCTCATCGACGGCAGCGTGATGCAGGCCGCGATGTACGGCGATGCGCGGCCTGACGTCGCGGCGGTCTACCCGGACTATCCGCCGGCGGCCTTCAGCGGCTTCGTGGCGCACGTCGACACGACCCGCATCCAGGACGGCGTGCACACGCTGACCGTGCGCGTTACCGACAAGTTCGGCCTCTCCCGCGAGATCGGCCGGCGCGTCGTGCAGGTCCTGAATTCGGACAACAACCTCAAGCCCTTCGGCTACATCGACGAGCCGAAGCGCGACGCCACGCTGTACGGCACGCAGTGCAACGACGAAGGCGGCGGCGGCTTCTCGCCCCCGGTGCGTCCGCTGCAGCACATCACGCCGGTCCGCGGCTGGGCCCTCGACCTCGGCACCCGCACGGGCGTCGGCGGCATCGGCTACGTCGAGCTGCTGATCGACGGTCAGCGCTGGCTCTCCACCGACGATTGCGGCTTCCTCTTCGGCGGCTACGCGAACTGCTACGGCCTGCCGCGTTTCGACGTGCAGCGCTACTACCCGAACTATCCGAACGTCCCGCGCGCGGGCTTCATGTTCACGCTGGACGTCGGCGCGCTGCTCTCGATGGGCGTGCGTCCTGGCCACCACATCATGAAGGTGCGCGTGGGCGACAACGAGCAGACGTTCGCCGACATCCCGAACCGCGACGGCATCCCGGTGTTCTTCACGTGCGCCGAGGATGAGTTCAACTACGCGGCGTTCGGCTTCATCGAGCAGCCCACGACGTTCGACTACGTCGGCGGCGACGTCACGTTCTCCGGCTGGGTCATCGACGAGAACAACGTCGGCCAGGTCGAGATCCTGATCGACGGCAACTTCGTCGGCGTGGCGCAGTACGGCTTCATCCGCAACGACGTCGAGACCGAATACCCCGGCGTCCGCGGCAGCCGTACCTCCGGCTGGCGCTTCACAATGGACACCCGCCGCCTCTCCAACGCGCGCCACCGCCTGACGGTCCGCGTCCGCGACCAAGGCCAGAACGAAGACATCATCGGCTCGGTCGACTTTTACGTAACGAACCCGTAATCCAAACCCGACCCGCAAACGCAGAGACGTAGACGCCCGGCCGAAAGGCCGGGCGTTTCCGTTTTGGAGAGACGATGGGACGGATAGGACGAGTAGGACCTATGGGACAAATGGGACCTATAGGACGGATGGGCCAACCTGAAGTCCCATCTGTCCCATCAGTCCTATTCGTCCTATAGGTCCTATCGTTTCCCGGCCGTCTAGAACAGCTTCAAAAACACGACGTTCGCCACAAACCCCTCCTGCTTATTGCGCCCGACGGTCTTGCCGAGGTCCAGGCGGAGCAGGGTGCCGAAGGGGCCGATGGTCTGGCCGGCGAGGCCGATGCCCTGAAAGGGCTCGTTCTTGTAGCCGGCGGCGGCGTCCGTGACCACGGCGTGGTCGTAGAACGCTTCCAGGCGGAACTGGTCGGAGAAGACGAAACCGTACGACGCGTGCCCGAGGAGCATCTGCTCCGCGCGGACGGAGCCCGACTGGATGCCGTGCACGCGCGCCGAGCCGCCGAAGTTACCCAGCTCGTACTTGGAGAAGCGGTCGAGGCGGGTGCCGTCGAGGTACGTCGCGTCGACGCTGATGCGCTGGAAGCGCGGCAGGAAGAAGCTCTTGGCAACGGAGCCGCCGAAGCGCGCGAACGACTTCTGGCTTGGGTCGTAGTCGCCCGGGTTGCCCCACGGCTCCCACTTCGTGCGGCGGCTGTAGTCGTAGTTCGCCTGCACGGTGTAGCCCCAACGAGAGTACTGCGCTGCGATGCTCGGCGAGATGAGGAACGTGCTGGTCGGGATGCGGAAGTCGGGGGAGGTGTCGTCGCCGCGGCCGTACGCGAAACGCGAGAGGCCGAGGCCGATGTCGACTTTGCCGAATTGCGCGAAAGGATGACCGGCGCGCAGCGTCAGCGACGCCGGGCGCACCGTAACTGCTTCCGACGGCACTTCCACGCCGTCGCGCAGCGCCTGGTTCTCGCCGGAGATGGCCAGCGCGAACAGGTCGAGGCCGACGTTCGTGCGTGTGTTGGCCACGTTCGGATGGGTCGCGTTCGCGAGGAGGATCACCCCCGCGAAGAAGACGTTCGTCTGGATGCCCTTCTTGGCCAGGTTGAAGTCGAAGTAGTTCACGCCGCCGAGCGGCACGACCGGGAACTCGAGCCCTTCATCGTGGTAGATGCCGCCGAGGAGAAAGAGGCGGGAGGTGTCGAAGTCTTCTTTGACGACGCGCGTGCCGTCGCCCTTCTTCTCCAGGTAGCGCAGGCCGCGCTCCGTCTCGCGCACCATGCGCGCGTCGGAGCGCTGCGCCGTCGCCAGCATCGTCTCGTACTCGGACGGCTCGATGCGGAAGTTCGTGAACGTCGTCGCACGCTGCACCACGTTGGCGCGGCCGGCGGCGGAGATGACCTGCTGCGCGCTGACGTCGGCCGGCAGCCAGAGGGTCTCGCGCGGATCGCGCGTGGCCATTTGCGCCGGCGTCAGCGGCTGCTTCGTGTCGCGCGCGAACGGGCCGAAGTCGACGCGCTCCTCGTTCGACAGCACTTCGCCGGAGAGGTTGAGCTGCACCATGGAGATGCGGATGCGCGCCCACGTGCGCGTGTCGATCCAGACTGTGCCGCGATAGAGCGGCAGCGCGGCCGGCGCGTTGCGCGGCGGCTCGAAGCGCACCTCGTAGGTGCGGTAGCCGAGCATCTCAGTCTCGCGGACGAGCTCATAGCGGTATTCGTTGGTCAGATGAATGTCGAGCGGCAGCTGCGTGACTTTTTCCGGCTGCACGAGCGGCAGCTCCGGCACGCGGCCGTAGCGCCAGCGGACGCCGTTGATGAAGAAGTCCTGCCACACCCAGTCGGATTCGCCGGCGGGCGACGAGAAGTAATCGCCGGCGATGGTGGCCTCGATCGCTTCGCCCCCTTCCATCGCGAACCGCAGCTTCGTTTCATTGCGGGCGACGTAGCGCGGCTGCACCGACTCCTGGTAGGCGTCGTACGCCTGATGGTTGCGGATGATCTCTTCGACGGTGATGCCGCGCGCGGTGGCGACTTCCATCGCTTCGCGCGTCACGTCCGGCTTCGCGGAGGGCTCGACCGAGACGAGGAACGGCTGCGTCACGGCGGGCATGCCGATGAGCAGCCGGTTGTCGCGGCGGCCGCTGTCGGTGATCTCGCGCTCGCCGGCCGCGTCGATGCGGCGGGGGCGCGTGTACTGATCGGCGGCAACGGCGACTATGGCCGCCGACGCCGCGTCACCGCGCGCGATGATGAGCGTGCGGAGGTCTTCGCCGCGGACGAACGTCAGCAGCGGCATCGTGCTGGCCGCGCCTTTGGCGTCGAGTGCCGCCGCGCGTGAGGTCGCGTCGAACGCCCAGTCGCCGGCGAACGCACGGTTGAAGCTCGCGAGCTGCTCGGGCTGCGTCTGGCCCGTGGTGTAGGCCCGGGTGGCTCCCTGCGAGAGCGCCAGCGCCAGGTCGTAGAAGACGTTCGGTGCCGACGGCGTCACGACCGCGTAGATCTTCTTCGAGGGATCGTGCTCCGCGAGCCACGCCGCGGTCGTCGTGACGTTGGCCGCATCGACGAGGACGGCGTCAAAGTACGACTGCGCGCCTCCTTCAAAGTACGGCTGCAGCGAGGCGGTGCGCCCGAGGACGATGCGGGAGGCGACGTCGAGCCCCTGGGCGGTGACGGCCAGGCGTTTCACGGCGTAGGAGGCGACGGTCGCGTCATTCGTGTCGACGACCACGCCGAGCGCTTCGAGCGGCCCGCGGATGCGCGCCCACTCCACGATCGATTTCGTCCGCTCCTCGACCTGCAGCAGAGGATCGTTGTTCCCGTCGATGCCGTAGCGGACGATGACGGTCGTCTTTCGCCGCTGCTCGGGCGACATCGCCGAGAGGGCGGCGCCCTTCGTCGCGAATTCGTCGATCGGCAACTCGACGAGCAGGGGGACGGCGACCGGGGTGCCGGCTGCCGGCGGCGCGGCCAGGTCGGCAACGGCCCCGACGCAGAGCGTACACTCCGCCGGCGGCGGCGTCGTCTGTGCTGCCAGCGTCAGCAGGATACAAAATTGCAGGATTGTGGCGAGAAACGCGGCCTTTTTCACGCGCGCATCAACGCCGGCCGCAAAAACGAAATTGCTTGAAAGCAGGGCTCAGGGGGCAGGGCTCAGGGCTCAGGGCGGGAATCACCGGCCTGCCTTGCCCCCGCCGCCCTGGGCCCTGACCCCTGAGCTCTGAGCCCTATGCCCAAAGGCACCCTCTTCTTCAACCCCTCCTCCGGCGCCAAACTGCCGGAAGAAGAAGTGCTTGCCTGTGAGAAGGCCTGCCGGGAGGCCGGGCTCGATTTCATCCCCCTGACCCGGGAGCTCGACCTCGCGAAAACAATTCGTGAACGGATGGACCAGGGGCAGCGCCTCTTCGTTGCGGCCGGCGGCGACGGCACGATCCATCACGTCGTCCAGCCCCTCGTCTCCACCGACGCCGTCCTCGGCGTCATCCCCGCCGGTACCTACAACCACTTCGCCCGCGACCTCGGGCTCCCCCTCGCCTGGAGGGAAGCGCTCGAGGTCATCGTCAGCGGTACCACCCGGCAGGTCGACGTGGCCCGGGTGAACGACCACTACTTCGTCAACAACGTGTCGCTCGGCCTCTACCCCGAGCTCGTGAAGCGCCGCGAGGCGAAGGGGCGCGACTACCCACGCTGGAAGGCGCGCATGCAGGCACTCGTCGGCACCCTGCGCAAGTTCTCGCACGTGACACTGTCGATCGAGACCGCCGAGCGGCAGGAACTGCTGCACACGCACGTCTTCATCGTCTCCAACAACGGCTACGACCTCTCGCGCATCGGCGTCGAAGCGCCGCGCGAGTCGCTCGATGACGGCCTGCTCTCCGTCTACTGGCTGCCGAAGCTGTCGCGCTGGCGGATGATGCGCTTCGCCGGCCGCTACCTCGCGGGGCGCGTGCGCCATACGCCCGGCTTCCGCAACTTCCGCACGAAAGAGATGCGCGTGCAGTCGCCGAAAGCGCACCTCAGCGTCGGCATCGACGGCGAGGTCTTCATGCTGACGACGCCGATCGAGGTGACCATCCTTCCGCAAAGTTTGTCGGTGCGCGTGCTGCGATGACAATGACGCTGGACGCCGCGAACGTGGCGCGGTTCACGGAGTTCGTCGAGCGCCTCGACAAACAGTCGCGCATCGTCGCGGTGCACGATTCCGACGCCGACGGCGTCTCCTCCGCCGTCGTCTGGCAGCGCGCTTTCGAGCGCCTCGGGTTCACCAACCTCGCGCGCGTCATCCCCGACCGCTACCGCGACGCCTGGACGCCGGCCAATCGCGAGCGCATCGCCGCCGCAAGCCCCGCCGCGCTCTTCGTCCTCGACCTCGGCACACGCGCCGAGCCACTCGTCGACGGCGTGCCCACGTGCCTCATCGACCATCACCGCCCCGACGGCGTCATGCCCGGTGCGACGCTCATCACCGCGTACGGCCAGGAGCCGACGCCCAACACGTCGATCATGACGTGGGAGCTGTGCAATGCGCTCGTCGACATCCGCGACCTCGAATGGATTGCCGCCATCGGCGCCATCAGCGACCTCGGCGAGCGCGCGCCGTTTTCGCTCATCGCCGGCGCGAAACTGGCGCATACGGCGAAGGCGCTGAAGCAGGTCACGACGCTGATCAACTCCGCGCGCCGCGCGAGTCACTACGATCCCGAGGTCGCCGCGCGCATCCTGCTGGCGCACGATTCGCCGCAGGAGCTGCTGATGTCGCGCAGCGACGATCTGCGGCACCTGATGAACGCGCGCGACGAAGTGAACGCCGAGTTCGCGCGCGGCAAGATGGCGGCGCCGGTGTTCTCGAAGAACGTGGCGCTCGTGCGCGTCCGCTCGCGCTGCCTGATCCATCCGCTCGTCGCGCAGATCTGGCGTTCGCGCCTGCCGAAGTACATCGTGATCGTGGCCAACGAAGACTATCTCCCGGGCCGCGTGAACTTCTCCGCGCGCAGCATCGGCAACGTCAGCGCGCTCGCGCTCCTCAGCTCCATCGAGCTGCCGCCGGGGGAGGGAAGCTACGGTCACGGCCACGATCACGCCACGGGTGGCAGCCTGCCGCCGGAGCGCTGGAACGCGCTGCTCGCCACGCTCGGGTTCGACAGTAATTCCTACATGCAAATCACTCAACAGTAGGTACTTAACTGGCACTCCTCTAGCAGTAGGAAGAGCGCCACCTGAGTGGCGAATAACTTTTGATAATGGAGGACTACTGATGGCCCATCGAAAGGATGAACTGGACGAGCGCGCGAACATCGGCAGCACGGGTCGCGGCGGTCTCAACGATGAATTGCTCAAGGACAAGACCTCGATGCGCACGCGCGACGAGGAAGTGGTGCCGGTCGTCGAGGAAGAGCTCGCGGTCGGGAAGCGAACGGTAGAAACCGGCGGTGTGCGCGTCCATAAGACGACCACCGAAACGCCGATCGAAGAGAACGTGAGCCTCCACGAGGAACGCGTCCACGTCGAACGTCGTCCGGTCGATCGCCCGGTGGATGCGGCCGACATGCGCGCATTCGAGAACGAGACGATCGAGATGCGTGAGATGGCCGAGGAAGCCGTCGTCGAGAAGCGGGCCCGCGTGGTCGAAGAGGTCGTGGTCGGCAAGGAAGCGCGCGAGCGCACCGAGCACATCTCCGACACCGTACGCCGCACCGACGTCGAGATCGAGCCGCTCACCGGCAACACCATGCGGCAGGGGTGGGACAACGTCGACACCTCGTGCCGTACGCACTTCAAGCAGAACTACGCGAGCAGCGGCTGGGATTACGACAGCGGTTATTCGCACGCCTATCGCTATGGTTACGACCTCGCCGGCAGCGGCCGCGATTGGTCGACCATGGAAGGCGACGTGAGATCGAACTGGGAAACGAAGAACAAGGGGACGTGGGACAAGTTCAAGGACGCGATCCGCTACGGCTTCGACCAGGGACGGTAGTTGCATTACAGCAGAGAAGGCCGGGCATCCTGCCCGGCCTTCGACTGTCTGGCCTGTATGAAGAAAAAAGAAGAAGTGATCATCCCCGTCGTCCGTGAAGAGGCGACGGTCACGAAGCGCACCGTCGACCGCGGCGGCGTCCGCGTCACCAAACGCGTCCGCGAGCACGAGGAAGTCATCGACGTCTCCACGACGTACGAAGACATCGAGATCGAGCACGTCGCCCGCAATCAATGGCTCAAAAAGCCGGCGAAGACGCGCCAGGACGGCGACACCCTCATCATCCCCATCATGGAGGAAGTCGTGGTCACCGAGACCCGCATCCTCCTCCGCGAAGAGGTCTACATCCGCCGCAAGAAGATCAAGACCCCCAAGACCGAAACGGTCCGCCTGCGCCGCGAAGAGATCGAGGTCGAAGACGACCGGCCAAGAAAGAAGCGGTAGGGCATGGCGTGCTGTTCCCATAGGTCCTATTCGTCCCATAGGTCCCATTTGTCCTATGGGCACCACGCGTCTCCGCATCGCGGGTAGACTACGATTTCGCGCATGGCCGGCATTTTCGATACCGTGGTCGACCCCGCCGTGCAGGCGTTGCTGCGGCGGGAAAGTGCGTTGCTCGTCGAGTTGCGCGAGACCCTCGAGCGGGAGCAGGCCGAGGAACGGCGGCGCGTCGACGAGTTGCTGGCGACGCTCGAGGACCTCTTCACCATCGTCGTCGTCGGGGAGTTCAACGCCGGCAAGTCGTCGATGATCAATGCGCTCTTCGGCACGAAGCTGCGCACCGAAGGACCGATTCCCGTCGACGACGTCATCTCCATCCTGCGCTACGGCGAGGAAGCTTCGTCGCGGCAGATCTCCGACTTCGTCCTCGAGCAGTTCTACCCCATCGACTTCCTCCGCAACATCACGCTCGTCGACACGCCCGGCACCAACTCCATCGTCACGCGGCATCAGGAGATCACCGAGGATTTCATTCCTCGCGCGGATCTCGTGCTGTTCGTGACGTCGATCGACCGGCCGCTCTCCGAGTCGGAGCGCCGCTTCCTCGAGTACATCCGCGAATGGGGGAAGAAGGTCGTTTTCGTCCTCAACAAGATCGACACGAAGAGCGACGAGGAGATCGCGCAGGTCCTCGATTACCTGAAGACGAACGTGCGCTCGATCTTCGGCTTCGACGCCACCATCTACCCCGTTGCCGGCAAGCTCGCCCTCGGCGCCAAGCTCGCCGAGCTGCAGCCGCGCGACTGGACGCGCAGCCGCTTCGAAGCGCTGGAGGACTACATCTTCCACGTGCTGTCGGAGAAGGAGCGCGTGCGCATCAAGCTGTCGGCGCCGCTCGACACGATCCTCAGCCTCGCGAAGAAGCAGTTCGTGATGATCGAGTCGCGGCGCGAGCTGCTCGCCGCCGACAAGACCCGCATCGAATCGATCACCGACCAGCTGGAACGAGCGCGCACCGACCTCGAAGGCAACTTCCGCCAGTTCGTCATCCGCATCGACAACCTGATGATGGACCTCGAGCGTCGCGGCCTCGACTTCCTCGACCGCTACGTGCGCATCCAGCACGTCATGATGCTGCGCGATTCGCTGCGCTTCAAAGAGGAGTTCGACCGCCAGGTCTTCCAGGGCTTCAAGGGGAACATCGACTCCACGATCCAGGAAGGCGTCGACTGGCTCGTGAAAGAGAACATGAAGCTGTGGGGGAGCACGGTCGACGAGTTCCACCGCCGCGCCGATGCCGACGCGCGGAACGCCGAGGTGATCGGCCGCGTCGGGCGCGAGTTCGCGTACAACCGCGAAGAGGTCTACTCCCGCATCCGCACGCACGCCGAGCAGCGGTTGGCGTCGTACGACGTGAACGTCGAAAGCCGCCGCATCATCGACAACGCCATGCGCGCCGTCCTCCACTCCTTCGGCCTCGGCGCCGGCGCGCTGGGCCTCGGCTACCTCATGACCGCCGCCGTGACCAGCACCGCCATCGACGTCACCGGCCTCACCGCCGCGACGATGCTGCTCGTCACCAGCTTCCTGATCCTCCCGTACAAGCGGAGCAAGGCCAAGACCGAGTTCCAGGCCAGGATCGAGGAGCTCCGCGGCCAGCTCCGCGACTCCCTCAACCGCGAGTCCACGGTCGAGATCGACCGCATGATCCGCAGCATCACCGCCGCCTTCGAGCCCTACCAACGCTTCTACGCCAGCGAATCCGAGAAAATCGAACGCTTCGCCACGAAGCTGACCCGCATCGAAAGCGAAGCAAGAACGATCAACGCGGAGATCGCGAAGCTGTAGGCTGCGACGGGGGCAGGGACCGATAGGACGTATAGGACCAATACGACAGATAGGACCCATGGGACGGCTGCCCTTCCTCCCATTTGTCCCATTCGTCCCATCCGTCCTATGGGTCCCATATAATCCGCCGCCTCATGGCTACCACCGTCCGTATCAAAGACCTGTCGCAGCACATCGGCCAGACCGTTACGGTCAATGGCTGGGTGTACAACAAGCGCACCTCGGGGAAGCTGCAGTTTCCGATCGTTCGGGATGGCAGCGGGCTGCTGCAGTGCGTCGTTTCGAAAAAGGAAGTCAGCGAAGAGTCGTGGAATGACAGCGACCGCGCGGGGCAGGAATCGTCCGCCAGCGTCACCGGCAACGTCGTGGCCGATCAGCGCGCGCCGGGTGGCGTCGAGCTGCACGTCACGGAATTCAAGCTGATCGGCGGGGCCGAGGGGTACCCGATCACGCCGAAGGAGCACGGGACCGACTTCCTCATGAACCATCGCCATCTCTGGCTGCGGTCGAGGAATCAGCACGCCGTCCTGCGCATCCGCAACGAGATCGAGAAGGGGATCCGCGACTTCTTCTACGACCGTGACTTCGTCCTCATCGATTCGCCGATCCTCACGGCCAATGCGGCCGAGGGGACGTCGACGCTGTTCGAGACCGACTACTTCGGCGAGAAGGCCTACCTCTCGCAGTCCGGTCAGCTCTACCTCGAGCCTGCCGCGGCGGCGTTCGGGAAGGTGTACTGCTTCGGACCGACGTTCCGCGCGGAGAAGTCGAAGACGCGGCGCCACCTCATGGAGTTCTGGATGGTGGAGCCGGAAGTCGCCTTCCTCGACTTTGCCGGGCTGCAGGATCTGGCGGAGAAGTTCGTCGAGTACCTCGTCGGCCGCGCTCTGGACCGGTGCCAGGAAGAGCTGAAGACGCTCGAGCGCGACATCACGAAGCTGGAGAGAGTCACGCGCCCGTTCCCGCGCATCACCTACCGCGAAGCGATCGAGGTGCTGAAGAAGAACGGCATCGAGGCGAAGTTCGGCGACGACTTCGGCGGCGACGAGGAGACGATCATCGCCAACTCGTTCGACAAGCCGGTGATGATCAGCCGCTATCCGGCGGAGATCAAAGCCTTCTACATGCAGCCGGATCCCGAGGATCCGACGCTGGCGCTCGGCCTCGACATGATTGCGCCCGAGGGCTACGGCGAGATCATCGGCGGCTCGCAGCGCATCCACGACCACGACCTGCTGCTGCAGCGCATCCAGGAGCACAAGCTGCCGGTCGAGGCGTTCCAGTGGTACCTCGACGTGCGCAAGTACGGCACCTTCCCCCATTCCGGCTTTGGTATGGGAATCGAAAGGTGCGTCGCCTGGGTGAGCGGCGTTCCGCATCTCCGCGAGACGATCCCGTATCCGCGCATGCTGAACCGCATCTACCCGTAGCCAGCAACACCAAGGGTGGGTGGGTCCCATGAGTCCCATCTGTCCCATTTGTCCTATCGAATCGCGAGGCTGAAGACTAATGGATGAGGGGAGTATGGAAGACCAGGATCACGTAGCGGAGCCTTCCTCAATCCCCAATCCTCAATCCTCGATCCTCCGCGTCATCCCCCTCGGCGGTCTCGGCGAGATCGGGATGAACATGATGGTCTACGAGTATGGCGGCGACGCCATCATCGTCGACTGCGGCATGATGTTCCCCGACGCGGCGACGCTCGGCGTCGACGTCATCGTCCCGGACATGACGTACGTCTGGGAGAACATGGACAAGTTTCGCGCGGTCTTCCTGACGCACGGACACGAGGACCACATCGGCGCGATCCCATTCCTCGTCGAGCGCCTGGCCGTCCCGGTCTACGCCATGCCGCTGGCGCTCGGCTTCGTCGGCGACAAGCTCGAGGAGTTCGGCATCGACGGCGTCGACCTGCGAGAGATGAAGCCGCGCGACGTCGTGGAGGCAGGCTGCTTCCGCGTCGAAGCCATCCACGTCACACACTCCATCGTCGACGCCCTCGGCTACGCCATCACCTCGCCGGCCGGCACGATCATCCACACCGGCGACTTCAAGATCGACCACACGCCCGTCGACCGCAAACCGACGGACCTCGCCCGCTTCGCCGCGCACGGGGAGCAGGGCGTGCTGCTGCTCGTCAGCGATTCGACCAACGCGCTCGTCCCCGGCCACTGCCCCTCGGAGAAGACCGTCGGCGGCGCGCTCAGCAACCTCTTCGCGGCCGCGAAGGGACGCATCATCGTGACGACGTTCGCGTCGCACATCCACCGCGTGCAGCAGGTCATCGATACCGCTCGCAAACATGGCCGCAAGGTGATGATGATCGGCCGCTCCCTGGTGGACAACGTCGAAACCGCCGAGCGCCTCGGCTACCTCCGCGTCCCGCGCGATGCACGTGCACCGTCGATCGACCTGCGGCCGGAGCAGCTCGTGATCATGACCACCGGGACGCAGGGCGAGCCGTCGTCCGCGCTCTCGCGCATGGCCATCGGCGAGCACAAACAGGTGCAGGTCGAGAAAGGCGACATCGTCGTCCTCTCCTCACGCACGATCCCGGGCAACGAGCGCGCGGTCGCGCACCTCATCGACAACCTCTATCGTCAGGGCGCGGACGTCATCTCACACGAACAGCCCGACACGCACGTCTCCGGACACGCCTGCCAGGAAGAGCTGAAGCTGATGCTCAACCTGACGCGCCCGAAGTTCTTCATCCCGATGCACGGCACTCTGCGCCACCTCATCCACCACGCGCGCCTCGCCGAATCCGTCGGCGTGCCGCACAACACGGTCATCACCAACGGCCAGGTGGCGGAGATCGTGGGCAACGAGATCCGCGTCCTCGAAGAGCGCGTCCCGCACGGCAAAGTCTTCATCGACAACGAGGCGGAGGAAGTGCCGCAGGTCGTCGTGCGCGACCGGCAGCATCTGGCCGAGGATGGCTTCGTGATCGTGGTGGCGGCGATCGATTCCGAGGGGCGGCTCATCCGCGATCCGGAGATCATCACGAGGGGGCTCGTCCACGTCGATGCGAGCCAGGACATCCTCGAAGAAGTGCGCCAGCAGCTCGTTGGCATGGTTGCCGAAAGTCCCCGCGACGAGCTGCGCGATTCCGATCTGCTCCAGGAAAAAATGCGCGCGCTGCTCAAGAGGTACTTCCGCAAGAACATGGGCCGGCGTCCGTTGATCCTGCCCGTGATCTGGGAAATGTAAATCATGAACGCAGAACGCAGAACGCAGAACGTTGAACGAAGAGAGGGCAGGCGCTACGCGGATGATTCTTCATTCTGCGTTCTGCGTTCTGCGTTCTGACTTTTATGAACCTCATCCAAGCCATCGTCCTCGGCCTCGTGCAGGGGCTCACCGAGTTCATCCCCATCTCCTCCACCGGCCACCTGAAGATCGTCCCCGAGCTTCTCGGGTGGGGCGATCCGGGCGCGGCCGTGTCGGCGGTCATTCAGTTCGGGACGATTCTCGCCGTCATCATTTACTTCTTCCGCGACATCATCCGGCTCATCGTCGGTTTCGTGCGAGGCCTTGTGTCGCGGAAGCCGTTCGCCGATCCTGACTCGCGCGAGGCGTGGTTCGTCATCTTCGCCACGATCCCGATCGTGGTCGTCGGCCTGCTGTTGGAGGACCTGATCAAAGGCGTCTTCCGCAGCACGTGGGTCGTGACGTTCCAGCTCATCTTCATCGCGATCCTGATGCAGGTGGCCGAGGCGTACGCCAAACGGCGCGGCTTCCGGACGAAGGAAGACTTCAACGCGAAGGACGCCTGGATCATCGGCGCCGGGCAGTGCATCGCGCTGATCCCCGGCTCATCGCGCAGCGGCTCGACGATCATGACCGCGCTGTTCCGCCGCGTGCCGCACGACTACGCGGCGCGGTTTTCGTTCGTCATGAGCATCCCGGCGATCACCGCCGCCGGCCTGTACGAGCTGGTGTCGGAGCGCGAGCACCTCGCCACGGTCGGCCTGCAGCCGATGATCGTGGCCACGATCGTGGCCTTCATCTCCGGCTGGGTGTCGATCTACTTCCTGCTGCGGTACCTGCGCACGCACACCACGCACGTGTTCATTTATTACCGGTACGTGCTGGGCGTGGTGCTGGCGGTGATGCTGGTGACGGGGTACGTGAAGTAGGTTTCGAACGCAGAACGCAGAACGCAGAACGATGAATTGAGAAGGTCTCTCTTCATCATTCTGCGTTCTGCGTTCTGCGTTCTGCGTTCTGTGTCACCCGTTTGATTCTCTCTTCCAGCACCATGTCCCTGCGCCAGCCGCTCACGCGGAGGTACCACTCCGCGACCTGGTACATCGCCTCGGCGGGCACCAGGCCGACGATCTCGCTGGAGACGACCGGGACGCCGTAGCGTTCCGCTTCTTCCTTCACCAGGGAGAACGCGCGCACGATGGGGGTGCGGCGGTAGTCCAGCAGATTCATCGACACCTGCACGAGCCCTTTGCTTTTCAGCTCGATCGGCAGCGCGCGTACGAACCGCAGGCCGCCGCTGATGCCGCGGACGGCGAGGGCGCAGGCCTGCGCCACCTCGAGTCTCGTCGTGCCGAGCTGCATGTTGAACGCGATCAGCGGGACGCGGGCGCCGACGACGCTCACGCCGGCGGTGGGATGCACGACGCGCGGTCCGTCGTCGGGCAGCCAGCGCTCGTCGGTGATCTTCTGCGGAAAGTGCTCGAAGCCGCCGGAGCGGATGGCCGGCAGCGCGCGGCGGTATTCGCGCTCCTGCGCTTCCTCGTAGAGGTAGATGGGGATGTCGAAGCGCGAGGCGATCGCCGCCGCCGTCTGCTTTGCCACCTCGACGCACGCCTGCATCGTCGTGCCTTCGAGCGGCACGAACGGCACGACGTCGACCGCGCCGACGCGAGGATGCGCGCCGTGATGGATGCGCAGGTCGATGCGCTGCACCGCGACCTCGTACAGGCGCAGCGTCGCCTCCCGGATCGCGTCGGCGCTTTCACTGATGTACGTGTAGACGGAGCGGTGATGATCCGGGTCGGAGTGGAGGTTGAGCAGATGCACTTCCTCCGTCGAGCGGATCGCGTCCGCGACTGCCTCGATCGTCGATTGATCGCGGCCCTCGCTGATGTTGGGGACGCATTCGTACATGGGACGGTTTTCGGTTTTCGGTTTTTCGTTTTCGGTGTCCCGGCTTTTGCCGAAAACCGAAAACCAACAACCAACAACTAATCCGACAGAACTTGCACTTCCGGCACGTTGCGATACTTCTCCGCGAAGTCGAGGCCGTAGCCGATGACGAACTGCGGGTCGATGGGGAAGCCGACGAAGTCGGGGGTGAACGGGACTTTGCGTGCTTTCGGCTTGTCGAGGAACGACGCCGTCTTCACCTTCGCGGCGCCGCGGCTTTCGATGTACGTCGTGACCTCGCGGATGGAGAGGCCGCTGTCGATGATGTCCTCGACGATCAGGACGGCCTTGCCGCGCATGTCGAGCTGCGGCTCCTTGAGGATCGTCACGACGCCGGACGAATACTTCTGGTTACCGTAGCTCGAGATCTGGATGAAATCGATCGCCACGTCGATGTCCATGGCGCGGACGAGGTCCGCGCAGAAGAACATCGCTCCTTTGAGCACGCAGAGCACGATCGTGTCCTGCCCGGCGAATTCGGCGCTGATCTCGCGCCCCATCTCCGTCACGCGCTGGTGGATCTGTTCACGGGTGAATAACGTCGTCTGTGCCATTCGTGTCAGAATCATATCTTCCCGAGGATTGGAATGGCGACCGAAGTGAATCAGCTACATGGCCGGTACATCCGGCTGGCGGACCGGTTCAAGTCGATGTGGACTTTCCACCAGTTCGCCACGGGTGTGTTCAAGAACTTCGTCGGCCGGCCGGCCTCGTACCGCATCGATTTCCAGCGCGTCTACGACGGCATCAAGCAGGCCGGCGGCCTGCTGACCGACACGCAGGCCGCGCGGGCGCAGCAGGCGCTCGACTCGAGCGAGCACGCGCTCAACAGCGCCACGCGGATGCTCCTCGCCGCCGACGACCTCATCGGCCCCTCGCTCGTGCGCCGCTTCTTCGAGAAGCTCCGCCGCCAGGACGAGAGCGTCATCCATCACCTCATCAAGTTCTACCTCTACTCCGACGCCGTGGAAGGCGACCGGCGCGACAAGCTCGACTTCCTGCTCACGCGCATCGGGGAGGACTTCCTCAGCGACCGCGGCGAATACGTCTCCCGCGAGTCGCTCGAGTTCCGC
This sequence comes from Thermoanaerobaculia bacterium, assembly GCA_036380735.1. GTDB lineage: Bacteria > Acidobacteriota > Thermoanaerobaculia > Gp7-AA8 > Gp7-AA8 > DASVEE01. The sequence continues at coordinate 22,800 of DASVEE010000039.1, read as the reverse complement.
GAGCGCGTCATCGCCCTCGTCTCGGTGCTCCGTGTCGCACCGCCGCCGCAGGAGGAGGTCGTCAACCTGATCCGCGCCATCCGCACGATGCGCGACGACATCCTCAGCGTGCGCACGTTCGACGAGATGACGCACCGCAAGCTCCTGCGCAACGCGCGCACGTTCAAGCACCGCATCGGCGATCTCTACTTCCATCCCGACGTGCTGCAGGCGATCGTCGAGCTGAACGTCGTCACGAAGAACCGTTTCCTGCGCCTCTATCAAAGTGAGGAGCAACGCATCGTCGAGGACGCCCGCAAGCTGATGGAGCACGGTCCGGCCATCGAGGCGACGTTCGGCGAGACCAACCCCGCGCTGATCGGCGAGATCGCGCGCTTCCGCGAGTTCAAGGAGCGCTTCGACGAGTCGCGCGCGCAGTCGAACGTGAAGCACGACACGCTGACGCAGCTCAAGACGAGCATGAGCAACATCCTGGCGCAGCTCGACCGCGGGCTCGATGGCGACGAAGAGGTGGCGGAGGAGATTCCCGCGGCGTTCTTCGTCGAGACGCAGCAGAGCGAGGCCGTGACGGAGAAGTTCGGCCGCGACGACGTGCTGCTGCCGTTCCTGCTGCGCATCGCGCACGCCATCGATCCGGTGGAAGCGACGATGACGGTCGAGCAGCTCGCCGAAGTCCCGGCCGTGCGCGAGCTGCGCCTCGAATCGTGGGAGATCGCCGCGCACCAGAAGCTCTTCGAGCGCCGCGAGCCCGAAGCGGACGAGGACACCGAGGAGTTGTGGATCGTCTTCCTCCGCGCCGCGGCGTTGCGCGTGAAGGTGGATGAGGAAGCGACGATCCTCGCCACCACCATGGCCGCCGGCGTGCGCCCCGAATCCGATCTGCTGGCGAAGGCGAAGGCGAGCCTCGACTGCGCGAAAGAGCTGGATGAGCTGTTCGGCGACCTGCTGCAGGAAGCGGTCTACTACTCCAACCCGAAGATCCTGCATCAGCTCTACCGCTCGCGCTTCCGGCTGCTGCGCGGCTTCTCCGGGCTGTGGCTGATTTACGACCGGCAACAGTAGCGGGGGAGGCGGCGGGGGAAGTTGTTGGTTTTCGGTTGTCGGTTTTCGGTGGTTCCTCCATGATGCGCGTCGCGCAGAACACCGAAAACCAACAACCGACAACCGAAAACCAACCCATGAAGATCTACCGCTTCCTCGACCACAACACCCCTCGCATCGGCGTCGCGGAGAACGACCGCATCTGGCACTACGACGGCACCGACGCGCTCCACTTCGGCAAGATCGAAGACGGCCGCCCCACTCCCGCCGCCTCGGCACGCCTCCTCCCGCCGGTGACGCCCGGCAAGATCGTGTGCGTCGGCCGGAACTACGCCGACCACGCGAAGGAGCTCGGCAACGAGGCTCCTACCGAGCCGATCATCTTCCTCAAGCCGCCGAGCGCCATCCTCGCGCCGGGCGGAACGATCGTGCGTCCGCGCGTCTCGCAACGCGTCGACTTCGAGGCGGAGCTGGCCATCGTCATCGGCCGCGAAGCGAAAGACGTCGAAGAAGCCGACTGGCAGGAGTACGTCTTCGGCTACACCTGCGCCAACGACGTCACCGCGCGCGACATCCAGAAGAAGGACGTGCAGTTCACGCGCGGCAAAAGCTTCGATACGTTCCTCCCCATCGGTCCGTGCATCGAAACGAAGCTCGATGTGTCCGACCTCCGTGTGACCACGCGCCTCAACGGCGAAGTTCGCCAGGACGGCCGCACGTCGCAGATGATCTTCTCGCCCAGCTTCCTCATCGCGTTCATCAGCAGCATCATGACGCTCCACCCCGGTGACCTCATCCTGACCGGTACCCCGGCCGGCGTAGGCCCGATGGAGAGCGGCGATCAGGTCGAAGTGGAGATCGAAGGCATCGGCGTGCTGCGGAACACGGTGGCGTAGGACGCGGCAGGACGCGTTGCCCGTTGTCCGTGGACGATGGCAACGGACAACGGAAAGCGGACAACGGAAAACGGAGTCGTCGCCATGAACTTCGCCGCAACCCTGACCCGCCTTTTCCCGGCGCTGAAGAAACTGCCGGCCGGCACGTACGTCGTCGGCGGGGCGGTGCGTGACCTGCTGGCCGGACGTCCGCCGGCGGACGTCGACGTTGCCGCGCCGGACGCGCTGCGCGCGGCGGAGACGCTCGGGCGCAAGGTGATCAGACTGGGGAAAGAGCACCTCAGCGCGTACCGCGTCGTCATCGGCGAGACGGTCTACGACTTCGCGGACATCCAGGGGGAGAGCATCGACCGCGACCTCACGCGGCGCGACTTCACCGTGAACGCGATGGCCGTCGACGTCGCCACCGACACGCTGCTCGATCCGAACGGTGGCCAGGATGACGTCCGTAACGGCATCGTGCGCATGGTCCGGGCGGAGAACTTCGACGACGATCCGCTGCGTACGCTCAAAGGCGTGCGCATGGCCGTGAAGTACGGCATGACGATGGACGAGGCGACGCTGTCCGTGATCCGCGCGCGGGCGCAGAAGATCCTCGACGTGGCGCCCGAGCGCGTGACGTACGAGCTGGCCGTGATCTTCTCCTCAAACGCGTTCCGCCGGGCGATGGCGCTCCTCGAGGAAACCGGCCTCGCCGAGCCCCTCGGCCTGCGCGCGATCGACTTTGAAGGTGACGACGTGCCGCTCGCCGCGGCGATGGCGCTGCTGGTCGACGATCCCCGTGCGTACGCGGAAAAGTGGCGCTGGAGCGAAGCGCTGCTGCGCGATGTGCTCACCCTGCAGCGGCTGCGCGAGCACCACGACCTGGTGGCCCTCTACGACGCCGGTGAGAACGTCGCCCGGCAATTGCCGGCGCTGCTGCGCCGCGAAGTCCCGATGCCCGACTTCACCATTCGTCCTTTCTTCGGCGGCGGCGACATCACCACCCTGACGGAGCTGCCGCCCGGCCCGGAACTGGGGCGCGTGAAACGCGCCTTGCTGGAAGCGCAGATTCGGGGGGAAGTGAGCTCCCGCGAAGAAGCGGAGGCGTTTGTGCGGGGTGGGGTGGGGGAACGATAGGCGCGGTCGTGATGATCACGACAGCACCGCGCAAACCCGAACGCAGAACGCAGAAGTCAGAACGGAACGATGGGACCTATAGGACGAATAGGACCTATAGGACTGCTGATCTAACAGAACAGACAGGATCTAGTGGACTGCCGCATGTCCGCTTGCCGGAAGCACTACCGCCCCGGCGGAGCGTCCCATAGGTCCCATAGGTCCCATCCGTCCTATCCGTCCTATCGTCCCTTACCCCTTACCGATCCCCAGGACGTGGGTGATGACGTCGTTGTACAGCACAACGATCATCAGGGTGGCCAGGGCGGCGAAGCCGACTTGCTGGATCCTCTCTTTGACGCGGATGGAGAACTCGCGGCGGGCGATGCCTTCCAGCAGGAGGATCATGATGTGACCGCCGTCGAGGACGGGGATGGGCAGGAGGTTCATGACTCCGAGCTGCAAAGAGATCATGGCCATGAGGCTGATGAGGGGGACCCAGCCGAGGCGGAGGGTTTCACCGGAGATCTTGGCGATGGCGACGGGGCCGCTGAGCTCGCGGACGCTGCCTTCGGGGCGGAACATGCGGCCGATCGCGGCTCCGGCGAAGCGGAGCATGCGCCAGTTCTCCGCGGCGCTGTACTGGAGCGCGGCGACGAACGGGTACTTCACGACTCGGTACGGCATGACGATGCCGCGGCGGTCCGCCTTCTCATCGGCGTCGGTCAGGGTGACGTTCACGGTCTGAGCGCCGCGCGCGATCGCGAGGGTGACGGGTTTGCCTTCGGTCTTCTCGAGGACATCGTCCATGTCGCCGAGCTGCTGCACCGGCTTGCCGTTGATGGAGACGATGCGGTCGCCGCCGCGCAGGCCGGCCTGCTCGGCGGCGCTGCCTGGGACGACGGAGCCGATGAGCGGCGCGACCCACGGCTGGATGCCGGCGCGGCCGACCGGGCCGTATTCGCTCTTCTCGCGCGCCGGGGTGAGCGTGGTCGTGCGCGTCTGCCCCTGGCGCTCGTACACCACCGTCAACGCGGTACCGGCGTTGAGCGACATGATCATGCGGAGGTCGTCGTACTCGTCCACCGTCTCGGTGCCGACGCGCACGATGCGGTCGCCGACCTGGAGCCCGGCCTTCGCCGCCGCCGAATTAGGCGCGACGTTGCCGATGACGGGAGCGATGTCGACTTCGGGGATGCCGTTCATGGCCAGGCCGGCGACGAACGCCAGCGCGATGATGATGTTCATGAAGGGGCCGGCGAAGAGGATCAGGAAGCGCTGCCACTTCGGCTTCGACAGGAACTCGTCCGGATTGCCGAGCTGATTGTCCTCCGGCGTGTCACCGGCCATGCGGACGTAGCCGCCCAGCGGGATCAGCGAGACACGGTAGTCGGTGTCGCCGCGGTGGAAGCCGAAGAGCCGCTTCCCGAAGCCGAAGGAGAAGACGAGGACGCGGACCTTGAAGAACTTGGCCACGAAGAAGTGCCCCGCTTCGTGGACGAAGATCAGGAAGCCGAGGACGATGACGAAGCCGAGAACGTTCGTTGCGAGAGTCTGAGCCATGGTCGTTTTTCAGTTATCGCCGGACTGCAACATCAATTCCGCGGGCCTCATTGCGCGCCCACCGGTCCCAGTGAAGCGCCTCCTCGACCGAACCGATGGGAGCGACGCTCCCGGCGTGCCGGTCGAGCACGCGGCTCACAATGTCTACGATTCCGACGAACGGAAGTTCGCCGGCCAGGAAACGCTCTACGGCGATCTCGTTCGCCGCGTTGAGCACGGCAGGCATGGAGCCGCCGGCCCGGCCGGCGGCGTAGGCGAGCGCGACCGCCGGGAAGCGAGCGGCCTCGACCGGTAGGAACTCGAGGCTCCGCATCTTCGTCAGGTCGAGCTTGGCGAAGGGCGCCGCCAGCCGCTCCGGGTAGAAGAGCGCGTACTGGATGGCGAACTTCATGTCGGTCGTGGAGAGCTGGGCGATGATCGAGCCGTCGACGTACTCGACCATGGAGTGCACGATCGACTGCGGATGGATGGCGATGTCGATCTGGTCCACCGGCACATCGAACAGGTGATGGGCCTCGAGCACCTCGAGCCCTTTGTTCATCATCGTCGCGGAGTCGATCGAGATCTTGTTGCCCATGCGCCAAGTGGGATGGGCGAGCGCGGCCTCGATGCTGATGTCGTCGAAGGTGGCGAGGTCGCGGCGGAGGAACGGCCCGCCCGAGGCGGTGAGGATGATGCGCTCCACCTCGCCGTGCGTGCCGCAACGGATGGCCTGATGCACGGCGTTGTGCTCGGAGTCTACGGGGAGGATCTCGCCGCCGAACTCACGCGCGGCGCGCGTCATGACGTCGCCCGCGGCGACGAGCACTTCCTTGTTCGCGATGCAGACGCGCTTCCCGGCGCGCAGAGCGGAGTAGACCGGCGGAATGCCGGCCGCCCCGACGATCGCCGCGATGACGGCCTGCGCCGAGGAGAGCGTGGCCACGGCGCAGGCGCCGTCGATACCGTGCACGATCTCGACGCCGGGCACCAGCTCGCGCAGCCGCGCGGCGTCGGCTTCGGAGCGGACTGAGACGAGCTCCGGACGATAGCGGCGGATCTGGTCGGCGAGGAGGTCGACGTTCCCTCCGGCAGCCAGCCCGGCGACGCGCAGTTTTTCAGGGAAAGCGTCGACGACGCCGAGAGTGCTGCAACCGATGGAGCCGGTGCTGCCGAGGATGGAGAGGTTGATCATGGGTGGTCAGTCGTTTCGTGGTCGGTGACGATGCGTGTTGGTTTTCGGTTTTTGGTTTTCGGTTTTCGGTGGGGAGCGGAGCCACGACCGGACAGCGGGCACGAGCGGAGCACCGAAAACCAAAAACCGAAAACCGACAACCGGGCGCTAGCCCGACATGATGTTCAGCGTCCGGAAGCCATGCACGATCAGCGTCCAGTAGCAGTAGAGGATCGGCGCGGTGAAGAAGATGGAGTCGAAGCGGTCGAAGAAGCCGCCGTGTCCCGGGATCAGCGTCCCGCTGTCCTTCACCTCGGCCGACCGTTTCCACATCGACTCGGCGAGGTCGCCGATCACGCCGCAGACCGAGAGGATCATGCCGCAGAGGATCGCGTGCACCAGCGGGAACGTGGGGAAGAAGGTGAAGTGGATGACGACGGCGGTGACGAGTGACGTGAGCATCCCGCCGATCAGTCCCTCGATCGTCTTCTTGGGGCTGATGCGCGGCGACAGCTTGTGCTTCCCGAAGTTCCTGCCGACGTAGTAGGCGCCGGCGTCGCCGAGCCAGACGACCAGCAGGAGGAAGAAGATGAGCTTCGGCCCCTCGGGGAAGTCGGTCCGCAGGCGCATGCACGAGCCGCCGAGCATCCCGACGTAGAGCGTGGCCATCATGGCGATCGCGCTGGCCGGCAGCGAGTCCTCGAGCGAGCGTTTGCTGAAGACGTACGAGGCGGGGATCAGCAAGAGGGTGACGAACACGCCGATCTCGACGGAGACGGCTTCGAGCACGAACGCCGACATGATGAACAGCACGACGCCGATGCAGAGCGGGATCGGAAGCTCGTAGCCTTTCTTGCGCCCGAGGGCGAGGAACTCGTAGAGGGCGAGGGCGCCGATGGCGGCGACGACGGTGATGAAGATCCACGCATGACCCCAGCCGATCATCCAGATGGCGAAGGGTGCGGCAATGGCGGCTGTCGTCTCGCGGGCGTAACGCATCAGGTGGAGTGACTCAGGCGCGCTTCTCGTCGGCTTCGATGAACATCTCCGAATCCGGTTCTTCCACACCGCCGAAGCGGCGGTCGCGCGTCTGGAAATCGAGGATGGCCTCGTAGAGATGACGGCGGCGGAAATCGGGCCAGAGTACTTTGGTGACGTGGATCTCGGCGTAGGCGATCTGCCAGAGGAGGAAGTTCGACACACGCAGCTCGCCGCTCGTGCGGATGAGCAGGTCGGGATCCGGCACGTTCGCGGTGTAGAGGTGATCGGAGAAGAAGTTCTCGTCGATGACCGCGTCGCTCATTTCCTTTTCGCGGAGCGAGGCCATGATGCGGTTGACGGTGTCGACGATCTCCGCGCGGCCGCCGTAGTTGAGCGCGATCTGGAACAGCAGTCCGGTGTTCCGCGACGTCTGCTCCTCGGCGTACCGCAGCTCGCGCTGCACGGTGACGTCGAGTCCTTCGATGCGGCCGATGGGCGTGAAGCGGATGTTGTTGTCCATCAACGTCTGCAGCTCTTTGCGGAGGTACTCCTTGAGCAGCAGCATCAGCGTGGCGATCTCGTAGCGGGGCCGCTTCCAGTTCTCGACCGAGAAGGCGTAGAGCGTGATGGCGCCGAGCTCCATCCGGGCGGCGGTCTCGACGACCTCACGGACCGCGGCGATGCCGGCGCGATGCCCTTCGACGCGGGGGAGATGCCGCGACTTGGCCCACCGTCCGTTGCCATCCATGATGACGGCGACGTGCTTCGGCAGACGCTTCAGATCGATCTTTTCGAGGAGGGTTTCCTCGATCGAGCCGGGCTCGGCCAACTTCGACAGGTCGATCATGGAGGGGGCATGTTATAGCAGTTCGCGGTTGGGGCGAATGGGACCTAGGACGGATGGGACGAATCAGTCCTGGCTGTAACCGATGTCCAACAGAGTCAGCCCGTGCGCGGGGGCGGTCCAGCGCGCGCTGCTCAGGAGCAACGCGCGGTCGAGCTTGCCGCGGCCGATCTCGATCAGCGATCCGGCGATGCGGCGCACCATGTAGCGGAGGAAGCCGTCGGCGGTGACGACGATGCGGATGGCTTCCCGTTCCCGCGTCACGGAGATCGAGGCGATCGTCCGCACCGTCGTGCTGACCTCAGGTGAAGCAACGGTGAAGACGGCGAAATCGTGCTGCCCGAGCAGCGCCTGCGCGGCGTTGTGCATCACCGCGACGTCGAGCGGCTGCGCGACGTGCGCGTGCGTCGCCGCGGCGAAGACGTCGGCAACCTCCGCGTTCCAGATGCGGTACTCGTACGTTTTGCGCGTGGCGTCGAAGCGCGCGTGGAAATCGTCCGCCACGGGCTCGACGGCGGTGACGCGGATGTCCGCCGGCAGCCGGTTGTTGAGCCCGAGGATCAGGCCGCGCACCGGAATGTCGAAGGGGACGTCGACGTGCGCGCGCATCGCCCGAGCGTGGACCCCGGCGTCCGTGCGGCCGGCGCCATGCACGCGCAACGCGACGTTGTACGTGGCGGCCAGCGCCTCTTCCAGGTGCTGCTGCACCGAGGGAGCGTTTTCCTGCAGTTGCCACCCGGCGTAACGCGTGCCGAGGTACTGGATGGTGAAGAGAAGGCGCACGGGCCTGCACTCTATCCTGAGCGAAGCGAAGGATCTATGCGCCACAGCTGCGGCGCCGGCTGCGCAGGGGAATTAAGAATTTCGAGGTTCGAATGAAGAATTGAGGTGGCGCGTACCGCGCGCGCCCTTTTTCAGAGCGAAGCGACGAAGGATCTACGCTACAGGTACGCGGCTCCCGCAGGGATTTGAGAATTTCGAACCAAAAAAGCGTGCGCGGTACGCGCCTCCACAATTCTTCATTCGAACTTCGAAATTCTTAATTCGCAACTCCCCAAATGAAAAAGGACCTACGGGCGGTGAGGCCGCGCATCAGCGCAGCCTCATTCGTCCCATAGGTCCCATAGGTCCTATGCGTCCTATCGTGCTTACCGCAAATCCTGCGCGATCACCTGTTCGCGCGCAAACCCGGTCACGTTGGAGATGTGGTCGACCACGCCGAGGGAGATGCGGTTGAGGCCACGTTCCATCAGCAGGTCCAGCTCGTACGTGTAGTACTTGCCTTTCGACTTCTCGCTCTCCGCGGCGGGGAGGCGCAGCGGGTGCGATTTGCGGGCGACGTCGGACATGTCGTTGTCCTTGTTGGCCACGGCGACGTAGACGTCGAAGCCGCCGACGAGGTCGGTCTCACCCTGGGGGAGGAGCGCCAGCTCGTCCATCGGGATCTGCACTTCGACCGGCACGCGGAAGTAGCCATCTTCGGTCGCCTTCGGGCGGCCGGTGCGGACGAGGATCTTGAGGTCGTTCGCCTTGGACTTGTAGAGGAGGTTGGCGACGACGCGGTCGCTCATCTCGGCGAACGTCGACTTCTCGACGAACGTCTGGCGGCTGCGCACGACGAGGCCGCGCTTCCTCGCGTCCTTGACCTTCACTTCGAGGTAGCGCTGGCGATCGACGCGCTCCGTGCCGGCGCGGTAGCCGAGGGAGTAGTAGGCGGAGAGATCGCGATTGATGCGGTCGAAGGCGAGGGCGAAGTTGTTCGTGTTGATCGAGGCGAGGCCGCCAGTGAGCTGCGCCATGACCTGCATCGACTCGGTCGTGTTCTGGCTCGCGGCCCAGGCAACGGTGGAGGACGTCGGGCGCGAGTTCTCGGCGCTCATCTCGTTCGTCTGCGCGAGACCGGCCGCATGGACGGTGTAGAGCGTGATGTTGTTGGCGTTGGCGGTCTTGGCGACCGACTGGATCTGCTGGGAGCCGTCGTACGACATCCCCTCGAGCAGCGTGCCGGTGTTGCTCCAGCGACGCTCGCGCGAGATTTCGTCGATGTAGTAGAAGACCTCGCGGCCCGGCTGCATGGGGAAGCCTTCGCTCGTCAGGACGAGAATCTTCTTCCCTTCGAGGCCGGCCAGCGTCGACATGAGGCCGTTGAGCGACTGGACGCTCTGGCGGAGGTCGTGCTCGACCGAGGAGGCGTAGGAGCGGGCCGCGGCGACGGCTTCGTCGTAGCCGCGCGCGTCGCGGATGCGGTCTTCCGTCTGCTTGCGCTCCGCCTGGATGCCGACGCCGAGCCCGGACTCACCGGCGATCGCGTCGAGGGTCTGGTTGAGGTGGACGACGTCCTTGGTGAACGGCACGCGCACCTTCATGCTGCGGTTGAAGGTGGCGATCATCGCCTCGTCTCCCGGCCGCATGACTTCCTTGATGAAGTCCTTCATCTGCTGGAAGACGCGGTTGCGGTTGAAGGGGTGGAGGGAGAGGTTGTCGATGTAGAAGATGATCCGGCGGCGGAGGTTCTCCGGGACTTCTTCTTTCGCCGGCTCGGCCGCGACGGCCGGGGCGTTTGCCACCTCGGTGTCGACGACGGCGTTCTTGGCCTGGGTGCCCTCGACCTCGAAGAAGTTCGTGATCGCCTTCGGGACGCTGTTCTCGTAGATCTCGAAGTCGTCCTTCTTCAGGCCGGTGACGGGGTTGCCCTTGCGGTCGGTGACGACGACGTCGACATTGATGATGCGGACGTCGATGTTCTCGACCAGGCGAGGCGGCTCTCCCTCCGGCCGCTTCTGCTGAGCGGTGACGGGGGCTGCGGCGATGACCGCGGCAAGGAGGGCGGCGGTCGTATTACGGATCATCGGGTTCAAAGCGATTCCTCCGGGGTCTGAGACGGATGAAGTCCCTTCGCCGTTACGTGCGAGAATACAGGACCGCCGCCGTGAACCGGTGAGCGCTGCGAAAACTTCCGATGAGAGGCATCACTCAAACTCAACCCGGTAAACAAGATCCGCTGGCTTTCTCGAAGATGGCAGGCGGCGGAAACGATTTTGTGGTCATCGACAACCGGAACGGCCGGATCACCGATCCTGGAGACCTGACGCGCCGCATCTGCACCCGCGCGCTGTCGGTCGGCGGTGACGGGCTGATCCTGATCGAGAGCTCGGCCCGGGCGACCTTCCGGATGCGTTACTTCAACTCCGACGGCGGCATCGCGGCCTTCTGCGCGAACGGCACCCGCTGCGCCGCCCGCTTCGCCTTCATCAATGTCATTGCCGGCAAGAAGATGACGATCGAGACCGACGCCGGCGTCGTGGGCGCCGAGGTGTCGGAGGGGGGAGCGGTGACGCTGTCGCTGCCGTCGCCGCACTCGTACCGCGCGGAGCGTCCGCTGCGCGTCGGCAACACGGTCGTGCACGGCAGCTTCCTCGTCGTGGGCGTGCCGCACTACGTGGTCTTCCTCCGCGACGAGCTCTGGGCGCAGGACATCGTCCCCCTCGGCCGCGCCATCCGCGAACATCCCGACCTGCGCCCCGACGGCGGCGCCAACGTGAACTTCGTCGTCGTCCGCGACCAGCAGTCGATCGAGGTGCGCACCTACGAGCGCGGCGTGGAAGCGGAGACGCTTTCGTGCGGCTCCGGCGTCGTGGCCTCGGCCGTCGTCAGTGGCCTCTTCGGCCGCGTGACGCCGCCCGTCTCCGTCCTGACGCGGAGCGGCATCACGCTCGAAGTGTCGTACACGGTCGACGGGACGTACGCGGAGAACGTGCGGCTGCGCGGCGACGCGCGCCTCGTCTACCGGTCGACGCTCACGCCGGAGACGGTCGACGGCTTCGATCCCGAGTTCGTCCGCTCCCCGACGGCGAAAGCGACAGTCTCGTAAGCAAGCAGGTGCGAATCTTCAGTTGGGTCCTGGCCGCGGCGCTCTCGGCGTACGCCTGCCACCTGAGCGTGCAGCATGCGACGCCGATCGACGCGGCGTTGCCGTTCCTCGCCGTGATCCTGACGGTCGTGGCGTGGGCGTCGACGCCCACGGTGATGCTGGCAGTGCCGCTACTGATCGGCGGGGAGATGCTGTTCGGCGATGAACGCGTGCGGCTGCTGTGGTTTGGGGCGGTCGTGGCGGGGGCGCTGGTTTACGCGTTCGCGGCGAATGGGACGGATGAGACGGACGGGAAATCCGCGGAGGCGGCAGGTCCGTACCGCGCGCTGTACGTGGCCGGGGCGGCCATTCTGCTGCTGCGGTGGATCCCGTTCCCGGTGGAGTCGTGGATCCGTGAAGGGTTCCTGCTGGCGTTCTGCCTGGCCATCGTGGCGCTGCTGCGGTCGACGCCGTTCGCGCTGTTCGTGGGAGTGGCCACGGCGCTGTTCACGCCGGCCGTGCCGCTGCGGACGCTGTTTTTTCCGATGCTGATCCTGATGCTGGCCGCGTTCGTGCGGCGGGCGTTGCCGCGCCTGACGGTTCCGGCGCTGGCGCTGGTCGCGGTGATGGTGCTGTTCTTCCCCTGGAGCGGCATCGTGGCCCGCGCCACGCCGTACTTTTTCCGCAACGCCCGCCCGGCCACGGAGCGCCATCACATCAACCAGGCACTGGCCGCGTCGAAAGAACTGACCATCGAAGTGCCGGAACGGGCGACGGCGCTGATCGTGTCCGGGGCCAACGTGCCGCGCATGGTGCGGGGCACGGTGCTGGGCGTGCTGCAGTGCGGTCCGTCCCATCCGTCCCATTCGTCCTATTCGTCCCATCGTTCCCCGGCGGATTGCCAGCCGAGGCCCATCGTCATCGGCGATGCCTCCGACTGGGGCTACCTGCGCCGGGAAAACTTCTACGCCGCGCGCAATCCGCTGCCGCGCGATCCGGCGGGGCGGGTGCGTGACTACGGCTACGCGGCCTGGATCGACGGCGCCGGACGCGTGCCGCTGCCGCGAGGCGCCAGGACGATTCGCGTGACCGCCGATCCGCGGTTGCCGCAAGGCTCCTCACTGCAGGTCGAGGCTTTCGAGTTGGAGCGATGACCGCCGCCACGCTCATCGTGCTGTTCGTGCTGCCGCTCGTGATGCTGCGCGGCCGGACGCTGCTGACCTGCTGGGGGACGCAGCTCGCGCTGACGGCGCTCGCGGCGATCCTCTACCTCCACGTGCCGATCGAGGCGCGCCTCGGCTTCATCACCGTCGCGGTGCTGCACGTCGTGGTAGCGCTGCTGTTCATCGCCCGCGGCACAAAGGTGCAGTGGTCCGCCAACCGCGCGGCAGTGATCGCGGCGCTGCTCTACGCTCTCGCGATCCCGGCGATGCTGCGCACGCCGATCGACGGCGACGAGCCGTTCTATCTCCTCGTGACCGAGTCGATCGTGCACGACTTCGATCTCGATCTGGCAAACCAGTACGCCACGCTCGAAAACACGGCGAGCGGGCGCACGGACCTTGAGCCGCAGCTCGGCGACCCGGTGGGGACGAACGGCGAAAAGTACTCGCGCCACGAGCCGTTCCTGCCGCTGGTCATGGTGCCGGGGTACCTCGCCGGCGGGTTGATTGGGGCGATCGCCACGATTGCGCTGTTCGGCGTGCTGCTCGTCCGCTCCACGTTCCTCTGGTTCAGCGAAGAGGGGATCGAGGAGACGACGCAACGCGCGCTGTTCGGCTTCTTCGCGCTCGCGCCGCCGATCCTCTTTTATGCGACGCGCATCTGGCCGGAGGTGCCGGGGGCGTTCTGCTTCGTGGAGGCGATCCGCGGGCTCCGCGACCGCCGCACGCAGCGCTGGGCGCCGGCGCTGCTCGCGATGGTGCTGCTCAAGCTGCGGTTCGCGCTCGTCGCGGTGATGCTGGCCGTGCGGCAGGGGAGGCGCGCGCTGGCGATCCTGCCGATCCTCATCATCCCGCTGCTGATCCTGCAGTTCGCGACCGGCAGCGCGACCTCGGTGCACTCGTGGCGCGAGCTGTTGCCGGGTGCGCCGGTGCGCTACGCCATCGGCTTCTTCGGCCTGCTGCTCGACGGCATGTCGGGCATCGCGTTCCAGGCGCCGTTCTATCTCCTCGGCATCTACGCGATCACGCGGTGGAAAGAGATGCCGGAAGGTTTCCGCGTGGGGTGCGTGGCGGCGACGCTGTACCTCGTCACGCTGCTGCCGCGCGCCGAATGGCATGGCGGCTGGGCGCCGCCGCTGCGCTACATCGTCGTCTTCCTGCCGGTGTTCGCGCTCGGCGCGGCGAAGCTCTGGGAGCGCGTGCCGCGCGGCGTCATCGCGGTGATTGCTACGTGGACGATGGGGCTCGTGATCCACGGGCTCACCTATCCGTGGCGGCTCTTCCACATCGCCAACGGCGAGAACCCCCTCGGCGAGTGGCTGTCGGCGCTGTACCGCGCCGATGTCTCGCGTTTGTTCCCGAGCTACATCCGTCTCAACGACGCTGCAACGATCGGTGGGGTGGTGCTCGTCGCCGGGTTCGTCCTGTTCCGCTTCGTGCGCGTCCCGACGCATCTCACCATCGCCGCGCTGTCGCTGGCCATGGCGCTCGGGTTGACCTACGCGAAGAAACCTGGGGCGACGGTGCACTTCGAAGACGCGCACGTGAAGCATGACGGCGGCGAGCTGCATCCGCACGTGTGGTTCGTGCAGCGCTTCCTTCAACGTGGCGGCTGGATGACGCGCGACGGCGACTCGATGACGTTCCTCGCGCGCGGCGGCGATCACCTCCTGCACTACGGCACCGGCACGCCGGCGATGATCGAGGTCGCGGGCCACGCGTACCAGCTTCCACCGACCGGCCCGTACACCCGGGCCTTCCGCGTGCACGTCGATCGCAACGGCATGACCACGATCCGCGTCCTCCACGGCCAGATCTTCTTCGAGCGGATGGAGCTGGAACGCCCATGAGCGACGTCGACGTCATCGTTCTCGACATCGATGGCGGCGCCATGCTGGCGGAGTGTCTGGCGTCCGTGGCGGCGCAGACGCTGGCGCCGCGCAGGGTGATCGTGTTCGATAACGGATCGCGGGTGCCGACGCGCGTCGAGGGGACCGCCGTTCTTCTGCGCAGTGAAACCAACCTTGGCTTCACCGGCGGGGTCAACGAAGCGTTCCGCCAGGTGGACGCGCCGTTCGTGGCGCTGATCAACAACGACGTCATCCTCGACCGCGAGTGGCTGCGCCACGTCCGTGAGGCGATGGACCGCGATCCACGGTTGGCCGCCGTGCAGACGATCATCCGCCGCGAGGATGGCCTCATCGACGGCGCGGGGATCGACATCGGCGACGGCACCTTCCGCCAGATCGGCCATGGTGCGACGCTCGGCACGCCGCTGGCGGTGGCGTGGGGCGTCTCCGCGACGGCCGCGCTCTACCGCGTCGAAGCCCTCGGCGAGCGTGTCTTCGACCCGGCGTTCTTCGCCTACTACGAGGACGTGGAGCTGTGCGCGCGCTTGCGCGAGCACGGCTGGCGCATCGCCGTGCTGCCGGTGGTCGAAGCGACCCATCGCGGCTCGCGCAGCGCGAGCGTCCTCGGCAACGAAGCGCTGCGGCTGCGCACGCGCAACCGCTACCGCGTCGCGAAGCTGCATCCCGGCGTGGGACGCATCCGGGCGCTGCTGTGGGAAGACCTGAAGCTCGCGCTGCGCGGACGCACCTCTTGGCGTGGGATGATGCAGGGCCTTTTCGCATGAGGGTCGTCGTGCATACCCCGGACGTCGTCGGCGATCGGATGGCCGGCCCCGGCATCCGCGCGTGGAACTTTGCGCGCGAACTGGCCAAGCACGTCGACACCACGCTGATTGCGGGCGTGGCGCCGCAAACCGAAGGTCTGACCCCCCCAAACCAAAGGTCTGACCCCGACGCCGCAAACCAAAGGCCTGACCCCGCAAACCGAAGGTCTGACCCCGCTGCCGCGCAAAGGTCTGACCCCGCTGCCGCGCAGACCGAAGGTCTGACCCCAAACGCCGCAAATGGTCGTCCTATCAGTCCTATAGGTCCTATTCGTCCTATAGGTCCTATCGTTTCCCCCGGCGCCTTCACCATCCTGCCGCACAACTCCCCGGACGCCCGCCGCGCCTTGCGCCAGGCGGATGTGCTGATCGGGCAGCCGGCGCGACGTTTCGGCCGCAAGCGCCGCGATCAGCGCGTCGTCTACGACATGTTCGACCCCACCGTCCTCGAGCTGCGCGAGCTCTACGGCACCTTCCCCTCCCTCCGCCAGCGCGTGCATCTGGCGGCGGAGTGGTGGCGCCTCTCCTCCGCCATGATCGACGGCGACCTCCTCATCGCCGCCTCGGAGAAGCAGAAAGAGCTCTACCGCGCCCTGCAGGCGAACGATGCTCCCTGGATCACCGTCCCGTTCGGCATCGATCCGGCCGACGTGAAAGCCTGCCCCAAGCCGCAGGACAACGTCGTGGTCTGGGGCGGCGGAGTCTGGGAGTGGCTCGACCCGGCCACGGCCATCGAGGCCGTCCTCCGCCTGAACGCCGAGGGGCTGCGCTGCAAGCTGCTGTTTCTGGGGCGGGCTCGTCCCAGCGGCGTCCAGGTCGTCGACCGCCGCCGCGAAAGCCGCTTCGACCGGATGCTCGCGGAGGGTGGTCCGCACGTGTCTGCTAATAACGAGTGGGTCCCGTACTCCCAAAGACTTGCGTGGCTGCGCTCCGGCAAAATCGCTATCATGCTGCACCGCCCGACGGCGGAGGCGGACTACTCGATCCGCACGCGGCTTTTCGATGCGATCGCCGCCGCCGTTCCGGTCGTCGCCACCGAGCGCGGGTTCGCCGCGGAACTGGTCGAAAAGGAAAAACTCGGCATCGTCGTAGCTCCCGGAGATGTGGAAGGGGTGGCGAGGGCGGTGCGCCGCTTGCTCTCTGACGACGCTTTTTACTCGGATTGCGTAAGAAATCTCGAGCGCATCCAGCCGCGGTTCGCGTGGGACAACGTCACGCGGCCGCTGGTGGACGCAATACTCAAATGGCTGAATTGATCCTCGAAGCGCCCGCCATCGATGCAAGGGCGGACGTGCGCGCGCTCGATCTGTCGATCCTGATCGTGACGTGGAACAGCGAGCGCTGGATCGAGCGCTGCCTCCGCTCCATCCCCGCCGCATGCGAGGGGCTGGAGTACGAAGTCGTCGTCTACGACAACGCCTCCGACGACGGCACCGTGGGGCAGACGCTGCTGTCGGTGCCGCCGCAGAAACCGCGGCTCGCTGGCTCCGAGAAGCAGAGCGGTGTCTCCGGCCTGCAACTGATCCGCTCCGACAGCAACATCGGTTTCGCCGCCGGCACCAACCGCGCCTTCGGCGAGTCGCGCGGCCGCTACGTCTTCCTGCTCAATCCCGATTGCGAGCTCGCGCCGCGCGCGCTCACGCTGCTGTTCGAGTTCCTCGAAACGCATCCGCACATCGCCGCCGCCGCGCCGCTGCTCGAAGACGAGGGCGGCGACTCCCAGCGCGAGTTCCAGTTGCGCCGCCTGCCGACGCTGTCGACGTTCATCGCCGAGGTGTTCGGATGGGGGAAATTGTTCCCGAAGAACCGGCATACGGCGCGCTACCGCTACCGCGACCTCGATCTCACCGAGCCGCGCCGCATCGAGCAGCCGGCCGCCGCGGCGCTGCTCATCCGCCGCGACGTGTTCGAGTCGGTCGGGCCGCTCGACGAGCAGTTCGAGCCGGCGTGGTTCGAGGACGTCGACTACTGCCGCCGCCTCGCACAGGCGAAGCAGGAGGTGTACGTCGTTCCGGCGGCGCGTGTCACGCACTACGGCGGGGCGAGCCTCGAGCACATCTCCTTCGCCCGCTTCAACGAGGTCTGGTACCGCAACATGTGGCGGTACGGGAAGAAGTGGCTGTCGGCGGGGCAGGCGGAGGCGCTGCGCTGGGCGATCATCGCCGGGATGCTGCTCCGCGTCGTCGCCGCCGCACTCGGTCTCATCCACCGCGACCTCGGGCGCCGCGCCGCAGTGCACGCCTACTCGAACGTGCTGAGGAAAGCCTTCGATCGGTGGCCGTGACGCTCGTCTCGATCGTCCTCGTGACGTGGAACAGCGGGCCGTACCTGCGACGGTGTCTGGAAGGGATCGAAGGGCAGCGGGGCGTGGAGACGGAGCTGATCGTCGTCGACAACGCCTCGACCGACGCCTCCCGAGACATTGCCACGATCCGTAACGAGACGAACCGCGGCTTCAGCGTGGCGGTGAATCAGGCCCTGGCCGTCGCGCGCGGCGCGTACGTGCTGGTGGTCAATCCCGATTGCTACCTCACGCCGGACTACGCGGCGACGCTGGTGGCAGCGCTGGAGCGCGCCGGCGCCGAGTACGGCGCGGCGACGGGGAAACTGCTGCGCGCGCAGGGCTACGGCATCGAGCCGGCGGGCGGCATCGACTCGATGGGGATGCGCATGACGCGCACGGGGCGGCACCTGGACATCACGGAGGAGCGGAGCTCGGTGGATCACGAGGTGTTCGGCGTGTCGGGGGCGGCGGCGCTGTATCGCACGGCGTTCCTGCGCGACGTCGCGGTGGACGGCGAAGTGCTCGACGAGGATTTCTTCGCCTACCGCGAGGACGCCGATCTCGCCTGGCGCGGCCGTCTCTTCGGCTGGAAGTTCCTCTGCGTCCCCTCGGCCGTCGGCTATCACGTGCGCCGCGTGACCCCGGAAAAGCGTCGCACGCTGCCGGCCGACGTGAACATGCACTCCGTCAAGAACCGCTTCCTCCTGCGGCTGAAGAACGAAGGCTGGTACCTGGCGCTACGCAACGCGCCGCTGGAACTGCTGCGCGACGCGATCGTGCTGCTGGCCGCGCTGACCATCGAACGGACGTCCTTGCCCGCCTTCGGCTGGCTGTGGCGCAACCGCGCCCGCGTGCTGGCGAAACGGCGCGTGATTCAGCGGCGGCGCAAGGTGAGTGACCGTGAACTGGCGGGGTGGTTCCGGTGAAGGGCAGAGAACGCAGAACGCAGAACGCAGAACGCAGAATTGAGAACGGCAGGTTTTCTACGTTCTGCGTTCTGCGTTCTGCGTTCTGCATTCGGGGTTCCGCATGAAACTGGCCATCCTGGGCACCCGCGGCGTTCCCCCCAACTACGGCGGCTTCGAAACGTTTGCCGCCGAACTGGGCAAGCGCCTCGTGGCGCGGGGGCATGACGTATCCGTCTACTGCCGCGAAGCTGGTCCGGAAACCTGGGAGGGCATCCGGCGCATCGTTCTTCCTTCGTTCTCCCACAAGTACCTGGAGACCGTGAGCCACGCATTCCTCTCCGCGATGGACGCGCTGCGGCGTGACTTCGACGTGGTCCTCGTCTGCAACGCGGCCAATGCGTTCGTGCTGCCGATCCTCTCCGCGAAGCGGATGCGCACCGCCATCAACGTCGATGGGATCGAGCGCAAACGGCGCAAGTGGAACGTCCTCGGGCGGATGGTCTACGCGGCAGGGGAGACGATGTCGGTCAGTTTTGCCGATGCGGTCGTGGCGGACGCGGACGTCATCGCCCGCTATTACCGCGAGCACTACGCCGTCGAGCCGGTGACCATCGGCTACGGGTCCGACTTTCCTGACGAGGCAGACAGCGATGTCCTCGGGCGGCTCGGCCTCGAGCCGGGTCAGTACCTCCTCTACGTCAGCCGCTTCGAGCCGGAGAACAATCCCCTCGAAGTCGTCCACGCCTACGAGCGGCTCGGCGGCACGGCCCCGCCGCTGGTGATGCTCGGCAAAGGGCTGTACGCGCACGACTTAGTGCAGGGGCTGCATCGCCACGCCGGCCCGAAGATCCTCTTCCCGGGAGCGCTGTACGGCGCCGACTACCGCACGCTCCAGCGCCGGGCGCTCCTCTACATTCAGGCGACGGAAGTCGGCGGCACCCACCCCGCGCTCATCGAAGCGATGGCCTCCGGTGGGGCGGTCCTGGCCCACGACACGCCCGAGAACCGGGAAGTCGGAGGGGACGCGGTAGGTTATTTCCGGCTCCGGCCGCACGAGACACTCTCGGGCACAATTCGAGAATGGCTCGTAAATCGGGACCTGAGAGAGACTTACCGGGCGCGAGCACGAAAAAGAGCCGCGGACCGGTACTCGTGGAAGGCTGTGACCGACGCCTACGAGCATCTCTTCAGTTCCCTCTAGACGTTCGGGCCGGAACTTCCGTAAATAGAGCGGTTACATGCTGAAACAGCAGGCGAGATTCATTGCGAGAGTCGTTTACGGGATCGATCTCGCGCTCATGTCTGTCGCGTTTTTCGCCGCTTTCTTCATCCGCGACCACATCCTCACCCGTCTTGCGCCCGACGTTTTCCCGACCGGGCTCTTTCCCCTCGCCGAGTACCTGAAGATCTATCCGCTGGTCATCCTGATCTGGTCGGTGCTGCTCTTCACCTACCACGCGTACCACAGCCACCGGACCATCCCGCTGACGCGCGAGGCGCTCACGACGCTGCGCGTCAACGGCGTCGGCATCGTGCTGCTCGCGACGCTGGCGTACCTCCTGCCGCTCCGCCAGCTCTCGCGCGCCTGGTTCATCCTCTTCGCGGTCTTTGCCGTCCTGCTGATGCTGGCGGAGAAGATCCTCGTGCGCGTCCTGGCGCGGTGGGTCCGCTCCAAGGGGCTGAACTACCGGACCATCCTCATCGTCGGCACGGGCCGCCGCGCCACCGACATCGCCCGGATCATCGTCGACCACAAATACTGGGGCTACAAGATCCTCGGCTTCGTTACCGACGGGCACCATCTCTCCAACGGCTGGACGCGCTTCCCGATCTACGGGAGCGTCCCCGACCTGAAGCGCCTCCTCGAGCGCGACGAGATCCCGGAGCCGGTCGACGAGATCGTCTTCGCCGTCACGCGCAAGAAGCTCGACGAGATGAAGCAGATCTTCCTCCTCTGCGAGGAGCTCGGCATCCGCACGCGGATCGCGATGAACTTCTTCCCGAACCGCGTGGCGCGCATCGAGCTCGAAGAGCTGGAAGGCGTGCCGTTCCTCACGTTCACCACGACGCCGTCGAACGAGGCGCAGCTCGCACTCAAGCGGATGCTCGACGTGGCCATCTCCGTGCTGCTGCTCGCGCTGTCGTTCCCGGTGACGCTGATCGCCGCCCTGGCCATCAAGCTGACGTCTCCCGGCTCGGTCGTCTTCAAGCAGAAGCGCATCGGCCTGAACGGCCGCATGTTCACGCTCTACAAGTTCCGCACGATGATCGAGGACGCGCACGCCCGCCGCGACGAAGTGGCGCACCTCAACGTCCTCACCGGCCCCGCGTTCAAGGCGAAGAACGATCCTCGCGTGACGCCGGTCGGCCGCATCCTCCGCAAGTTCTCCCTCGACGAAGTGCCGCAGCTCTGGAACGTGCTGAAGGGCGACATGAGCCTCGTCGGTCCGCGCCCGCCGATCCCGGAGGAAGTGGCCGAGTACCACCGCTGGCACCGCCGCCGCCTCTCCATGAAGCCGGGCCTCACGTGCCTGTGGCAGGTGAGCGGCCGCAACAACATCAACGACTTCGACCACTGGATGCAGCTCGACCTGCAGTACATCGACAACTGGTCCCCGTCGCTGGATTTCAAGATCCTGCTGCGGACCATCCCCGCGGTGCTCTCAGGCAAAGGCGCGTCCTGACGCCGCGCAACCAGCGCGAACGATGGGACAAATGGGACGAATAGGACCTATAGGACGAATAAGACTTCAAGGTTTCGTCCTATTGGTCCTATAGGTCCTATTCGTCCCATTTGTCCTATCGTTCCAACCCTACCCCTCACGCTTCCCTAACCGCCCCTCGGTTCCGAACACTTCGAAGCTCTTGTCGTTGTGATTCACGACGAACAGCGTCATCTCCGGGTTGTGGTCCACTCCGACGATCTCCGTGCCGGTGCGCTCCACGAGCTTTCGCGACCGCTCATGGATGATGTATCCCGCGCCGTTCGCCGAGACGAACAGGTGCTTGCAGTCCGGCATCATCGAAACCGTACAGACGGTCTTGAAGCCGCACTCGAAGTTGCCGATCCACGACGAAGCGCCCGCTCCGATGCGAATCAGCACCCGCTCGCGTCCGGAGTCCTCCCCGACCGCAGGGAACGGGATGACCGTTTCGCCCTCCGGCGCGCTGTCGAGGAACTCGGCCGGGATCATCGGGATGCGCCCCTCGGCCGCATGCGCCGCGGCATAGCGCGGCCCGTTGGTCCTGCCTTTCTGCCGGCGGCTGCCGGATTTGTGCGTCTTCGCGATGAACTTCAGGCGCTCCAATTGACGATAGCGTGCCGCGGCCTCGCTGCCCGGGCCCTGCGCTTTCGCCAGCAGGAGCGTCTCCAGGAAGACCGTCTCCATGCTTTTGCGAGTCCCTTCGGGGTCTTCCCTCATCACTCGGACCATCTCACGGCCGAGCCGGAGGAACTCCTCATTGATGTGCTGAAAAATCTCGTCCCGCTTGACCGTGTTTTCGAGGATGCCCGCGAGCTGATTGGCGGTGTAGAGATTTTTCCATCGCGGCTGCGCTTCCCCACGGCGCAGGCGCTCGGCATGGCGGCGCATGGTACGTCTCGTCTTCGACGGCACGAAGTCGACGATGGGCGAGTCCGGGGCCGCCTCACCGCGCATCAACACGTCGATCGTCTCGTTCAGGAGCTCTACGATTCGTTCGGATGGTTTCTGGTTGCTCATGACCGTATGAAGCCCGGGCGCGCTGCACGAGCGCGCCCGGGCTCACAATCTCCTTATGACTCTACGCCTTCGTCGTGGCCGTGTCCTGCGCCGGAACGGGCGCCGGATTCGCGGCCGGCGGCTGAGCGTTCTCTGCCGGCTTTTTGCGGTTCGAGAAGCTCTTCAGCCGCTTCACTTCCTGGATGTGCGGCACCAGGACCGCGTTCGCCGGATCGCGCACCAGCTGCCGCCCGATCGAGACCGCCTGCGCGGCGATCAGTGCCAGGCGCTGGCGGCGCACGAGGTTCGCCCCGTCGACGCCGTCCAGCAGAGCCCGAAGCTCACCGGATACCGCGGCCCAGCGGTTCCAGTCCGTCTGCAACTGGCGCACTTCCCCCGGCTGCTGCCCGAGCGCCAGCGCGACGTTGTCCAGCGCACCAATCACGTTGACCGCGCTGGCCAGCATCGCGTCCGACTGCTTCCGCGCCTGAGAGCGCAGGGCACGCTTCTGCGCCGGCGTCAGCGGCGTCACCTCTTCCATCTGCGCGCGGAGCAGCCGGATCTGCTCCACGAGTGTCTCGGGATCCAGCATGACCGCCGGCTGCGGATCGACTACGGAAACCGTGTTCGGAGCAACTACTTTT
>DASVEE010000038.1:0-20048 GCA_036380735.1 Thermoanaerobaculia bacterium | reverse complement strand
CGGGCGCTCGAGGTGCCCCAGCGGGCGCTCGAGGTGTCCCGGCGGGCGCTCGAGGTGCCCCAGCGGGCGCTCGAGGTGTCCCGGCGGGCGCTCGAGGTGTCCCAGCGGGCGCTCGAGGTGTCCCGGCGGGCGCTCGCGGTGTCCCGGCGGGCGCTCGAGGTGTCCCGGCGGGCGCTCGCGGTGTCCCAGCGGGCGCTCGCGGTGTCCCGGCGGGCGCTCGCGGTGTCCCGGCGGGCGCTCGCGGTGTCCCAGCGGGCGCTCGAGGTGTCCCGGCGGGCGCTCGCGGTGTCCCAGCGGGCGCTCGCGGTGTCCCGACGGGCGCTCGAGGTGTCCCGGCGGGCGGTGCAGGCGCAGGGGTATGAATTCGTAATCCCGGATGACGCCGCGCTAAGGACGTAGAGGAACGATCGGACGGATAGGACGAATGGGACCTATAGGATCGACGGACTTAGGACGCCTGCGTCGCTGGCGAAGCTGGCCTTGCCCCGTCCCATTTGTCCTATACGTCCTATTCGTCGTATGGGTCCTATTCATCCTAGGCCGGCCGCCGGAACACGAACAGGTAGTTGTTGAACGGCGTGCGCCCCCACAGCGGGCGAATGTCGTGCGCGAAGCCGGCGAACGGCGCCACGATCTGTTCCCTGGTGGGGAAATCGATGCGCTCCATCTTCAGCCAGCCGTTGATGCGGGAAAACACCTCGCCGGCATAGGAGACGCGCGACCGCCACGAGGCGTCGCGGATGCCCTGGCGCAGGATGGCCACGCCGCCCGGCGGGACGGCACGTGCCGCTTTCTCCAGGATGCCGGCACGGTCGTCGGCGCTCACGTACTGCAGCACATCGAGAATGAGGACGCTGTGCCCGGCGGGGAGCTCCTCCCGGCGGGCGTCTCCGGTGCGGAAGGTCAGCCCCTCGTACGCGGGGGCGATCCGCTGCGCCATCGCGATCTTGGCGGCGTGGAAGTCGATGCCGGTGATCGGCGGCGTGAAGCCCGACTCGCGGAGGAAGAACGCGAAAACCCCGGCGCCGCAGCCGACGTCGACGAGCGGCGTCTGCACGTCGCGCAGCACATCGCGCACGGCGGGGTAGACCGGATCATGCCGTACTTTGGAGCGCGTGTACTTCTGCAGGAAGATCGTGTCGTACCGCGCCGCGACTCGCGCCGCCACATCCTCCGTCACGGCGAGAGATGCTCGATCACGGTGATGAGCTCGGGGAGGTTGAACGGCTTCGGCAGGATCGCGGCGACACCCATCTGGAGCAGCGCCTGCGGCTCCACGCGCACATGCGCCGAGAGCACGACCACCGGCACCTTGCCGAGGTGGCCCGTCTCCTTCAGCTTCTGCAGGAAATCCCAGCCGTTCACTTCCGGCATCGCCAGGTCGAGCAGCACCACATCGGGACGGTGGAGCGTCAGCGCACGGTGCCCCTCCGCACCGTCGCCCGCGAGCACGACCTGAAAACCATGCTGGCGGAGCGCGGCGGCGAGCATCCCACGCAAGGGGAGATCATCGTCGATGACGAGCACGCGCTTCTTCTCGACATCGCTGATCCGTTTGTCTTTCCCGCTGGGCTGCGGCTGTACCTCGTTCATGGCGGCGACATTCTAACGACTGCTGAGGGCGGCAATGCACGAGGCAGGCCCGAAAAAGGGCTCAGAGCTCAGAGCTCAGGGCTCAGGGGGCTGCGCTCGGCGGACCGGAGGCGCCTGAGCCCTGGGCCCTGAGCCCTGGTCAAAACAGATCGCTATCTCCCCACGTGTAGTACAGCGCCTCCCGCATCCTGGGGACGATGTGGTTCTCCATGAACGGGACGCACATCAGCGACAGGTCCTGCGGTTCGGCCTGCTTCTCGAAGCCCAGATTCCCCAGCACGATGTCGAACCATGCCGGGCGCGGCGGAAACCAGCCGTCGACGCGAGTGGCCGGCCAGTGCGGCACCACGTGACGCAACAGCACCTCAGGCGCGTCGATGAGGTCGGGGTCGAAGAGTGCGTCGCCAATCGTCAGCCGATCCTCGCGGATGCGGAACACCATCCACCCGGCCAGCGTGAAGAATTTGCGGATCGCGATGACGATGTACTGCACGTCGGGACAATCGAGGTAGCGCCACTGGACGTAACGCGCGTCGCGCTTCAGGAGCATGCCGTATGCCGGGGCGACGCGCTCGAAGAAGCGGTCCCACTCCGCATCCGTGCGTTGCACCACCTGCAGGCGGTAGCCGCGCGCGAGCCGTTCCCACCGCGGCATCGGCACGATCTCCGCCGCGTTCATGACCCGGTACGTGACCGGCTCCACGCGGTCGCTCCGCAGGAACCGCAGCGAGAACTTCTGGATGTTCGCCACGTTGAAGCCGTAGTTGAACGCCACCTGCCGCTCGCAGAAGTTCGCGTAGAAGTGCAGCGCCGTACGCCCGAGGACGGACGTCGGCCCGCGGCCGATGTGACGTACCGCGACTTCCGTCATCGTGTCGCCGACCTGGTGCGCCACCAGATCGCGCCGTCCTTCACGGAACGCCACCGGATAGCCGGCGTAGTGTGCGGCGAGGATGCCGCCGGCATCGAAGGCGACGCTGATGCGCTCCCGCCCGTGCGGATTCGTGCGGTACTTCCAGTCGAAGTGCTCCGGCGAGCGCTGCGCGTGGAACGACCGCGCGAAGAGACGGAGGATCTGCGCTTCGTCCCCATTGCGAAACGCGCGAATGGTGAAGCGCTCGTCAGCGGGCATGCGTCGGTTCTACGGAGCGGATCGTCCGCGCGTTCATCGGCGGCCCGGCGCGGCGCTTCGCCACGATGCGGATCGAGCCCGAGCTGACGAGCAGCGGGTCCGGCAGGATCCGCAGCGCCGCGCGTGCCGGCCACGCGAACGCGAACCAGTGGTTGTCGAGCCAGTGACGCACGAACCAGTGGTCGCGGTACTCGAACTCCGGCCCGATGGAGAGGATCTCGTAGCCGGAGTGCTCGAGCAGCTCGATCAGCGCGGAGCGTGAATAGAGGATGAGATGCGTGCGGAAGTTCTGCGTCATCCGCTTCCGCTCCGTCAGCAGATAGATCAGCCCCTCGGTATCGAACGTCGACAGCATCAGGACGCCGCCGGGCTTCAGCAGATCCTTGATGCGCCCGAGGGCGTCGTGCGGATCGGCCATGTTCTCGAAGACGTGGAAGAGGGCGATGCCGTCGAACGCGGGACCGGTGTTGACGAAGGTCGAAAGCGACGCGCAGTAGACCTCGAGGCCGCGCGCGCGTGCATGACGCGCCGCCGCCTGCGCCGGGTCGATGCCGACGTACTCGTACTCCGCCGAGGCCGTCGCGCCGAAGCTGCCGTCGCGGACGCCGATCTCCAGTACGCGCGCGCGGGACGGCAACTGCTTGCGCATGACGGCGAGGCGCCGCTGGCTCGTCTTCTCGCGCGCCGGCTGCGAATGCGCGTCGTACGTCTTCTCGGGGACAGAGGCGTGAGGACGGAGCACGCGGCGCACCGGATGCGTTTCGTCCTCATCGGTGAACTGATTCAGATAGCGGCATTTGCAGCGGCTGCAGGAGCGGACGACGTTGCCCGGGATCTGTGCCGCGGTCCAGACCTCCGGGGAGAAACAGACCGGACATCGCCGCGCGGCCCGGTATTGCATGCGGCGATTCGTCAGCCGGATCTTCAGCGCCGGGATGCAACCACCGAACGACGAGAACGTCCGCTCCCCGCGCACGTCCGTGGCGCTCACCGTCAGCTTCTCCACGCGGAAGCCGTACTTGTTCGCGAGGAAGGCGATCTCCAGATCGCAGCCGCCGGCGATCTGCCGCGTTTCGCCGAGGACGAGGCGGGCGGCGCGCCAGGAGAAGGCTTTCAGGTGGATGGCCGGGTCCGGCAGGATCGGGACGAGCAGCCAGCGGAGCAGGAAGTGGCGCGGCTCGTCGCGCGAGCTCGTCCCGGCGAAGACGATGTCCGTCGCGCCCGACTGCACCATGGCGATGGCGTCGCCGATGGCGCTGACCGGGTACGGCAACGTGGGGTCGACCACCACGATGTAGCTCCCCTTCGCCTCGGCCATCCCTTTCCGCAGCGCGGTCCCCTGCGGTCCGACGGGTGTGAGGATCTCGTGGGTGAATCCGGCCGAATCGAGAAAAGCAGAGATGGCGGCGCGCGTCGCCGACAGTTCTGCTGAATCACCGCTGAGCGGGATCAGCACCGTGACGCTGATCGAAGCCATCTGGGCTGATTTTAACCGTAGCAAACACTTCGCCGGTCAGCCGTTGCACGGTACGGAGGTAAAGAGCGCCGCGGCGGAAGCTCTTCGTGATCTCTTCCGGCAGCTCGACCCACTCCCCTTTCGGGAAGTGACCGGCCGCCGTGGCGAAGGAAGGAAGGGGCGAAACCTCCACCACCGTCTCGTCCGGCCGAGGCACGGCGAGCCCTCTTCCCTCGGTGAAAGTGGCCGCTACCTGCACCGGCTTTTCCAGCTTCTTCAGCGTCCGCGCGGCGAACGGACCGTTCCACTTCTCGAGGTAACGCAGCTCCGATTGGGCGTACCGCTGCGCCGCCTCTTCCGCCGCCTGGCCGGCGCTCTGGTCGAAAATGTGGCGGCAGCGCGCGTCCGGGACGTAGGCGACTTTCCTCCGCCGCTCGGCGAGGCGCCGCACGAAGTCGATCTCTTCGTAGTAGAGGGGGAAGCGCTCGTCGAAGCCATCGACGGCGTCGAAGTCGGCCGCGCGGATGGCCATGACGGCGCCGGAGAGGGCGTCGACGTGCGTCGTCTCCCTCAGCGACCAGAACTGGACGCGCTTCCGGAAGCGGCGGCGATCGCGCTCCGCCCGCCAGCTCGCGGCGCGGCTGGCCAGCACTTCGTCGAGTTTGTCCCAGCCGCTGCTGAGGTCCGCCGGCGGCAACCGCCACTCGTGGGCATCGTCCCAGAAGAACGCCGGTCCCGCGACGGCCGTCCTCTTGTCCAGCGCCTCGGCCAGACGGTCGAGGCAGCCGTCGGCGAAGACCACGTCGGGGTTCGAGACCACGAGCACGTCCCCCTGGCAGTGAGGACGCCCAAGGTTGATGCCGCCGGAGTAGCCGCGATTCGAGGGGGCGGCGATGACAATGTCCGCGTGGGCGCGCAACGCCTCTGCTTCCGCGGGATCGAGGGTGTTGTCGACGACGACCGCCTGCAGCGGCATCCGCGTCGTGGCGCGCGCGGTGCGGATTGCGTCCGCGGCCAGCGCCGCCGAGCGGTAGTTCACGATCAGCAGCGAGATCACAGTCACTCGAGCACCGGTGACTCGAGCACCGGCGCCTCGACATTGTCCACCTGCCAGCGGTGGCGGACGGAGATCAGGCCGATCTCGAAGCGCTCGCCCGTCATCGAGAACGCCGGCCGCAGATCGCGCCGGTCGTAAACGCTCATCGCGTTCTCGTCGCCGACGAAGGCGATGATCGAGTAGTCGCCGCGCAGCAGCGGGACGTCCTGCAGTTGCACCGTGAAGTCGTACTCCGTACGTCCCGACAGGGGCGGCATCCGGTCGGCGTGCGTGCCGACGGCGAAGCACTGCAGGTCGTCAGCGGAGCGGTGGATCCCCACGATTACGTGCATCCGCACGCTCGGATCCTCGGCCGCAATCCGCATCCGGACGTGCACGTCCTCGCCGCGCGCGAACGCCTCGCGCGGCTTGCCGCTGCGGTCGCAGACGACGATCTCGCGGAACCGCGCCGGCGTGCGATGACGCTCCGGATCGGGCTCCTCCACACTCCCCGGCTTCTCCTTGTCGCGCTCGAGGAGGAACGTTTCGTAGTCGTGCACGACGTCGAGTGAAGGGCCGTAGCGCATGACGCGGCCGTGGTCGAGCCACAGCGTCCGCCGGCAGATCGAGGAGACGTAGTAGAGCGAGTGGGAGCAGAAGAGGATCGTCTTCCCCGACTCCTGGAACTCGCGGATCTTGTCCGTACACTTCTTCTGGAAGTGGCCGTCGCCGACGGCCAGCGCTTCATCGACGATGAGAATGTCCGGGTCGACGTTCACCGCGACCGAGAACGCGAGCCTCATGTACATGCCGGAGGAGTACGTCTTCACCGGCCGGTCGAGGAACGAGCCGAGCTCCGAAAACTCGAGGATCGCCGGCAGCCGCTCGCGCACTTCGGCGGCGTTGAGCCCGAGGATGGCGGCGTTGAGCGCGGCGTTGTCGCGGCCGGTGAACTCCGGGTGGAAACCGGTGCCGAGCTCCAGGATCGACGCGATGCTTCCCCGCATCTCGATCGACCCGCTGCTCGGCTGCGTGACGCCCGTCAGCAGCTTCAGCAGCGTGCTCTTCCCTGCTCCGTTCTGCCCGATGATGCCGACCGTTTCCCCCCGCTCCACCTCGAACGAAACCTCCTCCAGCGCCGGAAAGACCGCATGCCGCTGACGGCGCGTGAAGAGCTCGATGAGGCGATCGGCAGGCCGCCGGTAGATGTCGTACTGCTTCGACAGCCTGTCGGCGCGAACGGCAGGTTCCATTGGGGGCATTGTAATGGGATGGCGGCAGATAGGTCCGACAGGACGAATCGGACCAACAGGACCTATCCGTCCAATGGGCCGAAGCCTCTCGCCTTATTGGTCCTATACGTCCTATAGGTCCTAATCGTCCTCTCGGGCCGCGCCAAAAACAAAAAAGGCGGGCCCCTTTCGGGGCCCGCCAGGGAAGCTGCATGACTGCGTGACTACTGCGCCGGGACGTACTCCGGATCGGCGGTGCGGCGGTCGATGACGGAGCCGAAGGCCCAGACCTGACCGGTGCTGCCGACGATTTCGATCTTGAACGAGCCGCGGTCCGCGTTGGCGTCGAGGAAGCGAAGGAGGTCCTTCCCTTCCGCATCGCGCGAACGGATGATCGACTGGTTCGGAGCGAGGTCGAAGTCGAACGGCGTGCCGGAGGCGCCGGTGTCGCGGTGGAGCAGCGTGACGCGCACCTTTACCGTCTGATCCGTGAGGTTCACGAGGCCGATGTTGGTGTAGTAGTTCTCGTCGCTGCGGACGGCGGCGATGTACGCCGGCTTGTTCGGCTTGACGTTGGCGCGGTTGGCCGCAAAGCCCGGGATGCCCTGGCCATACGTTCCATCCGGACCGCGGTCGAAGTAGGTGCGCGAGAAGACGTACGGGAACGTACCGCCGTTCAGCACCGTCGAGACCTTCAGCATGCCGAGGCCGTCAGCCGGCTGCGGCGTGAGACGGCCGGCGCGGAGCAGGTCGTCGAGCTGGAGGAACGAGTTCGGCTGAATGATCTGGCTCTTCGCCTCGGCCACCTTCGCACCCGTCTGGTCGAAGTACGACAGATCGAGCAGGAGCGGCTCGTCGGTGTCCGGGTTGAAGATCGAGACGTCGCTGCGCCAGTTGCCGGTGTGACCGACACCCGGGAGCACCGTCGAGCGGTAATCGGTCGAGGTGTACTCGCTGTCCGGCACCGCCGTGGCGAACACCGGATCGTTGGTAATGCGATCGATCATCGACGCGTAGGCGACGAGGCTCGTCGACGCCGCGTTGATGCGGAGGCTGAAGGGCTTGTTCTCCGGCAGGTTCGAGAACATCGAGCTGATCGTGACCTGCTCGAGCTGGAACGGCTGGAGGGTGCGTGCGAACGAGCCGAACTCGATCTTGCCTTCCTCGTCCCACGCCTCGACTTCGATGGCAACCGGAGCCGTGGTCGGGTTGAGGAAGCCGACGTTCGTGCGGTAGCGCCCTTCCTTCGAGCGCAGACCGGTGAGGTAGTACTTGGTCGGGGTCGTGGCGTTGGACTGGACGCTGCCCGTGCCGTTCGGACCGGACAGGAGGATGGCCGGGATGAACTGGCCGAACGTACCCGTCGACGAGACGTTGTACGTGCGCGTCCAGAACTGCGGCGGCGTGTTGGTCGTGACCGTCACGACGACCGGGCCCTGCTCCGTGTTCGACGTGATCATCGCCATGAAGTCTTCGAGGATCGTCGTCGACTTCGTGATGTTCAGCGTCTTCTTGATGCCCTTGAAGTCGAGCGACATGACGAGCGGCTTCGATTCCGACACCGTGGTGTCGGGGGTGAAGACCTGCACGTCCGTACGCCAGACGCTGTTGTCGCCGCCGGCCGCGTGGATGACCACCGGGAGGAGGAACTTGTACTCGGCCGTGTCGGTGATGACGACCTGGTGAGTCGCCTGAGCGGACGGACCATTGGCGCCGTTCTTCGCCGTCACGGTGACGGTGTAGGTCCTCGGCGTCGTGTACGTCCGCTTCATGGTGCTCGTCGTCGCGGTGGTGTTCGCGTGCGAGTTGTCGGGGCTGCCAGTGCCGAAGGTCCAGCTCCACCCGGTGGTGGCCGGTTCATTCGACGTGGCGGTGAACGTCAGCTCACTGCCGACGGAGCCCGTGGTCGGACCGGAGATCGAAATCACCGGAGCCGGACCGGTCGGGTTGCCACCACCCACCTTCACGTTGAAGTTGACCGTTGCGGTGCCGTTGGTGTTGTGAACCCGCAGCTTGACGTTGTAGGTGTTCTTCGTACCGGCAAACGTGTGCTTCGGATTCTGAGTCGTGACCTTCGCCGTACCGTCGTCGAAGTCCCACTCGAACTGATCGCACGCCTGCTGCTGGTAGCCGGAGAAGCCGGCGTTGAACTGGAACTCCTCGGTTCGCTGGCAGATCTCAGTGTTGCCATACATCGTGCAGCCAGAGGTCAGACCGGTGTAGTCGGGCGAGATCCGGAGTGCCGAGGCGAACCCGGAGCAGCCGGAGGTGGCCGGAACGACCGTCAGGGTCTTGGTGACGAGGTTGGACTGGCCAGCCGTGTTCTTCACCACGAGCGTGATGGTCTGGGTACCGGTGGCCGAGTAGCTCTTGCCCGTCGGCTGCTGCTGCGTGCTCTGTCCGGCCGCGCCAAGATTCCATTCGAACTTGTCGCACGTCTGGAAGTTGCCGGTGCGGCTCGGGACGAAGGTGATCGACTCACCCACTTCGCAGCTCTTCGTCGGGCTGCAGCCTTTGGAGCCGACCCAGCTGAAGTTGATGCCGCTGGGCGTAGTGCACGTCGGGCCGGGGCCGGGGCCCGGGCCGCCACCGTTGCCGAAGTAGATGGTGCGCGTGTACTGCTTCGGGCCCGAGTCGTTGGTGAGCGTCAGCACCATGTTGTACTGAGCGTTGGTGCCGGCGAACGTGTGCTCGAGCGCGAGGCCGGTGCCGTTCGTTCCGTCCCCGAACGTCCAGGTGAAGACGTCGCAGGTGCGCGGGATGAAGCCGTCGCCGCCCGCATCGAGCTCGATGACTTCACCCGGGGTGCAGGGGCTGCTCGGGTTGCCGGTGCAACCGGACGACTTCCCGCGGATGTTGATGCCGAAGTACAGCGGGTTCGGATGGCTGCCGCAGGCCGGCTGCGCGACCGTGAACGCCGGCGTGGCCACGACAGGCGACGAGAAGATGGTGCGGGTTGCGATCAGCTCGGCGATGTAGCTGCCTGCGCTGGAGATGGTCGGCTTCCACGGGTTCGTGGTGCCGACCGCCACCTGTGTGCCGCCGGTGGTCTTGAGGACCCACGCGAACGTCCAGCCTTCCATCGAGTTGTTGCCGGCCGAGGAAGCGGTGAACGTGCAGGCGTCGCCGGAATTGGCGCAGCCGGTCTTTGTGATCTGCGGATCGGGCGTGGTGAGCGTGATGCTCTGGACCGAGGTCGCGTTGTTCTGGCAGGAAGCGGCCAGCTTGGTCGGATCGACGGCGGCGGTCAGCGTCAGCACCGCACCCGGAGGGATGATGATGTTCGCCGGGACGTCGAACTCCGGAACCGTACCGATGGCGGCGTCCGGAACCGACTTCGACAGCAGCTCGGCACCGGCGGCCGATGCCTTCAGCGACCAGGTGACGGTCCACGTCGTCGCGCCATTGAAGGAGGCGAGATCGCCGATGCGCGCCGAGCCGACGAACTTCACGCCGGCGGCCGACTTGGTCGGCGTGCCGATCGTCGCCACGAACGGAAGGACGTTGTACTGCACGTTGCTGATCGAGGCGACGTACGGCGAGCCGACGGTCGTCGCGTAGCTGGCGTTGTACGGGCCGTAGTTCGCCGCGAAGGCGAGCGTGTGGCTGCCGCACTGGCCGACCGGAACGGCCGTCGAGGGCGCGTGCGAAGTCGGCGTGCCGTCGATGGTCCAGGAGGCGTAGTGACCCTGGATCGAGCCGTCGGAGGAGTCGGTAAAACGGTCGCTCGTGACGAGCGACAGCGGCGTCGCCGGCGTGGCCGTGAGCACCGTCGCGGGGATCTGCGCCCCGGCGGCGAGAATGCCGATGCGCGCCGTCGGCACCTTCAGAGTGATCTGAACGGTGTCGGTGATCTGATTGTCGAGAAGGTTCTTGGCGACGACCGTCCGGGGAACCGGAATCGCAACCGGAGTCAGACCGCCGAACTGGTGAGTGATCGCGTCACCCGCCGGAGCGTTACGCACGTTGTTGGCGCTGTGCTCCGGGTTGCCGAAGTTCCACTGCAGCGCCGGTTTCTGCGTCGTCTGCGAGTTGAACTGGCTGGTGAACGTGAGGGTGTCACCGTAGAACGGTCCACCTTCCGTCGGGCGGGCGAACGGATTGTTGGTGCCGAAGTTGGAGCGGTGGTAGTCGATGTCCAGCGTGTCGCCTGCCTGGATCTCGTACACGTCACCGATGCCGTAAGTCGTGTACATCAGATAGGTCTTGCCGTTGCGCTTGAAGGCGACGGCGTCGCGCTGCAGCTTCGCGTATCCGGGAGCCGCATGCGTGCGGTCGGGGAACGTGTAGTAGCGGCGGAAGTACTCGTTCAGCGGCACGTTGACCGGGTCACCCGCGCCGACCTTCACGAGACGAAGGTCGCCCGCGGAGGAGCCGGGCGCCGAGCCCGCGGGGGCAGGCACCTGGCCCATGGCCACGAGGTAGCCATCCATGGCCTGCATGGTGAGCGGCTCGAACGCGCCGAGAATGTCATGCTTGGTGATCGTGTAGCTGCCGGCGCCATCGGGCGAGAACTTCCAGAGCAGGTTGTTGATCGGCCCGGCGCCAACCTGCGTTTCGACGGCGTAGAAATTCGCACCGTCGGCGGCCACGGCGCCGAAGACCTTGCTGCCGGCGGCGACCTCGAGGACCGCCCCGCCGCCAAGGACGTACTGGTGCGGATCGTAGATGGCGATCTTGAGCTGGCCGGTGAGGAAGGCGACGCGGCTGCCGTCGGCGCTCTTGGCCCACCCCATGATGCCCTTGTTCAGGCCCGTGAGGTGCGTGGGGCCGATCGGGTTTTTGGGATTGGTGACCTCGTAGAGCGAGGCGCCTTTCGGGTTCAGGCCGCCACCACCGACGGAAACCCAATACTTGCTGCCGATCTTTAGAGAGACGATCTTGCCGGCGCTGAACTTGTTGTCTTTTCTCTGCGACTCCAGCGGCATCATCTTGGACGAGATCGACGAGGTGCCGTCGTCCTTCACGATGCCCCAGCCGAAGTAGCTGTAGGCGGCATAGACGTAGCCGCGGTCGTCGACGTCGAAGTCGTAGAGCCGGTCCTGCGAGTCACCCGAGCCCTCGGTGTTCCACTTCGAGTTGGGGTTCTCGGGATAGACGTACTGGTCGGGAAAAATGAAGGACTCGACCGGCGTCTGCGAGCGATAGAAGCTGCGGCCGTCCTGCGTGGGGAAGAAGGTCGCGCTCTTGAGTGCCGTGGGCAGCTCGGTGAGATAGTCGTCGAGATTGTAGGCGCCGAGCAACGCGCCGTTCTGCACGTAGATGCGGTTGAGGCTCGGGGCCACGAGCACGCGACCGCCGCGAAGGCTGCGTGCACCGAAGCCCTGGGAGTCGTTGCTGTAGTTGCCGTCGTGCGTGCGGCCGACCCACGCCTTGATCGGCGGGCCGTAGTGCTCGACCTTCAGGCCGATGTTTTCAACGCCAAAGAGATTGCGGCCTTCGCAGTCCGTGCAGAGCGACTGGGGCTCGGTAATGCTCTTGGGCTTCGGCCAGAGAGGATACTGGCCATAGGAAGAGGTCGCGACGCCGCATACGAACAGCAATACGACGAGCAGTCTGGACCAACACTGTTTCAAATCACACCCCCCGGTGGAATTGTGGCAAAGAGATAACGCGAAACGTACTGAGGAAAACACAGCAGTTGAGCAGTAGAGAGAGACCAGTGGTTATTGTAAGCGGCTGCAGGCCGTGATTGGAAGCCCTTTTTTGAAGCTTCCCGCGAAACGATCCGGGACGATGAGCGAATCGGCTCGAGCGATGCTCCAGGAACGAAAACGGGCGGGCCGGAAAACCGGCCCGCCCGAAGGCTACAGCGATGTGACAACGATTACGGCGTGATGCCGCCCGTGGTGAAGTTCGGAGCAGGTCCGATCGTCGCCGGGGAAGGCGTGATGCCGGTGCAGCCGTTGCCGAGCCACGCCGCGTCGAAGTCGACCGAGTAACGGCCTTCCGCGAACATGGAGACGATGACCCAGTTCTGGCTGGGGCGCTCGGCGCCGACAGCGTTGTTGTGGAGGTTGAGGTACATCCAGCCGCCGACGTCACCCGAGGTCAGATCCGGGAAGATGTCGTCGGAGGTGAGAACACGAGCCGTCTCCGGGAGAGCGACGCCACCCGGGGGAACCGGCGAGAAGCCACCGGCAGCCGTCGAGAGGAACGGATTCTCGCGCTCGTCGAAGCGGACGATTTCAGCAACAGCCATACGGGAGTTCAGGGCGGCGTACTCATCGCACTCCGCACCGGCGCCCGTGATGCCTTCGCGCCAGATCTTGTAAGCCGTCACGAAGCCACCGGCGCCACCTTCAATGTAACGGGCGGCGAAGGTGCTCGGGAGCGGCTGACGGCGGTCACGAGTCGGCGTGAGGATCGACTGGTAACGGCTGTAGAACGTGTACGGGAGGTTGGTCGCAACGACCGAACCAGCCGGACCACCCTCAGGGATCGCACGGATGTGGACCATCGGGTTGCCCTGGGCGTAGTTGCCCGTGGCGGCGTTCGGGTTGAGCTGCTGGTAGTCGCCGATGAGAACGTTGTCGAACAGGATTTCCGTCGTGAAGTACGCCGGTTCCGTCGGCAGGTTCGTCGAGCACGTCGCCGCAACGTCGATCGTGATGTAACCGACGGCGTTGTCGTGCGTGCCACCGATGATCTCGTCGCCGCAGAGGAGCGGGAAGACGCCTTCGGTGAGGGCCGAGAGCACGTTCTGACGAAGAACCTCAGGAACGCGACCGCGGTTCTGGCCGGTCAGGTTGCAAGCAACAGCGGCGCCCGGAAGGAAGTTCGGGTTGCCGGTGAGGTTGCTGGCCGAGCGCGAGCCCGGCGTGGTCTGGTTGGACGTGCCGTTGTCCGGGGCAACGAGGCCGCGAACGAACACGTCGTACAGGTTGATCGCCTGAACGTCATAGCCGGTCAGGAAGATGTTGAAGTCGAGGACCGGGTACGAATAGTCGGTCCAGACCGTGACGTGCGCGATCTGCGGGAGACGCGACACGTTGGTGATCGTGAAGAGCGTCGTCTGCGCGGTCAGAGCCGTGCTGTTGACGTCGACTTCGAAATACGGAAGCAGCAGGGTCGCCGCCGGCGCAACGCTGATGTCGCAGCTGTCATCATTGTTGGTCGTGGTCGGGGCGCCCGTCGCGAAGGTCGCGTTGGCAACCGGAATACCGGCAGCGAACGCCGAGCCCGCCACCATCATGGTGGCCATGAGAGCCCAAACAAAAAATTTCTTCATCCTATATCTCCTACACTTCAGATTGGTAAAAACGAACCGAAGGGTTGCTCACCCCGTCACCGATACAATCACCTCCGAGTCAAGTTTTGTCATTCCTCACACAAAACCGGGCGATTCTCAGCTTTGAACTGCCAAAAGGTATGGCGAAATATTCGTGAAGTCAATACCCGATGCGCTTTTTTATGTGATTACACCATATCGCCGTCGGGAATCGTTGCACTATACCCACATTCCTACCCCGCCGCAAGCAATTACTGCCGCTCCACGGCCACGCCACGATTCAAATACACCTGCACCGAGCCATTTTTTGCCTCGAATGCCGTTCTTTCGTCCGATTCATACATCACCACCACGTCCGGGCGCTTGTCGTTGTTCACGTCCGCCACCGTCAGGTCGTAGTTCAGCGTCATCGGCAGCGTCACCCCTTCCAGCGTCGCCCGCCGGAAGTTCCCCGCCCCGTCCCCCAGAAGCAGCACGATCTCGCGCGGCTCCCACTTCGTATAAATCACGTCCAGGTTCCCGTCGCCGTCGAAGTCGCCCCGGCCGAGGCCCCAGACCGGACGGCGGCCCTCCCACCGTGCAATCGGCGTGCGCTTCGGCTCCCGCCCGAACGTGATCCGGTCGAGGCCGACGATGTTCTTCGTCGGAGGCACCGGCACCGCCTTCGGGTCGATGCTGCTGGGCCAGGAGCGGTAGTACGCCACCACCAGCTCGTCCAGCTTGCTCCCTCGCGTGAACTTCCCTGCTTCGCTCGAGAAGAAGTACGAGACCCACGGCACCAGCGTGCCGGCACCCGTCCCCGCCCATTTGTTCGCGCTCTGGCTCAGGTACAGCGAGTCCGAAGACCCGAAGTAGATGCTGGAGCCGTAGAAATCGGGGTATTTGTCGCCGTTGAAGTTGCCGGTGCCGAGCCAGTCGCCCGCGACCTTCTTCTCCGGCTGCGCGATGTCGAGCACTTCCCAGGAAGTACCCTTGTTGCGGTTGAGATACGCACGGATCGGCGCGGCGGAGCCGGCGGACTTGGTCGTCACTTCCTGGCCGCGCGAGATCGGCCCTTCGCTGATGGCCGCGATGTCCATCCAGCCGTCGGCGTTGACGTCGGTGGCGATGATGCGGCGCGTCGGGAAGTCGGTGGGCAACCCTTCGCTCGACTCGGTGAAGTGTCCCTTACCGTCGCCGAGGAAGACGCCGATGCCGGTCAGGTGGATGGCGAAGGCCATGTCCAGATGCTTGTCCTTGTTGAAGTCCGCGACCACGACACCGCCGTAGTTGAAGGCGTTCGGGAACGGGATGTCCCACAGCTTCCAGTTGTTGCCCGTGCCGTCGCCGAGGTAGATCGAGGGCGGGCCGCCGGCGCCGCGCTCCGGCGGCAGGACCAGGTCGGGGTGGCCGTCTTCGTTCATGTCGGCGACCGTCATCGAGTTGCGGAAGGAGCCGGTGGTCGGGAGCCCGTTCGAGGAGTTCTCGAAGCGGACCTTCACGTTCGACGGCTGCGGGTCGAGGATGGCGAACTCCTCGCGGAGCCGGCGGTACCCTTCGAGCACCTCTTCCTCATATTTGTCGTAAGCGCGCGTGGGCGTCTCGCCCGGCTCCTTCTTGGCGGGGCGCTCGAGGACCGGCAGCCACACCCAGACGTATTTTTCGTTTTCCTGGTAGATCTCGGCGCTGATGTTCACGAAGGCGAAGGGGCGGACCCACCCTTCGGGCTGTCCCTCGTACTTGGCGAGCGCCTTGTCGAAGCGGTGGATGTTGAACACCTTGCCGAAGCGGAAGTACCCGGTCTCGGGATTCGGCTCGAGACCCGGATCCTCCTGGGTACCAAGCCGCTTGAGGCGCTCCTCGGCTGATTCGGGGCGGATGTAGCGCGGCGTACCGCCGTCGATGGAGGCGGCGCCGGCCGCCGGCGCCTCGGGCGTCTGCGCCATCGCGGCTGGCAGCGAGAGCGCCGTCAGCACGAGAGCCGTGGAAAGGACCTTACGAAGAGACATGCATTTCTCCTGTGACTCAGATGAGATCGACCAGCGTCGGCTGGGCACGACGAAAAAAAAACAGACCTGCAGCGAAGACAACCGACGCGGCAACCAGTAGGAAGACGATCGACCCGGCCTGAGGTAACGGCGAGGCGAGTAACGCGCTGCGAAACAAACCAAGCAGCGCCGTGAGCGGATTCCAGAAGAAGTACTTCTCGAATCGCCCTCCCACCGGGTAGAGGATGGGGCTCAGATAGAAGAGGATGGAGAGGAGGAAGCCGAGCGCCTGGGTCAGATCGCGGAGGAAGACGTAGAGCGCGGCGAGAAACAAACCGATACCGAGCTGCAACAGAAACTGCACGGCCAGGGCGAACGGAAGCACCCAGAGCATGCGCGGCACCTCCCCTTTCGCCACGAGGAAGGCGAGGAAGATCGCCAGGCCGATGCACTCGAAGATCATGGCCGAGACGTTTGGGGTGACGACGAGGAGCTCGCTGCGGAGGGGGAGGCGGCGGACGACCGAGGCATTTTCAACGATGGCGGTGGTCGAACGGATGAGTCCCTCATGGAAGCCGAGCCACGGGACGAGCCCGGCAATGAGGAAAAAGATGTAATCGCCGCCGCCGGCGGGCACGCGAGCGGGTATCATCAGCGTGAACACGAACCAATAGAGGATGACGAGACTGAGCGGTTGGAGCACCGCCCAGGTCAGCCCGAGAGCGGAACCGGTGAAGCGTGCGTTGAAATCTCGCTTGATCAGTTCCCGGAGGAGGTGCAGGTCCCTGGAGCTGGGGGCAGGCCTTCCGGGCTTGACACTGGCTGTGCTTGCCCGCATATTGAAAGTTCGTCGACTTTATTGTTCAATAGCATAAAAGTCAACGAAGCGACCATGAACAGGCCAGCACAACTCGAACTCGTCGGACGCAAGATCCGCCAGCTCCGGCGCCAGCGCAAGCTGACGCAGGTGGAGCTCGCGGAAAAGATCGGGATCCATCAGTCCGATCTCTCCCGGATGGAACAGGGAGAGTACAAGGTCGGACTCGATACGCTCCTGAAGATTCTTCAGACCTTCGATCTGAGCATCGGTGATTTCTTCGACGAGAACACGCGCTCGAACAATGTGTTCGAGAAGTTCAAGTCGCTG
This sequence comes from Thermoanaerobaculia bacterium, assembly GCA_036380735.1. GTDB lineage: Bacteria > Acidobacteriota > Thermoanaerobaculia > Gp7-AA8 > Gp7-AA8 > DASVEE01. The sequence goes on along the minus strand of DASVEE010000038.1, from coordinate 3,254 downwards.
AGTCCCGGCGCGCAGAAGGAAGTCGAAAGCTTCATCGAATTCAAGCGGCGCCAGGAAGCCGAAACGGATGCCTGGGATGAAGAGGCGGGGGAGAGCGGGGGGAACGATGCTTAACACTCATAAACAGGCCGAAGAGCTGCGCAAAGCGGCGCTGGCGAAAGTTCGTGGCGAAGAGTACGACGAGGCGCTGGCCCTGTACGACGAAGCCGCGGCGCTGGCGACGGACGAAGAGACGCGCGAGCTGATCACGATCAACAAGGCCGACGCGATGATCGCGATGGGCCAGGACGGCGCGGAAGTGCACGCCCTGCCGACGATCCTGATGCGGCGCCGCAACCTTCACCATGCGTTCATGGCGGCGTACGCGCTGATGTTCAAGCACCGCCTGCAGAACGACACCAAGCGCGGCATCTTCTACGGCCAGCTCGCGCTGAACATCGCCATCGAGGCGGACGAGTCGAGCTGGAAAGTCGGCGCGCTGAACGATCTCGGCATCATCTACGAGACCGATTCGCAGTTCGACAAGGCCATCGACTGCCTCGAGCAGGCGCTGGAACTGGTCGGCAAAGTCGCGGACAACGACGAGCGCACGTTCGTGCAGAACGCGATCGTACAGAACCTCGGCTACAACAAGCTGCTGGTCGGCGAGACCGAGACCGGCCTGTTCCTCCTGCACAGCGTCATCGACAAGGTGCAGGCCCCGACGACGCTCGCGGACGCGTACATCGATCTCTGCTACGGGTACCTCGACCTCGAGGACTACGAGCGGGCGCGTTACTACGGCAGCATCGGCCTCGAGCTCGCGGCCGAGACGCGCCAGGTGCGCAATGCGCACTATCTGCTCGGCGAAGCGGCGTACAAGTCGGGTGACACCGAAGCGGCCGAGCATCACTTCGACGAGCTGTGCAAGTTCTATCCGCAGTTCCGCAACCTGAAGAGTCTCCTCTTCGCGATCGACCTGCGTGGCATGGTCAACCTGAAGCTCTAATCATGAAAAAACTTCTCTTCGTCCTCCTTCTCGTTCTGATGCCGGCAGCCGCTTTCGCGGCGGAAACGCCGGATCGGGACATCCTGCTCACGCCGACCGGCACGCTGTACACGGTCGAGGGTGAGTGGGCGGCGCATCATCCCGAGGTTGCGACCGCGTCGACGCGTTACCTGGTGCTGACCACGCGCACCGGCGACACCGTGACGCGCACGCTGGTACCGGACAGCAGCGTGACGGCCGGCGTGCACACCAATCCGGCCCTGGCCTACGACCGCGTCTCCGAGACGCTGTTCGTCTTCTGGAAGCACTCCAGCAACGGCCGCGTGAGCAACCTGATGGTGGCGTCGATGACGGCCGACGGGAGGTGGAGCGACGCGAAAGCGTTCTCCAACGTCAGCTCCGTGTGGCGCTCGAACCTGCGCATCGGTCTGACCCGCAAGTCGTTCTTCCGCGACAGCGAGAACAACGAGTACGCGTTCCCCGAGATCAACATTCACGTGGCGTGGTGGGAAGACCGCGGCGGCGATGAAGAGCTGGCGCGCTACGCCATGCTCACCATCGAGAACGGCGCGATCAGCAACACGGCCGAGTACGACCTCGAGCAGTTCGCCGACTTTGCCAAGCCGGCGACCGATCGCAACGACGATGACGAAGAGGCGATGAACACCGAGATCCTGCGACACCCGGCGATCTTCGAATCGGCGGACCACGCCACGGTGGACATCGTCTTCGGCGACACCAAAGAGAAGAACTTCAACCGCGTGACGCTGCGCCCGTTCAAGCCGTACGTCGAATCGCGCGTGCGCATCCCGCTGGGCGTGAAGGGACAGACGTTCGGAGCGCCGCGTTTCCGTACGGAAGCGTCGGACAGCCAGATCGGCGCCATCGGCGGCTCGGGCGACAACATGGTCCTGTTCTTCAAGACGGCTGCGGCCGTGAAGTACCTGGCCTACCTGGGCGAGAAGAGCGGCTGGTCGGACATCCGTTCGATCCCGATCGACGCGACCGGCAACGCCGACGCCGCGATCGAAGCCCTCCGCCGCATGGTGACCTCCGAGTAACCCACTCCCCTACCCACCAACGAAAGCCGGCCGCAAGGCCGGCTTTTTTGTTTGTGTGCACCGGCCCGCGGAGCACGCACAGCACGCACTCGCGACTCGCGACGCCGAGTGGCGGACAGCCACTCTCGTCTGTCCCGCGAGGAATGACGGGAGCACCCGTGCACCACCGCGTCGGTGCTCCACCGCATCGGGGTCACACCTTTCTTCATCATCACACCACCACCGCACCGGGGTCACACCTTTCTTCATCATCACACCGCAGAGCATCCACCATCGGGGTCACACCTTTCTTCATCATCGGGGTCACACCTTTCTTGACTGGCGACTGCCATGGGGTCACACCTTTCTTCTTCTCCCGTCGACCACGCGCGCTACTGCCATGGGGTCACACCTTTCTTCTTTTTCCCGTCGACCACGCGCGCTACAGCGCGTGGAGCGCCGACAAGCAAATCTTCCATTCCGAGGAGTTTTGAGGCCGCCATTTCTACGAGCGGAAGTACTCCTCGGCACGAGCCGCGGTACCGAGGGACGATCTCGGTGTTATGGCACGACCGCTACGATTGGAATTCGCCGGAGCCCACTACCACATCACTTCGCGCGGCAACGAGCGGCGCGACATCTTCCGCGATGACGCCGACCGGCTCCTCTTTCTGAGACTCCTCGCTAAAGCCGTCCAGCGCTTCAAATGGTCCCTCCTCACGTTCACGCTGATGACGAACCACTACCACCTCGTCCTGCAGACGCCTTTGCCCAACCTCTCGCGCGGTATGCAATGGCTCAATGGCGCCTACGCGGCGGCGTTCAACCGTCGTCACAAGCGCTGCGGCCATCTCTTCCAGGGCCGCTTCCATGCGCTGCTGATCGAGAAGGAGGCCTATCTCGCGCAGGTGCTTCGTTACGTGGCGCTCAACGCTGTCCGCGCCGGCCTGGTCGAGCGGCCGGAGGACTACGCGTGGTCGAGCTATCGGGCCATTGCCGGACTCGAGGCAGCGCCCGAATGGCTCGACCTCTCCGCGGCTCTCGCTGCGTTCGGCGCCGGCAAGTCGGAGCCGCAGGCGGAGTACCGCGCCTTCGTCCTAGCGGGCGTGGGAGCTGAGGATCGGCTGTGGACGAACCTCCGCAACTCGATTTATCTCGGGACGGAGGCGTGGCGGCGAGAAATGCGGGAGATCGTGGAGTCGCGGCCGCGGTCGACCGATCATCCT
>DASVEE010000037.1:0-80633 GCA_036380735.1 Thermoanaerobaculia bacterium | reverse complement strand
GAAGACCTCCACGGGGCTGCCCGCCCACCCGGGAGGTTGCTTTCGTCTTGCCTGTAGGCGACTGTCAAGGATGTCCCCGTCGAAGTGTCAGGAATGTCCCCGCGAGTTCACCCTCTCCCCGCAAAGGCCGGGGAGAGGGGCAACGCCTGCGCTGCGCGCTACGCGTGACCCGCTGCACCCGGCGTGCGTTCTACTCCCATCGGTCCCATCTGTCCCATAGGTCCTATTCGTCCCATAGGTCCTATTCGTCCGATGGGCCGCATTTCTTCTTACGACACCAGTTCCAGCGCTCCGTGGATGGGGATGCGTACCCAATCCGGGCGGTTGTTGATCTCGTAGCCGATCTCGTACAGCGCCTTCTCCAGCAGGTACGCCGTCAGCAGCTTCCGCACATCCTCGGCCGTGTCCGGGAGATGCTGCGCTTTTTCGCTCTCGGCGAGGTAGCTGCGGAGGAAGACGGCGCCGACCCAGCGGTGCCAGAAGCGGGCACCGGTCTCGAGGTGGGCGATGTCCTCAGTGCGGATGACGTGGCCCTGGGCCTGGCCGAACACGACCGCGTACGGGGCGTAGTGGAAGCTGCGGAGCATGCCGGCGACGTCGCGGAGAGCGCTGCGCTTGATGCGGCGCTCGCTGAGCGGCCGGGCCGGCTCCCCTTCGAAGTCGAGGATGACGAAGTCGTTGCCGGTGCGGAGGACCTGCCCGAGGTGATAGTCGCCGTGAATGCGGATGCGGGCGCCGGTGATCTTGCCCTCGAGCACTTCGCGTAGGCGGTCGTGGATGACGCTTTCGTGCGCGACCAGCTCCGCGGCCCGCGGATCGTCTTTCGTGCGGCGGCGGACGAGCTGCAGCGCCTGCACGAGCTGCGTACGCATCGACTGGTAGATCGAGCGCTGGTAGTGAGGCGTGAACGGCTCCGGCGCGAAAGACGGGACGTCGTCACGTGAGGCGAGCGCCATGTGCATCTGCGCGGTGCGGACGCCGAGCAGCTCGGCGTCGGCGATGTAGCTGCCGATCAGCTCGCGGGCGACGTCGGGGAGCGGCGACGAGGCGAGGTCGAAGACGTGCTTGTTCGGCATCAGCTCCGTCATGCGGCGCAGCGCGTCGGTCTCGCTGAGGGCATTGTCGAAGTAGCGGCCGATGTGGTCGAGTGTGTACTCCCAGGCGTCGCCTGAGTTCTCGGTGAAGTTCTGGAGGATGCCGACCGTCAGCGCGTCCCTGGCGCCATCGGGGCGGTACTCGATGGAGCCGGCCACGCGCGGCGTGTGCGTGAACGACGTCTCTTCATTGAGGAACTTCGTGATCTCGAGATCGGTGTTGATGCCGGCTTCGAGCTTGCGGAAGAGCTTCAGGAAGAGCGCCTCGTCGTAGACGATGGCGGTGTTGCTCTGCTCCGCCTTGAGGACGTGCGATTCGAGGGTGCCGCTGCCGCGCAGCTCCTTGAAGATGCGCGTCGGCGCGCCGGTCAGCGTGCCGCCGCGGCCCTTCAACTGGCGCCGCTTGCCGATGGCGTCGAGGATCGTCGCGGCGAAGCGCTGTTCGTTCACGGGCTCATAGAGGAACGAGCCGTCCTTGAGACGGGCGATCTGCGTCTCCGCGCGCCCGTCCTGTTCGCTGCCGCGGCGGGAAACGGCAGCGCCGATGGCGAGCGGCAGGACGTAGAACTGCGGCTCCCCTTCGGTGTAGTCGACTTCGATGATGCCGAGAACGGAGGTTTCGTCGAGCTCGACGGCGTCGCGGACATGGACGGCGGTGATGACGCGCGACTTCGCGCCGAACCAGCGGCGCGTCTTGAGATACCGGGCAAGGACGCGCTCCACCGCGTCGCGGTGACGGGCAGTGAACATTTCCTGGAACGACGTGACGTTGACCTGCGGCAGATCCTCTTTCAACGTCACCGACGCTTCGGTCTTCTCCAGCGAGAACCAGTAGAAAGCGAAGGGGCCGAGGTTGAGGAAGTACGGCTGGTCGCCGACGGGCGGGAACTTCACGCTACCGGACAACTCGACCGGCACCCTCCCCTTGAACTCGGAGAGATCGAGCTCGAAGCACTGCACGAGGCGCGAAAGGTTGGCGACGACGAGGATGGTCTCGTCTTCATAGCGGCGCACGAACGCGAGCACCTTACGGTTCTCGGGATGGAGGAACTCCATCGTGCCGCGGCCGAACGCCTTGTAGCGCTTGCGCATGGCGATCAGGCGCTTCATCCACCAGAGGAGCGAGTACTGGTTCGCCTGCTGCGCTTCGACGTTGACCTGCTCGTAGTGGTACTCGGGGTCGATGATCGTGGGGAGGAAGAGGCGCTGCGGATTGCAGCGGGAGAAGCCGGCATTGCGGTCGGCGCTCCACTGCATCGGCGTGCGGACGCCGTTGCGGTCACCGAGGTAGATGTTGTCGCCCATCCCGATCTCGTCGCCGTAATAGATGATCGGCGTACCGGGGAACGAGAAGAGCAGCCCGTTCATGAGGTGAATGCGGCCGCGGTGATTCTCGAGCAGCGGTGCGAGGCGGCGGCGGATGCCGAGGTTGATGCGTGCCTGCGTGTCCTTGGCGTAGGTGCGCCACATGTAGTCGCGGTCTTCGTCCGTGACCATCTCGAGCGTGAGCTCGTCGTGGTTGCGGAGGAACATGGCCCACTGGCAGTTGTCGGGAATCGGCGGCGTCTGCCCCATGATGTCGATGATGGGGAAGCGGTCTTCCATCGCCAGCGACATGTACATGCGAGGCATCACCGGGAAGTGGAACGCCATCTGGCATTCGTCGCCGTCACCAAAGTACGGCAGCGTGTCTTCCGGCCACTGGTTCGCTTCGGCGAGCAGCATCTTGCCGGGGAACTTGGCGTCGAGATGCGCGCGGAGCTGCTTGAGGTAGACGTGCGTCTCGGGGAGGTTCTCGCACGTGGTGCCTTCTCGCTCGTAGAGATACGGGATCGCATCGAGGCGGAAGGCGTCGACGCCGAGGTCCATCCAGAACTCGAGGACTTTGTTGAGGGCCTCGTGGACGGCGGGATTGTCGAAGTTGAGGTCGGGCTGGTGTGAATAGAAGCGGTGCCAGTAATACGCATTGGCTACCGGATCCCACGCCCAGTTCGACGTCTCGAAGTCTTTGAAGATGATGCGCGCGTCGCGGTACTTGTCGGGCGTATCGCTCCAGACGTAGAAGTCGCGCCAGGGGCTCCCCTTCTTCGCGCGGCGCGATTTCTGGAACCACGCGTGCTGGTCGCTGGTGTGATTGACGACGAGCTCCGTCACGACGCGGATGCCGCGGCGGTGCGCCTCTTTCATGAACGCCTTGAAGTCGGCGAGCGTGCCGTAGCTGGGATTGACGGCGGTGTAGTTGGCGATGTCGTAGCCGTCATCGCGCAGCGGCGAGGGGTAGAAGGGCAGCAGCCAGAGGGTGTTGACGCCGAGGTCCTGCAGATAGTCGAGCTTCTGCATCAGACCGGCGAAGTCGCCGATGCCGTCGTCGTTGCTGTCGAAGAAGGCGCGGACGTGCGTCTGGTAGATGATGCCGTCCTTGTACCAGTGGGATTCGTTGGTGTCGGTCACGATCGTCGTGTCTTTCGTAGCGGCAAAAAGCTGTGAAGTCAGAACGCGGCTTGAACGAAAAGAGAAGGTCGAAGCCGGGGTGAACTAAGAATTTCGAATTTCGAATGAAGAATTGAGGAGGCGCTTCGCGCACGCGCTCTCTTGAAGCGGATGACCGTGTGCGCGCAGCGCACCACCTCAATTCTTCATTCGAAATTCTTCATTCGAAATTCTCTCCGGCGTCCGCTCCCTGACTCATCGTTCTGCGCTCTGCGCTCATGGTTCCTCATAGGAAGTATTCGAAATCGCGTTCGGTGCGGACCCGCTTGCGGATCCGGAAGATGTGCGCCGGCACCACGTGCGGATTGAGTTGCACGTAGTTCCGTCCGCCCTGCCAGGTGTGGCGCGCTCCGCTGAGGAGGTCGTGGACCTGGAAGGGACGTTTGTCGTCGACGAGCAGGGCCTCGAGGTCGAGCTCGAGCCAGGCGCTGTGGGTGTTGTGGGGATCGACGTTGACGATGGCCAGGATGACGTTGTCGCCGACGGCCTTGCTGTAGCAGAGGATCTGTTCGTTGTCGCTCTTGTGGAACGTGAGCGTCTCGTTCTGCTGCAGTGCGGCGTTGTCTTTGCGGATGCGATTGACGGCGCCGATGAACTCGGAAAGGTCGTCGTCGGTCTTCGGCCAGTGGCGGATCTCGTACTTCTCGGAGTCGAGGTACTCCTCGCTGCCGTGCTCGCGCGCGGTGCCGATGTAGCGCTCGAACGTGGGGCCGTAGATGCCGTAGCTCGCGGCCAGCGTCGCGGCGAGAACGAGCCGGATGGTGAACGCGGGGCGCCCGCCGTACTGGAGATATTCCGGCAGGATGTCGGGCGTGTTGGGCCAGGCGTTGGGGCGAAAGAAGTCGCTCACCGGCGGCTTGGAGACTTCCTCGAAGTACTCCTGCAGCTCGTAGCTGGTGTTGCGCCACGCGAAATAGGTGTACGACTGGGTGTAGCCGGCCTTGGCCAGCCGGTACATGATTTTCGGCCGCGTGAAAGCCTCGGCCAGAAAGATGAGCTCCGGCCACTCCTTCTTCAGCGAACGGATGCACCACTCCCAGAACGGCAGCGGCTTGGTGTGGGGATTGTCGACGCGGAAGACGCGCACGCCCTTACCGACCCAGAAGGCGAAGACGTCGCGCAGCTCGTTCCAGAGCTCCTGCCATCCCTCGCTCTCGAAGTGGAAGGGATAGATGTCCTGGTACTTCTTCGGGGGGTTCTCGGCGTACTGGATCGTCCCGTCGGGACGGGCGAGGAACCAGTCGGGATGCTCTTTGACGTAAGGGTGATCGGGCGACGCCTGGAAGGCGATGTCCATGGCGACGTCGATGCCGAGGTCGCGCGCTTTGGTGACGAGACGCTCGAAGTCTTCGATCGTGCCGAGATCGGCGTGGATGGCTTTGTGGCCGCCCTCTTTGCCGCCGATGGCCCACGGGCTGCCGACGTCACCTTCGAGAGCGGTGACGCGGTTGTTCTTCCCTTTCCGGAACGTGGTGCCGATGGGATGGACCGGCGGGAGATAGAGAATGTCGAAGCCCATGCGCGCGACGCGGGGGAGCTGCGCTTCGACGTCGCGGAAGGTGCCGTGCTTCCCTTCCTGCGAGGACGTGGAGCGGGGGAAGAGCTCGTACCAGGTGCTGAATGCGGCCTTCTTGCGATCGACCTCGATGGCGAGCTCGCGGTCGTAGCGCGTGATGAACTTGCGCTCGGCGTTGCGCCACATGAGGTCGAGGAGGTCGGCGCTCCAGACGTCGGCGATCTTGTCGGCGACGGAGTCCTTGCTCTCGAGCGTGGCGATGAAGGCTTCGAGCTTGCGGCGGTCGCGCTCGTTGGCGCGCGCCGCGGCGTCGCGGATCATCTGCAGCCCGATGAGGAGCTGCAGGGCGAGGTCTTCCTCGCTGGTGCCGCCGTCGACGCGTTTCTTCAGGTCGCGGTGCCACGTGAGGAAGTGGTCGATCCACGCCTCGATGGTGAAGTAGTGAAAGCCGAGCTGCTCGACCGTGACGTCGGCACGCCAGCGATCGTTGACGAGCGCCTTCATCCGGAGATCGCGCCACTCCTGTTCGGATTCGTGGCGGTAAAGAACGATGGCGGAGATGAGGTCGTGCCCGTCGGCAAAGATGTCGGCTTCGAGGTGGACGAGGTCGCCGAGTACACGTTTGGCGGGGAACTGACCGCCGTCGACTTGCGGTGATGCTGCCTCGATGATTACGCGCTTCCTGCCGTCTACCACTGCGCTCGAGGGTGGTGCGAAGTGCGTGCCTTCTTAGGGCTCAGGGGTCAGGGCCCGGGGCTCAGGGTGAGGCGCGTTTGCGTGGGGTGCAAAGGGGCGGGGGCGCGGTGGCAGCAGCGGGGGACGATGGGACGAATAGGACCAATAGGACGTATGGGCTGCGCAGGGTTGCGCGTCTGAGGGTGCAGGGTTGATCCCATAGGTCCTATTCGTCCTATGGGTCCTATTCGTCCTATCGTCCTTTTCAGCGCAGGTCGCGCTGGGGGCGGGACCATTCGGGGATCTTCGTGGCTACGCCTTGCAGCAGGGCGCGGGCTTGGGGTTCGTGGCCGAGGTCGCGGTGGGCGTGGGCCAGGACCCAGTCTCTGGTGAAGGGGTCGTGGACGGCGTTGAGGTGGGCCAGCGATTCGGCGTCGCCGCGGACGGCGCGGAGGGCCAGGATGTGGGGGTCTCCGGGGGCTTCGGTGACGGCGGCGTCGAGGAAGGCGCCGATCACCTGCGGCGGGGCGCCGAGGTGGAGGGCGGCGCGAGCGCGGTAGTAGGAGACGGAGGAGACGGCGCGGTTTTCGCGGCGCGGCTCGTAGGACTCGAGGGTTCGCAGGACGGCGTTGGACTCGCTCCATGCGCCGGCTTTCTGCAGGGCGATGGCGACGTCGAAGCGGCGGGGCTCGTCATCGTCGTCCAGGGTCTGCAAAAGTTGCAGCGACGCGGCACGCAACGTCGGCGGAGAGACCAGCGGCGGCTCCGCGGTGCGGAAGATCGACGAGGTCGCGGCGAGCGTGGCGGCTTGCGGCGGATCGCCGCTCGCGCGTGCTTTGACCGCGGCGTCGTAGAGCGCACTGGCCTGCAGCGACGACCACCAGTTGTACGCGTCCTCGCGCATCGGTGGGCCTTCGATGCCGAGGAGCATGCTGCCGATGACGACTGCGCCGAAGGCGAGGAGGGCGCGCTCGATCTTGGTGCGCACGATCTCGGCGACGCCGACCGCGCCGAGGATGACGAGCGGCGCGAGGAGCGCCTCGCGCTGACGGGAGCTGACGTTGAAGAGGACCAGCGCCGCGAGTGTGGCCGCGGCGAAGAGGAAGACCGGGAGCAGGTCGCGCTTGCGCTCCCGCAGCACGAGCGCGGCGAGGGCGAGGACGAAGGCGACGCCGAACGGGATGGCCGGGTAGCGCGCGAGCTCGACCGCTTTGCGCTTCGTGGTGATGAGGTCGTAGATGTCGTAATGGTGAACGGCGAGGATCGCTTTCCAGCCGAAGAGCTCCAGCGCATCGGCCGGCCAGGTGCGCATGTACGCGAAGGCCTTGCGGCTCCAGAACTGGTTCGAGAGCTTCGCGTCGATCGCGGGTTGCCCGGTGGCGCGCGCGGCGACGATGCGATAGGCGACGTGCAGGTAATCGGGCTCGTCGTTCTCGACGTTCATGTCGGCAACGATGCGCGGCATCACGCCGGCGGCCGCGGTGGCCAGAGGGTTGTTCCCCTCGTAAACGTGCGTGCCGGGCTGCATGATGATGAAGTCGCCGGTGAGGTTGCGGTTCACAAGGAGAATCGTGAGCACCGGCAGCAGCGCCACGCCAACGAACGACAGCGCCGGCCGCAGGCGTCCCATGCGTCCCATCGGCCTCATGAGTCCCATCGGTTCGCTGCGAGCGCGCCACACCAGCCACAACGCGATGAGCACGATCGTGCCCAGTGCCGTGGGCCGCGCCACGGTTGATAACCCGACGAAGAGCCCCGCCAGCCACGGCTTGTCCCAGGCGATCAGCGCGGCGATGGCGATGGCGTTGAGGAGCAGGATCAGCGTCTCGGGCTCGAGCTCCGTCGCCGTGACAAAAACGGCGCGGTTGGCGAGGATCAGCACGGCCGCGGCGATCGCGGCGGGCCAGCCACCGAGGCGTTTGGCGGCGAGTGCGCAGAAGAGAGCGGCCAGCGACAACGCGATGATCTGCGCATCGCGGATGGCGTGCAGGCTCGCGCCGAGCGCGCGGAAGAGGACGATGGTCCAGAGGTACGCGGGGCTGACGTCGCCGATGCGCGCGCGCGGAGGCTCCCCTTTCAGGATGCCGTCGGCGAAGACGACGTACTTGGTGAAGAAGCCCTGGTCGGTGAGGTTGTCGGCGAGAACGAGGCGCCCCCGCGTCAGAAGCGCCAGTACGACCAGCAAGACGATGGGGACGGCGCGCGCCTTCATTGCAGAAACTTCCGCGCGAGCGGGCGCACGAGCGGCGCGAGCACGCTCCCCGCGGGGCCGCGCTGCAGCGTGTGCAGGCGGAGGAGCTGCTCGATGGCGACGAGACCGGCGGTCAGCAGCGACAGCAGCGCCGTCACCGAGAAGCCGCCGTCGGCGAGCTTCAGCCACGACGTGACCGCTCCGGCGCCGGCGAACAACAGCAGGATGAACGCCACCACGTTGGCGTCGTCGCGATAAACGTAGCCCCACCGGCGCGCGAGCGTCTTCTGCTCGGCCGGCGTCAGCAGCGTGAAGAACGCCTTCCGCATCTTCAGCATGTCCTGGAGGGCCACGTCATCGGGAGGAGGCGTGCGAACGAGCGGCCCGTCGCGCGTGACCGGCGGGACGAGCCGCGACCGATCGCGCGCACCCCAATAGTAAAGGATGTAGCCGAGGAAGCCGGCGGCGGAGCCGATGGGGCGTTCGAGTGTCCAGGCGATGTAGAAACGCACGCCGCTCTCGACCAGCAGATACATGGCCGCAAGGATCACGAGGAACGGCAGCGTCACGGCGCGCTTCGCGACGATCGCGCCGACGACGCTCTGCCCCACGACCACGAAGAAGAGTACCGGCGGAATCAGCGACAAGTACGTCAGCCGCGTTGGAATGACGCCGAGGTCGCTGGCGAGACGGTTCTGGACGTTGCCGGGGAGATGGCCGGTGAGCATGGCCAGCCAGCTCACCCACCGGCTGTTCCGCGCCCTCGCCCGCGCCGCCTCCGCCTCGGCGATCCGCTGCGCTTCACTCGCGGCGTCGTAGCGCTGCAGCCCGCGCAGGACGTTTTCGTCGCGCCACGGCTCGAGAACGTACTCGATGGTGCCGTCGGCGAGCGGGATGACACTGGTGACCTCGAAGAACTCACCGTCCCAGTCGACGGGCGTGCCGGGGAACTCCTCGCGCGGGTAGCGAGAGACACGAGCCCTCCACCCCTTGTCCGTCGCCGAGGTGAGGATCACCTCGGGCGGCACGAGGCGCACGGTGTCGCTGCCGTGGGGCTGCATGAATGAATTGTAGGGGGACGATGGGACGAATAGGACGGACAGGACCTATGGGACGAATGGGACGCCGTAAGGAGGTTACGCCTCGCGAACCGGCTGGGCGTCGATGCACGACCTGACACGCGTGGCCAGTTCGTGGATGTCGAAGGGCTTGGTGAGCAGGTCGAAGGGGACGCCGTGCATGCGCTCCCGGATGGTGGTGGGCGATGCGGCGCTCGTGACGATGATCTTGCGGAGACGGTCGGGGTCGTTTTCGGCGAGGGTGCTCATGAGGGTGAACCCGTCGAGGTTCGGCATCATGAGATCGAGGACGATGACGTCGTAGTCGCTCACCCCGAGCTTGAGGACGGCCTCCAGGCCATCACAGGCAACCTCGACCCGGTAGCCCTCGCGCTCGAGAACCATCTTGACGAGTCGCCGAATCGCAACATCATCCTCTACGACGAGAACGCCGCACGCTTCAGTTTTGTTGTCCACGCCTCGGTACCCGGAATTGCGTCCGAAGCAAAAATCAATCCCGGAGAAAGGGCTCAGGGCCCGGGGCTCAGGGCTCAGGTGGCTGCGCTCCGCGAGGACTGAGGCGTTGAGCGCAGCCCCTGAGCCCTGGGCGCTGAGCCCTGAGCCCTACCCCCCACATTCGGCGGCGCAGTCACGCACGGCCGAGGTGAGCGCCTCGATGTCGAAGGGTTTGGGGAGCAAGGTGCAGATCGGCTCAGGAAAGTCCTTCCGCAACGCTTCGGACGCCGCGGTCATGACGATGACGCGCGCGATCGTCGTGGGGCGCGTGTTCTTCAACCACTCGATCACGCCGTAGCCGTCGACCCCGGGCATCATGAGGTCGAGGACGACCAGCTCGTGACAGTCTTCCTTCATCTTCGCGATGCCGGCCTCACCGTCCGGGGCGACATCGACGTGGAAGCCGAGACGGGAGATGACGGTCTTCACCAGCGACCGGATTGCCGGATCGTCTTCACAAATGAGCGCACGTTTATCCATCGCTGATGCGCTCTCAGCAAGAAACGTGGCAGCCGCCCTGCACTGGAAGCAGCTGTTATGGCAGACATCAAAATTTACGGCGCCGACTGGTGCGGCGATACCCGCCGCGCAAAACGGCATCTGGACAAACAAGGCATCCCCTACGACTTCGTCGACGTGGACCAGGATCAGGACGCGGAGCAGAAAGTGATCGCCTTCAGCAAAGGTAAACGCCGCATTCCGCTGATCGAGATCGCCACGGAAAAAGGAACGCAGTCGCTGGCGGTACCGAGCGAATCGGAGCTGGACAACGCGTTGAAGTAACGGGGAACGAATGGGACGAACAGGAGCTCCATAGGTCCTATTCGTCCCATTCGTCCTATCGCCCTTCGACGAAGATGCGCTTGATGACCTCAGCGCGGTAGTCGAAGATCGCGCGCAGCTCGCGGCCGACCAGCCACGCGCCGAAGAGGCGGCCGAGCCAGCCGAAGGGCAGCTCGTACTCGACGCGGTCGTGCATCTCCACCCCCTCCCCGCTCGCGCGGAAGGTGTGCGTGTGCAGCCAGAAGCGATACGGGCCGCGCTCCTGGAGATCGGCGAACGCTTCGTTCTCGCGCCACATGCAGATCTTCGTCGTCCAGCGTGCCGGGAGGCCGAACACGCGGATGCGGTAGTCGATGCGATCCCCTTCGCGCAGACCTCGCGACGGCGCGCTGACGATCTGGAACTTCATCCGCGGCGGGGTGATGCGCCCGAGGTTCGCGGGGGCGGAGAAGAACTCGAAAACTTCGGGGAGCGACGCGGCGATGTACGTCGTCCGCTCGAGCACGAAGCGCCGGCTCACGCCGTCCGATCCGTCGCCGGCTTCACCACGGGGATCAGATCGTTGAGGATCCAGAGAGGGCCGATGAGGAGGTGCAGGAGGTTCCGGTAGAAGGCGGGGTTCTTCTTCTCGTACACGCTGTGGCCGACGAACTGGAAGATCCAGCCGAGGACGAAGAGCGTCACGTTGAGCCACATGGGCATGGCGCGCCCGAGGAAGTACATGCCGATGGAGACGGCCAGCATGGCGATCGCCAGCCGCCACTCCACCACCATGTAGTAGACCGTCGACAGCGCAATGAGCACCATCGCGGCATCGAGGCGCACGTCGCCGGCGTCGTACAGCGTCACGCGCGCGAGCATCCCGATGAGCGTGAGCATGATCGACGGGATCCCGAGCCGGTGGAAGAGCTTGTTCCCGGGCGTGCGGTGGTAGCTCGCGTAGTCGGCGAAGAGGTCGTTGATGTCGCGCATGGGCGAAAGTGTACGCCTCGGGGACCGATAGGACGAATAGGACCTATAGGACAGATGGGACGTATGGGATTCGCGTCACCGCCCGCATCTGGATGCCCCCTCTGGGCCGCAGCGTAATCAGTGGCTGCGTGGTCACGGGTTCAGCATCAGCGCGCACCAAGCGCCACTGCTGCGCCAGCGTCGCCAGGATCAGCACTCCTTCCATCCAGGCGAAGCCTTCGCCGATGCAGGTGCGGGGGCCGCCGCCGAAGGGGAAGTAGGCGTATCTCGGGCGTGAGGCTTTGGCCTCGGCGGTGAAGCGGAGCGGATCGAAGCGCAGCGGGTCGGGCCAATAGCGGGCGTCGCGATGCATCGTCCACTGCGCGAGGATGACGACCGACCCTTTGGGGACGTCCCACTCGCCGATGCGGGTGTCTTCGATGGCCAGGCGGCCGACACCCCAGGCCGGCGGGTAGAGGCGCATCGATTCGGCGACGACCATCTCGGTGTACGGAAGGCGCGCGTAATCGTCGGGCGTGGGGAGGCGACCGGCGAGGACGGTATCGAGCTCGCGGTGGAGCTCGCGCTCGACTTCTGGATTCTGCGAGAGGAGATAGAACGTCCAGGAGAGCGCGTTCGCGGTCGTCTCGTGGCCGGCGGTGAAGAGGGTGATGACCTCGTCGCGCAGTTGCTGGTCGGACATACCGCCGCCGTCGCCTTCGGTGTCCTGAGCGATGAGGAGCATGGAGAGGAGGTCGCCGCGGTCTTCGTCGCGGCCGCGCCGCTCTTCAATGATGCGGTAGATGGTCTGGTCGAGTCGCGCGAGAGCGCGGTTGAAGCGGCGCACCTGCGGCAGCGGGAGACGGCGGATGATGTCGTAGAGCGGATTGATGAGCGTGGGGAACTGCTCCACGAGCTGCGTCAGCGCCGACCCGATCTCGTCGGCTTCCTTCTCGACTTCGGCATCGAACAGCGTCTTGCCGACGACGGAGAGCGTGAGGCGCATCATCTCGTGCGCGAGGTCGAACTGCTCGCCGTCGCGCCAGCGCTCGCGCGTGCGGCGCGCATGCTCGACCATCACCTCGCCGTAGCGATGGATGCGCTCGCGATGGAAGGCCGGCTGGGCGAGACGGCGCTGCCGTTTCCAGTGCTCCCCTTCCGACGTGAGGAGGCCTTCTCCGAGGACGACCTTGGTGCGCTGGAGGGCGAGGCCTTTGTGGAACGACTTGTGTTGCGTGACGAAGACCTCGCGCACGAGGTCGGGATGGTTGAAGAAGAAGAGGCGCTGGCGTCCCTCGCGCCAGTAGGCGGCGTCGCCATGCTCGGCGGCCACGCGTGAGAGGAAACCGACAGCGTCGATCTGCATCGCGCGCAGGGTGCGCCCGGGAATCCAGTGGCGTGGACCAGGAGGAAGCGGCATGGGCGAAGGTCGGGGCTCAGGGCTCGGGGCTCAGGGCTCAGGGGCTGCGCTCTGCCACGAGTGTCCGCCGAGCGCAGCCTCCTGAGCCCTGAGCCCCCGAGCCCTGACCCCTGCGCTGACATAGTATGCGGCCGATGCAGCCACGCGAACTCTACGCCGAACGACTGACCGCGCGACAGACCGAAACGACCGCGCTGCTGAAGCGCGAACGCACGATCTCGCTGGTGCGGCTGGTGCTGATCGCGGCGGCCATCGGCCTGGCGTTCCTCAGCGGCTGGCTGACGCTGATCCCTGTCGCGCTCTTCGTGGCGCTGCTCGTGGTGCACGAAAAGACGATTCGCGCGCGCAAGCGGGCGCAGGCGTCGGCGAAGTTCTTCGAGCTGGGGTTGTCGCGGCTCGACGGCACGTGGAGCGGCCGCGGCGTGGGCGGGGCGGAGTTCATCGAGGAGCATCATCCGTACGCGGGCGATCTCGACCTCTTCGGCAACGGCTCGCTGTTCGAGATGATCTGCATCGCCGTGACGACGGCCGGACGCGCGCGGCTGGCGTCGTGGCTGAAGGCACCCGAAGGATCGATGACCGAGGTGCGCGCACGGCAGGAAGCGGTCGCGGAGCTGCGCGAGAACGTTCCTTTGCGCGAGGATCTCGCCATCGCCGCGACGGAAGTGGCGCGCGACGTCGAGGCGGCGAAGCTCGACGAGTGGTCCTCGATGCCGCCGATGGTCATCGGCAAAGGGGAGCGTCTCGCGGCACGCGTGCTGCCCATCATCACCGCCGCGTTCGTGCTGCTGATGCTGCCGAAGATCTTCGCGGAGCTGGTGGGGCTGACGCACGAAGGGGCGTCGCTGCAGCTCGGAATGCTGGCGGATGTGCCGGCGTGGCCGCTGATCCCGCTGTTTCTCGCGGAGCTGTGGATCGCACGCGGACTCGGCGCGCGCATCGAGCACGTGGTCTCCGCGGTCGAGCGCACCGAGCCGGCGCTGGCGCTGTTCGCCGGCGTGCTGCATCGCCTGGAGCGGGAGCAGTTCTCGTCGCCGCGGCTGGCGTCGCTCCGCGCACGGCTGGACCGCGACGGGCAGCCGGCGTCGGAGCAGATCGAGCGGCTCCGCAAGCTGGTGGCGCTGCTCGATGCGCGGCGCAATCAGTTCTTCGCCCCCATCGGGATGATGCTGCTGTGGACGACGAACGTGGCCATCGCCATCGAGCGTTGGCGCGTGGAGTCGGGGCGCGACATCGTGGCCTGGATCGAAGCGGTGGCGGAGCTGGAAGCGCTGGCGTCGCTGGCGTCCTTCGCCTTCGAGCATCCCGACTTCGCGATGCCCGCGCTGGAAGAAGAGGGGCCGCTCTTCGACGCGCAATCCCTCGGGCATCCACTGATCCCCGCGGACCGGCGCGTGACGAACGATCTGCGGCTCGACCGCGAGCTGCGGCTGCTCGTCGTCAGCGGCTCGAACATGTCGGGCAAGTCCACCATGATGCGCAGCGTCGGCATCGCCGCGATCCTGGGGCTCGCCGGCGCGCCGGTCTGCGCGCGGTCGCTGCGGCTGGCGCCGATGGCGGTCGGGGCGTCGATCCGCATCAACGATTCGCTGCAGGAAGGGGCCTCACGCTTCTACGCGGAGATCCTGCGCATCCGGCAGGTGCTGGAGCTGTCGCGCGGCCCGGTGCCGCTGCTGTTTCTGCTCGACGAGATCCTCGCCGGGACCAATTCGCACGACCGGCGCATCGGTGCCGAGGCGGTGGTGCGGGGGCTGGTGGAGCGAGGGGCGGCGGGGCTGATGTCGACGCACGACCTGGCGCTCGCGCAGATCGTGGAGACGGTCGGCGCCCGCGCGAAGAACGTGCACTTCGAGGATCACATCGAAGAAGGTCGCGTGGTGTTCGACTACAAGATGCGCGAGGGCGTGGTCACGAAGAGCAATGCGCTGGCGCTGATGCGGTCGGTGGGGATTGAGGTGTAGGCACCGGGTAGTCGTGGGACACCGCCAGCGCCCGGCGGGACACCTCGAGCCGGCGGCCGGACACCTCGAGCTGCCGCCCGGACTCCTCGAGCTGGCGCCGGGACACCTCGAGCTGCCGCCGGGACACCGCGAGTGTCAGCTCGGACGCCGCGAGCGCCAGCCCAGACACTGCGAGCGCCAGCTCAGACACTGCGAGCGCCCTCCCAGACACTGCGAGCGCCCGCCCGGACACTGCGAGCGCCCGCCCAAACACTGCGAGCGCCAGCCCAGACACTGCGAGCGCCCGCTCAGACACTGCGAGCGCGGCGGATCGGCGCCGAGGCGGTGGTGCGGGGGCTGGTGGAGCGAGGGCGGCGGGGCTGATGTCAGTGGGATTGAGGTGTGATCGACGGGGAACGATGGGACGAATAGGACGAATGGGACCTATAGGACGGATGGCTCCGCCGAGGCGGAGCGCTCTGTCCCATAGGTCCTATTCGTCCCATAGGTCCTATTCGTCCCATAGGTCCTATTCGTCCCATAGGTCCTATTCGTCCCATAGGTCCTATTCGTCCTATAGGTCCTATTCCTTCTGGTTTTTCAGCGCCTGCTCCACATCGGCCACTTCGCCTTCGGCTTTCGTGGGGGTGTGGCCCGGGTTCGGGTCCTTGGAGCCGGCGGCCTCTCGGCCGCGCTCGGCCTGACGAAGCTGTTCGGAGCCGCGGCGCTCGCTGGGGTTCTGGTTGGGTTCGACTCTAGACATGGGTTCCTCCGGGGAAGAACCGTTGCAAAGGGAGGGCCTGTGAGAGGACGGATGGGGCGGCCATCCGTCCTCCGCAAAGCAGCTAAAACTTGAGGTCCGTGATGATGACCGAGGTCACGACGTTGCCGCCCGCGTCGTAGGCTTCCTGCTTGACGGTGACGGCGTGCTCGATCGAGTTCCAGGCGATCGTGAGCTGCGGCTCGCCGTTCACGATGCTGTACGTCTTGAGCTGGATGCAATCGAAGGTGCCGATGCTGGTGGCCACCGGGACGTTGGTCCCGAGGACCTCCCCTTCCACCTCGATCGTGGTCTGCGTCTGGACCATCGTGCCGGCGATCGACTTCACCGTGATCGTTTCGGTCGACGGCGGCACGCGCCACTTCACGCCGGGGCAGTAGCCGTCCATCGGCCCGAGGACGAGCGACGGGACGAAGGCGATGTCGGTCTCGACGGTGGTCGAGCCGATGAACGGCACCGGCGTCACGACTTTCGTCCAGAGGTGCTTGAGCGCGCGCAGGTCGTACGTGGCGCCCGGGACCTTCTCGTAGGTGGCGCGCGTCTCGGCGTCGGCGGTTGCCTGAGGCGTCTGCACCTTCTGGGTCGTGTGCGTCTCGGTCTTGCTGTCGGAGATGTAAGTGATGGTGTACGTGACGTTTCCGCCCGGAGCGGTAGCGAGATAGCTCGCCTTCATCCCCGGCTTGACGGCCTTGTACTCGACGCAGGCGCCCGGGGCGGCCGACGACGGCGGTGCGACCGCCCGTCTCCTCCGCTGCCCCTCCGACTCAGGAGCGGTGAGGACGACGAACAGAGCGATGGCAATGAGAGCGATATGGCGGCGGGACGACATGGGTGAAGCCTCCTCTTATGGGTTATCGCGTGAGGAGGAGGAAAAGTCCCTCACGGGCGCCGTGCGGGGGCGGTTTTCGGTTTTCGGTTGTCGGTTGTCGGTTGTCGGTGCTCTGCTCGGCGACCCTTCGCGCAGCGCACCGACAACCGAAAACCGCAAACCAACAACCGACAACAACCGCCTCCGCACGGAATACCTACCCCACTCAACTGTTGACATGCGCGACCGAGTTGCATAAATATCCACTCCAATGAATTTTTATTCAGGCGCCGGTGACGCGGCACGCAGACGGGAAGAGATCCTGAACATCGTTCGGGGGACCACCGTCCACTCTCAGGACGAGCTCATGGCCGCCCTGAAGAAGCGTGGCTACCAGGTCACGCAGCCGACGCTTTCGCGCGATCTGCGCGAGCTGGGGCTGGCCAAGACGCCCAACGGCTACGTCGTCCCCGGCGAAGTCGCTTCCGCGCCGATGATGTTCGTGCCGCACGACATCCGTACGTCGCGCCTCGAGACGCTGCTCCGCGATACCGTCGTGTTCTGCGAAGCGGCGGCGAACCTGGTCGTCCTCAAGACGCCTGCCGCCGCCGCGCAGCCGCTGGCCAGCGCCATCGACAGCACCTCGATCGAAGGAATGCTCGGCACCGTCGGCGGCGACGACACGATCTTCGTTGCTTTCCGCACGCCCACCGCCGCCTCCGCGTTCGCGAGGCGAGTCCACGAGTCCGCCGGCCTCACGCCGGCGCGCCGACGTAGCCGCGCTTAGCGCTGGCGATTCGTCTACCGAGGAGCCTGGCCATGAATGACTACGAAGTGAGCACACGTGTCCCGTTTGTCGTCGTCGCTGACGAAGCCGACGAAGCACCGCGCCGCCGCCGTGAGCCGCTCATCCCGTGGGTGATGCAGGAAGAAGGGGAAGCATGACCGTACTCGCCTTCAGACAACCGACTCCCGACCACCAGCCGCTGACGACGAAGGTCGCCGTGGCTGGAGCGACCGGCTACGCCGGCATCGAGCTGACGAAGATCCTCGCGCGCCACAAACACGTGGACGTGGCGGCGCTCTTCGCCTCCGGCTCGAAGTCCCAACTGCCGCCGTTCATCGGCGGAAAGGCGGCAGCCCGTCCGTTCGACTGGACCGCACTCGAAAACTCCGGCGCGGAAGTCGTCTTCCTCGCCACGCCGAACGAAGCCTCGGCCGAGCTCGCGCCGCGCATGCTCGACGCCGGCCTCCGTGTCATCGATCTCTCCGGCGCCTTCCGCCTCGGCGAGCCGGCGCTGTACCCCTCATGGTACGGCTTCGCGCACGCCCGGCCGGAGCTCCTCGGCGAAGCGGTGTACGGGCTGACCGAGTTCTGCAACGGCGAGCTGTCGCGCGCGCGGCTCGTCGCGAATCCCGGCTGCTACCCGACGTCGATTCTGCTCGCGCTGCGGCCGATCACCTTCCTGCTCGATCGCGCGCAGCCGGTGATCTGCGACGCGAAAAGCGGCGTCTCGGGCGCGGGCAAGAAGAGCGATCTCGCGTATTCGTTCACCGAGCTCGCCGGCAACTTCAAGGCGTACGGCGTCGGCCATCACCGCCACGAGCCGGAGATCCGCCAGCAGCTTCACCTCGGCGACCGCGCGCCGTTCATCTTCGTGCCGCACCTGCTGCCGACGCCGCGCGGCATTCTCTCGACCATGCACGTCGCCTTCACCAATCCGGTGACGGCGGAGGAGCTGACGTCGATCTATGCCGAGGCGTTCGGCGAGTCGCCGTTCGTGCACGTCCTGCCGGCGGGCGAGCTGCCGGAGCTCAAGGACGTCGTCAATACGCCGTACGCGGCGATCGGCTTCTCCCTGCTTCACGGCGGACGGCGCGCGGTGCTCGTCTCCGTCATCGACAACCTGCTGAAAGGTGCGGCCTCGCAGGCCGTGCAGAACTTCAACCGCATGCTCGGCTACGCCGAAACGGAGGGACTTCTTTGACGACTGTCATCAAGCTGGGAGGCTCACTCCTCGACGACGCAACGCGCCGCACGGAAGTGCTGGCGACGATCGCCGCGCGCTGGAACGCCGGTGAGGAGCTCGTGCTCGTGCACGGCGGCGGCAAGCACGTCGACGCGGCGCTGGCGAAGCTCGGCCTGGCGAAGAAGACGTACGCCGGGCTGCGCATCACCGACGACGCCACGCTCGACGTGGTGGTCTCCGTCCTCGGCGGCACGGTCAACAAGATGCTGGTCGCGGAGCTCAGCGCGCTGAAGATCCGCGCAGCCGGCATCTCCGGCTGCGATGCGTCGACGCTCGTCGCCGTGCCGCACCCGCCGATCGACGGCGTGGAGCTCGGCCACGTAGGCCTCGTCACCGCGTCGCACCGCACGCTGATCAAAGCGATGCTGAACTACGGCGTGTTGCCGGTCGTGTCGTCCGTGGCCGAAGGCCCCGAGGGGACGCTGCTGAACGTCAATGCGGACAGCGCGGCATGCGCCATCGCCAAGGCGATGCAGGCGCACACGCTGACGTTTCTGACGGATGTCGATGGACTGCTCGACGAAAACAAGAACGTCGTCGGCACGCTGACGCCGCACGGCGCGCACGCCCTGCTGCACGCGAACGTGATCACCGGCGGCATGCGCCCCAAGATCACCGCCGCGCTGGAAGCCATGCACGCCGGAGTGGCCAACGTGGTCATCGGCGCCACGCATGTGACCCACCACCAGGCGGTGACCACAACCAGCCACGCCACGGAAAACGGACAACCGACAACGGACAACGCCCTCACAAAGGAGCACGCCAATGTTGCTGCATGACGAATCCCCCGAAGCGGTCGAAGCGCGCGAGAAGGCATTCATGCTGCCGACCTACGCACGCACCTCGTTCCATCCGCGCGATGGGAAGGGTGCCCGTCTGTTCGATGCCGACGGCCGCGCGTACTGGGACCTCCTCGGCGGCATCGCCGTGAACGTCCTCGGTCACAAGCACCCGCGCATCCTGCGCGCGCTGCGTGACGCGAGCGCGTCGCTGCTGCACATCTCGAATCTCTACTACCACCCGGCGCAGGGCATCCTCGGCGAGCAGCTCGTGCGCGCGTCGGGACTCGTGCGCGCGTTCTTCTGCAACAGCGGCACGGAAGCCAACGAAGCCGCGCTGAAGTTCGCGCGCCTGGCGACGAAGCGCGCTTCGGTGGTCGCGCTCGAAGAAGCGTTTCACGGGCGCACGATGGGCGCGCTGTCGCTCACCGGTCACGAGGCGTACCGCGCGCCGTTCGCGCCGCTCGTGAGCGGCGTCAGCTTCGTCGCGCCGAACGACGTCGCCGCGCTCGAAGCCGCGGTGACGACGGAGACGGCGGCCATCTTCCTCGAGCCCGTCATGGGCGAGGGCGGCATCATCCCGCTCAGCGACGAGTACCTCATCGCGGCGCGGCGCATCGCGGACCGCACCGGCGCTCTGCTCGTGTTCGACGAGATCCAGTGCGGCCTCGGGCGCACCGGCCATCTCTTCGCGTTCCAGAAGAGCGGCGTCGTGCCGGACATCGTCACGCTGGCGAAGCCGCTCGGCGGCGGGCTGCCGCTCGGCGCGGTGCTGACCGGCGCCGCGCTCGAAGGCATCGTCAAGCCGGGCCATCACGGCACCACCTTCGGCGGCAACCCGATGGCCTGCCGCCTCGGCATCGAAGTCCTCGACGAGTCGAAGCGGCTGCTTTCGCAGGTGCAGAAGCTAGGCGAGTGGTTCGAAGCCGAAGCCAACGCGCTGAAGGCGCGCGTCCCGGCGATCGTCGACGTGCGCGGCTCCGGCCTCATGTGGGGCATCGAGCTCGATCGCCCGGCGAGCCCCGTGGCGAAGGAGCTCCTGGCCAAAGGCTTCGTCGTCGGCACCGCGCGCGAGAAGGTCCTGCGCCTGCTGCCGCCGTACATCACGCCGAAGAAAGCGCTGAGCGACTTCTTCTGCGCCCTCGAATCGGTGCTGGTCCCGGCCGCGGCGAAAGCCGCGTGATGGGACGAATAGGACGAATAGGACCAATGGCTTCGCACGAAAACGACACGACGTCCACCACGGACAACGGAAAACGGAAAACGGAAAACGAAATGAAGAAGACGTTCAAGAAAGTCGCCCTCGCCTACTCCGGCGGTCTCGACACCTCGATCATCATTCCGTGGCTGAAGGAGAACTACGGCTGCGAAGTCGTCGCGGTCGCCGTCGACGTCGGCCAGGCGGAAGAGACGTCCGGGCTCGCCGAGAAGGCGTATCGGACCGGCGCGTGCGACTTCTACCTCATCGACGCGAAGGAAGAGTTCGCGGAGGAGTACCTCTTTCCGGTGCTCAAGGCCGGAGCCATCTACGAGCACGACTACCTGCTCGGCACCTCGACCGCGCGTCCGATCATCGCGCGGAAGCAGGTGGAGATCGCGCTCATGACCGGCTGCGATGCGCTCGCGCACGGCTGCACCGGCAAGGGGAACGATCAGGTGCGCTTCGAGCTCGCCTACCAGGCGCTCGCTCCGGAGCTGGCGATCATCGCCCCGTGGCGCGAGTGGGACATCGTCTCGCGTGAGGACGCCATCGACTACGCGGCGTCGCGCGGCATCCCGGTGCCGGTGACGAAGAAGGACCCGTACTCGCGCGACCGCAACCTGTGGCACCTGTCGCACGAAGGCGGTCCGCTCGAGGACCCGTCGTTCGAGCCGGAAGCGTCGATGTTCAAGCTCACCGTCGATCCGATGGATGCGCCGGACACGCCGGAGAAGGTCACGATCGAGTTCGAGTCGGGTGTGCCCGTCGCGGTCAACGGCGTGAAGCTGTCGCCGGCGAAGCTCGTCGAAACGCTCAACGCCATCGGCGGGAAGCACGGCGTCGGCCGTTGCGACCTCGTGGAGAACCGCCTCATCGGCATCAAGTCGCGCGGCGTGTACGAGACGCCCGGCGGCACGCTGCTCGTGAAGGCGCTGCAGGCGCTCGAGTCGATCACGCTCGATCGCGACAGCGCGCACGAAAAGGAGCGCATCGCCACGCGCTACGCGGAGCTCGTCTACAACGGCCAGTGGTTCGCGCCGCTGCGCGAGGCGTTCGAAGCATTCGTGAGCTCCATCACCGCCGACGTCACCGGCGTCGTCACGCTGAAGCTCTACAAGGGCAACGCGACGATCGTCGGCCGCAAGTCGCCGTACTCGCTCTACAAGCAGGACCTCGCGTCGTTCGACATGACCGGCTACAACGTGACGGATTCGGCAGGCTTCATCCGCCTGTTCGGACTGCCGCTGCGTGGACGGAAGCGTGTCGCGCCGATGGGTCTCGTCAGCGCGCCCATGGGTTTCATCAGCGGAACGGAGGAGCAGGCCCAGTGACGAAGATGTGGGGCGGTCGCTTCGCCGACCAGCCGTCGGAGCTCCTGCGCGCGCTGAACGATTCGTTCGCGTTCGACCAGGCGTTGCTGGCGGAGGACGTCGAAGGCTCGATCGCATGGGCGCAGGCGCTGGCGAAAGCCGGCGTGCTGACGGCGGAGGAAGCGGAACGCGTGCTCGAAGGCCTGCGGACCATTCAGAATCCCGATGGGACGAATCACGAGGACGTCCATTCGTACGTCGAGGCGAAGCTCCGCGAGCAGGTTGGTGCACTCGCCGGCAAGCTGCACACCGGGCGCTCGCGCAACGACCAGGTCGCAACGGACCTCAAGCTCTGGCTGAAGAAAGCCTGTGCCGACGCGCAGACGCTGACGCACGCCCTGGCGAAGGCGCTGGCGACGCGTGCATCGGAAGAAGCGGCGACGCCGATGCCGGGCTACACGCATTCCAAGCGCGCGGAGCCCGTGACGTTCGGTCACTGGTGCCTCGCCTACGTGGAGATGCTGCGCCGCGATCTCTCGCGCTTCGCCGACACGCTCTCGCGCGGTGACGAATGCCCTCTCGGCTCCGGCGCGCTCGCCGGGACACCGCTCCCCATCGACCGCGAGGCGCTCGCGCAGTCGCTCGGCTTCGCCCGCGCGACGGCGAACTCGCTCGATGCCGTTTCGGACCGCGACTTCGCTGCCGAGTACCTCTTCGCCGCGTCGCTGCTGCTCTCGCACCTCTCGCGCATGGCCGAAGACCTCATCTTCTTCACCAGCGACGAGTGCGCGTACGCCGAGCTGCCGGACGCGCTGGCGACCGGCTCCTCGCGCATGCCGCAGAAGAAGAACCCGGACGTCCTGGAGCTCGCACGCGGTCACGCGGCGCGCGCCATCGGCGAGCTGACCGGCTTCCTCGCGCTGCTCAAGGGGCTGCCGCTCGCGTACGACAAGGATCTGCAGCTCGACAAGGAGCCGCTTTTCCGCACGCGCACGACGCTCGCGCTGCTGCTGCCGGCGCTCACCGCGCTCGTCGGTGGCCTCAAGCTCGATCGCGCCCGCATGCGCGAAGCGGCGTCGCACGATCTCCTGCTGGCGACGGAGCTCGCCGATGCCCTCGCGGCAAAGGGCGTCCCCTTCCGCGAAGCACACGACATCGTCGGCAACGGCATGCGCGCGAAGACGCCGATGCCGGAGCTGGCGGCGCAACACGGCCTCACCCTCGACGTCGACACCATCCTCGCGAAGAAGAGCGCGAAGGGCGGCACGTCGCCGGAGCGCGTGCGCGAAGCGGCACAGGCCGCGCTCGCATCATTCACGGACAACGGACAACGGACAACGGACAACGATCGATGAAACTGCCTCGTGGTTTCGTAGCCTCCGGCGTGCGTGCCGGGATTCGCAAGAAGCGTCCCGACCTCGGGCTCATCGTCGCGCCCGACGGTGCGTCGGCGGCTGCCGTCTTCACGCTCAACAAGTTCCAGGCCGCACCGGTCCTGCTGTCGAAGGCTGCGCTCAAGAAGGGCGGAGGCCGCGTCAAGGCCGTCGTCGTCAACGCCGGCTGCGCGAACGCCGTGACCGGGAAAGAGGGGATGGACGCCGCGAAGCGTGTGCGCACGCGCACCGCCGAGCTGCTCGACTGCGGCGAAGACCAGATCCTCCTCGCCTCCACCGGCGTCATCGGCGTCGTGCTGCCCGACAAGAAAGTGCGCGACTTTCTGCCGGATGCCGTGTCGCGTCTGTCGAGCGGCGGCATCGAGGCGCTCTCGCACGCGATCCTCACGACGGACATCGGCCCGAAGGTCGCGCAGGTCACCTTCACCCTCGGTGGAAAGCGCGGCCGCATCGTCGGCGTCGCCAAAGGCGCGGGGATGATCCACCCCAACATGGCGACGATGCTCGGCTTCCTCATGACCGACGCCGCGCTTGCGCCGGCCGTGCTGCAGCGCTGCCTGAAAGCAGCGGTCGATCAGAGCTTCAACGCCATCTCCGTCGACGGCGACACGTCGACGAACGACACCGTCATGCTGCTGGCCTCGTCGAAGCTCGGCAATGTGGCGTCGGCGAGCCTCGCCGATTTCCAGCGCGCGCTGAACACGCTCTGCCGCGAGCTCGCCTGGATGATCGTCCGCGACGGCGAAGGGGCCACGCGCGTGATGGAGCTCGAAGTCACCGGCGCCCGCACCGAGCGCGACGCCAAGCTGGCCGCGCACGCCATCGCCACGTCGCCGCTGGTCAAGACCGCGCTCCACGGCGGCGACCCGAACTGGGGCCGCATCCTGGCCGCCGTAGGCCGCAGCGGCGCCCGCTTCTCCGTCAAGCGCGTGTCGCTCACGGCCGGCACCATCGCCCTCGTGCGCGACGGCCAGCCGGTCGTCTACCGCGAAAAGGACGCCGCCAAGGTCTTCTCCCGCGAGCGCGTGCCGCTCAAGGTGGACCTGGGCAACGGCACCGCGTCCACGGTGATTCTGGCGAGTGACCTGGGCCACGACTACGTGAGTTTGAATACGGATTACCGGTCGTAGGAAACGACAGGACGAATAGGACAGATAGCCCTATTCGTCCTATTCGCCCATCGTTCCCCGGCGAAATGTAAGATGCGGCGCGATGAAACGTGCGGTCATTTCGCTTCTCCTCATCCTTTCCGTCAGCGTCGCGCAGGCCGCCTCCCGTGAGCCCGTCCGGGCCCGCAGCGTGATGGTCGCTTCGACCTCCGAGATCGCGTCGAAGATCGGTGCCGACGTCATGAAGAAGGGCGGCAACGCCGTGGACGCGGCGGTCGCCGTCGGCCTGGCCCTCGCCGTCACCTGGCCGAGCGCCGGGAACCTCGGCGGCGGCGGCTTTCTCATCCTCCGCAAAGCGGACGGCACGACGGACGTGATCGACTACCGCGAGCGCGCGCCGCTGGCCGCCACGCGCACTATGTACCTCGACGAGAAGGGCAACGTCGTGAAGGGCCTGTCGACCGAAGGGTACAAGGCCGTGGCGGTGCCGGGGACGGTGGCGGGGCTGGCGCTCGCGCATCAGCGGCACGGCAAACTCAAATGGGCCGATCTCGTCGAGCCGGCGCGCGCGCTGGCCGCCGACGGGATCGAGGTGAACTACCACCTTGCACGCAGCCTCCGCCTCAAGACCACGCGGGAAAAGCTGGCCGCCTTCGCGGAGAGCCGCCGCATCTTCCAGCGCGACGGCCGGTTCTATGAGATGGGAGAGCGTTTCGTGCAGCCGGAGCTGGCCGCCACGCTGGCCCGCATCAAGGCCAGCCCTCGTGACTTCTATGAAGGCGAGACCGCGCGCCGCATCGTGAACGACGTGCAGGCCAACGGCGGCATCATCACGCTCGAGGACCTGCGCACGTACGAGCCGACCATTCGCACGCCGCTGCGCACGACGTACCGCGGCTACGAGATCCTGACGATGCCGCCTCCCTCCTCCGGCGGCATCGCCGTCATCGAGATGCTGAACATCCTCGAGGCGTACGACCTGAAGTCGATGGGGTGGCACTCCTCGCAGTACGTGCACACGCTCCTCGAAACGATGCGCCGCGCCTTCGCCGACCGGGCCCAGCACCTCGGCGACGCCGACTTCGTGAAGGTGCCGCTCGCCGGACTTTCGTCGAAGGCCTATGCCGCCGAGCGGCGTAAGACGATCGACCTGACGCGCGCCTCCACCTCCACGGAAGTCGGCGCGGCGAACCCCCTCCCCTACGAATCGCCGGACACGACGCACTTCACGATCGTGGATGCCGAGGGGAACGTCGTCAGCAATACGTACACGCTGAACGACAGCTACGGCGCGGGCGTCACCGCGCGCGGCACCGGCGTGCTCCTCAACAACGAGATGGACGACTTCACCTCCAAGCCGGGCGTGGCGAACGTCTACGGCCTGCTGCAGGGAGAAGCGAATGCGATCCAGCCGAAGAAGCGGCCGCTCTCCTCGATGACGCCGACCATCGTCCTGAAGGACGGCAAATTCGCCTTCGCCATCGGCAGCCCCGGCGGTCCGACGATCATCAACACCGTGCTGCAGGTCCTGCTGAACGTGATCGAGTTCGACATGGACATCCAGCAGGCCATCGATTCACCGCGCTTTCATCATCAGTGGATGCCGGACATGGTGTACTGGGAAGCGTTCGGCATCAACGCCGACACGCGTGCCACCCTCGAGCGGATGGGGCACAAGTTCCGCCCCATTCCCGGCGCCAGCAAGGAGGAGCCGGCGGACATCGGCGATGCGCACGGCATTGCCGTCGATCGCGCGACCGGGATGCGCATGGGCGCCGCCGATCCGCGGCTGGGAGGCGTGGCGGTGGGGTGGTAGTGGGACCGATGAGAGGCCCATCCGTCCCATCCGTTCCCTCACTGCGCGGCTATTCCGCCTGACATACAATCCGCTGCCATGAAGATCGACAAGAAAACCCTGACCGCGTGGGCAGCGGGAGAGCGCGACAAGTTCGAGAACACGCTGAAGGAGATCGTCGAGATCCCTTCGGTCTCCGCGGATCCGAACCGCAAGGGGGACATCCGCCGTTGCGCCGAGTACGGCGCGCAGCTCGTCCGCGAGTTCGGCGGCGAGTCGGAGATCATCGAGACCGACGGCTTCCCCCTCGTCCACGGCCGCTGGGACGCCGGTGCCGGCTACCCCACCGTCACGATCTACAACCACCTCGACGTGCAGCCGGCGTCGCGCGAGACGGAGCCGTGGAACACGGAGCCGTTCACCTTCACGAAGGACGGCGACCGCTACTTCGGCCGCGGCACCACCGACGACAAAGGACCGGCCATGGCCGCGCTGTGGGGGATCCAAGCCGCGCGCGCGGCCGACCTCCCGGTCAACATCCGCGTGCTGTGGGAGCTCGAAGAGGAAGTCGGCTCGCCGAGCTTCGAGTCCGCCATCAAGGCGAACGCGAAGAAGCTGGCGACGGACCACGTCCTCGTCTCCGACACCATCTGGGTCTCGCGCAAACAGCCGGCGTGTCCCGCCGGTCTGCGCGGGCTGCAGGGCTTCACGCTGACGCTGCAGACGGGCGAGACGGACCAGCACTCCGGCGTCACCGGCGGCGCCGCGCGCAACCCGATCGGGGAGCTGATGCAGCTCGTCTCCGAGATGTACGACGCGCGCACCGGCAAAGTGAAGATCAAAGGCTTCTACGACGACGTGCAGGCGCCGTCGCGCCGCGAGCTGCAGGAGTTCGCCTCCTCCGGCTTCACCATCAAAGGCTTCATGAAGGATCACCTCTTCCGCTCGATCCGCAGCAACGACGCGATCGATGTGATGAAGCGCATCTGGGCGATGCCGACGTTCGAAGTGCACGGCCTCGTCGGCGGCTACACCGGCCCCGGCATCAAGACCATCATCCCGCCGAAAGCAGAAGTGAAGATCTCCTGCCGCCTCGTCCCCAATCAGGATCCGCGCAAGATCCAGAAGATCGTCAAAGCCTTCGTCAAGGAGCGCAGCCCCGACGTGAAGGTGGAGATCGAGAACCAGATGTGGCCGTACAAGGCGCCGACGACGGGTCCGCTCGCCGAGGCGGTGAAGGACGCGATGAAGTTCTCGTTCGGCCGCGAGCCGGTCTTCGTCCGCGAAGGCGGCTCCATCGGCGCCGTCATCTCCATGGAGAAGATCCTCGGCCCCGTCATGTTCCTCGGGCTCTCACTGCCGGAGCACGGCTACCACGCCCCCAACGAGAACTTCGACTGGCAGCAGGCCAGCGGCGGGATGGTGGCGTTTGCGCGCTACTTCTCCAACATTGCCACGATGAAATAGGACACATGGGACCTATGGGACGGATAGGACAGATGGGTCTCCCATCGGTCCCGTTCGGCCTATAGGTCCCATTTCTTTCACGGCATTTCGCCAACGTACTTCGCCCGCGGCCGGATGATCCCTTCGTGCGCGTACTGCTCGATCGCGTGCGCAACCCACCCCATCGTGCGGCCCAGCGCGAACAGCGCCAGCGGCGCGCCGGCCGGCAGTTCCATGACGCGCGACAGCGCCACCAGCGCGTAATCGACCGTGGCCTTTTCGCCGCGCAGCTTCTCCCCTGCTTCGGCGAGCGCCAGCGCGAACGCCAGCTCCTTCGACTTGCCGAACGACTCCTGCAGAAGCTGCAGCAGCAACTGCGCGCGCGGATCGCCGTTGGGATAGAGCGGATGACCGAAGCCTTCGATCGGCTCGCCGCGGCGCAGGCGGTCGGCGAGCGCTTTGCGCAGATCGCGCGAGCGGCGCAGCTCCGTCATCAACGCTTCGACACGTACGGTCAGCCCGCCGTGCTTCGTTCCTTCGATGGCCGCGAGGCCGCCGAGCACCACCGCGTACGGGTTGGAGCCGGCGGAGGCGACGCAGCGGGCCGTGAACGAGGAAACGTTCAGCTCATGATCGGCGCAGACGATCAGCGCCGCGCGGATCAGCTCCGCAGCTTTCGGTGAGGCCGGAGCCCACGCGCGCGCCAGCGTCTCCTCGACGGTCGGCTCGAGCTCCTGCGTATTCGCGAAGACGCTCGTGAGGAGGTTGATGATCCGCCAGCCGGTCTGCGCGACCGCTTTCGGCCGCAGGTCGAACGCGAGCGGATCGCGCGCGGCGACGAGCGGCAGGATCGACTGTGCGCGGTGGATCATCGGCAGATGATCGGACGCGCTGCCGGAGATCACGTGCAGCGGTGTGTCGAAGATGTCGGCCTCGAAGTCGCCGGTCCAGAGCAGCGCCGCCACTTCCTCCAGCGAGCGGTTGCGTGCGAGCTCCGCCACGTCGTGGCCGCGATAGAAGACGGTCCCGCCGGCGATCAGCGTGAGCTTCGATTCGAGGATCGGCATCCCCCATTGCAATGCGCGCTCCGCGGCCTTCTCCGGATTGCGCCGCTCTTCGGTCCGGCTGCGCAGCCGCTCCGCATCCTCGCGCGAGTAACGCCGCTCGCGGGGCTTCCCCGGCGTCGGCTCCGAGCGGATGTAGCCGCGGCTGACGTACGCGTACAGCGTGGAGCGGTTCACGTCGAGGAGGCGCGAGGCCTCGTCCGCCGTAATCCAGTGCTGACGTGCCGTTCGTTTTCCGCTGTCCGTTTTACGTGAGGCCATCTATTGATTGTACAATCAATATTGACAACGTGGTACAGCCGCCCTAGTTTTCGTTGTATGAACACGGACAACGGACATCACACTACAGACTATGTGCTGCACGCCGGCCTGGAAGGCATCGTCGCCGCCGAAACGCGACTGAGCATGGTCGACGGACAGAAGGGCGAGCTGATCATCGGCGGCTTCACCGTGGACGAGCTTGCCGCCAACGCCACCTTCGAAGAGACGGTACTGCTCCTGTGGGACGGCCAGCTTCCGGACGCGGCGGCACTGAAAACCTTCCGCGCGGAGCTCGCCTCGCGCCGCGCGCTGCCACCGGAAACCCTGGAGCTGCTTGCCGCCTGCGCCCGCGCGCGCATCGACGGCATGGACGCGCTGCGCATCGCCGCCGGCACGCTCAGCCTGCGCGAGACGAAAGACGAGCGCAATGCGGCGATGCTGCTCCTCGCCACGTTTCCGACGATCGTCGCCGCCTACTGGAACCTGCTGCATG
Source organism: Thermoanaerobaculia bacterium (assembly GCA_036380735.1). Lineage (GTDB taxonomy): Bacteria > Acidobacteriota > Thermoanaerobaculia > Gp7-AA8 > Gp7-AA8 > DASVEE01. The sequence continues at coordinate 51,528 of DASVEE010000037.1, read as the reverse complement.
ACCGCGCACCGATCGCGCCTGACGCGTCGCTCGGTCACGCCGCGAACTACCTCTACATGCTCACCGGCACCGTGCCGCACGAGGAACAGGTGCGCGGCATGGAGACGTACCTCAACACGGTCGTCGATCACGGCCTCAACGCGTCGACGTTCACCGCGCGCGTGATCGCCTCGACGCAGTCCGACCTCATCTCCGCGATCGTGGGCGCCATCGGCGCGCTCAAAGGACCACTGCACGGCGGCGCGCCCGGACCGGCGCTGGACATGGTGTTCGAGATCGGCGACGCGTCGCGTGCCGAGGAGGTGCTGCGGCAGAAGATCGCCTCGGGGGAGCGGCTCATGGGCTTCGGCCACCGCGTCTACAAAGTGCGCGACCCGCGCGCCGACGTCCTCTCCGCCGCCGCCGAGCGCATGTTCACGCGCGCCGGCGACATGTCGCTCTACGAGCTCGCGCGCGCCGTCGAGCGCACCGCGATCCGTCTGCTGGAGGAGCACAAGCCGGGACGCAACCTGCAGACGAACGTCGAGTTCTACACCGCGCTCCTGCTGCACGGGCTCGGGCTGGAGGTGCCGCTGTTCACCCCCACGTTCGCCATCAGCCGGGTGGCCGGGTGGATTGCGCACTGCTTCGAGCAGCGGCAGAGCAACCGGATCATCCGGCCGCAGTCGGTGTATGTGGGGGAACGGCGCGCGTTCGCCGGGGCACGATAGGACGAATGGGACCTATAGGACGAATGGGACGAATGGGACGGACATCTGTCCTATTTGTCCCATCTGTCCTATTCGTCCTATCGTCTAGACTCTGCCGATGCGCAGACTGCTTTTCCTTTTCACCCTCATGGCCACGACCGCCTTTGCCGCCGATGAAGTCGTCGCCATTCGCGCGGCGCGGCTGATCGATGGCACCGGCGCGGCGCCGGTGCAGAACGGCGTCGTCATCGTGACGGGCAATCGCATCACGGCGGCCGGTTCCAACGTCGCGATTCCGCGCGGTGCGCGCGTGATCGACCTCGGCGACGCGACGCTGCTTCCCGGCTTCATCGACACGCACACGCACCTCTTCGGGCGCGAGCTCGGTGAGCCTGGCTGGAACGAATCGTCCGTGCGCGACTTCCCCGCCTACGGCGCGATCCGCGGCGTCGCGAACGCGCAGAAGACACTGCAGGCCGGCATCACGTCGGTGCGGAACGTCGGCACCAGCGACTTCAACGACATCGCGCTGCGCCGCGCGATCGACGAGGGCCACATCACCGGCCCACGCATCCAGGCCGCCGGCTACAGCCTCGGCATCACCGGCGGTCACTGCGACGACAACGGCTACCGCCCGGGCGTGCTCGAGTCGGGCTACCGCGAAGGGATCGCGAATGGCGTCGACGACGTGCGCGCCGCGGTGCGCTACATGATCAAGTACGGCGCGGACGCGATCAAAACCTGCGCGACCGGCGGCGTGCTGTCGGAAGGCGATGCGGTCGGGTCGCCGCAGTACGACTACGACGAGCTGAAAGCGATGGTGGACGAAGCGCACAAGCACGAGCGCAAGGTCGCCGCGCACGCGCACGGCACCGAAGGAATCAAGATCGCCGTTCGCGCGGGCGTCGCCTCGATCGAGCACGGCTCGTTCCTCGACGAAGAAGGCGCGAAGCTGATGGCGCAGCGCGGCACGTACCTCGTGCCGACACTCTCGGCATTGGAGCGCGTAGAGCAGGCCGCGAAGTCGAACGTCCTCACCGGTCTGCGCAAGGAGAAGGCGCTCTCCGCGGCCGAAGCAGGACGCCGCGCGCTGAAGATCGCCGTCGCCAACGGAGTCCCGGTGGCCATGGGCACCGACGCCGGCGTCGGTCCGCACGGCGCGAACATGCGCGAGCTGCTGCTGATGGTCGATTGGGGCGGCATGCGTCCCCTCGACGCCATCACCGCCTCCACCATCGGCGCCGCCCGCCTCCTCGGCTGGGAAAAGCGCGTCGGCTCGCTGGAAGCGGGCAAGCTGGCGGATGTGATCGCCGTGGCCGGCGACCCTGTGCAGGATATCCGCCGCGTGGAGCAGGTGGTCTTCGTGATGAAGGACGGCAAGGTGGTTCGAGGGCAGGGCTCAGGGCCCGGAGCTCAGGGCTCAGGGCCCGCCGCCCGCTGACGCTCGATCACGGCAGCAGCTCTCCTGGACCCTGAGCGCCGAGCCCTGAGCCCTCGAACGCAACCCGGCGTGCGCCTCCCCGTACCACTAGCGAGGAGGCGCACATGTTCGAACTTTTCGCTCTTCTGGTCGTGCTCGCCGTTGGCTGTGCGGTCGTCGCCGCGGCGGGGTTCGTCATCAAGATGGCCGTCGAGGTCGTGCTGCTGCCGTTCGCGGTCATCGCAGTGGCATTCAAAGCCATCGCGGCAATCGTCGCGGTGGTGTTTGCGCTGACGGTGATCGTTCCTGTGCTCGTCGCGGTGGTGGTGCCGGTGCTCGTGTTTGCGGGCGTCGTCGCTCTCTTTGCCTTGCCGGTGGCACTGGTCGCGGCGGTCGTCTAAGAATGAACCGGCAGTGATCTTGCTGCGCCCTCAGCCGTGGACGACAAGAAACGTGCGCTGGTGGTGGACGACGACGACCCGATTCGGACGATGCTGGCCAAAGTCGTCGAGCGGCAGGACCTGACCGTGGACACCGCGCGTGACGGCGAGGAAGCGATTCAGCGGATCGATGAGGATGGCTACTCGATCATCCTCCTCGACATGATGATGCCCCGCGTCGACGGCTATGGCGTCCTGCAGTACATGAAGGAGCACCACCCCGAGAAGCTGGCGTGCACGATCATCGCGTCCGCCGTCCCGGAGAGCGAGATCCTGCGCAGGTTCGAGATGCCGGTCTACCGCATCCACGCCAAGCCCTTCGACATGGCGAAGCTGATCGCGGATATTCAGCACTGCGTGCGGGCGTAGGCGCACCCCACGAAAAGGACCTATAGGACGAATGGGACTGAGAGTCTCCCCATCCGTCCTATAGGTCCTATTCGTCCTATAGGTCCTATTCGTCCTATAGGTCCTATTCGTCCTATCGGTTCTTACGCCCGGTTCGCGTACTGCTTTTCGTAGAACGCCTTGTACTCCGCGCTCCGCTCCTTGATCGCGCGCCACCACGGCTCGTTGTCGACGTACCAGCGCACGGTGCGCTCGAGGGCTTCGTCGAAATCAGTGTCGCACTTGAAGCCCATCGTTTCGAGCTTGTGCATGTCGATCGAGTAGCGGCGATCGTGTCCCTGGCGGTCGGCCACGCGCTTGATCAGCGATTCCGGCTTGCCGAGGATCTGGAGGATGCGGTGGGTGATGTCGCGGTTCTCGCGCTCGTTGCCGCCGCCGATGTTGTACGTCTCGCCGTTCGTGCCGTGCTCGATCGCATAGTCGATGGCGCGGCAGTGGTCGTCGACGAAGAGCCAGTCGCGCACGTTGCGGCCGTCGCCGTAGAGCGGCAGCGGCTGATCGTCGATCGCGTTCGTCACGAACAGCGGGATCAGCTTCTCCGGGTACTGATACGGACCGAAGTTGTTCGAGGCGCGCGTGATGATCACCGGCATCCCGTACGTCTGCGAATACGCGTACGCCATGCGGTCGCCGCCGGCCTTCGACGCCGAGTACGGATTGCGCGGATTCAGCGGATCCGTCTCCTTGAAGGAGCCTTCGTCGATGGAGCCGTAAACCTCATCGGTCGAGATCTGGACGAAGCGCTTCAGGTTCGGCGCGTGCTTGCGCGCTTCCTCGAGGAGGACGAGCACGCCGTGGACGTCGGTCTCGATGAACGTGCCGGCTTCCATCAACGAGCGGTCGACGTGCGTCTCCGCGGCGAAGTTCACCACGACGTCGATGCCGCTGCCGTCGACGCCGCGGTAGGCCTCCGCCACGTCTTCAGGCTTGGCGATGTCGCCCTGCACGAAGCGGTAGTTCGGCTGCCCCTCGTATTCGGCGAGGTTCTCGCGGATACCGGCATACGTCAGTTTGTCGAGATTCACCACCTGGGCATCGCTGCCGTACTTGTTGAACAGGAGGCGAATGAAATTCGATCCGATGAACCCGGCGCCGCCGGTGACGAGATAACGCATTTGTCGTGGTTTCCTTAGAAAAAGCGGCACGTTCTATCACGTGCCGGACGTGAACTTCAACCCGACGATCGAGACGAGGAGCAGAAGGAGGAACGCCATCCGGGCCAGCGTGACCGGCTCCTTGAACAACACCACCCCCAGAACCGCCGCCCCCAGCGCGCCAATCCCCACCCATACCGCGTACGCCGTCCCGATGGGGAGCGTCCGCGCCGCCCAGGAGAGCAGGAACATGCTCGCCGCAATCGCCGCGATGACCAGGACGGAAGCCACCGGCTTCCGGAACCCATCCGTGTACTTGAGCCCCACGGCCCAGCAGACTTCCAGCAGACCAGCGATGATGAGAATGACCCAGGCCATGCAACGGAGCTTATACGGGATTCGGGGGGTGGGTGTTGGTTTGGGGGCGGGGCGCGATAGGACCTATCCGTCCTATCGAGTCGTGGGCATCACGCCCCCACCACCACGTACTCCGCCACCGACGTCGAGTGCGGAATGGGCAAGCCATCCTCACGGAGTCCTTCGATGTGCATCTGGATGGCCGCGTACATGTTGGTTTCGGTTTCTTCGCGCGTCGCGCCGGTAGCCACACAGCCCGGCAGGTCCGGTGAGTAGGCGGAGAAGTTCTGTCCGGCGTCTTCGATCACGATGAGGAATCGGTGCACGTTCATTTCAGGCCCGCCTGTTTGAGGATGCTGCTGAATGTTCCAGGGGCTAGATCATCACTCATCTTGCCCGCGATCGTCACCCGACCGGGCTTCGTTGGATGTTTGTACTGCCGATGACTGCCGCCATGGGACTTCACTTCGAACCAGCCATCATCCTGAATGATTCTGACCGCTTCGCGTACTTTGGTCGGCACGGCTGAATTCTATCCCCGCCGCCACTTCCCCTGCCTCCGTCCTATCCGTCCTATCCGTCCTATAGGTCCTATTTGTCCCATCGTCCCCCGTACAATGCCGCGGCCATGACGCGGTCCGTGTTTCGTACTGAGCTTCGCAGCCTCCTCTCCCTGGCCGTGCCTTTGGCGGCGGCGCAGGCGGGGACGCAGTTGATGTCGCTGGTCGACATCGCCGTGCTCGGGCGGCTCGGGGCGACGGAGCTCGCCGCGGCGGGGCTGGGCAATGCGATCTTTTTTGCGTTCTCCGTGTTCGGGATGGGCCTGGCGTTCGGGGTCGATCCGCTGATCTCGCAGGCAATCGGCGCCGGGGAGCCCATGCGCGCGCGCAAGGTGATGTGGCAGGGGATCTGGCTGTCGGTCGTCGTCAGCGGCGTGCTGACGGTCGCGCTGGTGCTGGCGTCGCTCGGATTGCCGTACGTCGGGGTCGAGGCGGAGCTCGTCTCGCCGACCAACACCTACCTCCTCATCCGCATCCTCGGGCTGGTGCCGTTCCTCGCCTTCCTCGTGCTGCGCGCGTATCTGCAGGCGGTCGGCGTCACAAAGCCGATGCTCATCTCGATGGTGGCAGCGAACGTGTTCAACATCGTCGCCGACATCGCCTTCGTCTTCGGCTTCGGGCCGATTCCCGCGATGGGTGTGGCCGGCGCGGCGCTGGCAACGGTGCTCGGGCAGATCCTGCAGCTCTGGATTCTGGTGCGCGCGGTGAACCGCATCCCGGTCGACTGCGCTGGCCACGAGAACATCCGCCAATGGAGCGCGCCGGACGTCCGCCGCGCGTTCCGCGTGGGGCTGCCCGTCGCGGTGCAGCTCGCGGCCGAAGTCGGCATCTTCGCGCTCGTCGGCGTCCTCGCCGGCCGCCTCGGCACCAACGACCTCGCGGCGCACCAGCTCGTGCTCGGACTGGCGTCGTTCACCTACACCGTGGCTCTCGGCATCGCCTCCGCCGGCTCCGTTCGTGTGGGGCTGGCCATCGGTGCACGCGACGAAGCCGCCACGCGCGCTGCCGGCTACGCCGCTCTCCTCGGCGGCGCCGGCGTCATGGCCATCAACGCCGCGATCTTCGCCCTTTTCCCCCAGCCGCTCGCACGCCTGATGACCGATCAGCCGATGGTCATCCTCACCGCGATGCCGCTGTTCCTCGTCGCCGCGGTGTTCCAGCTCTCCGACGGTATCCAGGCCGTCGGCGCCGGCGCCCTCCGCGGCGCGGCGGACACCAAGTTCTCGCTGTGGGCCAATCTCGGCGGCCACTGGCTGGTGGGGCTCCCCATCGCGCTCTGGCTGGGCTTCCACGAGCGCATGGGCATCGTAGGCCTGTGGTGGGGACTCTGCGCCGGCCTGACCGTCGTGGCCGTGCTGCTGTTCGCCAGGTTCGACCGGCTATCCGCACGCGTCATCCAGCGCGTATGAGGCCTTAGGGCTCAGGGCTCAGGGAAAAACCGCCGCAAAGCGGAGCTCCTGAGCCCTGAGCGCTGGGCCCTGGGCCCTGGCCCTAGTAGATGTTCCAGTACCGCGTCAGGTAATCCGCGAACGTCAGCACGAACATCACGCCCAGCCAGAGGAACGACGCGATCACCACGACCCACGTCAGTTTGGGGGAGTGGATCACGTGCATGAACCAGAGGATGACCAGCAGGCACTTGACGATGGCGATGAGCATCGCAATCGGGGTGTTCAACACGCCGAGGTCGACGCGCGAGGCGACGACGGTGAGAACGGTCAGCACCATCAGCGCGAAGAAGATGCCGAAGTACACCGGCAGCGACGTCACGTGATGCGCGGGAGCGTGTTTGTGCGATGAGGGCTCGTGTTCGAACTTTTCCATGACGTTGGCTCAGTGAATCAGGTAGAGCAGCGGGAAGAGGAAGATCCAGACGATGTCGACGAAGTGCCAGTACAGTCCCATGACTTCCACCGGACCGTAGTACTCCTCGCCGAAGTCGCCGCGCCACGCACGCCAGATGAACCAGAGGAGCAGTCCGGCGCCGATGATCATGTGCAGCGCGTGCATGCCGGTCATGCCGAAGTAGAACACCATGAACATCTGAATCTGCGGCGTCAGCGCCGGATTCTCTGTGTGCTGGTAGGTGAACGTGTTCGCGCCCGGGAAGAGACCGTGGCTGATGTGATCGTTGTACTCGTACGCTTTGACCCCAAGGAACACCGTACCGAGGATCAGCGTCAGCACGAGCATCCAGATCGTCAGCTTGCGGCGGTTCGTCTGCGCCGCCCACACCGACAGCGCCATCGTCAGCGAGGAGCCGATGAGCACGATCGTGTTGAGGCAGCCGACGAACCAGTTTTGATGATGCGCGGCGGCGCTCCACGCCTCGGGGTACATCCAGCGGTAGACGGCGTACGCGGCGAAGAAGCCGCCGAAGAACATGATCTCCGTCGCGAGGAACATCCACATCCCGAGCGTCGACGCCTCGTGCTGCTGCCCGAGGTCCTCGAAGTGGTGCTGCAGGAACGGATGATGGTGGCCGTGGCCGTGCGGCTCGGCCGCATGCTCACTGCCGTGATGCAGCGTGACGTCAGACATTCTGGGTCTCCCGCATGGCCTTGAGGAATGCCGGGTAGTCGTACGCGTCCCAGGTCACGGTCGGCGTCTCGTGGAAGTTCTCCTGCGGCGGCGGCGAGGTCGTGGCCCACTCGAGACCGACCGCGCCCCACGGGTTCGCACCCGCCTTGCGGCCGAACTTCATCGACCAGCCGAAGTAGATCATCGGCAGCAGGTAGCCGACGGCGAGCACCGTGGCGCCCGCGGTCGAGAGGACGTTGAGCACCTGGAACTCCGGCGCGTACGCGTGGTAGCGGCGCGGCATGCCGACGTAACCGACGATGAACTGCGGGAAGAACGTCAGGTTGAAGCCGACGAAGACGAGCAGCGCGGAGAGACGGCCCCACCACTCCGGATACATGCGGCCGGTGATCTTCGGCCACCAGTAGTGGATGCCCGCCATGTAGCCCATGACGGTGCCGCCGACCATGATGTAGTGGAAGTGTGCGACGACGAAGTAGGAGTCGTGCACGTGCACGTCGATGCCGAGGGCGCCGAGGAAGAGGCCTGTGACGCCGCCGATGGTGAAGAGGCCGATGAAGCCGAGGACGTAAAGCATCGGCGTCGCCCACGACACCGAGCCCTTGTACATCGTGGCCGTCCAGTTGAAGACCTTGATGGCCGAGGGGACGGCGACGAGCATCGTCAGGAACGAGAAGATCATCCCCGAGTACACCGAGATGCCGGCGACGAAGAGGTGGTGCGCCCAGACGAGGAAGCCGAGGAACGCGATGGCCAGCGAGGAGAAGGCGACGAACTTGTAGCCGAAGACCTTCTTGCGCGTGAAGGCCGCCACGCACTCCGAAATGACGGCCATGGCCGGCAGAATCATGATGTAGACGGCCGGGTGCGAGTAGAACCAGAACAGATGCTGGTAGAGCACCGGGTCGCCGCCGAGCGCCGGATCGAAGATGCCGACGCCGAGGACGCGCTCGATCATGAGCAGCACGAGCGTGATCGCGAGGACCGGCGTCGCCAGCAGCATGACGACGCTCGTCGCGTAGTGCGACCAGACGAACAGCGGCAGGCGGTACCAGGTCAGCCCCGGGGCGCGCATGCGGTGGATCGTGACGATGAAATTCAGGCCGGTGAGGATCGACGAGAAGCCGGTGATGAACGCGCCCAGCGTCGTCGCGAAGACGTGCGTGTTCGAGTACTGCGTGGAGAACGGCGTGTAGAACGTCCAGCCCGTATCGACGCCGCCCGTCACGATGACGTAGACGCCGAAGATCGCGCCGATCATGTAGATGTACCAGCTCAGCAGGTTGATCTTCGGGAAGGCGAGATCTTTCGCGCCGAGCATGATCGGCAGGAGGAAGTTCCCGAGCACCGCGGGGATGGCGGGGATCAGGAAGAAGAAGATCATCACGATGCCGTGCAGCGTGAAGAGCTTGTTGTACTGGTCCGACGTGAACATGTCGCCCTCGGGCGTGAGGAGCTCGAGGCGCATGAGGAACGCGAGGATGCCGCCGACGAAGAACAGCGCCGTGACGGACACCAGGTAGAGGATGGCGATGCGCTTGTGGTCCTTCGTCAGGAGCCACGACAGCACGCCGTACTCGTGATTCAGGTAGTTCCGCCGCCGTGATGACGGCTCGATGAACTCGGGAGCCTCGGGTGTATCGATCGTGGTGCTGGTCATTGTTGCGTCCCAGTGGTGGCGGTGGCCGCCGGTGCGGCCGTCGTTGTCGGAGTGGCGGTGGTGGTCGTCGGCGCAACCGACGTCGAGGGAGACGTCGCCGGCGGCGTCGTCGGGGCGCCGGCGCTCGACTGCTGCGAGGCCTGCGACTCCGGCACCGGCGTCTGCTGCGTATCCGCGCCGAGCGACTTCACGTACGCCAGGAGCTTCATCAGATTCTCTTCCGTGACCTGTCCCGAGAACGTCGGCATCACGGGGGCGAAACCTGCGGCGATCTTCGCCTGCGGATGCAGGATCGACTCGCGGATGTAGTTGTCGTCCGCGAGCACCATCGTGCCGTCGGCGAGCTGGCGCTGCTTGCCGTAGAGGCCCGTCAGCACCGGACCGCGCGCGCCCGCCTGATCCATGTGACAGGTATTGCAGGCGTGTTGCTGGAACAGCTTCTCACCCTGCGAGGCGAGCGACCCCTCGGAGCCGCCGGCGAGCCAGCGCTGGTACTCCGTCGGCTCCATCACCTCGACCCAGCCCACCATGCCGGAGTGCAGCGTGCCGCAGTACTCCGCGCAGAACAGGTGGAAGCGGCCCGTCTTCGTGGCGGTGAACCAGAGCGTGCGGTAGCGGCTCGGCAGCACGTCCGCCTTCACGCGGAAAGCCGGGAACCAGAGGCTGTGGATGACGTCCTCGGACGCCATCGTGATCTTCACGGCGCGGCCGACCGGCACGTGCAGCGTGTTGATCTCGCGCTGGCCGCTCGGATGCTGGAACTTCCACATCCACTGGCGGCCGGTGGCGTAGACCTCGAGCGCATCATCCGGCGCGCGCTGGAGGCGGAAGAAGACCCAGGAGCCCCAGACGAAGATCAGGATGAAGATGATCGTCGGGATCACGGTCCAGAGGAACTCGAGCGACTTCGGCGGCTCCTGTTCCTGCGCCAGCTCGTTGTCCGGGCGGCGGCGGTACTTGATCGCGAAGAAGAAGATGACGATCCAGATCAGCAGCGACACGGCTCCCGTCAACGCGACGAGGAACAGGAACAGCGTGTCGACGTATCCGGCAACGGATGACGCCTGCTCTGGGAACAGCGGAAAATCGGCAAGATTCATCGTTTCAATCCTGAGAGCATCCCGCTCCGCTCCTTCCGGAACATGAAGAAGAAGAAGCCCGCGAGCGTCGCGACCGTGGCAACCCCGCCGGCGCGCATGAAGTTCATCGCGTTGCGGCTGTATTTGCCGATGGTCGGATCGTAGTGATAGCAGAGGAGAAGGAGCTGATCGGTGGCGTTGCCGATCTTCGAGTCGGAGGCCTCGACGAGCGCCAGGCGGAGGTCGCGCGGCTTGTACTCGAAGCCGTAGAAGTAGCGCGAGGTCTTCCCTTCCGGCGTGAGCACGATGAGCGCGGCCGCATGGGCGAACTGGTCGCTCGGCGGGTCGTACGCGAACTGGAATCCGACGGTGTCGGCCAGCTTCTTGATCGCCGTCTCATGACCGGTGAGGAAGTGCCAGCCGTTGGCGGCGTCGAGCCGGCCGTAGCGGCGGACATACTTGTCCTTCATCGTCGCGGCCATCGACGCCTTGTCGCGCGGATCGATGGAGACGGTGAGGATGTCGAATTCCTTGCCGATGTCGAACTTGAGCTGCGTGAGCGCCGACGTCGTCCCCTCCAGCGTCATGGGGCAGAGCATCGGACAGTTGAAGTAGACGAACTGCAGCAGCACCGGCCGCCCCTTGCCGAAGAACTGGTTGAGACGGACGACCTTCCCCTGCTCGTCGCGGAACATCAGATCGCCGGGGATCTGCGTCCCGAGCTTCTGCGCGATCGACACTTTCCCGGGCATGCGCTGGGTCGTGTTGAGCTGCGCCTGCGCCGACACGGCGAAGAGGCACAGCGCCAGCACCGCCGCATAGCGGCGCGCATCGGTCCCATAGGTCCCGCAGGTCCTACCGGTCCCATTCGATGAGGTCAGACGAGTCACGGGCGTGGGGTTCCTGTGTTCAGCGGCTGCGTGGTCGTTGGCGGCGGCACCGGCGTCTGCGCGGCGTTGCCCGGGACCTGCGTGTTCTGGACGCCCGATGGCGCCTGCTCCGGCGTCAGCGGCTCGCCGGTCGGCGTGCCGCCGGTCGTGAGCTGCGGCGTGGCCGGCGTCTGCTGCACGGTCGGCAGGCCGCGCTGCAGCAGCATCTGCTTGGCGACGTCGATGGGGACGCGCACGACGCCCTTCTGCTTGTCGACCCAGCCGTACTGCGTCAACTGCTTGTTCTCCGCCTCGTGCATGTCGACGAGGTCCGTGACCGGCGTGTTGCGGTACGGCGGCATCACGTCCGTCGGCTTCGGCCCGGTCTGGCGGGGGAAGGGCTGGAGCAGCGGCTGGTTCTGCGGCACGTTCAGCTCGGCCGGACGCTGCAGCTCCGTCAGGCGGCGCGGATCGGCGCGCTCGCTCTTGATCAGCGCCTTGAACATCAGCCACAGCGCGAGGTGCGTGACGACCGCGAACACCACGAAGCCGATGATGAAGATGAACAGCCCCTTGATGCTGACGTCCGACTCTTCATGCTTCGTTTCCGGGTTGAAGAGATCGTCGTCCTCGTAATGAAGGTGCTCAGGCATTTTTCAGAGCCCCCTCTCGGATGGCTTCATCGACCCACGTCTCGTGGATCGGGATGATGGTCTGTCCCTTGAGCTGCTGGATGAAGGCCCACAGCCACACGCCGCCGATGCCGAAGAACGCGGCGATCGTGATCCAGTGGAAGTGGAAGTGCATCCCGTAGTGCGCCGGCGTGATCAGCCAGTACAAATCGACGAAGCGCATGATCAGAATGACGATCGTGACGATCTTGATCGTCTGCGGCCGGTCCTTGATGTGCCGCATGAGCAGCATCGTGAACGGCAGGAAGAAGTGGAAGATGATGAGCGCGAGCGCCATCGCTCCCCACGCGCCGTGCTGGCGCTTGAGGAAGTAGGGGATCTCTTCCTTGATGTTGCCGTACCAGATGAGGAGGAACTCGGAGAACGCCGTGTACGCCCACAGCATCGTGAACGCGAGCATCAGGTTCCCGAGATCGCGGAAGTGATTCGGCTTGAGGACATCCTGCATCGCCTTCGTGTTCGCGATCAGCGTCAGGAAGAACGTCACGGCGGCGAACGCCGAGAGGCCCGCACCGACGGTGAAGCTGATGCCGAACATCGAGGAGTACCACTTCGGCTCGAGCGACATCACCCAGTCGACCGATGCCAGCGTCATCGTCATGACGAACATGAAGATGCCGGCCGCTGCCCACTTGCGGCGCGCCAGGTCCGTCTCCGGCGAGCGGTCCTCGTAGAACTTCAGCGACAGCTTGCGCACGCGCCACGCCCACAGCAGCCAGAGGGCGAAATAGAACGCCGTGCGGCCGATCCAGAACTGGTTGTTGAGCCAGAGCTGCTTCGCCTGCAGCAGCTTGTCGTGCGCGACGATGTCCGGGTTGGCCCAGATGTAGACGTGCTTCAGGCCGAAGAGCAGCGGCAGGATGAAGAGGGCGAAGATCCAGATCGTGCGCGCGGCCGCACCGAGCGGACGGCGCACCAGGATGCCCCACTCACCGCCGGTCACGTATTGCAGCATCAGGATGCCGAGCGAGCCAGCCGCGATGAGGAACCAGAAGACGAAGGGCGCGAGCCACGCGCGGAAGAACTCCACCTCGCTGGTGAAGTAGCCGACGCCGGCCAGCACGAGGCCGATGATGCCGACGATGAGCGCGGGCATCTGCACCCGGGCGATGCCGGTCGACGCCGGCCGCTTGCCGTCCGGCGGCGGGGCGATGGTGTGCGAAAGCGTCATCAGTGGCCCCCTCCGTGCGCGGGAGCGGCGGCCGGAGCAGCGGGCGCGTCGAGCTTCGCGCGGTCAGCCGGCGCGAGCTCGTTGACCGTGACGCTCTGACTGAGCTGCAGCGCCCGGATGTAAGCGACGATCGCCCAGCGATCCTCGGGCGGAATCATCGTCTTGTACGGCGGCATGGCGCCGAAGCCATTGGTGATCACGTCGAAGTAATGTCCTGTCGTGGCGGTGCGAAGCGTTTCGGTGTGGAACGAAGGAGGACGGCGCAGACCGCGCGAGGGGATCATGCCGTTGCCGTCGCCGACGCGGCTGTGGCACGGCGCGCAGTAGACGTCGTAGCGCGTCTGCCCGCGGTCCAGCGTCGACGCCGTGACCTCGAACGGGAAGCCGTCCGCCACCACGCCGTTGATCTTGCCGGTCGCGAGGAACGGGTTCGTCACCAGCTCGCCGCGCGCGACCACCCCGTCGAGCCGCGGACGGGCAGCCATGCCGTCCTTGAAAAAGTCGGACGCCTCGAGCGGATCGTAGCGCGGCTGGTTGGCCATCTTCTGGCGGCAGCCGGCGACGGTCAGGAGAAGCAGAACGCAGAACGCAGAACGAAGAATGAAGAACGAAGAATGCGCGCGCGAAACGGAATCCGTTCTGCGCTCCGCGTTCTGCGTTCTCAATTCGAGCGCGTAGCGCGCGCCTTGACTACCACGGGACATCGGTCACCTCACGGGGGCCGAGACTCTCGAGAAAGCGCCGAGCCTCATCGAGGTCGAACTTCGGGTCTCTCGCCTGAATGACGAGGAAGAATTTGTCGCGCGACGCCTGGTCGAACCGGCGCACGTTGAAGACGGGGTGATACGGCATCGGCAACCCGTTGAGCGCCAGCATCCCGAACACGGCGCCGAACGCCGCCAGCAGGATCGTGCACTCGAACGTGATCGGGATCCACGCCGGCCACGAGTTGTACGGCTTGCCGCCGATGTTCAGCGGGTACGCGATGACGTTCGCGTAGTAGCACATGAAGAAGCCGCCGAGGCCGCCGAGCACGCCCATGCCGAGGACGATCGACGACAGGTGCGACTTGTGGAAGCCGACCGCCTCCGCCAGCCCGTGAATCGGGAACGGCGAGAACGCGTCGATCGACGTGTACCCCTGCTCGCGCGTCGCATTCGTCGCATCGAGCAGCGACTGCGCGTTCGTGAACTCGGCGATCACGCCATACAGACCGGTTCTGATTTTTCCGATACCCATTGGATTAGTGCCCCTCGTGTCCATCGGTATGCGCCTGCGCCTCGGGGAGGAGCGTGCGCATCTCGAAGATCGAGATCATCGGGAGGAATCTGACGAACAGGAACAGCAGCGCGAAGAAGAGACCGATCGAGCCGATGAAGACGCCCCAATCCCACACCGTGCCGTGGTACATGCCCCACGACGACGGCAGAAAGTCGCGGTGCAGCGACGCCGGGATGATGACGAAACGCTCCAGCCACATGCCGACGTTGACGAACATCGCCACTACGAACAGCCAGAACGTGCTCGTACGGAACCGCTTGAACCACATGAGCTGCGGCGCCAGGCCATTGCAGACCCATAGCGCGACGTACATCGACGCATACGGCCCCGTCGCGCGGTTCTTCAGCATGAAGATCTCGAAGACGTTGCCGGAGTACAGCCCGTAGAACCACTCCATCGCGTAGGCGTAGGCCACGATGAGCCCCGTCGCCAGCATGACCTTCCCCATGTTCTCGAGGTGGCGCATGGTGATGAAGTCTTCGAGCTTGAAGAACTTCCGGGCGGGAATCGCCAGCGTGAGCACCATCGCGAAGCCGGCGAACACGGCGCCCGCGACGAAGTACGGCGGGAAGAACGTGGCGTGCCACCCGGGGATCTGCGCGACCGCGAAGTCGAACGAAACGATGGTGTGCACGGAGAGCACGAGCGGCGTGGAGAGACCGGCGAGCAGCAGGTACGCGTGCTCGTAGCGGTGCCAGTGCTTGGCGGAGCCGCGCCAGCCGAGGGCGAAGGCACCGTAGGCGCGCTTGACCCACACGTTCGTGGCGCGGTCGCGCAGCGTCGCGAGGTCAGGGATCAGGCCGACGTACCAGAACAGCGCGGAGACCGTCGCATACGTCGAGACGGCGAAGACGTCCCACATCAGCGGGCTGCGGAACTGCGGCCACAGACCCATGGTGTTGGGATAGGGGAAGAGCCAGTAGTCGTACCAGGGGCGGCCGGTGTGGAGCGCCGGGTAGATGCCGGCCGAGGCAACCGCGAACAGCGTCATGGCCTCGGCGAAGCGGTTGATCGACGTACGCCACTCCTGCCGCAGCAGGAGCAGAATCGCGGAGATCAGCGTGCCGGCGTGGCCGATGCCGATCCACCAGACGAAGTTGATGATGTCCATGCCCCATCCGACCGGATGGTTGATGCCCCAGATGCCGACGCCCTTGCCGATGAGCATCGTCAGCGACAGCGTCAGGATCATCACGCCGCCGAGGGCGATGGCGAAGCCGATCAGCCAGCCGAGCGGCGTCTTCTTCTTCAGGACGATCGTGGAGATGTGATCCGTGATCGTGGAGAAGCTGTGTCCCGGCTCGATGGTCGGCGTCGGGATGAAGCGCTCCGGAATCCGCGTCTCCTGGGTGACCGGACGGACCTCGTGAATCGGGGGTTGGTCTTTAGTTGCCATCGGATTTAGCCCACTGGGCGGAACGACGTTCGAATTTCGAAGTTCGAATTGCGAATGAAGAATTGCGGTGGGCGCTGCGCGCCACGCTCTTCATTGGAAATTCGAATTTCATCGTTCCGGCCTCCTCGTGAATCGGGGTTTGCTCTTTGGTGCGCAGGACGGAACGAGCTTCCGACTTCGCTTTCGAGCTCTGAATGAGGAACGCGGCGCGGAGCGCCCACCTCAATTCTTCATTCGAAATTCGAACTTCGAAATTCATCGTTCCTGCGTCCTTCATCAGTGGTGCTCCGCCTCGGCCGCCGCCGGCGCCGCCACCACCAGCTCCGGATTCGGGTTGCGAATCGTGGCCAGGTACGTGGTGCGCGGACGGGTATTGAGCTCGCCGAGGAGCGCGAAGTTCGTCGGCTGCTTCTTGAGCTGCGCGACCTTGCTGTTCGGGTCGTTCATGTCACCGAAGACGATGGCCTCGGTCGGGCACGCCTGCTGGCAGGCGGTGACCACTTCGCCGTCGCGCACGCGGCGGTCCTGCTTCTCCGCCTCGATCTTGGCGTGGTTGACGCGCTGCACGCAGTACGTGCACTTCTCCATGACGCCGCGCGTACGGATCGTGACGTCGGGGTTGCGCATCGGCTTGAGGGCCGGCGTGTCGTAATCGGCGTAGTGGAAGAAGTTGAAGCGGCGGACCTTGTAGGGGCAGTTGTTCGAGCAGTAGCGCGTGCCGACGCAACGGTTGTACGTCATGTCGTTCAGCCCGTCCTCGCTGTGCGAGGTGGCTTCGACCGGGCAGACGGGCTCGCACGGGGCGAGCTCGCACTGCATGCACGGCACCGGCTCGTGGAAGACTTCGGGGTTCGACACGTCGCCGCGGTAGTAGCGGTCGATGCGCAGCCAGTGCAGCTCGCGCTCGCGCACCACTTCTTCCTTGCCGACGATGGCGATGTTGTTCTCGGACTGGCAGGCGATGACGCAGCCGTTGCACCCGGTGCAAAGGCTCGTGTCGATGACCATCGCCCACGCGTGCTGCTTGTACGCGAACGGTGGGTACATCGAATCCTCGGTGTGCTCCATCCCCGGATCGCTGCCGTGGTGCTCGTCCTGGGCGAAGGTCGGATCCTTCTTGTACTGCTCGAACGTGCCGGCGCGCACGATGCCGCGCTCCCCGACGTCCTTCGGATCGATCGACTGATGCTCCTGCGTGCACGCCACCGGGTAGATCCCGGCCTCGGCCACACGAATCTGCGCTCCGGCACCGCCGTGCAGCGCGTTGGAGAAGCGCATCGGATACGTGTTGAAGCCGATCGGCTGCCCTTCCGGCGAGGCGATGCGGCCACCCTGCGTGCGGCCGTAGCCGAAGAAGATCGTGGCGCTGCCTTCGCTGTGGCCCGGGATGACCCAGACCGGGAGGCGCATCGAGACGCCGCGGTAGTTGACGTCGGCGAAGCGCGTCTGCTTCTCGTTGAACAGCTTCTCGCGCTCTTCCTTGCCGAAGCCGATGGCGTCGGCCGTCTTCGGCCCCATCAGCATCACGTTGTCCCACGTGATCTTCGACTGCGGCTTCGGGAGCTCCTGCAGCCAGCCGTTGTTGGCGAAGCGGCCGTCGTAGATGGTCGGATCGTGGCGCAGCTCGATCTCGATGCCGGAGACCGTGGCGCGCTGCACCGGCGGAATGGCCATGCTCGCGGCGGCGGCGCGCTGCGGGAGCGCGCTGTTGGCGACGACGCCGTCGTGCAGCCACTTGCGCCATGAGTCTTCGGTGGCGCCGTTGGCGAACCAGTAGCTGCGCACGGCCTGGTACGGCGTCTGATCGAGGCCGCCGATCATGGCGCTGAGGACCTCGATCGCGGCGCGGCCGTTGTAGAGCGGCGCGATGAGCGGCTGCATGATGGAGACGGTGCCGTCGTGCGCGCGGGCATCGCCCCACGTCTCGAGGAAGTGCGTCTCGGGGATGTGCCACTGACAGAGGTTGGAGGTCTCGTCGTAGCGCATGGAGAGGTGCGCGCGGAACGGCACCTTCTGGAAGACCTGCTTGAAGTTGAAGTCGGCGGGGGCGTCGAAGACGGGGTTGCCGCCGAGGATGATGAGCCCCTTCACGGCGCCGGCGTTGATGTCGCGCACGAGCTCCGCGAGCGACGCGAGCTGGTTCGTCGTCCCCACTTCGACCGGATCGGTGATGAGGACCGTCGAGCCGAGGTTGCCGAGGGCGGCGTTGATGGCGTGGGCGATGGCGTGGACGGCGGCGGGCTGCTCGTCACCGGCGATGACGACGCTGCGGCCGCGCTTCGACTGGAGGTCGCGCACGAGGGCGCCGATCCAGTTGGCGTTGTCCGTCGCGGCGCCGTCGGCGGCGAGGCCCAGCCCCGTGGCGATGGCGCGCGCGTAGCCTTCGACCTGCGACGGCTTGACCGGCAGGCGATGGTCGGCGACGGAGCCGGTCGAGGAGACGCCGGACTCGATGGCGTAGAGACGGTTGACGGTCTGCGTCTCCCCTGCCCTCACTTTGCGGCGCGACATGAAGTCGCGGGCGTAGCGGAGGTGGCCCGGGCCGTCGTCGAGGAAGTCGGAGCCGAGGGAGACGACGACGTCGGCCTTGGTGAAGTCGTAATGCGTGCTGACGTAGCCGCCGAACGCGAGGCGGCCGCCCTCGCGGATGTTGTCGCGCGTGACGGCATCCCACTGGTGCCAGCGCATCCCCGGGTACGTCTGGAGGAGGCGCTGGATCTGCGCGCCGAGCGACGGCGAGGTGATGGTCTGCGTCAGGAGGCGGAGGCTGCCGCCGTTGGTGCGCGCGCCGTTGAGGACCGGCTGCAGAGCGCTGATGAACTCCGACCAGGTCGAGGTGTCGCCGTACTTGCGCACGACCTGCGAGCGGTCGGGATCGTAGAGGTCGAGGATGGACGCCTGCATGAAGGCGTCGGAGGCGCCGAGCGTCGACGGATGATCGGGGTTCCCCTCGATCTTCGTCGGGCGGTACATGTGCGACTCGACGAGCACGCCCTGGGCGTAGCCGCCGAGGGTCATGGCGCTGGCGAAGTAGATCGGCTTGCCCGGAATGAGGTTCTCCGGCTGGTTGACGTACGGGACGATCGCGTCCGCGGGCTGGCTGCAGGCGGCGAGGCCGGCCATCGTCACCGACGCGCCCATGAGCTTCATGAAGCTGCGGCGGTCGACGCCCTTCTGCAGCGGCAACGACTGCTGCGGGAACTCCTGCGCCATGAACTCGTCGAACACCTCGCTGCGCGAGAGCTCTTCGAGGCTGCGCCAGAACTCGCGCGGACGCTGGTCTCCGATGCGCGCACGAAAATCGGCGAAACTCAGTTCTTTCTGATCACTCATGTTGTCTCAGTGGGGCGGTCCGACCGCTGCTCTCAGTAGTGGCAGGTCGAGCAGCTCGTCAGCTTCTGCACGTTGTACTTCTTGACGAGCTCGGGTCCGAGCGTCGCCTGGTCTTTGGCTACGTAAGCGAGGTTGAAGACTTCCTCGCGCGGACGGATGTGCTTCTCCGGCGCGCGATGGCAGTCCAGACACCACTCCATCGTGAGGGGCGACGCCTGGTAGACGAGGTTCATCGTGTCGATGCGCCCATGGCAGGAGACGCATCCGATGCCTTTGTTGACGTGAATGCTGTGGTTGAAGTGCACGAAGTCGGGGAGGCGGTGGACGCGGCTCCAGACGATCGGCTTACCGCTGGCGAAGCTGGCGCGGACGGGCTCGAGCATCTCCGCGTTCGTCCAGATCTGCGAGTGGCAGTTCATGCACGTCGAGGTGGGAGGCAGACCGGCGAACGACGACTTCTCGACCGAGGTGTGGCAGTAGCGGCAGTCGATGCCCAGTCCGGCGACGTGATGCTGGTGGCTGAACGGGACGGGCTGTTCGCGATGGATGCCCTGGTTCGTGAAGTAGGGCGACCGTACGATTCCGCCTATCGCCCAGAGTACGAATCCGACGAAGAAAATCGCGCCGAAGATCGTGACGCGCGAGAGCGTATTGGCACTACGATGGAAAATCTGCGCCATCTAGGCTGCTACCGTCCGGTGTGAGATTTATAAGGTGAAGGCAGGGCTGCCTGCCGGGCGTCTGGGGTCGTTGCCGAGGGCCTTCCAGCAACGGCAGGCGGATCATACTCAAAATGCGAGGGGATGCAAGGGCACGGGTTCAGTGCCTCCGCGGTGCACGTCAGTGATGGCCGAGGCTGTTGCGTGTGATGCAAGGTGAACCGTCCTTTGCAATACATCCGGACATGCCAGACGAACGCGCAGAATCCATCGCCCAGGGAATCGCCCCACCCGAGGAAAGTGAGGTGGGCAAAGCCGCCGAAGCCCGCCGCATCCAGGAGCTGATCCACGCCCCCGAACACACCCGCCCCGACGCCGCCATCGGCGGCACCAGCGACGCCGACGCCCCCGTGGATGACGCGGAGACGGCACGGTTGAGGGATGGGAAGGGGTAGAGGCCCCGCAGCACGGCCCGGCGGGGGGACGATAGGACCTATAGGACGAATGGGACGAATAGGACGAACAGGCCGGCGCCCTCCTGTGTCATCCCGAAGCCTCCGTATGGGGGGTGTGGGTGGAGGAGGGGGCTGAGGGATCTGTGCGGGGGACACACGGCATAGCCGATCTGCCACTTTCCCCCACACAGATCCCTCACCCCGCCGCGCCGCCTTCGGCGTCGTGGGCGGGGATTCGGGATGACACGATCAGGGGGCCGTTCATCCTATAGGTCCTATCCGTCCCATCCGTCCCATCGTCCCCCGGCCCTACCGTGCCCCATCCGCCTTCTTCACCAGCTTCGCCAGAGGGCCGGACACCCTTTCCGCCATCAACTGGTAGCCCGCGGCGTTGGGGTGGATTTCGTCGCTCTTCAGGGTGGGCGTGTTGAGGATGCCGTCCAGGAGGTCGGGGATCAGCAGGCAACCTTCCTCTTCGGCCACGCGTTCGTACATGTCGTCGTAGCGGGCGCCCAGGGTGGGGAACTCGTAGCCCAGCAGCACCACCATCGCCCCTGCGCCCTGGATGCGGCGCACGATCGTGCGGAGGTTGGCCTCGGTCGTGGCGATCGGGGAGCGGCGCAGGAAGTCGTTGCCCCCGAGGCCGACGATGACGATGCGGGGGTGCCGGGAGAGGACGTCGCCGTCGAGGCGCGCCATCGCCGCATCCGTCGTGTCGCCGCTGACGCCGGCGTTGATCACCGGCTTCCCCACCAGCGCCGCCAGGCGCGACGGGTAGTCCTCCCCTTCCGACGCTCCGTAGCCCGAGGTGAGCGAATCGCCGAAGGCGACGATCGCGCTCCCGCCGGAGTCGAGGTTCTTGACCCGGCCGTACTGCGATGGCCAGAGCCACCAGACGAGCAGGGCGACGGTGACGGTAGTCGCGCGGAGGATCCACAAACGAGTCGACATTCGCACGATAGGATAGCGGCCATGAAAGCGCTCGTCTGCCTGCTGCTGCTCGCCACGCCGGTTTTCGCGCAAAACCGGCCGGTCCACACCTACTCCATCGTGGCGCGCGACCCGGCCACGGGGCAGATGGGCGTGGCGGTGCAGTCGCACTGGTTCGGTGTCGGGCAGATCGTGCCGTGGGCGGAGGCGGGAGTCGGCGCCGTGGCCACGCAGAGCTTCGTCGATCCCTCCTATGGGAAGCTGGGGCTCGACCTGCTCCGCGCCGGCAAAGCCGCCCCCGACACCCTCCGCGCCCTCCTCGGCGCCGACCCCTCGTGCGAGGTGCGCCAGGTCGGCGTCGTCGACGCCAACGGCCACGTGGCGACGTTCACCGGCAATCGCGACATCGCCGCCGCGGGCGGCATCGCGGCGAATGCAACCGGCACGGCTGCGAGCGTGCAGTGCGGCTCGGCCGGCGGGATGCTCAGCGTCGGCCGCGACTTCGCGGTGCAGGCGAACCTGATGGCGAACGACCGCGTCTGGCCGGCGATGGCGAAGGCGTACACGAACGCGAAGGGCGACCTGGCGGAGCGGATGCTCGCGGCGCTCGACGCGGCGCAGGCGGAGGGCGGCGACATCCGCGGACGGCAGTCGGCGGCGCTGATCGTCGTCAACGCGAAGTCCACCGGACGCGCGTGGCAGGATCGCGTGTTCGACCTCCGCGTCGACGACGCCCCGCAGCCGCTCGTGGAGCTTCGCCGCCTCGTCATGCTGCAGCGCGCGTACAACCACATGAACGCGGGCGACCTCGCGGTGGAGCACAAGGACCACGAAGCAGCGCTGCGCGAGTACAGCGCGGCCGAGAAGATCGCTTCGACGACGAGCGGCATCCCTCCGAGCCGGCTCGCGGAGATGATCTACTGGCACGCCGTGGCTCTGGTGAACATGCAGCGCGTCGACGAGTCGCTCCCGTTGTTCGCGCGCGCCTTCGCGATGGAGCCATCGTGGCGCGAGCTGACGCCGCGGCTCCCGCGCTCCGGCCTGCTGCCCGACGACGCGAAGCTGCTCGAGAAGATCATCGCGGCGCGCTGACGCAGGCGTCCGGCGGTACGAATGGAACGAATGGGACTGACAGGACCCATGGGACGACCCGTCCTATCAGTCCTATCCGACCTATTCGTCCTATCGCCCTCAAATACCGCTAGCGCGCCGGTTCGATCCGCAGAATCCGGCCGCTCGGGGAGTCGGTGATCACGTAAATCGCGCCCTCCGGACCCTGTTCGACGTCGCGGATGCGCTCTCCGAGGTCGCCGAGGAACCTTTCTTCCCTGGTGACGCGTCCGTTCTGCAGGACGAGACGCACGAGGGCACCCGGCTGCAGTGAGCCGACGAAGATGCTCCCCTTCCACTGCGGGAACGCGTTGCCGGTGTAGACGATCATGCCGGAGGGGGCGATGACCGGGTCCCAGTAATAGACGGGCTGCTCCATCCCCTCTTTGTGCGTGAGGCCCTGGCCGATCTGGCGGCCGGAGTACTCGACGCCGTAGCTGATCACCGGCCAGCCGTAGTTCTTGCCGGCTTCGGGATGATTGAGCTCGTCGCCGCCGCGCGCGCCATGCTCCACGGTCCAGAGCTGCCCCGTCTCCGGATGCAGCACGGCCGATTGCACGTTGCGATGGCCGTAGCTCCAGATCTCCGGCCGCGCGCCGTCCCGCCCGGCGAAAGGGTTGTCGCGGGGGATCGAGCCGTCGGTGTTGATGCGCACGATCTTGCCCAGGCCGGATGCGAGATCCTGCGCCTGCTCGCTGTAGCGCATGCGGTCTCCCTGCGTGATGAACATGGTGCCGTCGCGGCGGAAGACGATGCGCGAGCCGTAATGGCCGGAGCCCGAGACCTTCGGCTGCTGGCGGTAGATGACCTTGACGTCCTGCAGGCCGCCGTTGGTGAGCCGCGCGCTCGCCACGGCGGTGCTGTTGCCGCCGTCACCGGGCTCGGCGTAGGAGAGATAGACGGTGCTGTTGCGCGCGAATTGCGGATCGAGGGCGACGTCGAGCAGCCCACCCTGCCCCGAAGCGGCGACGCGCGGCACGCCGGACAGCGGCGCGGAGAGGCGGCCAGTCTTATCAACGATGCGCAGCCGGCCCGGGCGCTCGGTCACGAGGAGGCGTCCGTCCGGAAGGAACGCCAGGCCCCACGGGTGTTCGAGGCCCTTGGCAAAGTCGACGACGCGGCCGGGCAGCGCCGAAGAGCGCGGTGTCGGTGATTTGGGGGCGGCGGTCTGGCCGGCCTGAGGCTTCGGGGAACGGGGCGCCTGCCCGCAGACCGGAAGCGTCAGCAGGGCAACGGCAGCAAGGACAGCGGTGAGTTTCATGGAAGCTACCGATTTCACATTTTGGGCCGGGGAACGATGGGACGTATAGGACGGATAGGACCTATAGGACGAATGGGACCCCGCCCACCCGAGCGATGAGCGGCGGGTCATTGGTCCTATAGGTCCTATCCGTCCTATTCGTCCTATCCGTCCCATCCGTCCTATTCGTCCTATTCGTCCTATCCGCCCCCATCCCCTACTATGCAGGCCGCGATGCGCACGATCACCGCCACCCAGTACGTCACCCCGCTCCGCGAGGGCGGCTCTTTGCCGGCCATCGTCGAAGGGGACGATGACGGCACGTACGTGCTGAAGTTCCGCGGCGCGGGGCAGGGCGTGCGCGCGCTGGTCGCGGAGCTCGTCTCGGGGGAGCTCGCGCGGGCGCTGCGGCTGCCGGTGCCGGAGATCGTGTTCGTGCAGCTCGATCCGCGGATGGCGAAGACGGAGCCCGATCCGGAGATCCAGGACCTGCTGCGCCGCAGCGAGGGGCTGAACCTCGCGCTCGATTACCTCCCCGGCTCCATCACCTTCGATCCTCTCGTGGCGAAGCCGGTCGAGGGCAAAGCGCGGCTGGCCTCGTCGATCGTCTGGTTCGATGCGCTGGTGACGAACGTCGACCGTACGGCGAAGAACACGAACCTCCTCGTGTGGCATCGTGACCTCTGGATGATCGACCACGGCGCGTCGCTGATCTTCCACCACAACTGGGACGGCTACCGCGAGCGCAGCCGCGGCGCGTTCGCCGGGATCAAGGATCACGTGCTGCTGCGCTGGGCCGCGGAGCTGCGCGAAGCGGACGAAGAGCTGACCGCGTTGCTGACCGAGGAGGTCATCGCGCGCGTGGTGGCCATGATCCCGGACGAGTGGCTCGACGAGCCGTCGTTCGCGTCGGTGGAGGCGCATCGCGACGCGTATCGCGAATACCTCACGCGGCGGCTGGAAGCGCCGCGGGCGTGGCTGGAGGAGGCCGTTCGTGCGCGAACGCTCCTCGTTTGATTACGCCGTCGTGCGCGTCGTCCCCCGCGTCGACCGCGGGGAGTTCGTCAACGCGGGCGTGATCCTCTTCTGCTCGACGCAGGCGTACCTGCAGTCGAGGATCGAGCTCGATCGCGCCCGCCTGCAGGCGCTGTCGCCGTCGATCGACTGCGACCTCGTCGACAGCTACCTCGCCGTGATCCCGAGGATCTGCGCCGGCGGCGGCGAAGCCGGCTCCATCGGACAGCTCCCGCAGCGAGCCCGGTTCCACTGGCTGGTGGCGCCACGCAGCACGGTGATCCAGACGTCTCCGGTGCACTCCGGCGTGCACCACGACATGGATGCGGCGCTGGACCTGCTGTTCAGGAAACTGGTGGCCGCGGTGGAAGAGTAGAGAACGCAGAACGCAGAACGCAGAACGCAGAACGCAGAATGCAGAAGGTTCTAAATTCTGCGTTCTGCGTTCTGCTTTCATCTTTGTTCTACCCCGCCCCGCGCGACACGCCGCCCGACACCACCAGCGCCATCACGCTGGAGCTTTCGCCTTCGATTGGCGTCACGTTCTCCTTCGGCACCACCAGCATGCAACCGTCCCAGGTGTAGGAGAACGGGACGTAGACGGCGACGGAGCCGGGCATGCCGAGGAAGGCGAGGTCGTCGCGGGTGATGAAGCCGATGGCCTGGACGCCGGTGCCGATGGTGAACGTCACCGGGCGGTCGAAGCGGCGTTTGTTGCCGACGAAGGCTTCGAGGAGGTCGCGGATGGCGGCGTAGACGAGGCGCACGATCGGGGCGCGGGTGAAGACGCGCTCCATGAGGCCGATCAGCGTGCGGCCGACGAAATTAGAGGTCAGGACTCCAATGACGGTGATCGCCACGACGAGGATCAACGCGCCCAAACCGCGCTGGGGGAGGCCGAGGAGACGGTCGATGGCAAGGAAGCTCTGGTAGAGCAGGTAGAGCGTCGCCGCGACCGGAACGACGATGACCAGCCCGCGCAGGAAGTTCTTGACAAGGAAATTCATGGCGACAGCGTAGCGGACGAACGCACGGCCGGGGAACGATAGGACGAACAGGACCAATAGGACGGATAGGACGGCTGCGCCAGAACGGCGGATTCTGTCCTATTGGTCCTATTGGTCCTATTCGTCCTATTTGTCCTATCGCCCTATCAGCTGCAGCGCCTTCGCCCGCCGTGCACCTTCATCCCCGCTGATGATTTCCCACCGGGCATCGAATTCATCCAGGGCCCGGCGGAACAGGTCGAACAGGTCTTCGCGGTCATCGCCGCCGGCATCGCGCACCGGATCGGGGTGCCAGGGGAGATCGGTGTCCAGCAGCAGGTAGAGATCGGCGCGGCGCGCGCGCGCCTCCTCCACGATCCACGCCGGGCAGTCGCCGTAGTAGTAGCGCGCGTAGACGACGGTGCTGATGAGATCCGTGTCGAGGATGAGGATGCCGTTCGCGCCCGGGGCGAGTTGCTCCGTCGACTCGATCACGCCGCGCGCGATCATCTCGACGTCCTCCGCGGTGAGCTCGTTGTTGCGCGCGAGGGCGTAGTCGCGCGCGTACTCCGGGACCCAGACGGTGCGCAGCTCCTCCGCCAGCCAGCTCGCGAGCGCCGTCTTCCCCGTCGATTCGGGACCGGTCAGGCAGAGACGAGTGATTTCCGCCATGTGAAATAGCCTCGGATCCCCAGCACGAGCAGCAGCGTGTAGACGACCGCCGTCGGATAGTAGCCGCGGCTGAGGTACAGCGGAATGGCGACGCAGTTGACGATCGTCCAGAGGATCCAGTTCTCGAGCCACTTCCGCGCGATCATGACCTGCGCGACGATGCTCCACGCGGCGATGGAGGAGTCGAGCAGCGGCGCGGGGTTGTTCGTGTAGCGCATCTGGATCGCGGTGATCGCGGCCGACGCAACGACGCCAACGATCACGATCAGCGGCCACGCGCGGCGCGGCGTTTTCGTCACCGGCAGCTCGCCCTGATCTTTGCCGCCGTGCAGCCATTCGTACCAGCCGTACGCGATCAGCCCGAGCCACACGAGCTGCAGTCCCGCCTCGGCATAGAGGCGGAACTGCCAGTACGTGTACGTGTAGAGAATCGTGCTCACGATGCCGGTCGGCCAGTACCAGAGGTGCTCGCGCGTGGCGAGCCAGATGCTCAGCACCGTCACGACCGCGGCGATGAGCTCGACGACGCTCAGAAGCCGACCTCGAGCAGCAGCATCGCGTTGCGTCCGGCCTGCGGGTAGTAATACGGCGTGCCGCCGATCGTCTCCGCGCCGTTCTCCGCGCGCGTGAGATACAGGTAGCTATAGCCGTTCGGCCAGACCTCGTCCTTGTCGAAAAGATTGTTGACCTGCAGCGACAGCCGCGCCCACCGCGTCACGGCGACGGAGACGTTGGCGTCGGCGAGGAAGAACGACGGCGTCGCGAAGTCGTCGTTGTTGGTGTTGTCGAGATACGCCTTGCCGACATAGCGGCCGGTCGCGCCGAAGCTGAGGCGCGGCGACGGCGTGACCTCGATGGCCTGATTCACCAGCACCGACGGCGACAGCACGGGATTGACGTTGCGGTGCACGATCGGCTTCGCATCGATCCACTCGCCGTTCGCGTCGTAGACGTCGTAGAACTGCGTCCACTCCTTGATGCGGTTGCGGCTGAGGTTCGCGTTGCTCCGCAGGCGGACCATCGGCGAGAGCTGCCACGACGCCTCGAGCTCGACGCCGCGGCGGTAGCTGCGGTCGACGTTGCGGCGCAGCGCGAGGCCGATCTCGGAAAGTTCGCCCGTCGCGGCGATCTCGTTGCGGAACTCCATCGCGTAGACGTTCGCCGCGAGCGTGGCGCGCGTGCCGCTGTAGTTCCAGCCGGCCTCGAAGTCGTAAACGCGCTCCGGCTTCACGGCATCGAGGTCGTACGCGATCGACGGGTTGTCTTCGCCGTGGAACAGGTCATTGCGGCCGGGCTCGCGCGTGGACATGCCGGCCGAGACGTAGACGCTCGATTGCGCGGCCGATTGCTCTCTGAGGGCGTAGCGCGCGCCGATGCGGGGATTGAAGAACGTCCAGCGCACGTCCTCCAGCTCGATGTCGCCGTGGTAGCTGAACGCCGCCGTGCGCAACTGGCCGTCGCCGTAGAGGTTCCAGCGCCCGAGGTCGTAGTTCACCTTGGCGAAGGCATTCGCTTCGGACTTGACGCCGTAGTTGGCGTATTCGCGCACGTCCGTCGCCTCGATGTCGCGCGTGTGATCGCGCTTGAAGCGGTTGACATGGAGACCGTACTGCGTCGTCAGCGCGCCAGCACGTTTGCTGTACGTGAGCATCGAGCCGAGAAGCATGCCGTCGAGGCCGTACTCGCGGAGCTGCTCGTCGGTGTAGTCGAAGACGGTGTACCAGCCGTAGCCGCGCTGGTAGTACGCGGACGCGGTCATGTCGGCGTGCTCCCCGACCGGCCGCACGTACTGGAGTTGCGCGAGGTCGTAGCCGAAGCTGTCGGTCTCGTCCTCGCGCAACGGGTTGTCGCGCGGATTCGCGCGCAGCGTATCGACGTCGCTGGCGTACCAGGAGAGCCCCTGGTCTTCGTGGCCGGTGAAACCGGTGAGCTTGAGCAGCCCCGCGCCGACGGGCTTCGCCGCGCTGACGAAGAGGTTGTGCTGCTCGATGCCGGAGTGCTCGCGATAGCCGTCGGACTCGATGAAGGAGAGGCGCGAATACAGCGTCAGGCCGCCGGCGAGCGCGCCCGACTGGAAGCCGACGCTCGCCTGCCGGTTGCCAAACGAGCCGCCGCCGAGGACCACCTCGGTGCTCTGATCCTGCGCGAGGTCGATGCTCTGCAGGTTCACCGAGCCGCCGAACGATGGCGAGCCGACCGTCGACGTGCCGACGCCGCGCTGGATCTGGATGCTCTGCAGCGACCGCGCGAGATCCGGGAAGTCGGCAAAGTACGTCCCCATGTCCTCGGAATCGGCAAGCGGCACGCCGTCGAGCGTGAAGTTGATGCGCGTCGGTGAGATCCCGCGGAGCGTGAAGTACGAGTAGCCGGAGCCGCCGACGCCCGACTCGGTCCACGAGTTGAGCGACGGCGTGTCGCGCAGGAGCATGGGGATGTCCTGCCCGTGGTACTGGCGCTCGATGGTCTCGCGGTCGACGTCCGTCTTCGTCACCGGCACCTCCGCCTCGGCACGAATGCCGGAGACCTCCATCGACTCGGCGAAGGCCGGCGTCAGCGTGATGGTCTCATCGCCGGCGACACGGCGCTGCACGGTCTGGAACGCGGGGTGGGTGATGCGGAGGGCGCTGCCATCGGCGACTTCGAGGACGAAGCTGCCGCTGGCGTCAGTGGTGGTGGAGCGGCCATTCGCGGAGACAGCGGCGCCGGCGACGGGGTTCCCGTGCGCATCGGTCACCGTGGCGCGAATCGTGGCCGCGGAGCTCGTGGTGGAAAAGAGAAGAAGAAAAAGAAGTGTGGTGATTGTCCTCATGGAAAGTTCCTTTCCAGGAGGCCGTGGAGCTGATCAAGAAAGAGGCGATCCGCGCCTCTTCCGCCTTCCCTACGCCGGTCCGAACCGGGTCAGGTTCTAAGGGTTTGATCTCAGGCCGTTGGCGGCCACCCCCAGGCTTCCTACTGCGAGGGGGAGTGTAGCACCGCAGGAGACGATGGGACGAATAGGACGGATAGGACGAATAGGACAAGTGCGCAGCGTCCCATAGGTCCTATTCGTCCCATAGGTCCTATTCGTCCTATCGTTCCCTTACTTCAGCGCCAGGGTCACCGCACTGCCGGGCGCCACGCGGTCCTGCGCGGCGATCGGGTCGGTGGGGTTCCGGGAGGCGGCGTCGCCGTCGTTGTCCAGTCTTGCTTCGATGCGGACGCTGTCGGGGAGGGGCTGGCCCATCATGGAGTCGGCGCTGCTCAGCTCGACCGTGATCGGCAGAGCCGTCGCGGACACGCGTTTCGCGGCGATCGGCGGCCCGGCGGTCACGCCGGCGGGGCGGGCGGTGATGAAGATGACGCCTGACGCCGAGGCTCGGGCTTGCGCGGCGGGGTCGAGTTGCAGCGTCACGCGGATGACCGGGCCGGACGCGGCGGCCGGACCGGCCGAGGACAGCGGGGGATGGTCGGGCGGCAACTGGGTGCCCGCCTGCTGCGGCGGCTGGCCGGCGCCTTGCGCCGCGGCGGCGCGCATTTCGGTCAGCACCTGTTCGAGGCGCGGCTTCTGCTCGGGATGCGCTTTGATGGCTTCGGCGATGGCGCTCTCGGCGGCCGGCGCCTGTCCCTGCTGCGTGCGCAGCCAGGCGAGAGCGACCCAGGCGTCGAGGTTCTGCGCGTCGTTCTTCGTCGCGCGCTCGAGCATCTGTCCGGCTTCGTCGGATTGGCCCATGGCCATGCGCACGAGTGCCTGGTAGGTCAGCGCCGTCGCGTCGTTCGGCGCTTTCTCGAGGACGAACTTGGTCTGCTCGAAGACGCCCATGAGGTTCTCGCGCTCGAGGTACGCCTGCGCGAGCTGGTTGCGGAGGCGGAGGTCGTTCGGATTGCCGCGCACCGCCGCCTCGAGCTGCAGCACGGCCGGATCGGTCGACGGCTGCTGTTGCTGCTGCATCTGCTGCTGTTGCTGCGCGGACATCGGCGGGCCGCCGCCGACGGGCGACTCCCCTTCGGCGCGCGGCTTCGCGGTCTGCATGACGAACAAACCGAGCAGGAAGAGCGCGGCGGTGGTCGCGGAGCCCCAGAGGAAGCCCTTGAACGTCGGGTCCATGCCGGCGCGCGCGGAGGTCTGCGCGGCGTAAGCCGCGGCGGCGGGATCGGGCGCGCTGGTGCGCCTGCGCGTGCCGTGCTCGTCGATCGCGCGCAGCACCTGCGCGGTCTCGATCTCGAGCCGGGTGCGCTCTTCGCCGCCGGTGTCGGGGTCGCGCAGTTGCTGGAGCAGGAGCTCGCGCTTCGCTTCGAGGTCGCGCAGCTCGAGGTCGACCTCACCGCCGAGGCGCTTGCCTTTGCGGCGGTTGAAGAAATAGACGATGAGCGAGCCGAGAATCAGGCCACCCGTGAGGATGGCGACGGCGCTCATCCAGTCAGTCGATCCGTTCATGATTTCCCTTCGCCACCGACCATCTCGCGCACGCGCGCCAGGTAAGGATCGTCAGGTCGTGGCGCATTCGCCGCGGGCCTCTGGCCAGCGGTCGGTGCGGAGAGTTTGCGGAGGACGAAGTAGACGACGACGGCGCCGCCGATCAGCGCCGCGAGCGGCAGCAGCCAGACGAGCGTGTTGACGCCTTCGAACTTCGGCTCGAGGAGGACGAACTGTCCGTACGACAGCTCGAAGTACTGCAGGATCTGCGCTTCGGTGTAGCCGCGCTGCAGGAGCTCGCGCACCTGCCCCTTCATGTTGACGGCCATCTCCGAGGGGGAGTCGGCGACGGAGAGCCCCTGGCACACGGGGCAGCGCAGCAGCGCCGCCACCTGGTTCGTGCGGAGGTACAGCGCCTGCCCCGCGAGCGCCGTTCCTTTGGGCTTGCCCACGAACTGCTCGGCATCCGGCACCTTGAGCGCCGGCTGGACCTGCAGCGCATGGACGAGGTACGGCGCGGCGACGGCGAGCGCGATCACGAGGAGGGCGAGACGTTTCATTGCATCACCTTCTGCAGATGCTCCTGAAGGATGTCGGTCGACATCGGCCCGTTGTACTTCGCGACGATCTTGCCGGTGGCATCGAGGAAATACGTCTCCGGCACGCCGCCCACGCCGTAGGCGATGGCGGTCTTCCCCTCGACGTCGACGAGCGTCGGATAGCCCGACCCTCGCGCGTTCAGGAAGTTCTGGATCTTCTCCTCGGTGTCCTGGAAGACGACGCCGACGAACTGCACGTTCGGCGTGCGGCGGGCGTTGGCGACGAGCACCGGGTGCTCTTCCCAACATGGCGCGCACCACGTCGCCCAGAAGTTGATGACGACAGGCTTGCCGCGGAACTGCGCGAGGTCGACGGTGCGTCCGGTGCCGATCTCGCGCAGCGCGAACGTCGGCGCCTCGCGCCCGATGAGCGGCGAGGCGATGGCCTGCGGATCGCGGTCGAGCGAAAGCGTGAGCAGGCCGACGAGCGTGGCGGCGAGGAGTCCGCCGACGATGAGCACTGTCCGGTTCATGCGGTCTCCGGCTCCGTCGGAACGGCGACGGCGGGTTCAGGCGGCGGCGCCACGGCGGTCTGTGCGACGGCGCTGCGGCGCGGCGGGAAGAGCGCCATCAGGCCGCCGAGGCCCATGGCGATGACGGCGAGCCAGATCCACACGACGAGCGGCGTGGCGATCACGTGAATGCCGACGCTCTGCGAGGCGATGTCGACGTTCATCAGCGAGAGGTAGAGGTCTCCGCCGGCGGTCGTGTAGACGTCGGGGGTGCCGATCGGCTCGCGCATCATCTGGTACTGGTTCATGCGCGGCCCGAGCTGCGTGACGAGCTTCCCGTCGCGGAAGACGTCGAAGTTGGCGATGGTGGCGGTGCGATGCGGCTCGCTGCGCTGCTCGACACCGTTGAAGCGGAGCGTGTAGCCGCGCGCTTCGACCGTCTGCCCCTTCGTGAGCTGGTGCTCGCTCTGCGTCTTCATCGTGGTGCCGACGGCGATGGCGATGATGACGATGACGGCGCCGGCGTGGACGATGTACGAGCCGGTGCGGCGGCGTCCGCGGCGGAGCTGCCCTTCGACGAGCGCGTTGCCGAACGACGCGCCGCTCCTCATCCGCTGCAGCATCGGCAGGAACATCTCCCCGATCGTGACCCACGCGGCGTAGCCGCCGAAGGCGAGCGTCAGGAGCGTCCACGGGCTGCGGATGCCGACGGCGAAACCAACGGTGGCGAAGACCGCCGCGCCGGCGATGGGGAGGACGAGCTTCCTGCGGAGCTGCTCGCGCGACGCGCGGCCCCACGGCAGCGCCGGTCCGACGCCGAGGAGGAACAGCAGCACGGCGCCGAGCGGCACGGCCATGGCGTCGAAGTACGGACGGCCGACGCTCATCTGCTTGCCGTTGTAGGCCTCGACGACGAGCGGGAACACGGTACCGACGAGCACCGTGAACGTGAGCAGCACGAAGATGAGGTTGTTGACGAGGAACATCCCCTCACGCGAGAGCGGCGCTTCGAGCCGCCCCTCGGCTTCGAGCTTATCGATGCGCATCGCCAGGAGGGCGATGGAGAAGATGAGGGAGATGGCGAGGAAGACGAGGATGGTTGGTCCGATCGCGCTCTGCGTGAAGGAGTGGACGGAGTTGAACACGCCGGAGCGCGTCATGAAGGTGCCGAGCAGGACGAGGAGGAACGTGGCCTGGACGAGCGTGACGGTCCAGCCCTTGAGGATGCCGCGCCGCTCCAGCACCAGCATCGAATGCAGCGCGGCGGTGGCGGTGAGCCACGGCAGGAGCGACGCGTTCTCGACCGGATCCCACGCCCAGTAGCCGCCCCACCCGAGGACCTCGTAGGCCCACCAGCCGCCGAGCATGATGGCGATCGTGAGGAAGGACCACGGCAGGAGGAGCGACGCGCGCAGTGGCCGCGTGAGCGACGCGCCGAGGCGTCCGCGCAGCAGCGCCGCGCAGGCGAAGCCGAACGGGATCGTCATGCCGACGTAGCCGAGGTAGAGGAACGGCGGGTGAATCGCCATCAGCAGATGGTTCTGCAGCAGTGGGTTCGGACCGGGGCCGTCGAACGGCGGGTTCGGCACGGTGTGAAACGGATTGGCCGGGCCGGCGATGAGGAAGCTGAAGAACGCGCCCGTCGCCAGCCAGATGCCGATCGCGTCGGGCATCGTCTCGGCGTTGTCGCGCCGCGTGAACCAGGTGGCGCCGGCGATGTAGAGCCCGAGGACGAGGCCCCAGAAGAGGATGGAGCCTTCGAGCGACGACCAGAGGCTGACGATCGTCACCCACGTGGGGACGGAGCGCGAGCCGACCTGCGCGACGTAGCTGACGGAGAAGTCGTGCGTGAGGAGTGCGTACTCCATGACGAACGTCGCCGCGACCATGAGCGCGGCGTAGAGGTACGCGAAGCGGCGCGACCACCGGAGGCCGTCGACGGAGCCGGTGCGGCCGGAGACGAAGCCGACGAGCGCGCCGGCCACGGACACGAGCAGCGAGATGAGGATGAGGTTTTTTCCGAGGAGGGCGATCATTCGCTGCCTTGTTCGACCGATTTCATCATGCGCTCGAGCTCTTTCCGGTCCACGGGGTGACCTGCCTCGGGCACTTTGTACTCGTTGTTGTGGGAAACCATGAGGCGGTTGGACTCGAAGTGGCCGCCCGGCACCATCGTCCCTTCGACGACGACGCCGATGTTCTCGCGGAACATCTGCGGCGGGACGCCGGACGACTTCACGCGGATGGTTTTGGTGGCGTCCTTGACGGTGAACTCGAGGCCGGAGCCGGGGTGGCGGACGATGGAGCCGGGGACGACCATGCCGCCGAGGCGGATGGAGGCGCCGTAGGCCTTGTCACCGGCCTGGTGCACGTCGGCCGGCGTCCAGTAATAGACGAGGTTCTCGTTGATGCCGCTCCCGGCGATGATGGCGAAAGCGATGCCGGCGACGGCGAACGCGCCGACCATGAAGAGGCGCGTCTTTTTCCGCATGGAGTCGGTGGCGGTGGGCATGGGATCGGTCGTGGCGGTGGTCATTTCTGCTCCCTGCGCAGCCGCGTCCACAGCGAGATGCCGTAGACGAGGAACGCGGTTCCGGTCAACGCGTACGCGGCCACCACGAACTCCCAGCCGCCTTGAACGATTCCGGTGTTCATGCGAGCTCTCCTGCTTCCTCGTGCGCGTAGAGCGGCGGCGCGGCGAGCTCGTGCTCGAGGCGCAGCGCCGCGAGACGCGTCCGCAGCATGAGGAAGCCGATCATGAGAAAGAGGATGCCGAGGGCGTTGACGCGCAACGGCAGATGGAAGGCGGAGGCAACGGTCTGCGGCGTCGACTGCTGCTGGTGCAGCGAGTTCCACCACTTGACCGACATGTAGACGATGGGAAGGTCGACCGAGGCGATGATCGTCGCCACGGCGGACCAGATCGCGCGGCGCGGCGCGTCCTCGACGAAGCGGCGCAGCGCGAGGATGCCGAGCATCGAGAAGAGCAGCACGGCCGTCGACGTCAGGCGCGGATCCCAGTCCCACCAGACGCCCCACGTCGGCTTCGCCCAGATCGAGCCCTGGCAACAGAGCAGGAACGCGAGGAGGACGGAGACTTCCAACCCCGCTTCGAGGCGCGCGTCCCACTTGTAGTCATTCGTGAAGAGGAAGCCGATGGCCACGATGAAGGAGAAGATGACGGCCAGCATCCAGTTCCACGCGGTCGGGACGTGCACGTACATGATGCGCTGGACGTCTCCCATGTACTGCTCGGCGGGAGCGACGAAGAGTCCCTGATACGACCCGAAGAGCAGGCAGGCGACACCGAGAGCGAGCCATAGGTATGGCACCCGTGACCGTTGGACCATGTGCGTATTGTCTCTCACTCTTCGATGACGCGCGCGTACAGGAGCCCGCAAAGTGACCAATAGATGAGGTCGAACGCGGCCAGCAGGGTGATCCAGGAACGGGCCTGATTCATCGGGTCTCCGAGGATGACGAGCGAAGTTGCCTTGACCGAGGCGAGCAGCGCCGGAACGATCAGGGGGAACAACAGCAGCGGGAGGAGAGTCTGTTTCGCCTTGAGCTGCGCGGTCATGGCGGCGTAGAGCGTCCCCGGCGCGGAGAGCCCGGCCGTCCCGAGGATGATGACCAGGAGGAGCTTGTGGACGTCGGTCGTCCCGGCGTCGTAGAGAATGACCATCACGGGGACGAGCATGACGCCCAACGCGATGAGCTGCAGCCAGTTAGCGATGGCTTTGGCGTAGTAGAGCGCGCGAGGGTTCACCGGCAGCAGCAGCATCCCCTCGAGGGCGCGGTTCTCCATTTCGGCGTGGAAGGACTCGCTGAGGGTGAGGGTCGAGGAGAGCAGCAGAGCCAGCCAGAGGAAGCCCGCGGAGAAGGTCCGCAGCGCCTGCGCGTTCGGCCCGATGGCGAAGCTGAACAGCAGCAGCGACGCCGCGCCGAAGACGAACACGGCCAGCAGTTGTGCCCGCGTCCGCCACTGGAGGAGGAGCTCTTTGCGGAGGGAGGGGATCATCGCTGTCT
The DNA here is from genome assembly GCA_036380735.1 of Thermoanaerobaculia bacterium. GTDB lineage: Bacteria > Acidobacteriota > Thermoanaerobaculia > Gp7-AA8 > Gp7-AA8 > DASVEE01. The sequence continues at coordinate 15,999 of DASVEE010000037.1, read as the reverse complement.
CCTGAGGGAGAAGCGATGGTTTTCGGTTTTCGGTTGTCGGTTGTCGGTGCTGCGCCCGGCGAACAGCCCGGTGCAGCGCAGCACCGACAACCGAAAACCGAAAACCGAAAACCGCGCATCCCGCGCGTAGCGCGCGCTCACCGCAGCCTCCCCGCTTCGAGGTCGAGCCTCTCGTCGGCGTAGGCGCCGACGCGCTCCCACTGGTGCGTGGCGATGAGGACCGTGACGTTGCTGGCTTTCAGCTCGTGCACGACGTCCTCCACGAGCGTGAAGCCCTCGGGGTCGAGCGCGCCGTACGGCTCGTCGAGGAGGACGACCTTCGGCGCCTGGAGGAGGACACGGCCGAAGGAGAGGCGCTTGCGCATGCCGGCGGAGAAGGTGGAGAGGAGGTCGCCGCCGCGCGATTCGAGGCCGACCCGGGCGAGCATCGGCGCCACGGCCGAGCGCGGGAGGTCGAGGTGCTCCGCCACGACGGCGAGGTTCTCCTGCGCCGTGAGCGATTCGTAGAGGTAGTTGTGGTGGCTGAGGAGCGCCGTCAGCCGGCGCACGTCCTCGCGCTGGGTGACGACGTCGAAGCCGCCGACCCGGGCGGAGCCGCGGTCGGGGCGGATGGCCGTCGCCAGGACACGGAGCAACGTGGATTTCCCGGAGCCGTTGCGCCCCGTCAGCATGACCACCGACCCCGGCCGCACACGAAACGACACGTCCGCCAAAGCCCAGCGGCGCCCGTAACGGCGGGAAAGTGAGGCGACCTCGATCACTGCGCGCAGTCTACCTGCGCCGCCGGGAACGATGGGACGAATAGGACGGATGGGACGAATAGGACCGATAGGACGACCGCGTGTCCGCCACGCTGGCGGCTAAGCGCCACTTGCCACGGCAACACCACGGTACGGCTGCGCCCGGCGACACCGCCGTCCCATTTGTCCCATTCGTCCTATTTGTCCCATTCGTCCTATCGTCCTCCCCGTTGCTCTGTATCATTCGCCGCGATGCGTAAGCTGACCCCGATCTTCGTCTTCCTTTTCCTGGCCTGTCAGACCGCCACGCCTCCCCCACCGCCCGACACGACTCCGAAAGAGCCGGAAGTCTCGGCGCATGGGTTCACGCTCGAGGAGGAAGCGCGGGTGCTGCAGCTCGAGGATCAGCGCGCCTACGATCCGGCGTTCGTCGACGCCTGGGTCAAGCACACGAATCCTCTGCACCGGCAGCGCATCGCTCTCGCCCTCGGGCGCATCGGGTCGCAGACCTTCTACGACCGCAACCGCAACAACGAGCGCGAGTGGCACGAGAAGCAGGCCGGCGTCGACGAGCTGATCGTCCTCTCCCGCGATCCGGACCGCAACGTGCGCCAGGCCGTCGCCTTCGCCCTCGGCGAGACCGGCGAGCGCCAGGCGCAGGACACGCTGTTCCACCTCACCGGCGACGCCGACGCCACCGTTGCCGCCGAAGCCATCGAAGCACTCGCCAAGATTGCCGACCCGGCCAGCATCAGCCGCTACGTCTGGGCCACCGGCGAGTCGTGGGCCGAAGGCGTCCGCGTGCGCGCGATCCGCTACCTCTTCCGCTTCAACAGCGACGAGGCCATGCAGGCAGCGCTGCGCGCGCTCGCCGCCCCTTCCACGAACGTCCGCCAGGCCGCGGCGTACGCGCTGTCGCGCCGCGCGCTGCCGCTTGCGCGCCCGCAGCTCGAGCTGCTGATGACCGATCCGGACGTCCTCACGCGCGCCTACGCCACCGCGGCGCTCGGCCGCATCGGGGAGCCCGACTCCGCGCCGCTGCTCCTCCGCGCGCTCGGCGACATTCACCCGTGGGTGCGCACCAACGCCATCGTCGCCCTCGGGCGCGTCTACGACAAGACGCCGACACTGGTCCGCATCGACGACCTGCCGCTGATCCGCGCGGTGCTCGACGACGCCGACCCCGGCGTCCGCGCCAACGCCATCGACCTGCTCGGCTACTACGCCCGCATCAACGAAACGGCGAAGCAGCAGCTCTTCAACATGCAGTTCGTCGGCTCCCGCTGGGACCGCGAGCTCGTCGCCGGCGCCATCGTCAAGCACCTCGGCAGCGGCGGCATGACGAACCTCGTCGAGCCGACGAGCTGGGGCAAACTGCGCATCCTCGAGGCGTCGTCCACGGCGCCCGTGGGGCAGCCGCTGCGCGCGCAGTTCGGACGCGATGCCGAAGCGCTCGTGCGCGTGGCCGCGCTGTCCAACATCCCTGACAACAACGTGCACGCGGAGCTCGATCTCATCCGCGCCGGCATGGCCGACACCGATCCGGTCGTGCGCGCCGAAGCGATCAAGCGCTACGCGGTCGCGCGTCCCGACACGATCCCGAACGCGGAGCGCGCCGCGACGCTGCGGGCGGCCGAGGAGAAAGAGCGCGGCCAGACGATGAACGACGCGCGCATCGAGGCCCTCACCGCCGTCGCCAAGATCGACTTCGACGGCCGCTACACGTACCTGAAGGCGCTGCTCGCGGATAGCGACCCGGTCATCCGCCGCGTCGCCGCGGACGCCATCGAGAACGACCTGAAACGCGCGCGCCCGCAGTTCACGCCGCTCCCCACGCGCTACACGCAGAAAGACTACGAGGACATCGTGCGCTGGTCGCGCCAGCCGCACACGGCCACGATCCACATGACGCGCGGACTCGTCGAGCTCGCGCTCCTCACGCAGGACGCGCCGATGACGACGTGGAACTTCGCGCAACTGGCGAAGCAGAAGTATTTCGACAACACGACGTTCATGCGCGTGGTGCCGAACTTCGTCGTGCAGGGCGGCGATCCGCGCAACGACCAGAGCGGCGGGCCCGGCTACGTGATCCGCGACGAGATCAACATGCAGCGCTACACGCGCGGCGCGGTGGGCATGGCGCTCTCCGGCCCCGATACCGGCGGCTCGCAGTTCTTCATCACGCACTCGCCGCAACCGCACCTCGACGGCGGCTACACGGTGTTCGCGCGTGCTTACGACGGGTTGAACGGCGTGGTCGACCAGATCGAGCGCGGCGACAAGGTGGAGACGATCACGATCGACGAGAAGCCGCACCCCGGCGTGCAGCAGGTCGTGGCCGCGGAGAGCGCACCGCTCCCCGTGGTCATCGGCGCCATCGAGCGCGCGCGGCTCATGCAGCTTCCCGGCTATAGCGACGGACGCGCCGCGTACCAGCCAGACATGGCCATCGTGGAGATGCTCAAAAGCTACGTCCGCGCCGGCGACCGCCTCGAGGTGTTCATGGGCACGTGGTGCGACGACAGCCAGCGCGAGGTTCCGAAGCTGCTGCGCATCGTCGACGACCTGGAACAGCAGTACGGCGTCAAGCTGCCGGTCTCGTTCGTCGCCGTCGACCGCGACAAACTGCAGCCGGAGGCGCTGGTGAAGGCGAACCGCATCGAGAAGGTGGCGACGATCATCTATCGCCGCGAAGACCGCGAGCTGGGACGGATCGTGGAGACGCCCCAGAGCCTGATCGAGGACGACCTCCTCGTCATCGTGGCGAAGCCGTGACGCACGTCGGACGTCTGCTGCAGATCGCCGGCCTGATCATCCTGCCGGTGGCGCTGTCGATCGGCGTCTTCGGCGGCGACGTCCGGCTGGAAGTGAAGTTGCTTTTCATCGGCGGTGGAGTGTTCTTACTCGGATGGATCCTCGGACAGAAAACCAGGAAGTGATCATCGAAGTCTGCAGCCGCGATGAGGCGAGCGAGATCCTCTCGTCGCCGGAAGGGCGCGCCGACGTGACGTTCCTCGTCTCGATCGGCGGCCGCGAAGACCAGCCGCCCCACGGCTACGGCTCGGTCGAACGGAAGCTGCGCCTCCTCTTCGACGACACCACCGACCAGACCGGCGCCACGGAAGACGACGTCCGCCGCATCATCGACGCCGCGCGCGAGCTGCCGCCCGGCGCGGGCCGCGTGATCATCCACTGCGCCGCGGGCATCAGCCGCTCCGCCGCGGCCGCCGTGATCTTCCACGCCATCCGCCTCGGCCCCGGCCACGAAGAGGACGCCGTCGACCGCGTGATGGAACAGCGCCCCATCGCCATGCCCAATCCAAGGATCATCGCCATCGCGGACCAGTTGCTGGAGCTGGATGGGGCGCTGGTGACGGCGGTGAAGGCGCGGCGGCACGCCATCTGACGCCGCGCGTCACTCCGCCGCGCACGTCTTCACCCGGGTGAGCTGCTCCTCGTACACGCGGAGACGCGGCGCGTGCGCCCGGCCGGCCGCGATCAGCTCCTCCTGATGCCCGCAGTACCACGTGCGGAAACGGCTGAACATCGCCTCGTGCTGGGATGAGTCGAGGTGATTGGACTGGGGCTCGCTCACCTGCTCGTGCGTCGCGTGGAGAAAGAACTGATACGCAGCGGCGCCCCGGTTCTGCGCGTGCAGCTCGCGGTTCATCCTGTTGATGCGGCGCGCGACGAGCAGCTCGAGCGCGTCGGGACGCGCGGGATGCAGATGACGCAAGCCGCGCGTGAACCGCTGCAGTTCGGAATCTTTCGTCACGTCGAGCAGCTCGACGAGCGCCACCTCGGCGAGACCGAAGACCTCCGGCTCAGGCACCAGCTCGACCGTGCGGAAGATGCTGTCGATCAGGTCGCCCCGCAGGTCGGGATACTTGCGCGCGAGCTCGACCCAGGTGGCGATAATCTCGGGGGTCATGCGGCGGGAGAGCCCGGCCCAGTACTGCGTCCAATGCAGGACATGGCGCGCGTCGCGGCCGTTCGTGCACGGCAGCGCCAGCAACGCGTCTACGTAACCGTCCGGCGGCCGGCCGTCGAGGAGCAGCTGGACGTTCAGCAGGTGCAGCGTGTCGCCGAGGGAACTGGTGACCTCCACCTGGCGCTGTCTCACGAACAGCCGGTTCAGAAACGCGGGAGAGAGGTACGGATCGCGCTCGACGAAGAAGCGAACGGCCTTGATGCGGTCCGCGTGCGTGGTTTCCGGGGCGTCGATGAAGTCCCAGAAACGCTCCGGCGTCTCCGTGGCCTCGAAGGCGGCTTCGTCGCCGATGAACACCACCGGCGGCGGCTGCGCCTGAGTGAAGAGGACGAACACAACCGCGGCGAGCATGCAGCCAATGTAGGCCCGCGGACCGCGCAACAGTCAATGCGGTTGCCAAGGATTTACAACGGCGTCGGCGGAAGGAACGGGACGATAGGACGAATAGGACGGAAACCGGCAGCGCCTCTGTCCTATCTGTCCCATTCGTCCCATTGCGGTTCCCGCGATAAAGTCGCCGCGTGAAACACACCGTCGTCCTCACCGCGGCCTTTCCGGCGATCGCGCGCGCGATCGTTTCGCAGGACTGCGACGTCATCGAGCACCCGACCGAGCAGGCCCGCTCGGAGGAAGACATGATCGCGATCCTGGGGGATGCGGATGCGGCGATCGTGCTGCTGTCCGATCCGATCACGCGCACGGTGCTGCAGGCCAACCCTCACCTGCGGATGGTCGCGAACTACGCCGTCGGCACGAACAACATCGACGTCGCCGCGGCGCGCGAGCTCGGCGTCGTCGTCACGAACACGCCCGGGGTGCTGACCGAGGCCACGGCTGACCTGACGATGGCGCTGATCCTCGCCGTGACGCGGCGGCTGGTCGAAGGCGATGCCGACGTGCGGCGCAGCGGGCGCTGTGAGTGGGAGCCGCTGGCGTGGCTCGGCGCTTCGCTCCAGGGCAGGCGCCTCGGCATCCTCGGCATGGGACGCATCGGCAGCGCCGTCGCGACGCGTGCCCGTGCATTCGGAATGGAGGTCAGCGGCACGCATCGCGGTGACGACCTCGGGCCGCTGCTGGCGACGAGCGACATCCTCTCGATTCATGCGCCGCTGACCGAGGGCACGCGGCACCTCATCAACCGCGAATCGCTCGCGCGGATGAAAGCAGGTGCGTACCTCGTCAACACCGCACGGGGGCCGCTGGTCGACGAGGAAGCGCTCTGCGACGCCCTCGACAGCGGCCACCTCCGCGGCGCCGCGCTCGACGTCTACGAGCGCGAGCCCATCGTGCACGGGCGCCTGCTGACGATGAAGAACGTCGTGCTCGCGCCGCACATCGGCTCCGCGACGGAAGAAGCACGCAACGCGATGGCGCGGCTGGCGGCCACGGACGTCGTGCGCTTCCTGCGGGGGCAGCCCGTGGTGAATCGCGTGGCGTAGAGCGCGATAGACTGCGCACACCATGCCCCGTCTCACGCGCGACAAAGCCATCCTCGTTCTCATCGACGTGCAGGAAAAGCTGCTGCCGGTCATCGACGGCGCCAAAGAGCTGGTGAAGAACGTCGACCGTCTCATCCGCGGCACCCACGCTCTCGGCATTCCGGCCATCGTCACCGAGCAGTACGTGAAAGGGCTCGGCCCGACGGTGGAGCCGCTCCGCCGTGTGCTCGAAGAGACGCACGGCTACCGCCCGGTGGAGAAAGCGTGCTTCTCGGCACACGGCTGCACCGCGTTCACGGCGCAGCTCGCCGCGCTGGAGCGTCCGCAGGTGCTCGTCGCCGGCGTGGAAGCCCACGTCTGCGTCTGGCAGACGGTGTCCGATCTCCTCGCCGCCGGCTGTCAGGTGTCGGTCGTCGCCGACGCGGTTTCGTCGCGCTCGCCACGCAACCGCGACATCGCCATCCAGCGCATGGTTTCCGAGGGGGCGAAGCTGACCTCGACGGAGATGGCGCTGTTCGAATTGACCGTCGTTTCGGGCACCGAAGAGTTCAAAACGATCTCCCGGCTGGTCAAGTAAACGGGCAGCAAACTTGCTCAAATAACTACCATGTCCCGACTGCCCGGAACGGGAGTCATGATGAGGGACGAGAAGCGCATCCTCGTGGTCGATGACGACGATGCGATCCGTACGCTCGTCTTCACGATCCTCCGTCGACGCGGCTATCAGGTCGACGTGGCGCGCAACGGTGTTGACGCTCTGGAGAGGTGCGCCAACTGCCACTACGCGCTCGTCGTCCTCGACCTGATGATGCCGCTGATGAGCGGCTGGGCCGTGCTCGAAAAGCTGGCGCAGGAGCCGAGCGATGCCCGGCCCGTGGTGCTCGTGCTGACGGCCGGCCTGGAGATGCGCCACTTCGATCCCGCACTCGTGGCCGGCACGCTTCGCAAGCCGTTCGACATCGATCTGCTCGTCGAAGCCGTCACCGGCTGCATCAACTCGCGAACGCCGAGCGAACAGCTCGAGAAGTGTCCTCCCGCGGACAGCGAGGGGCGCAAAAGGATGCGCGCGCCGCAGTCTTCCGGCGACGAGCCGAACTAAGTTTTCGTGGCACGGCTTTTGAGGAATAAGCCAGTGTTATGCAACCTGAACCAAGAGTCCTGATCGTCGAAGACCACGATGTCTTGCGTGTCATGCTGTTCACGATTCTTCGCCACCAGCCGCTGTCGGTGGACACGGCGACGAGTTGTACAGACGCCCTCGGGAAGGTCACGTCGTGTGACTACGCTCTGATCCTTCTCGACACCGGATTGCCCGGCAACGACGCGGATACGTTCCTGCGCGCGTTCCGCGAGCAGCGCCCGGACGTGCCGACGTTCGTCATCGCCGTGCGCGACCCCAACAAAGACGTGTACATCGACCCGGAGGTCGTCTCCGCGGTGCTCAACAAGCCGCTGGAAGTCGACATGCTGGCGGAGGTCGTGCGCGAGTGCGCGCTCGTCGTGCCGCCACCCGAGGACCCGCTGCAGTGCCCGCCGGCAGAAAGCGACGTGCGCACGCAGATGGAGCGGGGCTCGTACTACTCCAACTAACGTGACTGAAATCATCGGCTGGGCCAGCTCCGTCATCCTCGTCCTCACCATCGCGAAACAGGTGTTGAAGCAGTGGCGCGACGGCACGAGCGAAGGGGTCTCGATGTGGCTGTTCCTCGGCCAGCTCACCGCCTCGGCCGGCTTCACGATCTACAGCGTGCTCGTACGCAACTGGGTGTTCGTCGTCACGAACGCGCTGATGGTCGTGAACGGCCTGCTGGGGTTCTGGATCACCTCCCGGCAGAAGAAGCGCGCGGAACGCGAGGAAGTCGCGGAGAGCCGCTAGGACCGATAGGACCGCGAACGCATTCCAGACGACGGCATCGCTGCCCCAAGAGACAACAAAATTGTCTCGAAGGTCAGCAACATTGTCTCGAAAGTCAGCAACGTTGACTCGAAAGACAATCTCGTTGTCTCGAAAGTCAGCAACATTGACTCGAAAGACAACTTCATTGACTCGAAAGACAACTTCGTTGACTCGAAAGACAACAATATTGTCTCGAAGGTCAGCAACATTGACTCGAAAGACAACTTCGCTGACTCGAAAGACAATATTGTTGTCTCGCAGGCCGGCGTCGTGGTCTCGAACGGCAACGACCTGGTCTCGCGCGACAGCAACCTGGTCGCGGGCGGCAAGATCTCTGTCGGCAACGACATAGAATGCGCCGCGATGCGTCGTGCCGGGCTTCTTTCGATCTTTTTTGCCGCTCTGCTGTGGTCGACCGGGGGCATCGGCATCAAGGCCATCGACGACCCGCCGCTGAAGGTGACGTTCTACCGCTCGCTCTTCGCCTCGGTCGCGTTGCTGCTGTTCTTCGGGCGCAACGTGTGGGGCGTGCGGCGGTGGAAATCGACGCCGCTCTTCTTCGGCATCATCGTCAGCTACGCCGCCTGCCTGGTCACGTTCGTCACTGCCACGAAGTGGACGACCGCGGCGAATGCGATCTTCCTGCAGTACGCCGGCGTCGTCTGGGTGATGCTGTTCTCGCCGCTGGTGGTGAAAGAGGCGATGCGCGCACGCGACGCGATCGCCATCGCCGTGGCGCTGTCGGGCATGGCCCTCTTCTTCGTCGGACGCTTCGAGACGCGCGGCATGAGCGGCAACGTCATGGCCATCGTGTCGAGCGTCTTCTTCGCCGCGCTGATCCTGCTGCTCCGCCGCGAGCGCGACGCCGCGCAGTCGGCGATCACCTGGGGGAACGTCTTCATCGCGATCGTACTGCTGCCGTTCGTCTACGACGACCTTTCGCTGACGCTGCGGTCGTTCATCGTGCTGGCGCTGCTCGGCGTCTTCCAGATCGGCGTGGCGTACGTGTTCTTCGTCAAGGGACTGCAGCACGTCACGGCGACGCAGGCTTCACTCACCGGGATGATCGAGCCGATCGCCAATCCCATCTGGGTGCTGCTGTTCCTCGGCGAGAAGCCATCCCCGTTCGCCATCGCCGGCGCGGCGATCGTGCTGGCCGCCATCGGGTGGCACACGCTGGCAGCACCTCCGCCTCCGACGGAGATGCTGCCACCCGATTAGTGTCGTGTCACGTCTAAAGACGACACTCGCGGTTACGCGATGGCGAAGACTCCGTACGCGAACGTGATGGCGGGGTCGTTGGTCGTGTTGTCGGTGTTGGCGCCGTAGACGATGACGCCGCCGCTGCTGACGGAGATCTCGATCTGCTGGTTCGCTCCGATGGCGCCGCCGACGAACGACTCGGCCGACACCTGCTCGAACCAGTTCGGCTGGTAGGTCTTCGTCACGGTGCGGATGACGGTCCCGGCCGAATCCTTCAGGCGGACGGTCAGCACGGCCCCGCTCGAAAGCGTACGCACGCCGACGTTGAGGCGCTGGCGCGTCGTGTCCGCGGGCGTGAGGAGGTAGCCGGTGACGCCGGCGACCATCACCGGATGATTGATGAAGCTCGTGGAGCCGAGAGCCACGGACTGCTCGTTGAAGCCCGCGGTGCCGGCGGCGCCGCCGTCGTTGAAGACGCGGGTGGCGATGATCGGCTCGCGCGAGCTGCCGGCTGCCGGCAGGACGAGGTCGAAGCTGCCGAGGCCGTTCGCCCCCGCGGCCGCGACGATGTCGGGATAGCTGGTGACCTGACGCGGCGCGAGCGTGAAGCTCACCGTCGGGTCGGTCGGCAGACCCTCGGTGCCGGCGCGGTGGAAGATCAGTTTTCCGGTGATCGCCGTGCTGTGCGGATTGAAGAGCTGCACCGAAGTGCGGAAGAACGAGCCGAAGCCACCGGCGGCGGAGCCTGCGACGGGGATGACGGCTTTGCGGTACTCCGTCGCGGTGCCGGTGCCGCCGAGGGCCAGCACGGCGCCGGGGTTGAGACCGGCGGCCATCGGGACCGTGCCGGTGACGTCGCCGCCGAACTGCAGGTAGCCTTCACTGACGAAGCCGGCGTAGGCAGTCGGGCTGGAGCAGTTCGTCATGCGGGTGATGCCGATCAGATCGCCCTCGCGCACCGTGACCGCGGGCGTCATCGTGACGGTGTTCGCACCATTGGCGGTGTTGAACGGTCCGCGCTCCGCGACCATCGTGAGGCTGCCGTTGAAGCGGCGGAAGAACTTGATCTTCACGCCTCCCGGGCAAGCGCCGGAGTACTGAAACCGCACCGTCGTGACGGTGCCGGCGGCACTGGCGGGATGCACGAGATCGACATCGGTGCGGACGATGGCGCCGGCGGCGTCGCTGGAGTTCGGCGCGCCGGTCGAGCCGTTGCCGATGGAGAGCTCCTGCGCGAGCGCAGGCGTGGACAGAAGGAGACCAAGGAGCACCAGGGGCTTCCAGTTCATTTGCAGATTCCTCCGAGCGGGATGCTTGATTGGATCACGAAGTTCGACGAAGAGGACGGACAGGCATTCGTCCCATCGGTCTGACGTCTTTCGCGTTCCGGTAGCCTCAAGCTAGGTTCCGGAAAGAATGGTGACCGTGACCGGCAACACGCTTGCAGAGGAGCACGCCTCGTGGCCACCACCCTGATCGAGCCCGCCACCGGCGAGCCGCTGACGACCGTGCCGCAGCATGAAGCAGGCGACGTCGAGCGCATCGTGCGGGGCGCGGAGCGCGCCTTCGCCCCCGGCAGCGCCTGGCGCAAGCTCAACACGCGCGAGCGCGCACGCCTCCTCCTCCGCCTCTCCACCCTGATCCGCGAAAATGGGGACGAGCTCGCGCGCATGGAAGCGCGCAACGTCGGCAAGCCGATTCGCGACGCGCGCGACGAGGTCTCCCTCGCCGCCGACTGCTTCGAGTTCTACGCCGGGGCGACGAACAAGATCGGCGGCCAGACGATCCCCGGCGCGGCTCCCGGCGTACTGATGTCGTTCCGCGAGCCGGTCGGCGTCTGCGGAATCATCGTGCCGTGGAACTTCCCGATCGCCATCACCTCGTGGAAGTCGGCACCGGCGCTGGCGATGGGAAACACCGTCGTGCTGAAGCCTGCCGAGCAGACGCCGCTCACCGCCATGCGTCTCGGCGAGCTCGCCCTCGAAGCAGGCTTTCCCGAGGGTGTGTTCACGATCCTGACGGGCTCCGGCTCCGTAGTCGGCGATGCGCTCGTGCGCCATCCCGTCGTGCGCAAGATCTCCTTCACCGGCTCGACCGAAGTCGGCGCGAACGTGATGCGGATCGCCGCGGACGACATCAAGCGCGTGACACTGGAGCTCGGCGGCAAGTCGGCGAACCTGATCTTCGACGACTGCGACTTCGACCGCGCCGTCGCCTCCGCCGTCGGCAGCTCGCTCGGCAACGCCGGGCAGGACTGCTGCGCGCGCAGCCGCATCCTCGTGCAGCAATCGCTCTATGACCGCTTCTCCAAAGCGCTCGTCGACGCGTTCGACCAAGTGAAGATGGGCGATCCGCTCGACGACGCCACGGAGATGGGGCCGCTCGTCACCTCCGCCCATCGCGACCGCGTCATGGGCTACGTCGACAAGGGACGCAGCGAAGGGGCGACGCTCGCCACCGGCGGCTCGCACGACGGCTGCTTCGCCAAGCCGACCGTCTTCCTGGATGCGAAGCCCGACATGGCCATCGTGCGCGAAGAGATCTTCGGCCCGGTCGTCGCCGTGATGCCGTTCGGCGACGAAGAAGACGCCGTGCGGCTGGCGAACGACAGCGCATACGGCCTCTCCGGCTCCATCTGGACCCGCGACATCGCGCGCGCCATGCGCGTCGCCCGCGCTTTCCAGACCGGCAACATCTCGATCAACTCCGGCTCCAGCGTCCACCTCGAAGCGCCGTTCGGCGGCGTGAAGCAGAGCGGCGTCGGACGCGAGCTGGGACTGCAGGCGCTGGAGCACTATACGGAGTGGAAGACCGTGTACATTGACGTGACCTAGAAGCGGTTGTCGGTTGTCGGTTGTCGGTTTTCGGTGCTGCGCCACACGAGGCTCCCCGCGTAGCGCAGCACGAAAAACCGAAAACCGAAAACCGACAACGGGCACCACGCGCGCGAACGGACAACAAAACCATGGGCCTCATCGACCTCGACCACCTCAAACGTCTCGTCGCTGACGGCGACATCGAGACGATCCTCGTCGTCTTTCCCGACATGTACGGGCGGCTCGTCGGGAAGCGCATCGTGGCGCGCTTCTTCATCGAAGACGTCGTCGAGCATGGCATCCACGCGTGCGATTACCTCCTCGCGTGCGACATGGACATGGACCCGGTACCCGGCTACAAGTTCACGAGCTGGGCGAAGGGCTACGGCGACTTTCATCCCGTGCCCGACTGGAACACCATGCGCGTGGCGTCGTGGCAGGAAAAGACCGCCATGGTCCTCTGCGACGTGTACGAGGAGGACAGCGACGACCTCGTGCCGTTCGCGCCGCGCAGCATCCTGCGCAAGCAGCTCGCGCGGCTCGACGAGCGCGGCTACACCGCGATGGCCGCGTCGGAGCTCGAGCTCTACGTCTTCAAGGATTCCTATGAAGACGTCGCGCAGAAGCAGTTCGTCGGCATCGAGCCGATCGGCCGCCTCATCGAGGATTACCACATCTTCCAGGGCACCAAGGAAGAGTTCCTGATCTCGAAGATCCGCCAGCACCTCGAGCGCAGCGGCATCCCGGTCGAATCGTCGAAAGGCGAATGGGGACCGGGCCAGCAGGAGATCGGCCTGCGCTACGCCGAAGCGCTGGAGATGGCCGACCGCCACGTGTTGTACAAGCACGCGGCGAAGGAGATCGCCTGGTCGTGCGGCAAGGCCGTGACGTTCATGGCGAAGTGGGACGAGCGCTACGCCGGCTCGAGCTGCCATATCCACCTGTCGCTGTGGGACAAGAAGGGGAAGCCGCTCTTCGCCGGCGACGAGCAGCTCGGCCCCATCCGCTGCAGCCAGACCTTTCGCTGGTTTCTCGGCGGCTGGATGGCGCACATGCGCGAGCTGTTCGCGTTCTTCGCGCCGTACCCGGCGTCGTACAAGCGCTACGTCCCCGGCTCGTTCGCACCCACGGGGATCGCGTGGAGCTTCGACAACCGCACCGCCGGCTTCCGCATCGTCGGCCACGACTCGTCGCTACGCATCGAATGCCGCACCGCCGGCGCCGACGCGAACCCGTACCTCGCGTTCGCCGCGGCCATTGCCGCGGGGCTCGACGGCATCGAGAAGCAGATCGAGCCGCCGCCCGCCTTCGAAGGCGACCTCTACGCCGCGCAGGACCTGCCGCAGGTCCCGCACTACCTTCCCGAATCGATCAAAGCGCTCGAGCAAAGCACGTTCGCGCGCGAGGCCCTCGGCGACGCCGTCGTCGAGCACTACCTCCACTTCTTCCGGACCGAACAGCGCAAGTTCGACGCGGTCGTGACGGACTGGGAGCGGAGGAGGTATTTCGAGCAAGCGTGAGGCGCGCGAGCGCGCGTTGTTGGTTTTCGGTTTTCGGTTGTCGGTGCTCCGCTTCACGGAGCCCATCGCGCAGCGGAGCACCGAAAACCGAAAACCAAAAACCGAAAACGAGGTCAATTCATGCGTCTAGCGAACAAAGTCGCCCTCATCACCGGCGGAGCGTCCGGCATCGGCAAAGCATCGTGTCTGCTCTTCGCGCGTGAGGGAGCGAAGGTCGTCGTCGTCGATCTGAAACAGGAAGCGGCACAGGCAACGGTGGACGAGATCCGCGCGGCCGGTGGCGAAGCGTCCGCGTTTGCCGCCGATGTCTCCAAGGCGAAGGATGCCGAGGCGATGGTGCGGTTCGCCGAGGAGACGTACGGCGCGCTGCACGTGGCGTTCAACAACGCCGGCATCTTCCACAACGACGACACCAGCGTGACCGAGACCTCCGAGGAGATCTGGGACCTCGTGATCGACGTGAACCTCAAGGGCGTGTTCTTCGGCTGCAAGTACCAGATCCCGGCGCTGCTGCGCGCCGGCGGCGGCTCGATCATCAACACCGCGTCGTTCGTGGCGATCATGGGCGCGGCCGTGCCGCAGATCGCATACACCGCGAGCAAAGGCGGCGTCCTGGCGATGACCCGCGAAATCGCGGTGGAGTTCGCCAGAAAGAACATCCGCGCGAACTCCCTCTGCCCCGGCCCGGTCGAGACGCCGCTGCTGGCGGAGCTGCTGGCCGACCCCGCCCGCCGCAACCGCCGCCTGGTGCACATCCCCCAGGGCCGCTTCGCCAAAGCGGAGGAAATGGCCAACGCGGCGCTGTTCCTGGCCAGCGACGAATCGTCGTTTGTGAACGGGACTTCGTTCCTGGTGGATGGCGGGATCACGGGGGCGTACATCACGCCGGAGTGAACCGGGGAAACGATACGGCCACCCTACCCTGCGTAGAGTGGCCGCAGTTGTATAGGTCCTATTGGTCCGATTGGTCCTATCCGTCCTATCCGTCCTATTGGCCCTATCGTCCCCTACCGCAGCCGCACGGCCGCGGCCAGCGCCAGCAACCCTGCCAGGGCAATCAGCATCCACTCCGACAAAGTGGGCACCGGTTCCGGGCCGGGGGCGGCGGCGTCGGTGATGGTTGCGGTGCGGAAGAACTCCGCCGGGCCGCCCGGCGTGTCCCAGGTGACGGAAACAATGAACGTCTCGTTTCCTTCGGTGAGGTTGTCCTGGATCAGCGGGATCTGCACGGTGTGCGTCTGCGTGTCGGCGTCGAAGGTGAACGTGAACGGCGCCGGCGCGACGTAATCGGCGCCGGGAGTGGCGGTGCCGGGCTCGATCGTCGCGGTGTACGTGCGCGGCTCCTCCGCGCGCGCCGGAGTGGAGAAGACCAGCGTCATGAAGCCGGCGCTCTCCGGCGCCGTGAGGCCCGACACCTCCAGCGTCTGCGGCGGATCGTCCTCGTGGATGAAGCCCTCGCGCTCCGGTTCACCAATCGACGCGTTCACCGGGTTCGTCAGCCGCAGGACCACTGCCTCGGGCGGATTCGTGCGCTCGGTGAGCGTGTCGCCGATGACCTGCACCGTCACGGTGGTCTGCGTCTGCCCCGGTGCGAACACCGCCGTCCCGGCGGTGTCGACAAAGTCCTGATTGGCCGTGGCGCCGAAGCCGCCGAACGTGTCGTAGTCGACACGGACCTCGCTCAGCGCCGGCTGGTCGAGCACCAGCGTGAACACGAGCGGCGTGTTGCCGCTGTCGCCTTCCGTCACCATCATCGGCCCCGGCAGGAACGTGATGACCGGCAGTGCCGAAACGGTCGTCTGCGTCTGCACCGGCGTCCCATGCGGCAGGAAGTTGACCTCCGTGCGCGTGGTCGTCGTCAGCACCGTCCCCGCCGCCACGTCCGGCTCCACGAGCAGCGTCACCGTGAACGTGGCGGTCTGATCGGCCGGAAAGTTCGACGCAACGCAATGCAGCTCCACCGTCTGATTCACGCAGGTGAACGCGGGAGGCGCGGCGAGCGACTGAAAGGTCGTCCCCGCCGGGTAGTTCATGAACAGCGCGAGATGACCGGCCGGCTCATCACTCGCGTTCGTATCGAGAGTGATGGTGTACGTCAGCAACTCCCCGCGATCGATCGGATCGGGAGCATCCACCACGGACACACCGACCGACACCACGGCAAACGAAGCAGGAGCGAACAGCAACAGCAACAGCACGTAAAGCCACCGCCGAGCGTGCATCGAAGCCTCCTGAACGGGACGGGCGCCCTCGTGCCGGTTCTGTGCCCGTGGGTACAGGGAACGACGAGGGGCCTCCGGCGGGCGGGTACGACCCGCGGCGCTGGTTGCCATAGGCTCGGCGCACGGCGTCGCAGTCAACACGTTAGTTCGCAGGGTCGACTGAGGCTTGGC